>CAMBLG010000006.1 GCA_945868435.1 uncultured Lachnospiraceae bacterium
TTTGAATTTTGTAGGGAGGAGAATAGAAATAGAATGAGACGTTCAGACAGAGAGGTAAAAGATTTTGATGGTATAATTAGAATTATGGAAAAATGTGATGTATGTAGAATTGCATTAAATAATAACGGATATCCTTACATTTTACCATTAAATTTTGGAATGAAAGTTGATAATAATATTGTAGAGCTGTACTTCCATGGAGCAAATGAAGGGATGAAATATGATTTGATTCAAAATGATAATAGGGCTAGTTTTGAAATGGACTGTGAACATAGACTTGTTACAGAATTAGAACGGGGAAGTTGCACTATGGAATATGAAAGCGTTATTGGAAAGGGATATATTGAAATACTTCCCGAAGAAGAAAAATATGATGCTTTATGTATATTAATGAAACATTATCATCAAGAAACATTTCCGTTTAATAAATCAGTTATGCCTCATACAACGGTATTTAAGCTAGTTGTAGAGAATATGACTGGGAAGGTGAGGATGAAAAGAAACGATAAATAGAAATCCAATTTCTCTATTTTATGGTTAAAAGGAAAATTAAAGTTTTATCTTTGAAAGTAAAGCGACAACTTTCAGTCTTGCGGAGAGATTGAAAGCAACAGAAGATTTGAAGTTGTGGAGATTATGCCTATGGTAAGCAAGTTAAAGTATGGTAATACAAATACATTTTTTATTCGTGGAATAGAGGGAAATTTGCTTATTGATACTGATTATGCAGGAACTCTGCCTGCATTTTATAGAACGCTTAAAGAGAATAACATAAAAATCAGTGATATTACATATGTTTTGGCAACACATTACCACCCGGACCATATGGGTATAGTAAGTGAAATTATGAAGCAAGGGGTAAGATTACTTTTGATTGATACACAATGTCAGTATATTCATTTTGCAGATGAGATTTTCAATAGAGATAAAAGATTAAGCTATGAACCTATCAATGCGGATAATGCAATTATTATAAATTGCAAGGAAAGCAGAGATTTCATGCAAAATATTGGTATCAAGGGAGAAATCATCTCCACGACAAGTCACAGTAAAGACAGTATATCTTTAATTTTGGATAATGGGATTTGCATTGTAGGTGATTTAGAACCTATTGAATATCTCGAAGCTTATGGGAAAAATATTTCACTAGAGAATGACTGGAATTGTGTTATGAGTCATAATCCTAAGATTATTTACTATTCTCATGTAAATGAAAAGGTGCTATAAAGATTTTACAAAATCCTAAGTTGTAGAGCAGAAAATTTGTAAACTTGTTCAATCGATATAGTTTTGACTATTTGGAGGTAAAATAGATGATATTTAGTGAGAAAGAAATAATATTAAAAAATGGTGAAAAGTGTATTTTAAGACCAGTAAGTAAAAATGATGCGAAAAGTATGATTGAATATCTGAGAATGGTGTCTGGAGAAACGCCTTTTTTATTAAGAAATGAGGATGAGGTAAACTATACGATAGAAGACGAAGAAACTCTTCTTGATAATAAGAGAAATGCCCCAAGAGAAATTATGATGGTAGCGGATGTGAATGGTATAATTGCAGGTAATTGTGGGATTGTATCAAATGGAAATCTACGTCGTGTGTATCATCGTTGTGGGTTTGCGATAGCACTAAAACGGGCTTATTGGAATCTTGGGATAGGAACTTCGATGATTGAATATGCTCTGGCATTGGCGAAAGAAATGGGGTATGAGCAAGCCGAACTTGAAGTAGTAGATGGTAATGGACGAGCAAAGAATTTATACGAAAAAGTAGGATTTGTGGAAGAAGGTAAAAATATTCGGGCTCTAAAGTATGATGATGGAACATATCGAGATGAATACAAAATGATTAAAATCTTATAAATTACTGGGATTGAAAAGTACGATTTTCACCAGGATAGAGAAATCAATAACTCCCAGTTTGACGTTTCGATAAACCCCAAGTTGTAGGGGCAACAAGAATGGATGATATTTGTTAAAAAGGAAAATGGTACTTTCCGGTTATGGAGAGTGCCATTTTTCAAATTAAAGTTCAAAAAATATCTTGATAGCTCCGAAAAACACTTTTCGAGGAAAAATGATAGATCTAGTTCGAAGACAGATTGCGTGGGTCTTGGAGAAGAAAAGTGTCTGAGAGACCCGAGAGGCAGCAGAATGGGAAAGGAAAAAGGATTCAGAAAGGTCCCGGAGCAGGCCGCCGTGGGTCTTGGAGAAGATAATAGTTTGAGAGACCCGAGAGGCAGCAGAATGGGAAAGGAAAAAGGATTCAGAAAGGTCCCGGAGCAGGCCGCCGTGGGTCTTGGAGAAGAAAATAGTCTGAGAGACCCGAGTGGCGTCTGATTAGGAAGGAAAAAGGGAATCAGAATGGTCTTGGAGCAGGCCGCCGTGGGCCTTGGAAACAAAAAATGTCTGAGAGACCCAAGCCGACACGGAAATAAGAGAAAATGAACGTTGCAAATTTTTTGAGATGTAGTAGACTATAAATAGTATGGAAACTAAGGAGGATCTGGGATGGGAAATGATAGATTCGAAAAGGTATATTCGCAGGGAGCTATGAATGTGACGGAGATTTGGATCGACAAGGAAAGCGGTGTGAATTATCTGTATCATGCAAGCGGATATTCCGGTGGTTTGACGCCATTGTTAGACAGGGAAGGTAAGCCGGTCATTTCTCCGGTATATAATCGGTAAGCCATATTGTTATGGAGTCATATGGAAAATGAATAGGGGACAATTAATTCATAGATTATTGATGGGAGCATATTCTCTTTTGGCTCTCATATCATAATAGATAGGAGCATTCATGAACGAAGATCAGTTTAAATATCAGCAGCCTTACCCACAGTACCAGCAGCCAGTAAAGCCGCCGAAGGGGGATGGCATAGGTTTTGGTGTGGCATCATTGGTGCTTGGTGCAGTATCTATACTTATGTTCGGATGCTGTGTCAACTATATTCTGGCCATAATCGCAATTGCGTTGGGAATTGTACAGCTTGTGAAGAATAAACAAAAGGGACTGGCAATCGGTGGCATTGTGACCGCATGTGTGTCTATCCTGCTTGGTACATTGTTGTGGATTGGTGTGTTTGCCAATGCAGGAGAATGGAATACCGATAATCTTTATAAGGACTTTTATGAAGATTTTTATGAGGAATACGAGGATGAGTATTTCCCTCTGTACAATGATATTGATGAACTGTAGAATGTAAGATGTTGAAAATGAAATGTTGCCGGGAAAAAGCAGTAGCAATGGAAGGCATATGTAAAAACGGTATCTACAATAAGGTGATGTATGGCAGTACAGGTACATAATGAGGTTGACCGAAAGTTGGCAGACAGCTTGAAAAAGCTGGCAGCAAGTCATCCCATTGAAAAGATTACAATTAAAGATATCACGGATAAAGCCGGGGTAATCCGACCGACATTTTATAACCATTTTCAGGACAAATATGAACTGTTGGAATGGATCATTGGCGTAGATCTGTTGCAGCCGATTTTTCCGTTGCTGCAGAATGGTATGACGACGGCGGCCATGGTGCTTCTTTTTTCCAACATCGAGAGAGAACGCGACTTTTACACCCGCGTGGTGAAGCTGGAGGGGCCGGTCACGTTTCATGACATTGCCCAGCGCGGCGTGAAAAAGCTGCTGCTGGAGCTGATTGAGGAGCGAATGACAGGTAAGAACCCGAAGCATGAGTGGCTGACGCCGGACGTGGTGGCAGCTTACTATGCACAGTCCATGTGTTTTATTACGGAAAGCTGGGTGCGCCAGGGAATGCCTTACGGTCCACAGGAGATGGCGGAAGCCTATCAGTACATGATTACCCGCTCCATGGAGGATATTATCAACGAGCTGTAAGCTACAATTTCCGGAATTTGTATTCCATAATATACAAATTCCAGAAATTGTTTATTTTTAGCATACAATACAAAAAGATTGGATATTTTCATATCCGGTCTTTTTTTTTATACTCAGTTTCATCAAAGGAGCAATGACAAGTGCTTCCGCAACAAAATACAAAGAGGTGAAAGGAAATGATCAAATTTGGAAAAGGAGTTGTAAAATTCCGAATCCCGATTCTGATAATGGCATTTTTGCTTTTGATACCATCCGGAATCGGTTACATGAAAACGAGAGTCAACTACGACATTCTTTCTTATCTGCCGGGTGAGATCGAGACTATGGAAGGGCAGGACATCCTGCTGGATGAGTTCGGCACCGGTGCATTTTCCTTCGTGGTAGCGGAGGGAATGGAAGACAAGGATCTGGAGAAGCTGGTGGATCAGATGGAGGACATCCCCCACGTAAAAAAAGTGGTTTGGTATGGTTCCCTCGGAAGCTACACGCTTCCAAGAGAGGCTTTGCCGGATGACATCTACGAGTTTTTCAATAACAGGGATGCAGACAGCCAGCTAATGGCGGTTCTTTACGATGAATCCATGGCGGCGGACGGAACCATGGCGGCAATTGACCAGATTACAGACCTTGTGGGAGATCAGTGTTATGTCAGCGGTATGGCGGCAGTCATCAACGACATCCGTAAGCTGTCTGAGAAAGAAACCGTTATCTACGTCGTGATAGCAGTTATTCTGTCACTGATTGTTCTGTCACTGACCATGGACTCCGCGTTTGTTCCGATCCTGTTTCTGCTCAGCATCGGAATGGCAATCGTGTACAATTTGGGAACCAACGTATTCAAAGGTGAGATATCCTATGTGACACAGGCGCTGGCGGCAGTCCTTCAGTTGGGTGTTACCATGGATTACTCCATTTTCCTGTGGCACAGCTATCAGGAGCAGCAGGAGCGGTTCGACGGGGATAAAGAGCGTGCCATGGCGCATGCAATCTCCAACACCATCACATCCGTTGTGGGAAGCTCTATCACTACGGTCGCAGGTTTCGTGGCTCTGTGTTTTATGAGCTTTACACTGGGCATGGACCTTGGTATTGTTATGGCAAAAGGCGTTGTCTTCGGTGTAATCGGATGTGTGACCATTCTTCCGTCTCTGATTCTGGTGTTTGACAAGGTGATTGAAAAGACAAAGCATAGAGCAATCCTGCCGGATCTTGGCCGGATCGCAAACTGGGTGACAAACCACAGTGCGGTATTTGTCATTGCTTTCCTGATCATTCTTGTACCGGCGCTTTACGGCTATACTCACACCGATGTGTACTATGATCTGGCCGGAACATTGCCGGATTCTCTGGCAAGTAAGGTGGCCAACGATAAGATGGCGGAGCAGTATGAGATGGGTGCAACCCATATGATCATTGCCAGAAGTGATCTGTCTGAGAAGGACAGCCTGAACATGATCGATGAGATCAAGCAGGTAGATGGCGTGAAACTGGCGGTTTCTCTGGATTCCGCTATGGGACCGCAGTTCCCACGGGAGATTTTGCCGGAGAACATTCAGGAGATCATGGTCAATGGCGATTATCAGATGATGCTGGTCAGCTCAGAATATGCCACTGCGTCAGATGAGGTAAATAAGCAATGTGATGAGATCAATACCATTATCAAGAAATATGATGATTCGGCCATGCTGATCGGTGAGGCACCTTGTACCAAGGACCTGATTGAGATTACCGATCAGGACTTTAAGAAAGTCAGTGTGGTATCCATCGGAGCAATTTTTTTGATCATTGCACTGGTATTTCGCTCCATCTCGCTGCCGATCATTTTGGTGGCAGTCATAGAGTTCGCAATTTTCATCAACATGGGTATACCGGCTTATACGGGAACGGTGTTGCCGTTCATCGCCTCCATTGTAATCGGAACGATTCAGTTGGGCGCGACGGTCGACTACGCAATTTTGATGACCAATAAATATAAGAAAAACCGGAATCATGGCATGGAGAAAAAGGAAGCCATTACGGATGCCCTGGGCAAATCCATCCAGTCCATCATTGTCAGTGCCTTAAGCTTTTTCGCAGCGACCTTCGGCGTAGGAATGTATTCCAACATAGATATGATCAGTTCGCTGTGTACGCTGATGGCAAGAGGTGCGTTGATCAGTATGGTTGTGGTTATCTTCATACTGCCGTCCATGCTCATGGTATTTGACCGCTTGATTTGCGCTACAAGCATCGGTTTTCGTAAAAAGTAAAGTATTGTTCAGAAAGTGAAAGAAGGAGGAACATAGAATGAAGTTACCGGAATTAAAGAATCGATTTATGGGAAAATATATGATAAAAATCGTTGCAGGTGTGCTTACCGTGGCGTTGCTGGGAAGCAGCCTGACAGCGGTGGCTGTTCAGGCGGACCAGAATGAGAAGGCTGAGGTGAAAACAAAGACCGTGGAAGAAACGGATACAGAGGATACGTTGTCAGACCTGCTCTCTGTTGAGGTGAATGATGAGAAAATCGGCAAGGAAGAAAATGTGTATATTCTCGCAGATGCCAACGGCAACGTGCATGACACCATCGTAACCAATCATTTGATTAACAATACGGATGCGGATACCATCCGCGACTATTCGGAGCTTACGGATATCGAGAATACAAAGGGGAATGAGACCTATACGGCCAACGGAAAGGAACTGACCTGGCAGGCAGACGGCAAGGATATCTACTATAGAGGAAATTCCACTCAGGAAACCCCGGTTACCCAGAAGGTGACTTACTATCTGGACGGAGAGGAGATTGCACCGCAGGAGCTTGCGGGAAAAAGCGGTAAGGTAACAATCCGTTTTGACTATGTCAACAACTCCACCTACACCGAGAAGATCAATGGGGAAGAGGTAAACGTGAAGGTTCCGTATGCGGCAGTTACGGCCATGGTACTGGACGACCGCTTTACCCATGTGGAGGTGACCAATGGTAAGCTGGAGAGCAATGGGGACAATGCTGTTGCAATCGGTTATGCACTTCCGGGGATCAAGGAGAGTTTACATGTGGAAGACTCTGATTTTGTAGAGGAACTGGACCTTCCGGAGTACTTTGAGATTACCGCAGATGTGGAGAATTTTGAACTGGATACGGCCATGACCATTGTGGTAAATGCCGGAACTATGGTATCCATGAAGGAGGGGGATACTTCATCACTGGATACCATGATCAATGATCTTGTGGATGCTACAGGAAAGCTGAAGGATGGCTCTGCAGATCTTGCAGATGGTCTGGATACGTTACAGTCCAGTCTGGCTGATTACGCCAGCGGTATGAGCGAGCTGTACTCCAAGAGCGGAGATCTGGCAGGCGGTGTGAATACCTTGAATGCCAGCGCGGCATCTTTAAATAAAGGAATCCAGTCATTGGATAAGGCGCTCAATGCCCCGATGGGAAAAGAGGAGCAGGAGGCGGCAAAGAATGCGGCAGCAGCCAGTGTTGCAAAGGAATTTGAAGAGGGGAAAACGCAGGAAGTAGCAGCGCAGATTTACAGCGCACTTCGCTATGCCAAGACGGAGGATGGCAGCGTGACGGATGGTGCGCTTTACACCTCCCTTTACGATGGTGCATACAGTGCCAATGCTGCAGAGGCAGTTTACAATGAGGTGGTAAGACAGGTACTTCTCTCCGCAGCAGGACAGCCGGCAGACAGCGCCATTACTGCAGATCAGGCGGCAGCGGGAATCCAGGCATCCTTCGCCAAAGGCGCACAGGCAGGTGATCAGACCAGCGCGGCGATGTATGCGGTATCTTCCGGCATGACCAGTGCACAGCTGGCAGAGCTTCTCTATGCAAAATCCGGTGCAAAGGATACGCTTTTTGCCAAGACACAGAGCACAATAAAGGCACAGCTGGCAGCAGGACGAAGCAATGAGCAGATTCAGGCGGCTGTGGAGCAGAGTATGAATACTCTTGCAACCCAGCTTGCGGGGGCATGTCAGGAGGTTGCATCACAGGCGGCTCAGACAGCAGTAATCTCCGGCGCTGAGAGTGCAAAACAGACGATTGCTTCCCAGATTGAGGCCATTCAGGAAAGCGGATACAGCCTTGTAACAGGGGCCGGAGCCCTGAGCAAAGGAACTCAGACTCTGGCGGATCAGATTCCGACTCTCACGGAAGGAATTACCGCATTGAACGATGCGACAACTCAGATCGTGGACGGCGTAGACCAGTTGACTGACGGTTCTCATGAGCTGGCAGATGGAATGGTGGAGTTTGACGAGGAAGGAATCTCCAAAATCGTGAACAGCTACAATGGAGATATTAAGCCTCTGACAGACAGACTGCAGGCAATGCTGGATGCAGGAAAGGAATATCAGAATTTCAGCGGAGTCGCAGAGGGTGTTAACAGCAGTGTGAAGTTTATCTACAAACTGGATTCCGTGAAATGCGTGGAGGAAGAGTAAGAGAAACCAACTCTGGAGGGAAAGGTCATGAACTGGATTGAAAATTTATTGATTGTGGCTGGCGCATCGCTGGACATATTTGTATATATGGAGTGCCAGGGTTCTCTGGTGCGCAGGGTAAACAAAAAGCATTTGTGCGGCATCTGCGCGTTCGTCACGTTCAGCCAGCTCGTGGCGCTTTTCCTGGGACACTGTTTGTCAGATGCCTTCTGCAGACGGCATCCGCTCCCCAATGAGGCAGTGCTTGGAGAACTGGTGGCTGTCGCAATTTTCTTCTGTCTTGGTGTTCGGCTCATGGGAAAAGCCATAAGAAACGAGCAGGTGGAGGAACGATTGGAGACAAAGCCGGATATGCATCGTCTGCTCCTTCGGACAGTAATAAGCAGTATTTACATGGCGTGTGCAGGAATCGCTTTCGGATTCCTGCACACCAATATTGTATACGCGTTACTTATGTTGGTGGTATTTACAGTCGTGTGTACCGTCAGCGGGATGTATGTGGGGTACCGGTTTGGGATTGCAAATAAGTCAAAGGTGTATACCGCGGGAGCTCTGCTTTTGTGGGGAGCAGGAGTAGAAGTGTTGATTCGAAGTGTACTTCCGCAAATGTAGTATTCTGTTTCCGAGCGGTTTGCTTTGATGGCAGTTGCAGAGGCAAAGTGGAATGAGCTTCGCGGAACCGGAACCTAATTACGCCGGATATCAGACCAAGTGTCTTGGTATCTATTAATCTGGTAGATATATATTCCTTTCATGAAAAAAGACATCATCACTTATAGAATTATAGGTGGTGGTGTCTTTTGCTATGAGAGGGTAACTTTAGTCAGACCTCTAAAAAAGCGGTCATGTTTTTAAAGATTTTCGCGGATACGAATATCGATGTCCACATAATTCAGTTCCTGTTCCGGTGCAATGCCCTCCAGCAGGTACCGCGATAGCAGGTCTACCGGAAGATACCCCTGTTTGTATGGCTGTTGGCAGATGGTGGCGGTTATAATACCATTCTTGATAAGTTCGATGGTGGTAGAGACACTGTCGTAGGTAAAAATGCGCATGTCTTTGGTACGCCCAAGGGACTGTACCGCCTGACATCCTCCGTACACACCTCCGGCAGCAAAGTAGAGCGCCTGGATCTCCGGGTGGTCGTTCAGCATTCGGCTTACCTTCTCAAAACTTTCTACATCATCATCATCATTCTCAACGGTATCCACAATCTGTATACGCGGATATCGTTCTTTGATCATTTCCGTAAATCCCAAAATTCGATCCGAGTGACAGAGGATGTGATTGGAGCCGGTGACAATACCGACCTTGATATCCCCGAAGGTCATCTGCCCCATCAGTCCGGCAGCCGTCTGTCCGGACAGATAGTAATTGCTTCCGACATACGCCATGCGCTTGGATACGATATCTGTATTGACAGTAATGACTGCGATTCCCATGTCCTGTAGGCGATCAATTTCCGCTGCGATGAATAGGGAATTGTAAGGGGAAATTACAAGTCCGTGAATACCTTCCGCCAGAAGCTCCTCCATGGCGGCAAACTGTGCTTTTTCCTCGAAGGCTGTCTGGCGGATCAGCAGTGTGCAGTTGTAGCCGACCAGCTCCTGTTCTTTGGCAGCCACCCCCTCTAAGACTTCTTTGAAAAAGGGATTGCTTTCTGAAAAAAGAAGAACGCCGATCTTAATGTTCTTTTTCTGTGCTGCAAGCATTAGACCTGCCTTGTTGGGCTGGTAATGCAGTTTCTCGGCGATCTCACGCACGCGCTGTGCGGTCTGGGCATTGACGGAGCCGCGGTTGTTCAGAACGCGGTCTACGGTGCCGCGGGATACGCCGGCCAATTCGGCAATTTCTTTGATGGTAGGCATAGGTGCCCCTTTCATTTATGCATTGTTTTGTATGTGTCCGATAGATTTTGCTGGATGTCCGGGCGGCAAGCGGTACACCGACTAAGCACGGTCATCCTCCTCCGATTGATGATCCCAGTGAGTTCCTTTCGATCATCAACGGATTGCGAATAATAAAAACATGGTAACATTATGAGAGGGAAAAGTCAATTGGAGATGCGGATAGTGCCCGTGCACGACTAAAAGTTGCACAAAACTTGGAGGCGGGATTTGTGGATAATAGATAAACAGGCAAAATTTCGGAAAAACAAGTTGAAAAAATTGGGTAAAAGTTGTATGCTAACACTAGAACGTGCACGAGCACGAAATGGCGTTGCGCAAATATTGTTGAGCATAGGAAAGAAAGGCAAGGAGGGTTTATGAATTACATAGGTATTGATCTGGGAACGTCCGCAGTTAAACTCCTGTTGATGGAGGGAAGCGGTAAGATTCTTAAGATTGTGAGCAGAGAGTATCCGATTAGTTTTCCAAAGCCGGGCTGGTCAGAACAGAATCCCTACGATTGGTTTACACAGTCGATGGATGGACTTAAGGAACTTCTGGAAGAGAGTGACAAAAGCCAGGTGGCAGGCATCAGCTTTGGAGGGCAGATGCATGGACTGGTGGCACTGGATGAGAAGGATGAAGTGATTCGACCGGCGATTTTGTGGAATGATGGCCGGACCACAGAAGAGTGCGATTATCTGAATCGGGTTATCGGGAAAGAGAAGCTTTCTTCTTATACGGCAAACATTTCCTTCACAGGATTTACGGCGCCCAAGGTCTTGTGGATGAAGAAAAACGAGCCGGAGAATTTTGCGCGGATTTCGAAGATTATGCTTCCGAAGGATTATCTGGCTTACCGGCTGTCCGGTGTACATTGTACCGATGTGTCCGATGCGTCCGGCACGTTGTTCTTTGATGTGAAGAACCGGACCTGGTCCCGAGAGATGTGTGAGATCTGCGGTATTCGTGATGAGTGGCTCCCGAAGGTGTTTGAGAGCTATGAGGCTGTGGGAACCATCCGGCCGGAGTTGGCAGCGGAGCTTGGCATTCCGGAGAATGTGAAGATTGCAGCCGGTGCAGGAGATAATGCGGCAGCCGCCGTGGGAACCGGAACTGTGGGGGATGGGGCATGCAATATTTCCCTTGGAACCAGCGGAACCATTTTCATTTCCTCAAAGAAATTTGGTGTGGATGAGAATAATGCACTGCATTCCTTTGACCATGCGGATGGAACCTATCATCTTATGGGTTGTATGCTTTCCGCTGCATCCTGCAACAAATGGTGGATGGATGAGATCATTGGAACAAAGGATTACGCTGGGGAGCAGAAGAATATTACAGGTTTGGGTGAGAATCATGTCTTTTTCCTGCCTTACCTGATGGGAGAGCGTTCTCCGCACAATGACCCGAACGCGAGAGGAACTTTTATCGGCCTTACCATGGATACCACCCGTGCGGATATGACGCAGGCGGTACTGGAGGGTGTGGCATTTGCACTTCGGGATTCCTTTGAGGTGGCAAAGTCTCTGGGAATTCCGATTGAACGCACCAAAATCTGCGGAGGTGGGGCAAAGAGCCCGCTCTGGAAGAAGATAGTAGCAAACATTTTAAATGTAAAGGTAGATATCCTTGAAAATGAGGAGGGACCTTCCATGGGTGGCGCAATGTTAGCGGCGGTAGCCTGTGGAGAATATGAGAATGTCGAAGAGGCTGCAAAGGCAATTGTCCGCGTCGTGGATACCATTGAACCGGATCCTGCGCTTGCCGCTAAGTATGAGGAGCGCTACCAGAAATTCAAAGAGATCTATCCGCGGTGCAAGGACATTTTCGCATTACTGGCATAGGAAACAGAATTGAACTTTTCATCTTTATATCAAATGAATGAATTAAGTAGGAGGAAAAACAGTATGAACAACATTCCAGAAATCAAAATCGGTATCGTGGCAGTCAGCCGTGACTGCTTCCCGGAGTCACTTTCCGTGAACCGCAGAAAAGCCCTGGTGGAGGCTTATGCGAACAAGTACAACAAGGATGATATTTACGAGTGTCCGGTTTGTATCGTGGAGAGTGAAATCCACATGGTACAGGCACTTGAGGATATCAAGAAAGCCGGATGCAACGCTCTGTGCGTATATCTCGGAAACTTTGGACCGGAAATTTCAGAGACACTTCTTGCAAAGCATTTTGACGGACCGAAGATGTTTGTGGCAGCGGCAGAGGAGACACAGAACAACCTGATTCAGGGAAGAGGAGACGCATACTGCGGTATGCTCAATGCCAGCTACA
The DNA here is from genome assembly GCA_945868435.1 of uncultured Lachnospiraceae bacterium. GTDB lineage: Bacteria > Bacillota > Clostridia > Lachnospirales > Lachnospiraceae > Roseburia. The sequence continues at coordinate 12,474 of CAMBLG010000006.1, forward strand.
ACTTAAAGCTTCGCAACGTAGGCGCATACATCCCGGAGTATCCGGTAGGTGATGCAGAGGACTGCGCAGATATGATTCATGAGTTCGTACCGATCGCTAGAGCAATCGCAGGATTGAAGGATCTGAAGATTATTTCTTTCGGACCGAGACCGCTTAATTTCCTTGCCTGCAACGCACCAATTAAGCAGTTGTACAATTTGGGCGTTGAAATCGAAGAGAATTCTGAGCTGGATCTGTTTGAGGCATTTAACAAGCATGCAGGGGATGCAAGAATCCCTGAGGTTGTGGCAGATATGGAGAAGGAACTTGGCGCAGGCAACAAAAAGCCGGAGATCCTTGAGAAGCTGGCACAGTATGAGCTGACTCTTCTTGATTGGGTTGATGCACACAAGGGCTATCGCAAGTATGTTGCAATTGCAGGAAAGTGCTGGCCGGCATTCCAGACACAGTTCGGTTTTGTACCATGTTATGTCAACAGCCGTCTCACCGGAAGAGGAATTCCGGTATCCTGTGAGGTGGATATCTACGGTGTACTCAGCGAGTTTATCGGAACCTGCATTAGCCAGGATGCCGTAACACTTCTGGATATCAACAACTCTGTGCCGAAGGATATGTACAAGGAGTCCATTGAGGGCAAATTTGACTATAAGCATACGGATACATTTATGGGATTCCACTGCGGCAATACCTGCTCAAGCAAGCTTTCCGCATGTGAGATGAAGAACCAGATGATCATGGCCCGCGCGCTGCCGGAGGAGGTAACCAACGGTACATTGGAGGGAGATATCGCTCCGGGCAATATTACATTCTACCGTCTGCAGTCTACCGCTGATTGCAAGCTTCGCGCATATGTGGCAGAGGGAGAAGTTCTTCCGGTTGCGACCCGTTCCTTCGGAAGCATTGGCGTATTCGCCATCAAGGAGATGGGACGATTCTATCGTCATGTATTGATTGAGAAGAATTATCCGCATCACGGAGCTGTGGCATTCGGACATTACGGCAAGGCATTGTTTGAAGTGTTCAAGTACATCGGTGTGCCGATGGAGGACATCAACTATAATCAGCCGGCAAGCCTGCCATATAAGACAGAGAATCCATTCTAAAAGTGATCTTGATAAGAACTCCGCTATACGCAATGTATGGCGGAGTTTTTTACATTATTTTGTATATCGCAGAGGAGTCAATATGCAGACTCCAAAAATTCAGCCGCTTATCGATGAAAAAATGGAAGGCATGTAGAAGCAACGGAACATTGAAATTCTTCTGAAAAACTGTATAATATTTTTGGAATTGATGTTCGAAGTCAGGAGAATTTGGATATGACAACGAGAGAAGAAGTGCTGGCGTATGGCCTGTCTTTCCCGGATACATATCAGGATGCCCCTTTTCATGATGATAATTGGCAGCTTGTCCGTACCGGAAAGAAGAAAAGAGCGTTTCTGTGGACCTATGAGCGCAATGGACAGCTCTGTATCAATATCAAGGTTGATCCGCAGTGGAGAGACTTTTGGAGAAGTACGTATCCAGCGGTTCAGCCGGGGTATCACCAGAACAAAGAACACTGGAATACCGTGATATTGGATGGAACTGTACCGCGCGAAGAAATCATGCGCATGATTGCGGAAAGCTACGATCTAGTGGTGTAGCTAATTTGTGGTTTCACGATATTTCCACTGTAGGCAAGTGAATGAAAAACTCGGTACATTGTACACCGATCGAGAAGGAACTTGCGGAATGGCAGAGCGCATCCTATGAGAAAAATCCCAAACATCCGGAAAATCTAAAAATTCAATCTATTTCGGGCAACTGGGTTCGCTCAAAATCTGAGGCACTGATTGATATGATACTCTATGTCAATAAGATTCCTTTCCGGTACGAATGCGGCCTGCAATTGGGGAGCAGGCTTATGTATCCTGACTTTACGATTCGTCATCCCAAGACCGGAGAATTCTATTATTGGGAACATTTTGGATTGATGGATGTTGCTGAGTATCGGCAAAAGGTCTCGTTTAAGTTCAGTCTGTATATGGAACATGGTATTTATCCGAACAGACAGCTGATCACGACTTATGAATCGACAGATGAGCCATTTGGTGCAAATCAAATTGAAAAAATTCTCAATCAATATTTTGACTGAAGAAAATTCTTAGCCAATATTTTGGATGAAAAGGCGCATATTCGGTGGACAAAAATGTATTCTCATTCTCCTGCTTTTTATTGCACAGCATAGAAAACACTTCTTGCCATGCATTGCCGAAAACACTTGACATTTTTAGCGTGATTTACTATACTAATACCTTGAAAAAGGCGTAGAATGTTATATATCTTTCTGGTAAGAGAGATATGACGAGAAGCACATTTTCAATCAACCAACAAAGAAGAAAAACTATGACGAAGACAGTAGTTATGGCAGGAACGTGAAAGAGAGCCGGGATGGGTGAGAGCCGGTACAAGTAGTGTCATAATGAATATCACTTCTGAGTTGCGGCCCGAAAAAAGAACTGTTTTGAGTAGAAGCCGACGTATTTCCTACGTTACAGGGAACGTGTATAAGAGTATCGCAGTCGATACCCTAGTATATTGTAATCAGGTGGTATAACGCACGCCCGCGTCCTTATTACAGGATGCGGGCGTTTTTTGTTATGGCGACGAGGAAAATGGACACAGTGCTTGCACAAGTGGACATTTGACGACCGCTAATCAGAGCGAGATTCGCAAAGCGTATCTCGTCTCTGTGTAACATACAAGATCATTCTGCGGAAAAACCGCGTAAGCGGCGGAATCCGGGATGACAGTCGTAGTGACGCGATACAGAGATTGATACAAGGAGGACACTATGTACAACAAAGTAGACACCAACATGAACTTTGTTGAGCGCGAGAAGGAAGTCGAGAAGTTCTGGCGCGACAACGACATCTTTAAGAAATCGATGGAGAATCGCAAGGAAGGCGAGACCTATACCTTTTATGACGGACCGCCAACGGCTAACGGAAAGCCGCATATCGGACACGTGGAGACGAGAACCATCAAGGATATGATTCCGAGATTCCAGACCATGAAGGGCAAGTATGTACCGCGTAAGGCAGGCTGGGATACCCACGGACTTCCGGTGGAAATCGAGGTGGAGAAGCTTCTGGGACTGGATGGAAAGGATCAGATCGAGGAGTATGGTCTGGAGCCTTTCATCAAGAAGTGTAAGGAATCCGTATGGAAATACAAGGGCATGTGGGAGGATTTCTCAGGAACGGTCGGTTTCTGGGCTGATATGGATGACCCGTATGTTACCTATGACGATAACTTTATTGAGTCCGAGTGGTGGGCGTTGAAGGAAATCTGGAACAAGGGGTTACTGTACAAGGGCTTTAAAATTGTTCCGTATTGCCCGCGCTGCGGTACACCGCTTTCTGCACAGGAGGTGGCACAGGGCTATAAGACGGTAAAGGAGCGCTCTGCAATTGTCCGCTTTAAGGTAGTAGGCGAGGATGCATACTTCCTGGCATGGACAACGACCCCGTGGACACTTCCGAGCAACGTGGCACTTTGTGTGAACCCGGATGATACCTATATCAAGGTAAAAGCGGCAGATGGTTATACCTATTACCTTGCGGAGGCACTTTCCGAGAAGGTGCTGGGCGGACTTGGCAATGACGAAGCGGGCGTCAAAGCCTTTGAAGTGTTGGAAACCTACAAGGGAAAAGATCTGGAGTACAAGGAGTACGAGCCACTGTTTGACTGTGCTAAGGAAGTCGCTGACAAGCAGGGAAAGAAGGGCTTTTTCGTGACCTGCGACAGCTATGTAACTATGACCGATGGTACCGGTATCGTGCACATTGCACCGGCGTTTGGTGAGGACGATGCCAACGTGGGACGCAATTACGATCTTCCGTTCGTACAGTTTGTCAACGGAAAAGGCGAGCTGACGGAGGAAACCCCGTTTGCAGGTCTGTTTGTCAAGAAGGCAGACCCGGAGGTACTCAAGAACCTGGATGGAAGAAACCAGCTGTTTGAGGCACCGAAGTTTGAACATGAGTATCCACACTGTTGGAGATGTGATACGCCGTTAATCTACTATGCAAGAGAGTCCTGGTATATCAAGGAGACGGCAGTCAAGGACGATCTGATCCGCAACAATAATACGGTCAACTGGATTCCGGAGTCCATCGGTTCCGGTCGATTCGGAAACTGGCTGGAGAACATTCAGGACTGGGCAATCTCACGTAACCGTTACTGGGGAACTCCGCTGAACATCTGGGAGTGTGAGTGCGGACACAGAGAGTGCATCGGAAGCCGTGCGGAGCTGGCAGAAAAAGCACAGGATCCGAAGGCGGCTGAAGTAGAGCTTCACAGACCATATATCGATGAGGTGAAGCTGATCTGTCCGGAGTGCGGAAAGAAGATGACCCGTGTACCGGAAGTGCTGGATTGCTGGTTTGATTCCGGAGCAATGCCTTTTGCACAGCATCACTATCCGTTTGAGAATAAGGAGCTGTTCGAGCAGCAGTTCCCGGCTCAGTTTATCTCTGAGGCCGTCGACCAGACCCGTGGATGGTTCCATTCCCTGATGGCAGAATCTACGCTGCTCTTTAACAAGGCTCCGTATGAGAATGTTATCGTTCTTGGTCACGTGCAGGATGAGAATGGACAGAAAATGTCCAAGTCCAAGGGCAATGCGGTGGATCCGTTTGATGCGTTGAAGACCTATGGCGCAGATGCAATCCGTTGGTATTTCTATACGGCAAGTGCACCATGGATTCCAAAGCGTTTCTCCGGCAAGCTTGTGCAGGAAGGACAGCGCAAGTTTATGGGAACTTTGTGGAATACCTATGCATTTTTCGTTCTGTATGCGAATATTGATAATTTTGATGCGACGAAATATACGTTGGATTATGAGAAGCTTACCGTGATGGATAAGTGGCTCTTGTCCAAGCTGAATTCCGCAGTGGCAGCAGTGGATGATAATCTGGAGAATTACCGGATTCCGGAGGCTGCACGAGCTCTGGAAGAGTTCGTGGATGATATGAGTAACTGGTACGTGCGCCGTTCCCGCGAGCGCTTCTGGGCAAAAGGCATGGAGCAGGATAAGATCAATGCGTATATGACCTTGTATACGGCACTGGTTACCATCAGTAAGGCTGCAGCGCCGATGATTCCGTTTATGACAGAGGATATTTATCGCAATCTGGTTTGCTCTATCGATCCGTCTGCGCCGGAAAGTGTACACCTGTGTGATTTCCCGACTGTGGATGAGAAGGTGATTGACAAGGAACTTGAGGCTGCTATGGATGAGGTCTTAAAGATTGTTGTCATGGGTCGTGCATGCCGCAATAGCGCCAATATCAAGAATCGTCAGCCAATCGGAACCATGTATGTGAAGGCGGAGCGCAAACTGAGTGACTTCTTTGTTGCCATTATTGCCGATGAGTTGAACGTAAAGAATGTATGCTTCACCGATGATGTGTCAAGTTATACGGATTACCAGTTCAAGCCACAGCTTCGCACCGTTGGTCCGAAATATGGCAAATACTTAAAGCAGATCCAGGAAACTTTGGCAGGACTGGACGGAAATAAGGCAATGGCAGAACTTAAGTCAGAAGGTGCGCTTAAGCTTGACAGTATCAGCGACGAGGTTGTATTATTAGAAGAGGATTTGCTGATTACCATGACACAGGCAGAGGGCTTCGTGACGGAAGGTGATAACACGGTTACTGTTGTTATGGACACCAAACTGACACCGGAGCTTATAGAGGAAGGCTTTGTCCGTGAGCTGATCAGCAAGATTCAGACCATGCGTAAGGAAGCAGGTTTTGAGGTGATGGATCACATTGCAGTATCTTACACCGCAGATGAGAAGGTAACCGGCATTTTCCAGAAGTATGGCAACGATATCATGTCAGAGGTATTGGCCGACAAACTCTCAGCAGATACGCTGTGCGGATATCAGAAGGAGTGGAATATCAACGGTGAGAAGGTTACGCTTGCAGTTGAGAAGCAGTAGAGCAAAGGGGAGAGGGCGCAGTAGCACTGTCTCCCTTTTTCATCATATATCTCATAACGAAATATATTGGATTGCAAGAGGAGGAAAAATTATGAGAGACAAAGTGTTCAGTAAAAAGGTATTTATTAAGACAGTCACTGAGAATGTGAAGTCTATGTATCGGAAGACACTGGAGGAGGCAAGTCAGCAGGAGATTTTCCAAGCAGTTTCCCTGGCTGTCAAGGATGTGGTCATGGATCAGTGGATGGCTACGCAGCAGGTCATCGAGCGGGATGATCCGAAGACGGTATACTACATGTCCATGGAGTTCTTGATGGGGCGCGCTCTGGGCAATAACCTGATCAGTCTTGGGGCATATTCCGAGGTGAGAGAGGCTTTGGAGGAGATTGGTCTGGATATCAGTGTGATTGAGGATCAGGAGCCGGATCCGGCTCTGGGAAATGGCGGTTTGGGACGTCTGGCTGCCTGCTTTATGGATTCTCTTGCAACCCTGGGCTATGCGGCATATGGTTGTGGAATCCGTTATCGCTACGGTATGTTCAAGCAGCAGATCATCGATGGATTCCAGGTGGAAGTGCCGGATTCCTGGTTAAAGGACGGATATCCGTTTGAGCTGCACAGACCGGAATACTGCTATGAAATCAAATTTGGCGGACGTGTGGAGCAGACCACAACAGAGGACGGACAGATGGCTTTCAAGCATGTGGACTATCAGTCTGTATTGGCGGTTGCCTACGATATGCCAATCGTGGGTTACGAGAATAATGTCGTAGATACATTGATTATCTGGGATGCTGAGCCAAAGGAGGAATTCCGTTTGGATTCCTTCGATAAGGGTGATTATGAGAAGGCTGTGGAGCAGGAAAATCTTGCCCGCAATCTGGTGGAAGTACTCTACCCGAATGACAATCATGTCAAGGGAAAGGAGCTTCGCTTAAAGCAGCAGTATTTCTTTGTATCTGCAAGTATTCAGCGTGCGCTGGCACGTTTCAAAAAGCATCATACCGACCTGCATGACCTGCCGAAGAAGGTTGTATTTCAGATGAACGATACTCATCCGACAGTTGCAGTCGCAGAGTTGATGAGAATTCTTGTGGACGAGGAAGGCCTGTCCTGGGATGATGCGTGGGATATCACTACCCACAGTGTGGCTTACACAAACCATACCATTATGGCGGAGGCGCTGGAGAAGTGGCCGATCGAAATCTTCCAGAGACTTCTTCCGCGTGTATACCAGATTATTGAGGAGATCAACCGCAGATTTGTGGAGGAGATTAGAAACCGTTATCCGGGCAATGAGGATAAGGTTCGCAAGATGGCAATTCTCAGCGACGGACAGGTAAAGATGGCGCATCTTGCAATCTGTGCCGGATATTCCGTGAACGGTGTTGCCAGACTGCACACAGAGATTCTGAAGAATCAGGAACTGCACGACTTCTACGAGATGTATCCGGAGAAGTTTAACAATAAGACCAACGGAATTACCCAGAGACGATTCCTCGCACATGCGAACCCGCTTCTTTCCGATTTCGTGACAAAGTACGCAGGAAAGGGCTGGGAGACTGATCTGTCCAAGGTGGAGAAGCTTACAGCTGTTGCCACTGATCCAAAGGTACAGAAGGAATTCATGGATATCAAGTACAAAAACAAGGTGCGCCTTGCCAAGTACATCAAGGAGCACAATGGCATTGACGTGGATCCGAATTCCATCTTCGATGTGCAGGTAAAGCGTCTGCATGAGTACAAGAGACAGCTGATGAACATCTTACATGTGATGTATCTGTATAATCAGCTGAAGGCAAATCCGAATATGGAATTCTACCCAAGAACCTTCATTTTCGGCGCAAAAGCCGCAGCGGGTTACCGCAATGCCAAGAATACAATCAAGCTCATTAATTCCGTGGCGGATGTGATCAACAATGATCCGTCTATCGGCGGCAAGATTAAGGTTGTATTTATCGAGGATTACCGTGTGTCTATTGCCGAGTGGATTTTCGCGGCAGCAGATGTCAGCGAGCAGATTTCTACCGCCAGCAAGGAGGCTTCCGGTACCGGAAATATGAAGTTCATGTTGAACGGTGCTATCACCGTTGGAACCATGGATGGTGCGAATGTTGAGATGTACGAAGAAGTTGGAGCTGACAACATCTTTATCTTTGGAATGAGCGCGGATGAAGTCATTACCCATGAGAAGCGCAGAGACTACAATCCGGTTGAGATATACAACAATGATCCGGAGCTTCGTCAGGCAATCAACAATATGGTGGACGGAACCTATGCGCGGAACGACCGTGAGCTGTTCCGTGAGCTTTACAACTCACTGTTGAATCCGCCACAGTCTGAGGTGGCTGACCGCTACTTCATTCTTGCTGACTTCCGCGCATATGCCAATGCGCAGCAGAAAATTTCTGCTTACTATCAGCAGAAGGATGCATGGGCAAGAAGTGCAATCTTAAATGTTGCCCATGTCGGCAAATTCTCATCTGACCGAACGATTCAGGAGTATGTAGACGATATCTGGAAGTTGGATAAGATTAAGGTAAATATGTCTGGATTCTAGGAGAATTATGCAAAAAAAAGGTTTATCGGGCTACTGGCTCAAGGTTATTGCAGTGATTACAATGCTGATCGATCATACGGCCGCTACCATTCTGGAGCAGATGCTGATGCAGCTTCCGGAATGGGGTCCGATCGACAATGCCAATTGGGAACAGTGGTACGTATTATATCTGATTTTGCGTGGCATTGGCCGCATGGCGTTTCCGATATATTGCTATCTTCTGGTGGAGGGATTTACCCACACCAGAAGCAAAGCAAAGTACGCCCTGCGGCTGTTTGTTTTTGCGCTGATTTCAGAGGTGCCGTTTGATCTTGCGCTGAACGGTACGGCTTTCGATATGAGCTATAATAACGTATTTTTTACGCTTCTCATTGGTCTTTTGACGATCACGGCAGCGGATTATATCCGCGAAAAACTGATGGTGAGGACAGATGGTGACGAACGTGTGATCTGGAAGGATGTTCTTCGCATTGTTCTTACGATGGCGGTACTGCTTGCGGGCGGTGCCATGGCAGAGCTTGTGTTGCGCTGCGATTATGGGGCATGCGGGGTGCTGGCGATTTTCGCACTCTATGTGTTCCGGGAGCGGCGCGTGATGGGGTTCGCGCTGGCTGTGGCAATTCTTGGCGTGCTTTCAAGTACACTTGAATTTGCGGCGCTTCTCATGCTGATCCCAATTCATTATTACGATGGTACGAGAGGGCGTCAGGTAAAGTATTTCTTTTACGCGTTTTACCCGGTGCATCTGTTGGCCCTGGCGTTGATCTGTTATGCGCTGGGCTTAGGATAAAGGAGTCGGAACATGGCATTTGTACATCTTCATACCCATACCGAGTACTCCCTGTTGGATGGCTCGAATAAGATAAAAGAATATGTTGCCAGAGTCAAGAGTCTGGGGATGAACAGTGCTGCAATCACTGACCACGGTGTTATGTATGGCGTGGTGGAGTTTTACAAGACCGCCAAGGCGGAGGGCGTTAATCCAATCATTGGCTGTGAGGTGTATGTGGCTCCGAATTCGCGGTTTGACCGGGAATTAAGTCACGGGGAAGACCGGTATTTCCACCTGATTCTTCTGGCAGAGAATAATGAAGGCTACAGCAATCTGATGAAGATCGTGTCCATCGGTTTCACGGAGGGCTATTACTACAGGCCCCGCGTGGATTTCGAGACATTGGAACGGTATCATGAGGGGCTGATCTGTCTGTCTGCATGTCTCGCAGGAGAGATTCCCCGTTACATTGTCCGTGGCTTTTATGATGAGGCGAAGAAAATTGCACAGAAATATGTGGATTGCTTCGGAAAAGACAATTTCTTCCTGGAACTGCAGGATCATGGCATCTCCGATCAGAAGCTGGTAAACCAGCAGCTTCTGCGCATGAGCCAGGAGATGGGAATCGGATTGGTGTGTACAAATGATGTGCACTATACCTGTGCGGAGGATGCGGAGGCTCATGATGTGCTTCTGTGTATCCAGACCGGTAAGAAGATTACGGACGAGGACCGGATGCGCTATGAGGGCGGACAGTTCTATGTGAAGAGTGAGGAGGAGATGCGGGGGCTTTTTCCCTATGCCCTGGAGGCGGTGGAGAATACCCAGAAGATTGCGGACCGATGTCATGTGGAACTGGAATTTGGAAACTATAAGATTCCAAAATACGAGGTGCCGCAGGGGTACGCCAGTGCCTGGGAATTCCTGAATGATCTATGTGACAAGGGATTTCAGGACAAATACGAAAACAATGCGGAATACACGAAGGAACAGTGTGAGAGCATCTATCAGGATATGCAGTATGAGCTGGGCATTATCCAGAAGATGGGCTTTGTGGAGTATATTCTGATTGTCTGGGACTACATCAACTGGTGCCGGACTCATGACTGCTGGGTTGGACCTGGACGAGGCTCTGCTGCGGGAAGCAAGGTGTGCTATTGCACCGGAATCACGAACATCGATCCCGTCAAATACAATCTGCTCTTTGAGCGTTTCCTGAATCCGGAGCGTGTGTCCATGCCGGATATTGATGTGGATTTTGAGTATGCGGAGCGCTACCGCGCCATTGAGTATGTCACGGAAAAGTATGGCAAGGATTCGGTAACGCAGATCGTAACCTTCGGTACCATGGCGGCGCGGGGCGTCATCAAGGCGGTGGGAAAAGCGCTTGATTTCCCTTATGCCGAGATGGACCGTGTGGCCAAGATGGTGCCCATGGAACTCAACATTACCATTGATCGTGCACTGCAGATGAATCCGGAATTCAGAAGCCTCTATGAAGGGGATGCGCGGATGCATGATCTGATCGATATGGCAAAGCGCCTGGAGGGGCTGCCAAACCATACTTCGGTTCATGCGGCGGGGGTGGTCATTTATCCGGGAGTGGCAAGTGATTATGTGCCGTTGGGAAGAGCCAGTGACGGAAGTCCTACAGCGGAGTATAACATGGTGCAGCTGGAGGAACTGGGACTTCTGAAGATGGATTTTCTGGGACTTCGGACACTTACCGTGCTGAAGGATGCCGTAAAGAATATTAAGGCATCCACCGGTATCGATGTGGATATTGACCACATTGATTTCAACGATAAGCCCATGCTGGATTTCATCGGAACCGGTAAGACCGAGGGCGTGTTCCAGCTGGAGTCTGCGGGAATGCAGAACTTTATGAAGGAGCTGAAGCCTCAGAATTTCGAGGACATTGTGGCCGGTATTTCCCTGTATCGTCCGGGACCGATGGATTTTATCCCGAATTATATCAAGGGTAAGAACAATCCAAACGAAATCGTGTACGTGACACCGGAGCTGGAATCCATTCTGGAACCGACTTACGGATGTATTGTTTACCAGGAGCAGGTTATGCAGATCGTGCAGAAGCTTGCCGGGTATACCATGGGACAGGCCGATAACATACGCCGTGCCATGAGTAAGAAAAAGCAATATGTGATTGATGCGGAGCGCCAGAGCTTTGTTTACGGAGATGCAGAGCGGGGAATCAAGGGCTGTGTGGCCAATGGGATCGACGAGAAGGCTGCCAACAGCATTTATGATTCTATGGTGGATTTCGCAAAGTATGCCTTCAACAAATCCCATGCGGCAGCATATGCGGTCATCAGTGTGCAGACAGCATGGCTCAAATACTATTATCCGGTAGAGTTTATGGCTGCGCTCATGACTTCGGTGATTGACAATTCCGGAAAGGAAGCGGAATACCTGCTTCACTGCAAAGAACTTGGCATCAAGGTGCTTCCGCCGGATATCAATGTGGGGCTCGGTGAGTTTACCGCAGAGGGAGATCATGTCCGCTATGGGCTGTATGCCATTAAGTCGCTTGGACGGCCGGTCATAGACAAGATTATCGAAGAGCGTCAGTTGGGAGGACCTTACCGCACGCTGCAGGATTTTATTGAGCGGACTGCGGAGCGGGATATCAACAAGCGGGCAATTGAGAATCTGATCAAGGCAGGAGCGTGTGACAGTTTAGACGGAACCAGAAAACAGATGACGATGGTGTATTCATCCATTGTGGATCAGGTACTGCATCAGAAGAAGTCAACCATGTCCGGACAGATGAGCCTGTTTGATCTGGTGTCAGAGGAGGAGAGATCGAACTTTGAGGTGCATTATCCGGATGTGGGAGAATTCCCGAAAGAAATGCTTCTTGGATTTGAGAAGGAAGTCCTCGGAATCTATCTGAGCGGACATCCGCTGGAAGAGTATATGGACAAGCTGAAGAAGAGTGTCACAGCTCATGCGGCGGATTTTATGCGGGAGGAAGAAACCGGAGCTGTCAAGGTGGCGGACAATGCTCATGTGATCGTGGGAGGCATGATCGCGGCAAAGACCGTCAAATTCACCCGCAATAACAAGGCGATGGCGTTCATCAGTATCGAGGATCTGACCGGGACGGTAGAGGTGATCGTGTTCCCGAAGGATTATGAGCGTTACCAGCGTTTCCTCGACGAGGATGGCAAGGTGTTTGTTGTGGGGCGCGTGACCATTGAGGATGAGCAGGATGGCAAGATCATCTGTGAGCGCATCGTGCCGTTTGACGATACGCAGAAAGAAATCTGGCTGCAGTTTTCGACCAAAGAGGAGTTCGCACAGAGGGAAGAAGCGTTGTATGCACTGCTTGCGGAGTCGGATGGAAACGACGAGGTAGTCATCTATGTGGCGAATCCGAAAGCGGTCAAGAGACTTGGAAAAAGCCGCTCTGTGCGGGCAAATCAGGAACTGCTCGACACATTGACGGACTTCGTGGGCGAAAATAATCTAAAACTTGTTGAAAAGAGCCTTGAAAATCGTCTGTAAAGAGTATAAAATATAACAGGCTAAGTGGATTATAAATAATCAGATATTTTAACATATGGAGGATGCAGTGATGGCAAAAGAGATCAATACGATTGGTGTTCTTACCAGCGGTGGTGATGCGCCGGGAATGAACGCTGCGATTCGTGCAGTGGTTCGTCAGGCTCTTTCCAAGGGTAAGAAGGTTAAGGGAATCAAGAGAGGATATGCAGGACTTTTAAATGAGGAGATCATTGATATGGATGCGACCAGTGTGTCCGATACGATTTCCCGTGGTGGTACAATTCTTCAGACTGCGCGCTGTATGGAGTTTGTGACAGCGGAAGGCCAGCAGAAGGGTGCCGACATCTGCAAGAAGCATGGCATTGATGCCATCGTTGTAATTGGAGGAGACGGTTCTTTCCAGGGAGCACAGAAGCTTGCAGCACTGGGCATTAACACCATCGGTGTTCCGGGAACCATCGATCTGGATATTGCATGTACTGATTACACCATCGGCTTTGATACTGCGATCAATACTGCAATGGAAGCCATTGATAAGGTAAGAGATACTTCAACTTCACACGAGAGATGTTCCATCATCGAGGTTATGGGCCGTGGCGCAGGACATATCGCACTGTGGTGTGGCCTTGCCAATGGAGCGGAGGAAGTTCTTCTTCCGGAGAAATATGACTATGACGAGCAGCGCTTGATCGAGCAGGTGAAAACAGCTCGTGAGCGTGGCAAACAGCATTACATCATTATCAATGCAGAGGGAATCGGACATTCCCAGAGCATGGCTAAGAGAATTGAGGAGGCAACCGGTGTTGAGACCCGTGCTACCATTCTTGGTCATATGCAGCGTGGTGGAAGCCCGACCTGTAAGGATCGTGTTTATGCTACCACGATGGGAGCTTTGGCTGTGGATCTGCTCTGCGAGGGCAAGTCCAACCGTGTTGTTGCACACCATGCAGGAAAGTTCGTTGATTTTGATATCGATGAGGCTCTGGCAATGCAGAAGGGTGTTGACGAGTACATGTATCAGATTTCCAGATCTCTGGTATAATTGGAGAAAAGATAAAGTCGGAGGGCTGTCCGTTGACAGCCCTCATTTTGCGGTTAAGGGGAACAGTATGATCACGAGCACGAGTAATCAGCAAATGAAGAATCTGACGGCGCTCATGAAAAAGGCGAAGGAGCGCAAGTCGCAGCATTGTTTTGTTGTGGAGGGCAGTAAAATGTGTATGGAGGCGCCAAGGGAATGGGTGCGTGCCATGTATGTATCGGAGAGCTTTGCGGAAAAAGACCGCAATCAGAAGCTTTTGGAGAGCTATACCTATGAGCTTGTGTCCGACAAAGTGTTTGCAGCAGTGTCCGACACCCAGACACCACAGGGAATTCTGGCTGTGGTGGAGATGCCGGAGTATCAGCTCTCGGATCTCCTCAGGGGGGAGAAAACCCACCTGCTTATTCTGGAGAGCATTCAGGATCCGGGCAATCTGGGTACAATGCTTCGGACCGGCGAGGGGGCAGGCGTTACCGGAGTGATCATGAATCGGACCACTGCAGATCTGTTCAATCCCAAGACGATCCGTTCCACTATGGGGAGTATTTACCGGATGCCATTTGTGGTGACGGAGGATTTGCATGCCACGGTTTTGCAACTGAAAAGACAAGGCGTTTCGTTGTATGCGGCCCATTTGAAGGGAGTCAGAGCTTATGATGAGCCGGATTATACCGGTCCCTGCGGCTTTTTCATCGGGAATGAGGGAACCGGACTGACCGATGAACTTGCGGAGCTGGCAGATACCTATGTGCGCATTCCCATGGAAGGACAGGTGGAGTCCTTAAATGCGGCGGTTTCCGCAGCGCTGCTCATGTATGAATGCGGCCGTCAGAGGAGGAGAAAGCATGAGAATCTGGTTTAAGATATGGGATGATACGCATTTGATCCGCACGGAGACCATTGAGGATGAACGCGATGAAACCAGAACCCATAAGATTTTTGATGCGCTGGAGGAGGCCTGCTATCGCTTCGACCTGGGAAAGCCCATCTGGCTGGATGCCAATGTCGAGGAGTTCAAGCGCCATGCCAAAACACGGTTCGGGAAAGATAATTTTGTGGAGGAAATCGACTTTGATTACTTGGAAATGCAGGTAATCGAGGAGGATTAGAGGACAAAAGGGAAAATATGTGATATAATAACACATAGGAGTTCTGCCGAAAGAGGAGAGTAATCAGGGGATAGATTAAAATATAGATGTTTGGGAAAGTGGGGCGATTTTATGGATACTTCACAGGGAAAGAATGGGGAAATCAATGAGGGAATCGACAGCTGGGAGACTGTCATGTTTTTATATAATTCCGCTTTAAAGGAAGTAAGTACCAAGCTGGAAATCTTAAATGATGAATTTGTTCACATACACAAATACAATCCGATCGAGTACATCAAGTCGAGGATTAAGACGCCGGAGAGTATTGTAAAAAAGTTAAAAAGGGATGGTTACGAGAGCTCGATTGAGAATATGGTCAATTATGTAAAGGACATTGCGGGAATCCGAATTGTCTGTTCCTTTACATCCGATATCTACCGTCTTGCCGAGATGATTGGCAAGCAGAACGATCTGACCGTGATTTCCATCAAGGATTATATCAAGCATCCCAAGGTTAGCGGATATAAGAGCTTTCACATGATTGTGACGGTGCCGATCTTTCTGTCGGACCGCGTTGTGGACACCAAGGTAGAGATTCAGATCCGCACGATTGCCATGGATTTCTGGGCAAGCCTGGAGCATAAGATCTACTATAAGTTCGAGGGGCATGCGCCGGACTATATCAGTCGGGACCTGCGGGAATGCGCGGAAATCGTGTCGAACCTGGATGCCAAAATGCTTCAGCTTAACGAGGCAATCTTAGAGGCTAAGGCTCGGCAGGATGCAGAAGCTGCCCAAGCTTGTGAAACAACCCCTGAGGAACGGCAAAGCCAAAGATAATACCGAAGGTAATGGCGAGAGCAATTTCCAGCGTCTGGAGGCCATTTGAGGAGAACGCCTGGTTCTCTTCGTTGATCAGTGCGTAAACTGTATAGTAGATGCCGGCTCCCGGCACCAGTGGGAAGATGCCCGTCAGCAGAAACATGGTTGCCGGGCATCTTCTTATGACAGCCATAGTTCGGGAAAACAGTGTCAGGATCAGTGTGCCGATGAGACTTCCAAACACGGGGCTCAAACCGGCACCGACGATGATAAAGTAGAACAGCCACCCGATGGCTCCGGATAAACCGCAGAACAACAACTCCTGTTTCGGAGCGGAGAACAGGATCGCAAATGAAATAGTGGCAATCATGGCTACAATAAACTGAATGATAAAAGTCATAGGTTGATACCTCCTCCCAGATATCGGAATCCGGTAATGGTGAGAAAAACGCCAACTGCAATGCACAGTGCAGACAACAGTGCGTCAATCAGGTGGATGGTTCCGGACAGATAGTCCCCATTGTAAAAGTCGCGGATGGACGTTGTGAATACAACACCCGGAACCAAAGGCATGATCGCTCCGATAATGACTTTGTCATACAGGATTGGAGCGCCGAGAAGCAGGCACACAATACTGATCACAGAGACGAACATGCTGGCAAATACATTGGTTAAAAATTTGGATACGCGGTGCTTTTGAAGGACAAACAAGAGCTGTTGTTCAAAAAGTCCGATGATGAAGGCGATTCCTGCGTCCAGCACACCTCCGCCGAACAGATAGCAGAAGCAGGCACTGCCAATGCCGCAGGCCAATACTGCAATCAATCCGTGGTATGTGGGAAGCGTTTTGCACTGTTCTAACCGTGTCCAGGCATCGGAGACAGAACAGTCATGGTTGCAAATGTCTCTCGTCAGCTGATTGAGAGCAGAAATTTTGCCGAGATTGACTGAGCCCAAAGGAACGTGGCGCACCATGCTGCAGGCGTCTTCCTTGTCCTCGTTTGCGCTGGCAAAAATACCGTTGGAAAGTACATACACATCGATATTTTCCACATCATAAGATTCAAGAATATGGATCAGGGAATCCTCTACCCGGTAGATTTCAGCTCCGTTTCGAAGCATGGCATCTCCAATCTCTACCGACAGTGTAAGGATGTCTTTCGTGCAAGTCATAGTATCCAGGTTCTCCTTTAATTCATTATACATCTATTTCTAATTTATGCCCGAAAACACGGCATGTCAATCATTTTCCGAGAATAAACTGCAATTGTCTGCGCATACTACCCCAAGACACCATAGCCATAGAACATAGAAAAAGACGAGGGAGTGATATATGTGAAGACAAGGCAAAGCAGGCAGGCAGTTCCGTGGGTCAGACGGTATCGGTGTTTCTTATGGATATTGCTGCTTACCCTAGTGTTGTTGGCAGGGGGCATCTGCTACGGACTGTCCGACAGAACAGAAATACCGAAGGAGGGAACGCTGGTTCACAGGGGAGAATTTTATGAGAGAAAAGCATGAGATTGTTTATGTAAAGGCAGCGCGAAACAGTGTCTGCTTACAGCCACAGGTAAAACTGTCAGATGTCATGTCGGTGGAGTGTGCCAATCCGGTCATTTGCGCAGGAATTAAGAATATGACGCTCTACTCTTTTCAGGGGCAGAAAAATGAGAATCCAAAACAGAAAGGAAAGAAAAAGCGCGTCGAAGTGTTTTCCATCTTAAAGGTGATCGAACTCATTACGCAGGAATATCCGGAGGTGGAAGTGGTCAGTTATGGTGAGCAGGATTTTGTAGTGGAGTATATTGTTGCACCTTTTGCCCCAAAATGGCTGGAAATTGTAAAGGTGGTCATTCTCTGTATTATTATTTTTATGGGATCTGCATTTACCATTATGGCATTTAACAATGACGTGTCCATCGGGGAGGTGTTTGACCGCTTTTATGGTCAGTTTATGGGTGTGGACAAGCCCCGGGTTTCGGAAATTGAAATCTTTTACAGCATTGGTCTGGCAGCGGGAATTCTTGTGTTCTTCAACCACGTCGGAAAGAAGAAGCTGACGCTGGATCCGACGCCAATTCAGGTGGAGATGCGCAAGTATGAGAAGGATGTCGATACGACCTTTATCGAGAATGCAGGGCGGAAAGGAAGCGAGGAAGATGTGGGTTAGACATATACTGCTGGCAATTCTCGCTTTTGGCTGTGGCGCGGCGGTATCCGCCGGAACCTTTGCCTTTCTGCTGGTACTTGGAGTGGTGCCGCGCCTCCTTGGTAAAACCAAGGAGGCATCACGGATTTTCATGGCGGAAAACCTGATTATTCTGGGCGTACTGACCGGTGCGGTGTTATCGGTTTTTGAATGGAAGGCAGCTTTTCCGGTGGCATGGATAACCCACGTGTTGTTTGCGGGGTATGGGATATCAGCAGGAATATTCGTGGGATGTATCGCGGTGGCATTGGCGGAAATTTTAAATACCTTTCCCATCACATTCCGAAGGTTGAACATTAAGAGGGGATTGAGCTGGGCGCTTTTTGCCATGGCAATAGGGAAAACGGTTGGCTCACTGTACTACTTTTTGTGTGGATTCAGTCTGCCAAGGTACTGGTAACGCAGGGGCCAAATGTGCTATAATCATGTCATTCAAGAACGGACAGGAGGGTGACATATGGTACCATCAATTGCCAGACAGAGTGTGATTATCAAATGTAATTCCCAGAAGTCGGTACTTCTGGGAAATTACGAGTTTTACTATATCGGAGGGCTGATGAATCAGCTCTTTGGATTACAGGCCAGCGAGGATATGCAGCCCCAGGAGCTGATTACATATTTGCAGGAACAACTGGATGCACTGGAACCAAAGAATGAACAGGAAGCCTATCTGATACATATGGTCAAAAATTATGATCCGCTGCCGGAATACGATGAGCAGATGAAACAGCTATTTCGTTGGGGAGCGGACGAGAAGGAGCTGTGGCAGGTGAAGACCTCTTATGAGAAGTAAATTTTGATAAATTTAACGAATTATATAATCAAGGTGTTTGCTTTTTGGTACATGAGTACTATACTTATTAATATGCAGAGGATTCAAGACACATAAAAGGGAGGAAATCATGACAAAAGAACAATATCGCAGGGCGAACCAATAAGTGCTTATGCGGCAACGGCTATTCCGGGGATTGTCTGAGCAGACCAAGGATGCGTCCAACAGCATTACATCCATTATTCAGGAACTGAATGAGGACACCAAGCGCGCCAATGAGAGTCTGCAAGGATGTATTGGAGAATATCTTTAAGCTGACTAAGGAATTGAAGTAATACATATTATACGAAAAAGGTCAAAAACTATGGAACTTTGCCGCTGGTGCAGGGTTCCGTTTTTGTTTGACAGAAATGCGCATTCCATATACAATGGATGATAACTGATGAAACTGATGGGGTGGAAGGTATCTGCCGCAAATCGGAAATAGCAGGTGGTATTTGGGGGATTTTACGGTATATTCAGCCGGGCCGATACCATATAATGAGACTAACAACAAAACAGGTAACAAAAGAAGGGAGAACAGTTATGGATCTATTGATCAAGATCGCGATTGCGGCAGCAATCATTGTGATACTCATTGTTTTACTTTGCATTGGATATGTGAAGGCTCCACCGGATATGGCATATATCATTTCCGGATTCAAGAAGAAATCCAAGATCGTAATCGGAAAGGCTACCATACGAATTCCATTTTTTGAGCGTTTGGATAAGCTGAATCTCCGATTGATCCCGATTGATGTTAAGACCAGCAA
The DNA here is from genome assembly GCA_945868435.1 of uncultured Lachnospiraceae bacterium. Taxonomy (GTDB): domain Bacteria; phylum Bacillota; class Clostridia; order Lachnospirales; family Lachnospiraceae; genus Roseburia. The sequence goes on from CAMBLG010000006.1 coordinate 32,074, forward strand.
CGCGGTGCCTACCGCAGACTACATCAATATCAATGTAGATGCTACCGTCAACGTGAAGATCAGCAATGACGCTGAACGTCTTCGCTTGGCAGCAGAGAATTTCCTGAATAAGAACACGGAATACATTGCCGGTGTAGCCCGTGAAGTATTGGAAGGAAATGTCCGTGAGATCGTCGGTAAGATGAAACTGGAGGAGATGGTTTCCGACCGTCAGAAATTTGCTAATCTGGTTAAGGAGAACGCGGAGCCGGATCTGGCTGCCATGGGACTGGATATCATCAGTTTTAATGTTCAGAACTTTGTGGACGGCAATGAGGTGATCGAGAACCTTGGTATTGACAATATTGTCAAAATCAAGAAGGCAGCAGCCATCGCAAGGGCAGAGAGTGAAAGAGACATCAAGGTGGCACAGGCATCTGCGGATAAGGAATCCAATGATGCGGCTGTAGCAGCACAGACCGAGATTGCCAAGAAACAGAATGAGCTGGCAATCAAGAAATCCGAGCTCCAGATGGAGGCAGACACCAAGAAGGCTATGGCGGATGCGGCTTACGAGATTCAGAAGGAGGAACAGCGTAAGACTATCGAGGTTACCACTGCCAATGCGGATATTGCGAAGCAGGAACGAGAGATTGAGTTAAAGCAGAAGGAGGTTGCTGTGAAGGAGCAGGCTCTGGAAGCTGAGATCAAGAAGCAGGCCGAGGCAGACAAGTATGCCGCTCAGCAGAGAGCAGACGCAGCGCTCTATCAGCGCCAGAAGGATGCGGAGGCAAAACAGTTTGAGGCACAGCGTGAAGCTGAGGCGCGTAAGGCCCAGGCAGAAGCCGACCGATACTCCAAGGAGCAGGAGGCAGCAGGTATCCGTGCGGTAGGTGAAGCGGAGGCATCTGCAATCCAGGCCAAGGGGATTGCGGAGGCAGAGGCAATGGAGAAGAAGGCAGAGGCTTACGCGAAGTACAATAAGGCTGCGGTCGCAGAGATGATGATTAAAGTCCTTCCGGAGATTGCCGGCAAGATTGCAGAGCCTTTGGGACAGATTGATAAGATCACAATCATCGGTGGGGGTGATGGTGCCGGAAATGGTGTGGATCAGGTTGCCGGAAACGTACCGATTGTGATGACGAAGCTCTTTGAGAGTATGAAGGAGGCAACGGGAATCGATCTGGCTGAGATTGTCAAGGCAGATACATATGATGCGAAGGTCAACCGCAACGTCAATGTCACAGGACTTGACGGTGTAAATCTGGTCGTACAGAATAAGGAAAACGGCGAAAATCTCCTGTAAAAGCAAACAGAATACAAAAAGATTGGAAAATCCGTGCATGTCCTGCACGGATTTTTTGTATATTCGCAGAAAAAAAGCAGATACTAACAAAAATATGTAGACTGTGAGGGTTTGTGAATATGAGCAATGAGAAACAAAAACTGACACTGGAACAGGAGCAGGAACGCAACGATGCCTACAATGCATATGTGGAGCAGATCACACCTACCCACAATCTCTGGGCCAATATGGGGAAGGCATTTTTGCTGGGCGGTGCTATCTGTCTGCTGGGGCAGTGGATCGTCAATCTGGCTATGAATAGCTATGGGATGGAGAAGGAGGATGCCTCGCTGTGGTGCAGCCTGATTCTTGTGCTGCTGTCGGTAATTCTTACAAGCTGTAATGTGTATGGACAGCTTGCCAACTGGGGCGGAGCGGGAGCACTGGTTCCAATCACCGGTTTTGCCAACGGTGTGGCTTCCTCTGCCATCGAGTTCCAGAAGGAGGGACAGGTATTTGGAATCGGCTGCCAGATTTTTAAAATTGCAGGTCCGGTCATCCTCTATGGTATTTTTTCAAGCTGGGTATTGGGGGTAATCTACTGGATTTTGAAGCTGCTTCAGATTGTTTGATTTCCCAGAGCAAATATGGTACAATATTCCCAATATGATTATTGCAATTATGGAGTAAATTGGGTGAGTAAGCGATAAGGGGAAGCGTATGAGGAATGATCAGTTTTGGAGCAGCGGTTCAAACTGCATACCTGCGATTTTAAATACGGTGAATAATCTGTCCGAAGATTCCTATTTCTTTGCCATTAATATGAAAAGTCACTGGACCTGGTGTTCGGAGTCGGCACGCAGGCATTTTGAGATATCGGATGCCTATGTGGAGGATGTCATGGCGGCACTTGCGAAGCAGGTATATCCGGAGGATATGGAGGAGTACAACTGGGCCGTGGAAAGGCGTATCCGCGGGGAGGATATCGAGGGAGAACTCTGCATACGGATGAAGGGAATACAGAACGATTACGATATGTTCAGCTTCCACATGGATCGGTATCGTGATCCTGAGGTGGGGGCAGACTATATTCTGTGGGTTCTCAAAAATGAGAACATCCTGCCGGATTTCGATGCATTGACGGATCTGTATTCCAAGACCAAATATCAAAGTGATCTGGAGCGTGTGATTCAAGAGACGGATGGCTGTCTTGCCATATTGAAAATTCGCATCGAAGGATTTAACACGCTCAACATCATTTATGGCACAGCATTTGCCAACCATGTGCTTCAGGAGGTTGCGCTGGCTTTTATCTTTAAGATGGATGAGAACAGTGCCGTATACCGCCAGGACGGGGAGAAGTTTGCATTTATTTTAAAACATTGTTCCAGAGATTCGCTGATTGCATATGAACAGAGGGTGCGGCAGATATTGTCGGAAGAGATTTATGTGGAAGGACAGCATATCTCCCTGAAGATCAGTTCCGGTGCGATTATTCTGGAGCATTACAGGGGGGATGCCTCCGTGGTACAGAGTCAGGTGGCTTATGCCCTGAATCATTCGACACGGGAACATCAGGGCAATCTGATCATATTCAATGATGAAGTGCAGCTGTCACGCCATGTGGATCTGGATCTGATGAAAGTGATTCACCAGTCGGTGCGGGACAATTGCAAAGGCTTTTATGTTGAGTATCAGCCGGTTGTAAACTCGAAGAACAGCGCCATTGTCGGAGCGGAAGCCCTTGTCCGTTGGAGCATGGAGCCATACGGAAAGGTGCCGCCGGGAATGTTTATCGAATGGATGGAAACGGATTCCAGCATGTACGACCTTGGTAATTTTGTTTTAAGAACAGCGTTGAATGACATCAAACCACTTTTGGAGATTTGTCCAAAGTTTTTCATCAATGTGAATATATCGGCCAGACAGTTGGAGAGACCGGAGTTTCGCGGTGCGGTGCTTCAGATGCTGGAGGAGACCGGGTTTCCGGCCGAGAATCTGTGCATGGAACTGACGGAGCGCTGTAGAGATTTCCCGGTTGAGATCATCCGCAAAGAGGTGGAATTCTTTCAGAGCCATGGGATTCGTTTTGCCATGGATGATTATGGGACAGGCAGCGCGTCCTCGGATATTGTCATGAATGTTCCCATGGATGAGATTAAGCTGGATATGAGCTTTATCCGGGGAATTCAGGAGAATCCGAAGAATCAGGCCATGGTAAAATCCATCGTAGAGTTTGCCAATGAATCGGGAATGAGTACCTGTCTGGAGGGCGTGGAGACGGAAGATCTGCAGGATTACTTGAGGTCCTACGGTGCGACATGGTTCCAGGGCTATTATTACAGTAAACCGGTGCCTATCACAGAAGTGGAAAAATTGCTGCGCAGCCAGGATGGATAGAGTAGTTTGTTGAAAGAGGCATAAGTCAGATGTTTGAGAAAATGAAGGGGATGACCCTGAAACAGAAAATTGGATATTACATAGAGTATTATGGTGTTATTACCCTTGTAATTCTGGCGGCAATCATTGTGGCGATCACTTTTATCGTGCAGCATGTGCAGGCCAGGGAGCAGGTGGCCGGTGTCATACTTGTGAATTCTACAACGATGATGACAGAGGAGACCAAAGAACAGGAATATATGAATGATTTGCTGGCGTCTCTGGACATTGATCCGGACAAGAATGAAATCTATGTCAACGGAGGAATTCAGATTGGAGAAGGCATAGACGCTACGATGGCAGCAAGTAGCATCCAGGTACTGCAGACTCTCATCATGAGCCATTCGGTGGATATTGCATTTACGGATGAATCCTATCGGGATTCCTTTATACGCAATGAATGTCTGGATGATCTTCGCGATTATCTGGATGATGAGATACTGGAAAAGTACGCGGATGATATTATTTATTTTACCAGTACGGAGACGGGGGAAGAGATCGCGGCCATGATTCGTGTATCGCCGGATTCCAAGTGGATGCAGGGGATGAAATGGTATACAGGGGACTGTTATGCAGGCATTATCGTGAAGCCGCAGAATAAGGATGTGGCTGTGCACATGCTGCTTCGGGCATTGGGGGAAGAAGAATTCTAAGGGAAGCGGAGAATAAAGGTATGATAAAGAAAAATTACGATGAGTTGGAGTCCTATCGCCCTGAGGGAGTCAGTGGTGTTACCTGCAGACGTTTTCACGGTAAGTCTGAGACCGGAGCCAGCAAGTTCTGGATGGGGGTGTCGGAGATTGAACCGGGAGGCGGCGCAGATCTGGAATGCGATGACCATTCTATGGAAAAGGTTTACTACGTTCTGGAGGGGAAAATCACAGTTACGGACAAGAATGGCAACCAATATGTTGTGCATGCCAACGAGAGCATCAGTTTTCCGCCCAATGAGGAGAGCGGGCTCAAGAATGAGGGCGAAAGCGTGGCCAGAATGTTGGTGATTACCGATTATCCGGATGCGGAAGATGCAGTAGAAAGGTAGAGAACGCGTGACATTACAGCAGCTTAGATATATAGTGACCGTAGCGGAGACAGGGAATATCACAGAGGCGGCCAAGCGGCTTTTCATTTCCCAGCCCAGTCTTACCAATGCAATTCATGAATTGGAAAAGGAAATGCAGATTACGATCTTTCACCGGACCAATAAAGGAGTATCCATTTCCAATGAGGGTGATGTGTTTCTTTCTTACGCAAGGCAGGTGTTGGATCAGGCCAATCTGTTGGAAGAGAAGTTCCTGAACAAGAAAGAGCAGAGTCCCAGATTTTCCGTGTCCTGCCAGCATTATTCCTTCGCAGTCAATGCGTTCGTGGATGTGATCCGCGAATTCGGCGGAGACAAATATGATTTTACACTGAGGGAAACCCAGACCTATGAGATTATTGAGGATGTCAGCCGGTTGAAAAGTGAGATCGGTATTTTGTATACATCCTCCCAAAACGAAAAGATTATCCAGAAAATCATCAGTCAGAACGGATTGAAGTTTGAGCCATTGTTTACGGCGAAGCCCCATGTGTTCATTTCATCCGAGCATCCGTTGGCCCACAAGAAGGTGTTGACACTGGAGGAACTGGAGGAATATCCGTATTTGTCGTTTGAGCAGGGAGATTACAATTCCTTTTATTTTTCGGAAGAAATCCTGAGTACGTTGGACCGGAGCAAAAATATTAAAGTGCGGGACAGAGCAACCCTTTTTAATCTGGTGATTGGTCTGCAGGGATACACCGTCAGTTCCGGTGTGATCAGTAAAGAATTGAATGGGGAAACGATCATCGCCAAGCCACTTGCAGTGGATGAAACCATGCGGATCGGCATTATCACCCAGAAAAATATGCCGCTCAGTCGATATGGTACTGCTTATGTGGAGTATTTGAAAAGGCATATATCCATAGAAAATTGATATTATGGAAACAAATTATAATGTTTTGAAATAGTTTGAAACTATGGAGAAACATTATTTTTTTCTATTTTGCAAAGTCGGACAGACAGAGTATAATAACAGACAGTAAATTGATCACAGAGGAGCATAAAGAACAATCATGAAGATATCAGAAATATATGAGAAGAAGAAAAGAAGCTTGTCTTTTGAGATTTTTCCACCCAAAAAGGAGAGCGAGCTTGGAAATATTGATGAGACGCTGGCAGTGTTGTGTGAGCTGAAACCGGATTTTATCAGTGTTACGTTTGGCGCAGGCGGAAGTGCCAACTGCAACCGCACCATAGAGCTGGCAAAGAAGATCAAGTATGAGTATCACGTTGAACCGGTGGTTCATCTGACCTGTCTGCATTACAATAAGGCAGAGATTGACGAGTTTGCTAAGATACTGAAAGCGGAGGGGCTTGAAAATATTCTGGCTCTCCGTGGAGACCGGAACCCGAATCTTCAGGCAAAAGAGGATTTTGCCCACGCTTCGGATTTGATTTCGTATCTGAAAAAGGACAATGATTTCTGTATCGCCGGAGCCTGCTATCCGGAATGCCATCCGGAATCCGCAGACCGTGTCAGTGAACTGAAGAACCTGAAGACAAAGGTCGATGCCGGAGCGGAGGTTTTATTGTCTCAGTTGTTTTTTGATAATGAACAGTTTTTCCAGTTCCGTGAGGATTGCAGAATTGCGGATATCAATGTGCCGATTGTTCCGGGAATCATGCCGGTTATCAATGCGGCTCAGATCAAGCGCATGATTACCATGTGCGGAGCTTCATTCCCGGAGCGGTTTCAGAAGATCATTCATAAATATGAGGATAATAAGGAAGCGCTGTTTGATGCGGGAATGTCCTATGCATTAAGCCAGATCATTGATCTGCTGGTCAGTGATATAGACGGAATTCATCTATATACCATGAACAATCCGGCTGTGGCCAGAAAGATATGTGAAGGAATACGGAATATTATTTAATTGAAGTCAGAATCAAGAGAGGCAGTCGTTATGGCTGTCTCTTTTTTTTATTTTTGGTATGAATATTTTGAAAGCGGTCGACAAACTTTGTGAGATGAAGTATTATGAAAAATATACAGTTCGTTGGATGGGCTGATGTTCAAACTGGGAGGTACATAACGTGAGTGAATTTACGGTAGATATGGAACAATATACAGCTTGCGCCAGTGAGGCTGTTGCCGAAGGCTGTGTGCTGCTTAAGAATGACAGGGAGGCGCTTCCGCTTCGGGAGGGGGATCGTGTTGCGGTATTCGGACGAATGGCATTTCACTATTATAAGAGTGGTCTGGGTTCCGGTGGACTGGTAAATACAGAATATGTTGTGAGCATTCTGGATGCTCTGCGCAACGAGCCTTCGATTACTGTGGATGAGTCTGTGTTGGCCGTATATGAGGAGTGGATCCGGGAGCATCCCTATGATGAGGGACAGGGATGGGGAAAAGTTCCGTGGAGTCAGGAGGAGATGCCGGTAAGTGATGAATTGATTGCGAAAGCTTCCGGGGATGATGTGGCTCTTGTGGTCGTCGGAAGAACTGCAGGAGAGGACCAGGATAACGCCAACAAACCGGGCAGTTATCTACTGACGGAGATCGAGCGGGATATGATCGAGAAGGTTAGTCATGCGTTTTCGCGCACCGCAGTGATTCTGAATGTGGGCAATATCATAGACATGAAATGGGTGGAAGAACTGGGGCCTGCCGCAGTGCTCTATGCATGGCAGGGCGGGCAGGAAGGCGGTAACGGTGTATGTTCCGTGCTGACCGGCAAGGTGAATCCCTGTGGAAAGCTGGTGGATACCATTGCAAAAAGCATTGAGGATTATCCGTCCACAGTGAATTTTGGAGATGAGAAGAAGAACATATACAAAGAGGATATTTATGTTGGATACCGTTATTTCGAGACCTTTGCAAAGGATAAGGTGATGTATCCCTTTGGTTACGGTTTATCCTACACCGATTTTTCCATCGATGTATCTGGGACAAAGCTGGAGGAGCGCGGAGGAATGCTGTGCCTCAATGTGGATGTCACCAACACGGGTACCGTATCCGGAAAGGAAGTGGTTCAGGCCTATGTGGAAGCCCCGCAGGGCGCTCTGGGAAAACCTGCCCGGGTTCTTGTCGGCTATGCCAAGACCGGAGTGATCGAACCGAAGGCCGTGGAGCAGTTGAATCTTGAGATCCCGTTTTCCGTCTTCGCTTCCTTTGATGACAGCGGGGCGACCGGACACAAGAACTGTTATGTGCTGGAGGCAGGCGAGTATCGTGTCTATGTGGGGTCTGATGTCAGAAGCGCGGCGCTTGCGGAGAGCTTCACGCTGGATTTTACCGTTGTGGAGGAACTGAAGGAGGCCTATGCCCCGGCAGAGGCGTTTGAGCGTATGCGTCCGGCGGAGGATGGAAGCCTTACGTATGAAGTTGCGCCGCTTCGCACGGTGGGACCCTATGACTGTATGGAGATGCCGGAAGAGATCCTGTATACCGGTGATCAGGGATATAGGCTTTCGGATGTCTATGAGCAAAAGGTGTCCATGGAAGACTTTATTGCCCAGCTTTCCGAGGATGATCTGGTATGTCTGTTCCGTGGAGAGGGCATGTGTTCGCCGAAGGTGACACCGGGATGTGCTTCCGCTTTTGGAGGCCTGACCGAATCCTTAAGGAGATTTGGAATTCCGGCGACCTGTACGACGGATGGACCGTCAGGTATTCGTATGGATGTGGGAACGAAGGCTTTTTCGCTCCCTAACGGGACCTCTCTGGGATGTACTTTTAACGATGAGCTGGTAGAACAATTGTATCAGTTCACAGGGCGGGAATTGAGAAAGAATCGTATTGATGCGCTGTTGGGGCCGGGATTGAATATTCATAGAAATCCACTGTGCGGAAGAAATTTTGAGTATATTTCAGAGGATCCGCTTGTGACCGGCAGGATGGGGGCTGCCCAGATCCGGGGACTGAATGTGGTGGGGGCCACCGGAACCATCAAGCATTTTTGCGCCAATAATCAGGAGGCAAACCGACGTCAGGTAGAGTCTGTTATCTCTCAGAGAGCACTTAGAGAGATTTATCTGAAGGGATTTGAAATTACGATGAAGGAGGGCAATGCCCGCTCTGTTATGACGACCTATGGCCCGGTAAACGGAATCTGGACCGCGGGAAGTTATGATCTGAATACCCGTATTCTGAGGGACGAGTGGGGCTTTGACGGAATCGTTATGACCGATTGGTGGGCAGAGGCGAATTATGAGGGACAGCCCTCCAGCACGAAAACCCATGCACCGATGGTTGCCGCCGGCAACGACCTGTTCAAGGTATGCCAGGATGCAACAGACCATAATCAGGATGATGTTATGACTGCTCTGCACGAGGGAAAGCTTACGATCGGACAGCTGCAGCGGAATGCAGCACATATCCTTGGGTTTATTCTCAAAAGCCCGGCAATGCTCTATGAGATGGATGCGATATCCGAAGAGGAGCTGGCAGAGCGCAAGGAGCTGGAGGATGCAGAAGGCGTCTGCGGTGAAATCGTGTACTATGAGGCGGATGAGGCAAACAATATAACGATTCCGGGAACCGGGTGGGATACTGCAACCGGTTCATCGGTAGTGTTTGGCATATCGGCTGTAAGCGGATTTTACGATCTGGAGATTACAGTAAAGAGTGAACTGGGACCATTGGCACAGCTTCCGGTTTCGGTCTACTATGACAATGGATTCAAAGAGACCATCAGCTTCCGGGGAACGGAAGGGGCGTTTGTGACGGAAAAACGCGATTTTGGCGAAATTTTCGGACCAAATCATTATGTTAAGCTTTATTTCGGTGCCACGGGGCTTGTGATCGACCATGTGACGCTGCGCTTCCGGGAGAAAATGGAGATGCCGTTTTAACAGGAAGCGGTTTCCGATACAAAAACGATGAATGAGAGGTAAGAACATGAACCCGCAAGGCGAAATAACCTGGACGAGTGAAAACATCTACGAGGATTTATGCAGGAAAATTGAAACGCTTGTGTATATGCCGGGAACAAAGCTGAGCGAGAATGAGTTATGCAACGTGTACGGCGTGACACGGCATGTCATCCGCAACGCGTTTTCCAGACTCAAGCAGAGGCGGCTGCTCGAGGTATATCCGCAGAGAGGTTCCTATGTGAGCCTGATTGACATGGAATATATTGCCAACCTTATGTACATAAGGGAGTCTGTGGAGCAGGAGGCGGTCTTTCGCATTATCCGGATGGAGGACCGCGGCGAAATCATCTTAAAGCTTCGGCAGGCTATCAAGGCGCAGAAGAATGTGACACCGGGAACCAGCTATTGGGAGGAGTTTTATGAACAGGATAATCTGTTTCACCAGACCCTGCTGGCCTCGGTGGGAAAGCCGGATGTGATGAATCTTATTTCGGGACCTTATATTCACATCCGCAGGTGGCGCAACTATGAAATTCGTTCTGAGGAGCGGATGCGTGAGATCGTTACGGAGCATGAGAGCGTTTTGACTGCGATTGAAGAGGGCAATTGGGAAGAGGCGAGAAAACAGCTGCATTTTCATCTTGACACGATCAACCGATGTACAAAACCTTTAAAGGAGAAAGAAGCACAGTATTTCTTAATAGAAAAATGAGTGATGTATTAATTTTACAGATCACGATGCTCATTTTAATCATCGTGGGTGCAGTGATAAAACGAATAGGGATCATCAGTGAAACCGGGCAGAAGAATATCAATGATCTGGTTATCTATCTGGTTCTTCCCTGTAATATTTTGAAGTCGTTCATGATCGACTGTGACAGTGAGGTGTTTCGCCAGTTTGCGTTGGTTTTGCTCATTTCAATCGGTGTTCAGATTGTAAGTGTTGTCATCGGAAAGCTCTTGTACAGTAGAAAAGAGCTGGGGCATAGGATGAGTCTGCAATACGGCGTAATCTGTTCCAATGCGGGATTTCTGGGAAATCCGGTGGCAGAGGGAGTGTTTGGTTCTATCGGTCTTGCTATGGCAAGTGTGTATCTGATTCCGATGCGCATTATGATGTGGTCTTCGGGCATTGCGATATATACGCAATCCACCGATTGGAGGGGAACGGTTAAAAAAGTTGTGACCCATCCCTGCATCATTGCCTGTGTGTTGGGACTGCTTCTTATGGTCAGCCAGTGGCAGCCACCGGAGGTGATACTGAAACCAATCACGACCATTGGCAACTGCAATACGGCGCTGTCTATGATGGTGATCGGAATGATCCTGGAGGGGGCGGATCTCCGGACACTTTTTGACCGGGAGGTTTGTGCATACAGTTTTTTGCGCCTGATCGTGATGCCGGCTGTGTTGTATGGTCTGTGCCTTTTACTGCACGTTCCGGCCCTTGTGACAGGGGTATGTGTGCTGCTTACCGCCATGCCGGCTGGGGCAACAACCAGTATTCTCGCTTCCAAGTATCACGCGGATGAGCTCTTTGCCACGAAGCTTGTGGTGACATCGACGGTATTATCAATGGTTACGATTCCAATCTGGAACATGATATTGATTTGATAGATGGGGGTAGAGGATGGAGAGCCGATCAGAAGACCGTTACGGAAAATATCATATCAAATTTCCAATCCGGAACAAGATTCTAATATTGTCTGCGGCAACAGCGCTGCCTTTTGTTATTCTGGTTATTTACCTGCTGATTTCCATGGCGCAGTACAGCAAAACCTACGATGAACTTGTGGCAGGTATGACCGTTGCCAACAATTATAATCTTAACTTTAAGGAAGAGATGGATGAGAGTCTGTACAAGCTTGTGGTAGGTTATGTTACGTTTGATAACATCTCAGAAGATGAGACGCTGAAAGATCCGTATGCAATGATTGGCGAGCTGCGAAGCGAATTTACGAAGCTGATGGATTCTACCACAGAGACCGAGAGCAGGTTCTGGCTTCAGAGTCTTCTGCGCAATATTGACACGTTGGAGGATCGTGTGGATGATATTCGGCGGAGTCTGGAGGTAGGAGAACAGTACGACCAGAATATTGAAGAGCTGGATAACAATATCTATATTCTTACGGAGCTTATTCAGGATGATATTCAGTATTTTATCTATTACCAGACCCGCAGTATGGAGCATGTGTCTGCAACGCTCAATCAGCAGGTCAATCGCTTTATTGTGGTATGCAGCATTCTGATTATCATACTTCTTGCCGCAGTGACAGTTATGACGCTTTTTCTGTCATCGGGGATATTGCGGCCGATAAGAAAGCTGTATGATGCAACCATGCAGGTGGCAGAGGGAGATTTTGAGACGCGGGCACCGGTGGACTCCAATGATGAGATTGCTGTGCTGGCTTTAGGCTTCAACGACATGGCGGAGAATATGCAGGGACTGATCCGCAAGATCAAGGAGGATGAGGGCAAAATGCGCCGTGCGGATCTGCGCCTTTTGCAGGAGCAGATCAATCCGCATTTTCTGTACAACACGTTAGATACCATTGTGTGGCTCATCGAGTCCAACGAGACGGAGCAGGCGGTGGATATGGTGGTAACGCTGTCCAATTTTTTCCGAATCGTGTTGAGTAAGGGAAAAGAATTTATCACCATCCGTGAGGAGACCGAACATATTCAGAGCTATCTGGAAATCCAGCAGGTGCGCTACCACGATATTATGGAATATGACATAAGGATCGATGAGGCAATTTATGATTATCGTATTCCAAAGCTGACCCTGCAGCCCATTGTGGAGAATGCGTTGTATCATGGTATAAAATATAAACGGGCAAAGGGCTTTATTCATGTTAATGGCGAGCGGGATGGGGATAAGATTTATCTGACGGTGCAAGATGACGGTGTAGGCATGGACGAGGAAGAGCTTGTGCAGATTCGGGAGGAAATCAGCCGCCCCTGCAAGGAGACGGAGAAAGGCTTCGGGCTGGCGAATGTCAATGAGAGAATCCGTATGTATTACGGCAGTGAATACGGTATGTCCATTGAGTCGGAAAAGGGCAGGGGAACGATTGTTGAGCTGGTAATTCCTGCGGACAGGAAGGAGAAGGAAAATGAGGCATAACCGGATAATGCAGTGTGTATTGTTGCTGTGCAGCCTGCTATTGCTTGTCGGCTGTGGAACGCGTTGGGATATCCACACGGAGACAACAGAGGATACACTTACGCCGATGGATGACAATCTGATTGTGGTGGGGGTGTCTCAGATCGGCAGTGAATCGGTGTGGCGGACAGCAAATACATCCTCAATTCAGAATGTATTTACTAAGGAAAACGGATATTTTCTCATATTTGATAATGCGAGACAGAAGCAGGAGAATCAGATTAAGGCAATCCGCAGTTTTATCTCACAGCAGGTGGATTACATTGTGTTTTCTCCAATCACAGAGGATGGGTGGGACACGGTATTAATGGAAGCGAAGGAGGCAGGAATTCCTGTAATTCTGTTTGACCGTCAGGTAAAGGTGAGCGACCGGAGCCTCTACACCACCTGGGTCGGTTCTAACTTTGAGGAGGAAGGCCGGCGCGCCGGACTTTGGCTGGCGGAGTATCTGGAGCAGACCGGAAGAAGCGGAGAGGACATCCAAATCGTGGTGCTGCAGGGAACAGAAGGTTCGACATCCGTGATCGGACGCACGGAGGGCTTTGACAGTGTGGCTGCTTTGCATGACAACTGGAAGATTCTTGAACAGGCGGATGCGGAGTATACCACTGCCAAGGGAAAAGAAGTCATGAAGGATATGCTGGGCAGGTACGAGCAGATTGATGTGGTGGTATCCCAAAACGATGATATGACCTTTGGAGCGATGGAAGCCTTGAAGGAGGCGGGGGTTAGCACCGGCGTGGATGGTGATGTCATTCTGCTTTCCTTCGATGCGGTAAAGTCTGCATTAAAGCTTGTGGAGGACGGGCAGATCAATGTGGATATCGAATGTAATCCCAATCAGGGAGAGTCCATTGAAAAGGTAATTCGTGACATGGAAGCAGGAGAAGAGATCGAGTCTGAGTACTATGTGTCGGAGCAGATATTCACACCGGAAAATGTCTCGGATTATCTGCCGGACAGGACGTATTAAAACATACAGTAAGGTGAGGGGAAGATATGTTTAAGGTATTTTTAGTAGAGGATGAGAGTGTTATCCGTGAGGGACTGAAGAATAATATTCCGTGGGAGGAGTGCGGGTATGAGCTTGTGGGAGAGGCGTCGGATGGTGAGATGGCGCTGCCGATGATTCGCGAGCTGCGGCCGGATTTACTCATTACGGACATCAAAATGCCCTTTATGGACGGGTTGACATTGAGCAGAGTGGTGATGTCTGAATTGCCGGGAACCAAAATCGTCATCATCAGCGGCTACGACGAATTTGAGTACGCAAGACAGGCCATACAGATCGGTATCGAGCGTTATCTTTTAAAGCCGATTACCCGTAAGGACATGAAGCACGTATTGGCGGAATTGAAAGAGAAGCTGATGCAGGAGCGGGCAGAGCAGGACGATAATCTGGATGTGGACCCCAGGCAATTGCGCCCGGAGGTTCTGCGGGAGTTTCTGGACAGGGGAACTGCAGGTGAAATTCCCGACTTTGTGCATTCCTACATGCAAAGTGTGGGGGATGCGGTGGAATCGAGCATTTTTCGAAGTTATCTTGTGCTCAATATCAGGTTTACCGCCATTTCCTATGTGGAGTCTCTTGGGACATCCCAGGAGGAATATTTCAGCATGTTGTCCAACCCGGAGTGGGATATGAAAATGGGTGCCTCTGAAGTGGAATCGTATTTCATGGATATGGTTGAGACTGCCATTGCGCTGCGCAGCCAGAAGGGCGATTATCAGAGCGGCAAAGTACTTCGGCACGCATTGGATTATATTGATGAGAATTTTGATAAGGAGAGTCTGACTTTAAATTCCGTGGCGGAGGCAGTGAACGTCAGTGGCAACTATCTGAGCACGATTTTCAGTCAGAGCATGCAGAAGACTTTCACCGAATATGTGACCGGAAAACGCATGGAGAAAGCCAAGACGCTTTTGCGCAGCACAGATGCTCCGGCCAGTGAGATTGCGCAGGCGGTGGGGTATAACGATGCACACTATTTCGGACTGGTATTCAAGAAGACACAAGGCTGCAGTCCGCGTGAATACAGGACTTTAAAGTGACATGAAAAATTTACCCATACATCTGAAGATATTCACCTTGCGGAAAAAGCGGCAGAATGTTAAGGTTAAATTACCGAGGGGAAACACCTTGGGAACAATCAAATGTATGGGAGGAAAAGAATATGAAAAGAAAAGTTTTGGCACTCTTAACTGCATCTATGATGGTGTTTGGACTGGTTGCCTGTGGTGGAGACACAACAGCTGACAGCGGCAATGCAGGTGCACAGGCAGATGCACAGGCAGGCGCTGATGGGGGAAGCGGCGATCTGATCAAGGTTGGTATCATCAATAACGATCCGAATGAGTCCGGATATCGTACTGCCAACGACAAAGACATGAAGGAAATGTTTACCGAGGAGAACGGTTACGAGGCATCCTTCGCATATAGTCTTAAGAACGACGAGCAGATTACAGCAGCTCAGAAGTTCATTCAGGACGGCGTTGACTATCTCCTTCTTTCTGCTGCTGATACAGCCGGATGGGATTCTGTATTACAGGATGCACAGGACGCAGGAATCCGTGTAATCTTATTTGACCGTACCATCGATGCTGATGAGAGCCTGTATGAGGCATCTATCGTATCTGATATGTCCAAGGAAGGTCAGACAGCAGTTGACTGGCTGGCAAGTCAGGGACTTGACGAGTACAATGTCATCCATATTCAGGGTGTTATGGGATCTGCAGCTCAGAAGGGCCGTTCCGGTGCACTGGATGAGAAGGTTGCAGCTGAGAGCAACTGGAATATCGTAACACAGCAGACCGCAGAGTGGAACGCAGAGAAGGCACAGCAGATCGTACAGTCTGTTATCGATTCAGGCACAAGCTTCAACGTTATCTATGCTGAGAACGATGATATGGCAAAGGGTGCTGTAGCAGCTCTTGACAAGGCAAACATCTCTCACGGTGTTGGCAAGGATGTCATCGTAATGGGCTTTGACTGCAACAAGTGGGCATTGGAGGAACTTCTTGCAGGCAATTGGAACTATGATGGACAGTGTAATCCATTCCAGGCATCTTATATTGACGAGATCATCAAGAAGATTGAGAATGGCGAGACCATCTCAGAGAAGACCATCATCATGGACGAGAAGGGATTTGACGCTTCTACAATTACACAGGAAGATGTTGATACTTACGGAATTTAATTAGACAAAGCGTAGCTGTCAGATACAGATACGGATATGTTTGGTAAAGATTGAATGAGGGCGCGGCGCGACAGGTGCCGCGCCCTTTTTAAAAAGAGTAAAGGAGTGAATGCACGGTGAAGGATCAATCGATATTGGAAATGAGAAATATCTACAAGAGCTTTCCGGGCGTGAAGGCTTTGCAGGGGGTAGATTTCACATTGTGTGAGGGCGAGATCCACGCCCTGATGGGAGAAAACGGTGCAGGAAAGTCCACCCTGATCAAGGTACTTACCGGAGTCTATGAGAAGGATGAAGGAGAAATCTTCTTGAAGGGATTGGATAAGGCAGCGGTCATCCGCTCCCCACAGGATGCGCAGAAGCTTGGCATCAGTACGGTTTATCAGGAGATTACACTCTGCCCGAATCTTTCAGTGGCAGAGAACATGTACATCGGAAGAGGAACCGGTGTCGGACAGAACTGGAAGAAGATGAATGCGGATGCGGATCGGATATTAAAATCTCTGGATATTCCGGCGAAGGCGAAGCAGCAGCTTTCTACCTGTTCCATAGCCATTCAGCAGATGGTTGCCATTGCAAGAGCTGTGGACATGGATTGTAAAGTGTTGATTCTGGATGAGCCCACCTCATCTCTGGATGAGCAGGAGGTAGAGAAGTTGTTCGGCCTTATGCGGGATCTGAAGAGCAGAGGTGTAGGCATTATTTTCGTTACCCATTTTCTGGATCAGGTCTATGAGGTATGCGATAAGATTACGGTGCTTCGGGATGGCAAGCTGGTGGGTGAATATGCCATAAAGGATTTGCCACGGGTAAAACTGGTATCCAAGATGCTGGGAAAAGAACTGGACGATGTATCGGATATTCGTTCCGAGGCACAGGTATATACCGGAGAGGGCGCTGGGAAGAATGTATTTGAGGCGGAAGGCCTTCAGAGTAATGCGGGCATCAAGCCCTTTGACTTCCATATCCAAAAAGGCGAGGTCAATGGTTTTACCGGTCTTTTGGGATCCGGTCGAAGCGAGTGCGTGAGAGCCATCTTCGGAGCGGATCGTGTAATTGCAGGAAAAGTGAAAAAGAACGGAAAGCCGGTCAAGATCAGTAAGCCGATCGATGCAATGAAGCAGGGAATTGCATATCTGCCGGAGGATCGTAAAGTGGACGGTATTGTGGGCGATCTGTCTGTGCGGGATAATATCATTCTTGCAATGCAGGTACTTCGGGGGCCGCTTCGTCCATTGAGCAAGGCGGAAGCAAACAAATACGCAGATGAATATATTAAGCTTTTGGAGATCAAGACCGCTTCTGCGGATACCCCGATCAAATCTCTGTCCGGAGGTAATCAGCAGAAGGTAATTTTGGCCCGCTGGCTTTTGACACATCCGGAATATCTGATTCTGGATGAGCCTACCAGAGGTATTGATGTCGGCACCAAGATTGAGATACAGAAACTGGTACTGAAGCTGGCATCCGAGGGAATGAGCGTAACCTTCATTTCGTCCGAGACGGATGAGATGTTAAGAACCTGCTCCCGTCTGATCGTCATGCGTGACCGCAAGGTTGTGGGCGAACTGACTGGAGAAGAGTTGACACAGACGCAGATTATGAATACGATTGCCGGAGGTGACAAGGAATCATGAAAAAAGAAAATGTATTTTCCAGATTGATTCACAATCAGATTTTTATTCCGATCGCGGCACTTTTGATACTGACGCTTTTTAACCTGATTGCGGATCCTTCCTTCTTCAAGATTTCAATGGGATATAACAGCACAGGAGATCCGGTACTGTCCGGTTACCTGATTACGATTCTGGATTACGGTTCAGAGCTTGCAATCCTTGCAATCGGTATGACGCTGGTAACGGCGGCATCTGGCGGACAGGATATCAGTGTGGGCGCCACGATTGCTGTGGCTGGCTCTGCAATGCTTCGAGTGCTCTGCGGCACCAATTCCCGCCCGGATGAGCTGCAGGCTCCGATCATTGTTGCATTTCTGGTGGGGTGCCTTGCAGCAATGCTGTGTGGCGCATTCAACGGGGTGCTGGTTGCGTACTTTAAGATTCAGCCGATGATTGCCACTTTGATTCTCTTTACCGCAGGGCGTTCCATTGCAGCGTGGATCAATAACAACGAGCTTCCGGTTATCAATGATGTGGGATTTACCTACTTTGGAGGATTCATTCCCGGAATTCCGATTCCGACACCGTTTTTCATTGCGGTAATCTGTATGATCATCATTGCACTGGTGCTGAAGTTTACGACATTGGGACTTTACACACAGTCAGTGGGTATCAATGAGAGCTCTTCCCGGTTAAACGGTTTGAACCCGGCGTTTATTAAGTTCTTGACCTTTGTTATTCTCGGTGTGTGTGTGGCTGTGGCAGCCCTGATCAAGGTAAGCCGTATTTCTTCCATCAATTACTCCGTTATCGCAAAGGATATCGAGATGGATGCCATTCTGGCAGTCGCTCTGGGTGGTAATTCTCTGAGCGGAGGTAAGTTTAATATGGCAGCTTCCATACTGGGAGCTTATGTGATTCAGTTCCTTACAACAACACTCTACAAGCTGAATGTACAGTCCGATGCGTTGTCCGCGTACAAGGCAGTCGTTGTCATCATTCTGGTTGTTTTGAGCGCACCGTCCGTGAGAGAGAAGCTTTCCTCATTGGGGAAGAAGTTAAAACCGCAGTCAAAGGAGGTGGCTTAACATGGCAGCAGAAAAGAAAGCAGCCGGCACGGTTAAGCTGGGCACAAGATTTAAAAACATGTCAGATACCAATCTGCTTCTGACGATTACGATCGTTGTATTTTTCCTGATGTATATTGGCGCAATGATTTTTCAGGGAGGTGGTTTTTTAAAGCCACAGACTTTCTTTAACATCTTAAATGCCAACGCTGCGCTGATCATAACATCCTGTGGGTTAAGCCTTGTCATGATTACCGGAAGCATTGATATCTCTGTCGGCGGCGTAGTGGCATTGGTCAGCATGTGCTGTGCGGTATATCTGGATTATATGGGAGGGAATGTGTTTGTGTCTCTTCTGATCGCACTGGGCATTGGCCTCGCCTTTGGATTGATTCAGGGATTTTTGATCGCGTATCTGGATATTCAGCCTTTCATCGTCACGCTGGCAGGAATGTTCTTTGCCAGAGGCATGACAACGATTGTACATACGAATCCGTTCAATGTTGAGAACGAGGCCTTTGTGGCACTGAAGAATACCCGTGTTAATGTTCCGGGAATGGGTTCCGTCAATAAGCTTGGCAATTATGTTCCGGCTTATGTGGAAATCGGTGTAGTGGTTGCCCTGATTATCGTTATCATATTGTTTGTTGTGCTCCGTTGGACCAAGCTTGGACGCAGCTTCTATGCAGTGGGCGGAAACAAGCAGAGTGCATTGATGCTGGGTATCAACGTAAAACGAACCAAGTTCCTGTCTCATCTGATCTGTGGCATTTTGGCAGGTATCGGTGGATATGTGTACTTCCTGCACGTTGGATCCGGCGCAGCCTCCCATGCCAGTGGTATGGAGATGAACGCAATTGCTTCTTCCATTATCGGAGGAACTATGCTGACCGGTGGTGTCGGCAATATCATCGGAACATTTTTCGGAGTGCTGTCCTTGAGCACGATTCAGAACATCGTATCTTCCGCAGGCCTGGATCAGGCTTGGTGGACCGGAATAACCATCGCGGCAATGCTGTGTCTGTTCCTTGTGATCCAGAGTGTTGTCATGGCGAGAAAGAAAAAAGCATAGAAGACAGCTTTACTTCATTCTCCGGAAAAGCTATAATATAAGGAGCGTTATTCAAGGAGAGTGGGTAGGGCATATGAATGTATTGAAGGTAAAAGCGGGAGACCTGGTTGCAAAGCGCCAGGATAAGGTGATGGAGTGGTATCTGATACAGGAGGGTATGGTTGTGCGTCAGTTCGCGTTCGCCCAGAGCGTGATGGCGCGCAACTCCATCATCGGTATTATGGAGAACGAATGGTTTTCCTGCGATTATGTAGCAAAGGAGGATTGCACGCTCATTGTGATTCCGTGCAAGAATGCCTTTGATCTGCAAATGATTTTACATGAACATGAGAATTTTCGGCCGATCTTTCTTCGGACGGCTGTGGAGCAGAGGCATCAGCTTCTGTGTCTGTATGCAAATCTTCAGCGCAAGACGCTTCTTTTGCATTCTGCTGCTGAGACCCTGTACAACGAGTATAAGACCCTGTGTGCGGAGCTGCTTCTGGATGAGCAGGATTTTGCCCGCATGGAGCACTTTGAGGCGCTAACCATGCAGCATAAGGCGGAAAACTGGGAGATTACCAACAGCAACAGTCTGGTCAAGAATTACCTTCGGGAGTATATGCAGTTGATGGTGAAGGATGATGCACTGTGTGTTGGCGCGATCATGGAGGCATCTGCGCAGATGCGGCGTGTGACACAGGGAATCGGAGAGATGGTGCATTATTTATTGTATAATCGCGATATTCTCTGTGCAGATTCCGAGGATGATATTTTCCATCTGTATTTTAATATGGCGGTGCAGCTTTCCCGTAAAAAGAAGGATATTACCGGTGCGCGGGAACATATGATGCAGATCATTGAACAGATGGAGACGCTTGGAATATACACCGGCCATCAGTTGGAAGAGTGTCGCAGTGTCTGTGAGAATTATAATTTTGCAAAGGCATCCCAGGGACGGCTCAATGTCGCAAAGGAGGATTGTGTTTCGCATATTCTCACGTATGCAGGGTATGAAAAACAAGAGATTCGCAGTTTCAAGCAGCTTCTGGAGCAGTATCGCAGTCTGCCGGATATGCAGTCTACGGATAACGATGCGAGGCGCCTGCGCAGAGAAATCTCCAAGGTGTTCTATGATGCATATGAAAAGGCATTTCTGCATTCCATGGAGGATGCGCAGAAGCCGTCCCCGATTCTGCTCCTGTTCTTCAACTTTGGCTTTATGGATGTGGGACTTCTGGGGGAGGAGAACACCAACGCGCTGTATAATCTGACTGATTCGCTGGGGCTGTTTGAGTCCGAAAACATATATACGATGTATGCCTGGCTGAAAAGCATTTATTTTGGGAAGAAGGAGCCTTCCAGAAACGAATTTGATCAGGATTACAGGGGCTACCTCAAAGAACAGCAGCGTCTTGGGGAGATTACGGAAGAACAGTATGAAGAGTATCAGAATGATGTGTATCGCAAGATTGAGTTTGAGATACACAATATGTTCCAGACTGGACATCGGGTGACCTATGGGCGGGTTTCCAGCTTCTGTCCGATCATTGCGGACTATGATCTGATCAATGTGGTGGAGAAGATGGCCGTCACGGCAGAGCGCATTGAGAATGCCATCAATAAGGTGCGACAGCTGGATTACTCAATCCTGTACCGGGAAGTGCTGTTCTCAGATCTGGAAAAGGGCATTAATCAGGAATGGATTATGAAGGAGGTTATGCCGGATGTGATTCTCATGCCCAATGCCGGAAGCAAGGGTATGCTTTGGCAGGAGGTTTCCGGCACGAAGAACGATACTCCGGCGCGATTCATATTCCCGATTTTGACTGCCGTGGATGTGGATGAGCAGATGGTGGAGAATATGGGGCGTTACCGCTGGGAAATCTGCCGTCGTATTCAGGGTGTATACTGGAATGATATCCGGGACAAATCACTGACCGCTGAGTATTATGATTACATACAGTTTTACAAGAAGAATCACGAGTTGTCCGCGGATGCGAAGGAGAAGATTAAGACGGCGCTGGGAAGGGCAAGAAATAATTACCGCGAGGTATTTGTGAAAGATTACCAGAACTGGATGAAGTACGAAGCCCAGGGAAGCTTCCGTTTGAATAAGGTGGTTAGAGACATCTTTGTGCGCTATTGTCCGTTCTCCAAGGAGGTGCGCCAATCTCTTGCCTCCAATCCGCTATATCAGTCTGCATTTGGCAAGCTGGATGCGGAGAACCGGAAAAAGGCACAGCGTCTTGCCGCTCTGTACGATAAATATGAGGCGGCAGGAGGCGAACTGACATCGGATCTCAAGGAAAATCTGAGATTTTATCAGATGTAACTGTATCAAACAAATATAAAGAAGACCAAAGCTGCATTGCTATTTGAGACTAAAAGGCTATGCGATAACAGGTCTTCTTTTTTTGTGACAGTTGCTACGGTTCTCTCAGACATTACGCCGGTTCTGGCGGATGGTGAGCTTATTATGAAGCTTCATTATCACAGAGAGGATGGAGCCTACGATGGCTGGGATGCATGGCTTTGGCCGGACGGCGGTGAAGGAGGCGGCTATGCCTTTGCGGATGAGGGCGGCGAGATGGTATCTGGAACTGTACATATTTATGTGGAGTCCGGTGTGGAGGGCTACACAAAGGAATATGGTGAGGATGCAGTGATCGGAACCAAGCTGAAAGGTACAGTGTACAATGGGGATACAACCTTGCAACGCAGCCGAATTCTTATCTGACACCGGATTTTGCATATTTTAACGATAATATTCGTGACGGACTGAAGGGAAATGTATTCAATGCGGAGGATACCGGATTTGTTTCCGGCAAGGAAGGCATGGAAGAACTGATAACCAATATTTTTCGTGTTTCAAAGCAAAACTTTATCCCGAATATTTTTATTGTCATTGGAACTCATATCCGGTTTGGGCCAGGATATGAGTTCTTTGTATTGTATAGAAAAGTATAACTATTCGTAAGGTGGGGTTCAGTTACAGAAAAGTATAGTTTTTTTTCGTAGGAAAAACTGTAGAAAGGGACGTAAATATCGTGTATAATAAAGGAAATTTATAAAGGGGATGGAGGACGTAAAAATGGGGAATAGGAAACATGAAAACAGTGGCAAAAAACCAATGTTGCATTTCAGTATTCAGAGCAAGTTGATTATCTGTTTTCTGGTGCCAATCGTATTCATGATTGCGTTGGGGGTGCTTTCTTACCAGAAAGCTGCTACGGGAATGAACAGATCTTACCGTGAGTCCACAGAGCAGACGATTCAGATGGCAACAGACTACATCGATATGGGGGCCTCATTTATTGAAGCGGAGGGCCTGAAATATGTGGTGGATTCTGAACTGGCAAGGTATTTTCTCGGACTATGTGACAATGATATATTCGAAGTAAAGTCAACGATTGAAAGCCAGAGATCAACGGTCAGCGCGTCTCAGGTAGGAAATGAGTTTATCAGCAATATCCATCTGATTCCGAATAGTGATCACCAGATGATCAGTACCAAGAGTATGAGCAAGATGGGAATTATGGACGAGTATCTACAGGAAATGGGAGTGCAGAAGGGAAAATCTCTGCCTAAGTGGGTGGACAAGCATAATACATTGGATGAGAAATTGGAAATAAAATCCTCAGATTATATTCTTGTCTACCAGATGATGATACAGTCGGGTGAAGGCATTGTTGTCATTGATATGAAGACAGATGCTATCCGCGATTTCCTCAAGGGTCTTGATCTGGGCGAAGGAAGTACCGTTGGATTTGTTACGGCAGGCGGCAGAGAGATTGCCGTGAGGAACGGAGAACGTGTTCCGGAGGAAGAGGGCGTCATTTTTGCGGACAAGGAATTCTTTTTGCAGTCAGGCGAAGAAACGGGAACTTCCGAAGTGACGATAGACGGAACAGACTATCTGTACTTATACAGCAAGAGCGAGGATACCGGTGCCAGTATATGTGCGCTTGTGCCAATGAGGCTGGTAACGGGGCAGGCTGATGACATCCGGACGATTACCATTATCGGTGTGCTTTTGGCCAGCGTGATTGTTATTGTGATCGGATTGGGAATCAGTGGAAGCATTCGAAGGAACATGAAACGAATTTCAAAGAGCATGGAAGTGGTTTCGGAGGGAAATCTTGCTACCACCGTTTCGGTAAAAGGAAAGGATGAATTCCGGGGACTTGCTGCTTCTGCAAATCATATGATTGCGAATAATAAGCAGCTTGTGCAGAAAGTAAGTCTGGCCACGGACAAACTGGCAGGTTCCGCAGGTGAGGTGACGGATGTAT
The DNA here is from genome assembly GCA_945868435.1 of uncultured Lachnospiraceae bacterium. Classification (GTDB taxonomy): domain Bacteria; phylum Bacillota; class Clostridia; order Lachnospirales; family Lachnospiraceae; genus Roseburia. Next base: position 56,071 of record CAMBLG010000006.1, read on the forward strand.
CTGCTGTAATTCAGGATTATTCGCTGGATATCAGTAAGGCAATTGACGAGATTAATGTCGGATTTGAGCGACAGACAACGCACGCGCAGAAATGCGTGGAGAAGACAGACACGCTTTCAGCAGAGATCCAGGAGGTTGGACGGGTGGCCGGCGAAGTCGAAGCATTGGTTAAGAATGCGGAGAGTATGATCTACAGCGGAATGGAGATTGTACGGCTTTTGGGTGAGCGGGCCCAGGAGACTACTGAGGTCACAGCCAAGGTGGGAGAGAGTATTGAATCCCTTAAGAAAGAATCTGAAAGTATCAATCAGTTTGTTACCATGATAACAGATATTTCCGAGCAGACCAATCTGCTGTCTTTAAATGCTTCCATCGAAGCTGCGCGGGCAGGAGAAGCAGGTCGCGGATTTGCGGTGGTTGCCGAGGAAATCCGTAACCTTGCCGATAATTCGGCACAGGCAGCAGGTGAGATCCGGGACAATGTGGCGCAGATTGCGGAACATACGGTAGAGAGTGTTGAAAATGCAAAACAGGCAGGCACTATGGTTGCGTTGCAGACAGAATCCGTTAAGGAGGTTATCGGCGTATTTGAGAAGATGAATGATGCAATGGAAAAGCTGTTTGAAGGTATGAAACAGATTTTAGTCAGCACAGAGAGGGCTGACCAGGAGAGAGAAGATACCCTTGAGGCTGTGCGGAGCATTGCACAGATTATTGATGAGACAGCGGCAAGCGCTGAGGTTGTCAGAAACGTTGCTGCCAGTCTGCAGAAGAATGTGGATAACCTGAACGATACTGCGGAGAGTCTTGGTGACAATATGAATGAGTTGAAGACGGAGATTTCCGTATTTAAGATTGAGTAGCAGCGTGGTTCTGAATGACAGCAGATATGCCGCTGGCTTTGTGAACCTTACTATATGCTGAGGGGGAAGCAAAGAGTGCAGAAGTTGGTGATCGTAGCACATATACATACGCAGTTTCCGGAGAAATTTGGAATTCCGAGGCAGAGCGGGCTGGTGCCGGAGGCACTGGGGCAGATTGTATTTGAACCGGAATATCGCAACCCGGATGCAGTGAAGGGGATGGAGGAATTTTCCTACCTATGGCTTTTGTGGAGCTTTTCTATGGTGAAGCAGGATAAGTTCTGTGCCACGGTTGCACCACCCCGACTCGGCGGAAAAGAAAGACGAGGGGTGTTTGCCACCAGAGCCCCGTATCGCCCCAATGCAATCGGGTTGTCTTCCGTGAAACTGGAGGCGATACATTTGGACGAGACCCTTGGACCGGTGCTTACTGTGTCGGGCGTAGACCTGTTGGATGGAACGCCAATTTATGATATCAAACCATATCTGCCATATACGGATAGTCATCCGGATGCTTTGGGTGGGTTCGGAGAGGCACATCGGGACGATGGGATTGCGGTCTCTTTCCCGGAGCAGGAACTGTATAAGCTGCCGGAACGTCTCAGGGACACCGCATTGGCGCTGCTTGAGCAGGACCCGCGGGCTGCTTACAACAAAAAAACGGATTATGTATATGGTATGGCATTAGAGGATTATGATATTCGTTTTACAGTGCAGGATAATTGCCTGACAGTTCAGGAAGTAACCCGGCGGGATGGAACAGGCTGGGAGAAGATTAAGTAGTACCCGGGCAAAGAGACGCAAAGAAGTTTCAGAATATAGAATAGGAACACAGAAAGCGAGGAATGCATATGAGCAAAGTAGAAGATTATATCAGGAGCATACCGGATTTTCCGGCGCCGGGAATTATTTTCCGTGATGTAACCAGCATTTTACAGAGTGCGGAAGGGTTAAAGCTTTCCATTGATGAGCTGGTAAAAAAACTGGATGGTGTGGAGTTTGATGTGATTGCCGGAGCGGAGAGCCGTGGCTTTATCTTCGGTATGCCGATCGCATATCTTTTGAATAAGCCGTTTGTACCGATCCGTAAGGCAGGAAAGCTTCCCTGTGAGACGGTGTCCAAAACTTATGATCTGGAGTACGGCACTGCAACTATTGAGATTCACAAGGATGCCATCACTCCGGGCATGAAGGTGGTTCTGTTGGATGACCTGATTGCCACCGGAGGAACAATTAAAGCAGCGGCTGAGCTGGTGGAAGAGCTGGGAGGCGAAGTTGTAGAGTGCCTGTTTCTCATGGAACTTGTAGACCTGGGGGGACGGAAATCGCTGGAAGGCTATAAAGTGGATTCAGTTGTCAAGTATGAGGGCGCATGACGGGAATCTTTCATAATTTTTTTTAGAAGAATAATTGACTGTATGTTTGCACATACTGATGTCAAACCAGAGCTTTGAATTGCAGATGCTTTTTGGAGCGGATGTTTAAGGAAGGGAGACACAGTATGGAACAACAAGTTGGAAGTGGGAGTCTCTGTTTCAAGGAGGCTCCTTTTATATTGTCCTCTGCCTCTGTCGTGGGGACCAAGGAAGGAGAGGGTCCACTGGCAGACGAATTTGATTGCATCGGTGCTGACGACAAGTTTGGACAGGATACATGGGAGGCGGCGGAGAGCAGCCTGCAACAGGAGGCGCTGACCATTGCATTAGGTAAGGCAAAGCTTGCTCCGGAGGATATGCGCTATCTGTTTGCCGGGGACCTATTGGGGCAGCTTATCGCATCCTCCTTTGGGTTAAAGAGTTTTCAGATCCCATTCTTTGGCCTCTACGGTGCATGCTCCACATGTGGGGAGTCCCTGGCCTTGAGTGCCATGACGGTGGCGGCTGGATATGCGGATTTTGTGGCGGCTGTAACCTCCAGTCACTTTGCCAGTGCGGAAAAACAGTTTCGGTTTCCTCTGGAATACGCGAATCAGCGTCCGGTGGCTGCGACCTGGACTGTGACGGGAAGCGGTGCCTTTATCCTGGGAAAAAAGGCGAAGGAAGGTCAAACTCCGCTTGCGCAGATTACCGGAATTACCACCGGAAAAATCGTGGATTACGGGGTGAAGGATTCTATGAATATGGGAGCTGTCATGGCACCGGCTGCGGCAGAACTGATTGGCCAGCATCTGGCGGATTTTGGAAGAAAACCGAAGGACTACGATGCAATCATTACCGGAGATCTGGGTAAGGTCGGACGGGAAATCCTGATTGATCTGCTATTGAAGCAGGGAACGGATATCAGCAGCGTGCATGAGGATTGTGGAATCGTCATTTACGACAACGAGGCGCAGGGAACCGGTTCCGGAGGTTCCGGCTGTGGATGCTCGGCAACAACCTTAAGCGCCCATTATCTGCCAAAGCTGGCGAGCGGCGAGTGGAAGCGTATTCTGTTCGTGCCGACAGGGGCACTGCTTTCCACGGTCAGTTTCAATGAGGGAGAGTCCATTCCGGGAATCGCTCATGGGATTGTTATCGAGGCATGTGCATAGATTTTTGGAAAAACTGACATAAGGGAGGAAAAAACATGGACTATATAATTGCATTTCTTGTGGGAGGCGTCATCTGTGCCCTGACACAGATTCTCATGGAAAAAACAAAAATGATGCCGGGAAGAATCATGGTTCTTCTGGTATGTCTCGGCGCGGTTCTTGGAGCAGTTCAGCTTTACGAGCCGTTTTCGGAGTGGGCAGGAGCCGGAGCCAGTGTGCCGCTTCTTGGCTTTGGAAACAATCTCTGGAAAGGTGTCAAGGAGATGGTGGATGAAAAGGGATTTCTTGGTATTTTCCTTGGCGGGTTCAAAAACTGTGCCGGAGGTCTGTCGGCGGCGCTGGTCTTTTCCTATATTGCCTCTTTGCTCTGCCAGCCGAAAATGAAAAAACATTAGGGTTCACATTGTAAAAATCCTATAACTGTGCTACTATGAACGAAGTTCAGATAGTACAAAGGTGGGAAATGTATGCGGCAGAAGGTGACTTCAAGAGAACAGATCCGCGAGGCTGCGCTTGCGATTGCGGTCCGTGAGGGCATTGATCATGTGAGCATTCGAAAGCTGGCTTCGGCATGCAACATGGCGGTGGGATCCATGTATAATTATTATCCGGATAAGGATGCGCTGATCGCGGCTGTAGCGGAGACTTTTTGGGGAACAATCATGAAGGATCAGGAGAAGCTGTATCGCAGAGGAATGGGCTTTACGGATTTTTTGGAGCAGTATTACAGCTTTCTGTACAGCCGGCTGTCCCATTACGATAAAAGCTGGCTTTCGGAATTAAATGGGAGAAGACCCCAGAAAAAGGAAGCCGTGCAGCTTTTGCATCATGTGCTGGTGGAGGACAGACGTGTGGATCCGACCATTTGGAATATGGAGTTAAATCAGGATATCTTCATTGAATATGTGTTTGTCAATATCCTTGCACTCCTGCAAGCGGGGGAGAACAACTGCCGCTTTTTCATTTATTTATTGGAACATTTCTTATATGATGTATAAAATTCGATTCTTGAGACACACTATCTCCTGTAAGTGGTAATACCATAGTAAAAAGGAGATATGTATGATGAAAAAACTGAGAATTCTTATGACAGGCTGCATGCTGGCAGCAACCATGTGCTTGTTTGCTGCATGTGGAAATGGCAACAACACAACAACCACACCGGATACCAATGCGGTGCAGGACAACAATGCCGCGGGCACGACCAATGGCGGTGTGACCAATGGAACTACCAATAATGGGGACACAAACGGAACCACCAATGGAACTGTAAACAATGACACAGTCAATGGCACGGATGCAAACACCGCGGATACAAACAACAATGTTGGCAATGATGTGAATGATCTGGGCGACGATGTTGGCAATATCGGAAGAGATGTTGTAAACGGTGTTGAGGATGCCGGCGGTGCCATTGTGGATGGAGTGGAAGACATCACCGGAACAAACAATGGAACCAATACAACAGGCGGCGTAAGCGGCAATGCACCTGGAACAACAGGCGGACGTTAAGGAAAACTGGTCATATGCATCCGACTGGAAATTCCGGTGAAGAGTCAAGGTTCTCATCGACAGAGGAAATGTGTATGAACAGAGAGACTTATCAAAAAATGACTCAGCCATTTCGAGACAACCCGAAATTGGCTAAGTCAATACATATTCTGAATAAGCTGCTGACCGGACTGGTGTTTGCGTCCTATCCGGTGCTGCTCCTATATTTATTGTGGAATCGAAGCAATGCCTTGTATATGTCCATCGTTGTTCCGCTGGACGGATTTCTGATTGTAAGTGCTTTCCGGTATCTGTTCAATCGCAGAAGACCTTATGAAAGATTTGATCTTGCTCCGGTAATCCCCAAGGACACGAAAGGGAAGTCCTTTCCCAGCAGGCATGTGTTTTCCGCTGCTGTCATTGCGGGCACATTTCTGGTACAGTCGGAACCGGTGTTGGTTCTTTGGGGAATGATCCTAATGGTTGCAGCACTGCTACTTGGCGTCATCCGGGTACTGTCAGGGGTTCATTACATCAGTGATGTGGTTGCAGCTCTGGTGTGTGCCGGAATTGGTTGGGTGTCATATGGTATTTGGCTTTAAATGCCCGGTTAAAGTAGGAGAGATTCTCAAATCCGACCTCTGCAGCAATATCCAGAATTGTGGAGTCTGAGGAGGTCAGAAGCCGGGAAGCCATGGTCAGCCGGTAATCCTTCAGATAATCAATGAAGGAGGTGCCCATGGTGTCCTTGAAGTAACGCATAAAGTGTGATTCCGAAAAATCTACGATGGTCGCTACATCTGCAATGGTAATGTGGTTCATATAGTGATTCTCCACATATTTGAGGATGAGCTTCATCTTGTCCAGTGTTTTTTTGTTTCCGTTGGCAGAACTTAGATTTCGACAGCGGTTATCCAGAATAAACAGAAGCTGATAGAGCTGGCTTTTTATGAACAGTTCATAGCCCTGCGGTTTTGTCTTACAGATTTCATCACAGGCGTCGATCGGCGTAGCAATATCCTTATAATATGGGTAAACAGGCGTGAAAATAGTCGGCACGGTAATCCTGCCCGCCAGAAGAGGAGAGAGAAAATTCGTGCTGCAGGAATCCGACTGCTTGGATATCAGCATATTGGGATGAAAAATAATGTTCTCATATTCCATGGACTCGTCCGGCAGCTGGTCAATGGAGTGAAGCTGTCCCGGAAGAATCAATGCAATGGTAGGTGCTTTCACCTTGTGGGACTTAAAGTCCACCGTGATCTGTCCGCACCCCTTTTTCACATAGATTAATTCCATCTCATCATGCCAGTGCAGCGGTACTCTGGGAAAATCCAGCGGAATCGAGCACAGATACGTATTATATGGAAATTCCATATCCCCGTGGGTCTTGTCTTCGTGATAGTTTTCGTATTCCAAAATATTCATAATAGGATACTATCATTATTTCGGACAAAAATCAATTCCTAGACAAATCAAACAATTATCCTTGCGTAAAGTTGTGAAAAAGTGACAGACACAAAATGATGGAATAAGAAAAATGATAGGATTGTGTTATTTTATGAGCGGATATGACAAGAAAGAAGGGAAAATAATACCTATAATAAGCTTATCATTCGAACCGAACAAAATTATGGAGGGAAAATTATGACACTTTCAAAGGCAGTATCACAGAAATACGCAAAGACCATTGAGAAATGCTCCAATGAGGAAATTTACATCGCTTTGCTTGAGATGGTTAAGACCATGGCAGAGGATAAGGTTTCCAACGAAGGAAAGAAGAAGTTATACTACATTTCCGCTGAGTTCTTAATTGGAAAGCTATTGTCCAACAACCTGATCAATCTTGGCATTTATGATTCCGTAAAGTCTGAGCTTGCCGCTTCCGGCAAGAGCCTGGCTGAGATTGAGGAAATCGAGCTTGAGCCGTCTCTTGGTAACGGTGGTCTGGGACGTCTGGCTGCCTGCTTTGTAGATTCCATCGCAACCTTGGGCTTGAATGGTGACGGTGTTGGTCTGAATTATCACTATGGACTTTTTAAGCAGGTATTTGAGAATAACCTTCAGAAGGAGACTCCAAATCCTTGGATTACCGAGAACAGCTGGCTGACCAAGACGGACATCACTTACCCGGTACAGTTTGGTGGATTTACCGTACAGTCCCGTTTGTATGACATCGATGTTGTCGGATACAATAACCGCACAACAAAGCTGCGTCTGTTTGATATTGAGTCTGTTGACGAGAGCATTGTTGGAGATACCATTGACTTCAATAAGGATGAAATCGAGAAGAACCTTACCCTGTTCTTATATCCGGATGATTCCGATGACAAGGGACGTCTGCTCCGTGTATATCAGCAGTATTTCATGGTAAGCAATGCAGCAAGACTGCTCATTGACGAGGCTGTTGCCAAGGGCTCCAACCTGCATGACCTTGCAGATTACGCTGCTGTACAGATCAATGATACCCATCCTTCTATGGTAATTCCGGAATTGATTCGTCTGCTTCAGGAAAGAGGAATCCTGATGGACGAGGCAATCGAGATTGTACAGAAGGTTTGTGCGTACACCAACCATACCATTCTTGCAGAAGCTCTGGAGAAGTGGCCAATCGCATTTTTGGACAAGGCAGTTCCGCAGCTGATGCCAATCATTCGCGAGCTGGACAACCGTATCCGCGGCAAGGTAAGTGATGAGAGCACCTACATCATCAAGGATGGCCTTGTACACATGGCTCATATGGATATCCATTATGGCTACAGTGTAAACGGTGTTGCTTATCTTCACACGGAGATCTTAAAGGACAGCGAGCTGAACAATTTCTATAAGCTCTATCCGGAGAAGTTCAATAACAAGACCAATGGTATTACCTTCCGCCGCTGGCTGATGTCCTGCAACCCGGAACTGTCTGCAATGATTACAGATCTGATCGGAGAGGGTTGGAAGAAGGACGCCAATGAGCTGGAGAAGCTTGGAAACTTCGTCAATGATGACGCTGTTTTAGACCGTCTCCTGGCAGTAAAGGCAGGAAAGAAGGCTGAACTGAAGAACTATCTTTCCATGACCCAGAGCATGAATTTTGATGAGAATTCCATCTTTGATATTCAGGTTAAGAGACTACATGAGTATAAGAGACAGCAGATGAATGCTCTGTATGTGATCCATAAGTACTTTGAGATCAAAGAGGGCAAGAAGCCTAAGACACCGATCACCGTATTCTTCGGCGCAAAGGCAGCTCCGGCATACATCATTGCAAAGGATATCATTCACCTGATTCTCTGCTTACAGACCATCATCAACAATGATCCGGAGGTAAGCCCATACCTGAAGGTGTTCATGGTAGAGAACTACAATGTAACACTTGCAGAGAAGATGATTCCGGCTTGTGATATCTCTGAGCAGATTTCTCTTGCATCCAAGGAAGCATCCGGAACCGGTAACATGAAATTTATGCTGAACGGTGCCGTTACCCTTGGAACCATGGATGGTGCGAACGTAGAGATCGCAGAGTTAGTTGGTGAGGACAACATCTTTACCTTCGGTGAGGATTCACAGACGGTTATTGACCGTTATGCAAGAGGTGACTACAAGTCACGTGACTACTATGAGGAGAATGAGAACTTAAAGCAGGCGGTAGACTTCATCGTCAGTGATACGGTTAAGGCGGTTGGAAACAGCGAGAATCTGGAGCGTCTGTATAAGGAGCTTCTGAACAAAGACTGGTTCATGACCTTCCCGGATTTCGATATGTATGTTGAGGCAAGAGAAAAGGCATACGATGCATACGCAGACCGCAAGGCTTGGGCTAAGAAGATGCTTGTGAATATCAGCAAGGCAGGTTTCTTCTCATCAGACAGAACCATTGAGCAGTACAACAAGGAAATCTGGAAACTGAACTAATCGGCTCAGGTGTCTATGCTGGCCATATAGTAATATTTCCCTATTTCTTTGCGATAGACAAAGTGTTAAAATTGGTATGTTAACATATTGCTTAAGGAGGAGTTTGTTATGTCAGATGTAAATAATTTTAATCAGGGCGAGCAGCAGAACAACGAGTTCAACCAGCAGCCAACCAACGAGTATGGTCAGCAGCCGGCAAATGATTACAGCCAGCAGTCCTTTGGCTATACCGGAGCACCGGTTGTTCAGGAGGAGAAGAAGGGAATGTCCATCGCTTCTCTTGTACTGGGAATTTGTGGTTTCATTGCATGGTGCATCCCGTTGATCGGATATCCGGTTACCATTCTTGGTATCATCTTTGGTGCAGTCGGAATGAAGAAGGGTGGCAAGAAGCTTGCAATCGCAGGTATCATCTGCTCAGCAATCACATTGGTATTCACTCTCATCAATTCTATTGCAGGTGCTATGATGGCAACTCAGATGTTGAACAGTCTGTACTAAGATTTATACGAATAACCTATATATGTGAAGTAAGAAGAGAACGAATGGTAACTGGTTTACCATTCGTTTTCTTTATGATATACTTAGTGAAGCGGATTATATCACGTGCAAAATGTAATAAATCCGCAACCATATCATATTCGATGTGAAATAAGCACAAGTGAAAGTATACACGGAGGATTCAGATGAGCCGTAACAATAAAACAAGTATGAGAAAACGAATTATATGTACAATCCTTTCTGCTATGTGCATACTTGGAATCGCAGCCTGTGGCAAAAAAGACAGTAAGGAGCAGGATGCGTACCGCCAGTTCGGAATTAATTGTCTGGAAAGTGGCAAATACCAGGAGGCAGTTGATGCTTTTGACAAGGCTTTGGGCGAGTCATTGGGACATGTGGATGAGAAGGAGCTTGACATTTGCTTTTATAAAGCGAGGGCTCAGTATCTGAACGGTGATACGGATGCTGCTTTGGACACTTACAATGCGATTATCGAATACAATGAGGATGCACGGGCATACTATCTGCGCGGAAACCTGTATTTTAATACGGGAGATCAGGAGAAGGCAGTCGCTGATTACAAGACTGCCATTAAAAATGATAAGTCTAATTATGAGTTGTATATTGGAATCTATGAAACCTTTAAGAGCCGGAACATGGCGGAGGATGGACAGCAGTACCTGAATCAGGCGATGGAACTAAAGGGAGACAAACCAAAGGACTGTCTCTATAAAGGAAGAATCTGCTATCTGTTAGGTGATTATGACGAGGCAGTTACCTATCTGGAAAAGGCACTTGAGGGAGAACAGGAGCTTGCACCTTATTATCTGGGACAGGCATATGAAGCGCTGGGAGACGAGGAGAAGGCACAAGGCTACATTGCGCAGTATCTGGACAGCGGTGTTGCCACTTCCTATGATCTGTATGAACTCGGTACTACGGAGATGTCGGAAGGGGATTACGAGCAGGCTCTTACCTATTACCTTGCCGGACTTTCCATGGAATCAGTTCCCAATAAGCAGAATCTTATGAAAAGTGCCATTGTTGCATATGAATACAGCGGTGATTTTGACGGGGCCGGAAAGCTGATGGAGGAATATATCAGTCTCTATCCATCGGATGAGGCGGCCCAGAAGGAGAGCACCTTTTTAGAAACCCGTTAGAAGGCGGAAGCGGTAAAACAGATAGGAGTATTATGGCAGAACTGATCAAGATAGAAGAGATAGAGGAACGGGTGGTTTTAGTCGGCGTGAGCGAGCAGGAGGGAGACGATGCCGAAGATTCCATTGCAGAACTGGCAGAACTGGTACATACTGCCGGTGCAGAGGTGGTGGGAACCATCTTACAGAAACGGGAACTGATCCATCCGGGCACCTATGTAGGGAGCGGGAAAGTGGCAGAGATTGCCGAACTGGTGGCCGCAACAGGAGCTACAGGTATCGTGTGCGATGATGAATTATCTCCTGCGCAACTGAAAAATCTGGAAAATATGCTGGATACCAAGGTGATGGATCGAACGCTCATCATCTTGGATATTTTTGCTGCGCGGGCTACTACCAGCGAGGGGAAAATTCAGGTGGAACTGGCACAGCTCAAGTATAGGCTGAGCCGTCTGACCGGACTGGGACGTTCCATGTCACGATTGGGTGGTGGAATCGGTACCAGAGGACCCGGAGAGAAAAAGCTGGAAATGGACCGCCGCTTGATCAATGATCGCATTGCGCTTCTCAGAAGAGAGTTGAAAGAGATTGTACGGCACCGCGATATCACGCGAGCCAAAAGAGAAAAGAATGAGGTCCCCGTGGTAGCAATTGTGGGGTATACCAATGCGGGGAAGTCTACGCTGCTCAATCATCTGACCGATGCGGGGGTATTGGAGGAAGATAAGCTTTTTGCAACGCTGGATCCGACTACGAGGCTTTTGGAACTGGAAGGGCATCAGCAGGTGCTGCTCACGGATACGGTGGGCTTTATCCGCAAACTGCCGCATCATTTGATAGACGCGTTTCGCAGTACGCTGGAGGAGGCAAAGTATGCAGATTATATTCTGCATGTTGTAGATGCATCCAATCCGCAGAGGGATAAACAGATGCACATCGTGTACGAGACGTTGGAGCAGCTTGGAGTGACTTCCGATAAGAAGATCATCACCCTGTTCAACAAACAGGATTGTCGCACGGACGATGAGCCGCTGATGGATTTTCGTGCTGACAGCGTTTTGAATATCTCAGCAGCAAAGGACGAGGGGCTCGCGGATGTCAAGCGTGTGCTGTCAGAACTGCTTCGGGAAAACAAGATCTACGTGGAGCGCGTCATCCCCTATGACAAAGCAGGCGTGATCCAGCTAGTGCGCAAATCCGGCGAACTTCTGTCAGAAGAGTATGTTCCGGAAGGTATTTTCATCAAGGCATATGTACCCATGGACGTATATGGCAAGCTGTGATGATTTGATAAACTATTTGATAATTTAATTTCCCAATATACAGGATCCGGGGGCAATATATTGCCCCCGGATCCGTTATGTTTGCGTTATCTATTACATTGACTACATCGAAGCCTTCTTCGCGTAAGACGCGCGCTTGCGAAGGGTTGGATCAAGAATTCGCTTGCGGATTCGTAAGTTCTCCGGTGTGACCTCAAGAAGCTCGTCGGTGTCGATGAAATCCAATGCCTGTTCCAGACTTAAAATGCGTGGCGGAACAAGGGTGAGAGCTTCGTCTGCAGAGGAAGAGCGGGTGTTGGTCAAATGCTTTTTCTTGCATACATTCAGCTCAATATCCTCGGCCTTGGCACACTGACCGATGACCATGCCGGAATATACCTTCTGACCGGGGCCGATGAACAGTGTTCCGCGGTCCTGAGCGGAGAACAGACCATAGGTGACGGATTCTCCGGTTTCAAAGGCAATGAGAGAACCGGTAGCACGGTAGGCAATCTCGCCGCGGAATGGCTCATATCCGTCGAAAATTGTGTTGATGATACCATTTCCCTTGGTATCTGTCATGAACTCTCCACGGTAACCGATTAAGCCGCGGGACGGAATCTTGAACTCAAGACGAGTGTAACCGCCTGCGATGGAGCCCATATTTAACAGTTCGCCCTTGCGCTGCTGGAGTTTGGAGATTACCGCACCGGTAAATTCATCCGGCACATCCACGTATGCCATCTCCATTGGCTCAAGAAGCTTGCCGTTCTCATCCTTTTTATATAATACTTCCGCTTTGCTCACTGCAAATTCATAGCCTTCCCGGCGCATGTTTTCGATCAGGACGGATAAGTGAAGTTCTCCTCGTCCGGATACTTTGTAGCTGTCAGGGCTGTCCGTCTCCTCGACACGGAGCGAGACATCCGTATTCAGCTCACGGAACAGACGGTCACGAATGTGGCGGGAGGTAACGAATTTTCCTTCCTGACCGGCAAGCGGACTGTCATTGACGATAAAATTCATGGAGATCGTCGGCTCTGAAATCTTCTGGAACGGAATTGCCACCGGATCTTCAGGCGCACAGATGGTGTCTCCGATGTGGATGTCTGCAATACCGGAGATAGCCACGATGGAACCAATCTTTGCCTCGGTTACATCGACCTTGTTCAGTCCGTCGAATTCGTAGAGCTTGCTGATGCGCACCTTCTCGCGCTTGTCCGGATCATGATGGTTGACTACGACAGCCTCCTGATTGACCTTCAGGCATCCATTGTCGACTTTTCCGATACCGATACGGCCAACGTATTCATTGTAGTCGATGGTGCTGATCAGTACCTGGGTATTGGCATCCGGGTCGCCGGTGGGAGCCGGGATGTAGTTGATGATCGTCTCAAAGAGCGGAGTCATGTCTTTTCTCTCGTCATCCAGCTCCAGCATTGCGTAGCCATCTCTTGCAGATGCATAGACAAACGGACAGTCTAACTGTTCGTCTGAGGCATCCAGATCCATGAACAGCTCTAATACCTCGTCGATGACCTCTGCAGGTCTTGCCTCCGGACGGTCAATTTTGTTGATGCAGACGATGACCGGAAGGTTCAAGGCCAGCGCCTTCATCAGAACGAACTTTGTCTGCGGCATGGTGCCCTCGAAAGCATCCACCACAAGGACTACGCCGTTTACCATCTTTAAGACACGCTCAACCTCGCCACCGAAATCCGCATGACCGGGGGTATCGATAATGTTAATCTTGATTCCTTTATAGAAAACGGCAGTGTTCTTAGATAAAATCGTGATACCGCGCTCACGCTCAATATCGTTGGAGTCCATGACACGCTCCTGAACTTCCTGATTCTCGCGGAATACACCGCTCTGCTTTAATAATTCGTCCACCAGTGTGGTCTTGCCATGATCTACGTGGGCGATAATTGCTATATTACGAATGTCTTCTCTCGTTGTCTGCATGTAATTGCCTTTCTTTTCGAACTCTATTATAAATAAGAAACCTGTACTATTTTATCACAAAAATGCATTTTCGCAAGATGTTTTATGGGTTTTAAGTGATTTGCATAGTTTTCAGCCCGGTTGTCGACAACATTTGATAATATTAACAACCATTTCATGGTAAAACCTATACTTGCAAATATTTCCACAAAAGGAAGGGAGAAAATTCATGGCAGATAAAATGTTTGAAAACAACCAGGTATCCATTATCGGAGAAATTGTATCGGAATTTACGTACAGTCACGAGGTATACGGTGAGGGCTTTTATATGGTCGAGGTGTCCGTCAACCGTTTGTCCAATTTTGTCGATTATATTCCGGTTATGGTTTCGGAACGTTTGGTGGATGTAAGAGAGAATTATAGTGGACAGTATGTATACATTACGGGGCAGTTTCGTTCCTTCAACCGCCATGAGGAACGGAAAAATCGTTTGGTGCTGTCTGTGTTTGCAAGGGAGTTTGAACTTGTGGAGGATCTGGACGGGGAGAATGCCAGCAACCAGATTTTTCTGGATGGATACATATGCAAGGAGTCCGTCTATCGCAAAACGCCTTTGGGGCGTGAAATCGCGGACCTGCTTGTGGCGGTCAACCGCTCCTATGGCAAATCGGATTACATTCCATGCATTTGCTGGGGCAGAAACGCGAGATTTGCAGCAGGCTTTGAGGTGGGAAGCCATGTGCAGATCTGGGGTAGAATTCAGAGCCGTGAATATGTAAAGAAGCTCAGTGAGACAGAAGTAGAGCAGCGTGTGGCCTACGAAGTGTCGGTGAGTAAGATTGAGTTTATCGAGTAGGACTTGATTATTTTGGGCGATTGTGGTATCTTCTGTCGTAAGGAGAAAAAGTAGGAGATGGATATCCCTTACGGCCCTTGATGCGGGAAAACCTTATAAAACAGGCTTCTCGCAGCTCGATGGAGGAAAGCTATGGACAAAGGCATTGTACAGATATATTACGGAGAAGGACGCGGAAAGTCTACTGCCGCTTTGGGAACTGCAATTTCTGCGGCCAGTGAAGGACAACAGGTAATTGTCATTGAATTCCTGAAGGGAAAACATGAGGATGAGCTGGCGTTTTTGAACCGGCTTGAGCCGGAAATAAAATTCTTCCGCTTTGCGAAGTCTGACGAGAGTTTCGAGAGCCTGTCAGAGGAAGCCAAGCAGGAGGAGATCATGAATCTGCGCAATGGCTTTAATTACAGTAAGAAAGTGGCCAGTACAGGTGGCTGCGATCTGCTGATTTTAGATGAGATTCTTGGAGTCGTTGACGAGAACGTGATCTCCGTTGAAGAAATTCGTGATTTATTTGAAAGTAAGTCCGAAGACATGACAATGATCTGCACCGGACGGGTACTGCATGATGAGATCCGGCCGTACGCAGACGAAATCTATAACATTGCGCCGGAGAAATAACACACCGGTCACAAAAGAATAAGAAGGAGATAAGAGAGTATGGCGATTTTTAAAGGCGCGGGTGTTGCAATCGTAACACCAATGAAAGATAATCAGGATGTCAATTACGATAAACTTGAGGAGCTGATCAATATTCAGATTGCAGAGGGAACCGATGCAATCATTATTGCGGGAACAACGGGAGAGAGCTCTACGCTTACCATGGAGGAGCACAGAGACGTTATCAAAGCAGCCGTAGAATTCACAAAGGGACGCATCCCGGTTGTGGCAGGAACCGGTTCCAATTGTACTCGTACAGCAATTCAGCTGTCTCAGGAAGCTGAGGAAGCGGGGGTAGACGGGCTTTTGATCGTGACCCCATATTACAATAAAGCAACGCAGCAGGGATTGATCAGTCATTATTCACAGATTGCTGACAATACCAAGTGCCCGATTATCATGTACAACGTACCGGGGCGCACTGGCTGTAATCTGCTGCCGGAGACCGTTGCCGAATTATTTAAGACCAAAGACAATATCGTAGGCCTCAAGGAGGCTACTGGAAATATGGCACAGGCTTCTAAGACCATGTATCTGACCGACGGAAAGCTGGATATGTATTCCGGCGAGGATGGATTGGTACTGCCATTATTATCTATCGGAGCATTGGGCGTCATCTCCGTGTGGAGCAATGTCGCTCCGGCAAAGGTACATCAGTTGTGCCAGAGCTATTTTGATGGAGATATTAAGACTGCACAGAAGTTACAACGCGAAGCAATTCCGCTTGTGGATGCACTTTTCTCAGAGGTGAATCCAATCCCTGTGAAGACGGCAATGAATTTGATGGGACTTCAGGTTGGGCCGCTTCGTTCTCCAATGTGCGAAATGGGAGCGGATAACGCAAAGAAGCTTGCGCAGGTTATGAAGGAATATGGCATAACCCTCGCATAACAATTGAAGAATGAAAGAATCGGGTCGCCTGCAATTTTTTTGTGGGCGATTCGTGTAACATAAATAGATTAATTGATTAGAAAAAGAGGCGGAACTGTTACAGAGTGAATGTTCACGAAAGAGAGGACACATACATGACGAGAGCAATTATGAATGGCTGCAATGGCAAAATGGGTCAGTGCATTACGGGTATTTGTGCGCAGGATGAGGATATTGAGATTGTTGCGGGAATTGATACTTATACCGGAATTACCAATGATTATCCGGTATTCGCAAGTTTGAGCGATTGCAACGTGGAGGCGGATGTAATTATTGATTTTTCCAATGCAAAGGCAGTGGATGCATTGTTGGATTACGCAGTGGACAAGCAGATTCCGGTAGTTTTGTGTACAACCGGACTGTCTGAGGAACAGCTTAAGAAGGTTGAGAAGACCTACGAGAAGGTAGCAATCTTAAAATCTGCCAACATGTCACTTGGAATTAATACGCTGATGGAACTTTTAAAGAAAGCAGCGCTGGTATTTGCTCCGGCAGGCTTTGATATGGAGATTGTGGAGAAGCATCACAATCAGAAGCTGGATGCACCGAGCGGAACAGCTCTCGCGCTGGCAGACTCCATGAATGAGGCGTTGGACAATGCATACACCTACAAATATGACAGAAGTCAGGAACGCAAGAAGAGAGAAACCTATGAGATCGGTATTTCTGCTGTACGTGGTGGCAATATTGTGGGTGAGCACGAGGTTATTTTTGCAGGTCAGGATGAGGTCATTGAGTTTAAGCATACGGCATACTCTAAAGCAGTGTTTGCCAAGGGCGCAGTGGAGGCTGCAAAGTTTTTAGCAGGAAAAGGCCCGGGACATTATGATATGGCAGATGTAATTGCAGCAAAGTAGTATTCCATACGAGAAAACGGAGGAATGGAATGAAAAAACAATGGAGAAAGCCGGTGACTTGGGCAGTTGCAGCTGCAATTGTGCTTACCGGTATGCCGGTGCAGGTGTCTGCGGAAACAGTGCATGTATCCGGTAATGATACCCAATATGAAATCAGATCCTTAAAAGGGGGAGAAGGCGGTGGCTATGTAACTTCCCCCAACAGCATGAATGTTCCTTCTGTCAGCGAGGATGTGGTTACAGGTCTGAAGGGGGCATCGAACGTTCCGGCTGCATATATGAATACGTTGGCGCAGTTGATCGAAAAATACCCGGCAACCCGCAATCAGGGATATTTCAACACTTGTTGGGCATTCAGCGCCATAGGGTTGGCGGAGTTTGATCTGATCACAGATGATAAGCTTTATGATTCCGGTATTGATCTGAGTGAATTGCAGTTGGCATATTTTACTTATCACAATGAAGAGGATGCTTTCGGTGGAACGTATGGAGATGTATTTTCGGCAGTCGGAAATCATTATCTGCAGGTGGGGGGCAATCTGGAAACCTGTTCCCGGACATTGTTGCAATGGCAGGGGGTAATCCCTGAGAGTGCTATGCCTTACACAAATGCATCTGAAGGTTACTCTATGGGCAGTGAGTATGCTTTTGATAAGGATGTGGCACATTTACAGAATGTTTATACCATCAATATCCACAAGGATGCGAATTCGGTAAAAAAAGAAATCATGAATCACGGCTCCGCGGGAATCGGATTGTATGTAGATAATACGCCGATATATGATGGAACAGGAAGCTATAATGGGGAGTTGGTGGCGACCTATTACTGCCCCAAAAAAGAAGCTGCCAATCACGCTGTAAACATTGTGGGCTGGGATGACAATTTCCCGGCATCCAATTTTAAGAACACTCCACCCGGGAACGGAGCTTGGCTTGTGCGCAATAGCTGGTCGGATAGCGCTCAGAACAGGATAGAAAGCTATTTCTGGCTGTCCTACTATGATCAGACCCTTGAGGACGCCGCCTGGATCATGGATTTTGAACCGGCAGACAACTATGACTATATCTATCAGTATGATGGAGGGTCATTTGTATATAAGCCATATACCCAGTATCAAAAGTGCGCCAATGTATTTCAGGTGAAAGGGTCAGCAAATGAGTTCCTTCAGGCTGTATCGATTACTCTGATGGATGATGTGAATGTTCCGTATACAGTCAAAGTGTACACCAATCTGGCAGACTCAGGAAAGCCCACCAGCGGAATACTTGCGGCTAAGGTATCGGGGAAAACGAGCTATGCGGGCACATATACGATTCCACTGGGTAAATCTGTGTCGCTCCCCAAAGGAAGCTTCTATTCTGTGGTTGTGGAATTGGACAAGCAGGATTCTGGGATTTCCATGGAAGCAAGTGGAAGCGATCAATACGTGTCCTGCAAGATCAGCATGGAGTGCAACCAGAGCTTTGTGTACAGAAATGGGGAATGGGCAGATTTGACGGACGTGGTTCCGATGGACCATTTTGGAAATCTGTGCATTAAGGGGTATACCCAAAAGGCATCCTCCAGCATTGCAAAGGCAGAGACACCGAATGCCTCCGGAATTACAAAAAATACGGTAAAGCTTTCCTGGAGCAAAGTAAGTGGGGCTCAAGGCTATGAGGTATATCGCTCAACCAGTAAATACGGCACATACAAAAAGGTTGCGACCGTGAGTGGAAAGACCTATAAGAATACCGGACTTACTAAGGGAAAGACCTACTATTATAAAGTTCGGGCATACAAGAAAAGTGATGGAAAAACGATTGTAGGAAAACTTTCTTCGCCTGTCAAAGTGACCACGAAGAAATAGTTTCAAGGGAAGGAAAGCGTATGACAATACTGATCAGGGGAGGACAGGTCATCAATCCGGCTACGCAGATGGACGAGGTGGCGGATGTCTTAATTGAGGACGGAGTTGTAAAAGAAATCAAGAAAGGAATCAAAAGCAAGGCGAACCGCACTATTGATGCCAAAGGCTGTTATGTCATGCCCGGCTTTATTGATTTGCATGTGCATCTGAGAGATCCGGGATTAGAGTATAAGGAAGATGTCTTTACCGGCATGCAGGCGGCAGCCCACGGTGGTTACACGACGGTGTTGGCAATGCCCAATACGAAGCCTGTAGCTGACAATGCTGATGTGATCGGGTATGTTCATCGCAAAGCAGCTTCCGGAAACTGTATTCATGTATTGCAGGTGGGGGCGGTGACCAAAGGTCAGCTCGGGAAAGAACTGGCGGATATTGAGGGAATGGTAAAGGCCGGATGTCCCGCAATCAGCGAGGATGGTAAATCGGTCATGAATTCCCAGGTATACCGGGAAGGTATGAAAGAGGCGGCACGGCTTCATATTCCGGTGTTGGCGCACTGTGAGGACATCAATCTGGTGCATGGTGGTGTCATGAATGCGGATGCGAAGGCAGAAGCGTTTGGTCTGCCGGGAATTACAAACGCGGTGGAAGACGTCATTGTTGCGCGTGATATTCTGCTCAGCAAGGAAACCGGGGCAAGACTGCACCTGTGCCATTGTTCTACGGAGGATTCTGTCCGTATGGTGAGAGAGGCCAAAGAGCAGGGAATTGCGGTATCTGCAGAGGTATGTCCGCATCATTTTACGCTTTCTTCCGAGGACATCAAAGAAGAGGAAATGACCAATTATAAAATGAATCCGCCGCTTCGCACAAAAGCGGATGTGGGGGCTTTGAAGCAGGGGCTAAAGGATGGAACCATGGAAGTTATTTCCACGGACCATGCGCCCCATGCGTTTCAGGAGAAAAATACTACCATGCAGAAGGCTCCTTTTGGAATTGTGGGCCTGGAGACCGCAGCATGTCTGACGTATACAGAACTTGTGCTGGGTGGATATCTGACCCCTATGCAGATGGCAGAGCGCATGAGCTATAATCCGGCCCGCGTGATTGGAAGCGACAAGGGAGATATTCAGCCCGGAAAGGCAGCAGATCTTGTGATTTTTGATCCAAAGGAGACTTATCGGATCGACCGGGATCAATTTGCCAGCAAAGGAAGAAATACGCCGTTTCACGGGCGGGAGGTCACCGGTCGCGTGAAGTGCACGATTTGCGATGGCTGTGTGGTTTATGAAGGCTGATCAGATACTAAGTGATTATGGTATCAGTGGATAACAGAAGTGAATGAAGTGTTTGCGAATCAGACACTTGCAGAAGACGGATATGGAAAGGGAAAAAGCATGATTAACAAATTAGTGGACAAGATCAAGAAGACAGGCGCACCGATTGTAGTAGGACTGGATCCTATGCTGGATTATGTGCCGGAGCAGATCAAAGCAGCTGCATTTTCAGAGTTTGGAGAGACTCCGGCGGGAGCGGCAGAAGCCATCTGGCAGTACAACAAGGCAATCGTGGATGCAACTTACGATTTGATTCCGGCGGTAAAGCCCCAGATTGCCATGTATGAGCAGTTTGGTGTAGAGGGCGTGAAGACGTTTCAGAAGACCGTAGACTACTGCCATGAGAAGGACCTTGTCGTGATTGGCGATGTGAAGAGAGGCGATATTGGTTCTACCTCAGCGGCGTATGCCACCGGTCATCTGGGCAAGGTGCAGATCGGAAGCAAGGTGTATGCAGGTTTTGACGAGGATTTTGCCACAGTGAATCCGTATCTGGGAACAGACGGAATCAAGCCGTTTGTGGATGTGTGCAAGGAGCAAAAGAAGGGAATTTTCATTCTTGTTAAGACCTCAAACCCTTCCAGTGGAGAGTTTCAGGATCGCATCATCAATGGCAAGCCATTGTATGAGCATGTTGGTGAGAAGGTTGCCGAATGGGGGGCTGATTGCATGGGAGATGCCTACAGCTATGTGGGAGCCGTGGTCGGAGCGACCTATCCGGAGCAGGGAAAGCTTCTCCGTAAAGTTATGCCAAAGTCCTTTATCCTGGTACCGGGCTATGGTGCACAGGGCGGAAAAGGCGCGGATCTGGTTCATTTCTTCAACGAGGATGGACTTGGCGCTATCGTGAATTCTTCCCGTGGAATCATTGCTGCTTACAAGCAGGATGTGTATAAAGAGAAGGGCATTACACCGGAGAATTTTGCAGATGCATCCCGACTTGCGGTTCAGGATATGATTGCAGATATTGCGGGAGCGCTGGCTTCCAGATAGTATTGGTCGGAGAGAATTGAGGATAGAGATGAAAAAAGCGATAGAAATGGCTCAGGTAATATCCCAGAAGCCACTTGGAAATGATATCTATGATATGATTCTGCATGCGCCCCAGGTTGCGAGAGAGGCGGTGGCAGGTCAGTTTGTATCTGTGTATGCGAAGGATGCGTCAAAGCTGCTTCCGCGGCCTATCAGCTTGTGCGGTATTGACCGTGAGGCCGGGACCATCCGATTGGTATACCGTGTGACGGGTGAGAATACCGGAACAAAGGAATTTTCGCAATTGACAGACGGTGACGAGATCCGAATCATGGGACCGCTTGGCAATGGATTTACCGTACTGCCGGGAAAGAAGGCTTTTTTGATCGGCGGTGGTATCGGAGTGCCACCTATGCTGCAACTGGCAAAGGATATCAAGGCCGGCGTGGCACAGGGACTTGTGGATGATAATGGAGAGAAGACGGGAGAGATTCCGGCGATTCAGATTGTGATGGGATACCGGGATGCTGCGACATTCCTTTTGGATGAGTTTGAAGAACAGGGAGAAAGCTTTGTCGCAACGGAGGATGGCAGTGTAGGTACAAAGGGAAATGTGATGGATGCCATCCGGGAAAATGTTCTGGAAGCAGACGTAATCTACGCGTGCGGACCAATGCCGATGCTTCGGGCGTTGAAGGAATATGCTGCCCAGCAGGGAATGGAATGTTATATCTCCATGGAGGAACGCATGGCCTGTGGTATCGGGGCGTGTCTGGCCTGTGTGTGCGGTTCCAAAGACAAGGATGAACACAGCAATGTCCATAATAAGAGAATCTGCAAGGAAGGTCCGGTATTTGATGCGAAGGAGGTGGAACTGTAATGAATCTGTCAGTGAACATCGCCGGAGTAACATGGAAGAATCCGGTAACCGTAGCCTCCGGAACCTTTGGATCGGGTGCGGAATACAGTGAGTTTGTGGATCTGAACCGGCTGGGAGCAGTCACAACCAAGGGGGTAGCAAATGTGCCGTGGCCCGGGAATCCGACGCCTCGCGTAGCTGAGGTATACGGAGGAATGTTGAATGCTGTGGGATTACAAAATCCCGGGATTGAGCTTTTCTGCAAGAGAGATATCTCGTTTCTGAAGCAGTACGATACAAAAATTATCGTGAATGTGTGCGGACATTCCACAGAGGAGTATGTGGAGGTGGTAAAGCGCCTGCAGGATGAGCCCATTGACATGATGGAAATCAATATTTCCTGTCCAAATGTAAAAGAAGGCGGAATTGCTTTCGGAACAGACCCGAAGGCTGTGGAAGCCATTACAGCGGAAGTAAAGAAATATGCAAAGCAGCCGATTATTATGAAGCTGTCTCCAAATGTGACAGACATTACGGAGATGGCAAGAGCGGCGGAGGCCGGCGGAGCGGATGCTCTTTCCCTCATAAACACGATAACGGGAATGAAGATTGACATCGATCGAAGAAAATTCGTTCTTGCCAATAAGACCGGCGGTATGAGTGGCCCAGCCATTCACCCGGTTGCAGTGCGTATGGTCTATCAGACGGCGCAGGCGGTCCACATTCCAATTATCGGAATGGGAGGTATCATGACTGCAGCAGATGCAATCGAGATGCTTCTTGCCGGTGCTACAGCCGTCTCAGTGGGTACTGCTAATTTTGTGGATCCGCATACCAGTGAGAAAATCGTTGAGGGAATCGAGGCCTACATGATGAAGTATGGCGTGGAGGATATCAACGAGCTGGTTGGTGCAGTACATGCGTAAGGAGAAAGCGGAAGAAAATGACAATTGAGGAATGTTATGCTTCTATTGGTGGAAGCTATGAAGATGTGAGAAAACGTTTGCCCAGTGAGACACTGGTCGAGAGATTTGTTCTGAAGTTTCCGGAAGATAAAAGTTATCAAAGCCTTGCGGAAGCTCTGCAGAGGGAAGAATATGAGGATGCTTTTAAAGCTGTCCATACCTTAAAGGGAGTGGTCCTGAATCTGGGATTTGTCCGATTGGGGCGTTCCTCCAGTGATCTTACGGAACTGTTGAGAGGCAAAGATGCCCAGCAGATTGACCGTGCGCAGTGTGAAGAACTGTGGAAGCAGGTTACAGAAGACTATGAGCAGGTAATTGATGCAATCAACTGTCTGCGTTAGCTTGTTTCGATGAGAGAGAATTAAATGTTAGGCCCGGAGCAGTTATGCTTCGGGTTTTACGTTTTTTTTACGCATCTGTGCTTCCCAATTTTACAACTTTGTATTATAATGGCCATGTAAAATGAAAACGAAAGAGGAGGAAACGCTATGTTTATCAGTAAAAGCATTGAATATTCTCCGGTATTCGGAGATAAGAAAACGAAAATTGATGAATGTGTGAGATCTATGAAACGTGAAGGCTACGAGATTGATGTAGCGACGGAGACCGGTACCGGAAGAGTAGTATTGGTATTTCATATGGCGGCTTAGGTGAGGAAATGAGAATTCGATAGTTGAGTTTAGGTGAAGCAAATAAGTAAGAAGACCTGTGCATACATAGGTTTGTTTGCGTACGCTTAAATTTGATTATCGCACTTATTTTTGAGCCTTTTTATTTTAAATAAAAGGTTTATTTGTGTGAGTCTGTTTTTTGCGTATGCAAAGCAGGCTTTTTTCTATGTGCGGGAGATTGGAAGCATTATGGCACATCTGTATATCTGGGATGAGCCGTTGAATTACATCGATGTCTTTTCCAGAATGCAGATTGAGCGGCTGATTGAAACCTATCAGCCCACCATGCTCCTGGTGGAGCATGATGTCCGGTTTCGGGAGAAGCTGGCCACGAAGATAATTGAATTGTAGTCAGAATATGCATCTGTGGGCTTCCCGTGTCAGTTCACACGGAAGCGTGAAGTCATCGCCTCCAACGTCTGTGCCTGCTGGGACAGTGCTTCTGTGGAAGCAGCTGTCTCCTGGGCCGTAGAGGAGTTGGATTGTACAACGTCACTGATGTTATTGATCTCCATGCGGATGGAGTTGGCTTTGCGTGCCTCTTCACGTGTAGCTTCCGATATGGAATCGAAGGAGCGCGCGATCTCTGCAGAATCGGTTACGATACTTTCGAGAGCGGAGGCAGTGACATCGGCACTCTCTTTTGCCTGGGCAATTCCTGTGATGCATTTTTCAATGAGTTCTCCGGTCTTCTTGGATGCGTCACTGGAGCGGGACGCGAGGGAGGAAACCTCTTCTGCAACCACGGCGAAGCCCCGGCCGTTTTCTCCGGCTCTTGCAGCCTCTACGGAGGCGTTCAGTGCCAGAATGTTGGTCTGGAATGCAATCGAATCGATGGTTCCGACAATCTTCTGAATGTCGGAAGACATCTCTTCAATCTGGTCTACAATTCGGAGCAGATGTTCCATCTGCTGGCTGCTGTCCTGAATTTTTGTGTCTAAGGTGTTCAACCGTTCATTGATGAGGTTTCCGTTCTCGGAATTCTGGTTGATACTGTCCACCACGTTGTTCATATCCATAACGAGTTTCTCAATGGAGGAAGTCTGTGAGACGGTTCCCTCAGAGAGAAGCTGTGTTGCCTCTGCCAACTGGCTTGAACCGCTTTTGACATTGGCTGAGGAGCTCTGGATATCGATAATCATGCGGGTGAGCATCTGCCGGATTGCGTTCACCGAGTCCGCAAGACTGTTGAACGCGCCCGGATAGGAATTCATCTCCCCTGTGGTCATGTCAAAATGCGCAATGGAGCCAAGAATCTGGTTTGCCTCTCCGATAATGTGTTGAAGCATCTCAACGAGGGATGCGGCGGTGTTCTGGAGGACGCCAAGTTCATCCTTGCGCTTTGTTTTTGTTAAGGAGCAGGACAAATCTCCCTGGGAGATGGAAAGCATCGCATTTTTCACTGTCAGAACGGATTTGCTCATGGAATTGGCAAACAGCATAGCAATGATGAGTGCTGCAATCACAGCGATGATATCCCAAATGACAAATTGCCGGATCATGGTTGTCATGGCGCCGGTGAAGTCACTTTCCGGTGCGGTGATGACTAAAGTCCAGCCATTGGTATTGTTTACAGGAACGCTGGCACAGATGCCGTCATTGGAGGCTGCGGCCTCAGTCATGATCAGCTCGGGATCTTCGTGGGCTATAATCTGATTGTTGGCATCCACGATGCAGGCAGAACTGTTCCGGCTGATTTTCAGATTCTCGACAATGGATGTCATAAAGTCGTTGTCAATGCGGAAATAAATGACTCCTGTAATGTCGCCGGAAGCAGACTGAACCGGAGCTGCGATACTGACACCGTAGGTGCCGGTGTAACGGCTTAATGTAATATCCGATACACAGACTTCGCCGGTGAGTGCACGCTGTACATAATCCCGATCGCTGAAATCGGTGCCGTCAAATAAGCTGACAGCATTTGGATCCAGCAGATTGCCGCTGGTAAAACCGTAGGTCTGCACATAGCGGTCGATGCATGCCTCCTTGTCGGAAATACTTGCAGATGAATCACGGATGATGGAATCTGTTCCGGCAATGGAGGTGACATTCATGTAGTTCTGAAGCTGATTTGACAGGTTTTCGGAAGCCAGTGCCGAGGCGCGATTGACATCGGTCTGTACCATCTGCATCTGTGCCTGATAGCTTAAGCTGTAAGCAACAGATCCCATGAGCGACATCAGAAGGATTGCTGTGCCACCAAAGATTAATTGGATTTTTGTCCGCAATTTCATGTTAATATCCTGCCTTTCCAAGAGTTATCTTTTGTCTGAAAATCTATTATGAGAAAAACGTCAAAAGTTGTCTGACTCTTTCATTCATATATAAAAAGATTGTAACATTTATGAAGAATTAAGGCAAGATGCAGCTAACGCGGATTGTGCTCTGACTGCGGTCACGTCTGTTGTATCTTAGCCGGCTGATTCAGAATGAATTGCTTGCAAAATCCGATGGGATATATGTATAATTAAAAGAAAGAAGCAGATAACAATATTTGGGATTTGCATTCAGAATGAGAGATTTTGGAGGGAAGACATATGGACAAGCGAGCATTGTACAATCTCAGCTATGGTGTGTTTATGCTGGGCACTAAGGCAGGGGAAAAGAAGAACGGATGTATCACCAATACGTGTATACAGGTGGCCAACAGCCCGACAAGGGTGGCAATCTCCGTGTTGAACACGAATTACACCTGTGACCTGATCAAAGAAAGCGGGATTTTTACGTTGAGTATGCTGGATCAGACGGTGACATTTGAGACTATCAAGCATTTCGGCTTCCAGTCAGGTCGGGATGTGGACAAAATGAAAGATATTGCGCTTCCGGAGGACGAGAATGGTGTTCCGTACATGGGATGGCAGTGCTGCGCCATGATCAGCTGCAAGGTGGTAAGCAGTCAGGATCTGGGCAGCCATACGCTTTTTATCGCAGAGGTGACTGACGGAAAGGTCTTGAGCGAACATGCGCCACTGACGTATGCGGATTATCAGAACAATGTAAAGCCGAAGCCGGAGAAGAAGCAGGACGACAGGAAGATTGTGGGCTGGAGATGTAAAATCTGCAAATACGTGTATGAAGGCAGTGAACTGCCGGCAGATTTCAGCTGCCCGCTCTGCGGACATGGACCGGAGGATTTTGAGCCGATCTATGCGGAGTAATTGTTAACACAGAAGGAGAACTCGGATGTTAGTATTGGTATATAGAAAATGCAGTACCTGTCTGAAGGCGCTGAAATGGCTGGAAGAGAATCACGTGGATTTTGTGGAGCGCCCAATTGTAGAGGAGCATCCCACTTATGAAGAGTTAAAACAGTGGTATGCAAAAAGCGGTTTGCCACTGAAGAAATTCTTCAACACCAGCGGAATGCTGTACAAAGAGATGGGATTAAAGGATCAGTTGCCGGGAATGTCGGAGGAGGAACAACTAAAACTTTTGGCTACCAATGGCATGCTTGTGAAGCGCCCGTTGGTTGTGGGGGATGACTTTGTGCTGACCGGATTTCGGGAAAAAGAGTGGGAAGAGAAGCTTTTGGGATAATACATTGTGATTGTGTAAAATTGAGCAAAAACAGAGATAGCATTTCGGCAGTAGGATGTGTTTATTGCCGGAATGCTATTTTTATTTTCTGCAAAATGTTATAATAAACATGTCATATAGATGATGTGTTTGGAATGCTATTATGAAACAGGAAGTGAAGATGTCATGAAGATAGATCGGCTTATTGGAATTCTTTCCATTTTGCTGCAGAAAGAAAAAGTGACCACACCTGAACTGGCGGAACGGTTTGAGGTGTTACGAAGAACCATCAACAGGGATATCGAGAATCTGTGTAAGGCGGGGATTCCGATCAGTACCACACAAGGTGTTGGCGGGGAAATCCGAATTATGGACGGATACAGGATGGATCGAACCATACTGACATCCAGAGATATGCAGAGAATTATAAGGAGTAAACGATCATTTCGCAAAATTGTTTTGGGCAGAATAGGAGGGAATATATGCCAAGACCAAGAAATAAAGAAGATTTAATTTTAGCGGCGAATACGAATTATGAAAAGCTTCTGACAATGATAGAGAGCAGAACGGAGGATGAAAAGTCCATATGCTATGACTTTTCCGGAGATGAGAAGAAGAAGGAAGCGCATTGGAAGCGTGATAAGAATCTTAGGGACGTATTGATGCATCTGCATGAATGGCATCTGTTATTGCTCGAGTGGATCAAAAATCGTGAAAATGGAAGCGCTGGAAACGTTTTCCCAGGAGGAGTTATTTACCAATACCTATTATCCATGGGTGGGAGGAAGTTGCATCGGAAGCTATTTTATCAGTGTGACCAGCAGTTATTATGACTGGGCGATGAAGAAAATGAAGGCACACCAGAAAATTTGTAAAAGTTAAGAGGGGGTCAAATGATTCAGAAACCAACATATCATGGAAGACTTTTGGGTAAAGCCGATGTATGATTTATGAAAGATTACGAAGTTATTATGGAGATTACGACAAAGTTTAGGCTGCGATTACCATCTTTCTCTGTAAGTGTGACATCTTTGTCGGAGGCATCTGTGACAGTGATAGTCCCCAGCTTGTAGTCATCGTCAGGTGTCACGGCAGGAAGTTGCTTTTTGAAAGAAAGTTCGTAAAATCAAGGGTTGTGGGATTTTAAAACGGGATTTTTATACCAGATTTATACCAATTTTTAAGGATTTTGGGCTGTGACATGGCTAATGAATTGAAATTAATAGAGCAGGCAATAAATAAGGCAGAATAAAAAGTTGGAAAATCCAACATTTTGTGTTGAAAAATCTTTCTTTGCGTACTATAATATATGCGCAGGCATGCATAGAAGGAGGAATATGTCATGAGAGCATTATACGAGAGGATAAAAGAAGCCAGAACAGAACTTCACTTGTCACAAGATTATGTGGCTAAGTTTTTGGGCGTTAATCGCACTGCAATTGTAGAGATTGAATCAGGAAAGAGAAAGGTATCTGCGGATGAATTGGGTAAGTTTAGTGAGTTATTTCAAATCCCTGCGGATGAATTATTAAACGGAAGAAGCACAGAGATGCCTGTACAGATGTTTGCTCGTAGATTTGGAGCATTGGATGAAGCTGATCAACAGGAGATTTTAAATTTGATTGAATTTAAAAGAATGATGAAAGAGAGGATGTAGTTTGGCAATTGATTTTGAGGAATTAGCAACTGGTGGCATGTCTGCTGATCAATTGGCCAATGTTTTTCTTCGAGAGTACTATAGTGGTAAGGAGATAAGTTATCCGATTAATCCATTTCAGATGTTAACAGATTTAAAGATTGCTTTTCTGTTAAGACCATTCAAAAAGTATGAAGGAATTTACATTCCGGCAGAAGATGAAGAAGATTTTCCGATAGTGGGTATAAATCTTCTAAGACCAATTGTAAGACAAAGATTTACAGCAGCGCATGAATTATGCCACCATTTAAAAGATGTGCATAGTGGTTTTATGTGTGCAACTAATGCGAAGTCTGAGATTGAAAAATACGCAGAGAATTTTGCGTCAGAACTTTTAATGCCGACAGCGGAACTTAAAAAGCAAGTGCAGAAATATGCTAAAGACGGTTATATCGACTTGGATGGAGTACTGTTAATTGCAGATTATTTTGGTGTTAGTTTTCAATCATGTTTGTACAAGATTGCGTATCGTTTACACATGATTCAAGGAGATACGGATGCGGAGACGTTACAAAAATTAGCTAGAAAGTACAAGCCTGCTGTTAAAAGAAAAGAACAAGGCAAATATGATACTGTTTTGTACGAGCAGTTATTTGACGCAATAGGTGACAATTTCAAATTAAAACCAACAGAGTATGCATGTCAGAAATTTAAGACGGAGTATGTATTTCATGATAGTAGATTAGAGGGTATCGACATTGACATGGAAACGGCTGCAGCTATTGTAATGGACTTGCGATTCCATAAGCAAGACAGTCCGTATTGTCGAGAAGAGAATCAAAATATTATTGAGGTGGCCGGTCTGACGTTTGCATATGATTATGCATTTAGTGAAGCTGAGAGTGAAATCAGTATATATGATGCAAAGCATTTGAATGAGCAACTGTTTTCTACTGCTCCATGCCCTGAATACGGAGGACGATACAGAGAGTCGAATACTCTAGTGCTTGGAGCTAAGTTTGAAACAATTGATTACCGTAAAATACCGGAAGAAATGTATTTCTTGGATAAAGAAATCAAGATTTTAATGGATGAATATGAAGAACTGCCACTGAGCAAATATGTTGAGCGTGTAATTCAGATTCATCACAGAATGACGGTGATTCATGCATTTCGTGATGGCAATGGTAGAACTACCAGAGCTTTTGCAAATATGTTGCTGATGAAGCGAAATGTGTCGCCGGTGTTTTTCAGAGATAAGGAAAAAGATGAGTATAAAGAAGCTTTGAAGGTTGCAGACCTGTCAGGGCAGTACGATATGTTGTATGAAAGATTTTTCAAGTCAATACTGAGTTCATTTGCGGCATTATCAGACTTTAGAATGTAATCTTTGTGGAACGTAGGAGCAAGAGTGCCGGTTAGAAATAATGCTAACCGGCACTTTAAATATATTAGAGCTACTGATAATGAGCAAAGAGTAGTGAAAATAGTATTTACATAAATGTGACTAAGGGGTTATACAATCGTGAGATATTGGAGGATATTATGCCGGATTATAAAGAAGCTTTTGTTTTCAACAGGGCAATTAGTGCATTTGAAACGGTGACGACAACACTAGAGCAGCTTGTTCAAATGAAAGAAAGCAATGATTCGAGATTATCATTAATAAAAGACGAACTGTATTGTCAAAGGGAGAGGGACGACAAATATAAATTGGTGTTTGCTTATCCAAAAGAACGAAAACCTTATCTGCGAAGACAAAATGCAGATCAGTTTCGTAAGAACGGGTTTGCAAGTGTTTGTGAAAGTAATCTTCATAAAGCATGTAAATGCGGTTTGTCAGAAGCGAAATCTATAAAAATCCAAATCGAAGAGAATTTTTATACAATTCATAAGAGGATTTCATATACGGAAAGAATATGTGAGTTAATGGATTGTCAGTTTGAAACAGATTGTGAGTATGAAATAGAAGATATTAGTCCAGAGTTAGAGCGTATATTAGGTGGAGATATAATCTGTTTTGAAATTCATCACACATCAGCAGTAGATGCAAAAAAAGGTTTGGCATATATGTTATCAGGAAAGCCAATTCTTGAATTTCATATTGAAGAGAAATATATACCAAGTAAAGTTTTAGATGAGAGGTGCTCATACCAAGAAAGTGTGGAATATTTTAGAACTTATTATGAGAATACAGAAAAGCACTATATAAAGGGGACGTTTTTTAGACCTTATGATAATTTGCTTGATTGGGATGGAAACCGGGCTAAAATTTTGTTAGATGATGGTGAAGAATTGGAAGTGGTAATATTCCATAGAGATGCAGGTTATCGAATATTATTTTTGATCGGAGATAGAAAAATTTATGCTAATGATTATTTCGGCAGAGTAATGAGAACAAAAGAGACTGCGAAAAAATTTGCTGAATATAGAGTGACAGAACATCTTGCGGGGAGAATCATTCTCGAGTAGTAGGTTTTGCTGAATATAGTCAGAAATGCTTATTTAAAGAGAGAGCGAACGTTGGATAATAAACTGAAAGATGAAAGGCGTGGGGTATGTATAAGTTAATAGCGGTAATAAGTATTTTTATAAGACAGTTTTGCATTTCTAATCCATTTGAAGTATTAGGCGATGGATTGGTGGTAAAGATTGGCGAAGCGCCGATGGCGCTTCCGCCTGAAATTTTAAACTGGATAGCGGAACCATTTATGCATACGGTGACATTTGCTGTTGTTGGATTATATTATGATAGAGGAAGTGCTCCAGCGTTAGGTAGTTTTCTTTATTTGCTATTTTATTGTGTACATACATTTTTGTTATGGTTAATGTCATTGGCTGGATTCTCAACATGGGCAGTTGTGGTTATTGTTGCATTATATATTGCTTGTCATATGGGTTTAACGAAGTTAAGGAGTGTTTGGATATGAAATATAGATTAAAGAAATTCTGGAAAAGTGTAAAATTATATTTTAGTCTTCCTCACTTTTGGGTGGTGGGAATAGTGCTCTTGCTTTCTGTAGCAGTTTTTATGTTGTCGGTATTATTCAAAGAGAGTAATCCTTTTTTATCATCAGTATTTGCAAATATATTTGCCGGATTGATTACGGGATTAGTCATAAGTTTAATTTCTGCAATAAAGACAATGAGTTTATATAGAACAGAATGCTTGATTACTTGGTTAAATTGTTTACATGAAGATATTTTAGAATACATAGAAATGCATCGTAAACTAATGTTGTTTAAAAATGACGATGAACTTAAGAATGAGGAGGCTTTGTATAATTATATTTATGATACGTTGTGTAAAGGGGAAAACGTTAATGTAACTATAAGCCAGGGAAGATTTAAGGAATCCTTGCCATTTAATCCATACGAATACTTTAAGAAGGAATTTAAGTATGATGCTGTAACTCATTCCAAAGAGAATAGTGCTTTACGCGAAAAAATAATGATTTTGGAGGTAAGAACTATTACCAGTAAGGAATTAAGGATGCTGTTTGAAAATATGGACAAGCAATTATTTATTTTAAATGGTGAAATACTGAAACATATAACAAATTTAGAAGCTAGAAAAAAAGCTATAAACAGTTCGATGATGTAAGTGAACTTTAAATTGGAGGAAAAAGCATGGATTGGATAACAATTGTTATAGATTTCATCTTTTCTAAAAATATATCCCTTTGTGTGGAATCCATCACCAGAAGATTCTACATCATACATTTTTAGAGTAATGTTAGAAAGTTTATTTAACTTCTCAAGTGCTCTAGGCTCACTAAAATTCAAATAATTCGTTGTAAGGATTTCTCCTTTAACCCCTCTTTTTTCAAGCTCTCTTAATGTCTGTAATAACGGAGTAATTCCACCCATCGTAATAAACGCTACACTAGAATTATTATAGGTAGTTCTAATATGACAAAGACTGCGCTCACAAGTAATCGTGAGTGGAATACCCGTGTTGTATCAACAGAGAAGGGCGAGATTACACAGAATATATTGGCAGAGTTTAACGAGCTTTGGAATAGTGAATATGCACTCAAATATGATGAGTTTTATGAAGTTTACAAAGAGCGATATATGACTCCATTTGGTCAGAGAAAAGCGGTTTACAGTTGGCGTTTAACTGCTACGGATCCAACTCCGACAGGAAAGCGTAAAGAAAAATCTCTGAGAGAGAAAATCAAGGATATTGAGAAACAGCTAAGATTAGAAACCTTCTGTGAAGACCTTACGGTATGTGAATTAGTTGAGAAGTATCTGATGACTAAGACCGGAGTAAAACACAGTACTCGTACCGGCTACAAATTTGTGCAAAATATATTGGCAAAGGAACCTTTTGGACAGAGAAAGATTGCGAGTATCAAGACATCAGATGCAAAGATTTTTCTGATTAAAATGCAGGAAGAAGGCAGAGGTTACAGTACCATTCATACGGTACGAGGCGTTCTTCGCCCTGCATTTCAGATGGCTGCTGATGATGACATGATTATCAAGAATCCATTTCAGTTCGAACTTCACACAGTAGTAGTGAATGATAGTGTGAAGAGGGATGCGCTCACAAGGGAACAGGAGAGAAAGTTCTTGCAGTTTATTCAGGAGGACAGGCATTACAGTAGATACTATGATGCAATTTTCATTCTGTTCAAGACCGGACTTCGTATCAGTGAGTTCTGTGGTTTGACGATTAAGGACATTGATTTTAAGAAGAATGTTATTAAGGTAAGTCATCAGCTCCAGCGTACCAGCGATATGAGATATGTTTGTGAGAAAACCAAGACAGAGAATGGTATTCGTGAGATTCCAATGAATTCGGAAGTAATGGAGGCATTCAAGCGCATTATCAAGAATCGTCCCAAGCCAAAGATTGAGCCGATTGTAGACGGGTATTCTGGATTTCTTTTCTTAGACAAGAATGGTAAACCGAGAGTGGCATTGCATTGGGAGAAATACTTCCAGCTTTCCGTTGAAAAATACAATAGCATTTATCGCGTGCAGTTGCCGAAGATTACGCCGCATGTGTTCAGACATACGTTTTGTACCAATATGGCGAAGTCCGGTATGAATCCGAAGGTATTGCAATATATCATGGGACACGGGGACATTTCGGTAACTCTTGATACCTATACGCATATCAAAGCGGAAGATGCGATTGCAGAGATGGAAAGGCTTGATTTGCTGATCGAAAAAGAGGCATAGGAAAAAAGCAAGTTGCTATAGGCGGTAAAAATCGTGGCATAAATTGATTTTTGTTTTATGACAAAACAAGAGTTTTAATATGTTAGTTTGCCACGGAGTGCCTCACAACCCCAGTGTTTATGCGATGTTGCGAAATTTTATGCCAGCCAAAAACTGTGGCATAAAAATTTTAATTTATGCCAATTTTTATGCCAATCACCCGAGAAAATACGCTCTATTTTGAGAAGAAATGACACAACAACAAAATGCCGAAAATTCCACAAACCCAGTATTTACGGGCATTTGAAAGGATTTGAGAACTTATGAAAGAACATATAAAAGTACTATTTGTTTGCCACGGCAGAAACCGTACTTTTGTCTGAAGAGGCTTAAAATCAAGGCTTTTGGGGAATGAGAATGGTATTTGTACCCCCATTGTACCCCTATTTTGTGCGAGTTGTGCGATAGCCTGAAAGCAAAATTTTCGGATTGTAATTTGTCAACCGGACTGTCTTCGATAAAAATGAATATGATTTGTGGTGAAAGGAGTTCCTGCGGGGACTTCTTTTCGTTTACATAAAAATGTCGGTTTGAATGTCGGTTAAATGTCGGTTTGTTTATATCGAACTGTTGTATGTGCAGTCGCGAAATGAAAGTTGAGGTTATGAACATTACGATGCACCG
Organism: uncultured Lachnospiraceae bacterium; assembly: GCA_945868435.1. Lineage (GTDB taxonomy): Bacteria > Bacillota > Clostridia > Lachnospirales > Lachnospiraceae > Roseburia. The sequence goes on from CAMBLG010000006.1 coordinate 90,687, forward strand.
AAATGTTATCAAAATGTTCCGAATTGTTATTAGAATAATTATTAGTTCCGGTAATTGCATCAAAATTGATAAAAATGAGAGAATCAATTTGATGATTGACTGCAATACATATTATGTGGTTGTACTTTTAATAATAATCGTATACCTTACCTAAATATTCATGGAAACCAAGCTGATTACAATAAAGTAACATAAAATATTGAAAAGTAACATAAAATATGTTATCATATACAAAAATATGTTACAAGGAGATGCCATATGAAAAAGCAATTAGAGCAGTATTTCGGCTGCAAAGTAAAAATAGAAGAATACAAGAATAAATTACCATTGCCGATTTTTATGACTATGCGCGATATTATGATGGTTGAAATATATGGTGTTAACTTTGCCATAATAGATGTAGTGAAGGAAATGGAACTAAGTGTTGCCGCAATGAAAAAGCAGAAAGCAAAGTATGAGGAAGCATTGCAGTGTCCTGTAGCATATGAAATAGCGTTAAACAGCGTTTCCATGAGAAATGCTCTGGTGAAAAGCGGAGTTCCGTTTGTGGATCTGCCGGGAAATGTATTCTTACCATTTATGGGAATTGTATTGCAGGATGTGTATCGCAAGCGGCTTGTCAAGGCGGATAAGATGATGCCTGCAACGCAGATGGTGTTCCTTGAATTGTTATATATGGATGATGAGGAATCTGTGCTAAAAAGTGAAGTCGCGAACAAGTTAAATCTTACCAAGACGTCCATTACAAGAGCAACAGCCCAATTAGAGGAAATGGGACTCATCCGCCAGATGAAATCCGGAACAGAGATTGCTATTAAGAGAAATTACTCACGCAAAGAGTATTATGAAAATGCAAAAGCATATTTGATAAATCCTGTCCAGAAAGAGATTACAATTATGCGATGTGAAGCAACCTTTGAATCATTTAGTGCCGGAGAAACCGCTCTTAGTCAGGAGTCAGAATTGAATCCCCCAAGAATAGAGGAATGTGCAATTTACAAGGGCGAGGAAGTTGTTGACCAGTTGGAAATTGTGGATGCCAGATCTGAAGACCCGGACGACTGCTTGAAGGTACAATTATGGAAATACAATCCTTCTTATTTTGCAAGAGAAGGATGTGTTGATCCTGTTTCGCTTGCATGTACATTCAATGGTAACGAAGACGAAAGAATAGAAATGAGTATTGAGAAACTGCTGGAGGAATTATAAATGGTACCAGGGATAGACTCTTTTAGAAATAAATTTAAAGATTATTCGGATTATTACACTATTATCGGCGGAACTGCCTGTGATATTCTACTCTCAGAGGCAGACTTGCCGTTTCGAGCAACAAAAGATATTGATATGATCCTGATTATGGAGGATAACTTCCCGGAATTTGCAGCTATATTCTGGGGATACATAAAAGAAGGCGGTTATAAGTGCGGATGGAAGAACGAAGATAATATGCACTTTTACCGCTTTACAGAAGGCAAATTCGGTTATCCAACTATGATTGAGTTGTTTTCAAGAAAGCCGGGATATCATCTTAATATAGAAGAGGGAATCATTCCGATTCATATTGATGATGATACTTCCAGCTTATCAGCAATTCTTTTGAATGATGACTTTTATAAGTTTATGATGGCTGGTCGAAGAGTCGTTGATGGTATTGGTGTTCTGGGAGCAGAGCATCTGATTCCGTTCAAAATGTATGCGTGGATTAATCTTTTAGAACGAAAGAGAGCCGGCGAGCATGTCAATGAAAAGGATTTAAAGAAGCATAAGTACGATGTATTCCGCTTGCTGCAGATTGTCACAGCTGGAACAAAAGTTGAATCAGAAGGGTTGGTGACAGAGAATATACATAGATATATCGAGGAAATCAGTGCAGTAGATGAATCGGAAGTAAGACTTTTGCAGATGGGAATGCCTTTTGATAGAGATAGGGGCGTGGAGTTGTTGAAGGAGATTTATTTGTAAGAAAAACTATTATAAGTTGGTGTTTCAATTTTGGGAGATAGTGTTATGCGAGTACTTGTGATACCGGATATTCATCTGAAAACATGGATATTTGACAGGGCAGAGAAAATCTTAAAGGACGGTAAGGCGGATCGGGCTGTATGTCTGATGGATATTCCGGATGACTGGAATATGGAATTCCAAATAGAACAATATATAGAAACATTTGACCGGGCAATCGCGTTTGCTGAGGACTATCCGGATACTTTCTGGTGTTACGGTAATCATGATGTGAGCTACCCGTGGGGGAGACTTGAGACCGGATATTCTCCTTATGCTGAGAAGACGGTTATATCAAAGCTTGAAGAACTTGAGAACAGCCTTAAGAGTCCAACACAGATCAACATAATGCATCGGATTGACAATGTGCTTTTCTCCCATGGCGGTCTTACTACTGTTTTTTTGAAATGGTTTAACGAAGATTTGCAGGATGTAGATATAGATGATGTTATAGCAGCGGTGAACGATGCTTCGCCCGATTATCTCTGGAATGATGCGTCTCCGTTATGGAACAGACCACAGTATGAGACCAAAGAGATATTCAGAGCAGATACATACAAACAGGTGGTAGGGCACACTCCGGTGGAGAAGATATTCGAAAAAGACGGCATCATATCGACAGATGTGTTTTCTACCTATAGAGACGGAACGCAGATTGGAGAGTCTGCGATGATTGTTATTGATTCGGAAACCGGGGAATATGAGAAGATAGAGGTTATGGGGAAATTTGAGATACGAGATTCATACGGTATCAGTAATTGATTATTAACCAGATTCAAGCATCGGACAGCGAATGACAACAAAAATGATGGAGGCAAAATAAATAATTGCATTGAAAGTGTTCGCTTCATCGAATATAATGTATGTGAAGTGTTTTGATGAAAAGTGGGAGGATCATGATGAAAGAACAGTTTCAGATAAAAGATAAGTTTTTCGATTTGATTGTTAAAAATCCTTCACGGGACGGGTTTAAGACCTTTCTAAAAGAATCATGTGGAGAATTAGATAATATAGATTTTAAAGAGAAGTGGATTACAAAAGGTAAATTGGCAAAAATCATGCTTGCGATGGCTAATACAGGCGGTGGGGTCATTGTTTTAGGGATTCAAGAAAACAAGGACGATAATTACTTGGCAGTTGGCATTGATGAACTTAAAGATGCGGCTGATGTCGAAAAAGAGATAAAAAAGCTTGTCCCAAGAAATTTGAGCTATTCCGTTTTGAATTTTATCTATGATGATGAAATTTATGGGGAGTATGCAGGGAAAAAGTTTCAGGCAATTATTATAGCTGATGCACCAGAACAATTGCCATTCTTTTCAATAAGTGCGTCTGATGATATTGAAAAGGATTGTGTGTACGTAAGAAGAGGTACGTCTTCAGAAAAAGCGTCAGCCAGAGATTTTGAGACTATGATCCAAAGAAAATTGGAAAACGTTTTTAAAGAGAGCAATGATCTTTCATTAAAAGAGCATTTAGAACAGCTTCAATTTTTATATGACAGTATCCCACAGAAAAAGAGGATCCTGGTAAAAAAAGGAAATCGATTTGTAGGGGCGATGAAAGGTTTACAAGCATTATCAGAACGCATGACAGAGATTTTTGGTGAACCAGACCAGTATGAAGAAGTTCCTAATGAGAACTACCCATCAGAGGATTATGAACAGTTTCTTGTAAGAATGATAGACAAAAAGAAACTAAAAATCGAAAAGATATTGGATCTAAAATAATTGATTATTTATGAAAGAAAAAGTTATTTGAGTGAATTTGTGGAGGATAGTATGGATTTTTTAACATCGGCTGAATGTGCAGAAAAGTGGAATGTTTCACAGCGTAGAGTAGCGATTTATTGTAAGGAAGGCAGAATAGAAGGTGCTGTTCTTCGGGCGCGTATGTGGATGATTCCTGCAGATGCAGAAAAGCCGGAAGATCCACGGAGAGTACGAAAAATGGAATGTGAAAAGAAATAATGTAACTTTGGAGGACATCAGATAAATGGATAACGCATGTATTAAGAAGCTTGAAGCAGACCTATGGGAGTCAGCAGATCTCCTGAGAGCGGGATCAAAGCTTACATCAAATCAGTATTGTATGCCTGTATTGGGACTGTTGTTCCTGAGATATGCATACAGCAGATATAAAATGGTCGAGGAAGAAATACTAAAAGATAGACCCGTGAGAAATGGTCGCAAGATGCCGGTAGAAGCAAGTGATTTTACTGCTAAGAGCGCATTGTTTCTTCCTGAAATGGCACAGTTTGACTACCTGGTAAATCTACCTGAGAATGTCGCATCCCTGGGGCTGGTGAATGTATCTGGTCAGAATATGGGAAGCCTAGGTGAAGTGGTTAACAATGCTATGGAGCTTGTGGAGCAGCAGAGTGATCAGCTTACAGGTGTTCTTCCGAAGAGCTATACAGATTTCTCTGATGAGCTTCTTGGAGAACTGCTCAGAATCTTTAATAATAATGCTTTGGATGAAGTTGGCGGAGATGTAATTGGGCGCATCTATGAGTACTTCCTGAATAAGTTTGCCAAGAATATTGCATCTGATGATGGCGTATTCTTCACACCGAAGTCTCTGGTAAAGATGATTGTAAACATTCTTGAGCCAAAGAGTGGAGTACTTCTGGATCCGGCGTGTGGATCAGGTGGTATGTTTGTACAAACCGGTGATTTTGTAAATGAGACTGGACTACGGGCCAATCAGAGTATGACATTTTATGGTCAGGAGAAGGTAGAATATAATGCTAAGCTCTGCCTTATGAATATGGCTGTCCATGGACTTACCGGTGTTATCAAATCCGGTGACGAAGCAAACAGTTTTTATCATGATGCCCATAATTTGGAAGGCAAGTGTAACTATGTTATGGCAAATCCGCCTTTCAATGTTGATAAGGTAAAGGCTGAAACAGCTGCAAATGCCGGGAGATTACCGTTCGGTGTACCGAAGGAAAATAAAAACAAGGAAATCGGTAATGCAAATTATCTCTGGATTTCTTATTTCTATGCATATTTGAATGAGATGGGACGTGCGGGCTTTGTTATGGCCTCCTCTGCAACAGATAGTCAGGGAAGTGATAAGGATATCCGTGAAAAGCTGGTCAAGACCGGTCATGTGGATGTCATGATCTCCGTAGGTAATAATTTCTTCTACACAAAGAGCTTGCCTTGTTCTCTGTGGTTTTTTGATAAAGGAAAGGCAGAAAATTTGAAGGATAAAGTCTTATTCATCGATGCACGAAATTATTATACTGTAGTAGATCGTACCCTGAATGAGTGGAATGAGTGGCAGCTTAAAAATATGAATGCCATTGTATGGCTCTACAGAGGTGAGATAGATAAGTATAAGAAACTGTTAGAGGAATACAAGGCTACTGTTGCCAACATGATTGCTGAGGCAGGAGAAGACGACCTGAATGCAGTAAATGACGATGTATTTGTAACAGGACTTGAGATGGCGAAGAAGCATCTTAAGTCTGTTAGAGAAGCGGGCAAGAAAGCGGTTGAAGCCTGTGATCGCAAAGAGAAGAAACAGGTTCAGAATAGTTGGGATGAGAAAATTGCAGCTATTGAAGAGATTGTTGAAGTCGTAAAGGAAGCACACTGGCTTTATAGCAAGTTTGGTGAAGGAAAGTACGAGGATATCCTTGGACTCTGCAAGATTGCCGACATTGAAACAATTGAGAATAAAGGCTGGTCATTAACACCGGGAGCCTATGTAGGTGTAGCACCGGTGGAAGATGACGGCGTTGATTTCGAAGAAAGAATGGCAGAGATTCATCAGGAACTTCTTTCGTTACAGGCAGAGAGTAATGACTTAATGGATATCATCTCACGGAATATGAAGGAGATGGGACTATGAGTTGGGTGAAAAAAACTCTAGGTGATATTTCGTCTAATATTCAAACTGGTCCATTTGGCTCGCAACTTCACCAGTCTGATTATTCAGAAAGAGGTATTCCTGTTGTAATGCCTAAAGATCTGATAGATGGAAGAATATCGGAAGAGTCAATTGCGAGAGTCTCAAAAGAACATGCTGAAAGATTAAAAAGACACAAAATTGAATCAGGAGATATATTATATTCTCGAAGAGGTGATGTTGGTAGATGTGCCTTTACAACAGAACGTGAAAAAGATTGGTTATGTGGAACTGGATGCTTAAGAGTAACAGTTGATAGAGATAACGCTATTCCCAAGTTTATATTTTTTCAACTTCAAAAAACAGAAACTATCGGTTGGATGATAAATCATGCTGTTGGCTCTACAATGTTGAACCTTAATACTTCAATACTATGTTCAGTTCCAATTGAAGTACCAGAAATCGAAGTTCAAGAAAAAATAGTTAATTATTTGTCTGTTTATGATGAGCTTATTGAAAATAATAAAAATCAAATCAAACTCCTCGAAGAGGCAGCACAGCGCCTGTACAAGGAATGGTTTATTGATTTGAGATTTCCTGGTTATGAAGATTGCAAGATTGTTGATGGTGTACCAAGTGGATGGAAAAAAGTATACTTGCCTGATATTGCGCCGATTGTAACAGGAAAGAAAGATGCTAATTTCGGAACTGATGATGGAAAATACTTATTCTTTACATGTTCACAGGAGCCGATAAAAGCACCATCATATTCGTTTGATTGTGATGCCGTTATTTTAGCAGGGAATGGTGATTTCAATGTTAAACTTTATAGAGGACGGTTTGAGGCATATCAGAGGACATATGTTTTTTCACCATTTGATTCTGATAATCTATTTCTATTGTATTATGCTGTAAAGGATAACATGAGACAGTTATTTCAAGGTGCAAGTGGTTCGACAATTAAGTTTTTAACAAAAAGAATGCTTGAAGAAATAAAGGTTTTTATTCCTGATGATACAACGATGCATAAATTTAATAATTTTTGTGAGGTGTATCAAAGAAAAATAGAGGTGTTGAAGCAACAGATTAACGATGCAAAAGAAGCACGGGATCGTTTATTACCAAAACTTATGAATGGAGAAATCGAGGTGTAAATTATTTTGAAGGATTTTGAACATAAAGATTATTTTAATGCCAGATTATGTTTCCGTGGCGATGAAGATAAAGTTGTTGCCATGTTGGATTCTTATGCTCAAAATCAAATTGATTTAACAGATATAAACAAGGTATTTGAACTTTATCATACAAAATTATTTTTTGAAATAGTATCTGATATTCCTAGGTGGACGGAAGAAAAATATAGTGAGTACAAAAGCAGGACGTTGAAATTAAATAATGTCGTTCATGAGTTTTTCAAGTCAATTACAGAGGATAATGTTGTTGCAATTTTTGATGAATGCTATGTGAATTATTGGGACGACTTTAGAGATTTCTTTTATAAGCTTAAGACCTACACATGTTTTTCCAGAGAAAAGATATGTGATGTATTAAAAGGGCTTCATTGGAATACGTTTCAAATATTGCAAGATAAGGCATTTGTCGAATACTTTGACAAAGAGATTACACTGTTGCTTGAAGAGCAGGAATATGGTTTACGATTTATTGTTTCACATTATTTGGAGGAACACGAGAAAGAGCAAAAGGTATATATTCCAAGGAGTTTTACCATAGATAAGAGAGTTAAGCTGATAGAGGATTACCTTAAGGGGGACGATGTTAATCCCAATATCTTGCAACTTATCATAAATGCTAAACCTACTCCGGAATTACCTATAAGTCCTAAAATGAAAAAAATAGCAGACCAGAGAAATACAGAATTTTGGAATAGTAATAAGTCTGCATTTACGCATGAATATGGATTTTGCGTGTCATTCGGTTCATATGAAAATGTAAAGAATGTTCGAAATGAAAATGGAAATTGGACATTAGAATATGATACTGGATGGATAAAAAATAATACTGACTATCCAACGTTACTTAATAATTTCATATACTTGTTTGAATACACTGATAGCCAGGCCAGATGTACTTATGCATCAAATAATTATGGTAAAAGTGCCTTGACTGATTTCTTTTCAGTCAGAGGTAAAGGAATGTATAAAAAGGGAACAGCATTTGATATGTTAGAGTCTTTGTCTGATATTCAAATGGCGGGATATGTTAAGCAATTGAATGTTCTTGGTATTAATATTGAGGATATCGTAAAATGGTTTTTTGAAAGTTATTTGGTTGAAGAGTTTGGAGTTAGAAATTTTACGTGTAATATGCCAGAGCCAAATGATAGTCTTCTGAGTAAATGCAAAACATTAGCATCTGCTATTGATGGCGTATTAAGCAAGTACAAAATGTTATGTGATGATGGGGAAATTGATACGGAGTTATTTAGGTATATTACAGATTCACCGCGAATAAAAGATGTCCCTAGTTTGATTAAGAATAAATACTGTTATGCAAACAGTGCTGATATAGTTAAAGAAATGAACTTTATGTTTTCTGATCAGAATATGCTTGCATATACAGAAAGGACAGGCTCAAAATATGATAATTTGGTTCAACTCATTTTGAACGAAGAAATAGGTATTGCAGATTGTCAACCATATAATCAAGAAGCAATTAGATGGTTGATTGAAAGAGGTGTAATATATCTTGAAGATGAAGTTATTAAATGTCAAAAAGAAAGAGTATTTATATTAAAAGAACTGTATGAGAAAAATGTGATTTCAATGCAGTATATCAAATCTCCAATACTTAAAGAAATGATAACTAAAGGAGAAATTGTAACTGATAATAAACTGCTAACTAAACCGGAATATCAATATTTTGATTATTTGTTAAATAATTCTGAGTTTAGCGATGGAAAAGCTATCAGAAATAGATATATACATGACTCAATCATTATTGACGAAAGAACCATGACCGCGGATTATTATACTTTGTTAAAGGTTATGATAATGATAATTATAAAGATAAATGACGATTGCTGCCTTAACGAGACGATAAAGGAGGAGGGGGATTTCTATGAGCTATGACTATTCAGAAAATATATTAGTGCAAGAGAGCGCAGGGCACTTGCTTGCTGATGAACTGGGCTGGCAGGTAGAACTTGCTTATAATCAGGAAATCCTTGGAGAGAATGGAACGTTTGGAAGAAGTTCCTACAAGGACATTCTTTTAGTGCGTTATTTTCAGAAAGCTCTTCGTACGCTCAATCCGTGGCTTACAGATGCTCAGGTTATAGAAGCTCAGAATACCTTTGAGAAGCATCTTTCATCCGCATCATTGATGCAGATTAATGAAGAGAAGTATGAATATCTCCGAGACGGAATTCCGGTTACAGAGAAGAAGCCAAATGGTCAGACTGAAGAAAAGCGTGCAATGATTATTGACTTCCAGCATCCGAATGATATGGAGAGAAATCATTTCCTGGCAGTAAAGGAAATGAAAATTCATGGTGATCTCTATCGCCGTAGAACAGATATTGTAGGCTTCGTAAATGGTATTCCACTTCTCTTTGTAGAACTGAAGAAGAATTCTGTGGATGTTCAGAATGCATATACAGACAATTACACAGATTACCTGGATACCATTCCGCAACTGTTTTATTACAATGCATTTCTAATGTTGTCCAATGGTTTAGAAGCCAAGGTTGGTACACTGGGCAGTAAGTATGAATTCTTCCATGAGTGGAAAAGACTTTCCGAGCAGGAGCAGGGAAGTGTAGCTCTGGAAACCATGCTTCGTGGTATTTGTAAGAAAGAGAACTTTCTGGATCTGTTAGAAAACTTTATCTTATATGATCATTCCGGTGGCAAAACCGTCAAAATCCTTGCCCGAAACCACCAGTATCTTGGTGTTAATGAAGCAGTCAAGGCTTATGAGGCACGTAAACTGAATAATGGAAAGCTTGGCGTGTTTTGGCACACCCAGGGCTCCGGTAAAAGTTATTCTATGGTTTTTTTGTCGCAGAAGATTCGTAGGAAGTTTGCCGGATCTCCGACCATTGTTGTACTTACAGACCGTGAAGAACTGAATTCCCAGATTTCAGATACGTTTGAAAACTGCGGATTATTGGGAAAAACAAAGGCATCCAAGTACATAGCGACTAGCGGTGAAGATCTAATCAGCAAATTGAAGGGGAATCCAAGTTTTATCTTTACTTTGATACAGAAGTTCAATAAGAAGGTGGATGAGCCGATTATACCTGACCACGACATCATTATTATGTCTGATGAAGCTCATAGAAGCCAGTATGGTATTTTTGCTGACAATATGGTTGGATTATTGCCGACTGCTTCAAGGATAGGTTTTACCGGCACACCGCTTCTGACAAATGACAATATTACAGAGCGTACCTTCGGTGGATATATCTCCATATATGACTTCAAGCGTGCAGTAGAAGATAAAGCAACAGTACCGCTTTATTATGAAAATCGAGGAGAGAAGATTCTGGATATCCATAATCCGGATATTACAGATAAGATTCTTGATGCCATCGAAGCAGCAGATCTCGATCCGGAACAGGAAGAGAAGCTTGAGCATGAATTCGAAAAGGAAATACATTTGCTGACTGCAGAACCGAGACTTAAGTCTGTAGCCAGAGATTTTGTGTCGCATTACTCTGATCTGTGGACCAGCGGTAAAGCGATGTTCGTATGCCTGAATAAGGTCACTTGTGTGCGTATGTATAATTTTGTACAGGAATATTGGCAGGAAGATATCAAAGCCTTAGAAAAGCAGATACAGACCGCATCACAGCAGGAAGTTCAGGAACTGGAGAGAAAACTTAAGTGGATGAAGGAAACAGAGATGGCTGTTGTTATATCTCAGGAGCAGAACGAGATTCAAACCTTCAAAAAATGGAATCTGGATATCAAGCCCCATCGTGAGAAGATGGAAAAGCGTGAACTGGATAAGGAGTTTAAAGACAGCGAAAATCCGCTGAGAATAGTATTCGTATGTGCGATGTGGCTTACCGGTTTTGATGTGAAGTGTTTGTCATGTCTGTATCTGGACAAGCCGCTCAAGGCACATACTCTTATGCAGACCATTGCTCGTGCAAACCGTGTAGCTGAGGGTAAGAGCAACGGACTGATTATTGATTACATCGGTATCGTTAAAGCTCTACGTAAAGCATTAGCTGATTATACCGCTAATGTAGGTGGTGGAAGTACCGACCCGACAATCGATAAGGGTGAGCTGATCGAAAGAGTTCTTGAAACAATAGCGGCCGCAGCAGAGTTCCTCAATTCCAAAGGTTTTGATTTGGATGATCTGGTATATGCAAAGGATTTTGCAAAGCTTTCCCTGCTGCAGACGGCAGCTAATGCTGTATCAGAATCCAGAGAAACAAAGAAGCAGTTCATGACATATGGCAACGAACTTAACCGTATGATGAAGTACCTCGACCGTGATGACATTTCCAGGGCTGACCGTGAGAGAAAAGATGCTGTCATTGCCATCTTCGATGAACTGAAGAAAAAGAGGAAGCATATTGATAACACAGACTTGATGGTGCAGATCAATGGAATTCTTGGAGATTACATAATGATTGAAAGAACACCGGATGATCATGAAATTGATAAGCGTTTCGATATCAGCAAGATTGACTTTGATCTGTTGCGAAGAGAGTTTTCCAAGATTAAAAAGAAGAATCTTGCATTCATGGATCTGGATGAACTGATCCAGGTAAGGCTTGATGCCATGCTCAAGGAGAATCCTCATAGAGTGGATTACTACGTAAGATATCAGCAGATCATCGAAGAATATAATTCTGAGCAGGACAGAGCCAATATCGAGAAAACATTTATGGAACTGATGGATCTTGCAAATTCCATGAATGAAGAAGAACAGCGATATGTTCGTGAGGGCTTCAGCAGCGATGAAGAGCTTTCCATGTATGACCTACTCTTTGATGAAAATTTATCCAAGGAGGATATCAGGAAAATCAAGAAGATTGCTGTAGACTTGTTGGATAAAATCAAGGCAAAAATCGCAGAACTGGATCATTGGACAGACAAGCAAGAGACCAAGGCGGAGGTCGATAACCTGATCGGCAAGATTTTGTGGGAAGAGCTGCCGGAGAGCTATTCTGATCAGAGAATCTTTGAATATCGTAAGCTGATTTTTGAGTATGTCTATACGAGATATAAGCAGGTGGCGTAAACAAAAAATTATTGCAGAAACAAGCTGGGGAGAGGCAGAATGTATTTAAAAGAAGTATATATAAAGAATTTTAGAAGTATAAAAGAATGCAAGGTTTCATTAGATGATTTTACGGTTTTTATTGGGGAAAATAACGCGGGAAAAACTACGATTTTGGATGCAATAAGAATTGGTTTAAATAAGGCAATCAACAGACATTCTTTTGATGAATATGATTTTCATATGGACGAGAATGTAAATTCGCCCAAAGAATCTGATGGAATTAAGATCATTTATCATTTTGAGGAGAAGGATGAAGGCGAATGGGACGGTTATATTTCTGATACATTTATGGACGTCATTCAATATCTAAAAGAAAGTCCTAATAAGGCATCTGTACTAATTGAAGTTAATGCAATTTTTAATGATGTAACAGGCGATATAGAAACAAAGACTATTTTTCTGAATCAAAATTATGAAGAGATAACAGGAAAATCTCAAAATATTGTTGGTAAATTTTTGCAGTTAACACCTGTATTCTATCTTCAAGCATTGAGGGATATCAAAGATACATTTAGTCCAAAATCTCCCTTGTGGGGAAGATTTATGAAAAAAGTATCGATTTCAAAAGAAGACTTGGAAGAATTACAGAATCAAATATCTGGCTTGAATAAAGACATTATTACAAAAGATGAGAATCTAAAAGAGTTGGTCAATGAGTTGAATAAAATTCAAAATGTAATGGATTTTCAAGGAGAAGATATTGTTTCTATTGATGCGGTTCCACTAAAGACTTGGGATTTATTATCTAAGGCTCAGGTTGTAATAAATAATGGAAGTACGAGCTATAACTTCCCAATTGATAAACATGGACAGGGAACTCAAAGTGTTGCAGCAATCTTATTATTTAAGGCTTATGTAAAAATACTTCTAAACGAAATGAGTAGAGAAGAAGCAGAAGCTATATTGACATTAGAAGAACCAGAAGCACATTTACACCCTCAGGCGGTTAGGTCACTTCATAAGTCAATAGATGCAATTGAATGTCAAAAGATTATTACAACGCATTCCCCATATTTTATTCAGAATATGGATTTGAAGAACCTGAGGTATGTACGGAAGGAAAATGGAGAAACAAAAATTGCTAAAATTTTTGACCGATATGTTTTCTCTGTAAGTGATATTCCTGAGGGACTAATTCGTTTGAGCTCACGATTTTCGAATGTTATTGAGGTTGATGGTAATCTAAATATAGTTACGATAAAAGATCCAATCAATAGATGTTTGGAAGGGGCTATTAGAGGTTGTTGCCATCCATCCGATGAGACTATAGACGCTGTAATTGATAATGCCTATAGGATATTCAATATGGCTGAAATATGTAATTTAAACACTTATGTTCAACGTAGTCGAGGAGAAATATTGTTTGCTAGAAAATGGCTACTATATGAGGGGCAGTCAGAGGATGTTATATTGCCATACTTTGCAAAAATATTAGGTAAGGATTTTGACGCAAGTGGTGTGAGTGGGATTATTTATAGGAGTAATGGCTCGGCTGGACCATTTGCAAAGTTGGCAAAAGTTCTTTCAATTCCTTGGGTTATGTTAGCGGATAATGATGAGCAGGGGAGACAGACTATTGGTGAAGTACGAAATTGCGGATATTCTGAGGATGTTATTAGTTCACAGGTTCTATTAAACAGTACAACTGATTTTGAAAATGAATTAGCTACTTCGAATCGTATTTTTACTGATTATGAAAGCATTGTTGCTGAGGAAATTACTCAAGATATTATAGAGTTAAAGAATTCTGGGGATGTCGACGAGTACAAAAAGGAAATTGTGAAACTTGTTCAAAAAGGAAAAGTTGTAAATGCATACAAATTGTTGGATTTGTGGAGTGGTAATGCGTTAAGTGCAGATGACATACCAGAAGTTTACGTAAATGCTATATTGGAGGTATGTGAGTGATGGCAGAGAAGAAATATACAGAGTCTCAAAAAATGGCCATTGAGTGGAATGATGGACCAGTAATAGTCTTGGCAGGACCTGGATCAGGAAAAACTGCTGTGTTGACAGAGAGAATAAAGAGAATTTTATTGAACAGTCAGGATCAGAGTTTTAGAGTGTTGGCATTAACTTTTACAAATAAAGCAGCTGCAGAAATGAGTGAAAGAATACTAGATGGAAATCAAGAGAATGACCATCGTTTATTTATAGGAACCTTTCATTCATTTTGCTCAGAAGTACTTCGAAATCATGGTACTTATGTCGGTATAAATTCGAATTTTGAAATATACAGTTCGGATGATGACATAAATGATATTATTTCTGATCTTCAGTTGAAATATAATGAGGAGAACGGAGATACTATACCCGATAATATTAATGTTGGAAAAGCAATAAAGTATTTTGAAAAACATTTATGTATCAGCGATGGAGATTTAGATGTAGTGATGCCCAAAACAGCATATGCCCGCGAATATAAATGGTTTTATCATAAATATATAGAGTATATGTTGGCTAACAATGTGTTAGATTTTGATATGTTAATACTTATGACATTTCGGCTGTTTAAGGAAAATCCTGGTATCGCTAAAATATATGCTAGAACATATAAATATATCAATATCGATGAATTTCAAGATACAAACTATGGTCAATACATGCTTATAAAATGCATGTGTGGGACTAAAAATAATAATTTATTTATCGTTGCAGATGATGATCAGGTTATTTATGGATGGAACGGAGCAAGCCATAAAAGAATCACAGAGTTTAGGGAAGATTATAATGCTGAATTGATTCAGCTCAACCAAAATTTCAGATGTCCTAAGGAAGTTATATTGGCAGCAAATAAGTTGATAGCACATAATTCTTCTAGAACTGTGTCAAAAAAACCATTGGAATCAATGAAAGTACTTCCGGAAGAAAACCATGTTTTTATGAACTCCTTTGACGATTATATAGAGGAAATGTCATTCGTTGCTGGGTTAACTAAAAAGATCCATGAAGAAAATCCTGACGATTCAATCTGCGTTATTGCAAGAAATAACAGACTTTTAGAAACGGCATTTGAAGAAGCAGAAAAAGTTGGCGTCGAGTGTGAAAAGTCTAAACGTAAGACAGACTTCGAAACACCTTACGTACTCTTACTTTATTTATTACTCAAATTAGCAAATCATAGGAATGATATTAAGGTATTAAAGCAGATAATTGCTATTTTTGAACAAGCTTTATTAATATCTATTAATTTGGAAGAAGTGCTTACTAATGCCGAATTGTCCAATCAGGATTATATGAGTGCTTTATCCGAAGAGATAAAAGGCAAACTTGGTGATGATAATTTTGAGAAGAGCTTTGAATTAGAGTTATCGGAAGGAAAGAATTTCATTTCATTCATTCAGAAAGCATTTGATTGGTCAGAAAATAGAATTGATCAAATAGAGGATGAGTCTCATAAGGAGCAAGCGAAGCAAGAATTTTTGATTGAAAAAAAGATATGGACTGATTTTGAGAGACATCTTAGCTATAATTATGATCTAGATGAAATAACCGTAGCAACGTATATGCAGGAATTTGCAATGATTTCAAAAGAATCAGAGCCAGCAAAAGATGCGGTTCAGTTTTTAACTATTCATGCCTCAAAGGGAAAAGAATTTGATCATGTTATTTTGATAGGAATGGTGAATGATGAACTGCCATCATTTCAAAGTATGAAAAAAGGGATTGATAGTGTTGAAATGGAGGAAGAACGTAGAAATTGCTTTGTAGCAATTACAAGAACTCAGAAAAAATTGTACTTAACATATTCTGCTAAATATTATGGATGGAGAAAGAATCCTTCCTTGTTTTTAAATGAAATGTTCTCTTAAATAATAATTGTTTTATCCATTAGGCACTAAGGGCGCACTTCTATACCTACCTATAGGCAGGTATGGGGTGCGCCTTTTCTCATGCGAAAAGGAGTTGCGGGAATTCTCCCGGACAAGCCTACGTCTTGTGTTTATTTTTTCTTTCTTCCACGACCGTTGCCTTTCACCGGTTTGCAGAGATCGGAGTAGCGCTGCAGGATATCCGTGAAGGTTTTAAACTCATAAGGATTCATTTTCGTGAAATTAATTTTGAAAAGCTTGCTGTACATAACCATTTGCGCCTGGGTGGCGTTATCAGCTTTTTTCAGTTCATCAAAGGTACTAAGCATATCTTCAACCGGTGTAATCGGATCCCCGGTATCTGCGTCTTTACCATGAACTTCTCGTAAGTCTTTTGCAATTTTCACAATATCATTTCCAAGCAGATTATTAAAATAATTGTCTTCGTTGATGGAGGCTGCCTCCAATGTTTTCATATAGTGATCACTGTCAGGGATTCCGTTATTCTGTAAACGCATTCTGGTCTGCTCAATCATTGTGTTCATATTTCGAATTTGCATTCCGGCCAGATTGTCAACATAGATTTCCAAATCGGAAAGGAAATTGATAAATTCCGGATGCTTGATCATTTCACAGATTAAGCGCACATTCAGTTTGCCACTTTTCAACAAATCTATAGTTCTATCATCCAATCCCAATTCATCTACAGCGAAAGGATGCTGTTCACGATTCTCAGTAAGTCCCAGTAAATAATCTGAAGTTACTCCATAAAAATCAGCCAGAATAACAATCGCCTTATGTGTAATTTCCTTATAGTCATCTGTTTCATAATTGCCAAGAGCGGCTCGGGACAGTCCGGTCTGCTCTGACAGTTCCTGCAAAGATAAGCCTCTTTCAATTCTTAAATCTTTTAGTTTTTCCTGTATCGATAATTTGCATTTCAAAATCAATTCCCTCAATTCATCCAATAGTGCTTTGCAAACGTAGTACATAATCAATTTATCTACATTATAACAGAACATACATTCGATTAAAAGGACAATTTCCAAAAGCGTGGATATTTTAACTTTTGAATAGTATTTCCGACCTTTTGGATATACGGGATAAGGCCTGTGATTTTGAGAAAATCAGTTCATGACAACTGAATGGGCATTCCAAATCACTACCGCATCGGGGAAGCTAAGCGATGATCTGTAAGACAGGGAGCGAGTGAAGAGCGTGATAACGGCACAGTCCAAAACAGTCTATGAGGCTAAAGAACCCAGAGGTTACCTGCCAGGAATTGATTTGGGGAGATGACAAGAGACAAAAATCATAAGGAATGAGGGAGGAAACACGGATGGAAGAAAACAAAAATCTCAAAGAACTTCGAAATGAATTGGAGCAGGCAAAGAGAGAAAAGCTTCAGGCAGAACATCAGCTCCAAAGAAAGAAAAACCAGCTTTCCTATCGTGAGAGCACCAGCCGTAAGGAGCGTAGTCACAGATTGATTATCTGTGGAGCTATTTTTGAAAAGTATTTTCCGGCTATTATAGATGTGTCGGAAAGGGAGTTGAGCGAAGCTTTAAGCAAGGTGGATGTTGCAGCATTCAACAAAGAACTTGAAGATGCAATTGAGCAGGTGAGAAAGGAAGTGATGAGCTAATGGCACTTTATCATTTCCATGTATCACGAGTGCTTAGAAGCAGAGGGCAGTCTTCGGTGGAAGCAGCTGCCTACCGCGCAGGTGAAAAGTTGGAAGATCGATATTATGGAAAGATTGCAGATTACACTGCCAAGGGCGGTGTGATTTGCGCTGAGATTATGGCTCCGGACTATGTTCCGGAGTCGTTTCGTAATAGAGAGTTTTTATGGAATGCTGTGGAAGAGGTGGAAAAACATCCGAAAGCGCAACTTGCATATAGCTTTGATATTGCATTACAGAATGAATTTTCGATAGAAGAGAACATTGCAATTGCCAGGCAGTTTGTCATGGATAATTTTGTGGCAAAGGGCATGATTGTTGATATGGCGATTCATAATCCCGACAAAAATGGTGGTATTCCCAATCCTCATGTTCACGTAATGTGTCCTATTCGTCCCATGCAAGAAGATGGCACATGGGGAGAGAAACAAAAGCGTGAATATCTCTTTGATGCAGATGGAAATCCAATTTTAGATGGAAAAGGAAATCCGAAATATAATGCTGTTCCTACTACTGATTGGAACAGACCGGAGGTACTGGAACAGTGGAGAAAAGCATGGGCGGATCTGGTTAATTCGGAATTTGAAAAGCGTGGAATTCATGAACACATTGATCACCGTAGTTATGTTGAACAAGGAATTGACTTGATCCCGCAGGTACACGAAGGACCTCATGTCAGAAAAATGGAAGCAAAAGGAATTGTTACAGAGAAGGGAGAATTGAATCGTTGGATTAAAGAAATTAATCAAGGAATCATAATTCTTTCGAAACACTTAAAAGAGATTGTTTCTAATATTACAGAGCTTATTCGATTGATTGCGGAGAAAGAAGCTGAAGCCAGACAGCCGGATCTTGTAAGCTACATCAATTCCTATTTTGCAAAAAGAAATGAAGTGGCGAATACATTTTCGCGAGGTAGGCAGAGAGCAAAAGCTACGAACTTAAAAGCACAAGCATATGTAATCAATTATCTTTGTGTGAATCAGATTACTACATTGGATGATTTCCGATGTTTTATTTCAAAGAAACAGAGCGATATTCATAATCTGAACGAATCCATGAAATCAAAGTCTGCCAGAATAAAGGAACTTAAGGATTTGATTCGGTACGGAGAATGGTATCAGGAGGCGCAACCGATTCTGCGAGAGCTTTGTTCTACTAAGAATGCAAAACGAAAGGAGCAAATGAAATCGGAAAATAGCGAGGTGCTCCGGAGGTATCACATTGCAAAGCGTATCCTGTCAGAGAAGAAGATTGACAAAGTGGATGTAAGCCGGTGGCAGGAGGAATTGACTTCTCTTCAGGATTCTTACCAGAAAGAATATGCAAGGTATAGGGAGTTGTCAGCGGAGACAAAGACACTGCGTGATATCAATATGTATATTGATGACGTAATCCGTAGCACACATCCAAGAAGAAAGGAGGAACCGATGCGATGAAATTATTTGAAACAGTGAAAAACAATGTGACTGCTATTGATGTGGTTTCGATGGCAGGTTTTAAGCCAAACCGAAGCAAGATGATATGTTGTCCGTTTCATAATGACAAGCATCCCAGCATGAAAGTAGATCAGCGATATTTTTGTTTTGGTTGTGGAGCAAAGGGAGATGCCATTGATTTTGTGGCAAATTATTATGGACTCAGCCTGAAGGAAGCAGCGGAAAAGATTGCTTCGAAGTTTTCACTTTCCTATGACAATAGCAGAGATTCTGATTGCGTACAAAAAGAGGTTGTTTCAAAAAAGAATGAATATCAAATGTGGGCAGAGAAGAAGCGTGAGCTGATTGCGCAGCTTTCGGGGATTCATGAACGGCTCCGGAAAATGAAAAGCAAATATGCACCGAAAGACAGAGAGGATTCTAACTGGAGTCCTCTTTTTGTTTTGGCGGAAACGGAGTTTACCTATGTGGATTATTTATATGATTACTGTATGTTTGAAGCTACTGAGGATGAATTGAAAGGGAAATATGAAGAAATAACGAAGGAGATGGAGAGAATTGAAAAAAGAATTTATGACACCGAATCAGGAATTCGTGGATCAGATGTTGGAAAAATCAGAGAAGGGTTGGCCGTATAATACGATTGAAAACGCAAAAGTGATCTTGGAGAATGATGAGCTTTTCAAAGGGAATATCCGAGACAATCTGTTTCGTGACCGAATAGAGTTATCCGGGCAGATGCCTTGGAGCAGAACTTATCTGGATGTAACGGACAAGGATGATATTCATATTCGTCATTATGTTGAGAAATACTATCATTTTCGCAATGACAAGGCACTTCGTGATGCCATGCAGATTGTGGCTACGGAGAATGAGTATCATCCGGTAAGAGAATACCTTCGTTCTCTGAAATGGGATGGTGTGGAGCGCGTAAGGTATGCACTTAAGCATTTCCTGGGAGCTTCCGGAAGTGACTATGAATATGAATGTTTGAAGCTTTTTATGTTAGGAGCGATAAGCAGGATATTTAAGCCCGGTTGTAAGTTTGATTATATGCTCTGCCTTGTGGGTGGTCAGGGAGCCGGGAAGTCTACCTTTATACGATTCTTGTGCTTGAAAGACAGGTGGTTTACCGATGATATCAAGCGTCTGGATGATGACAAGGTTTATGAGCATTTGGCAGGACATTGGATCTGCGAGATGGCAGAGATGCTGGCAGTACTGAATACTAAATATAATGAAGCAACCAAGGCATTCCTTAGCAAGCAATATGACAATTATCGAAAGCCTTATGGAACCAGAGCAGAGGATATCCCAAGACAGTGTGTTTTTGCCGGAACTTCCAATGTTGTGAATTTCCTTCCGCTGGATCGAAGTGGCAATAGAAGATTTTTACCGATTATGTGTGATGCTTCTAAGGCCGAGGTTCATATCCTGGAGGATGAAGCAGCGTCGAGAGAATACATTGAACAAATGTGGGCAGAAATGATGAATTTGTATGGTGATGGAAAAATCAGATTGAAGCTTCCACCCGAAATCGAGAAGAACCTGATAGAGTATCAAAGACCATTTATGCAGGAGGATACATGGACCGGACTCATCCAGGAATGGTTGGATCATACAGGCAATGATGTGGTTTGTGTTCAACAGATCTACAACGAAGCGCTGAAAGAACTGGGGAAACCGAGAAATAGTGAGGCCAGAGAAATCGGACTGATCATGAATGGCACCATTTCCGGGTGGAAGCCTTATCCGAACCCTCGAAATATTCCCGGTTATGGAAAACAGCGCGGATGGATGCGTGTGGAAACAAATTCCGGAAACAAAGATGAAACATTTATTTCCGTAGAGGGAATGCAGATGGAGATGCCGTTCGATAGCTGAAAATAAGGGCTTTTTCGCAATTAATAACTGGATAACAAGAAATAAAATTTTATGGATTCTGTTGCCGGACTTTGTTTCCGACGACAGAGAGTTTGGAGGATGAAATGAATCAGATGATTATAAATATGGAAAACAGTATGACTCCCAAGGCAGTACCGGTTGTCGTTCCTTTGGCCTATCAGGCAATTGTGAGTCTGCAGGAGAAAATGAATCAGGCAAATGCCTTAACTCAAAAATTGTCCAAAAGCAAGACGAAAAAGGAGGAAGACGGGATTCCGTTGTGGCAGCGCTATGCCCTAAGTATACCGGAGGCTGCTAGGTATTTTGGAATTGGAGAGACAAGGCTATATCAGGTTGTGGCAGAGCATCCCGGTGCTGACTTCATTTTAGAAATTGGGAGTCATGTGAAGATCAAAAGAGTTTTGTTTGAAAGATTTTTAGATGCTGCCAGTTGTGTCTAACGCTGAAAGCATTGTTTCCGAGAAGTCAATGCACGATACAATTCTGCCATGGAGAAATGGCAAAAATCTCAAAAAGGATGTTATTTTGGACTGTTCTATGATAAAATCAAAACTATCGAGGGCAGTCCTTTTGTTCATGATAAGAGAAAATTCGAGAAACGTATTTTCTTTTTATATTGGAAAGGAGTGTCTAGCATGTCAAATAAAAGAAAGGATAATAAAGGCCGTGTACTACACAACGGCGAGTATCAGCAGAAGGATGGTCGCTATCGTTACAAATATTATGATGGCACCGGCAAAGAAAGATATTTATACAGTTGGAGATTGGATAAGAATGACCGGATGCCGGAAGGAAAGAGGCAGGGGCCATCCCTCAGGGAGCAGGAGAAGGAACTGCAAGCCACCCAATTTGGTCATATTGCCTTAGATGGTGGAAACCTTACGGTATTGGAACTGGTTCGACGCTACACAGCAACGAAGATAGGTGTGAGGGAATCAACCAAGGCAGGCTATCAAACCACCATTAACTTTTTGGAAAAGGATCCCTTTGGTCAGAGACGTATCGATACCATCAAAATCTCCGATGCAAAGCTATGGCTGATTACCCTGCAACAGAGACAGGGTAAGGGTTACAGTACGATTCATACAATCAGAGGAATCTTACGACCTGCTTTTCGCATGGCCTATGACGATGATCTGATTCGAAGAAATCCCTTTGATTTTGAACTTGCTACGGTTATTGTCAATGACAGCGTGACAAGGGAAGCGATTACTAGGGATCAGGAGCGTAAATATCTTGAATTTGTCAAACAGGATAAGCATTTTAGCAGATATTATGAAGGCATCTTTATTCTGTTCAATACCGGACTGCGAATCTCAGAATTTGTAGGACTTACAACAAAAAATATTGATTTTAAGCATCACAAAATCATCGTTGATCATCAGCTGATCCGCAGTTCCAAAATGCAGTATATGATCGAGGAACCAAAGACAGAAAGCGGTGTACGAGAGATACCAATGTCTGAGGAAGTGGAGGCAGCATTTAGGGCAATTCTTGCAAAGAGAGTAAAGCCAAAGGTAGAACCCATGATTGATGGCTACAGCGGCTTCTTATATCTTGATAAAAACAATATGCCTATGGTGGCTCTCCACTGGGAGAAGTACTTTCAGCACATTCTTCAGAAGTATAACAGCATCTACAAGGTTCAGATGCCGAAAGTAACACCCCATGTATGCAGACATACCTTTTGCTCCAAGATGGCAAAGAGTGGCATGAATCCCAAGAGCCTGCAGTATATCATGGGACACTCGGATATCAGCGTTACACTGAACACTTACACTCATGTAAAATTCGAGGATGCAGAGGCGGAGATGAAGAGGGTTGCAGCAATCTAAACAGCTTGAATACTACAAAAAGTACGGGGGTACAATTGGGTATTTGTACCCCCATTTGTACCCCTTTTCCCTCAAAAATATAGGATTTTATGAGAGATTATGCGATGATACATGAATTTGAAAAAGCCCCGCAAATCCAGCAAAATCAAGGCTTGCGACGATATGAGAGGATATGAGAAATTATGATAAAAGTACTATTTATCTGCCACGGCAACATCTGTCGTTCCCCCATGGCCGAATTCATCCTCAAGGACATGGTGCAGAAGCGCGGCATCGAGAATCAGTTCGAGATTGCCTCTGCCGCCACCAGCACAGAGGAGATCTGGAACGGGAAAGGCAATCCGATTTATCCGCCGGCGCAGGCAGAACTGATAAAACATAATATAGGGAATACCGCATACACGAATTTCAGCAGTAAGCGCGCCAGACAGGTGACGAGGGAGGATTACGCCCACTACGATTATCTTCTCTGTGCGGATTCCAACAACATCCGGAACACCATTCGCATTACAGGGCCGGACATGGATGACAAGATTAAGTTGTTGCTGGATTTTACGGACTGTCCGGGGCGCAGCATTGCGGACCCGTGGTACAGCAACCGATTTGATGAGACCTACAGAGATATTGTTGCCGGATGTGAAGCTTTTTTGAAGTATCTGGAAACAGCACAGAAACTGTAAAAAAATGTGAAGATTTCTGAGAAGATCCGGACGAAGAGCCGCGTCTGTAAAGAAGGCAAAACCTTTTCGAACCATCTGAAAAAGGCGAAGTTGTAAAGCGTGTGAACCTGTACTTGAATCTCCGTGAGAACCGCAGAAAGCAGAAAGTAAAAACCGGAAAGTAAAAACAAAAAGATTCAGGTGCACACAGCCCATAAGTGTGTTAAGATAGCACGTAGGAAACAGAAAGGATGGATAATGATGGATTACAAATATCATACGATAAATGAAATAAATCATTTTGAATTTGGGGAAGCCGTGATCGGAGATGTTCAGCTGACAGACCGGATGTTTCATGTGGTGCTTGACAATGTGAAGATCAAACCGGAGAATTCCTGCAACAGGGATATTCGCACCATGCGGACGAACGAGCTGTTTCTTAAGCTGGATGAGGCGGAAATCATTTCGCTGGTGGAGGAAGGATACAGCGAGTACGATGCCAATGGAAACCTGAGACATACCTATGAGGATGTGACGATTGAGCCGGAAAAGTACAGGGAGACAGAAGGGGTATTGGTTGAGGGAACCGTGTATGAACTCAAATTTGAAGAGAGCGTATATTGTTTTGTGATCGATGGAACCGATGACCGGGTCTACGTGCTCAAGGTGGCGGCCAGCGGGGATGAGGAGTCCTGGAACCGATTCCTTGAGGTATAGTTCTTTGGAGCAGGAGCAATGGTTATGCAGGATCGGGTAATATTCCATATTGATGTAAACAGCGCCTTTCTTTCCTGGGAGGCAGTGGAGCGGCTTGCCGCCGGAGAAAGCGTTGATCTGAGGGAGATTCCCTCGGCGGTGGGCGGCGATATAGAGACCCGCCATGGGGTGATTCTGGCCAAGTCCATTCCGGCCAAGCGCTATGGCGTGACCACCGGGGAACCGGTTACGGATGCACTGCGCAAATGCCCCACGCTGACACTGGTGAAGCCCCGCCACAAGATGTATTTGGAAAAATCGCGGGCTTTTATCGCGATTTTGCAGCAGTACTCGGACGTGATCGAACAGGTCTCGGTGGATGAGGCCTTTGTGGATATGACGGGCACTCAGCGGCTGTTCGGACCACCTGTTGAGGCGGCAAACCGCATCCGCGAGCAGGTGAAGCGGGAGTTGGGCTTTACGGTCAACGTAGGGATTTCCTCCTGCAAGATTCTTGCGAAGATGGCCAGTGATTTTCAAAAGCCTGACAAGGTACATACGCTTTTTCCGGAGGAGATACAAAGGAAAATGTGGCCGCTTCCGGTAAGAGACCTGTTTTTCGTTGGAAAAGCCGCAGAGAAGCGCCTTCTTTCCATGGGGATACAGACCATCGGGGATTTGGCACGCATGGAGCCGGAGACCTTGTCCGGTGTGCTGAAAAAGCATGGGGAAGTGCTGTGGCGTTACGCCAATGGCATTGACGATTCCCCGGTGGAGACGGAATCGCCCGATGCCAAGGGCTACGGGAATTCCACTACAGTTTCCTTCGACATTACCGATTCCGCTACCGCAAAAGGCGTGCTGATGTCGCTGACCGACAATGTATGCAGGCGCCTGCGGCAGGATGATGTGAAGGTGGAGTCCGTGACTGTGCAGATCCGCTTCAACGACCTGACCAGGGTGTCCCATCAGTGCCCGCTTCCGGCGGCAACAAATATCACACAGGAGATTTACGGCAATGTGTGTCAGTTGTTTGACGAGATGTGGGACGGCACACCGATCCGTCTGCTGGGGGTATCCACCACCAAGGTGTCTAGGGAGGACAAGGGGCGGCAGATGAGCTTGTTTGACAATACGGATTATGAGAAGCTGGAAAAACTGGATAAGGCTATGGATTCCATCCGAGGAAAGTTTGGACCGGGCGCGATCCGGCGCGCCTCCCATATGGGGCATGTGTCGGATTCCAGCGATTCGTAGTCGATGTTATCCCCAATTTGCGAAGTGTACACAAATTATTTCACTGCCTAATCGCTCCAAACGGCGTGACACCCGGTTGAGCGTCTTCAGATATGTGTAAAAAAATACAAAGTGAGGAACCACACATGAACCATATACACGCCGTCATTTTTGATCTGGACGGAACTTTAATTGACACTGAGAAATACTACCGCATCTGCTGGCCCAAGGCCGTGGAGCACTTCGGCTATACCATGACGGATGAGCAGGCCCTTTCGCTTCGGTCTCTCGGAAGACCTTACGCGCCGGAGCGGTTCCGGGAATGGTACGGAGAGGATTTTGACTACGAGAAGATTCGTGCATACCGCAAGCAGCTGATGGAAGAATGCATAGAGGAGAATGGTATGGCTCTCAAGCCGGGGGCTGTGGAGATTCTTACCTATTTGAGGGAGCATGGGATTATCACTGCACTGGCCACAGCCAACGACAGGGAGCGGGCCGGGCGATATCTGAAGAAAATCGGTCTGTACGAGTATTTTGACCACATTGTCTGCGCGGATATGGTGGAGCATGGGAAGCCCGCACCGGACATTTACCGGTATGCCTGTGAACAGTTGAAGGAGAAGCCGGAGCACTGCATGGCGGTGGAGGATTCTCCCAACGGAGCCATGAGCGCCATGCGCGCAGGCTGTAAGACGGTGTACATCCCGGATCAGACTCCGGTGGAGGAAGAATTAAAATCCGGGCTGTATGCCTGGAAAGAAAATTTGCTCATGTTGCGGGAACTGGTTCTATAATTTTTAAGAATGCCACACATAATAAAAATGAATAGCGATTGTAGATTTTTTTGTTGCAATTCAAAATGAGGTGTGGTATAAAAAGACATAACAAATTGGAAATGCGTTGAAGGAGACTCGGGTTATCAGACACCGACAGGAATACAGCGTCACCGACTGAGAGCGCTGTTTGGAAGAGATGATTGCGGGAACACTGCCGGAGCAGATGAATTGAACATGGGACGCAGTCTTATGCGGCTTAAGTAGGTTCATACGTTGGCGCACGTTACGCGCGTGAGAGGGAGCTATGTCTTGTATGACAGGCTTCAAAGCGGGTGGTACCGCGGGATTTTTAGAATTTCGCCCCGGAATGGATTTTGATTCATTCCGGGGTTATTTTATTGGAAAAGGCACAGGGCAACCGGCGCCTTTTGGATCTCGTCCCGCTCCTGATACATCAATAGATGAAAAGGAGAGTACAACAATGGAATTTTTAACAGGAGTAACAAAGAAAGAAGCCTTAGAGATCAGCGAGATCCTCGCTGGTGATTACGAGGGCACCAACATCAAGGTGCGCGGTGCAATCCACACGATCCGCGATATGGGCGAGGTCGCATTCATCGTCTTGAGAAAGCGCGAGGGATTGGTACAGTGTGTCTACGAGGAAGGCAAATCACAATTTGATCTGCGTGATCTGAAGGAAGCAGCAGCTGTGGAGGTGGACGGAACCTATAAGAGTGACGACCGCGCTCCGAATGGATTCGAGCTTCGACTGGATCATGTCACAATTCTCTCTGAGCCGGCGGAGCCGATGCCGCTGCAGATATCCAAGTACAAGCTGAATACCTCATTGGAGGCAAAACTGAATAACCGTGCGATTTCTCTGCGCAACCTGCGGGAGCGTGCTGTATTCCGCATTCAGGAAGGCATTACGAGAGGCTTTCGTGATTTCCTGTACAGCCAGGGATTTACTGAGATTCACACACCAAAGTTAGGCGCCAAGAGTGCGGAGGGCGGAGCCAACCTGTTTAAGCTGGAATATTTTCACAGACCGGCCATTTTGCAGCAGAGCCCTCAGTTCTATAAGCAGATGATGGTGGGCGTGTTTGACCGTGTGTTTGAGACGGCACCGGTGTTCCGTGCCGAGAAGCACAACACGAAGCGCCATTTGAACGAGTATACCAGTCTGGATTTTGAGATGGGGTATATTGACGGTTTTGAAGATATTATGGCAATGGAGACCGGATTTTTGCAGTATACCATGGACTTACTTGCCAGAGAGTATGCGAAGGAGCTTAGCATTTTGAAGATTACGCTTCCAAATGTAGATAAGATTCCACAGATTCGTTTCGATGAGGCCAAAAAGCGTGTAGCTGAGAAGTACAACAGACAGTTCCGCAATCCGTTCGACCTTGAGCCGGAGGAGGAGGTGCTGATCGGCAGATACTTTAAGGAAGAGTATGACAGTGATTTCGTTTTTGTCACCCACTACCCGTCTAAGAAGCGTCCGTTCTATGCCATGGATGACCCGGAGGATACTACCTACACCTTGAGCTTTGACCTTTTGTTCCGCGGATTGGAGATCACGACCGGAGGCCAGCGTATCCATGACTACAAGATGCTGATGGAGAAGATCGAAGCTCGTGGAATGGAGACTGAGGGCATGGAGCATTACCTGTCTGCCTTCAAACACGGCATGCCGCCCCACGGAGGACTTGGCATTGGTCTGGAGCGTCTGACCATGCACCTGATCGGTGAGGAAAATGTCCGTGAGGCAACCCTGTTTCCACGGGATCTGAGCCGATTGGAACCATAGTGTGTGAACAGCAACGCATAAGTGATACGAGTGCAAGTATAAAGGAGAATCAGAATGAATCATATTGGAACAATAGAGCTGACAACCGAGCGCCTGACTCTGCGCCGGTTTGAGCTGGAGGATGCGGCGAGTGCATATTACAACTGGACCTCAGACCCGGAGGTGACCAAATATCTGACCTGGCCTACCCACCAGTCTGTGGAGCAGACGGAACAGGTAATCAAGGAGTTTTGGATTGCAAATTACGACAAAAAGGATTTCTATGAATGGGCCATTGAATTGAACGAGATTGAGCAGCCCATCGGTTCTATCAGTGCAGTCAGGGTAGATGATAATATCGACGCGGTTGAGATTGGCTATTGCATCGGAAGAGAATTCTGGCATAAGGGATATACATCAGAGGCTTTGAAGGAGGTCATGCGCTTTTTCTTCGAGGAAGTCGGCGCTGGCCGCGTGTCTGCGAGACATGATGTGAATAATCCGAACTCCGGCAAAGTGATGCAGAAATGCGGCATGGAATATGAGGGCACCATGCGTCGGGCAGACCGTAATAACACCGGTATTACAGATGTTGCAGTGTATGCCAAGGTAAAGAGCGCAGCCGTGCTGGAGGCAGAAGCAGAGGAAGAAGTTCCGGAGATGTCGACAACCGTCACCAAGGTTGTGGCGGAGGACGGTACAACAAGAAATGTGATTTCCGATGAGACCATGGAGTACGTTGGAATTCTTGCAAAGCTGGAGCTGTCACCGGAGGAAGCGGAAGCGGCCAAGAAGGATATGGCGGATATGCTGGATTATATCGATCAGTTGAACGAGCTGGATACCACCGGAATTGAGCCGATGTCCCATGTGTTCCCGGTCAATAACGTGTTCCGTGAGGATGTTGTCACCAATGGCGATGGAAGTGAGGATACATTGAAAAATGCGCCTTCTGAGAAGAATGGCGGCTTCAAGGTACCGAAGACCATTGGCGATTAAGGAATCAGGGAAGGAGGGAACACCACATGAATTTATTGCGATATACAGCTGTTGAGCTGGGAAAGAAAATACAGGCAGGCGAGGTCTCCGTACTGGAAGCAACCCAGGCGGTCCTTGATGCCATCAAGGCAAAGGAAGCTGCGGTGAACAGCTTTGTGACCGTGGATGAGGAGGGTGCCTTAAAGCGTGCCGCCGAAGTCCAGAAGTTGATCGATGAGGGAAAACTGACCGGGCCATTGGCCGGTGTGCCGGTGGCGATTAAGGATAATATGTGTACGGAAGGACTTTTGACCACCTGTTCTTCCAAGATTTTATACAACTATATTCCGACCTATTCCGCAGAGGCGGTAAAGCGGTTGGAGGCGGCAGGAGCAGTCATTGTGGGTAAGACCAACATGGACGAATTCGCCATGGGAAGTACCACAGAGACCTCTGCCTATGGCGTGACCAAAAATCCGTGGAATACAGAGCATGTTCCGGGCGGTTCTTCCGGCGGCTCCTGTGCGGCAGTGGCAGCGGAGGAAGTGCCGTATGCGCTGGGCTCTGACACAGGCGGATCCATCCGCCAGCCGAGCTCCTTCTGCGGTGTTACGGGAATCAAGCCGACTTACGGAAGCGTATCCCGTTATGGACTGATTGCCTATGGTTCTTCTTTGGACCAGATCGGACCCATTGCCAAGGATGTGACGGACTGCGCAACTATACTGGAGAGCATTACGTCGTATGACACGAAGGATTCCACCTCCGTCAAGCGCGAGGACAGTGACTATACCAGCGCTCTGGTGGATGATGTAAAAGGCATGCGGATTGGTATTCCGAGAGATTATTTTGGTGAGGGACTGGATCCGGAAGTGCGGGAGGCAGTGCTGGCGGCAGCAGAGACACTTAAGGAAAAAGGCGCCATCGTGGAGGAATTCGATCTGGGCCTTGTGGAATATGCCATCCCTGCTTACTATGTCATTGCCTGTGCGGAGGCCAGCTCCAACCTGGCGCGTTTTGACGGTGTGAAGTACGGTTATCGGACCAGGGAGTATGAGGGCTTACACAACATGTACAAGAAATCCCGTTCCGAGGGCTTCGGCGCTGAGGTGAAGCGTAGAATTATGCTGGGCTCTTTTGTACTGAGCTCCGGTTACTACGATGCTTATTATCTGAAAGCGCTCCGTGTGAAAGCCTTGATCAAAAAAGCCTTTGACAATGCCTTTTCCAAGTATGATGTGATTTTGGGACCGGCGGCTCCCACCACGGCACCAAAGCTGGGGCAGAGTCTCGATAATCCAATCCAGATGTATCTGGGAGACATCTATACGATTTCTGTCAATCTGGCAGGTCTTCCGGGAATCTCATTGCCATGCGACATGGATAAGAACGGCCTTCCGATCGGTTTGCAGCTGATCGGGGACTGCTTTAAGGAGAAGAACATCATCCGTGCGGCTTACAGCTTTGAACAGACGAGAGAATATAAACACAGCCCATTGGCGGAAGCATAGAAAGGAGAAGAAGAGATGAGTAAGAATTACGAGACAGTCATCGGACTGGAGGTTCACGTTGAGCTTGCGACCAAAACCAAGATCTTCTGCTCCTGCTCCACAGCTTTCGGAGGGGCACCGAACACCCACACCTGCCCGGTGTGTACCGGTCAGCCGGGTTCCCTTCCGGTTCTCAATAAGCAGGTAGTGGAGTATGCGGTGGCAGTAGGGCTTGCGACGAACTGCCAGATTACGCAGTACAGCAAGTTTGACCGCAAAAACTATTTTTATCCGGATAACCCGCAGAACTATCAGATTTCCCAGTTGTATCTGCCAATCTGCAGGGATGGTTATGTGGAGATTGAGACCGATGCCGGCAAAAAGCAGGTGCGTATCCATGAGATTCATATGGAGGAGGATGCCGGAAAACTGGTGCATGATGAGTGGGAGGATGTGTCCATCGTCGATTACAACCGTTCCGGTGTGCCGTTGATCGAGATTGTGTCTGAGCCGGATATGCGATCTGCCGATGAGGTGATTGCATACCTGGAGAAGCTGCGTCAGACGATTCAGTACCTTGGGGCTTCTGACTGTAAGCTGAATGAGGGCTCCATGCGTGCCGATGTCAATCTGTCCGTTCGGGAGGTCGGTTCCAGCAAATTCGGAACCCGTACTGAGATGAAGAACCTGAACTCCTTCAAGGCAATTGCCCATGCGATCGAGGGGGAGAGAGAACGTCAGATTGAGCTTCTTGAGGCTGGTAGAAAGGTTGTACAGGAGACCAGAAGGTGGGATGACAACAAGGAATCCTCCCATGCAATGCGTTCCAAGGAAGATGCGCAGGATTACCGTTATTTCCCGGAGCCGGATCTTGTACCGATCGTGATTTCGGATGAGTGGATCGCAGATATCAGAAGCCGTCAGCCGGAGCTTCGGGATGAGAAGCTGGTGCGCTATAAGAAGGAGTATGATATCCCGGATTATGATGCGAAGATCATTACCTCCTCCAAGCATATGGCAGATATTTTTGAGGCGACCACAAAGCTTTGCGGCAAGCCGAAGAAGGTTTCCAATTGGTTGATGGTGGAGGCAATGCGCCTGATGAAGGAGCATGAGATGGATCCGGAAGAACTGCGTTTCTCACCGGTGAACCTTGCCAAACTCATTGAGCTGGTGGAGAGTGGCACTATCAACGGAAGTGTGGCCAAGGAAGTATTCGAAATCGTCTTTGATAAGGATATCGATCCGGAACAGTACGTGGAGGAAAAAGGCCTTAAGAGTGTCAATGACGAGGGAGAACTTCGGGATGCAGTGCAGCGCGTGATCGAGGAAAATCCACAGTCTGTGGAGGATTACCACGGTGGTAAGGAAAAGGCATTGGGCTATTTGGTTGGTCAGACCATGAAGGCAACCAAGGGCAAGGCGAATCCGGGTATGGTCAATAAGCTGTTAAAGGAATTGCTTGGATAAGAAACCGAATAGAAGAACAGAAAACGCTCAGCCGAAGGGACGGCTGGGCGTTTTTTACAGAATCATATAAACTTAGTTCAGGGTTGCCAGATCCTCCATAGACAGATCCGCCACATCATAACTGAGAGAGACATTGTTTTTCGCGTACATCCGGTAGAACTGTTCAAAAATGCGGGATGTGATCATGGAGACATTCTCCTTGTTGGCATCCAGAAGGATAATCAAAAACTGCTCACTGCTGAATCTGGTGGTAATGTCCACGTTGCGGAGCGAACAGCTGATAGCCTTTTTCATGGCATTCATTGCTTCTTCCTGATCATCCAGAGAGAAGGTCTCCGGGGTTAGCGGTTCCAAAGTCAGCATAATGAGTTGCAGGCTTTGATCGTAACGGTCCACCAGCTTGTTGATATATTCATAAAACTTGGCGAATTCCCGGTACTCCACGCCAAGAGAGCCCTCGTAGGCACCCTGTCTGGAGATGGAGGAAACCAGCCTCTTTAAATCGACAGCCTTCATATGGTTGTTGTTATGGTTGGCATGACTGTAGAAGTAATAGCCGTCTTTTCCATTCTGCTTTACATAGTACAGTGCTTTGTCTGCATTCTGGTACACATCCTGATAGGTATCCGCCGGTGTAGTGAGACACAGACCGATGGAAATGGAGGAAAGCTGCAAAATATTGTCATTGTCCTTCTTGCTGCGGAAAGAGCGGATAATTCCCTCGACGATGGAGCGGGCTTCTTTTTCATCTACCTTTTGCATATAGTACAAGAATTCATCGCCACCGATGCGGGCGATGATGGCATTGTGACTGTGGGACTGAAGTACTTCGGCAAGAGTACTTAAGGCATGATCACCGGACAGATGTCCCATGGTGTCGTTGATCGGCTTCAGGTTGTCCAGATCCACAAAAGCCAACGCTCCCGGAGCCTCTTCCATGGCTGCCATAATCTTTTCTTCACCGCTTTTTCGGTTCAGAAGTCCGGTCAGATAATCGCATTGACTGTTTCGTTCTTTTTCCTGTTCCAGATTTTGAAGAATCTGACCCAGAAGCTTGGAACTTTCATTGGCAATGGTGGTATCGAAACCGGAGGCACTCTGGTTCGGAAGATGAATCTTGCCCTCATCCAACAACTCTACAAATTTATCCAGCAGGAAGGGATCAAACTGTGTGCCGCGTCCGCGAATAAGCTCCTTACGGATCGTTTCCGGCGGGAGTGGATTGCGGTAAATGCGCTTGCTGTTCATGGCATCGTAGGCATCTGCAATTCCGATGATTCGGGCCACAAGAGGAATCTCCTCGCCGGCGAGACCGGAAGGATAGCCTTTTCCGTCGTAGCGTTCATGGTGATACCGTGCACCGGCATCTACATCCTTGATCATAGAGATATCCTTTAGGATTTCTCCGCCCACCGTGGTGTGGGATTTGATAATCTCGTATTCCGTATCTGTCAGCTTGTCCGGTTTGTTTAAGATGGAATCCGGGACACTGATTTTACCGATGTCATGGAGCAGGGCGATATACTTGAGATTCTGGATGGCTTCTTTACTCCATCCCAGAGCTTGCGCCAGCTGTGCACTGTACTCGGAAACCCGGATGCTGTGTCCCTTGGTGTAGGTGTCCTTCGCATCGATGGTGTTGGCAATGGTGGTGATGGATTGCAGCGTCAGACTTTCCACCTGATAGGTCTTGTCCTTCAAATCAGCCTGCAGCAGCTCCTTCATCTCATTTACTTCATTAAATACCTGTTCTTCCTTTGTCAGATCATAGAGAAAGCAGACCGTACAATACGGATCTCCGAAGGAATCCCGAACCAGGTTCAGGCTGAGGGAACAGATGGACTGATCTGCATTGGAAATCACCCGGATGTCCTCCGGCAGAGAATCATCAAGCAATTCCGTGTAGAACAGATCGGCATCCTCTTTGGATATCTGAAACAGATCGGGCAAAGTCGGGTGTGTGCCGGGCTCGATATGTAAGAACTTTCTCGCGTAATTGTTGGCCATGGCAAGCTTGTGGTCGTTGTCAAAGACCAGAATGCTGGCATTGACATACTGGTAAATATAGTTGCTCAGGTTTCGCACGGAGATATTGAAGGCGTTCAATTGTGTAGATACATACCAGATCGCCATGTAACAGAGAAAGGCTCCGTAGCAGGAACTTGGAAAAGATGCTCTTCCGTAAAGCGGAAGGATACTGTCCGGAAAAAGTGAGACCACCAGAATACCGTTCGCGATGATCAGTGTGACAATGATCAGCTTGTCCCTTCGCAGGCGGGAGTGGATAAACCAGCGTGCTTCTACCGCAAACATGCTCAGAAAGAGAATAACATAGAACAGGTAGTGCAGGTTGCGGGCCAATCCTTCCCGGGCATAGTAGCAGGTGCGGTACTGGTTCCTTAAGAAGGTGACCATGGTGCGCTGGGAAAAGAAAATTGTGTCCAGCAGTCCGACACATGCAAGGATTGCCGCAATGATTCCGCGGCTGCGGGAAAAGGCATCCGATATATGAAGAACGAACACGAACTCCGTGATCAAAAAGAAATTGGCCCCGATAATTCCGATGGTGCGGGCCATATATGCAAAATCCTGTTGTCCGGTCAGCCCCATCAGAGCAAAACCGAGACACCAGATGGTCACAAAAAAACCCATCACAAGCATAGAAATGCGATGGCGCCAATTACCGGTCTCGCGGGTAAAATAACTGATTGCACCGGAGGCAACAATGGTTGCCAATATAATAAGGGAGATATTGATTGTAGTACCCATACTTTGCTCCTGTTTCAAACAATATAGTATATCTTATTTTTTATTATAAAACGCTTTTTTCAAAGGAACAATAAGAAATTGGTAGTAATTTTCCAAAGTGTAAAAGAAAAATGAAATATTTTCGTGGAACTTGTGTTTGAAGATGTCCTGTCGTATAATAAAATATACTGTGGGTTTTACCTGCAATCAGCAAAAAAGGAGTACGAATGTATGTCTGAAAACCAGAATAATAATGATGAACTGATGAATAATCAGCCGGAGACCGAGGAGAAGCACAACGAGTATGAGGACATCTGCTATATGTGCAGAAGACCGGAGAGCGTTGCCGGCAAGATGATACATATTCAGCCCAATATATGCATCTGTAACGATTGTATGCAGAAGACTTTTGATACGATGAACAACGGCGGTTTTAATATGAACGATATCATGAATATGAATATCGACATGGGCAAAATGCCGAATATCAGCATGATCAATCTGTCAGATCTGCAGGGTGGAATACCTCAGAGCCAGAAACTGAAAAAGAAAAAGCCCAAGGAGAAGAGGGAAGCGCCGGTGCTGGATATCCATTCCATTCCGGCCCCTCATAAGATCAAGGCCAGTCTGGATGAGTATGTGGTGGGACAGGAGCATGCCAAGAAGGTGATGTCAGTTGCTGTGTATAACCACTACAAGCGTGTGATGTCTGACACCAATGACGGGGTGGAGATTGAGAAGTCCAACATGCTGATGGTCGGACCGACTGGTTCCGGTAAGACCTACCTCGTGAAGACGCTGGCCAGGCTTTTAGATGTGCCGCTTGCCATTACGGATGCAACTTCTCTCACGGAGGCCGGGTACATCGGTGATGATATCGAGAGCGTTGTCAGCAAGCTTCTTGCGGCAGCGGATAACGATGTGGAACGGGCAGAGCATGGCATCATTTTTATTGATGAGATCGATAAGATTGCAAAGAAGCGCAATGCCAACCAGAGGGATGTCAGCGGTGAATCCGTACAGCAGGGAATGCTTAAGCTGTTAGAGGGGGCTGAGGTGGAGGTTCCGGTGGGAGCCAGCAGCAAGAACGCCATGGTTCCCATGACTACGGTGGATACAAAGAATATTCTCTTTATCTGCGGCGGCGCGTTTCCGGATCTGGATGAAATTATCAAGGAGCGTCTGAATAAGGCGGCATCCATCGGTTTCCAGGCGGATCTTAAGGATAAGTATGACAAGGATGAGAATCTGTTGACCCAGGTAACCGTGGAGGATGTGCGTAAATTCGGTATGATCCCGGAGTTCCTGGGTCGACTTCCGATTCTGTTCTCGCTGGAGGCGCTGACGGAGGATATGCTTGTGAAGATTCTTGCGGAGCCGAAGAATGCGATCGTAAAGCAGTATCAGAAGCTCCTTGCCATGGATGAGGTAAAGCTGGAATTTGAGGATGAGGCACTGCACGCCATTGCGAAGAAGGCAAAGGAGAAAAAGGTCGGTGCGCGGGCGTTGCGCGCCATCCTTGAGGAATTTATGCTGGACATCATGTATGAGATTCCAAAGGATGACAATATCGGTAAGGTGACGATTACAGCGGATTATATTGAAAAGAAAGGCGGACCGCTTATTGAGATGCGAGGGGTAGCCGCCATACCTGAGATGGGAGAATAGGAATGAAAATCATTCATTGTGCTGATTTGCATTTGGATTCGAAAATGACTGCGAATCTGAGCCGGGAACAGGCGAGAGAACGAAGGAAAGAGATTTTAAGGACCTTCACGCGAATGGTGGAGTATGCTGCCAAACATGAGGTGCGGGTAATCCTCATCGCGGGGGATTTGTTTGACACGCGAAATGTGTCTGCCATGGTCCGCAATACGGTGCGGGATATGATATGTTCACATCCGGAGATTGATTTTCTCTACCTTAAGGGGAATCATGACAGTGACAATTTCTTAAGTAAGCTGGAGGATGTGCCGCAGAATCTTCTGCTTTTCGGAGACGAATGGCAGACCTATCTGTACGGAAATGTGGCAATTACCGGATTGGAACTGAGTCGGGATAATCGGTCGGTCTGCTACAATTCCCTGGTTTTAGAACACGACCTGTTCAATATTGTAACCCTGCACGGTCAGCTTGAGAATTATATGAGCAAGGACCAGGTAGAGTCCATCAGCCTGAATGATCTCAAGAATAAGAATATCGATTATCTTGCCCTTGGGCATGTACACAGTATGTTGATGGAACGTCTGGATAGTCGGGGGCTGTACTGCTATTCCGGCTGTCTGGAGGGGAGAGGGTTTGACGAGTGCGGAGAGAAGGGCTTTGTCCTCATTGATGTGGATGAAGAACAACGCACGGCAACCTATCAGTTTGTGCCGATCGCAGCGCGGACACTGTATACGCTTGAGGTGGATGTCAGCGGTGTCATGACCACGCAGGAGGCTGCGGGGCGTATGGAGCAGGCTATTGCGGATGCTGCCTACTCCTCCGGAAGTATGGTGAAATTTGTGCTGACCGGCGAGGTGGAAGTGGATGCGGAATTTAACTGTGAATATCTGCAGGATCTCTTTTCGGATTACTTTTATTTTGAGAAGGTGTATGACCAGACAAAGCTTCGGGTGAATTACAGTGATTATGAGAAGGACGAGTCCTTAAAGGGAGAGTTCATCCGCATGGTTTTGAACTCTGATATGAGCGAGGAGAGCAAAACGGAAGTCATCCGATGCGGAATTATGGCGTTGTCCGGGGAGGAGATATAGGATGAAACTGATTGCTTGTCATATTGACAATTTTGGCAAATTATCACAGCTTGATCTGGAATTTGGACAGGGGCTCAATGTGATCCATGAGGCCAATGCCTGGGGCAAGAGTACGCTGGCTGCATTTCTGCGTGTCATGTTTTACGGCTTTGACTCCAAGAGAGAATCCGGTGCTTTTGACAAGGAGCGCGTGGTGTACCGTCCCTGGCAGGGGGGTGTG
Source organism: uncultured Lachnospiraceae bacterium (assembly GCA_945868435.1). Taxonomy (GTDB): domain Bacteria; phylum Bacillota; class Clostridia; order Lachnospirales; family Lachnospiraceae; genus Roseburia. Next base: position 128,315 of record CAMBLG010000006.1, read on the forward strand.
TACGGCGGAGAAGTGGATTTCGAGCATTGCGGCAAGCGTTACCGCGTCAGCCGAACCTTCGGCAAGACGGAGAAGACGGATGAATTTCATCTGTATGATCTGAACACCAATCTGGAATGCCACGATTTCTCTTCGGATATCGGAAGTGAACTCTTCGGTCTGGACAGCAGTTCCTTTAAGAGAAGCGCGTTTATTGCCCAGAATGACTGTGAGTGCGGCTCTACCGACGCCATTAACGCAAAGCTTGGAAATCTTGCGGAGAATACCAACGATATCAACAATTTTGAGAGTGCGCTTAAACGCATTCATGACCGGATGAACAAGCTGTCACCGGACCGGGCAACCGGCTCCATCAAGAAACGGACCAACACCATCACACTTCTGACGGAGGAACTGAGGAGCTTTGAGGCGGCGGAGAAATCGGCAGGAGAACTGGCAGAAAAGCTCTCCGAGAAGCAGGGACAGAGAAAGGAACTCATGGAGATTCGCAGTCAGTATGCATCGGCATTGCAACTGGCCAGCGAGGAGAGCCGCAGGGAGAGCCTGCGGGCCAACTATGACGGAATCTTGCGTGAAGTCGAGGACCGTAAGAAGGCGCTGGAACAGTATCAGATGCTTTTTCCCAAACGGGTTCCGGAGGAGAGCGAGTTTCAGGAGAAGAACCAGGAGGTTCAGATGCTCGGGGTCCTGAAGACCACTCTCTATAATATCGGATTAACGGATACGGAGAAGGCACAGTACGAGAAGCTCAAGGATATGTTTTCCCAGGGCGTGCCGGAAGCGGAGACGCTGGATGAGATTGATGACAAGCTGGACAAGCTTGCAAGGTATAAGGATGAGCGGGCCCAGCTGGAGACCAAGATGTCCTATTTTGAAGCCATGGCCATGAAGCAGGAAGAGGTCCGCACCGTGGTCAGCAGACACATGGGAGCTTTGGTAATGGGAATCCTGTGTGTTCTGGCGGGAATTGCGGGAGGTGTGGCTTTTCTGCTTGCTCCGGCATTGGCACAGTATTGGATGATTGGTCTGATTCTGGGGATTGGAGTGACTCTTGTGGGTGCTGCTCTTCTGATTGCCCGCACGATGCGGATGCGAAAGGAAGAAAAGGCGCTCCAGCTTGCCATTGCAAAAAGCGAGGAGGAAAAGAGGAAGCTGAAGGAGCCGGTGGATGAGATCCAGTCTTTGCTTTCTCAGGTCGGAACACAGATGGAGCAGCTCAGAAGAGAAGTGTCTGCGTTTCTGGAACAATACCGGCTATACTGTGATGTGGATGAAGCCCGTGCCCGCATCTATGAACTGAGAAGCCAGATTCACGAGTATGACAGATTACAGAACCGGATGGAGAAAAGTGACGCCGCAAGAGAAGACTGTGATCGTACAAGACAGTCGCTCATGGCCTTTGGGCAGGATACCGGAATTGATTTCGGAGAGGATATAGCACTGAGCATCAGTCATATGCAGACCAGGGCTGCGGAGTATCGTCTGGCGAAGAGCGCCTATGAGGCGGCTCTTGACAAAAAGAAAAGCTTTGAGGAAGAACATCCGGTGGAGGAACTGACAAGTACGGACAAGTGTCCGTATTCGCTCGACGAACTGAATGCGATGATTCGGGATGTGGACCAGCGGATCGAAGATGTGCGTGAGTCCATTGAACAGTATAATCATCAGATGGAGGATTTGCAAGAGCAGCTGGATCTGCGGGATGAAAAGGAGCAGCAGCTCGCCATTTGCAGAAATGAACAGGAGCAGGAGGGACATCAGTATGAGATCCTCACGTTGACCCAAAATTATCTGCAGAGCGCAAAGGAACAGTTTTCGGCCCGGTATCTGGGACCGATCGAGCAGGGATTCCAGAAGTATTATGAGATGCTGACCGGTGATACCAGCGGAGACTGGATGGTCAATGCCAATATTGCGGTGCAGGTGAAGGAACAGGGAGAGCTTCGGGAGACCAAATGGTTGTCTGCCGGTTATCAGGATCTGTTGGGAATCTGTATGCGTCTGGCACTGGTGGATGCGATGTATCCACAGGAAAAGCCGTTTCTTGTACTGGATGATCCCTATGTAAACCTCGATGAAGAGAAGGTGCAGTGCGGCAATCGTTTACTTACACAGATCAGTCAGGAATATCAGGTGATCTATTTTACCTGCCATAAGAGTCGTATGGCAGAATCATAATAGTAGAAGCATAATAGTAGAATTTAACATTGGAAGGGAGAAGTTATGGAACGAAGGATACTGTTTCCGCAGATCAGCGGAATTATGCATGGAGGAGACTACAATCCGGAACAGTGGCTGGATCGGCCGGACATTCTGGAGGAGGATATCCGGCTGATGAAGGAAGCCGGAATGACAAGCGCGACCTTGGGCGTTTTCTCATGGACGACTTATGAGCCGAGGGAAGGCGAATTTCATTTTGATTGGCTGAAAGAGATCATGGACAAGCTGTATGCCAACGGCATCTACACGGTTCTTGCGACACCTTCCGGTGCACGCCCGGCGTGGCTGGACGAGAAATATCCGGAGGCAATGCGTGTGGACGACTACGGAGTCCGCTATCACCACGGAGTGCGTCACAATCATTGTATGAGTGCACCCATCTATCGTGAGAAGGTTTCTATCATTGTCAACAAGCTGATCGATGCGGTGGGAGATCACCCGGGACTTCTTATGTGGCATATCTCCAACGAGTTCGGAGGAGAATGCTATTGCGAGCACTGCGTAAAACGCTTCCGGAATTATCTGGCAGAGAAGTTCGACCACGATATTGCGAAGCTGAACAAGGCGTGGTGGACTACCTTCTGGAGCCACGATTACAACGATTTTTCGCAGATTGAGCCGCCTTACAGCAACGGGGAATTCTCCAATATGGGCTTGAATCTGGAGTGGAAGCGCTTCACCACCTGGAGTATGACCGACTATATGAAGTCGGAGATTGCAATCCTTAAGGAGCGGACACCGCAGATTCCGGTGACCACCAATTACATGAAGCTGTTTTACGGGCTGGATTACCGTGTGATGAGCCGGGAACTGGACGTGGTTTCATGGGATTCCTATCCGGCATTTCACAATGACTGGGAGAGCTTTGCGGACACCATGGGAGAGAATTCTTTCGACCATGCGGTGATGCGTTCCATGAAGAAGGACCGGCCGTTTATGTTGATGGAGAGTGCGCCGGGACTTGTAAACTGGCATGGCTGCAACAAGATGAAGCGGCCGGGCGTACACAGACTGGCTTCGCTGCAGGCAGTAGCTCTGGGTTCGGATACGGTACAGTATTTCCAGTGGCGCAAGGGACGCGGTTCCTTTGAACAGTATCACGGCGCGGTACTTGACCATCTCGGAACCGGGGATACGCGAATTTTCCGGGAGGTGGCTCAGGTAGGTGCAGACTTGGAGAAACTGTCGGACATCCGCGGTACCCTTGTGAAATCGAAGGTCGCATTGCTTTTTGACTGGGACAACATGTGGGCAATTGATGCCATGCGAGGCATGTCGCAGGAGACGAAGGAGTATCCCAAGACCTGTATCCAGATGTATAAGAATCTGATTCGCTTTGGCGTGGATGTGGATATCATCCCCTCCGATGATTCGCTGGATGATTATGAGGTGGTGGTGGCACCGATGCTGTACATGATTCGCCCGGGCGTGGGAGAGTCATTGAAGCGCTTTGTAGAGAGAGGCGGGCAGCTGCTTGCTACCTATCTGACGGGGTATGTGGATGAGAATCAGTTGAATTTCCTCGGAGGATTCCCGGGAGATGGCCTGACAGAACTTTTCGGTGTTGTGAGTGAAGAACTGGACAGCCTCTATCCGACGGATCACAATCAGGTCCGGTTTACGGACGGAACCGTCGGTGAGGTGCGTGAATATGCGGAGATGCTTCGGGTAAACGGGGCAGAGGTTCTGGGTACTTACACAGAGGACTACTATGGCGGAATGCCGGCTGTTACGTCCAAAACATATGGAAAAGGTAGAGCGTGCTATGTGGCAGCCCGTCTGGATGATGCGGCTATGCAGCGTCTTTTGGAAGAGTGCCTGAAAGCGGCAGGAGTAACGACTTATGAGCTCCCATGCGGCGTGGAACGCCACACAAGAGAAGCGGATGGAAAGCAGTATGTTTTCTATCTGAACTGCACGGACGAGATACAGCAGGTGAAGGATGTTAAGGGAACGAATTTATTAAATGGAGAGCAGGTAGATGGTATGCTTGCACTTTCACCTTATGATGTGGCAATTCTGGCATAGTTTTGCATAGAATAATGAAAAAGGCATTTTTCTATGAATTGTGATCAGCTCATTCCATCCAATGATGTCATTGATATTATTATTTCAAGGGATGAACAGGGCCGCGTCCAGGAAATCCCGGATTGTATACAGACACTGGACGGACCATATGACCTATACTATTACAAGAGAGAGCGGGTCCCGCCGCTGAGCATTCGGGAATACAGCTATTCTTCCATCCCCAAGTGTCTGGGCCTTCTGGACACCACCGCTTTGGAGGTGAGTGGAATTATACAGCTGCAGAATCAATCCGCCCTGTCACTTCGTGGACAGGGCGTTCTTGTGGGCTTCATTGATACCGGGATTGCCTATGAAAACGCGTGCTTTCGAAATCCGGACGGAAGTACAAGGATTACTGCCATATGGGATCAGACCGGAGAGCAGTCGCCGCCCCAGGGATATCTGTACGGAACGGAATATACAAAAGAGCAGATCAATGCGGCCCTTGTCTCCGACAATCCCCGTGCGATTGTCCCACAGACCGACGAGAACGGACACGGCACGTTTCTGGCCAGCATTGCCTGTGGAAGTGAGGATGCACCGAACAATTTTGTGGGCGCTGTGCCGGAATCGGATATTCTGGTTGTCAAGCTAAAACCGGCGAAGCCGTATCTTCGGAATTTCTTTTATATTCCGGAGGAGGCGGTAGTATATCAGGAAAATGATGTCATGGCAGCCATTGATTATCTTGACCGAAAGGCAAGGGAGCTGGGAAAGCCGTTGGTCGTCTGTGTGGCGCTGGGAATGAACAATGGCAGCCACGCTGGAAGCGGAGTTTTGTCGGATTACTTAAATTACGTGGGTGGTCTGTGGCAGCGCTGCGTCGTGATTGCGACGGGAAATGAGGCGAATGCGAGGCATCATGTTATGGGTGAGAGCACGATGGAGGACCCTTCGACAGAGATGGAAATCAGCCTGGAGAAGTCCATGGAGGGGTTTTATCTGGAACTGTGGGCCAATGCGCCGGAGCTGTTTTCAGTGGGCATCCGGGCCCCGGGAGGTTCTCTGTATCAGCCCTCAGCGACGCAGCTGGGAGGGCATCAGGAGCACGAGTTTTATTTGGAGAATACCCGGGTGGAAATTGATTACCGAACTGTTGGGAGAACGAGGGGAGATCAGTTGATCTTTATCCGTTTTGACCGGCCGACCCGCGGAATCTGGACGGTGTATGTATATCCGGATACCACCATCACCGGCTATTTTCATGCGTGGCTTCCCATGACGGGAATGCTGCCGGAAAATGTGATATTTCTTGAACCGGATCCGGATACGACACTGACCACGCCCTCCTCCGCCTATGTGCCGATTACCGTGGGAGGATATAACGCGGCCGATGGTGCGTTGTATCTGGAATCCGGCAGAGGCTACACAACGATGAACAGTGTGAAACCGGACTTTACAGCTCCGGCAGTAAATGTGCAGGGAGTAGGGCTGCGTGGAATTTATATGACCGGAAGCGGAACCAGCATTGCGGCGGCAATCACCTCCGGGGCATGCGCGCAGGTGCTGGAATGGGGATTGAGAAGAGAGCGCGCAATCGGCTTAAATTCAGCGGAAATTGGGAATATACTGATTCGGGGATGTGAGAGGGACAAGGACCGGGTATATCCCAATAGCCAGTGGGGATATGGCAGGCTGAATGTCTATAACGCATTTCGCAATCTTTGAAATCAGGGGTTAAGTTTTAGAATGGACCTGTCGATAATATGTTCAAAGAACTCATTGTAAACGGATTTACAGGAATATTCCAAGGAGGACAATTATGAGTGCAATCGGACAGGTGGAGGCTGGCGTTGCCGGCGCTTACACCACAAACAAAACAGGTAAGACGACTAAAAGCGAATATGGCAACACCATCGGTGATGTCAAGCTCTCGGACAAGGCGGCGAAGTACTACGAAGAACTGAAAAGCAAGTATTCGGATATGGACTTTGTGCTGGTCAGCAATGACGAGGTAGATGGCGCAGAGCAGAAGGCTCAGAAATATGCCAACTCCAATCGTACGCTGGTGCTGATCGATGCGGAGAAGATAGAGAAGATGGCTGAGGACGAGGAGTATCGCAAGAAGTACGAGGGCATAATTGCAGGAGCAAACACCCAGTTGGATCAGTTGAAGGAGAGCATTGGAAAGGGAACGCTGGCCAATGTGAAGACCTTCGGAATCAAGGTGGATGACAATGGCAACACGAGTTTCTTTGCGGTAGTGGATAAGTCACTGGCTGCACAGAAGGAGCGCATTGAGAAGAACCGCAAAGAAAAGGCGGAGGATAAGAAAGAGGCCGACGCCAAGGAGGCAAAGGAACGTCTGGAACGGTCAAGGGATAAGACGGACGCCGGACGGACGAACACGGAAAAGCTCGAGACCATCAGCGCCACCAGCATCGAGGGACTTGTCAAGAAACTGAATGACAGCTATTATGCAAGCCTGAGTGATACGGTACGGACAGCTCAGGAACAAATGGTTGGAACGACTATGGATTTTAAGTTATAAGATATGGTATAATAAGGGATATCGCAATGCGGTATCCCTTTTAAATTCCTTGCAGGATGGAGGAGGAGAAGATGGCAAATATTATGGACTACCTGGATTGGCGTGGGGACTTAAGCTTTGAAGTCTCCGAGTTTAATGAGGTGGATAACCTGATCCTTTCGGAACTTGTGTATGTGGACTTTACGGATATTGTTCCACCGACGAAGGAGGGGGCAGTCTCACTGAAAAAAGCGTCAAAAAAATTCTTTGAACGACATACGGATGAGGAAATTAACGCACATGTGTCCAGCACGAAGGCAGCGCCGTTTATGATGCGGAAGATGGCGGGGACAATGCGTTTTGGAAATATACGATTATCGAACTACAGGAAAGATATTAATCTGGATGAACAGTCGCAATTCTGTGCCATGACGGTTCAGCTTGGCGATGGAAGAATTTGTGTTGTGTACAGCGGAACAGACTCCACCATTGTTGGCTGGAAGGAAAACTTCAACATGAGTTTTCTTTCCGAGACGCCAGGTCAGTTGAAGGCTGTGGAATATCTGGAATGGATTGCATCGCAGACAAGGCTTCCACTTCGGCTTATGGGACATTCCAAGGGAGGGAATCTCTCTGTATATGCGGCAACCCACACTACAAAGGCGATTATGGAGCGAATCGAGATTATTTTCAGCAATGACGGACCGGGATTTTCAGCGAGTATGATCATGCAGGAGAATTACAGTCATATGCTGCCGAAAATTCATACAATTATTCCGGAGTCCTCCATTGTCGGTCTGCTTTTGGAACACGAGGAGGAGTATGAGGTGGTGGAGAGCACCGGAAGCGGTGCCGGTCAGCATGATATTATGAGCTGGAGTGTACTGGGAACGTCTCTGATTCACTTGAGCACGGTGGACGGAAAAGCCGTGCTTTTGGACAAAACCTTAAAATCCTGGATCGGTAAGATGGATGCGGCGGAGAGGGAAGAATTTGTAGATGCTCTCTTTGGCGTGCTGGATGAAGCGGATATCCGCACAGTGGATGATCTGGCAAGAATAACTCCGGCAAAATTTCGGGAATTAATGAAACTGAGTTCTACCATGGACAAGGAACGGCAGGACGTGATATGGGATGCAATCCGCAAGTTATTTGAAGAGGGTGGAAACGCATTTAAGCAAAAGCTGTTTCGAAAGTAAAGGTGCATAATTATTAAAAAAGAATGAAATACTTTTCTTTGCCACCGGTTTCAGATATAATAGGAAACAGGCAACTGAGGCTGTTAATTTATGGTATTAGCAGCCTCATATTAATAAAGATGAAGAAGGAGCGCAAGGCATGACAAAACGAGAACACTTGATGAATTATGCAGCAGAGAAGAAAAGCATGTGTATTGCCAATGATACGATTGCGGATGAACTGTTTACACAGTACGGGGTGAACCGTGGTCTTCGTGATCTGAGTGGCAAGGGTGTGCTTACCGGCCTTACGAACATATCAGAGGTTGTGTCCTTCAAGGAGGATGGGGAAGGAAACCGCGTCCCCTGTGATGGAGAACTGTGGTACCGCGGCTATAATGTAAAGACACTGATTGGAGGATTGGGACCGGAGGAGTTCGGTTTTGAGAAGACGGCGTACTTATTGATGTTCGGACAATTGCCGGATGATAAGGAATTGGCGGAATTTCGACAGATTCTGTCCGATGTGCGCACACTTCCGACGAATTTTACGAGAGATGTCATCATGAAGGCTCCGACGAAGGATATCATGAATTCTATGACGCGAAGCATACTGACGCTTGCGGCATACGATAAGAAGACCTCTGAGGCAACACTGGAGAATAATATCCGGCAGTGTATTCAGCTTGTGGCAGAATTCCCGATGCTTGCGGTGTATGGCTACCATGCATATAACCATTATGAGAATGACAACAGTATGTACATTCACAGACCATTGCCGGAATTATCTACCGCGGAGAATTTCTTAAGAATGCTCAGACCGGATAAAAAGTATACCATGCTTGAGGCCAAGGTTCTGGATGTGGCATTGATGCTTCATATGGAACACGGCGGCGGTAACAACAGTACGTTCACCACCCGTGTGGTTACTTCCGCGGGAACCGATACCTATTCTGCAATCGCGGCGGCCATGTCTTCCCTCAAGGGGCCGAAGCATGGCGGTGCCAACATTAAGGTGATGGAGATGATGCAGGATATCCGAACGAATGTAAAGGATTGGGAGGACCGTGATGAAGTGAAAGAATATCTGGCAAAGATGCTTTCCGGAGAGGTGTTTGATCACAAGGGGCTGATCTACGGAATGGGACATGCCGTATATTCCCTTTCTGATCCAAGAGAGCGGGTATTCAAAGCCTATGTAGAGAATCTCGCAGCAGATAAGAACCGCCAGAAGGAGATGCGTCTTTACAATCTGATTGAGGAGCTTGCACCGGAGCTGATTTCGGAGAAACGTCGGATCTTTAAGGGTGTGAGCCCCAATGTGGACTTTTACAGTGGATTCGTATATGAGATGCTGGATATTCCGATGGAATTGTACACGCCGCTTTTTGCCATTGCACGAATTGCAGGCTGGAGTGCGCATCGTCTGGAGGAATTTATCGGAATGAATAAGATTATCCGTCCGGCCTATAAGAGCGTTATGGTTGAGAAAGAATGATTGCACATTTGGTACTTTTGTGCTAGTATATTCATGGTAATGTTCGAGCATTAGGAGGGCAGGCACATGGAAATAAAAGAGAAATATTATCAGTATGCCGATAAAGGAGAACAGCTTAAGCGGGCAAATCAGTTTCTGGTGACGGGCTCCATGGTGTTTTATCTGGCTATTTTAATTATTACGTGGATTTCGGTGGTCCGTGGACTCAGAACAGCAGGCTATGCCGGGATGATTACAGTAATTGTTCTTCTGGCGGCGGCTTTTCTGGCAATTATGTATCGGCTGGATCACGGTTCTGCAAGGCTTCGCTATCTCTCGCTGATCGGTCTGGGAATCGTAGCGTTCTTGACCGGTATTGCTTTTACGCAGGACTACATTCGGTTTCTGGGTGCACTGCCGATTGTGGGAAGCGTTCTATTCTTTGACTCCAAGTATGTAGCCCGGTCAGGTATCCTCTACAGTGTAATCGAGATTGTGACCATGATTCTTCAGGTCGTACAGGGGAAAGCTGTTGGAACAGCGGCGACGGATGAGATTGTGTCCGTTGGTTGCGTGATTCTGATGCTTGTGCTTACATATCTGGTGACAAGAGTATGTGCGAAGTTCAACCATGACACACGCCACAGTGAGCAGCAGGAGCAGCGCAAACAGAAAGCGATCATGGATGATGTGATTGCGGTGGCAGAGGAAGTGCGCAAGGGCACGGAGAATGTCATGGATATTGTCAATAAGCTGAATAACTCTACGGAGATTGTGAACGGTGCCATGAAGGATATTTCGGACAGCACTTTAAGTACTGCCAACAATATTCAGACACAGACCACCATGACTCAGAGCATTCAGGAGGCTATCGAGAGGACCATTACCAGTTCTGAGAATATGGTTCAGGTGGCGCAGCATTCCGGAGAACTGAATCAGCAGAATCTTCAGATTATGAACAACCTGAAAAAGCAGTCCGAGGTGATTTCTGAGACAAGTGCGGATGTGGTAGCCTCCATGCAGATGTTGAAGGAGCGTACGGAGGCGGTTAAGAGCATTGCGGATACCATCTTCTCCATTTCCAGTCAGACCAATCTTCTGGCGCTGAATGCATCCATCGAAAGTGCCCGTGCGGGAGAAGCGGGAAGAGGCTTCGCTGTCGTGGCAGATGAGATTCGTCAGCTGGCAGAGAAGACAAGACAGGAGACAGAGAACATTGCATCCATTTTGTCAGAACTGTCTGAAAACGCGGAAAATGCGGCATCTGCAGTCAACCGTTCCATTGATGCAACCAATGCGCAGGACGAGATGATCGCACAGGCTTCCGAGAGCTTTGGTGAGATGAATGACAATGTGAACACCTTGATTCAGGAGATTGACGGCATCGACAAGATGCTGAACAGCCTGTCAGAGGCGAACAACCAGATTGTGGACAACATTTCGAATTTGTCTGCCACAACCCAGCAGGTCACAGCTTCCTCTATGCAGGCAGCAGATCTGTCCGTGGAGAATCTGGACAATGCGGAGACTGCAAAGCAGCAGCTGAATACGGTATTGGATGTATCACATCAGCTTGATAAATATATGAAATAAGATTATAATAATGGGCATGTATCCTAATTTCTTATAGGGTATATGTCCATTTTATATATGGGTATCGAAAGACGCTCAGCCGGGTACGAAATTTCTTCAACTTTGCGCCGAATTTGCATCGACTTTGATTTCAGATGATTGGCTGAGATAAACGCGATTAGCGTAACAGAATGGAATGTCGATGCTGTCGGCTCAAGTTTCAGAAATTTGTACACCGCTCTGAGCGATTAGATACATTCCAAACTTCGGAATATACTTTATGAAATGATAGGGTTCCACGTCGACGAAGTAATCATCTGGTGTAAAGTTTTATTACAGATGACAATCGGGAAATTAGGAAGAAAGAGAGGACATAATATGGAAATGAAGAGAGTAGAAGGCGGCGTATGTGCTGCCAGGGGATTTGTGGCAAATGGCTTAAACTGTGGATTGAATCCGGACAAGGAGAAGCATGATCTGGCTCTGATCTATTCGGAGACACCTTGTCAGGCAGCAGCGGTATACACCACCAATAAAGTGAAGGGTGCACCGATTCTGGTGACGAAGAGCAATCTGACCAAGAGCGGCAATATCGCGAGAGCTGTCATTGCCAACAGCAAGAATGCCAACACCGGCAATGCGGACGGAGAGGAAAAGGCCTATCGTATGTGCGAGCTTGCCGCACAGGAACTGGGGATTCAGCCGGAAGAGGTCATTGTGGCATCCACCGGTGTCATTGGTCTCCCGCTTCCGATTGAACCGATCGAGAATTCCATCCATGCGCTGGCCCAGGGACTTTCCGCAGAACATCATGGGGATGCAGCTTATGCTATCATGACGACAGACACTGTGCGCAAAGAAGTTGCAGTGCAGTATGAAGTGGGCGGATGTGTATGCACCGTGGGCGGCATGGCCAAGGGAAGCGGCATGATTCATCCGAATATGGCGACGACTCTGAATTTTGTGACCACCGATGTGGCTATCTCTTCTGAGTTGATCCAGAAGGCATTGTCCGAAATTGTAAAGATTACATATAATTGTCTGAGCGTGGACGGCGATACCTCCACCAACGATATGGTCAGCATTATGGCCAATGGACTTGCGGGCAATCCGGAGATTACAGAGGAAAACGAGGCGTACGAATGCTTTAAGAGCGCACTTTACGAAGTACTTATGAATATGACTCGGATGCTGGCAAAGGACGGAGAGGGTGCCACCAAGCTGATTGAGTGTACCTGCGCCGGAGCACCGGATCTGGATACTGCTATAACTGTTGCCAAGAGCGTAATCTGTTCGCCTCTTGTAAAATGCATGATGTTCGGCGAGGATGCCAACAGTGGAAGAATTCTCTGTGCCATCGGATACGCCAAAGCGGATTTCGACATCAATAAGGTGGATATTGATCTGGCATCCAAAGCGGGAACCGTAGCTGTGGGAAGAAACGGAACCAATATCGCTTTTTCCGAGGAGCTGGCGGCAAAGGTGCTGGCGGAAGATGAGATCATGGTGAATATCGATATGCATCAGGGCGATGTCAGTGCCAAGGCATGGGGCTGTGACCTGACGTATGATTATGTGAAGATCAATGGAGATTACCGCAGTTAACACTTTGGTATAAGAATATCTGTGGGCAGGAATCAGGAGGAATGACGGGCATGTTTGAAAAAATTGGATTTATCGGATGCGGCAATATGGGAACGGCAATGCTGAAAGGAATTCTGGCATCCGGCAAGCGTAAGGCGGAGGAGATCATGATTTCCTGCCGGACGAAGGAAACACTTGAAGAGAAGAAGGCTGCATACGGGGTGAATATTACAACCGACAATCGAGAAGTGGCAGAATTCGCTGATCTATTGTTCCTTGCTGTAAAGCCGCAATTCTATGAGGGGGTTATTGCACAGATTCAGGATGTAGTGACGGCGCAGAAGCTGGTGGTGTCCATCGCGCCAGGCAAGACGCTGTCCTGGTTTGAGCAGCAGTTTGGCAGACCGGTCAAGATTATTCGCACGATGCCCAATACACCGGCCATGGTGGGAGCTGGCATGATGGGAATGTGTGCCGGAAGCACTGTGACGGAGGAAGAGTTACAGCAGGTGCGGGATGTGTGCAGCGGTTTTTCCGAGACCGAGGTTGTGCCGGAGCATCTGATGGATGTTGTGACAGCAGTAAGCGGAAGCTCTCCGGCATATGTATTTCTCTTTATTGAAGCTATGGCGGACGCTGCGGTGGCAGGAGGTATGCCCCGGGCGCAGGCCTATAAGTTCGCGGCTCAGGCAGTAATGGGAAGTGCCAAGATGGTTCTGGAAACGGGAATGCATCCGGGAGAATTGAAGGATATGGTATGTTCTCCGGCGGGAACCACGATACAGGCCGTGCGTGTGTTAGAGGAAAAAGGCATGCGGAGCAGCGTGTTTGAGGCCATGATGAAATGTCTGGACATTTCCAGAGGAATGTAATGCATTACCAATGAGATAGGGATGAAATAGTATGAATTTAGCACAATTACAGCAGGGACAGAAAGCTGTACTGAAGACAATCGGTGGAGAGGGAGCATTACGGCAGCATTTTTTGGACATGGGATTGATTCCCGGAACGGAGATTTCCTATGTGAAGGCTGCACCTATGGGAGATCCGGTGGAGTATCAGGTGTGGGGGTATGAACTGACACTTCGTCTGGAGGAGGCTGCGCAGATTGAAATCGATCAGGTGGCAACCAGAGAACAAGCGCCGGACGAGGCGAAAAAGAGCAGCGTGTCGAAACGCTCCAAGGATTCCCTTCATCCGGGTCTGGGTGAGATGGGAATCTATCACGTGAAGCAGCGGGGGGAGACCATTGAGAAGGGAGAGCTTCTTACCTTTGGTCTGGCAGGTAACCAGAATTGTGGCAAGACAACGCTTTTTAACCAGTTGACCGGTGCAAACCAGCACGTAGGCAATTTCCCGGGAGTGACGGTGGACCGGAAGGATGGACCAATCCGAAAGCAGGATCACACCCTTGTGACGGATCTTCCGGGTATCTACTCTCTTTCACCTTATACCAGTGAGGAAATCGTGACCCGTGAGTTTTTCCTGAAGGACAGACCGCGGGGAATCATCAATATCGTGGATGCTACAAATATCGAGCGAAATCTGTACCTGACCTTGCAGCTCATTGAGTTGAATATTCCGATGGTGCTTGCTCTCAACATGATGGATGAGATTCACGAGAATGGCGGAACTATCGATGTAAATCTTCTGGAGCAGACCCTTGGTATTCCGGTGGTGCCGATTTCTGCGGCAAAGAATGAGGGAATTGAGGAACTGGTGGCACACGCTGTGCATGTGGCGAGGTATCGGGAACGTCCGGGACGCATGGATTTCTGCGATGCGGAGGGCGCAGACGGCGGCGCAATGCACCGGTGCATTCACTCCATCATGCATCTGATCGAGGATCATACCCATAAGTACAAGATTCCGACCCGGTTTGCGGCAAGCAAGCTGGTGGAAGGCGATGAGCGCGTAAGGGATGCGTTAAAGCTGGATGACAATGAGCTGGAGATGATTGAACATATCATTGCACAGCTGGAGGCCGAGAGCGGTATGGACCGTCAGGCAGCGCTGGCGAATATGCGTTTTTCCTTTATCGACCGTGTCTGCAAGGCCACGGTGGTGAAGCCGCATGAGAGTAAAGAGCATGCCAGAAGCCGGAAGATTGACCGGATACTTACGGGCAAATACACGGCGCTTCCGTGTTTCGTTCTCATTATGATTTTGGTATTTTATCTGACCTTTGGACTGATCGGAGCATGGCTATCCGACGGACTGGAACTGGGGATTTCCGCGTTTACGGCTTGGGTGGATACCCTGTTGCAGACGGCCGGTGTCAATCCGGTGGTACATTCGCTGGTCATTGACGGTGTATTTGCAGGTGTGGGAAGTGTCCTTAGCTTTCTTCCCACCATTGTTACCTTATTCTTTTTCCTGTCCCTTCTGGAGGACAGCGGATATATGGCAAGGGTCGCTTTCGTGATGGATAAGCTGCTTCGTAAGGTCGGTCTGTCGGGGCGGAGTTTTGTACCGATGCTGATCGGATTCGGATGTTCGGTTCCGGCCATTATGGCCACCAGGACGCTCCCGTCGGAGCGTGACCGCAAAATGACGATACTGCTTACTCCGTTCATGAGCTGTTCAGCAAAGATGCCGATCTACGGCTTTTTTGCAACAGTCTTTTTCCCGGGAAAAAGCGCGCTTGTCATGACCACTATGTATTTTACAGGAATTGTAGTTGGAATTCTTGTGGCGTTTATCATGGATTTCACGGCTTTCCGCGGTGAGCCGGTGCCCTTTGTCATGGAGCTTCCCAATTACCGTTTACCGGGCATTAAGAGTGTGGGAAGACTGATTTGGGACAAGGCGAAGGACTTCATCAGCAGAGCATTTACCATTATCTTTTTTGCGGCAATTATCATCTGGTTCTTACAGAGCTTCGACCTGCATCTGAATCTGGTAACGGATTCGGGGGAGAGCATCCTTGCGGCATTAGGGGGTGTGATCGCACCACTGTTTAAGCCCTTGGGCTTTGGGGACTGGCGTATTGCCACCGCTTTGATCACCGGTTTTATGGCGAAGGAGAGTGTGGTGAGTACACTCACAGTACTTTCCGCAACCGATATTCTGACACCGGCTACGGCGGCGGTATTCCTTGTATTCACGCTTTTGTATACCCCATGCGTAGCGGCAATCGCGTCCGTCCGGCGTGAACTGGGTGGAAAATGGGCTGCGCTTGTGGTTGTACTTCAATGTGTGATCGCCTGGATAGCAGCTTTTGCGGCGCATCCGATCGCGAATCTGTTGTTCGGTATGTGAAAAAAGTGTGGTAAGACTTGCTTTTTTCATGGAACATGTGTAGAATAGTAGGGTAAATACGATTCGATTAGGAGAGATAACATGAGTCAGGCAAAAGTTGAACAATATAAGAAGGACAAGGCGAACCGCAAGAAAATTATGGCGAAGGAGAAGGCAAAGCGCATCGCAGGCAGAACCTGTGCATGGGTGATTCTCTTAGCAATTGTGGGCTGGGCAGGATATACCGGATATGAGTATTATGAGGCGAATCAGCCGAAGAAGACCATTTATACGGATGTGTCTGCGATTTCCGATTATCTGAGCGGATTAGAGCAGACCGCAGAATAAGAGTGTTTCCGCAACTAAGGCGGTATCGGATTATTCCGATGCCGCCTTTTCTAATGCTTCCTCGATGGCGCTGAGCAGAACGATAGAGGTGTACTGGTTGTTCTGGGAATAAGTGATATCGTCCAGAGACTGGTTGGCTGTAATCTGTTCGGACAGCTCATCCAGTGCCGGGCGGACCAGAGGATACATGGTCTCCATGGTCTCATCCAGATTCACCAGCGAGATGGAGTTGATGTGGTTTTCATCCACTGCCACCTGTATATCCAAAGCGGCATCACCCAACTGTACGGAGGAGGTGTATACCCCCGGCGTGTACATGGTGGGAACCGTTTCGTCCATGGAGTTATCCTTAGGCTTCAGAAAAAGCATCAAACATACAGCGAAGATCAGAATCAGACCAATCACTATACCGGTAAACACGATTCTCTTCATATGAAGAACGACTATCTTGGTTTTTGCACTCATGTGAACCTCCATGCGCTTCTTGGTACATAAGACTTCGGTACCTTTATACATACTATGTACGAGGCGTGAAAATCATTCCAGCTCATTGAATTTTTGTAATCGTAGCAAAAAAATAAAAAATTTTAAAAAAGTGGTTGACATAAGGAAGCCTATCTGATAATATACTATTTGTGTTCAGCAAGACAGTGAACACGACAGACAATCAAATATGCGATAGTGGCGTAGTTGGTAACGCGCGACCTTGCCAAGGTCGAGACCGCGGGTTCGAGCCCCGTCTATCGCTCTTGCAACAAAAGGGATATCCGTAAGGATATCCTTTTTTGTTGCAGAAGCAAAGAGGAGCCGCTCCCCCGCGGTGCGTGTTCTCGTCTCCGCTTCGCTCCGGTCGGCGCAGAACAGACGTCCGCCGGACGTCTTTGTTGCTAAAATAAAAGTAGACATGAAGAGGTAGAAAAATGTTATCCTTATTT
>CAMBLG010000007.1 GCA_945868435.1 uncultured Lachnospiraceae bacterium
AGAGCACCAGCGCAAGTGAATCAACGAGTGCAAGCGAGAGCACCAGTGCAAGTGAGTCAACGAGTACCAGTGAGAGCACGAGCAAGAGTATCAGTGAGAGCACGAGCACGAGTGAGGGAAGCGCCAGCACGAGCACGAGTGAGAGCACGAGCGAAAGCACGAGTGAGAGCACGAGTGAAAGCACCAGTGAGAGTACAAGTAGCAGTACCAGCGAGATTCCGGATGAGGACGTGCCACTGACAGAACTCCCGGATGAAGACATACCACTGGAAGAACTCCCGGACGAAGATGTGCCACTGGCAGTTGTGGACCCGGATGAAGATGATCCACTGGTAATTCTGGATGAGGATGTGCCACTGGCCGGAAGTAATCCTGAGACGGGAGATTCCACGACACTGACGTGGATTGGGACAGCTGCGGCAGCTGTGACAGGTTTGCTTGGAGCCGGTAAAGGCAAGAAGAAAAAGGATGATACTAAGAAATAAACAGGAATATAGCGCAAAGAGAATGACTGCTTCTGATGAGGCGGTCATTCTTTTTACGCTATAGCAGTTGGCGGAATAAGTGTATAAAGTTCATAGGTGGCTGGGAACGTTTTACAAATAGGAAGCGTTGACGACATTTAGGCAGATTCTATTGCGGATTAGGAATACTTGGGATAAGATAGGCAAAGAATGAAAGAGGAAAGCAAAAATGAATGCCAAAATGGAGGGAGCAACGACATGAAACGTAAAGGAATGGGTAAACGGATTGCTGCGATTGTATTAGCAATTACAATGTCAATCAGTATGGCTGGATTTCAGACCGGAATCGTGAAAGCAGATATTACTGAGGGAGAAGCCACCATCGATGTGATTACTGGTGATGAAACTATCGGCGATGTAATTACTGGAGACGAAGCTACCGAAGATGAAAGCACCGGTGATACAACTACCGACGATGAGACCCCTGTTGATGAGACTAACGGAAACGAGACCACAGGTGATGAGACCACAGGTGATGAGGCCACAGGTGATGAGATCACAGGTGATGAAACCACTAGTGATGAAACTACTGGAGACGAAACCACAGGTGATGAAACTACTGATGACGAAAATCTCGATGACCAGGGTTCCGGCGAGGAAGAGAACTCAGAGGAGGAAATCAGTGAGAGGGATGCGCTTTTAGCAACTTCTCCTGAAATCATCGCTCAACAGACCGAGAATAATGTTACTGTTTATGTGAATGCTCCCGAAGGTGCCTTTCCTGGCGGTACAACTGTTGAAATCATTCCTGTTTATCAGACGAATGAGCTTGTGGATGTGATTGATAGCGTGGAGAATACCGAAGATCTTGTGGCCTTCGACATCACCTTCTATGATATTGACGGCAATGAGATTCAGCCTCGCGATGGATATACGGTTAATGTATCCTTTGAACTTGCCGCAGAAAGTGAACTGGCGCGTGACGACGCAACATTGCAGGTTTTCCATGTAGACGATGCACAGAATGCTACCCCTGTTGGAGGTGAGATTCCTTCAAGCAGTGAGGGTGTTGAGGTCAGTGTCGAGGCAGAGAGTTTCTCTGTGTACGCACTCACAGTTGTTCAGGATCCTGTGGAAGTCAAAGACGAGTATTATATCACTGTGGACCAGACGATGACGATTACCAGAAGCTTGGGACGCGTCGCAACTCGAAACATCCAAGTGGAACCTGATGCCAATGTCGTTAATGTAGAGAATGCTCAAATTATTGACAATGCTGTTCTTGGTTTCATTGATACAGACGATGATGCCGTGATTGATCTTAAGGCTATTTCAGCTGGCGACACAACAGTGACAGTCAATTTTGAATATGAATATTGGAGTTTTAAAACGTGGTCATACGAGTGGAAGAGCGATTCTGTGTCCTTCAAAGTCCATGTTGCTGACCCTCAGGAATTCAATCTGGGAGAAAACCTGACAGGGAAATCTCAGGAAGTGAATGTAGTTCTGGGCGGATTTACGGTTGATGAGAACAATGTCGAAAACTGGTTCCGTAACATCTTTGGTAAGTCTCCGAAAGAGGCCATTACTGTATCGTACGACAATGGTGAAGTTGTTAATGCAGAGGTTGTCGGAATAAAGAATGGTTATAGCATTTTTGATGCAGCGTGGGCAGAAAAGGCTGCAGTTGTTACTGTGAAGCTTACTCCTGTAGAAAATGCTGCTGGGAAATCTGATACAGTTCATCTTAACTTCAATGTAATTGATGGCAAGATACAGACTCAGACTATCTCCTTTGAGGTAACAGTTGGTGCGACGCATACCGTGACTTTCGATTATGGCTATGAGAACAAAGCGGATACTCTGTCTGTGGAGCATGGCAGCATGGTCACAAAACCCGCTGATATTACCCGTGAAGGCTACAAATTCCTTGGCTGGTATGTTGGTGAAGAGGAATACAATTTCGACACACCGGTTACCGGTGACCTTACCCTGACTGCAAAATGGGGAAAAGATTACAATGCGGAGTTCTACCTTCTGAAGAACGTAAATGTCATTCCTTTGGAAAATGGTTCTACGCAGTACCCTGCTTCGAATTATACAGCAAAGGATTTAACGAACATGGTAGGAACCATTACCAGTACAGCGTTTGTGAACTTAGGTGATGGTTTGGATGTTACCGGTCTGAATATTGCCGAGTCCTTCCAGTCTGTTCAGGATGTGATTGAAGAGACACCGGAGGACGGATATCTGGAAACACTGAAGGGAGAAATCCTTACAGCTCAAGGCTTTGTGGACAGCTTCGATAATTATGACATCCTTTGGTATGTTGTTAAGAAAGCTGGCGGCACATATCACGTAGATGGTGTGGTTTACGACAAGACCGCCAATTATAAAACTCTCGCCTATGATGCAAATACTACAGATTCTGTAGATGTTCCGAGTAGTATGGCATATCCTCTTGGAACTAAGGTTCAGGTGGCAGCTCAACCTTCCCGCACCGGCTACACTTTCACCGGCTGGAACACGCAGAAAGATGGCAAGGGTACTTCTTATGACGCTGGAGCAGACCTGATTCTCAATGATAATACAACGCTGTATGCCCAGTGGAAGAAAAACACAAAGACGGATGTAAACTTCTATATCCAGCTTGATAGCGCAGTCATGGATATCGAGGGTGACATCAATCGCAGACCTGTCAATTATTTCAGTGGCTCTGTTGCCAAGAGCACGATGAACGCCAATGTTTCTACTAGCTTTAAGTATGCGGGGGAAGCAGAAAAAGCGGCTGATGCAGATAGCACGATTCGTAAAGATTTACTCGGAAATGCGGATTATATCGCGGATTGCCCAGCTGATTCAGATGTATTTGCAAATCTGCAGAATGATGTTAAAACGTTGAATAAATTTGCGGAACTCAACATAGATGTTACCACACTGACCACGGACAATTATGATATCTACTGGTATGTTGTCAAGTACGATACTGCTGATGGTTGGCATGTAGATGGTATCCTGCATAAAAAAACGACAAACCCGGGAACAAATCCGGAACCGACAAACCCGGACAAAGAACCGGGAACAACCCCGGGTGGTGGAAGCACTCCAGGTGGTACAAATCCGGGTGGTAGTACAACTCCAGGCGGTGATTCTGGTACTGTAGTTATTCCGGATGACGATACTCCATTAGCACCGGGACCAGATAATGATGCTGATACTCCGTCTGATAATGAGGAAAGTGATTCGTCTAACGATGATAACGATGGCATCACCGAAATCGAAGATGAGGATACTCCACTTTCTGATGGAACTGACATTGAAGACGAGGATGTGCCGCTTTCTGACGGATCTGATCTTGATGATGCGGAAACTATCATTGAAGATGAAGACACACCGTTAAGTGATAACCCCTTGACTGGTGACAGCGTTTCCGTATTATGGGCAGTACTGGCAGTGATGGCTGCAATGGGACTTCTGGTAGTGTTCGTAGCAGGAAAGCGTAAGAAAGAAGACTAAGCTTTCGCTTTAGCAGAAAACTGATATGGAATGAGTACCTCCAAAGCAGAGACCATCTGATTTGGAGGTATTTTTCTCTCATGGCTGTGAATAGTAACCTCTCATGCCTCATGTATGTTTCATTTTTATTTGGTACTTTTCAGAGGGCAAAAAGCATGCTATAATATATGTGGAAATATAGGTTTTTTGCAGGCTGATGTTCATACGCAGGGGAGGAATACTATGAGAAAACGAATGCAGAGAGCGGCAGTTCTGGTTATGGTTTTTTGCCTGTTGATTATGGGAAGCAGAGTGGGAGCGGATGCCAAGGTCATCCGTGCGAAAGCATCCGGTAAGGCTGTGAACGAGAATTCCCAGATGATTATTGACTATTCCAATATTTCTAAGGGATACGTCATGGTGAAATACAAGCAGTCTACCAAGGTGAAGCTGAAGGCACAGGTGGCATGCCCTACCGGTATTACCTATACATACAACCTGACGGCAAAGAAGTGGGCGACCTTTCCTTTGTCTGAGGGGAATGGTGAGTATAAGGTCACCGTATACACGAATGTGTCCGGCAACAGTTATGCGACGGCGGGCTCCCAGAGTTTTAAAGTAAGTATGGACAATTCACTGTCTCCGTTTCTGATGGCGAACCAGTTCGTGGATTATACATCCAGCACCAAATGTGTCAAGAAGGCATCTTCTCTGTGCAAGAATGTCTCTGGGGAGATGAAGAAAGTCAAGAAGGTCTATGACTGGACCATTAAGACCATTAAGTATGACAAGGCAAAGGCGAAGACGGTTCAGAGTGGCTATCTTCCGAATCTGGATACGGTATATAAGAACAAGAAGGGAATCTGTTTCGACTATGCTGCGACGATGACCGCCATGCTTCGCAGTCAGGGGATACCCACCAAGCTGGTAATCGGTTATGCGGGCTCTGCTTATCACGCATGGATCAGCGTATATTCTGAGAAGGATGGCTGGATTGACAATGTGATCTATTTCGATGGAGAGAAGTGGAATCTGATGGATCCAACATTTGCATCTTCTTCGAATTCCAGCCCGGCCATTATGGATTATATTGGCAATGGAAGTAATTATCAGGCAAAATATGCATATTAATGTAATAGTCCTTTATGCAGGCTTGTGATTTTCTCACAGGCCTGTTTTAAATCAACGAGGTAGAAGAATCATGAAGAAAATGAATTTATCCAACGATTATTTGTCTGCGTTTTGTCTGCAGATATCTCTTTTGTTGCACGCCGGAATATCTATCGGAGACGGACTGCATATGCTCTCCGAGGATGAAGAGGATCCGGCGGCGAAAAAAATCCTGCAGTCCATGAGTGAGCAGGTGGACAATGGTCTGCAGATCTCTGAGGTGATGGAACAGAGTGAGTGCTTTCCGGATTATGTTGTCTATATGACTAGAACAGGAGAGGAGACGGGGCGTACCGAGGAAGCCTTCAAGGCGCTCTCTGATTATTATGAGGAGCAGAGGCAGTTGTCGGAGCGTGTTCGAGGTGCTCTGCTGTATCCGGTGATCCTTTTGATTTTGATGCTTTTGATCATCGGAGTTTTGCTTATTCGTGTCCTCCCCATTTTCAATACGGTTTATAATCAGCTTGGAGGCAGCATGACAGGGATCGCGGCAGGACTTCTCAAGCTTGGGGATGTGCTTCGGGCAGCACTTCCTGTGCTTGGAATTGTCATGGGAATTGTCGTTGTCGTTGTTCTTATCTTCTATTTTTCCGATACTCTTAGGGGAAAATTAACCGGACAAATTCGAAAACGACATGGACATAAGGGAATTCTACATAAAGTTGGGATGGCGCGTTTCGCTTCAGCGCTTTCGATGGGAATGATGAGCGGACTTGCGATTGAAGATGCAATGCGCATGGCAATGAGCTTTCATGAGGAATCAGATAAGGTAAAAGCCGGATATGAACAGTGCCTGAATAATTTGGAGCAGGGAGAGCCTCTGGCGGAATCCTTGAAGAAGGCAGAGGTATTCCCGACCTTGTATTGCAGAATGCTTTCTCTCGGTGTGAAAAGCGGTGCGGGAGATGATATTATGGCCGAGATTGCGCGAAGGCTGGAGGATGATGCAAGTCGTTCCATTGACAATGCAGTGGCTAAAATTGAGCCGACGATCGTGATCGTTACCTCTATCCTTGTGGGCGTGATCCTGCTGTCCGTGATGATCCCGCTGATGAATATTATGGCATCCATCGGATAGGAAGTGATTGATATGGGAACAGGAAAACAGTTTTTGAATAAGCTGTCGGCACTGGCACGTTATCTGATGATGCCGGTTCTTATGCTGGCGGCTGTGTATATTCTTCTGGTCAGCGCCGGAAGTGTGAGCGAAAGGCAACAGGCAGAGAGCTTAAAGCAGATGGAGGATACCATCTATAAAGCAGTTTTGAACTGTTATGCCATAGAGGGAAGTTATCCGGCTACCATTGATTATGTGGAGCAGCATTACGGACTTCAGATTGACCACGACAGATATGATGTGTTTTATGAGATATTTGCAGAGAATGTCATGCCTGAAATTACAGTGATTGAAAAGAATTGAAGCAATTGTGATAATAATGAAATAAGGAAGCAGACTATGAAAAAAGAGGCAACAAGCCACCATATGGATGGTGTTTACGTGCTGTTGTTGTTTGCCGTTTTTGCAGGGTGCATTCTGATTGTTTTGTTGTTTGGAGCTTCTGCCTATGAGAAGCTTGTGGAAAGAGATCAGGCGGCTTACAATCAGCGGACAGGGATACAGTATCTGGCGGCAAAGGTAAGGCACAGCGACAGTGCAGATCATATATTTGTGGGAAGTTTTTCGGATCGGACCGATGCTTCTGCAGATGATATTGATACCCTTTATCTACAGTTTGTCGGAGATGAGGGGGATATACCCGGATTTTATACGAAAATTTATTATTATGACGGATACATCCGGGAGGTATTGTGTGCAGAGGACAGCGGGTTGTTTCCGGAGGACGGAAGTAAGATTATGGCAGCGGATGGGCTTGAGATTTCCAAAAGCGGAAATCTGATTTCCTGCATTGTGATCAACGAGGATGGAAGTGAGAGCAGCCTGAAACTGGCAGTGCGAAGCGGAGGGAACAAACAGTGAGAAAAAGTGAAAGCAAGGCTCCGCTTGTATTGATGGAACAGGTGATCATGGTGCTGGTGTTTGCGCTGGTGGCTGCTATGTGTATTCAGGCGTTTGCGCTGGCGAGAAGCATCTCGCTTCGGATGGCGGAGCGGGATCATGCCATGAATATCAGTCAAACGCTGGCAGAGACCGTGAAAGCATATGGCGGAAGCCTGGAAGAGATTCGTGGCGAGCTGGGTGGCGTTATGGATGGCGAACAGTTGGTATTCTATTATGATGACGAGTGGAATGCGGTTCCCAATGTAGAGGAAGCGGATTTTTGTGCTGTTTTCGTGACGGAAGAGAGTGAAGCGTTTTGTCGGTACGGAAGCATCATCGTTTCCGACGCAGCGCATGAGCGAGAGATTTTTTCCATGCGAGTGGCATGGCAGGGGGCAGAAAGCGAATGAATAAAAAGATGAATATTCCGGCTCCGGTAGGGGGCAGTTCACTGCTCGTGATTTTTTCCGTGTTGTGTTTTTCGGTTTTTTCCATGCTGGTTCTGGCTACTGTGAAAGCAGATGAAAGGCTGGCGGATGACAGTTGCGAAGCGGTTACGGCTTATTATCAGGCGGATTGTGAGGCGGAACGTATTTTGGGAGAATTGCGCGCGGGAATCGTGGAGGATTCGGTCACGCAGAAAGATGATTATTACGCATATCAATGCCCGGTGAATGATACCCAGAGCCTTAGTGTGGTGGTGGAAATCACGGGAACGGATTATGAGATACATCAGTGGAAGCTGGAGGAAACCATTGCCTGGGAGCCGGAGCAGTATCTCAATTTATTGGATGTTGATGATCTAACGGAGGAATAGAGGATGGAGATAGAGACCAGCTATTATCAGCAGAAATTGGAAGAATATTTGCAGAAAGCAGTAGAGGACAGAGCGTCAGACCTGTTTATCATCGCCGGTGGACAGGTGAGCTATAAGGTAGACGGAGCGATCCAGAGCCTTTCCGAAGAGAAGATCTTTCCGGATCAGTCCAAAGAACTGATTCAGGCGCTTTATGCAGTGGCAAAGCGCGATATCCATAAATATGAACTGGAGGGAGACGATGATTTTTCCTTTGCCATAGGCGGGCTTGCGCGTTTTCGTGTCAATTCCTTCCGGCAGAGAGGCTCTATGGCAGCCGTTATCCGAATTGTCCAGTTTGATATTCCGGATTATAAGACGTTACAAATCCCGGAAGAGGTGATGCTCATCGCCAAGGAGCAGCACGGCATGGTCATTTTTTCCGGTACGGCTGGCAGTGGTAAGTCCACGACGCAGGCGTGCATCATTGACAAGATCAATCAGGAACGGGCGGCACATATTGTAACGCTGGAGGATCCGATTGAGTATCTGCATCGCAATAATAAGTCACTGATCAGTCAGAGGGAGATTGCAATTGATACGCAGGATTATCTGGCCGCTCTGCGGGCGTGCCTCAGACAGGCACCGGATGTCATCCAGCTGGGTGAAATGAGAGATTATGAGACAATCCGTACTGCAATGACGGCAGCAGAGACAGGGCATTTATTGCTGGCGACGCTGCATACCAGAGGGGCAGTGAATACGATCGACCGAATTATTGATACTTTCCCATCTCAACAGCAGGAGCAGATCCGCACACAGCTTGCAGCAGTGTTGATCACGGTTGTATCCCAGCAACTGGTGCCTGGAGTGGACGGAAAAATGATCCCTGTTTTCGAAATTATGCATGTGAACAATGCAATCAAGAACATGATACGTGATAATAAGAGCTATCAGATTGACAATGCCATCCAGACATCGGCGGCCGAAGGAATGATTTCCATGGATCAATCCCTGATCACGCTTTTTCAAGCAGGAAAAATCACAGCAGATACAGCGGTTGAATATGCGGTAAATCCGGATCAGGTGATACGGAAGGTAAGAGTATGAGCGGAAAGAATTCAAGACGTCAGATTCGATGGGACAAGCTGGATAACACGGCCAATCTGTTTCCTTCCATTGCGGGAGAGAGCATGACCAATGTATATCGGATCAGTGTTGTATTGACGGAAGAGATCAAAAGAGAATATTTGCAGGAAGCGCTTGATATTCTGCTGCCGAAGATCGATGGATTTAACGTGCGTCTGCGCGCGGGGGTATTCTGGTATTATTTTGAGGAGAACGGGAAAAAGGCACCGCGGGTTGTGGAGGAATCCTATTTTCCCTGCCGGTATTTCAGGCCGAACCGCAATCGAAACTATCTGTTTCGCGTGACCTATTATAAAAGAAGAATCAATCTTGAAGTGTTCCATGTACTGACCGATGGCATGGGCGGCATCAATTTTTTGCGGGAATTGACCTATCAGTATCTTCGTCTTGTGCATCCGGAACTTCGGGATGCAGCGGGGGATAATTTATCTGTAGATACGTCACTGAGCAGGGAGGACAGCTTTGTGCGCAATTACAAGCAGAGCAAGCCCAGCGGTTTCCGCAAGGAAAAGGCGTATCTCATCAAGCAGGATAAGCTTCCGGCGGGGGAGTTTGGCGTGATGCACGGGTATATGCCGGTCAGTCAGTTGAAGGAGGTGTCACATCGGTACGGGGCGTCATTAAACGATTATCTGGTATCGGTGTTTGTGTGGAGCGTTTATACAGAGCTGCTACACCGGATGCCGGGGGGAAAGCCGATCCGGGTTGCGGTCCCGGTAAACCTTCGGCCGTATTTTGACTCGGATACAACCAAAAATTTCTTCATTATGGTGTCGGCGGAGTTTGCACCGAAGAAGGAATCCTATACGTTTGAGGAGATTGTGGACATTATTAAGGAAAGTCTGCATTCCCAGATGGACAAGGAGCATTTGGAGGATCTGTTTTCCTACAGTGTATCCAACCAGATGAACGTATTTCTTCGACCGGTACCGCTTTTTATCAAGAATCTGGCTATGCGTGCGGTATACAGCAAGTCTGCGGTGGCGAATACCAGTACCATTACCAATATTGGAAATATTAAGGTGGATGAGAAGTATCAGCCTTATATTGAGCAGTTCCACGCTTTTATTGCGATGTCAAAGGGACAGTCTTTGAAGGGGACAATCTGTTCGTATGGAGATACCCTAGCATTTACATTCAGTTCCATCTTTGCGGAGGCAACCGTGCAGAAGGCCTTTTTCCGCAAGATTGCCGAGGATGGAGTAGATGTGAGTATAGAGACCAACGGAGTGTATTATGAATAAATGCCAGAAATGTAATGTTACAATTATCGATGATTCGGATCGCTGTCCGCTTTGCCGGCACGTGTTACAGCAGAGTGAAACGCCGGGAATCAACTGTTATCCCAACGCGATTCAGGTTACCAAGCGGTTTCGTTTTTTGGAGAATCTTGTATTGTTTTTGTCTCTTTTGACGGGGTGCGTGCTGGGAGGCATCAATTACATGGTCAATCCGGATGTTCCGTGGAGTCTTGTGGTGGCGCTGATTCTTCTATATGGAAATATGGTGCTCAAGCTGGCGGTTACGGGGCAGTCCGGTTATATGTTTAAGACTGTTATGTTAGTGGTTATTGCGGTGGTCGTGCTTCTTGGCATCGATTACCTGACAGGGTACAGTAAATGGTCTTTGGACTATGTGCTCCCCATCGGAATCCTCGCCATGGATCTGATGCTGTTGATCCTGATGCTGGTGAACCGCAGAAACTGGCAGAGTTATATGATGACGGAGATTCTCATGATTCTTCTGTCCATCATTCCGGAGATTCTGCTTTTGACAGGTGTGATCCATTTCCCATACCTTGTGTGGGCAGCTATGGGGGCTTCTGTCTTTCTGTTTCTTGGCACACTGATCCTGGGGGACCAGCGCGCCCGCACGGAGTTGAAGCGGAGATTTCATATATAGCATATGGCAAGTATATATAATTGCAGAGTTTTGTTCGTGCAATTATATATGAGATGAATGACTGTGGAACAAAAATATTACGATAGATATGAAAATCTATGCAATTATGATTTACGAGAGGAACATGCATGGAGAATGAGGCAAGTGTAAAGGGACGCGTGATTGCAGAACTGCTGTCCCATTTGACGAATGACCTTGCAATCGGAAAGAAAATCAAGAGCGGGGAACTCAGAAAACGTTTGAAAGAGCCGGCATGGAAGGTGCCGGACTGCTTCAACATGACACATATTGATATGGGACAGTTTACCATGAAGCTGTTGTCCAGTAAGGAGAATCCGAGGGGAGACAAGGTAATTCTGCAGCTTCACGGAGGTGGGTATACCGGAGCGGTGCGCAATGCATATTACGTGTTTGCCGGTCTGTACAACGAAGTGAGCCATGGATGCAGTGTGCTGACACCGGATTACCGGGTTGCGCCGGAGAATCCCTATCCGGCAGCATTGGAGGATGCGGTGGCATCTTACCAGTGGCTGATGGATAAGGGCTACTTTGGTGAGCAGATCATCCTGGGAGGCGACTCCGCGGGCGGTGGGCTGGCAATGGCGCTGTGTATGTACCTGAAAGATCATCACATGCCAATGCCCTGTGGAATTGTAGCCATGTCACCCTGGACAGACCTGACTGCCAGCGGCGAATCTTATGAGACGAATTACGAAAAAGATCCGCTTTTTGGAAACACTAAAGAAAGTCTGATCTATGTCAATGACTATGCGGGAGACCATGATAAGATGGATGCGTATATCTCGCCGCTATTTGGAAATTTCAAGGAGTTTCCGCCAATGTTGATTCAGGTGGGATCCATAGAGATGTTGCTCAGTGATTCGGTGTCCGTGGCGGCGAAGGCAAGGCAGCAGGGCGTGAAAGTTCGCCTGTCTGTGTACGAGGGCATGTTCCATGTGTTCCAGATGGCGTATCTGAACATCCCGGAGTCCAAGCGGGCGTGGGCAGAGGTAGGAAAGTTTATCGAAATTCTTACCGCGGATACACGATTGTAAGATCTATGGATATATGCTAGAATGAAGAAAGTTTAAAAGAAGGAGAAGAGTATTATGAGTAATTATAAGATTAATACAAAATGCGTGCAGAGTGGCTATACGCCGGGAAATGGAGAGCCGAGACAGATTCCGATCATCCAGTCTACGACATTCAAATATGACACCAGCGAGGATATGGGAAAGCTGTTTGATCTGGAGAGTGACGGATATTTTTATACACGGCTTCAGAATCCGACCAATGATCATGTGGCTGCAAAGATTGCGGAGCTGGAAGGTGGAACTGCGGCAATGCTGACCTCCTCCGGACAGGCGGCGAATTTCTTTGCGCTGTTCAATATCTGTGAGGCGGGAAGTCATATCGTGTCTTCCTCATCCATTTACGGAGGTACTTTCAATCTGATTTCCGTTACCATGAAGAAGATGGGGATTGATGTGACCTTTGTGTCGCCGGATTGCAGCAGAGAAGAGCTCGACGCGGCATTTCAGGATAACACCCGTGCAGTATTCGGAGAGACCATTGCCAATCCGGCCCTGACGGTACTGGATATTGAAAAATTCGCAGAGGCTGCACATGCCCACGGCGTTCCGCTTGTGGTGGACAATACGTTTCCGACCCCTGTGAACTGTCGCCCGATCGAGTGGGGCGCAGATATTGTGACGCATTCCACCACCAAGTATATGGACGGACATGGAGCCGCTGTTGGCGGTGCAATCGTAGATTCCGGTAAATTTGACTGGATGGCGCATGCGGACAAGTTCCCGGGTCTGTGTACTCCGGATGAGTCTTATCACGGCATTACATATGCAGAGAAGTTCGGCAAAGAGGGCGCATTCATTACCAAGGCAACCTCACAGCTGATGCGGGATCTAGGCTGCATCCAGTCACCGCAGAATGCATTCCTGCTGAATCTTGGTCTGGAGTCTTTGCATGTTCGTATGCCTCGCCATGTGGAAAACGGACAGGCTGTGGCAGAGTATCTGGAGAAGCATCCGAAGGTAATCTCTGTAAATTATCCCGGTCTTACCAGTGACAAGTATCATGCGTTGGCAGAGAAATATCTGCCGAATGGAGGATGTGGTGTCGTATCCTTTGAGCTGGAGGGCGGAAGAAAGGCTGCAGAGTCTTTCATGAAGAATCTGAAGCTTGCGGCCATCGAGACACATGTAGCAGATGCGAGAACCTGCTGCCTGAATCCGGCAACCAGTACTCACCGTCAGATGAATGATGAGCAGCTTGCGGCAGCCGGTATCCCGGCAGGTTTGATTCGTATCTCCTGCGGTCTGGAGGACAAGGAGGATTTGATCGCAGATCTGGAGCAGGCACTGGCTTCTATCTAAACACTAAACATGGTGTCCTATAGAAATGGTGTATTATAGAATATGTAGATAGAGAATGTTAATGTGGGTATAGAATTATAATAGTAGAAAAAGAATCGGCTTCCATTCATGTGTATATGAAGGAAGCCGATTTTTCTTTTTATTCTATCAATTGTTTTCTTTATAAGCTTTATGCCTCGGCGGTTTTGCCGGTATAGAGCTGATAATATTTGCCGCGAGCTGCAATGAGCTGATCGTGGTTGCCACGTTCAATTACGCGGCCTTGTTCCAGCACGATGATGCAGTCGCTGTTCCTTACAGTGGACAGGCGGTGGGCAATCACGAAGGTGGTTCGCCCTGCCATCAACTTATCCATACCATCCTGTACGATACGCTCGGTTCTCGTATCAATGGAGCTGGTGGCCTCATCGAGAATAAGTACCGGTGGATCCGCGATGGCGGCTCTCGCAATGGCGAGAAGCTGTCTCTGTCCCTGGCTGAGGTTGGCACCGTCTCCGGAGAGAACTGTGTTGTAGCCATCTGGAAGCTGGCGGATGAAGGTGTCTGCGTTGGCAAGCTTTGCAGCAGCGTATACTTCCTCGTCGGTGGCATCCAGCTTGCCGTAACGGATATTCTCCATAACAGTAGCGGTAAATAAGTGTGTATCCTGTAATACGATGCCAAGAGAGTGACGAAGATCCGCTTTTTTAATCTTGTTGATGTTGATGCCGTCATAGCGGATCTTACCATCCTGAATGTCGTAGAAACGATTGATCAGGTTGGTGATAGTAGTTTTGCCGGCACCGGTGGAACCGACAAAGGCGATTTTCTGCCCCGGAGTCGCATAGAGATCTACGTTGTGCAGCACGATTTTCTCCGGCACATATCCAAAGTCCACATCGTCAAAGACAACATCGCCGGTCACACGCTTGTAATCGACAGAACCGTCCGCCTGATGTACGTGTTTCCAAGCCCAGAGGCCGGTGCGGGAATCACTTTCGGACAGAGAACCATCTGCGTTTTCTGTGGCGTTTACCAGCGTGACATATCCGTTGTCCTCCTCCACTTCGGCATCCAACAGTCCGAAAATGCGCTCACAGCCGGCCAGTGCCATAATGATGGAATTCAGCTGCTGGCTCACCTGTGAGATTGGCATGTTAAAGCTCTTGTTGAAACTGAGGAAGCTGGCCAGCTTACCCAGTGTCAGCCCGGCGAAGCCGCCTAAGGCCATAATACCGCCGATCATGGCGCAGAGTACATAGCTTAAGTTTCCAATCTGGGCGTTGATCGGCCCCATGGAACCGGCATAGAAATTGGCGTTGTATGCACTCTCAAACAACTGGTCATTGAGTTTGTTGAAGTCCTCGATGTTCTGTTTTTCATGAGTAAATACCTTGACAACCTTTTGACCGTTTAGCATCTCTTCGATGAAGCCGTTCACTTTGCCCAGGTCCTGTTGCTGTGCAAGGAAGTAGCGGCTGGAAAAGCCGGCAAAGTATTTTGTGGCCAAAAGTGTGACGCCGATCATAACGAGGGTCAGTATGGTCAGAGGTACACTTAAGATAATCATAGAGATGAACACGCTGACAACGGTTATCACACTGTTGATAATCTGTGGAAGGCTCTGGCTGATCAGCTGCCGCAGCGTATCCACGTCGTTGGTATAGATGGACATGATATCACCGTGGGAGTGAGTATCAAAGTAGCGGATCGGCAGATCCTGCATGTGTGAAAACAGTTCATCGCGCATTTGCCGGATACTTCCCTGAGACACGTAGATCATGATCTTGTTGTATGCAAACGAGCTTGCGATACCGATTGCATAGAAGATGGCGACCCTTGTCATGGCGTGGAGCAGTGGTAGAAAATCCGGTTTCTCCGTGCCGAGAAGTGGGAGAATGTAGTCGTCGATCAGCGATTGCATAAACAACGTTCCCTGTACGTTGGCAAGTACGCTGATAAAAATGCAGATAACGACGATCAGACATTGCAGCCAATATTTTCTTAGTATAAAACGCATCAGACGCGTAAATAATTTACCTGGATTTTTGATCTTGGGCTTTGGCCCGCGTGGTCCATGTGGTCCCGGCATTATGCAGCACCTCCTTCATCAAAGTCTCCGCCGCCCTGGGTCTGTGACTCATAGACATCGCGGTAGATCTCATTATTGGCTAACAGATTTTCGTGGGTGTCGAAGCCGTTTAACTTGCCGTCATCCATGACGATAATGCGGTCTGCATCCTGAACCGATGAGATGCGCTGTGCAATGATCAGTTTGGTCGTTCCGGGAATTGCTTCCCGGAAAGCCTTGCGGATTTTCGCATCGGTAGCGGTATCAACAGCACTTGTGCTGTCATCGAGAATCAGGATCTTTGGCTT
This sequence comes from uncultured Lachnospiraceae bacterium, assembly GCA_945868435.1. Lineage (GTDB taxonomy): Bacteria > Bacillota > Clostridia > Lachnospirales > Lachnospiraceae > Roseburia. The sequence continues at coordinate 15,727 of CAMBLG010000007.1, forward strand.
CTTTAAGAGCGCTCTGGCAATACATAAGCGCTGTTTCTGCCCACCGGATACATTGGTTCCGCCCTGCTCGATGTGGGTTTCGTAACCATCCGGGAAGGTCTGAATGAATTCATCTGCGCAGGCAAGCTCGCAGGCTTTTTTGCATTCTTCCTCCGTGGCATTCGGATCCCCCCAGCGGAGATTGTCGAGGATGCTGCCGGAGAATAGCGTGTTCTGCTGAAGAACCACAGATACCTGATTGCGGAGACTGTCCATATCATAGTCCCGGACATCCCGTCCGCCGACAGATACAGAGCCCTCATCCACATCGTACAGGCGGCTGATCAGGTTGACAAGAGAGGACTTGGAGCTTCCTGTTCCGCCAATGATGCCGATGGTCTCACCGGATTTGATGGAGAGATTGATATTGTCCAGTACCGGAGTCTCGGAAGATTTGGAATACCGGAAGGTAACATTTTTGAATTCAATACTTCCGTCTGCAACTTCATAGACCGGATCAGAAGGATTATGCAGATCGCTCTCCTCGTTCAGTACTTCACAGATACGGCGGGCGCTGGCTACGGAGAGGGAGATCATGACGAAGATCATGGAGAGAATCATCAGACTCATCAGGATGTTCATACAGTAAGTGAGAAGCGCCATCAGATCACCGGTTTCCAGAGCGCTGTTTACAACCATGTGGGCCCCAAGCCAGCTGATCAGAAGGATGCAGGAGTATACGGTGAACATCATCAACGGGTTGTTGAGAATTACCAGGCTCTCAGCCTTCGTAAACACATTGTAGATGTTCTGGCTGGCAGTGGTAAAACGCTTTTTCTCATAATCCTCCCGGACATAAGCTTTCACTACGCGAATTGCGGATACATTTTCCTGCACACTTTCATTCAATTCGTCGTATTTTTCAAAAGCATGGTCAAAATACTTCATGGCCTTTCGGATGATGATAGACAGTGCAATCCCCAGGAGAATGACCGCTGCAAGATATATGCTGGCCAGCGTCGGACTGATGAAAAAGGACATAGCCATGGCACACAGTATGGTAGCCGGTGCACGCATTGCCATGCGCAGGATCATCTGGTATGCATTCTGGATGTTGGTCACGTCGGTTGTGAGTCGTGTGACGAGTCCGGCAGTGCTGAACTTGTCGATGTTGGAGAAGGCGTATGTTTGTATGTTCTCAAACATTGCCTTCCGCAGGTTCTTACCAAGTCCCATCGAAGCCTTGGAACCGAATTTTGCACCCATACATCCGGAAAAAAGTGATAAGAGGGCGGCAAGGATCATCCATGCACCCATGATAAAAATGTGGTGGGTGTCACCCTTGTTTACGCCGTCATCAATGATGGATGCCATCAAAAGAGGAATGATGGTCTCCAGCGCAACTTCCATGAGCATGAAGATCGGTGTTGCGATGGAGGCTGCTGTATATTCCTTGACGTGGGCACCTAGTGTTTTTAACATAGAATCCCTTCTTTCTATAATATAGTATAGATTGGCAATCAGATTGCCGGTTAAAATGCGTGGAGAAAATTTCTGCTTGCATTTTATTAGTTAGTGTGCTAACAATTATGTTAGTACAGGTATTTTTTATTGTCAACATGTAATTTAAAAATGTGAAAATACTTAGCCATGGGACATTTCATGCATCAAGCGGCTTGGAGTCCGCATGAAGGAGAAAAAGGGAATGAGATGCAGCAAGCAGACAGAACAGACGATGTGTCATCCGCACAGCAAAGAGTCAGAACAGCACTTCGGACCGAAATTTCGGACAATCCATCATATGATCAACCGGTATTTCGGAAGGTGCTGGGAAAATGATGAACGGGAACTGACTCGGGCGCAGTGCGCAACGATTCATTATTTATATGACCGTAGGCAGGAAAATGTGTTTCAGAAGGATATCGAGGCATTTTTTTTCATCAGCGGTGCGACTGCAACCAATATCTTAAAGGGTCTGGAACGTCAGGGAATACTTGTGCGTGTTCCAATGGAAGAGGATGCCCGTTTGAAGAGAATCCTTTTGACGGAGGAGGGAATTGAGATTCACAAAAAGGCACTGGGCATGATGGAACAGATGGAGATGACATTGACGGAGGGAATGACAGAAGAGGAGATTACTACATATAGACATCTGCTGTCACACACCATACAAAATCTGGAAAAATTGATGGGAGAATCGGAAAAATATCTAGGCGAAAAATCATAAATTTTTTGGCCGATTTTTGAACATAATGCATAAAGGTGTTGGAATTACAAGGATTCCGACGTCCTTTTTTTTGCTTTTTGAAGAAAAAAACAACCACATAATATAGTTTGATGTGGTTGACAAAAACACAAGATATAGTATACTCTTAAATGGATGATGAAACCGCAGGGACAGTCTGCGTTTAGTGATAACGATAAGCAATAAGAAGAGAAGGAGATAGTGAAATGAAGATCATCAAGCGTAGTGGAAGCGAAGCAGTATTCGACAGCAACAAGATTATTGCGGCTGTGCAGAAGGCCAATGCATCGGTTATTGACTATGAGAAGCTTACAGAGCAGCAGATCAAGGAGATTGCGGCGAATGTGGAGACCGCCTGTGAGAATATGAAGCGCTCCCCAAGCGTCGAGGAAATTCAGGATATGGTGGAGAACCAGCTGATGAATCAGCGGGCGTTTACGGTAGCCCGCAATTACATTACCTACCGTTACAAGAGAGCACTGGTTCGTAAGTCCAATTCTACTGACGAGCAGATTTTAAGCCTTTTGGAATGTAATAATGAGGAAGTTAAGCAGGAGAATTCCAATAAGAATCCTACCGTCAACAGCGTGCAGCGTGACTATATGGCGGGAGAGGTAAGTAAGGATATTACAAAGCGTTTCCTGCTCCCGGAGGATGTTGTGGAGGCCCATGAGAAGGGCCTGATCCACTTCCATGATGCGGATTATTTTGCCCAGCATATGCACAACTGCTGTCTGGTCAACTTAGAGGATATGCTTCAGAACGGAACGGTCATCAGTGAGACGATGATCGATCCGCCGAAGAGCTTCTCTACTGCCTGCAACATTGCCACACAGGCTATTGCGCAGATCGCCAGTTCTCAGTATGGCGGACAGAGTATTTCCCTGTCCCACCTGGCTCCGTTTGTACAGGTCAGCCGTGAAAAGTTCCGTGCACAGGTGCGGGAGGAGTTTGAGGCGGTCGGGCTGGAACTGGATGAAGAGAAGATCAACGAGGTTGCAGAACTTCGGGTTAAGGAAGAGATTAACCGCGGTGTGCAGATGATCCAGTATCAGGTCATTACACTTATGACCACAAACGGACAAGCGCCTTTTATCACAGTATTCATGTATCTGAATGAAGTGCCGGAGGGACAGACCAAGACGGACCTGGCAGCAATCATTGAGGAGATGCTGCACCAGAGAATTCAGGGTGTGAAGAATGAGAAGGGTGTGTACATTACACCGGCATTCCCGAAATTGATCTATGTGTTGGAGGAGGATAATATCCATGAGGATTCCAAGTACTGGTATCTGACCAAGCTTGCGGCACAGTGTTCCGCAAAGCGCCTTGTTCCGGATTATATCTCCGAGAAGAAGATGCTGGAACTGAAGGTGGACAAGAATGGCGAGGGACATTGTTATACCTGCATGGGCTGCCGGAGTTTCCTGACACCATATGTGGATCCGGAGACAAATCAGCCGAAGTACTACGGACGTTTCAATCAGGGCGTTGTTACTATTAATCTGGTGGATGTGGCATGTTCTTCCGAGGGGGATATGGACAAGTTCTGGAAGATCATGGATGAGCGTCTTGAGCTTTGCTACCGTGCACTGATGTGCAGACATAAGAGACTTCTAGGAACGCCGTCCGATGTGGCTCCGATTTTGTGGCAGAACGGTGCATTGGCGCGCTTGAAGAAGGGTGAGCCGATTGACAAGCTGTTGTTTGGCGGATATTCCACCATTTCTTTGGGATATGCGGGATTGTGTGAGTGTACACGTTATATGACAGGCGTATCGCACACTGATCCGGAGATTGGAACGCCGTTTGCATTACAGGTAATGCAGAGACTGAACGATGCTTGCGCAGAGTGGAAGGCAAAGGAGAACATCGATTTCAGTATCTATGGAACTCCGTTGGAGTCTACTACTTACAAGTTTGCAAAGTGCCTGCAGAAGAGATTTGGAATTATCAAGGGTGTGACCGACCGCAACTACATTACGAACAGCTATCATGTTCATGTGACAGAGGAGATCAATGCTTTCGATAAGCTGAAGTTCGAGGCACAGTTCCAGCGTCTGTCACCGGGTGGAGCAATCAGCTATGTTGAGGTTCCGAACATGCAGAACAATATCGAGGCGGTATTGTCTGTGATGAAGTATATCTATGATAATATCATGTACGCGGAGCTGAACACCAAGAGTGATTACTGCCAGTGCTGTGGCTATGACGGAGAGATTAAGATTGTGGAGGAAGAGGGAAGCGGCAAGCTGATCTGGGAATGCCCGAATTGCGGCAATCGGGATCAGGATCAGATGAGCGTTGCGCGTCGTACCTGCGGATATATCGGAACGCAGTTCTGGAATCAGGGTCGTACCCAGGAGATTAAGGAGCGCGTGCTGCACCTGTAAAATATTACTGTACTTTTGTCCTATTTTCTTGTATAATACGGTTAACTAGATAACTATGCTTGTCGATATATTACCTAAGAAGTATGCTCAGGGAAGAGAATGATGAACCAGGAAGGAGATTACAGGAATGAGGACGAGTATGAAAAACAGATGGAAAAAAGTGTGCGCATTTGTTGTGGCGTTCGCATTGGTTCTGCCACTGGTGTGCGGACAGCAGATGACGGTGAAGGCGGCCACGCCAGAACCGTATTTGACACTGGTGGCCGTTGATAGCAGCGGAGTTGATTTGACAGGGGGGACATCACTGGAGATTGGTGATACTGTTTCACTTGAGTTGCGTGCTACAGCGGAACTTGAAGCTTTGGGCGCATTCTCCAGTATTGAAGCATATCTGGATTATGATACGGAAAAGTTCAAACAGGTGACAACCTCTGACTTTATTCCGGCACAGGATTGGGCTGTGTACTGGGATGTGGAAAGTAATAAGGTAAACATCAGTACGACGACTGATAGTGCATTTTCTGATGGAGATGTAATCTGCACGTTGAAATTGACTGTGAAGAGTGCAGTAAACGGAAGTACAACCGTAGAATGGAACGGAGATCCGGTTGATCCGGATAAGAATATTGTTATTACACAGAGTGATAATGCGTCCCGACAGGCTGAAGCAGTAAATGTTACTTGTACAGTAAGTAATACGGTAACAGAAGCTTCGCGTGTGTTTGAGTTGTCTGTTCCATCTAGTTTGACATTCTACACAGACACGCAAGGGCGTGAGAAAGAAATTGTTGTTCCGATTAAGATTGAGAACGGTTCTATCTATTGCGGTTTCCGGTTTGGCTTTACCTATAACACAAGTCTGGTAACGTACACGGGATATGAATTGTCAAGCTCTGCAGGTGCGTATGTCCAGTCCATGACTGTATCGGATGTCCCGAATAGTGGAGGCTTATATACCCATAATGTTGCATTGGTATCTTCAAAAGATATCAATCTGGCAGGAGAGTTTATTTATTTGAAGTTTAAGACTTCCTCTGCAGTGGCTACCGGGACGGCACCAACAGGTGGAAATATTACAATTACATTGTATGATGTGGTCAATGCGTCAAAGGCACCAATGACGTTTAAACTCGGAGGTTCTACTTCAACAACAACAGCAGGAACTGCAATCGAAACCAATATTTCCTTAAATTATACGCAACGTCAGGTGCATTATGGAGATGTCAACGGTGACGATAAAATTAATTTGATTGATGCGTTAATGATTATGCAGCATTACAATGGGGTTCGCACTTTGTCAAGTGTTGAGGGGGCTGGAGAAGTTGGATCAGAAATGGAACGTGCGGATGTAAATGGATCCGGTACGGTAACCCTTGTAGATGCTCTTTTGATTATGAAGAAATATAACGGAGAGATTGCCGATTTCCCAATCAGAGGATAATGGAAGAGAATTATTAGAACACGGACAATGGAAGAGAAAAAGCGAAGACAATACTCCCATTTGTACGAACAGCATTCCCCCGGAGCGGACAGCTTCCAAGGGGGTGGACAGAGTTCTTCGGAATCGGATGAATACCGGAAGGACGTAAAGGAAATTGAGAATATTTGTGCTCATCATGATCTGGATGATACACTTTCCAATCGAAAGCTGTACAAGAGCCTTAAGCGGGACAATGCTTTTTCCACATGGATTGGAGAAGCATTTCTGTTGGGGCTCTCCAGTCGGACGAGCAAAAGCCGCCATAGACGAACGATAGAGAAGGTATGCAAACGCATTGCTGTCTCTTTCTTAGCTATGGCGGTTGTACTGTTAATGACAGTGCTCTATTTTCAGATCAGAGAGGCGAAAGAAAGTGCCGTGCTGGAGTACATACGACAGGAGAAGGAACAACTGGCGCTGGCCGCCGAGAAAGAAAATGAAATAGGGGACTTTGGTTCAGTTGAAATTCTCGACCAATATGCTATATTATATAGTATGTATCCGGATGTGGTCGGCTGGATAAAAGTAGATGGGACACCCATTGATTATCCGGTCATGCAGGATCGCACGGGAGAGGATTACTACCTCAAACACAATTTTGAGGGGAAGGAAGACTCGAAGGGTGCGCCTTTTGTGGATGAGGATACGGTACTGGATCCGCTGGATGACAATATTGTGATTTACGGACATAATGTAAATGACGGAAGTCAGTTTGGGAATCTGGATTTGTATTTGGATCAGGACTTCTATGAGGAACATCCGATTATCTCGTTTGATACTATTTATGAGACCGGCACCTATCAGATCGTGGCTGTGGTGAAGACCAGAGTAAAGCAGGGAGACGAGTCTGGCTTTCGCTACTATTGGTTCCGCAACTATGAGAACAGGGGCGAGTTCCAGGAACTTTTGGATTTTATTGAAGAGGGAAGCCTGTACGATACCGGCGAACACCTGAGGTATGGGGACAGTACCATTATGCTGTCAACTTGTGAATATACGGTTGACAATGGAAGACTAGTGATAATTGCGAAGAGGATTGGCGAATGATGAAGAGAGTAAGAAAACTGTTAACCGGAATTTTTATGGCGATGGTCCTGTGCTTGTGCATGTCACCGATGCAGGTGCAGGCAGCCAATATCAATGTGACGCTGGGGACCACGGACAATGCGAAGGCCGGTGACACGGTGACTGCCCGAATTGTGCTCAGCAACAATCCGGGAATCTCAACCTTTGCCATGAAGCTTGCCTATGACAGCAATTATCTGACTTATACAGGGGCAACATGGGCGAATTCCGTTTCTTCCAACAGCAATAATGTACAGTTGATTTCAGAGGTGACGGAGAATGGAGGACCGGTGCTCAATATTTCCTCGATTCTGGGTTCTACCTATTCCAACAACGAGACGATTGTAACTTTGAACTTTACCGTTAAGCAGAATTACACAACAATGCCGGTAACTTTGGCCAATCGCGAGATCACGGACAGTAGTTATGCACCGGTGACAACCGGTATTGTGGTGGATGCCACAGCGGGGCAGAACAACAATAGCCAGAATAACAGCCAAAGTCAGAGCAACAGCCAGAGTCAAAGTCAGAGTCAAAGTCAGAGCCAAAGCCAAAGTCAGAATAATAGTCAAAACAACAGTCAGAATAATAGTCAAAACAACAGTCAGAATAATAGCCAGAATAATAGTCAGAATAATAGTCAGAACAATAATAACAGCCAGAGCGGCAATACGGATAACAATAGCGAGAATAGCAGCAACACAAATGGAAATACGAATAGTAACTCTGATAAGGAAGGTTTGGATAAGACGCCTAAGACCGGAGCAATCGATATCCGATTCCTGTTGGGGGCGGCAATTGTTGTATTTCTCGTAATTGCGGCTGGTTGTATTCGTTTTCTTGGCAAGAAGAGGGTATCATGAATTACGCAGGAATAAAGTATTGTGACATTGCTAATGGATTGGGCTGTCGAACCGTGTTGTTCGTCTCCGGCTGCAGGAATGCCTGCAAGGGGTGCTTCCAACCACAGACCTGGGACTTCCATTACGGGGAACCGTTTGATGAGAAGGCGCAGGAGGAGGTCCTGCATTCCCTCGAAGCGGATTACGTGCAGGGAATCACACTGCTGGGCGGAGAGCCCTTCGAGGAGGAGAATCAGGCGGCACTGGTTCCGTTTATGCGTCGAGTTCGGGAGCAGTATCCCAATAAGGATGTATGGGCGTTTACCGGATATATTTATGATAAGGATCTGATTCCGGGAGGGCGCAAGTACACAGAATATACGGATGAACTACTATCGATGATCGATATTTTGGTAGATGGACCTTTTATGGAGGAACTGAAGGATATTACTCTGAAATTCCGCGGTTCCAGGAATCAGAGAGTCATTGACTTGCAAAAGACGATACAATGTGGCAAAATATGTTTGGCTATGGATTAAGTTTAAGAAAGAGGAGTATGTGATATGAAAAAGCAGATTAAGTCGGTATTGGGGTTGATTTGCTATGGATTTGGTATAGTGTTTGCAACATATGTGGGATTGTGGCAGATGATCTGTCGGCCGTTGGGAGCAATCTACTTTGCATTCGTGAATGGGGAACTTACGCTTTCTTTGATTATTGCGTGTGCAATTAAGATTCTTTTCTCCACAACGCTGGCAGGATTGATCTGGTGTATTGGATATATTGGTTACAATCATTTTAAGGGAACCGAGGACCCGGATTGGGAGGTCCTTGAGGAGCAAAGGAGATATCGTGATTCTACGAGTGCCTGATTATTATGATGAATTTTCCTGTATTGCAGGGGAATGTACCGGAAGCTGTTGCGACGGCTGGGAGATTGACATTGATGATGCAACGAGGGAATATTACAGCCAGGTTCCTGACGAAATCGGAGAACGGCTGAGAGACAAGCTATATAAAGGAGAGGACGGCGAATATCGCTTCCGATTGGGGGAGCATGGACGATGTCCTTTTTTGAATGACGACAATTTGTGCGATATTATCATTGCGCTGGGAGAGGAGGCTCTCAGTGAGGTGTGTACCGATTTCCCGCGTTTTGCGTTGTCGTATGGACATGTGATGCAACGGATTTTGAGCGTATCCTGTGAGGAGGTCGGCCGCATAATATTATCCAGAACGGAGCCGGTTAAGTTTGTGGAGAGAAGTATGCCGGATTGCATGGAGGATTGGGAGGACGAGGAAGCGGATGACGCCTATATTGCTTTCCTGGAAACCATTCAGAATCGGGCAATTGCAATATTGCAGGATCGGAGCAAGCCCATTTCAGAGCGTATCGCCCTGTTTCTGGGATTGTGCGAAAAGGCGCAGGAGGGCATTAACCAGTATGGAATGGATGAGGATGCTGCAATCCTCACCGACACGCTTGCAGAACTGGAACCTCCCAATGTATCCACCAATTTCCGCGTAGAGGATTGGGAACGGGGCAAAGATGCACAGAAGCTGTACGAAGCCTTTGATATTCGCTGGGCAATCCTGGAAGAATTGGAGGAACTGGGAGAAGAGTGGGTTGCCACGAAGAAGCGGGTTCGTAAGGTGCTTACGGAGGAAAATTATGCCGAGCGGAGGGAAGCCTTCATGGCTTCAGATGCGTATGATGCCATCGTCTATGAGCAGCTGCTTGTGTATTTTGCATTCCGCTACCTGATGCAGGCGGTATATAGCTGTGATCTGTTGGCATATGGGAAGATGATCGTCAGTTTTGCGCTGATGGTGCGGGATCTTGATCTCATGTGTTGGACGGAGAACGGAGGAATCTATGAGTTGAAGCAGAGAACGCGTATGGCGTACATATTCTCCAGAGAAGTAGAGCACTCGGAAGAAAACTTTGAACAGATTCGTGAAGAATTGATGTTTGAATAAAAAATGAGCGTGGATTTGTCCACGCTCATTTTTGGACTTCAAAGTATTTTTATTTGTCCAGCAGATCTGTATAGAATTCGCTGTAATCGGTTCTCTTTTCCTTAGTGTAGTCGATGGCAGCGGATGGATGCTGGTTCAGATGTCCAGTCAGAAGATATGGGATGTCATAGCCCCATACAGCACCGCTTTCCTTTAATGGAAGCATCTGTGACTCTAAGAACTTGAGCACCGGGAAGAGATTGTACCGCGGATTCTTCAGGAAGCTTAACAGAAGCTCCATGGCACAGTTGCCGGCACCGCGTCCCATGCCCATCATGGTTGCATCCAAAAGGCTTGCACCATTGGCAGCGGCTTCGATGGTATTGGCGAAAGCCAGCTGCTGGTTGTTATGTGCATGCATACCAATATATTTGCCGTATTTTTCTGCAGTCTCCATATACAGATCCGTGAGACGGCGAATCTGCTCAGGGAAGAGAGCGCCGTAGCTGTCTACAATATAGATTCCGTCGACACTGCTTTGTCCCACCATCTCAAGTGCCTGTGCCACGTCCCCTTCCTGTGCATTGGACACGGCCATAATGTTGCAGGTTACCTCGTAGCCCTTGGCTTTTGCGTCCTCAATCATATCGATTGCGGCCGGAATCTGGTGGATGTAGGTGGCAACTCTTACCATGTCGATGACACTGTCTTTCTTGTCAACGATATCGTGCTTGTAGTCGCAACGACCAACATCTGCCATGACGGAAATCTTCATATCAGAATTGTTTTCTCCGACAATCGCGCGGATATCTTCCTCATCACAGAATTTCCATTTGCCGAATTTGTTCACATCGAAAAGCTCCTTAGAGGCTTTGTAACCAAACTCCATGACATCCACTCCCGCCTTGACATTGGCGCGATAGAGGGCGTTGATAAACTCGTCGGTAAACATAAAACTGTTCACGAGTCCTCCATCACGAATGGTTGCGTCCAACACACGGATATCCGAGCGGACTGTCATTAAGTCTCCTTTTTGAGCCATTGCTTTATCCTCCTTAATTGTATTACAAACATGGTATTTTCAATGTTTTTGGTGATGAACGAGATACATCATCACTTCAACGCTTTAAAGCGTGTGAGTATATAATAACATAACTCCGGAAAAATGCAAGCAAAAACTTTACTTTTTTTTCATGCACATATATAATTGTACTGGAATTCACAAGGAGGAACAGTATGATTTATTTACTAGGAAGCTTTGATTACGCGATTATTGCATTTATCGGTATCTTATTTGCGTTCGCGGTAACCTGTATTGCCATTGCGGGACTGAACAAGTATCTGCCGAAGGATATGGGAAGGCAGTATGCCCATGACGGTTCCCTTTCTGCAGGCAAGCCAAGGGGAGCCGGAATCATTTTCATATTTGTATTTGTGGTGGCGGCATTGTTGTTTGCGCAGATGAATGTGGAGATTGGCATTTATCTGATTCTCATTGTCATCGAGATGCTGACCGGGTTCTTTGATGATGCAGCGGAAAAGCCATGGGGCGAGTATCTGAAGGGCTTTTTGGATCTGGCCGTGGCAATCGTGGTGGCGCTTGTATATCTGCATTATAACAGCAGCACCATTACCTTTGCGGTTACGGGAACAACGCTTACGATTCCGCCGGTATTGTTTGGAATTCTTACCGTAGTGCTTGTGTGGGTGTCAATCAACGTGACGAACTGTACGGACGGTGTGGATGGTCTTTCAGGAACACTTACCATCATCACATTGATGACGTTTTTTGTACTGGATAATCTGATGGGAGTGACAGATCACTTTAATTACTGCATTCTTTTGTTTGTAGTGTGTCTGTTGGGATATCTGTGGTATAATGCGACACCGAGTAAGCTTTTGATGGGAGATGCGGGTTCCAGGGCGATGGGAATCTTCATTGCCATCGTGGCGCTGAAGTCTCAAAGCCCATTCATGTATGTGCTGGCGGCAGCTGTGCTGATCGTAGACGGAGGCCTGGGGCTGATCAAAGTGTCTTTGCTTCGATTCTTGAAGATTCACATTATGAAGAATGTGACGACTCCGATCCACGATCACGTCCGCAAGAAGTCCGGCTGGTCTAATGCCCAGGTGGTGTTCCGGTTTGCAATCATTCAGATTGTTGTCTCTGTCGCAGCAGTATATATGGTGATGATTCAGTAATGATCATACCTTTCTGCGAAGCAGAGCATAGAATTTTTCAATATGAAAGGGTTTTCCCTGAACCGCCTGAACCTTCAGGCGGTTTTCTTCATTAAAGCCCACAAGGATATTGTGGTTGGCCTCGGCCAGATAGTCCATGATACCGTCGATATCGGATTTGGTATTCTTCGGACAATGCACATACAGATGCTTGTTGGCCGTAATGTGCATGGTGTAAGAGATGCTAAAGTGATACCACAGAAACTTGTGCAGTGTGGAGTGCTTGTATATCCACAAAATCTCCTGAATCGGCACAATGGCGTTGGCGTAGGGAGAGGTCATAATGAAGTAGTGCTCTGTGATAAACATGTCCTCCGTGGCAAGCTGTGGCAGTGTCGCGAGCTCTTCCTCGGCTTCCTCCAGAATCTGTCTTGGGTGACCGAATACGATCAGGTTCTGACAGGTCGGAGACAGCGCCGGAAAGCGTATGAACAGAAGGCACATGAGCAGGTATATGACTGCATAACCCATGGAACCAAAGTAAAACATAAACAATATGACTGTGGTGGTTGCGTGAAAATCCGGTTCACTGAAGTAGAAGCCGGACAGTTGGTTCGTAAGGCCCTTTTCGGTCCAACCCAGATCTGCGGAAAGCTTCTGCAAAAGTGCCTGGTAGGACTCTTTGCCCCGCACAATGCGGCCGGTAACAGTCAGGGAGTCGATGGAGGGAAGGCCTTCTTCACAGGTGCGGGGAGCGAGCAGGATGATGGTACACTGTCCGTTGTGCATGGTATAGTAGTAATATCCAAAGGTCATACCATATTGTTCGCTGGTGTACCCGCTGAATTTCAAGTCGGTAAAGGTGGCCTGTACATAGCGGCTTTTGTTCTGATATGTGTCAGCAAGGCTGTCGGATGCATTCAGTAAGGCAGGATGAAGCATGTCCGGCAACGGAAAGGTAAACCACAGCACGGCCAGAAGAAGCAGATATACGATTGGGGAAAAAAGCCTGCGCCTGTAGAAGGCTTTGATATTCTTGGTGATATAATGTTCGTAATTTTCAGTCATAGGATAATCTTCCTTACATATTAAGATACTATGTTTAGTATAAAGGTTTCGGGCTGAATTATCAACCGGTCCCAATCACATTTCAGGACAATCTTGCTTTTATGAATAAAACTTGTTAGACTAACAACAGGAGTTTTATACCGGGAGATTAACGATGGATGCTTATACGAGTTTTGCGCAGGTGTATGATCTGTTTATGGACAATGTGCCGTATGAAGAGTGGGGCGCTTTTTTGCAGGAGCAGCTGGCTGCGCATGGAATTGAAGACGGCGTTGTGCTGGAGCTGGGCTGTGGGACAGGCCGAATGACCAGAATTATGGCTGCATACGGCTACGATATGATCGGTGTGGACAACGCAATCGACATGTTGAGTCTTGCAATGGCAAAGGAGGAAGCGGACAGCGGGATCTTATATCTGCTTCAGGATATGCAGGAACTGTCCCTGAATGGAACCGTCAGGGCAATTTACAGTGTCTGCGACTGCATGAACTATATTCTGGAGGAAGAAGGCCTGCTTCAGGTGTTTTGCCATGTGAGGGAGTATTTGGATGAGAACGGAATCTTCCTGTTTGACATAAATACACCGTACAAGTACCGCGAGCTTTTGGCTGAGAACACTTTTGCGGAGAACCGGAGTGAAGGCAGCTTTATCTGGGAAAACTTTTATGATGACAAAGAGCAGATCAATGAGTACGACCTGACGCTTTTTATCCGAAACGAGGACGGGCTTTTTGAAAAATACGAGGAAACCCATTACCAGAGGTCTTATGAGATGGAGCAGGTTCGGTCTCTGTTGGAGAAGGCCGGTTTAACCGTGCTTGGCATCTATGATGCATATACCGACAGTCCCCATACAAAAGAGACCGAGCGGGCAATGTTTATTGCAAAGAAAAACGGTTGAGGCTTCAAATACAAATGATGCAAAACCGATGTTCAATAGGAGGAAAATCATGGATTATATTGTAAGAGCAACTGCGGCAAATGCCAGTATCCGCGCGTTTGCCATTACATCAAGAGATCTGGTGGAGACTGCCAGAACCGATCACAACACGTCACCGGTCATGACGGCAGCTTTGGGGCGGTTGTTATCCGGAGGCGCTATGATGGGCGCTATGTTAAAAGGCGATAAGGACCTGCTGACCTTGCAGATTCAGTGCAGCGGTCCGGCCCAGGGGCTGACGGTCACCGCTGATTCCAAGGGCAATGTCAAGGGATACGCCGTGAATCCGGTTGTCAATCTTCCGCCCAATGCGCAGGGAAAGCTGGATGTGGGAGGAGCGCTGGATCTTGGAATCCTGAGTGTCATTAAAGATATGGGATTAAAAGAGCCTTATGTAGGGCAGTGCCAGCTGCAGACCGGTGAGATTGCGGAGGATCTGACCTATTATTTTGCCACCTCCGAGCAGATTCCTTCTGCTGTGGGGCTTGGGGTTCTTATGAACAAAGATAACACGGTGAAGCAGGCGGGAGGGTTCATTATACAGCTCATGCCTTTTACCAGTGATGAGATTATTGAGAAGCTGGAGAAGCGCATCAGTGAGATTGATTCGGTTACGATGATGCTGGAGCGGGGACTGTCGCCGGAGGGAATCCTGGAGGAGATTCTGGGAGAGTTCGGGGTGGAGGTAACCGATACGCTTCCGACGGCTTTTGTCTGCGACTGCTCCAAGGAAAAGGTTTCGCGGGCGCTTGCTACCATCAGTAAGAAGGACATGGATTCCATCATCAATGATGGGGAGAGCATCGAAGTGAAATGCCAGTTCTGCAATAAGGCGTATACCTTTGATATTGACGAGTTGAAGGAGATTCGAAAGTGAAGCAGGGATTTGTGAAGGTGGCTGCTGTTACGCCAAAGCTTAAGGTGGCAGACACTGTGTATAACGGAAAAATAATTCGGGAGTATATGAGGGAGACATGGGAAGCGGGAGCAAAAGTTGTGGTCTTTCCGGAACTGTGTGTGACAGGATACACCTGTGGGGATCTGTTTTTGCAGGAGAAGCTGCTAAAGAGCGCGGCGGAGGAACTGATGGAGCTGGCGGCGTGCAGCAGTGCCTATGATGCGATTTATTTTGTGGGACTTCCCTATGTTGTGAACGGAAAGCTGTACAATGTGGCTGCGGCCATTTCCGGTGGAGAAGTGCTTGGTATGGTTCCCAAGACATGGCTTCCCAACTACAATGAGTTTTATGAAATGCGGCATTTTACGTCGGGGGCGGAGTTGGACACAGAGATTGCTCTGCCGAATGGAGATGTCGTTTCCGTTTCGACGGATTTGATTTTTGTATGTAAGGAGATGCCGAAGCTGACCATTGGCGTGGAACTCTGCGAGGACCTGTGGGCGCCGAATCCGCCAAGTATCCGTCATGCGCTGGCGGGTGCCAATGTCATTGTGAATCTGTCGGCATCGGATGAGATTACCGGTAAAGCGCATTATCGGAGAGAACTGGTAGACGGACAGTCCGCACGTCTGGTATGCGGCTACATCTATGCCTCCGCCGGAGATGGCGAGTCCACGCAGGATGTGGTGTATTCCGGTCATGACATTATTGCGGAAAACGGGCATTTGTTGGCAGAAAAGCGTTTTTCCAACGGAGTATGCGAGGCAGAGCTTGATGTGGAGCGCATTGAAGCAGACCGTCGGAGAATGACGACCTTTGTGACAGAAGATACCCATATGCGGATTTTGTTTTCTCTTCGTGTGGCAGAGACGCAACTGACGCGCTATGTGGATCGGGCGCCTTTTGTGCCGGGCAATCCGGCGGAGCGAGATGCGCGTTGCGACGAGATTCTGATGATACAGGCACTTGGGTTGAAAAAGCGGTTGGAACACACCGGCAGTCAGACTGCGGTTATCGGAATTTCCGGAGGACTGGACTCTACGCTGGCTCTTCTTGTGACAGTCAAAGCCTTTGACCTGCTGGAGAGAGACAGAAGCGGTATTGTGGCGGTGACGATGCCGGGCTTTGGCACCACGGATCGGACTTATGACAATGCGGTGAAGCTGATTCGGTGTCTGGGGGCAGAGTTTGTGGAAGTAGATATCAAGAACGCGGTGAACGTGCATTTCGCGGATATCGGACAGGATGCGTCCGTGCATGATGTCACCTATGAGAACGGGCAGGCCAGAGAGCGGACGCAGATTCTGATGGATCTTGCCAACAAGAGGAATGGTATGGTTATCGGAACCGGGGATCTGTCGGAACTGGCATTGGGATGGGCTACCTACAACGGGGATCACATGTCAATGTACGCGGTGAATGCATCGGTGCCGAAGACGTTGGTGCGCCATCTGGTGCGTTATTATGCGGATACCTGTGGGGATACACTGCTTCAGAACACGCTCCTGGATGTGCTGGATACACCGGTATCTCCGGAGCTTCTTCCGCCGGAGGATGGAAAAATATCTCAGAAGACGGAAGATCTTGTGGGACCTTATGAGCTTCATGACTTTTTCTTATACCACATGCTTCGTTTTGGATCGGCTCCTGCCAAAATCTATCGTTTGGCGAAGCTTGCCTTTGCGGATGTGTATGACGATGCGTTTATTATGAAATGGTTAAAGACCTTCTATCGCAGATTTTTTGCGCAGCAGTTCAAGAGGTCCTGTCTGCCAGACGGACCAAAGGTAGGTACGGTTGCAGTGTCGCCAAGAGGGGATTTGCGTATGCCAAGTGATGCCTGCGCAACCATCTGGATGCAGGAATTGGAGGAACTGTAGAAATTGTAGAAATTGTAGAGAGACATCATGCCCTTGATGTAAAAAACGGTTGCACGCACAAGATGCGTTGCAACCGTTTTGGATTATAATAAGATAATGCCGTGTTCTTCGCAGGTCTGTACCATCTCTTCCGGCCAGAGGGAACTCTGAACCTCGCCGATATGTGCTTTGCGCAGGAAGAACATACAGATACGGGACTGACCAATTCCGCCTCCGATGGTGTATGGAAGCTGCTCGTTTAAGATGGCCTTCTGGAATGGAAGCTCGGCGCGCTCCGGGCAGCCGGCCTTCTCAAGCTGTTCCTTCAGTGCTTTCTTATCGACGCGAATGCCCATGGAGGAGAGCTCCAGGGCAATATCAAGCACCGGGTAATATACGATAATGTCTGCGTTTAATGCCCAGTCATCATAGTCCGGTGCGCGTCCGTCATGGGGTTCGCCGGAAGCAAGCTTGTCACCGATCTGCAGCAGGCACACAGCACCTTTGGCCTTGGTTATGTAGTATTCGCGCTCCTTTGGAGGGGAGTCGGGAAACATCTCTTCCAGTTCCTGTGTGGTAATGAAAAAGATGTCCTTCGGCAGGGTCAGGTCAATGTAATCAAACTGAATGGCCATATACTGCTCGGTCTTGCGGAGGCACTTATAGACTGTGCGTACCGTATCCTTTAAATACTCAAGATTGCGGTCGCTTCGGCTGATGATTTTCTCCCAATCCCACTGATCCACAAAGATGGAGTGGATATTGTCAGTGGTCTCATCACGACGAATGGCGTTCATATCGGTGTATATGCCTTCGCCCAATTCAAAACCGTATTTTTTCAGCGCATAGCGCTTCCATTTGGCAAGCGAGTGTACAACCTCTGCAGACTTGTCTTCCTGTTCCTTGATGTCAAATGCCACAGGGCGCTCGTAGCCATTCAGGTTATCATTCAAACCGGTTGCGGCATCTACAAAAAGAGGTGCGGACACACGGGTCAGGTTCAGCCGCTGTGCCAGCATGGACTGAAAAAAGTCCTTGACCATCTTAATGGCCAGCTGAGTATCGTGAAGATTCAGCTGGGACTCGTAATTGTTTGGTAAAATAAGCTGTTCCATGGGTTCTCCTTTTTCTATCGTTTCAACTGGATTCATTATACCACATGCGACTTCGATTTCAAGAAAGAGGAGAAAAATATTTGAAAGAAAAATGGAATGTGGTAGAATAAATAAGATGGTAGAACAGATAACAGAAGGTATGAGGCAGGTGGTTCCCTTATGAAGAAAGAGGATTGGTCTGTGCCGGCACTTTTAGCAGAAGCAGTAAGCATCCTGCTGGAGCTTGTCTACATAGGCTTACAGATTTATTATGGAGTTACGTATCATGTGGAGCCGTATAAGTTCCTTTTAAATATTGTTGTAACACTTCTTGTTTACATTGCGCTTACGTTGTTGGCAATCTATCCGGAGCGCATTAACAGACTTCCGGCAGAACTGTGTGTCGGACAGATTCGGAAGTTGTCCATACGAATGGTACGGCTCGTCAAGTTCGTGTTTGTGATCGGACTTATGGTTCCCTGTGTATGTGATGCGGCAGGAATTCAGATTCAGGAGGCTTACAGCCTGATCGTGATGGGACTGATGTTTGTGATTGCAGTGTATTATGAGGTGCGGATCATACAGATTCTGAGGGATATGCGCAAATAAAAGAGAATGCCTTATGAAAGGCATCCTCTTTTTTCTTTCTTCTTCATTCCGAAAATAAACAGAAACAGTCCAAGGCCGAGGGAAACGATCATGCCAAGGAACATGAGCACCGCAAAAAGCATGGTATCTTCCACTCCGCTCAAAAGCTCTGATAGTACCGTTCCCCAGAGATTGAAGAGAATGTGTAACAGGATGGAGTAGTATATGCTGCCGCCCTTTTCACAGACAACACCAAGAAGCAGACCGAGTGCAGCAGCGTAGCAGCCCTGCAGCCAGTTGCCGTGAAGAATACCAAACAGGATTGCCTGCAGGATATTGGCACCCCAGAACGGAAGGGATTGTCTGGCCAGTCGCATGGTTACTCCGCGGAATATCAGTTCCTCATTGATCGGTCCGAGAAGTACGGCGTAGAACAGAAGAATTGGAGTGATGGATTCGTCAAGCCCGGCGGTTTCCATGATGCTTTCGTACTGCTCCAGCCACTTTGGAAAGGCCATGGACAGAAAGCCGATCATGTAGCTGCAGAAAAACTGCGCGCCGGGAACCAGAACCACAATTCCTGCAAACTGCAGCGAAGAGAAGGTTTTCTTAGGGTTGGGCAGATAGTCACCGCCGCAGTTGTGGTAATACCACAGGCCGAAGAGGACAATGCAGAGAATTGAGTAGATGACCATAATCATTCCATTGAAATCACTGTCCATCAGAAGCTCGAATAATTGTGTTGTGGTTCCTGCGTGGGAACGAAAAGCAGGAATAGCCGGAAACAGAAAAAGCGCGGCTATGGCAATCATAAAGAATACTGCCAGAAACTGAATACCAAGTGTTATGATAAGTGGTAAAAAGCTGGCGAAAAAATATGCAACTTTTTTCATGAGGTTCTCCTTTTGCGTTCAAAGTTCATGATTGTTTCATTATAGCATAAGAAAAATATTATGCAAGAAATCTGTTTACTTCATAACTTTAATATGTTAAAATGAGCGTGTTGACAAGTTGAGAACACGAAGGTGGGAAAGAGGGACAGATATGAGTAAAAATCTTAGAACAGAGGCTGTGGATCATTTATTTGACGCAATACTTTGTCTTGAGAATAAAGAGGAATGTTACACATTTTTTGAAGATGTGTGTACGGTGAATGAGCTGTTATCCCTGTCACAGAGGTTTGAGGTGGCGAAGATGCTCCGGGATCAGAAAACTTATCTGGACATTGCGGAGAAGACGGGGGCTTCTACTGCTACGATCAGTCGTGTGAATCGTTCTCTTAATTACGGAAATGATGGATATGATATGGTGTTTGCCCGTCTGGAAGAGACGGAGGAAGAACCGACAGAATAATGGGATTGCATATGTGAAAGGAGCTCTCAAAAAGAGAACTCCTTTTTTGCCGCATTGTGTGTTATTCAGAATGGGAATCGGATTCTTTATGTCCTCCCCGGGTGGCATCGGACGGATGAAGATCATCGATGACGCTTTCCAGGATCATCTTCTTGATGAAGATGTCGTAGCTCAACAGACAAATGAAGCTGAAGGTCTGCAAAAACTGCCGGTCTTCTTCCGGAAAATCCTGAAAGGTCTCGTGGGCGAGATTGTATTTCTTGCCTAGATTCTTGAGAATTTTCTCCGACTCCGTCTTTTCGAGATGGAAGACCTCATTGTAGATATCTTCCATATTAAATCCGTCTTTGCTGCCGAAATAGTGGTCAGTCAGTGGATTAAGGATCGTCTGAATATCGCTGATACTCAGGATATTTTTGAAATAGTAGATAAAGATCAACGTCAGAAGATGCTCCTTGGAGTATTTTTTCTTCTCCGGCGGTGGAAGCAGATCGTTCTTGGCGTAGTTGTTGATCATGGTTTTGGTCAGAATCTTATCGTTTTCATAGCGTTTGCAGGCATTTAACTGCTCGTCCATGAAGGTTGTAACCTGATCCATATATAAACCGATATTCGGAATATCTTCTGTTTTGACATAGTCAATTGATTTCAGCTTCTGAAGCAGGTCTGCCAGAAAGCTCTTCACATCATTCTCCATAATGGTCACCTCATATCACATTATATAGTATTGAAAACTAGATGACAAGGAAAAAATAAAATTTTCAAAAAATGATAAGAATGTATGTTCTGTACCGATGAGATATGTTATAATGAAGCAATCGAAAAACAAACAAGGGAGCAAGCGATGAACTTACTTGATGTACTGAACCGGGAACAATGTGAAGCAGTAACAACGACAGAGGGGCCACTTCTGATTTTGGCGGGGGCTGGATCCGGCAAGACCAGGGTACTTACGCATCGAACCGCGTATCTGATTGATGAGGTGGGAGTGAACCCTTACAATATTATGGCAATCACCTTTACCAACAAGGCGGCGGGGGAGATGCGGGAACGTATAGACCAAATGGTGGGCTACGGCTCTGAGAGTATTTGGGTTTCCACCTTTCACTCCACGTGTGTGCGGATTTTGCGCCGCTACATTGACCGGCTGGGGTATGGAACGAATTTTACCATATATGATGCGGATGATCAGAAGACACTTATGAAGGATATCTGTAAGCGTCTGGAAATCGATACGAAGATTCACAAAGAGAAAATGTTTTTGTCGGTGATTTCTTCTGCAAAGGACGAGCTCATTGACCCCATCGAATTCGAGAACCGTGCGGCAGGCGATTATAACAAAAGGCGTCAGGCGCAGGTATATCGGGAATATCAGCAGGCGCTTAAGCAGAACAACGCGCTGGATTTTGACGATCTGATCATGAAGACAGTGGAGCTGTTTAAGCTGGATAAAGAGGTGTTGAACAGTTATCAGGAGCGTTTCCGCTATATCATGGTGGATGAGTATCAGGACACGAACACGGCGCAGTTTGAGTTGATCCGGCTTCTGGCGATGAAATATAAGAACCTGTGTGTTGTGGGTGATGACGACCAGTCGATTTACAAATTCCGCGGTGCGAATATCTACAATATTTTGAATTTTGAAACGCATTTTCCGGATGCGAAGGTGATTAAACTGGAACAGAATTACCGCAGTACCCAGACGATACTGGACGCGGCCAACAGCGTGATTGCCAACAATGTGGGGCGCAAGGAGAAGCGGCTGTGGACAAAGAACGGTGAGGGGGATAAGATTACCTTTGAGCAGCTGGACAGCGGCTATGAGGAAGCGGATTATATTGCAAGAGATATTGCCAGAAAAGTTCGGAATGGAGAATATACCTATCGGGACTGTGCGATTCTGTACCGAACCAATGCGCAGTCGCGTCTTTTTGAGGAGCGGTTTATCGCAGGGAATATTCCATATAAGATTGTTGGGGGCGTGAACTTCTACGCGAGAAAAGAAATCAAGGACGTTCTCAGCTATCTGAAAACCATCGACAACGGACAGGATGATCTGGCGGTGCGCCGAATCATCAATGTGCCGAAGCGTGGCATCGGTGCCACCACCATCAGTCGTGTGGCGGCGTATGCAGGGGAGCAGGAGATGAGCTTTTACCAGGCGCTTCGCATGGCAGGGGATATTCCGGGTATTGGCAAGGCGGAGACGAAAATCCGGCCGTTCGTGCTTTTTATCCAGTCGATGCGGGCGAAGGCGGAGGTGCTGTCCGTGTCAGAGCTTTTGAGCGAGGTCATCGAGACGACTGGGTATGTGGCGGAACTGAAGGCAGAAGGAACCGAGGAAGCGGAGGCAAGAATTGAGAACATCGATGAATTGATATCCAAAGCAGTGGATTACGAGCAGGGAGAAGAACACCCGACTCTGAGCGGATTTCTGGAGGAGGTCGCGCTGGTGGCAGACATCGACTCTCTGGAGGAGGACAGTGATTATGTAGTGCTCATGACGTTGCACAGCGCCAAGGGACTGGAGTTCCCCAATGTGTATCTGGCAGGTATGGAGGATGGGCTGTTTCCAAGCTATATGTCTATCAACAGTGATCATGCGGATGCGGAAATGGAGGAAGAACGCCGCCTGGCGTATGTGGGGATCACCCGTGCAAAGAAGGATCTCACCATCACGTCGGCAAGGATGCGGATGATACGAGGAGAGACCCAGTATGGCAAGGTATCACGGTTCGTAAAGGAGATACCGGTGGAGCTTTTGAACCGGGAGATATATGAGGCGAAGAGTTATGAGGAGCCCCGGCAGGATAATAGCTTCCAAAAGGCGAAGCAGGCGTTTCGGAGCGTGCCTGTATATACACCTGCCAGGAATCAGCGGGATTTTGGCGCGGCATCGGACAGTGCCGGTGGATTGAGTTACGGTGTGGGAGACCGTGTGCGTCACATGAAGTTCGGTGATGGCGAGGTGACGGCCATTGCCTCCGGCGGCAGAGACTATGAGGTGACCGTGGATTTTGATAAGGTGGGGACAAAGAAGATGTTTGCGTCCTTTGCAAAATTAAAAAAATTATAAAGAAATAATTTTTTTTTCTAAAAAACATATTTTTTCGTAGGAAATAGGGATAATATATGCTATAATCATATATATAAAACAAGAGAAGGGGTGATGCGTACGATGAGTAAACTCGAGGACATTTTAGCATCAGAGAAGGTGAATGACATGTTATCTGCTATGAAGTTAAACGATTTGGTTAAGAAGGAAGAAGAAAAGAAGAAACCATCGAAGGCCTTGATCGTGTTTGCAGTCATTGGCGTTGTTGTTGCAGTAGCTGCAGCAGTGTATGGAATTTACAGATTCTTTACACCGGATTATCTGGATGACTTTGAGGACGATTTTGAGGATGAGTTCGACAATGACTTCTTCGAGGATGAGGATGACGAGCCGGCTGCTTCCGCAAAGGCTGAGCCAGCAGCAAAGGAAGAGGCGCCGGAGGAAGAGTAATCTTTTCTGAAAAGAGTGAAGTACAGTGGCAATTTGTACGGAAAGCAATGAGGGACTGCGCAGGTAGTCCCTCGTTTTACGTTATGTATTAATCGATAAAAGGAGAGCGAGATGAAAAAGGGGCAGATTGCAGAAGGTGTTGTAGTCCGAGTGGACTTTCCCAACAAGGGCATTGTGATAACAGATGAGGGGGAGCACGTAATCGTGAAGAACACGATTCCCGGGCAACGAGTAAGGTTTGGCGTCAATAAGGCCAGAAAAGGGAAAGCGGAGGCGAGACTTTTAGAGACACTTGAGAAGTCTCCTTTAGAGACGGAGAGTACCTGCCCGCATTTTGGTGCGTGTGGAGGCTGCACCTACCAGAGTCTTCCTTATGAAAAGCAGTTAGACCTGAAGGAAAAACAGATCAGGGAACTTCTAGATCATGCAATCGGTGACCGATGCTCTTATGAATTCCTTGGAATTAAGGGAAGCCCGCGCACCAATGCGTTTCGTAACAAGATGGAATTTTCCTTTGGAGACGCCTATAAGGATGGCCCGTTGGCCCTGGGTATGCATAAGAGGGGAAGCTTTTATGATATTGTAACAGTGTCGGATTGTCAGATCGTGGATGCGGATTTTCGCGCGATTCTTACTGCGACCCTTAGCTTTTTTCAGGAGAAGGGAATCTCCTATTATCACAGATTGCGCCATACCGGTTATCTGCGCCATCTTCTTGTGCGTAAAGCGGTAAGAACCGGCGAGATCCTGGTAGATCTGGTTACCACAACCGAGCGTGCGGGAATAGAGCAGGAGCTTCTTGCCGGATGGAAGGATGCACTTCTTGCGCTTTCACTGGAAGGAAAACTGAAGGGAATCTTACATACCCGAAATGACAGTGTGGCAGATGTGGTGAAGAATGAGGGAACAGATACTTTATACGGAGATGATTTCTTCTATGAGGAGCTGCTGGGGCTTCGATTTAAAATCTCACCTTTTTCGTTCTTCCAGACTAATTCTCTTGGTGCAGAGGTGCTGTATGAAACTGCGCGGGAATTTATTCTTGGGGATCAGGCCAACCGCCTGAACGACAAGGTGGTGTATGATCTGTACAGCGGAACCGGAACGATTGCCCAGATGCTTGCTTCCGTCAGCAAGGAAGTCGTCGGCGTGGAAATCGTGGAGGAGGCTGTGGAGGCTGCAAAGGAGAATGCGGCATTGAACGGGCTGACCAACTGCCGTTTTCTTGCAGGGGACGTGCTCAAGGTGCTGGATACCATCGAGGAGCGTCCGGATTATATCGTTCTGGATCCGCCGAGAGACGGCATCCACCCAAAGGCGTTGGAGAAGATTATCGCTTACGGGGTGGAGCATATGGTGTACATCTCCTGTAAGCCGACCAGTCTGACCAGGGATCTGGAGGTACTTCTGGCACGGGGCTATATGGTGGAGAAGGTGTGCCTCATTGATCTCTTCCCGGCCAGCTATCACTGTGAGACGGTGTGCCTTCTGTCGAAGAAACATTAACTTTTGCGTGATAGAACTTATGAGGTTTACGCTTGTGAGGATACAAGTGTAAACACAGATTGGAGTGCATGGAATATAAGGAGGAAAACGAGTCGTGACAGACAACAGAGAGATGGGACAGCTTAGCCCGGAACTATTAAATAAATACGAATCCCTGAAAGAATATCTGAAGTCGCTGCACAGCGTTGCGGTTGCATTTTCCAGTGGGGTGGACTCTACCTTTCTGCTCTATGCGGCAAGAGAGGCACTGGGAGATGCGGTCATTGCAGTAACGGCCTCGTCCTGCTCGTTTCCGGTTCGGGAACTGGAAGAAGCAAAAGAGTATTGCAGCGAACAGGGAATCCGGCATTTTATATGCCAATCCGAGGAACTTAAGATTGAAGGGTTCGCCCAGAATCCCAAGAACCGGTGCTATCTGTGCAAACGAGAGTTGTTCGAGAAGATTCGGATGATTGCGAAGGCAGAGCATATGGAAGCTATTGTGGAAGGCTCGAATGTGGATGATAACGGAGATTATCGACCGGGACTGGTTGCGGTGGAAGAGCTGGGAATCAAGAGTCCGCTTAGGGAATGTGGCTTTACAAAAGAAGAGATACGCCTTCTCTCCCAGGAGTTTGGTCTCCCTACCTGGGATAAGCAATCCTTCGCCTGTCTGTCCAGTCGGTTTCCGTATGGGGAGACGATTACCGAGGAGAAGCTTCACATGGTAGACCGTGCGGAGCAGTTTTTGCTGGACCAGGGCTTCCATCAGCTTCGAGTCCGCATCCACGATCGAATTGCAAGAATCGAACTTCTCCCGGAGGAATTTCCTAAATTTATGAGGGAGGAGATTCGGTTTAAGGTGTATCAGGAATTTCGCAAGATCGGTTTTTCCTATGTGGCGTTGGATCTTTTGGGGTATCGTACCGGCAGTATGAATGAGACACTTTCGGAAACGGAATTGGCACAGGGAACTATCTCAACTCTAAAAAAATAGAGTTTTCATTTTATGGAAAATCCGTTATAATAATAGTATGTTATTGGTATAACGGTTTTTTGTTAGGAGGATGCAAATGAGGAAACGGATATTGGGGCTTTTGGCGGCCTGTGCCCTTGGGCTGATGGGGTGCGGAGCAGGTGCGCAGATTGACGATTATGCGACCAACGAGGGATATGAGACCGATGCGGGAACTGCTTCGGCAAAGGAAGAAGATTCCGGCGTAAGTACCGGAAACGCAGGAATCGCGGCAAATGAGATTAAGATAGGAGTGCTGCATCTGACCGATCCGGCGGAGGGAAGTGGATATACCTATACGCATGATCTCGGAATTCAGGGAATGCAGAAGAATCTCGGGTTGTCTGATTCTCAGATTGTCCGCAAAATTAATGTGGATGATACGGATGCGGATGCTACGAGGACCGCTATTCAGGAATGCATTGATGAGGGCTGCAACATCATTTTTACCACCAGTTGGGGATATATGGAAGTGACCGCAGAGATGGCGGAGGAATATCCGGATATCTATTTCTGTCATGGAACGGGTTACATGAGTAATGGGACGAATTTTGTTAACTATTTCGGAAGAATCTATCAGGCCCGTTATCTCAGCGGAATCGTAGCTGGAATGAATACGAAGACCAATATGATCGGATATGTGGCAGCACAGGATTCTTCCAATTCTGAGGTGACCGGTGGAATCGACGCTTTTGCCATCGGTGTTGCGAAGGTCAATCCGGATGCGAAAATCTACGTTGTTGTGACCAATAGCTGGTATGACCCGGAGGGCGAGGCTGCGGCAGCAGAGAAACTTCTGAATATGGGCTGTGATGTTATGGCACAGCACTGCGATACGGCTTCTCCCCAGACGCTCGCGGAGGATGCGGGGGTGTATGGAATCGGCTATAATTCCGACATGAGCAAGGAGACGCCGGATTCCTGTCTCACCAGTGTCATCTGGAACTGGAGTGCCTATTATACTTCTGCGGTACAGAGCGTGATCGAAGGAACCTGGACAGGAGAAAATTACTACGGTGGTATGGCAGAAGGTCTTGTGGATGTTACAGACCTTGCGGATTTCTGTGTGGATGGAACGCAGGAAGAGGTAGCAGAAGAGCAGGCCGCAATCCTATCAGGGGAGAGCAATGTCTTTGATGGTGTGATGGAGACCAACACCGGAGAGACGGTAGGTGTTGAAGGCGGCACGCTGGATGATGGGACCATTACCGGTGGAATTAACTGGTATTACAAGAACGTAGTCGTTGTGGAGTAGGAGGGAAGGATATGCAGAATAAATTCGGAATGACATTGAAGAAGAAAATCCTTAGTATGATCCTGCTTCCGGTGCTGGTTCTTGGTCTTGTGGTTATTATTCTTTCCATGACCGTGATCAAAGGTGCACTGATCCGTGAGGTTCGGCTGGCACTGCAGAGTGTGGCAACGGCTACTTATGCGGCTTATGACCAGAATTCAGGAGATTATGTGGAATCGACCAACGGCGATGTCTGGAAGGGGGGTTTTAACATATCCAAATCCGACAGCATCGTCGATACCATCAAGGAAAAGTCGGGAGTAGAGGTAACCTTTTTCTATGGGGATCGAAGAATTATGACTTCCGCCAAGGATAAAGATGGCAACCGGATTCTGGGGTCCAGGGCCGGTGATGTCATTGTGGAGAAGGTGCTCAATGGCGGACAGGAGTATTTCAGCAAGAATGTATCGATTGATGGCACGCTCTATTATGGTTACTATGTTCCGGTGTACCAGTCATCCGGAGCTGCCCCCGTTGGAATGGTGTTTGTTGGAGCGCAAAAGTCGGAAAAGGATGCAGTCATCAATCAGATTGTGTACGCGATCGTTTTCATGGTTGTGTTTCTGATGGCGGCGTGTATGCTGCTTGGCTTCATTTTTGCATCATCCCTTTCCCGTTCTCTCAAGAAGAGTATCGGTGCGGTACAGTCAGTTGCCACCGGTAATCTTCGCACACCGGTGGATGAGAAGCTGTTAAAACAAAAGGATGAGGTCGGAGATCTCACCAGAGGCATTAAGCGGCTGCAGGATGAGATGACGAGGAGTATTGAGTTCATTGCAAGCAACAGTAAGGCGGTTCTTGAGGCATCAGGAGCATTGGAGACTACCGCGAAGGAGACAACGTCTTCCATGCGTGAGGTGGAGAATTCCATGAACGATATTGCCCAGAGTGCTTCCCAGCAGGCAAAGATTTCCGGGGACGCATCCGTTTATGTTGCTCAGATGGGAGAAAAGATAGAGCAGACCAGCCGTGAAGTGGATGAGTTGAAAATGAATGCGGAAGCAATGCGTGAGTCTGAGGAAGAGACGGCTGCTACCATGGGCAGACTTTTGGAGAGCAACAGTGAAGTGGATCGTCTGATCCGTGAGATTGCGCAGCAGACCAAACAGACCAACGAGTCGGCACAGAAGATTAAGGAAGCGACAGATATTATTGCAAGCATTGCCGAGGAGACAAGTCTCCTAAGTCTGAACGCCAGCATTGAGGCTGCTCGGGCGGGAGAGAACGGACGCGGGTTTGCGGTAGTCGCAGAGCAGATTCAGAAGCTTGCGCAGCAGTCGGATGAGTCCAGCAAGAAAATTGATGAGATCATCCGCCAGCTTATTGAAGATTCCGACCGGACCGTTGGCACGATGGAGCAGGTAATGTCCACCGTGTTCGCGCAGACGGAGCATATGCAGCAGACCAGCGAAAAGACCCAGGAAGTGAGAGAACGGCTTGGCGTATCGCTGGATAGCATGGCTGTCATCGAGGAAAGCGTTGCATACCTCAACAAGGCACGTCAGGAAATTGTGCGGACCGTACAGGAGCTTTCCGATATTGCGAAGCAGAACGCAGCGACAACACAGGAGGTCTGCGCAACTGTGAATCTGGTTACCGAAGGATTCGGCAGTGTCGAGGGAAGCACGGAAGATCTGCGGTCGATCGCAGATGGATTGGAAGACAGTATGGGACATTTCAGTGTATAAAATGCATAACAGTAAGGTGAGTGAAGGAAGCCCCGAATCCATATGGATTTGGGGCTTTTTCCAAGATTCAGGAGAAGAAGGATTTTACGAAAATGGAAAAGGTGTTGTGTGAGGTGGAAAGAGAAATCAGAAGAGATGTTTAACATGAAAAAGTATGGTTATTATCCTTGTTTTCTGCTACAATAACAATAGGTGAATGAGAAAGAAGGAGAGAACATGGATATTGTGGTGAAAGTAATCGTTTGTTTTTTTGCGGGGCTTGGTGCGGGCCTGGGTACCGGATTTGCCGGAATGAGTGCGGCGGCGGTTATCAGTCCCATGCTGATCGTTCTTCTGGGGATGTCGGCCTATGAAGCTGTGGGAATTGCACTCGCAAGCGATGTTCTAGCCAGTGCGGTAAGTGCTTACACATATGGAAAGAATAAGAATCTCGATGTGCGAAATGGTGTTGTCATGATGGTGACAGTGCTGATCTGCACGGCAATCGGAAGTTATGTCGCAAGCCTTGTTCCCAATACAACCATGGGCAGTTTCTCTGTGTTTATGACCTTTTTGCTGGGCATCAAGTTCATTGTGAAGCCGGTGATGACCACCAAGGAGGCTATGCAGAATGTAAGCCCGAAGAAGCGGCTGATCCAGTCTGTTGTATGTGGAATTCTGGTCGGATTTATCTGCGGATTTATCGGAGCTGGTGGCGGCATGATGATGCTTTTGGTTCTTACCAGTGTGTTGGGCTATGAACTTAAGACGGCGGTGGGAACCAGTGTATTTATTATGGCATTCACCGCATTTACGGGAGCTGCCAGTCATTTTGCAATCGGAGGGATGCCGGATGTACTCTGTCTGATTTTATGCATACTGTTCACGCTTATGTGGGCAAGGATTGCAGCAAAATTTGCCAACAGGGCAAGTACAGCAACATTGAACCGTGCCACCGGTGTAGTACTGACCATGTTGGGTGTGGTGATCTTTGTTGTGAATCTGATTACGAGATAAGAAAACATTATGAAATAATTCTGAACAAACAGCTCAGGGAAAGCCGTCAGGCGGCAGGCAGTTTTGCTTCCGCCCGGTGGCTTTTTTTGTTTGGACAGAACCACAACGGTTAGAAATGGAAAACGGGCGAATTTCGTAGCTTGCAGGTTCTGCCCGCGAATGATATGATAATTTCGTATTTCACGTAGAATGGTAGCATGAGATATGGTAGAGAGGAGCGCTGATATGGCAGATTTTAGTCTGGCAGATTGGATTGTGATAGGAATTCTGCTGGTGATGGCAGGGGGCGCAATTGCACATCTCGTTAAGGTAAAGAAAAGCGGTGCAAAATGCGCGGGCTGTTCTGCCGGAGAAAATTGTCCGGGTAAGAAAGCTTCGAATAAAAAATGTGGTAAGTGCATGTGAAATTGTTATTGTTCTTCCAGCCGGTTTTATGGTAGTATAAAGCATAAATTGTTGCATAAGAGAGACGCCATAAAACAGTACCTTCGAGGGAGGGCCTATGGAGATACAGAACAATGTCAGCAGCATATTGCAGAAGTACAAGGATCATATGGATCGTCAACAGGAATTGGATGAGTTGCTTTTGACCGATCAGGACAGGGAGGCATGGATTGCCTGTCTGCAGAACCGGGCTGTGGAAAATCAGCAGATGTACGAGGAAAACGGACAGCTGATTTCGGCATTGGAGGCAATCCTGCAGAAGGAACTCACAGAGGATAGTGCGAAGGAACTCTATGAGGAAGTGAATAAGATGTACTGGGACGGCTATGACGATTGTGAGATTCTGCTTCCGATTCTGTATAAACTGATTGATTACTATGAAACCCATGAAAATGTGGTCAATCTGTTATTTTTGTACGGTGCGGCTTATTATGAAGAAAATGAGGTGCAGAACCGCAGAGAAGGCCGGAAAGTCTATAACGAAGCCTACAACTTTAAGATATTGGAATATAAGAAGGTGTATGCGGATTTGCCGACGGCGGCAGTCCGAAAGCGTATCTGGGGAGCCTATTATAATCTGATTGTTGTCGGATTGGGGAATAAAATGCTAAGCCCCGATGAATCCTGTCGGTATTATCGAGAAGCAATGGAATTCTGGAACAGTCCGGAGGTACAGGCACTGGATGCGGAGAGTGCAGAGATTATAGAAGTTGTTGAGCGGATCAACAATGAGTGGCTGATTGTTGAAGAGAATATCGAATCGGCGAGCAGGGAGACGAAAGAAGTCTTTTGCCGTGTGGCAAAGGAAGCATACGACAGTCAGGTGCGGGAGAAGGAGAATCTTCTGGATGTCAATAGTGAAGTGTATGCTGCTTATCTTCACGCCCAGTTTCTCATGGGAGAAAAAAACCTGGATGCAATTGTGGATGAGTATTTTTCCTATTACAATGAGAAGTTGAAGCTTTGTCCCGATGTCAAAGAGATGACGGACGAGGACTTCTACTTTATCATTAATACGCCTCTTGCCATTGAGCGATGGCTGGAATATGGAGTGGCGGAGGACAAAGCCAAACAGATCATGGCGATTCTGAAGCGGGAGACACAGGCAACCTGGTATCAGAAATTCGGTAAATACGCATCGTCTTTCGTAAATGAAATTCTGGCGGAGTGGTGCTTCAAACTGATGAAATATCTGGATTCCCAGAATGAGAAGGAGGAGTGGCTGTTTCAGCTTTTGGTGCGCAGACAGTTGCCGACGTATCTGCATTCGGTCATGGTTATGCACCTGGCGGAGGCATTGTGCAAAGAGGTCAGTCGCAGCAGAGCGGAGCTTTTTGCAAGTCTGCCAGAGGAATATAGATCTGATCTGCTGGAATTTGTGAGGCAGTGTGCGCTGTTGCATGATGTGGGCAAGACCAGGATTACAGACATTGTAAATACCCAGGGTAGACGATTGTGGGATCAGGAATTTGAAGGTATTAAGATGCATCCGGTCTACGGAGCGGAAATGCTCTCCTCGGATCCGGATCTGGCGAAGTATCGTGAAGTAGCCCTTGGGCATCACAAGTTCTATGATGGGAACGGCGGATATCCGGACAACTTTCAGAATACGGAGTCGGAGTATCGGATTATCATTGACCTAATTACCATCTGCGATTGCATGGATGCGGCGTCGGATCATCTGGGAAGAAATTACAAGAGAGCCAAGACGCTGGATGCTGTGTTGGAGGAATTGATCGAGGGCAAAGGACATCGCTATAATCCGGACCTGGTGGAGGTCATTGAGAATTCACCGCGGCTGAAGAAGGAATTGGGGTATATTGTCAGCGAGGGACGACTGGATATCATGTATCGCGCATATCTGGAAAGTGTGCTGTGAGTATTGGATTTGCGATTCAGGAAGACAAGGAAAGAGGGAGAAGTTTCTTCCTCTTTTCTTATGGAAGGCTCCTACACGAAAGAAGAGGCTGATGCCTCCCAGAAGACTACATCCCAATTCCATACCGCCGGAAATTACATGTGTTTATATACAAAAAAAGAGGAGACATCGTTTTCTATGCATGATTGTTGAGCCACTGTGTTGCACAGTATGCCAGACAGCTGGCTCCAATCGGGCAGACATCTTCATTGAATTGAACTTTTGGATTGTGGGCGGGATATACCTCACGATTGTCGGTGAATCCTGCGGACAGGTATATGAAGGTGCTGGGAACCTTTTCTGCAATGCTTGCAAAATCCTCAGATGCGCTTGCAGATATTCCGGGATATGGTTGTGCGTTTGGAAGGTTCATTTCCTGCATATAGCTGACCATTTCCTCCGTCAGCGCCGGATCACAAATCAGTGGTGGAACTTCTGAAATCATTTCAATGGAAGCACTTCCTCCGTATACCTGTGCAGTCTTGTCTGCAACTTCTTTCATTCTGCGGACAAGCAGCTCGCGATTGGTGGGATCGTTGGATCGAATGGTTCCCTCAAGTACCGCATAGTCCGGAATAATGTTGGCGGCAGTGCCGGCCTCAAATTTGCCAACTGTCAGAACACAGGCTGCTTTCGGGTCTGCTTCCCGTGCAATGAGCGATTCAAGAGCGAGGTAAACGTGTACAGCAATGTTAATTGGATCAATGGAATTATGAGGGTATGCTCCATGTGCGCCCTTTCCCGAGACAGTAATTTTAAAACCATCAACCGAGAACATCATGGTTCCGCTACTGTTGTACATATACAGTCCCACAGGCATATTCCCGGGTGACACGTGATAAGCAAGAGCTGCATCTACCGAAGGATTTTCAAGAATTCCGTGTTCCATCATGTCCTTGCTGCCCTCAAAGGTTTCCTCGGCAGGTTGAAACATGAATTTGACGGTTCCCTTTAGGTTGGATTCGTTTTCTTTTAACATTTTTGCTGCCGTAAGGAGCATGGCAGCGTGAAAATCATGTCCGCAGGCGTGGGCTGCTCCGCTGGTACAGGCAAAGGGCTCTCCGCTTTCTTCCGGCATGGGAAGTGCATCCATGTCAGCGCGGAGCAAAATAACCTTGCCGCCGCATCCTACGGTAGCTGATACACCGTGTCCGCATTCTTTGGGGATGAGTCCGTATTCTTTTAGTTTATTCATTACATATGCCTTTGCTGTTGGCATATCAAGTCCGGTTTCTGCATTTTGATGAAAATACCGGCGGTTGGCAATCGTTTCTTCCTTGAGCTCAAGCGCTCTCTCATAATAATTCATGCATATCACTCCTTTTGGATTGAAAATTGATAAGATAAACTCATTATACCACTGAAAAAGCATTTGATACAGGGAAATCAAATAGGTTATATAAAAGTCAGGGCTGACGCACGGAAACGATTGTGATACAATAGGACCTGAGGAAGGATCCGGCAAAGCCGGAAAGAGTCCATATGTCCTTCCTAAAAAGGAGTGGACGATGCAGACAATCTACTATCAGGACGAACTGAATGACGAGTTTGCCGGGGATCATATTCAGGCCAAAACCATAGACGGAAGCTATCGGTATATCAGGGATGGAGTTTTTGGGAAGATTGCCCATGTATTCTGGTATCGAATCATTGCGATTCCCCTTGCCAAATGCTACATGAAGCTTCATTTTCACCATAGGATCGAGGGACGTGAGGCCTTGAAAAAGGCAGGAAAAAGCGGCTATTATATGTATGGAAATCACACACATCCGCTCTGTGACGCATTGATTCCCACCATGGTGAACATGCCGGTGGATGTGTCGGTGATCGTGCATCCCAACAATGTTTCCATGCCGGTCCTGGGAAGGATTACACCGTATCTTGGAGCGCTTCCGCTGCCGGATGATATGGATGCGACGAAGAACTTCGTGCGGGCAGTAGAACAGCGCATAAAGGAGAACAAATGCGTCATGATCTATCCGGAGGCACATATCTGGCCGTACTATACGGATATCCGCCCTTTTAAGGATACGTCTTTCCGGTATCCGGTGCAGGCAAAGGTTCCGGTGTTCTGTCTGACCAATACCTATCAGAGGCGGGGAAAGAGCAAGACACCTCAGATTGTGACCTACATCGATGGCCCGTTTTATCCGGATGAAACCCTCAGTGCAAAGGCGCAGAAGGAAATGCTTCGCAATGCGGTCTATGAGACCATGAAAGCTCGTGCGAAGAACAACACAATGGAATTGGTTCATTATGTACGAAAGCAGGATAATGAACCGGTCTAGAAACGCATAAAATACTACTCACAGGACGTGGGTAGTATTAATTTTTGCAATTTTCACAACACATAGTATTAAAAACTACATAAAGTAGTGGACAAAACACGCAATATGGATTACAATAACATAAGTTGGGAAAAAACAGAGATAATAGATGACAGGAGTAAGTTATGATAAACCTTTTATTTTCAGGGAATTCCGGGGTTTTTGACGGAGTGCTGACCTGTATGCTGTCGATTTTTAAACGGACGGCGACAGATGAGCCCTTTCGCATTTTCGTCTATACCATGGACGTATCCAGAATTAAGCCGGAATATACGCCGATCTCAGATGCACAGATTGCTTTTTTAGATGAGATCGCCAAGACTTACAATGCTGAAAATGAAATTCTCAAAGTAGATGTTACCGATTTGTATGAGAAGGAGTTTGGCGGATGTCCAAATGAGGGGGCATACTGTTCACCCTATACGCTGTTACGGCTTTTTGCAGATGAAATTGAGGGGATGCCGGATAAGCTGCTATATCTGGATGTGGATATTCTGTTTAACCGGGATATTCGTCTTCTGTACGATATCGATGTGGAGGACTATGAGTATGCGGCGGCCAGAGATCATTACGGCAAGTATCTGATCAATCCAAATTATGTGAATGCAGGCGTACTTCTTTTTAATATGAAGAAGATTCGTGAAACCGGTCTTTTGGCGAAAGCGAGGGAACTGATTAAGACGAAGAAGCTTGTCTTTGCGGATCAGAGCGCCGTTATCCGGAGCACTACGAGAAAACGCATGCTGCCACAGCGGTTCAACGATCAGAAATTCTTACACAAGCATACGGTGGTAAGGCATTTTTCCAAGCGGCTGTTCTACCTGCCGTACCCGCATACAGCCAACATCAAGCAGTGGAGAGTCAGTGATATCCACCGCATTTTCCGATATTATGTGTTCGACGATATCTTGTATGAGTATATATATTTGAAGAAAAAATTTGAAAGTCAACAGGAGGAGATCAATCATGAACAGTAAACCAATTGTACCGATTTTTTATGCGTGCGATGACAACTTTGTCAAGTATACCGTTGTGTCACTGCATTCTATGATGGTAAATGCATCAAAGAATTACCATTATATTGTCTATGTGTTGAATACGAATATTTCTGAGAAAATGCAGCAGGTGATGCTGGATATGCAGAACGAGAATTTTACGGTTCAGTTTACGGATGTGACGGACTACTTAAAGTCTATCCGTGATAAGCTTCCGCTCCGGGATTATTATTCCAAGACGACATATTACCGTCTTTTCATTGCGGAAATGTTCCCGGAATACGACAAGGCAATCTACATTGACAGTGATACGATCGTGGAAGGTGACATATCCAAACTGTACGAGGAACAACTTGGAGACTGCTATGTGGGGGCAGCCCATGAGCAGGCAATGGTACAGGAGGATTGCTATGGCACTTATGTGGAAAAGGTGTTAGGTGTTGAGAGAGATAACTATTTTAATGCAGGTCTCTTGCTGATCAACTGTGAGCAGTTCCGCAAGAACCATGTGCTGGATCAGTTTGTGGAGCTGTTGCATCTGTATAATTTTGTCGTGACGCAGGATGAGGATTACCTGAATCTGATCTGCCATAATAAGGTGCACTGGCTGGAGCAGCAGTGGAATGCGGAAGTGTTCGGTGAGATGAACTACCCGGAGGAGAGCATCCACATTCTGCACTATATCATGGTGTCAAAACCGTGGCATTATGAGGATTGCCGTCTGGGAGACCACTTCTTCCGCTATGCGAAGGAGACTGCGGTGTATGAGGAAATCCTTGAAGTACTTCACAATTACACGGACGAGGAACGCGCCAACGATATGGCATCCTGTGAGCGGCTGATGCAGTTGGCAATTGACGAGACCAACAAAGAGAATAATTATTTAAATCTGGTGAAAGCGGGAAAGTTAAAGTCCAAAGATCGTCTGGAGGTGCTTGACCGCATTGCAAAGCTGGAGCGCGAGGGAAGATTTGATGAAGATGTGGAGGAGGATCCACCTACCCGCGAGTTAAAGCCGCGTCAGATTGATTACCTTCGCAAAAAGATTTCCAGTAAGGTAAAGACCAAATTGACTTACACTGTAGCAAGACGTTTTCTGAATTACATTTTGGATACAAAGCAGTTGATCATCAAGGAGATCAAGGGAATCGAGAATATGAATGCGTTGAATTCCGGTGCAGTCATTACCTGCAATCATTTCAATGCCTATGACAGCTTTGCCATGCAGATTGCCTACGAGGCTTCCAACCAGAGAAAACGCAGATTTTACCGTGTCATCCGTGAGGGTAATTACACCAATTTCCCGGGCTTTTATGGCATGCTGATGCGCAACTGTTACACATTCCCGCTTAGCTCTAACAAGGAGACCATGAAGAAGTTCATGCGTTCCATGGATGCGGTGCTGCAGCATGGCGACTTCATGCTCATCTATCCGGAGCAGAGTATGTGGTGGAATTACCGTAAGCCGAAGCCTTTGAAGAAGGGGGCGTACAATTTTGCTGCAAAGAATAATGTGCCGGTGCTGCCGTGCTTCATTACCATGGAGGACAGCGACATCTTAGGTGACGATGGCTTCTATGTGCAGGAGTATACGATTCATGTAGCTCCGGCCATCTATCCCGACCCAAACAAATCCAAGGCACAAAATGTGGAGCAAATGCGGGATAAGAATTATGCTGTGTGGAAACAAATCTACGAGGAGACCTACGGAGAACCGTTGGTCTACGATTGCGAGGATATGAACACAAGCGCTTAAGGCTGCAGTTTCATACTTGATATACATTGATAATGGACAAAGTTGACGCCGATTCCTGTTGTGGGAAAAGGCGTCAACTTTTGTGTAAATCGGTACTAAGGTGCTAGGAGATTAGTACTGTGATTGGGAAAATTGCACATAAAATGTGAAAAATGTGTGAAGTTCTTCTACTTTACAATAACAACTTTGATATGTAATACTGATAATGATGTAAGTCCGTTTGAGCATATCAGATGGGATAAACAAAAGAAACAAACAAAGAATGAGAGGATGTTAAAAATGAAAAGAAGTTTTTCCAAGAGAGCTTGGTCAGCGTTCCTTGCTCTTGCAATCATTGTTACTGCAGTGTTCGGTAATGTAACTACTGCAAAGGCTGAGACGACAGATTATACAACTCCAGTATGGGAATACGGAACTGCAACAGCAGGTGTTGAGACCGTTAAGTATCCGTTTACTGTTGATAAGGATTGTGCGGTGGATATTGGTTTATTGGTTCCGGCAGTTGGAAATGTTACTATCAATGTATACAAGGCAGGAACTCTTTATGATTCTTTAGATATTTCAGCCTATGATTCGTATTGGGAATATTTTGCTTCTGATGCAGCATTTAATAATGGATGGTATTTTGAAAGTCTATCTGCAGGAGATTATTCTGTAAGTTATGTATTCGGTGCGGATACGGATTACATCGCATATGTATTCGAGTATGTTGCACAGGCAAAAATCAGCCAAACATCGGCAACCATTACCAAAGGATTCACAAAGAAGCTTTCTGTAGAAAATGGTAAGGTTAAAAAGTGGTCTTCCAGCAAGACTTCTGTTGCAAAGGTTGATTCTAAGGGAAAAGTTACTGCAAAGAAGGCTGGTAAGGCAACCATTACAGCAACTCTCGAAGATGGTTCTAAGTTAAAATGTACTGTTACTGTAAAAGAAAATAAGTACTCAGACAGCAAGCTTACCGTAAGTGATGTTTATCGTGGAGAATGTGCAATGAGTGCATATAGCGCATCCTTTGATAAGAGCGGTAATTTGGTTATTAAGACAAGATTTGTAAACAATTATTATTATAAAGTATCCAGTCTTAATAACATTAAGATTGTTGTTAAGGACGGAAATGGTAAGACTGTTGGAACTTATAAGCTGAGCAAGAAGAATGTTAGTATTCCGGTTGGTTCTACAAAGGACTTTTCATTTACAATTAAGAAATCAAGCTTAAAGAAGAAGACGGTAGATCTTAGAAACTGCACAATTACTTGTGACGGATCTTATGGATATTATTACTAAATCAATCAAAGGGTAGACTTATAGTAAGTAGATTACAATGCTGACAGGCGGGCACGAATGTGTCCGCCTGTTTTCATGTCTATTTGAATTCCTACATTCGCTCATCGCTCAGAGCGGTGTACAACTTTCTGAAATCTGTAACGAATACATCGACGTTCCATTATGTGATGCGAATAGAGTATCCTTTCATTTTTATACTTTTTATCTGAAACCAAGGTCGGTGTATATCGGGACAGATTGAAGAAAGTTCGTACCCGGCTGAGCGTATTTGCCAAGAAGCATCACTGGATATTCCCCTATCATATGTGTTATGCTAGAATAGAATGTAAAATCTGACAAGGGAGAACACAATGACAAAAATTGGTTTATCGGAACATTTCACATATAGAAAATTATTGCGTTTTGTATTGCCTTGTATTGTCATGATGATCGTGACTTCGATATACACCATCGTAGACGGATTTTTTGTATCGAATTATGCGGGAAAAGATGCCTTCACAGCTCTGAATCTGATTTATCCGCTTCTTATGGCAATGGGAGCTTTGGGATTTATGATCGGAACCGGTGGAAGTGCGCTGGTGTCTTTTACGCTGGGAGAAGGCAAAAAGGAACGCGCTAATGAAATATTTACCATGTTAATACTCACGATTGTTGTGGTGGGGGCGGTGTTATCGTTGTTGGGATTTCTGTTTATTCGCCCAATTGCCTATGCCTTAGGTGCCACAGAAGCAATTGTAGACGAATGCGTGCTGTATGGAAGAATCCTTCTTGCAGCCAACATCTTCTTTATGCTGCAGAACAGCTATCAAAGCTTTCTGGTGACAGCGGAACGGGCGACGATGGGACTAATAATATCTGTCGCAAGCGGTGTTATGAACATGGTTTTGGATTTTGTCCTGGTGGGAGTTTTGGATTTGGGCATTGGTGGTGCGGCCTCAGCCACAGCGGCAAGTCAGTTTGTGGGAGCAATAATTCCAACCTTCTATTTTTTGCGTCCAAACAAGAGCCTGTTGCGTTTTGTAAGGACACATCCGGATTTACGTGCACTCGGGAAAGCATGCTCCAATGGTGCTTCTGAGATGATGACGAACCTGTCTGCCTCCGTAGTTGGAATGCTGTACAATTGGCAGTTGATTCGAATCGCGGGAGAGGATGGGGTTGCAGCTTATGGAGTGATGATGTATGTTGCATTTATATTTATGGCTTTTTTCTTTGGATATGCGGTGGGGGCTGGGCCTTTGATCGGGTATCATTATGGCGCAGCGAATCATAAGGAACTCAAGAATTTATTCCGTAAGAGCATGGCAATTACATCCATTGCAGCGGTATTCATGACGGTGGTTTCGATTGCTTTGGCAATACCGCTGGCGAAAATTTTTGTGGGGTATGATCAGACTCTGTGTGAAATGACAGGAAGAGGAATGACGATCTACTCGTTATCTTTCTTGCTCTGTGGGTTTAATATCTTTGGCTCGGCATTTTTTACCGGTCTAAACAATGGTAAGATTTCTGCGTTCATTTCGTTCCTGCGGACGTTGGTGTTGCAGGTAGTGGCAATTATTGTGCTGCCTATGTTTTGGGGATTGGACGGAATCTGGTTTGCAGTTGTTGTGGCTGAGGGATTGACACTTATCGTGACATTTGCTTTTCTTGTGACGCAGAGAAAGAGTTATCATTACTGATTTTGAAATGGAGCAGAGCCATTAGAATCCGAACTTCGTCCGGATGGGCTCTGCGTAGGTGATAAGGAATCCTCCCGGCAAGCCGGGGCCCTCCTTACCACAGGTAATGGAGCAGAGCCATTAGAATCCGAACTTCGCCCGGATGGGCTCTGCGTAGGCAATCCCTCCTTCGGAGGCATTACAAATAATGGAGCATATGGGATTCGAACCCACGGCCTCCACAATGCGAATGTGGCGCGCTCCCAACTGCGCTAATGCCCCATGAGGACAGTATAGCACAATGGATTTGAAAATCAATAGGGATGAGGGGCTTTATGACGGCGATACAAAGATCCCTATATTTGGCGGGTTATAGGTAAAAATAAAAAAGCATGCAGCCATAGTAGCCACAGACAAAAATAACCAGAATGTAAAGCAACGCATTTTACAGGAGAGTGTAAGCCTGTAAATAGCAGCAAACGCCAATATGACACTCAGTATAAATGTTGCGATATCAAGAGGCAGGTAGTTTTTTCCTAGGATTCCAGTGTAGGTGTAAAAAATAACCGGTATGAGAAACGTTCCAAGTAAAGTGCCGAAGAGCAGAGCTGATGTGACACACGGATATTCGCCTTTCAAACGCCTGCGCATAAAGAGTGAATAGAGGAGCATGGGAAAGAAACAAAGCTTCATATGCTCCCAGGTAGATTCGTTCACCGGAAAGAACAATCCAAGTATGAAGTTGTTACCGGACCATTCGTAGATAAAATGGGAAATGGTTCCGATAATTATTACAAAGAGTGCGCCAAATATAGTATAATATTTTCGTTTATTCATAGTGGTATTGTATGAAGAAGGGCGAAAAGATATTCCGTGTGGTTTTATTACAAAATAAAAAAGCAGATGACGGGAATCGAACCCGCCTCCCCAGCTTGGGAAGCTGGTGTTCTACCGATGAACTACATCTGCTTATCTGACAAAAAATATTCTAGCACACTTTTATAGAAAATTCAACAGCTATAAGAAGGAAAAGGAACGATTGAAAAATGAAAGTCTTGCATATTGAAGACGCTGTTATCAAACATTATGAAATATGTAAAGTTATGAAAAAATGTGGAGTACTGGAAATAGACTGGGTTAAAACTCTGGACGATGCATTACAGATGGTACGTGAACATAAATTGGAGTACAATTTGATAGTCACGGATATGTACTATCCTTTGACCCCGGGAGGTGATGAGGCGGAATCAGGATTGATTTTCATTCAAAAGATGGAAGAGATGAAGATAGAGACGCCTATCATTGTATGTTCTTCCGTCCGATATCAGATACCTGGTATCTGTGGCTCCGTCCATTATTCGGATAAAACCGACTGGGAACAGCAACTATGCAGCCTTATCCGGCAGTGTAAGTAATAAGTGTAAAACTTGTAGTAAAACTCATAGAATTTTCACATGAATAAAGAAGACACCCGCAAATTAATTCAGGCCGATTACGGGGGAATTTCAAGAAACGTAAAATATACCCGTAAGGAAGGGCCGCCGGTTATGGTTGCATGCCGATGAAAACAGAATATCACCGTAAAATTGGATTATCTTGTGGTACGATGGTTTTGCGATTAAGAAAGAAGGAAACACGGGTGAGTGTGTATGGACTTACGGCGCGGACCTACTATATATATAAAAAATATAACGAGGCATTCCGGATGGAACTGCCTCGTTGCAATCATTCTATCTTCATTATAGCATGTTTGGACATGATTTCAATTCTTCAAAAGAAGTAGAAACTGCTCCTTTTTCACCAGTTTAGGATACAAATAGAAAGTTTCGACAATTCCAAATGGTTTTAGAAAGTTGATAGAAAATATTGAAAAAACATAAAACTAGTGCTATAGTTTTATGTAGATAGTAAAAAAGGAATACTTTTTGAAAATCACTTGGTTGAGGTACATTGTATGAAAAAAGCATACGAATTCTGTATTGACGATTATCGTGAATTGATTTCAGAATATGCGCCGTGCATGAACGACTTTTTGTACGTCTTTGATATTAAAAATGATATTTATTGTATTTCAGAACCGGCAATGGATCGGTTTGCGATTCCGGCTACCACGTTTACCAATGTAGAGGAAACACATATAACGTTTGTCTATCCGGATGACCAAAACATGTTGCAGGA
Organism: uncultured Lachnospiraceae bacterium; assembly: GCA_945868435.1. GTDB lineage: Bacteria > Bacillota > Clostridia > Lachnospirales > Lachnospiraceae > Roseburia. The sequence continues at coordinate 58,217 of CAMBLG010000007.1, forward strand.
GGATTTACATCAGATCGTATCCGGAGCAAAAGACTGGCATGACATTACCTATCGATGGCTTGGCCGCGATGGGCAGCCAATCTGGATTAACTGCCGGGGAAGAAGTATTCGAAACGAGAAGGGCGAGCCTGCGTTCTTGATCGGTTGTATCAACGAGGTTGGCAAACGGTCACTGGCCGATAACGTCAGTGGATTGTTGGAGAGCACTGCCATCAAAGAGAACTGGGAACAGTTCAGCCAGAATTTTCCGAAAGGGTTTATGCTCAGAATCGGAATTGATGACTTTAAAGTAATCAACGAGAAAGCCGGAATTGATTACGGAGATTATGTGCTGCGCGGTGTGGCGGATTGCGCGGTGCAGGCGCTGATGCCTGGACAGGATGTATATCGGGTGGTATCGGATGAGTTCATGATTGTGGATAACAATGGGGGAACAGAGCAGGATGCAGGGGCTTTGTACCGTCGCATTCGGAATCTGATCGATACATTTATCCGCAATAACAATTATGAATCTGTGTTTACGGTATCCGGTGGAATTATCATCGGAGAAGATATGGAAGGAATGTCCTATAACGACATTATGAAAATTTCGCAGTTTGCGCTCAATGAGGCTAAGCTACGGGGGAAAAATCAGGCGTACTGTTTTTCAGCAGAAGATTACACGGCATTTCTCAGACGACACAGTATATTGGAGGATATGCGTAAATCGATTTCTCTTGGATTTGAGGGATTTGATGTATATTTTCAGCCCATTATCCGAGTGGGCTCTCCGACTTTGTATGCGGCGGAGAGTTTGATGCGCTATAAGACTTCGGAAGGAGAGATGATTTCGCCGGTAGAATTTATTCCGATTCTCGAGGAAAGTGGACTTATCATTCCGGTGGGAAGATGGGTATTGGGACGTGCCCTTTCCATGTGCAGGGAGTGTCAGAAAACATACCCGGAGTTTAAAGTGAGTGTGAATCTGTCTTATATTCAGATATTAAAGAGCGATGTGTACGATGAGATCGTCCGCACGCTGGAGCAGTATGAACTGAAACCGGAAAGCCTGATTGTGGAATTGACAGAGAGCGGTTATGTCGAGACGACGCCTGCTGTGATGAAGCTGTGGGGGCGGTTGCGGGAATACGGTGTGATGATTGCCATTGATGATTTTGGAACCGGGTATTCGAATCTGCAATCCATCAGTAATATGATGCCGAATATCGTCAAGCTGGATCGAGGGTTTACAGTAAAGGCGCTTAAAAACAGCTATGAGCATACGTTAATGACGCACATCATTCAGCTGGTTCACAGTATTGACCTGAAAATATGCGTGGAAGGTGTAGAGACCGGTGAGGAGTTGGCAGAGATTGAGAAGCTGTCAGCGGATTGTATTCAGGGATATTATTACGGACGGCCCTGCTGTCGGGAAGAGTTCTTCGAAAAATTTGTTACAGAATGAAACTATTCAGAACCCCTTAGAAATAAGATAAGCAGAATCGTCATGCTTGCATGTAAGATGCTGATTATCTTATTCGTAAGGTGGCTCGAATAGAGTCACCGCCCCATATATGAGCAAAAGGAAAGCTTCGAAGAAGCGACAGACCGGTAGACGGGCTGCTTTTGCGAATGTATGGGAGAGGTTCTGAATAGTTACTACAGAATATAACAAAACAGTCGGCTATGTGCCGGCTGTTTTGTTATATGGAAATTGGTATTGATTATTAAGTTCAATTCTAAGAAAGCTGGGAAGCGTGGACCTTCACAGCAGCGAAACTCTCTGCGCTGATGACATGCTCGATCCGGCAGGCATCTTCCGCCGCAACCTCCGGATTGACACCGAGTTTTACAAGAAAATCTGTCAACAGTTCATGGCGCTCATAAATCATCTCGGCAATTTCTTTTCCGCTGTCGGTTAAATAGATAAACCCTGCATCTGTGACCGTGATATGATTTTTTTCCCGAAGGTTCTTCATGGCAATGCTGACACTGGATTTCTTGAAGCCCAGCTCGTTGGCAATGTCTACAGAACGGACAACAGGCAGCTTTTTGCTAAGGATGAGTATGGTCTCCAGATAATTTTCTGCGGATTCATTGTTGTGCATTGGTATTCCTCCGGTTTGTTGACTGATTTAGGCTCCACTGAAGAACCCACACTCATTATATCATAAGTTTTCTGTTTACACCAGTAAAAAGATTTTAAGGGTACTTGACAACTAATTATAGTTAGTGTATACTAACATACGAATCAGAAAACGTATGCATGATAAATGCCATAATGAGATGTTCAAAACAAACAGGAGAGAATCGGTTGATCACCGGTTCTTTTTTGTTGGTCAACTTGATGTGTGAGGGGCAAAATGTTATAATGACAAGGCGCAAAAAGGCGCATACTACATCATATACAGGTGAGGGCAATCATCATGCGAAAATTACTTGTTTATTTAAAATCATATAAAAAAGAGTGTATTCTGGCTCCCTTATTCAAACTTTTGGAGGCATCCTTTGAACTGATCGTGCCCCTTGTAATGGCATCCATTATTGACTCCGGTATTGGGCTGAATGACAGACCTCATATCTTTCGGATGGGGGCGGTTCTGGTGCTTTTGGCAGTGATCGGATTGACCTGTGCGATTTCCGCACAATACTTTGCGGCGAAGGCGGCGGTTGGCTTTGCGACGAAGCTTCGGTATTCTTTATTTTCCCATATTGAGGAACTTTCATTTAATGAGTTGGATACCATCGGAACCTCTACGCTGATTACGCGTATGACCAGTGATATTAATCAGGTGCAGTCCGGTGTGAACATGGTGCTGCGTCTGTTTCTGCGTTCTCCGTTTATTGTGTTTGGAGCTATGATCATGGCCTTTACGGTCAACGTAACGGGGGCTATTGTCTTTGTTGTGACGATTCCGCTGTTATCACTGGTTGTATTTTCCGTAATGTTTTTCAGTATCCCTCTGTTTAGAAAGGTACAGAGCGGTCTGGATGCCGTGCTTGGACATACCAGAGAAAACCTTGGAGGAGCCCGCGTAATTCGTGCTTTTAACAAGGAGGCGGCAGAGACTGAGGAATTTAATGAGAGCAACGACTTTTTGACAAGGATGCAGATGGTGGTGGGCAGGATTTCAACGCTTATGAATCCGCTGACCTACATTATCATCAATGCAGCGACCCTTGCGGTGATCTGGATTGGAGGAAAAGAGGTCTATTTTGGTGTTATTACAAGAGGTGAGGTAGTTGCACTGGTCAATTACATGTCCCAGATTCTGGTGGAGCTGGTGAAGCTCGCCAATCTGATCATTCTGATCAACAAGGCAATTGCCTGCGGAAACCGAATAGGGGAAATCCTTGAGGTTCACCCAAGTGTATGTACGCCGGCTGTAGGCGGGAACAAGTCCGCTTCGTCTGCTGAGACACCTGTGATGAAGGATGGAATGCCGGTCCCGACGGTGGAATTTTCTCATGTATGTATGACCTACCAGGGGTCTGCGGAGGAAGCGCTTACAGACATCAATCTCGTGGTGGAAAAGGGACAGACCGTGGGCATTATCGGTGGAACCGGTTCCGGAAAATCATCCGTCGTGAACCTGATTCCGCGTTTTTATGATGTGTCAGCCGGTTCTGTGCGCGTGGACGGAAAAGATGTGCGGGAGTATGATTTGACCGAACTGAGGGAGCGGGTTGGAGTTGTCATGCAGAAGGCTGTGCTTTTTCAGGGGACAATTGCGGACAACCTTCGCTGGGGCAAGCCCGATGCGACGGAGGAAGAACTGTGGCGCGCCATTGAGGTGGCACAGGCCACAGATGTGGTGAAGGGGAAAGCAAAAGCTTCAGGCGATGGAAAAAGCGATTCCGACGGGCTGGATTATTGGATTGAGCAGGGCGGACGGAATCTGTCCGGAGGGCAGAAGCAGAGGCTGACCATTGCAAGAGCAATCGTGAAGGACCCGGATATCCTGATCTTAGACGACAGTGCATCGGCGTTGGATTTTGCCACAGATGCAAGGCTTAGGGCGGCGCTTCGAACTTTGCAGAAGGATAAGACCATTTTTATCGTGTCGCAGCGAACATCGTCCATTCAGTTCGCGGACAAGATCCTTGTCATGGATGACGGTGAGGCCGTTGGACTTGGAACCCATGAGGAACTGCTGGAAAGCTGTGAGGTCTATCGGGAAATCTACGAGAGTCAGTTTAAGAAAGAGGACAGGGAGGTGCAGCATGCGTAAGAAGCAGGATAGAAAAAAACAGATCAGCACCTTGAAAAAGGTGTTCCATTATATGAAACGATATATTCCGCTTTTGGTATTTTCCATTGTGCTGGCCACCATTACAGTGGCGTTGACGTTGTACTTCCCGATTCTGACGGGTCAGGCCATTGATCTGATCGTTGAAAAGGGGCTTGTGGATTTTGATGGGATACTTCAGATCGCGATAAAGGGTATGGTGGTTGTTCTGATTACCGCTCTTGCACAGTGGATTATGAATATGTGTAATAACCGCATGACCTACAACATTGTGCGGGATATTCGAAAGGATGCCTTCCACAAGATCGAGCATCTTCCGCTTTCCTATATTGACAGCCATTCCCACGGAGATATGGTAAGCCGTATCATCGCGGATGTGGATACCTTTGCGGAGGGGCTTCTCATGGGCTTTACGCAGTTGTTCACCGGTCTTGCGACAATTGCGGGAACCTTGCTCTTCATGCTGACCATAGACGTGAAGATTACGCTGGTGGTGGTTGTTTTGACACCGATTTCCCTGTTGGTGGCAAGCTTTATTGCGAAGAAGACCTATTCCATGTTTCAGCTGCAGACCAAAACGAGAGGAGAGCAGACAGCACTGATTGAGGAGATGATTGGGAATCAGAAGGTTGTGCAGGCGTTTTGTCATGAGGATGAGGCGAGAAGCACCTTTGGAGAAATTAACGACCGGCTGCAGAAGTGCTCGCTCAGAGCCATATTCTTTTCCAGTCTGGTGAATCCCTCCACACGCTTTGTCAATTCCCTTGTGTATGCGGCGGTGGGAATCACGGGAGCCATATCGGTTATTGTGACGGGCGGAGCATTTTCCGTCGGAAATCTGTCATGCTTTCTGTCCTATGCCAACCAGTATACGAAGCCTTTTAATGAGATATCCGGTGTTGTCACGGAGTTACAGAATGCGCTTGCGTGTGCGGCCCGCATTTTCGAGCTGATTGAAGAGCTTTCGGAGAAGCCGGATGCCGAGGCTGCCTATGTTTTGGAGGAGGCGGATGGACATGTGGATATCGACCATGTGTATTTCTCTTATACGCCATCCCAGAAGCTGATTGAAGATTTTAATCTGCATGTGGAACCGGGGCAGAGAATTGCAATCGTGGGACCGACGGGCTGTGGCAAGACCACACTGATCAATCTTTTGATGCGGTTTTATGATGTGAATTCCGGGGAAATCGCGGTGAGCGGGCACAATATCATGGATATGACAAGAAGCAGCCTGCGGAGCAATTACGGAATGGTGTTGCAGGAGACATGGCTTAAGAAGGGAACCATCCGCGAGAATATCTGCATGGGCAAGCCTGATGCTACGGAGGAGGAGATGATCGCAGCTGCTAAGGCAGCTCATGCTCATAGCTTTATCCGACGACTTCCTCAGGGGTATGATACTCCCATTGCGGAGGATGGAGGCAATCTGTCCCAAGGGCAGAAGCAGCTTCTTTGTATCGCAAGAGTGATGCTTTGTCTGCCGCCAATGCTGATTCTGGACGAGGCAACATCCTCCATTGATACGAGAACGGAGCTGCGGATACAGAAGGCGTTTCTGACCATGATGCAGGGGCGCACGAGCTTTATCGTAGCACACCGTCTGTCTACGATTCGGGAAGCGGATGTGATTCTGGTTATGAAAGACGGGAAAATCATTGAGCAGGGCAATCATGAGACGCTGCTGGCGGCAGGAGGTTTCTATGCGAACCTGTATAACAGCCAGTTTGCTTCTTAAATACAACAGGAACGACATGAAAAAAGGAGGGGGATTTAATCCTCCTCCTCTGGTTTTACATAGGAATAAGCGTTACTGATCCGGGCGTTTTCTGCAGTCAGCTTTACCGGTTCGCGGTAGTAGGCAATGACCGGAGTTCCAAGGTCCATGGCATCGATCAGGGTTTTGGCGGCGTCCTCCGGCACATTAATACAGCCGTGGGAACCGCTTTTTTTGTAGATTTCTCCACCGAAAGAGTTGCGCCAGCTGGCGTCGTGAATACCGACATTGTATGCAAATGGCATAAAGTATTTGACATTGGACTCGTAATCCTCTCCCACGAGAGTTGCATTTCGCTGGCAGTAGACAATCTTAAAAATACCGTCCGGAGAACCGTTGCCCCGGTTGATATTGCCGGATACGATATCCGTTTCCATAACAAGGCTGCCCGCTTTGTAATACCACAGATGCTGGTTTGTGTAATCGATTTCCACATAGGTATTGCCGATGTCATCCAGGCCGCTTTGAACGGCGCGCTGTTCATAGACCGGTTCTCTGGTGACAGGTGTTCCGCCGGACAGGTCAGATAAAATCTGTTCGGCCTCGGCCTTTTTATTGATGACCCAGCCGTAATCACCACCGCCGATTTTGACGGTATCGCCTTTGGAGGTGACGAATTCACGCACATCGCCATAGGTATTGTAGGTGCTTGCCAGCTTCTGAACAAACTGTGCAACGCGGTCGGAGTTGACGGTTACAGTTCCGTCCTCGGAAATATCCAGCATATGTAAGATCATTGTCCCGGTCAGGTTCTCATCCGCACCGTCAATGTCGTAGTGGATCGTAGAAGACATGTACCGGTCAAGCTGCGCAGCCGTGTCAGCGATAATACTGTCGGTGGCGTAAACCTCCGGTGCGACATAGCAGTCATCAGAGAGAGTCAAAGAGGTCTCCTGATTGTCTATGGCGTTAGTGATCTCAGAAAGAATCTGTTCCGGAATCGGGGTGTTGCCCAAAACCTCAGGGATCACTTCGTACCCCTCCTCACCAATGTCCAGATGGGCATCCTCCGGAGCCTCAATATAATCTTCATCAAAAAGTGACAGCTCCTGAACGACTGAGGCGAGCTTTTCTGCACTGTAGACGAAGGAGCGGTTCAACTCCAGCGTATGGGAGCGGAAAATCTCTGCCGGCCAGGCAAACGGATTCTGTCGGGAGAGAAGCGCAGCCTCCTCACCGGTAGCTACATATTCATAATCGATATCCATGCCGGCAATATGGAACTTGGTATCTCTGCGATCATAGACGGTCAGAAGATAGTCGTCAGCACCGCTTATGTTTTTGGATTCTACATAATCGGAGGTCTCATTACCGCAGGGAATTCCGCCCACAGAGGTCTTTGGGTAAAAATGCCCGTTGTAGTAGACTGTCATTCCGATATAGAGTCCCAGAATGGCCGTACCGGTGACTGCCAGTCCGATTTTGGCTGCGACAGGCAGCTCTCTTTTGGAACTTTTATTAGCAGAGGTCGTAGTTTTTTTTGTCATAAAATACACCTTCTCATAGAATACATCTAAAAATAATCGGTTTGTAAAAAGCTTATGAGCGCGGTTTTAAATGGGTAACCGGCATATAGCTCGGCACGCCGTCCGCATATGGGATTGGAACTTCACCCTGGATCAGTGGTTTCAAATATTCGTACAGGGCCGGTTCTATGTCATTACCGGCTTCGTTGATCCATTCTCTCGGAATCACCTTTGCCTCGTTGGCAATGCCGTGAATTGGTGCATGGCTGTATGTGACGGTGTATGGCGAATTGGATGTCCGTTCCAGAGTGACCATGGAGGCGGTGACGCCTTTTTCCGCCAGGGTGACGGCTTTGCTGCCAAGTGTAAAGCTCTCATCCAGATCTGTCTGGGATGCCAGATGTGCAGCGCAGCGCTGTAATATATTAATCTCAACGGAGCGAACCTTCACGTCAATATTCTCTTTGACCAGAAATTCCAATGCTTTTCCGGCACCGGAAAGCTGTTGATGACCGAACTGATCTGAGGAACTCTTAGAAGCTGTGATGTAATCCCCGTTTTTGTCCCGGATGCCTTCCGATACTGCCACGATCACGTTGTTGTGCGTTTTCAGCTTGCCGCGGATATCAGCAAGAAACTGCTCCTTGCTGAAGGGAACCTCCGGCAGATAGATAAAGTGTGGGGCCGTATTGTAGGAATTCCTCGCAAGAGCGCTTGAGGCTGTCAGCCAGCCGGAATCACGGCCCATGATCTCTACGATGGTAACACTTTTGACGGCGTAGATGAAGGTGTCGTGGGCTACCTCAAGCATGGTTGACGCTATATATTTGGCGGCAGAGCCAAAACCAGGGGTGTGGTCAATGACACACAGATCGTTGTCAATGGTCTTTGGAATTCCGATGATGCGGATGTCACTGTGAATCTCCTTCGCGTAGGAGGACAGCTTCAGTACCGTATCCATGGAGTCATTGCCACCGATATAGAAAAATGCGCCGATATTCAGCTTGGCAAACTGGTTAAAGATGAATACGTAAGAAGAATCGTCGTCCCTGTAGTCCGGAAGCTTATGCCGGCAGGAGCCAAGATACATGGCAGGAGTCATTTTCAGGCGTTCCAGATTGTCCGGATCACTCATAACTGCGGAGAGATCCAGATAGTTCTCGTTCAGGATGCCAAGAACCCCGTTGATTGCGCCGTAGCAGGTGTCAAATTGATCGGAATTCATGACACCGTTAATTACGCCTGCGAGACTTGAGTTGATGGCTGTGGTTGGGCCGCCGGATTGTGCGACCAGACAATTTTGCTGATTCATAATAACCCCTTACTTATTTGTTGTCTTATTATTTAAGGATATTGTAGAGGTTTTTCGCTGGTTGCGCAAGTATATGTGGGAAAAAACCATAAAAACCCTGAAAATCGAAAAATACCATATTTAGGCAATTGAAAAATCCATTCATACCATATGTAGAGTGCACAAATATTATTTAAAAAAATGCCAAAAAATGCTGGTTTTTTGCAAAAATATGTAGTACCATAGTATCATATTTAAGGGAAGGAAACAGATGCATTGAGAGAAAATTACACCGGGAAGATTATGATTGAGTGTCCCAATACAATTTTTCATTTATATGTCAATGATGAGTTTGAGATGTCTAAGATCGAGACCTTTATGAATAACATTCGTACCGTAAAGAGTCTGGGGTTAAATGACATCTATAACTGGTGCAATCGACAGGGGATCGCCTATGATACGAAGTTCAATTATCATAAAGGGGCACCTTTGTGGAAGAACTTCCGGTCCTATGTGCTGTATACCAGGCAGAAGGCCAAGTATCAGTTGGGGTTGGGAACAGTTTGATGAATATATGCAGGGTCGAGTGGATCGGCCCTGTTTTTTTTGAAATCTTTAGAAAGATTTAAGGAACTGTTCCTTGCGGAATGTAAGCAATTCGTATACTATGAAGAAGAAAAGGAGAACGTATATATGAGATATCCGGAATTCTTAAAAGAGAGTGGAACCATCGGCTTTGTTGCCCCAGCCTTCGGATGTGCAACGGAGCCCTATTATACAGCATTTCAGCATGCGCTGGAACGATTTGAAGGGATGGGATATAAGATAAATCTCGGACCAAACTGCTTTGTGGAGAAGGGCGTTGGCATCAGCAATGAGCCCGGTCTCTGTGGTGCAGAATTAAATGAGAGTTATTGCGGGCGCGACAGTGATGTGCTCATTTCCTGCGGGGGAGGAGAACTCATGTGTGAGGTGGTGCCTTACATCGATTTTGCCGCCATTGCCAAGGCAAAGCCGAAGTGGTTTATGGGCTACTCGGACAATACGAATTTTACGTTTTTGTCCACGACGCTGTGTGATACAGCGGCAATCTATGGGCCGTGTGCTGCTACCTTTGGCATGGAGCCCTGGCATGCATCGGTGCAGGATGCCTTTGACCTGTTGTGTGGAAGGAAAGACACCTTTGGCAATTATGATCGGTGGGAGAGGGAGAGCAAAAAGACAGAGGAGACACCGCTTGCGCCCTACAACGTGACGGAGCCCACTGTGATAAGAAATGTGCCGGATGGGCCGGTTCAGATGCGGGGAAGGCTGATCGGCGGATGCATGGATTGTCTGTTAAATCTGCTGGGCACCGAGTATGATCACGTGAAGGAGTTCAATGAGCGGTACAAGGAGGATGGAATCATCTGGTTCCTGGAGGCCTGTGATCTGAACATTATGTCCATCCGCCGGGCAATCTGGCAGATGAAGCATGCAGGCTGGTTTGCGCATGTAAAGGGCTTTTTGTTTGGAAGGCCGCTGCATTACGGAGAGGAGGCCTTCGGAGTGGACCAGTATGAGGCGATGACGGCGCTGCTCCGGGAGTATGACGTGCCGATCATCATGGATCTGGACATCGGGCATCTGGCTCCCATGATGCCGATCGTGAGTGGCGCAGTTGCCTCGGTACATAGTGAAGACGGAGCTTTTTCCATTCGATATGAGTATTGTTAGTGTAAGATGAGTAAACATAGAATTGAGCCGGTTGATGTTCAAGGATAAGGAGGAAGAGCTTATGAAGAATAAGATTTTGGCCGTATTGCTTGCTTTTGCAACAGCAGTGGCGGCTGTTCCGGTGACGGTAGAGGCTGCAGAGACGGAAAGCACGGAGACTGGAGATGACGTAGTCATTACGCAGGAGGATAAGCCTTATCTGGCGCTTGGAGCGGATCTGTCAGCGGATGAGCAGCACACGGTGCTGGAGCTGATGGGCATTAAGGCGGAAGATTTTGATCAATATGATGTGGTGTATGTCAACAATTCTGAGGAGCATGAGTATCTGGATGCGTATGTGCCGAAGGAGAAGATTGGAACCCGTTCCCTGTCCTCTGTTTTTATTTGTCTGGAAGAGGAAGGAACGGGCGTGAATATTTCGACTTACCATATTAATTACTGTACAGTAGGTATGTACAAGAATGCGCTGGCGACCGCGGGAATCACCGATGCCAGCATTATTGTGGCGGGACCTTTCGACATCTCCGGAACTGCGGCATTGGTCGGAACCTTTAAGGCATATGAGGAACTGACGGGAGAGACATTGGATGAGAGCGTGTGGATGCGGCAATGGATGAACTTGTGACCACCGGTGAACTGGAGGAAAGCATTGACGGAGATGCTGAGGATATCGAGGCCATGATCTCGGAGTTGAAGGGGCGGATTGCAAGAGGCGAGATTGATTCCACCGAGGAGATTGCGGCAGCGATTGATGAGGTGGCGAAGGAGTACGATATTCAGATCTCCGAGGAGGATAAGGAAAAGCTGCTGGAGCTGCTGGAAAAATTACAGGGACTGGATTTGGATTGGGACAGCATTGCAGACCGGGCATCCCAGGTCGCTTCCGACATTGGGGCAGCAATTGAAAAAAGCGGTCTCGGAGATAAAATTCGAAGCTTTTTCGAAAAACTGATCGAGGCAATCAAGTCCTGGTTTAAATAATTTCTGACTTGTCGTTACTGCGGGGGAGCTCGTGTCAGGTCAATAATTGGAAGGGTATGGAATGGAGTACGAGAAGAAACTGAAATATCATGATTTAATGGAGGAACTGCGCAGCAAGATTCTAAATGGGGAGATCCGGCCGGGGGAGAAGCTGCCTTCGGAGAATATGCTGTCTGCCAGTTATCAGGTGAGCAGGCAGACTGTGCGCAAAGCACTTCAGATTCTGGAGGAGGAGGGCTTTGTCTACGCGGAGCACGGAAGGGGAACCTTCTGTTCTCAGATGATGGGACATAACAGACCATCCCGCAACATTGCCGTGGTGACGACCTACCTTTCCGATTATATTTTCCCACGAGTTATTGAGGGAATCGACCAGGTGTTGACAGAGCACGGCTACAGCATTCTGCTGAAAAATACAAAGAATTCAAGAACCATCGAGGCGCGCTGTCTGGAGGAACTTCTGAACAAAGATATCGATGGTCTGATCATCGAGCCGAGCAAGAGCCAGATTTTCTGTAAGCATATGAATCTGTATGAGATTTTGGATCAGTACAACATTCCTTATGTGTTTATTCAGGGTAGTTATGCCCAGTTGGAGGAGAAGCCCCACATTCTGATGAATGACTGCAGGGGCGGATATCTTGTGACGAAACACCTGATTTCCCTTGGACATAAGAATATTCTCGGGGTATTCAAGTCCGATGACATTCAGGGACAGGAGCGCCATAAGGGTTACGTGCAGGCTTTGCAGGAAGCGGGAATCCCCTATGATCCAGACAAGGTGATCTGGTTTTACACGGAGGACCGCAAGCAGCACCCGTACCAGAAGGTCAGACAGCTGGCCCGTGCACATAGACAGCAGCCTTTTGACGGGATCGTGGCATACAACGATCAGGTTGCCATTGATGTGATCCGTGCGCTGGAGGAAGAGCATCTGTCCTGTCCGTGGGATGTATCCGTGACGGGCTACGATGATTCCTATCTGGCCACCAGCTGTAAGGTGCCTCTTACCACCATTGCCCATCCGCAGGAGAAGCTTGGCAAGATGGCGGCGGAACTTTTGCTTAAATTGATGCAGGAGGAGGCTGTGCCGCCGGAGCAGAGGCAGATCCGCATCGAGCCGGAGCTTATCATTCGCGACTCCTGCCGGCGGCTATAAAATAGTGTTGATGGAGCTTCGCGAACCGTCCATACATATTTCATGCCGGAAGGAGGAAGAATGAAAAGCGACAGCGTATACATTGCAATCGATCTGAAATCCTTCTATGCCTCTGTGGAGTGCATGAAGCGGGAGCTTGATCCGCTTACCACCAACCTTGTGGTGGCGGACAGAAGCCGTACCGAGAAGACCATCTGCCTCGCGGTATCTCCGTCTTTGAAGGCATACGGCATACCCGGAAGGGCACGCCTTTTCGAAGTGGAAGAGCGGGTAAAACAGGTCAATGAGGAGCGGAGGAAAAAGGCGCCGGACGGGAGGCTTGTCGGGGAATCCTCCGATGCGCGGGAACTGGCGGAAAATCCTGCGCTGGCGCTATCCTATGTGGCAGCGCCGCCGCGGATGGCACTGTATCTTAAGTACAGTACAAAGATATTTGACGTGTATCTCAAATATATTGCGCCGGAGGACATCCATGTGTACTCTATTGATGAGGTGCTCATGGATGTGAGCAGTTATCTGAAGGTGTATCGGCTTACGCCGAGGGAACTGGCTTCCAAGATGGTGAAGGACGTACTGGAAACCACGGGAATCACTGCGGCGGCGGGCATCGGCACCAACCTGTACCTGTGCAAGGTCGCCATGGATATCGTGGCAAAGCATGTGGAGCCGGACGAAAATGGGGTGCGCATCGCAGAACTGGATGAGCAGTCCTACCGCCGGATTCTCTGGGGACATCGGCCCCTGACGGATTTTTGGCGTGTGGGACGGGGATACGCCAGAAAGCTGGAGGCCAACGGCATGTATACCATGGGGGATGTGGCGAGGTGCTCGTTGGGCGGGGAGAACGATTATCACAATGAGGAGCTTTTGTATCGGTTATTCGGTGTCAATGCGGAACTTCTCATTGATCATGCCTGGGGATATGAACCCTGCACGATGGCAGATATCAAAGCCTATAAGCCCGAATCCAACAGTATTGGTTCCGGTCAGGTATTGCAGTGTCCCTATGAATTCGAAAAGGCGCGGATTATCGTGCGGGAGATGACGGAGCTTCTGGTGCTGGATTTGGTGGACAAGGGGCTTGTGACGGACCAGATGGTGCTGACGGTGGGCTACGATATCGAAAATCTTAAGGACCCGGATCGGGCAAGGCAGTATCATGGAGAGGTGACGATAGATCATTACGGGCGCAAGGTGCCAAAGCATACCCACGGAACAGTGAATCTGAAACGGCCAACTTCCTCCACCAGAGAGATTGTAGATGCGGTGCTGGCTTTTTATGATGAAGCGGTCAATCCGAAGCTTCTGGTGCGGCGGGTGAATATCTGTGCCAACCGAGTCATTCCCGAGGGGGAGGCCATGGAGGAAGAATGCTATGAGCAGCTTTCGCTTTTTACAAATTATGGAGAGCGGGAGGCGAAAGAGCAGGAAGAACAAAAGGCCAGGGAGCGGGAACGGCGGCTGCAGGAAGCCATGCTTTCCGTGAAAAAGCGTTACGGGAAGAACGCTATGCTCAAGGGAACCAATCTGCAGGAGGGAGCCATGACAAAGGAGCGCAACAATCAAATCGGAGGACACAAGGCGTAGGAACCGTGTAGGCAAATGGAAGGGCTGTTTTTAGAAAAATACAACTTGGCAAAACAAGCATACAAGTCGTATGCTTGTTTTGATTTGGAGGTCATAAGGGTAGTATATGCAATCAAAGGGGAATGAAAAGGAAGAAGGCATGGGTTTTTCCAATGGTCTGAGCAACAAATTTGAGGATGTGTCGCGGTATGCGGATATTATCGGGCGTGAACATCCGGTTTCGAAGCGGCATCCGCAGATGTCAAGGGAAGACCGTGCAGCACAGTTTTCCCCATTTGTGGCACTGACCGGGCATGAGGCTGCCATTACCGAGACTGTGCGTCGGGCGCAGGAACGTGTGGAGCATGAGATTGAGAAGGAATTGGAGGAGTTTGAACGTGAGAATGAATAAGGCACCCATGGGGTGGAACAGCTACGATTATTATGATACCAATGTCAATGAGGCGCAGGTCAAGGCCAATGCGGACTATATGGCAAAGCATCTGCTGCCTTATGGATGGGAATACATTGTGGTGGACATCGAGTGGTATGCCTGGCATACCGGAAGCCAGAGGGATAAGTACCAGTACATTCCCTTTGGAAAGGTCGAGATGGATGACTACGGACGGTTGTTTCCGTGTCCGGAGAAATTTCCTTCCTCCGCAAATGGTGCAGGATTCCGGCCTTTGGCAGATTATGTGCATGCCAAGGGATTGAAATTCGGTATCCACATTATGCGTGGAATCCCGAGGGAGGCGGCACACCGTCATCTTCCCATCATGCCGGAGGCGGGCACGGAGGAGGTCCTCTACAATGCGTGTGATGTGGCAGATCCGTCGTCCATCTGCAAGTGGAACCCGGATATGTACGGTGTCCGTGCAGGAGTTCCGGGGGCACAGGAGTACTACGATTCCGTTATCCGTCTTTACGCAGAGTGGGGTGTGGATTTCATCAAATGTGATGATATCTGCAATACCAATATGTATGTGGATAATCCGTATTCGGCGGCCCACGAGATAGAGATGCTGCACCGCGCCATTGAGAAGTGTGGCAGAGATATTGTGCTCAGTCTGTCTCCGGGACCGGCTTTGATTGAAAAGGCATGGCATTATGAAAAGAACGCTAATATGTGGCGGATAACCGATGATTTCTGGGATGAGTGGGAGCTGCTTCGCCAGATGTTCTGGCGCTGTGAATTGTGGCAGAATCATGTGACACCCGGAAATTATCCGGACTGTGATATGCTTCCGATTGGAACGCTGGGACAGGGATTTGGCAACGGACCGTGGCAGACGCGTTTCACCAGGGCGGAACAGCGCACTATGATGACCCTGTGGTGCATCTTCGGATCGCCGCTTATGATCGGTGCGGAGCTTACGCTTTTGGATGACTGGACACTTTCCCTTTTGCAGAACAAAGAGGTATTAAAGCTTCTGGAGAATGATTACATAGGCCGTCAGGTGGAACGGGATGACGCGCATGCAATCTGGAGCTGTGCGAACGATAAGACAGGAGAGCGGTTTGTGGCGCTTTTTAACCTGAGCGACCAGACAGAGGAGCTTCAGGTGGATCTCGCGCAGGTGGAACAGTTCCTGTCTGACCCGAAGGCTGTGGACACGGCAACCGAGCTGTGGAGCGGGGAGAAAGCCACAGTAGAATCAAATGTTCTTTCGGTGTCTGTGGAGTCCCATGATGCGAAGCTTTTTGCCTTGAAAAACAAGTGATAAAAACGAATGAAAAATGGTTGATTAAAATGACTGGTCATTGAGGATATGAAAACGGACAGACTCATCAAAGGATGGGGCTGTCCGTTTTCGTATAATCAGAAAAAATACAACTTGTCATAACGAGCATACAAGTTGTATGCTTGTATCATAGCAGAGGAACTATTTTTGCGATTTTTCTAAAGTAGTTTACAAAAATATAAAATATTTATGGAGGGTGAGACATGAGTGACGCAAAACAGTTGATTTCAGACGGCAAGGCGGTGCTTGGAATTGAGTTTGGTTCCACCAGAATCAAGGCAGTGCTGATTGATGAGAAGCACATGCCGATCGCATCCGGCGCACACGACTGGGAAAACCGTCTGGAGGACGGAATCTGGACTTACAGTCTGGAGGACATCTGGTCCGGTGTGCAGGACTGCTACCGCAAGATGACGGAGGATGTGGCAGACAAGTACGGTGTGGAAGTGACAAAGCTTGCAGCGATTGGTTTTTCCGGCATGATGCACGGCTACATGGCGTTCGATGAGAAGGGAGAACTGCTTGTACCGTTCCGCACCTGGAGAAATACGATCACTGCGGATGCGGCTGCTGAACTGAGTGAGGTGCTGCACTTCAACATTCCACAGCGCTGGAGCATCGCACATCTGTATCAGGCAATTTTAAACGATGAGGAGCATGTGGATAAGATTACATATTTTACCACGCTTGCCGGCTATATCCACTGGAAGCTGACGGGCGAAAAGGTGCTCGGTATCGGTGAGGCATCCGGAATGTTCCCAATCGATTCCAAGATCCGCGATTACAATCAGACCATGCTGGCACAGTTTGAGGCATTGCCGAAGGTGCAGAAATATCCCTGGAAGCTGTCCGAGATTCTGCCAAAGGTTCTGGTAGCCGGAGAGAAGGCCGGTACATTGACCGCAGAGGGTGCAAAGCTTCTGGATACAACTGGTAAGCTGGAAGAGGGAATTCCTCTGGCACCGCCGGAGGGCGATGCGGGAACCGGTATGTGTGCCACCAATTCCGTGGCGGTCCGGACCGGTAACGTTTCAGCCGGAACTTCTGTGTTTGCCATGGTTGTTCTGGAAGAGGAACTCAAGAATGTGCATGAAGAACTGGACATGGTGACAACGCCAATCGGTGATGCGGTTGCCATGGTACACTGCAACAACTGTACCTCCGACCTGAATGCGTGGGTTGGATTGTTTAAGGAATTTTCAGACATGTTCGGCATGAATCTGGACATGAATGATATCTATGGAAAGCTCTACAACAATGCCATGACGGGAGATAAGGATTGTGGCGGTCTTGTGGCATTCAATACCTTTTCCGGCGAACCGGTCATCGGGCTGAACGAGGGACGCCCGCTGTTCGTAAGAAAGCCGGATGCCAGGATGAATCTTGCCAACTTTATGCGCACACACCTGTATGCATCACTTGCTACCTTAAAGATCGGTTGTGACATTCTGTTCAAAGAGGAGCATGTGAAGGTGGATACGCTGTACGGTCACGGTGGTCTGTTTAAGACCAAGGGTGTGGGTCAGAGCGTGCTTGCCGCAGCCATGGATGCGCCGGTTGCAGTTATGGAGACTGCCGGAGAAGGTGGCCCATGGGGAATGGCAATTCTCGCTGCCTTCATGGCCAACAAGGAGGAGAATGAGTCGCTGGATGCATATCTGAACAGGAAGGTATTTGCTGGTCAGCAGGGCACGGTGATGCAGCCGGATGCAGAGGATGTGAAGGGCTTTGATGCGTATATTGAGAGCTACAAAGCTGCAATTGCGGCGGAAAAAGCGTCTGTTACAGCGCTTCCGCTGAACTGAAAACAAGATAGACAACAAATTGAACAAGTATATAAAATAAGATAATGGAGGATATTACTATGCTCACAACAAGACATTACAAATTCTGGTTCTGTACCGGTTCTCAGGATCTTTACGGAGATGAGTGTCTGCGCAATGTGGCAGAGCATTCCAAGGAAATCGTAGCGAAATTAAACGCTTCCGGAAAGCTTCCGTTTGAAATTGTCTGGAAACCAACGCTGATCACCAATGAACTGATCCGCAAGACCTTCAATGAGGCCAATATTGACGAGGAGTGCGCAGGTGTCATCGTGTGGTGTCACACCTTCTCCCCGGCGAAGTCATGGATCCTTGGACTGAAAGAATTAAGAAAGCCTCTGCTTCACTTACATACACAGTACAATGAGGAGATTCCGTATGACACCATCGACATGGATTTCATGAACGAGAATCAGGCTGCTCACGGAGATCGTGAGTGGGGTCACATCGTATCCCGCATGGGCATTGAGCGCAAGGTTGTGGCAGGTCACTGGTCTGACCCGGTTGTACAGGAGAAGATCGCCTCATGGCAGCGTGTGGCAATCGGTGTGGTTGAGAGCAGCCATATCCGCGTGATGCGTGTGGCAGACAACATGAGAAACGTTGCTGTTACCGAGGGCGATAAGGTAGAGGCTCAGATCAAGTTTGGCTGGGAGGTTGACACCTATCCGGTAAACGAGATCGCAGACTGCGTGGATTCCGTATCCCAGTCCGATACCAACGCATTGGTAGATGAGTATTATGACAAGTATGATATCCTGCTGGAGGGCAGAGATCCGGAGGAGTTCAAGCGCCATGTGGCTGTGCAGGCACAGATTGAGATCGGCTTTGAGCGTTTCCTGGAGGAGAAGAACTATCAGGCAATCGTAACACACTTTGGAGATCTCGGTTCCTTAAAGCAGCTTCCGGGACTGGCAATCCAGAGACTGGAACAGAAGGGTTACGGCTTTGGTGCAGAGGGTGACTGGAAGGTTGCCGCTATGGTTCGTCTCATGAAGGTTATGACCGCAGGTATGGAGAATGCCAAGGGAACTTCCATGTTAGAGGATTACACCTACAATCTGGTAAAGGGCAAGGAAGGAATTCTTCAGGCACACATGCTGGAAATCTGCCCATCCATTGCAGATGGTCCGATCAGCATCAAGTGTCAGCCGCTTTCCATGGGAGATCGTGAGGATCCGACAAGACTTGTATTCACCTCCAAGGAAGGACACGGAATTGCCACTTCTCTGATCGATCTGGGTAACCGCTTCCGTCTCATCATCAATGATGTAGATTGCAAGAAGTGTGAGAAGCCGATGCCGAAGCTTCCGGTGGCAACCAACTTCTGGACTCCACAGCCGGATCTGTACACAGGTGCAGAGGCATGGATCCTTGCCGGTGGCGCACACCATACCGCATTTACCTATGACCTGACTGCAGAGCAGATGGGAGACTGGGCAGCCATGATGGGCATTGAGGCTGTATTCATTGATAAGGATACCAAGATCCGCGATTTCAAGAAGGATCTGATGCTGGGAGAAATCTTCTACAAGTAATATTTAATTACAATTTAACTTTTTGAAAAATAAAAAGCTGCAAAGTAAGCGGCATAAGGAGAAAAGGAATGTTAGAAAAATTAAAGAAGGAAGTCTATGAAGCGAATATGGAGCTTCCAAAGAGAGGACTCATTACCTATACCTGGGGCAACGTCAGCGGAATTGACCGTGAGACCGGATATTTTGTCATTAAACCCAGTGGTGTGGATTATGACGAACTGACCCCGGAGGATATGGTGGTCATGGATCTGGAGGGCAATAAGATCGAGGGGCGTTACAAGCCGTCCTCTGACACAGCTACCCATCTGGAGTTGTACAAGAAATATCCGGATATCGGCGGAATCGTTCATACCCATTCGCCGGAAGCTGTGGCCTGGGCACAGGCGGGCAGAGATATTCCTCTGTACGGAACCACACATGCGGACTATTTCCTCGGACCGATTCCATGTGCCAGAAATCTGACTCAGGAAGAGATTGACGAGGCTTACGAGAAGAACACCGGGGTGGTCATCATTGAGACCTTCGAGACAAGAGGCATCAACCCGGTTTACACGCCGGCAGTACTCTGCAAGAACCATGGCCCCTTTACCTGGGGAAAGGATGCGGCAGAGGCGGTGCACAATGCGGTTGTCCTGGAAGAGGTGGCCAAGATGGCGCGCAATACGGAGGCAATCAACCCGAATGTGCAGCCGGCACCGGACAGCATCAAGAATAAGCATTTTTACCGGAAACATGGTGCCAATGCTTATTACGGACAAAATTAAATCATAATATTATTTTAACACAAAGGGAAAGCCATCGGATGCTGCGGACATTCGATGGCTTTTTTGGAAAAGGCTGGGTAAAAATTGTGTAAATACAAGTAAAACCATTGTAAAAATTCTAAAAAGTGTTTTATAATATTTCGTGATGCAGTAATTTTAAGAAATCATGTGAATGAGAAATACGGGAGATAAATAAGTATGAACGGATTTACCATTATCCTGTCACTCTTAAGCGGAGTGGCGCTGTTTTTGTTCGGAATGTCCCTGATGGGAGACGGACTCAAGAAGGTGGCCGGCAACAAGCTGGAACTGATTCTCTATAAGCTGACCAATACTCCGCTGAAGGGTGTGTTACTCGGAACGGCTGTGACGGCAATCATCCAGTCCTCCTCCGCGACAACGGTTATGGTCGTGGGATTTGTGAATTCCGGTATGATGAAGGTTGCTCAGGCCATTGGAATTATCATGGGAGCCAATATCGGTACCAGCGTGACCGGCTGGGTGCTCTGTCTGTCCTATATTGACGGTTCCAGTGGAATCGCACAGATTTTGTCCACCGCTACGATTTCGGCAATCGTGGCGATTATCGGTATTATCTTCAAGATGTTTATTAAGAAGACATCCTACAAAAATGTAGGTGATATCATGCTTGGATTTTCCATCCTGATGGTAGGAATGCAGACCATGAGTGGCGCGGTATCTCCGCTTAAGGAAAACGAGAAGTTTGTCAGTCTTCTCACACGCTTTGAGAATCCGATTCTCGGTATCATTGTAGGTATTCTCTTTACAGCTGTGCTGCAGAGCGCTTCTGCCTCTGTGGGTATATTACAGGCATTGTCTGTGACCGGCTGTATCTCTTTTGCCACAGCGCTTCCCATCACCATGGGTATCGGTGTCGGCGCGGCATGTCCGGTGCTTCTTTCTTCTATCGGGACTAACAAGAACGGAAAGCGTACGGCTCTTATCTACCTGATCAACGATTTGTTCGGTATGCTGTTCTGGTCCATCGCATTTTACACAGTCAATGCATTTGTTCATTTTGAATTTCTGGATTACGTCATGAGTCCTGTGACTATCGCACTGATGAACACGGTATTCCGTATGGCGACGATCCTGCTTTTGATCCCATTCATCAGGGCAATCGAGAAACTGGTATTCCGTCTGATCAAGGATACACCGGAGGATATGGCGGAGCAGGCAGACTTCGATCTTCTGGAGGAGCGTTTCCTCGTATATCCGGCGCTTGCCATCAATCAGAGCCATACCGCCATGAACGGCATGGCGAAAAAGGCGCGCAAGAACATTTACCGCTCTCTGTCCCTACTGGCGGAGTATTCGGATGACAGGTACAATAAAGTGCAGGAGAAGGAGAACCTCATTGACAAGTATGAGGACAGGCTGGGCACCTATCTCATGCAGCTCACCGGACATGAGATGTCCCTGCCCCAGACCAAGCAGGTTTCCAAGTTCTTACATACCATCAGTGATTTTGAGCGTCTGGGCGATCACGCGGTCAACATTGCGGGAGTGGCACAGGAACTGCATGAAAAAAGCATTCGGTTTTCGGATTCAGCACAGTACGAAATCTGCGTTCTGGAGAATGCAATCCGTGAAATTGTGGAGGTGACAGTAGACGCGTTCTGTGAGGATGACCTTGCGATGGCAGCCAGGGTGGAGCCTTTGCGGGAGCTGATCGGTATTCTCTGCACGGATTTGAAGAACCATCATGTGAAGCGTTTGCGGGAGGGCAAATGTGAGATTAAACAGGGCTTCTGCTTTAATGATCTGCTCACGAATTTTGAGCGTATCGCGGCGCACTGTTCCAATGTTGCAGTGGCAATGATTGAGCTGGAGACCGCGGATTTTGATACACATGAATACCTGAGAAGCGTCAGGGAGATGAAGAATGACCAGTATCTGGACTGCTTTGAGGAGTACGCGAAGAAATATAACATATACATGACGAAGCAGAAGAAGGCACTGCCGATCTTCGATGATGACACGGATGAAGACGGTGCTCCCGTTCGACCGGCAAAAGAGAAAAAGCAGGACAAGTCCGGTAAGGAGGCAAAATCTTCCAAAAAGAAAAAGAAATAATGGCGAAAAGGTCGAATTTGTAATTGAAATTGTAGTTTAGTGTCCAAAATATAACCCATATCCTATGAGATAGTATCTCCAGAACGAAGACGAAAGGAGAACAGAACATGAAAGGATATGTAGTTGAGAGCGGATACATGGGTTATATGAACGGACAGTATCTTTTATTTGCGGATGAAAGCGATTATGTAGAGCAGATGCGTGAGGAGCTGGACAACTTGAGATAAGTTGTCCGGCTTCATTGAATTTTAGAACAGATTCATATATAATAGAGATCAGGTTTCAAAGAAGGAGATGATTACATGAAACAGGAAATTCTAGTTTCAGGCCCGGAAGAGCCGATCAAGCTGCGCCCGTATGAGCATCATGCCAAGTATTACGAGACAGATCAGATGGGAATCATCCACCACAGCAATTATGTAAAGTGGATGGAGGAAGCCCGCATGGATCTGATGGAGCAGATTGGGTTAAGCTACAAGCAGATGGAGACGATGGAGATCATCAGCCCGGTTCTGTCCATTGAAGTGCAGTATCACAGCATGGTTCATTTTGATGATGTGGTTGTTATTCAGACAAAGCTTGTGAAATACAACGGCATCAAGATGGAAGTGGAGTATGTCATGACCGATAAGGAGACGGGAGAACTTCGAACTACCGGACGAAGCAGCCATTGCTTTTTGAACCGATCCGGCAAGCCGATTTCCTTGAAACGTTCGTATCCGGAACTGGATACAAAGTTCTTCGAGGCAAAGGATGCGGATATCTTGTAATAAGGCCATGCGCAAATGCAAAATAAGTTCCGGCTGTTAATAAGCAGGAGTGATTGATATATTTTATGGAGGAAAAGGAAATGATACAGGAGAGGCTTGCGGCACTACGCGAGGAGATGAAGAAGCGCAACATTGCAATCTATGTTGTCCCGACAGCAGATTTCCATGAATCTGAGTATGTGGGAAGCTATTTTAAGGCGAGAAAGTTTATTACCGGTTTTACCGGCTCTGCAGGAACCGCCGTCATTACACTGACGGAGGCAGGGCTTTGGACGGATGGAAGATACTTCGTCCAGGCGGAAAAGCAGTTGGAAGGAACCTCTGTCACACTGTACAAGATGGGCATGGAAGGTGTTCCGAAAGTCAATGAGTATATTGAGAATACACTTGCTGAGGGCGAGTGCCTGGGCTTTGACGGTCGCGTGGTCAACGGAGGCTGGGGTAAGGAACTGGAGGAGATCGTTGCCAAAAAGCATGGCAGCCTGTACGTGGATGAGGACCTCATTGACCTGATCTGGAAGGACCGCCCTGCGATGTCCGCGGAGCCGGTCCGCATTCTGGATATGGCATACACCGGCAAGAGCACTAAGGAAAAGCTTGCGGATGTGCGTGCCGTGATGAAGGAAAAGGGAGCACAGTTACATCTGATGTCTTCTCTGTATGACATTGCATGGCTTTTGAATGTTCGTGGCAATGACATCAGTTATGTTCCGGTGGTATTGTCCTTCCTGGCACTTTCCGAGGATTCCTGCACCTGGTTCGTTCAGGAGCAGATCGTGACGGAGGAGCTTAAGGCATATCTGACCGAGAATGGAATAACGACACAGCCATATGAGAGCTTCTACGATTATGTGAAGAATATTCATGTGGATAAGGTGCTGATGAACAAGCAAGTTGCAAACTATCGGATCTGCAATAATATTCCTGCATCCGTTGAGGTGTTGGATGAGAAGGATCCGACTGAGCGGATGAAGGCTATCAAGAATGAGACTGAGGTGAGAAACACAAGAAATGCCCATGTGAAGGATGCTGTGGCAATGTGCCGCTTTATGTACTGGCTCAAGAAGAATGTGGGCAAGATTCCGATGACGGAGATCTCTGTGTCCGATTATCTGGAACAGCTCAGGGCTGAGCAGGAAGGTTTTTTGGATCTGAGCTTTGATACCATCTGCGGTTATGCGGATCACGGTGCCATCGTTCACTATTCTGCGACTCCGGAATCTGATGTTCCGCTGAAGCCGGAAGGATTGCTTCTGGTGGATTCCGGCGGACATTACTTAGAGGGTACAACGGATATTACAAGAACCTTTGTACTGGGACCGATTACGGACGAGATGAAGGCAGACTTCACCCGTGTGTGCCGTTCCAATATGAATCTTGCCAATGTGCGTTTCCTGCACGGATGCACCGGTATCAATCTGGATGTGATCGCGAGAGAGCCGTTCTGGGAGGCAAATCTGGACTACAATCACGGAACGGGACATGGTGTGGGCTATATCCTGAATGTGCATGAGGGACCGAATGCGTTCCGCTGGCAGAAATCCGCAGGACGTTCTGAGGACAGCGTTCTGGAGGAAGGCATGATCACCACGGACGAGCCGGGTATTTATATTGAAGGCAAGTACGGAATCCGTCTGGAGAACGAGCTGTTATGCTGCAAGGGAGAGAAGAACGAGTACGGCCAGTTCATGTATTTTGAGAACATCACGTATGTACCGTTTGACCTGGATGCCATCGATCCGGAGCAGATGACTTCGGTGGAGCGCAGCCGTTTGAACGAATACCATGCCAAGGTTTATGAAGTGGTTTCTCCGTACCTTGAGGGAGAAGAAAAGGCATGGCTGAAAGAGGCGACCCGCGCAATTTAGAGGCGTGCTTCGCCGGCCTGATTGAAGCAGGCAGACAACTATGGAATCATAAGGAGTAGCACAATGAGCAAGAAGCTGGTGTTGATTGACGGACACAGTATATTGAACCGCGCATTTTTCGGACTGCCGGATCTGACCAATTCGGAGGGGCTGCACACCAATGCGGTGTATGGGTTTCTCAATATTCTGTTCAAGATACTGGAGGAGGAGAAGCCGGATTACCTGACTGTGGCGTTTGATGTGCATGCGCCAACCTTCCGTCACAAGATGTTTGAGGCCTACAAAGGAACGAGAGGACCGATGGACGATGCATTGCGCCAGCAGGTGCCGCTTATGAAGGAGATGCTGACCGCCATGGGCGTGCGCATTGTGGAGATGGAGGGCTATGAGGCTGACGACATCCTCGGCACGCTGGCAGGCATGGGAGAGCGGGAAGGCATGGAGGTCTCCGTTGTATCGGGAGACCGTGACCTTCTTCAGCTGGCAACGGAGCATGTGAAGATTCGAATTCCGAAAACCAAGAAGACAGGAACGGAGATCGAGGACTACTATGCTGCGGATGTCAAGGCCCGCTATCTGGTTACTCCGAAGGAATTTATCGATGTGAAGGCACTGATGGGGGATACCGCAGATAATATTCCGGGGGTGCCCGGAATCGGCGAGAAGACCGCCACGGCGCTGATTGAACAGTACGGAAGCATCGAGGAGGTGCACGCCCATGCACCGGAGGTAAAGCCGCCCCGGGCATCCAAGAACATAGTGGAATTCTGGGAGCAGGCGAAGCTCAGCAAAGAGTTGGCCACCATCATCACGGATGTTCCGTTGAATTATGATTTTTCCGATGCGGCACTGGAATCAACGGCTGCCTTGTATACAGAGGATGCATATCTTATGTGCAAGCACTTGGAGTTCAAGAATCTGCTGTCGCGTTTTCAGGTAGATGCACCACAGGAGGACATCAGTAAAAAATTTAAGTTTATAAGGGAGAAGGCAGAGGCGGATGCGGTCTGGAACAGAATCGGAGAAGCTCCGGCAGCCTTTTATCCCATCGAACAGATCGGCATGGCTGTTACCTTTTCCGAGGAGGACAGTTATCTGATGCTGATAGGGGAGGATGTGACTGCGGAATACCTTGCGGACAGGCTTCTTGGATCACAGGCACAGAGGCTGATCGCACCGGATTTGAAGGAAGCACTGCTCTTTTTGACAATCCGTGGGGATGAGGACTGGGATTCTTATATGGCGCTGAGAGGACGTTTCTTTGACCGGACGGTTGCGGCGTATCTTCTGAATCCGTTGACGGGCGATTATCCCTATGAGGATGTGGCGAAGAATTATCTGGGACAGATGCTGGCCTCCCGCGCGGACCTGCTGGGAAAAAAGACCATCGCCCAGGCCCTTGCGGACGAGGATGAGGATCTGAAGAATAAGGCCCTGCTTGTAGCCTGCTACGAGTCTTATACGGCATGGAAGTCCTATCCGGTTCTCACAGAGGAACTTAAGAAGCAGGAGATGCTTTCGCTGTATGAGAACATTGAACTGCCACTGGTGTTCGTGCTGTCGGACATGGAGCGCGAGGGCATCTGTATGGATACAGAGGCGCTGGGAGAGTATGGAAAGAAGCTGTCCGTGTCCATCACAGAGCTGGAACAGAAGATCTATGCCGAGGCCGGCGAAGAATTCAACATCAATTCGCCGAAGCAGCTTGGGGTGATCCTGTTTGAAAAGCTGGGGCTTCCCAACGGCAAAAAGACGAAGACCGGATTTTCCACCTCTGCGGATGTGTTGGAAAAGCTGGCAGGGGATTATCCGATCGTTTCGGATATCTTGGAGTATCGTCAGCTGTCGAAGCTGAAGTCCACGTACGCAGATGGGTTAGTGAACTATGTGGATGAGACCGGTAAGATTCACACGACCTTCAATCAGACCATTA
Source organism: uncultured Lachnospiraceae bacterium (assembly GCA_945868435.1). GTDB lineage: Bacteria > Bacillota > Clostridia > Lachnospirales > Lachnospiraceae > Roseburia. Next base: position 84,940 of record CAMBLG010000007.1, read on the forward strand.
CTGCCACAGGACGATTGAGCAGTACGGAGCCGAATCTGCAGAATATTCCGATCCGCATTGAATTGGGAAGACTGATCCGGAAGGTGTTTCACCCGATGCCGGGGAATCTGTTTGTGGATTCCGATTATTCGCAGATTGAACTGCGGCTTCTGGCACATATGTCGGGGGATGAGAATCTGATTCAGGCATTCCGCCAGAATCAGGACATTCACAGAAGTACCGCTTCCCTTGTGTTCCACACACCGTTTGACGAGGTGACGGATCTGCAGAGACGGAATGCCAAGGCAGTGAATTTCGGAATCGTATACGGAATCAGTGCATTCGGACTGAGTCAGGATCTGGATATCAGCCGCGGGGAGGCGCAGGAATATATTGACAGCTATTTTGAGACGTACCCGCGAATCAAGGCCTTTTTGGATCAGACGGTTGCCGATGCCAAGGCCAACGGATATACAAGAACGCTGTTTGGAAGAATCCGTCCAATCCCGGAGCTTTCCTCCAGTAACTTTATGCAGAGGCAGTTTGGGGAGCGCGTGGCAATGAATGCACCGATTCAGGGAACCGCCGCGGATATCATCAAGATTGCCATGATACGCGTGCATGACAGGCTGTTGAAAGAAGGATATAAGTCCAGACTGATCCTTCAGGTACACGATGAGCTTCTCATCGAGACGGTGGAGGCCGAGAAGGATGCGGTCATTGCCCTTCTGGAAGAAGAGATGCACAAGGCCGCCGATCTGGAAGTGGAACTGGAAGTAGGGACGGAATTCGGTTATAATTGGTATGATGCACATTGATGCTGATAGCGAAAGATGCGGGGAGGAAAGCAGTGCGTTTTGTTGGAGTGACAGGCGGTGTGGGCGCAGGAAAGTCGGAGGTGCTGGGGTTTCTTGCAAAGCAACCGGGATGCCGTGTGATGCTGGCAGATGAAATTGCCCATGAATTGATGGAGCCTGGAAATGAAGTGTATCGTAAGCTGTGCGCGGAATTTGCGGGAGAGGATATCTTTGCAGAAGAGGACAAAGCCGGAGAAGCGGAGCGGCCTTTTGACCGCGGCAAGCTGGCACAGGTCATCTTTGGAGACGAAGAAAAGCGGAAGAGACTGAATGGCATCGTGCATCCTGCAGTTAAGGATTGTGTGATCCAGCAGGCCGAGTCGGAGCGGGAACGAGGGCAGCTCTCCCTGTTGGTTTTGGAGGCTGCGCTTCTGATTGAAGAACATTATGATGAAATTTGTGACGAACTCTGGTATATTTATACAAGTGAGGAGGTCCGAAGACAGCGGCTGATTGCATCGAGAGGATATTCCGATGCGAAAATCGATCAGATTTTTGCCAGTCAGCTGAAGGAGGACACCTATCGCAAATACTGTAAGGTTGTCATAGATAATAATGGGGACTGGGACATTACAAGGAAGCAACTAGAAAAGGCTTTGAGGAGAAAAGCAGATGAATAACGTATTTGGTTTGGATATTGGAACCCGCAATGTGGTAGGCACTGTGGGATACCGTACAGAAGAGGAACAGTTTGTTGTGGTGGCACAGTACATGAAGCAGCACGAGACCCGGGCCATGCTGGATGGACAGATTCACGACATCGGGCGTGTGGCGAGAACCATCGGTGTGGTCAAGAAGGAACTGGAAGAACAGACTGGGGCTCCGCTTTCGGAGGTCTGTATTGCAGCGGCTGGTCGTGTGCTCAAGACAGTGACTACCCACGTGGAATATGAGTATGCGGAGGAGTCGGTTGTTACCGGGGAAGATATTCATACCTTAAATCTTCTCGGCGTGGAAAAGGCGCAGGAGAATTTAAAAGACAATAATGATACCAAATACAAGTTTTACTGTGTGGGCTATTCCGTTGTCAAATACTATTTGAACGATGAGGTGTTCATCAGTCTGGAGGGACACAAGGCCAACAAGATCGGGGAGGACATCATCGTTACATTCCTGCCGGAGGATGTCGTGGACGGTCTGTATTCCGCAGTGGGACAGGCCGGGCTTGCGGTGGCGAATATGACATTGGAGCCAATCGCGGCCATTAATGTTGCTATTCCGGAGAACTTCCGAATGTTGAACATTGCGCTGGTGGATGTGGGAGCCGGAACCTCCGATATCTCCATCACAAAAGAGGGCAGCATCATCGCCTATGGCATGATTCCCCATGCGGGAGATGAACTGACGGAAGTCATTGTGCAGCATTATCTGGTGGATTTCAAGACGGCGGAAGCAATGAAGCTTGCATCCACCACAGAGGATGAGATTACATACGAGGATATCATGAGTATTTCCCACACGATTCCGTCGGAGGAACTGTGGGAGCTGGTGGCACCGGTGGTTGATAAGATTACCTCCGAGGTGGCGGAAAAGATTAAAGAATTGAACGGAGATAAGACCGTCAGCGCCTGCTTTGTTGTCGGAGGCGGCGGTAAGGTGCACGGATTTACAGAAAAGCTTGCCGAGTATCTGGACCTCCCGAAGGAACGTGTGGCCCTTCGCGGGGAGGAGGTCTTAAAAGAAGTAACCTTTGAGCAGGAGGATATCAAAAAAGATCCCCTTCTCGTTACTCCAATCGGTATCTGTCTGAATTACTATGAGCAGAAGAACAACTTTATCATGGTGCGCTTCAACGGGGAGCGCCTGAAACTGTACGACAATAACCGTCTGACCATCGTGGATGCGGCGCTGCAGGCCGGATTCCCCAACGATCAGCTGTTTCCGAAGCGGGGCATGCCGATTAACTTTACGGTCAACGGATCTGCCCGTATTGCAAGAGGGGAGGCCGGAGAACCGGCCATTGTGACCATGAATGGACAGCCGGCGCACATCAATACGCCGCTGGAGCCAAACTGCGAGATTACCATAGAGCCGTCTACTACGGGAGAGGCAGCTGTGTACACGGTAGGGCAGTTGGAGGAGTATGGTCGGATGTCTATGACGCTGATCGTCAATAATCAGCCGGTCACCTGCCCGAAATTTGTGGAAGTAAACGGAAGTCTGGAGCCTGCCTCTTATGAGATCAAAGAGGGGGATGTCATTGAGACAAGAAACTACTATACGGTCAGCCAGGTTATTGAGTTCATGGATGTGGAAATTGACGAGGATCGGGAAATTCTTGTGAACAACAAACCGGCGGATATGGACACTCTGGTATACGATAATTTTTCGATTGAGTGGACGGTTTTATCATTCGGGGTTGCGCCGGATGATGTGAACTCTTATAATGCTACAGAGGAAGCTGTCACGGAAAACGGAACAGACTATGAGAACCGAAGTGAGGAAGACGAAGCTGTCGGGAATGCACAGGAGGCGTCAGATGTATCCGAGACAGTGGATAATCGATGTATCGTGACCGTCAATGGAGAGACGGTGGAGCTTATGGGCAAGGAGTCTTACATTTTTGTGGACATTTTTGACCGGATCACCTTTGATCTGAATGCAGGCAGAGGCCGTGCCATTGCGACGATGGTCAACGGAATGGATGCGGAGTTCTCCCAGGAGCTTCACGACGGCGACCGCATTGAGCTGTACTGGAAAGAGAATTAGAATACGTTAGGAAAGCATATATGTTAGAATTGTGTAGTATTGCCAGTGGAAGCAGTGGCAATTGTATTTGTGTGGGATCGGATTCCCATCACATCCTCATCGATGCGGGAATCAGTGGAAAACGCATTGAGAACGGATTGAATTCCATCGACTTGAAAAGTCAGGAGATGGAGGGGATTTTAATCACCCATGAACATATCGACCACATCGCAGGTTTGGGTGTGATGGCAAGACGCTATGGAATTCCCATGTACGCCACAGAGGGAACCATCGAGGCAATCAAACGGGTATCCTCCGTGGGGAAGATTGACGAGAGCCTGTTTCACGTCATACGACCGAAGGAGCAGTTTGAGATCGGGGATTTACATATTCTTCCAATCTCCATTTCCCATGATGCGGCAGATCCGGTGGCTTATCGGATCAACTGCAAGGATCGCACCTTTGCGGTGGTGACAGATCTCGGAACCTATACGGAGGAGATCACAGCACAGCTTCAGGGATTGGATGCACTGCTTCTGGAGGCTAATCACGATATCCATATGCTGGAGACCGGAATTTATCCCTATCCGCTGAAACAGCGGATCATGGGAGATAAGGGGCATCTGTCCAATGAGCGGAGCGGCCAACTGTTGGGAGAGCTGCTGCATGACCATTTCGGGACTGTGCTTCTCGGGCATCTGAGCAAGGAGAACAACTACGAGGAGTTGGCATATGAGGCTGTCAGATTAGAGGTTACCATGGGAGATAATCCGTATAAGGCAGATGATTTCCCAATCTATGTGGCGAAGCGGGACGCTGTGTCGCAGGTGATAAGAGCAATGTAAAGGAGAAAAAACATGAACAAAGTAATCATTACTGTAGTAGGAAAAGATACCGTTGGTATTATTGCGAAGGTATGCACCTATCTCTCAGAGAGTGGTGTGAACGTGCTTGACATCTCACAGACAATTGTGTCCGGCTTTTTCAACATGATGATGATTGTGGATATGAGCGCTGCAATAAAGTCCTTTGCGGAGGTTTCCGCACAGCTGGATGAGCTTGGAGAAAGCATCGGCGTGGCAATCAAGTGCCAGAAGGAAGAAATCTTTGAGAAAATGCATAGAATCTAGAAACGGTATCCACGAGACAAGTAAGGAGTAAAATATGATTAACATTGGTGAAGTAATCGAGACCAATCAGATGGTGGAGAAAGAGAATCTGGATGTGCGTACCATCACGCTTGGTATCAGCCTTCTGGACTGTATCGATTCGGACCTGAATAAAGTAAATGAAAACATCTACAATAAGATCACCACACTGGCAAAGGATCTGGTGGCAACGGGAGAGGATATTGAGAACAATTATTGCATTCCCATTGTAAACAAGCGAATTTCCGTGACTCCCATCGCGCTGGTGGGAGGTGCGGCATGTAAATGTCCGGAGGATTTTGTATCCATTGCCAAGACCTTGGATAAAGCCGCCAAAAAGGTGGGTGTTAACTTTATCGGCGGATATTCCGCCCTGGTATCCAAGGGCATGACAACTGCGGACGAGAATCTGATCCGCTCCATCCCTCAGGCACTGGCACAGACGGAACTGGTATGCAGCTCTGTCAATGTAGGCTCCACCAAGACCGGCATCAACATGGATGCGGTGAAGCTTATGGGTGAGATCATAAAGGAGACTGCCGAGGAGACGAAGGACGACGATTCCTTAGGCTGTGCAAAGCTCGTCGTATTTTGCAACGCGCCGGACGATAATCCGTTTATGGCGGGAGCGTTCCACGGAGTGACGGAGGCCGATGCCATCATCAACGTGGGTGTCAGTGGACCGGGCGTGGTGAAGACCGCATTGGAGAAGGTTCGAGGGGAGAGCTTTGAGGTTCTCTGCGAGACCATCAAGAAGACGGCCTTTAAGGTAACCCGTGTGGGTCAGCTGGTGGCCAAAGAAGCCTCCAAGCGGCTGAATGTTCCTTTCGGAATCATCGATCTGTCACTGGCTCCGACCCCGGCGATCGGAGATTCCGTTGCGGATATTCTCTGTGAGATCGGTCTGGAGCATGCAGGCGCGCCGGGCACGACTGCGGCTCTTGCACTGTTAAACGATCAGGTGAAAAAGGGCGGTATTATGGCATCCTCTTACGTCGGCGGCTTAAGCGGTGCCTTTATTCCAGTCAGTGAGGATCAGGGAATGATCAATGCCGTGGTGGACGGCGCACTGACGTTGGAGAAACTGGAGGCCATGACCTGTGTATGCTCCGTAGGCCTTGATATGATCGCAATACCGGGAGATACGAAGGCAACTACTATCTCCGGTATTATCGCAGATGAGATGGCGATCGGAATGATCAACCAGAAGACCACGGCTGTCCGTCTGATTCCAGTCATCGGCAAGGGGGTTGGCGAGACGGTTGAATTTGGCGGTCTGTTGGGCTACGCACCGATCATGCCGGTAAACCAGTTCAGTTGTGATGCGTTTGTAAACCGTGGTGGACGTATCCCGGCTCCGGTGCACTCCTTCAAGAATTGATGTTTTAACTTGACAAGAACCGGAATACATGATCAAGGAATTTTTGTGAAGCAAAATGTTCCGCTTAGAAGAGGCAAAGAGTTGATTTTAATTGAACACAGAAAACAGGAGGAAACGCGAATGAACAAGGTATCACTTGCAGCAGAGTTATCAAGCACTACATATCCGGGACGGGGAATCGTCATCGGCCGTTCCAGGGATGGAAAGAAGGCAGTGACTGCTTACTTTATCATGGGAAGAAGCGCCAACAGCCGCAACCGTGTCTTTGTGGAGGACGGAGAGGGAATCCGCACACAGGCCTTTGATCCCTCCAAGCTGGAGGATCCAAGCCTTATTATCTATGCGCCGGTCCGTGTGCTGGGCAACAAGACCATCGTGACTAACGGAGATCAGACGGACACCATTTACGAGCTGATGGACAAGCAGCAGACCTTCGAGCAGGCGCTGCGCACCAGAGAGTTTGAGCCGGATGCGCCGAACTACACCCCTCGTATCTCCGGAATTATGCATATTGAAGACGGTACATACAATTACGCAATGTCCATTCTTAAGAGCAACAACGGCAATCCGGATTCCTGCAACCGTTACACCTTTGCATACTCCAATCCGGCAGCAGGAGAAGGACACTTCATTCACACCTACATGGGAGATGGCAATCCACTTCCAAGCTTTGAGGGAGAGCCTACCTGGGTAGATATCGATGGCGATATTGACAGCTTTACCAATCTGGTGTGGGACAACTTAAACGAGGAGAATAAGGTATCTCTGTTCGTTCGTTTTATCGATATTGAGAACGGAGCATACGAGACAAGAATCGTGAACAAAAATCAATAAAAACACGGTACAAGGATAAGTAATTCGAAGTATTTGAATCAGGAAAAAGGAGAAAATCATGCAAGAGTACGAATTAAAGTATGGCTGTAACCCGAACCAGAAACCATCCAGAATTTTTATGAAGGAGGGCGAGCTTCCAATCAAGGTTCTTTCAGGAAGAGCGGGATATATCAACTTTTTGGATGCCTTTAACGGCTGGCAGCTGGTAAGAGAATTGAAGAAGGCCACAGGACTTCCGGCGGCAACTTCCTTCAAGCATGTGTCACCGGCAGGTGCGGCAGTGGGACTTCCGCTTTCCGACGTGGAGAAGAAAATCTACTGGGTAGACGATATGGATATCGAGTTTACTCCGCTTGCCAATGCGTATATCCGTGCAAGAGGTGCCGACCGTATGTCTTCCTTCGGAGATTTCATTTCTTTGTCCGATGTGTGTGACAAGAGCACTGCACTGGTTATCAAGCGCGAGGTATCGGACGGTGTGATCGCTCCGGGATACACCGATGAGGCACTGGAGATCTTAAAGCAGAAAAAGAACGGCAATTACTGTGTCATTGAGATTGATCCGGGCTATGAGCCGGCACCGATCGAGCAGAAGGATGTGTTCGGTATCACCTTCGAGCAGGGCAGAAACGAATTGAAGATCGACGATGATTTTTTCAGCAATATTGTGACAGATAATAAGGAACTGACGGAGCAGGCGAAGATTGATCTGGCCATTGCCATGATTACCTTAAAGTATACACAGTCCAATTCCGTATGCTACGTGAAGGGTGGACAGGCCATCGGTATCGGAGCAGGACAGCAGTCCAGAATTCACTGTACCCGTCTTGCAGGCTCTAAGGCTGACAACTGGTGGCTGCGCCAGTCTCCGCAGGTGTTGGGACTTCAGTTTGTTGACGGTATCAAGCGTGCAGACCGCGACAATGCCATTGATCTGTACATGGGCGAGGATTATATGGATGTGCTGGCTGACGGTGCATGGGAGAATATCTTCAAGGTAAAACCTGCAGTGTTTACTGCTGAGGAGAAGCGTGCATGGCTGGACAAGAACACAGATGTGGCTCTGGGATCTGACGCATTTTTCCCGTTCGGGGATAACATTGAGCGCGCCCACAGAAGCGGTGTGAAGTATGTGGCTCAGCCGGGCGGTTCTGTGAGAGATGATCATGTGATTGCAACCTGCAACAAGTACGATATGGTCATGAGCTTTACCGGAATCCGTCTGTTCCACCACTAATCCGTTACAGCTGTCCCCGGGCAATCCGGAAATCGGACAGTATAAGAACAGAGTAATAATAGGGAATTCTTTGATTTTCATCTGCTATGAAAGTCAGAGAGTTCCTTTTTATTTTGAAATAAACGTAACTATTTGTAAGGCGGGGTGTGAATAGTTATAAATAAACATTTTTTTGTATTTCTGGAAAATAATACAAAAATCGTACTGGTTTAATAAAGAAAATCGGAGAATGTTATGTGGAAATCGGATATACTATCAAGAAAAGCGAGTGTTGGAATCACTTTGGAAAATTATGTTGTAAAACGAATATGCTTTACGGAAAACAACAACTTTTGCAAAGTGTACAGCAAGTGAGCCAATGGTGTTTTTGACAGAGTTTTTTATAATAAAAGAAGAGCGGAAACAAGGTGAAGCTTGTGCTTGAATGTTCAATAAGGAAAGGGTGGAATTATGGATAAGGTATTAGAACAGATTCAGGAAATCGGAATTGTGCCGGTGGTTGTGTTAAATGATGCGAAGGATGCTGAACCATTGGCAAAGGCACTGTGTGACGGAGGACTGGCCTGTGCGGAGGTAACCTTCCGGACAGCAGCGGCAGAGGAGTCCATCCGCATCATGTCAGAGAAGTTTCCGGATATGCTGGTAGGAGCGGGAACCGTGCTCACCACAGAGCAGGTGGACCGTGCAGTGGCGGCGGGAGCGAAGTTTATCGTAAGCCCGGGTTTGAATCCGAGAATTGTAAAATACTGTGTAGATAAGGGAATCCTGATCACACCGGGATGCGCAAACCCCAGTGATATTGAACAGGCACTGGAGCAGGGGCTTGAGGTGGTGAAGTTCTTCCCGGCAGAGGCGGCCGGTGGTCTTAAGATGATCAAGGCCATGGCAGCACCTTATGTGGGCGTGAAGTTCATGCCTACCGGTGGAATCAACCAGAACAATGTGCGGGAGTATCTGGCTTATGACCGGATTCTGGCCTGCGGTGGTAGCTGGATGGTGAAGAGTGATCTGGTGGATGCAGGAAAGTTTGATGAGATTGAGAAACTTGCACGTGAGTGCGTGGACATTGTAAAAGAAAGCAGAGGTAAGTAAGATGGCAAAGGTTGTTACATTTGGTGAGCTGATGCTCAGATTAGCACCGGAAGGATATTATCGTTTTGTACAGGCGGACAAGCTTGGCGCTACGTTTGGAGGCGGAGAGGCCAACGTGGCAGTGTCTCTTGCCAACTATGGGTTTGACGCAAGCTTTGTCACAAAGCTGCCAAAGCACGAGATCGGACAGGCGGCTGTCAATTCCCTGAGACGGTACGGCGTTGACACCAGTGATATCGTCCGCGGGGGAGATCGTGTGGGAATCTATTATCTGGAGAAAGGTGCCTCCCAGAGACCATCCAAGGTGATCTATGACCGCGCAGGTTCTGCCATCTATACAGCAGACAAGAACGATTTTGACTGGAACAAGATTTTGGAGGGGGCAGACTGGTTCCACTTTACCGGCATCACTCCGGCGCTCAACGACACGGTTGCAGCAATCTGTCTGGATGCCTGCAAGGCGGCTAAGGAGCTTGGCGTGAAGATTTCCTGTGACTTGAATTACCGCAATAAGCTCTGGAGCAAGGAAAAGGCCGGACAGGTCATGGGCGAACTCTGCAAGTATGTAGATGTGTGCATTGCCAATGAGGAGGATGCAGCAGATGTATTTGGTATCAAGGCAGCGGATACCGATGTGACCAAGGGAACGGTAAACCACGAGGGATATAAGGATGTGGCAAAGCAGCTTGCGGATCGCTTTGGATTTGAGAAGGTTGCAATTACCCTGCGGGAGTCCATTTCCGCCAACGACAACAATTGGTCTGCGATGCTCTATGACGGAAATGAGTACTATTTCAGCAAGAAATACAAGATGCATATTGTTGATCGTGTAGGTGGTGGAGACAGCTTTGGCGGCGGCCTGATTGCCGCAACTCTCTCCGGCTATGATCCACAGGGAATCATCGAATTTGCAGTGGCAGCTTCCTGCCTGAAGCACTCCATTGAGGGCGACTACAACATGGTTACCATGGAGGAAGTGCAGAAGCTGGCAGGCGGAGACGGCAGCGGACGCGTACAGAGATAAGCGTCATGACTCAATATCAACCTGCTGCATATCGCGGTAATCCTTCGGAGAAATTCCGTATTCCTTCTTGAATGCGCGGTAGAAGCTGGAATAATCGCCGAAACCGTAGGTCTCATAGATCTCGGTGATGGTAGAAGGCCCAAGGATGGCTTGCCTGCAGCGGGCAAGCCTCTTTTTGGTTATATACTGGTGGATGGACATCCCAAGCTTGTCTTTAAAGACATGGGCAATGTGATAACGGCTGACATAGAATTTTTGTGCCAGCGTATCCAGGGAGAGGTCCTCATCCAGATGTTCCTCAATGTAGAGCGCAATCTTCTGGTACAACGCATTTTCCAGTGAGCGGGACTGTGGGTGGGTGTCTGTGTAGACCAGACGGCTCAAGTGCAGAATCAGGTCGTTCACATACAGTGGCACCTGTGCCTGCCAGCCAAACTGCTTGGACTGCAGTTCCTCCAAAATGCGCAGAAGTTTGGACTGCACCTCATTGTAGGTAATCTGGTTCGTGGAAAAGCGATACATGTGGTTTTCTCCGGCATAATCGATAAGATAGGTATAGTCGTCGCAAAGCTCCTTCAGATGCGTGTAATAATCGGTGCTGATCCAGAACACAAAGCGGCGGTAGGGCACTTTCTGATCATGGATGAGAGGACGGTGACGCAGCTTTGGAGGGATTATGATGAAATCGCCGTTATGAACCGCATAACTCTGATCGTCTACCTGAATATCTACATTGCCTTCCAAGAAAAAATAGAATTCGTAGTAATCATGTGTATGCCAGTCTACGACATGACCGAGATTACGGTCGCTATAATAAAAAATCTCATAATCCTTGGAGAGCATATACTGGCGGGGTTGGAATTCGCTTTGCAGATTGCGTTTCATGGGAGTCCTCCTGACAATTTTTGTGGGGCGGTGTTATTTGCTTTTTCCATCATAACATAATACAACAAGTTTTGCAAAGTATGCAACAATTGCGTCAATGGTTATTATGACCGGATTTTCGTATAATATGATACGAGATTAAGAAGTAAGTTCCTGCCGGTCAGGGCAGAGTAGGAAAAAGAAATCAATTCAAATATAAGAAAGGTATGGTAAAGCATATGGAAATGACAATGAGATGGTACGGATCCAAATTCGACACAGTGACATTAAAGCAGATTCGTCAGATCCCGGGTGTTACAGGGGTAATTACAACATTGTATGATACACAGCCGGGAGAGGTGTGGAGCAGAGAGCGCATCCGCGCAATGATCGATGAGGTGGAGGCAGCAGGTCTACACATTGCAGGTATCGAGAGCGTGAATGTACACGATGCCATCAAGACCGGGGCAGCAGACAGAGACCTCTACATTGACAACTATATCGAGACTCTTCGGAATCTTGGTGAGGAGGGCATCCATCTGGTATGCTACAATTTCATGCCGGTTTTTGATTGGACAAGAACAGAGCTTGCGAGAGTTCGTCCGGATGGTTCTACCGTGCTTGCTTATACCCAGGAAGCCGTTGATGCCTTAGATCCGGAGAAGATGTTCGACTCCATTGCAGGGGATATGAACGGAACCGTGATGCCGGGCTGGGAGCCGGAGCGCATGGAGCATGTCAAGGAACTGTTTGAGATGTATAAGGACATTGATGACGAGAAGCTGTTCGAGAACCTGAAGTACTTTTTGGAGCGGATCATGCCGGTCTGCGATGAGTACGATATCAATATGGCAATTCATCCGGATGACCCGGCATGGAGTGTGTTCGGCCTTCCTCGTATCATCATCAACAAGGAGAATATCCTTCGCATGATGAAGATGGTGGACAACCCACACAACGGTGTAACCTTCTGTTCCGGTTCTTACGGAACCAATCTGGAAAATGATCTTCCGGATATGATCCGTTCCCTGAAGGGAAGAATTCATTTTGCTCATGTGCGCAATCTGAAGTTTATCACACCGACCAACTTCGAGGAGGCAGCGCACCTGTCCAGTGACGGAACCTTTGATATGTACGAGATTATGAAGGCACTGCATGACATCGGATTTACGGGGCCGATTCGTCCGGATCATGGCCGTATGATCTGGGATGAGGTTGCGATGCCGGGATATGGTCTGTATGATCGAGCATTGGGTGCAACGTATCTGAACGGATTGTGGGAAGCAATTGAGAAGGGGGAGAAGAGAGCATGAGAATCAATGAAGAGGGATTAATGAATCGCGCGCAGTGGGAAGAAAAGGGCTATCAACTGCCACAGTTTGACCGTGGGGCTTCCATTGTAAAAACCAGGGAGAATCCGTTCTGGATCCATTTTGGCGCAGGGAACCTGTTCCGCGCTTTTCATGCCAATGTGGCTCAGAATCTGCTCAATGCCGGTGTCATTGACCGTGGAATTGTGGTGGCTGAGGGATTCGACTATGAAATCGTGGAGAAGATGAACCGTCCACATGACGACTATAATATTCTGGTTACGCTAAAGGCAAACGGCACCGTGGAGAAGACTGTTGTTGGTTCTGTGATGGAGTCCTTGGCTCTGGACTCTGACAATGAGGCAGCCTTCGGAAGATTGAAGGAGATTTTTACCAAGGATTCCCTGCAGATGGCGACTTTTACCATTACAGAGAAAGGCTACAGTCTGGTGGACGGAAAAGGCGTGCGGCTTCCTGCTGTGACTGCTGATTTTGCGGCAGGACCGGAAAAACCGGACAGCTACATCGGAAAGGTGGCCTCCCTTTTGTATACCCGTTATCAGGCAGGAGAAAAGCCAATCGCCATGGTGAGCACCGACAACTGCTCCCACAACGGAGATAAGCTTTATGCAGCAATTGACGCGTTTGCCAAGGCTTGGGCGCAAAATGGAAAGGCAGAGCAGGGCTTTGTGGACTATATCAATGACAAGAGCAAGGTGTCCTTCCCGTGGAGTATGATCGACAAGATCACGCCGAGACCGGATGTCTCTGTGGAGAAGATTCTTCTCGATGATGGAGTGGAGGAGTTAGAGCCGGTTGTGACATCCAAGAATACCTATGTGGCACCGTTCGTCAACGCGGAGGAGACGGAGTATCTGGTCATCGAGGATGCCTTCCCCAACGGAAGACCGGAATTGGAGAAGGGTGGCCTGATGTTTACCACCAGAGAGACCGTGGACAAGGTTGAAAAGATGAAGGTGTGCACATGCTTAAATCCGCTGCACACAGCGCTTGCTGTCTTTGGCTGTATCCTGGGCTATCAGAAGATATCCGATGAGATGCAGGATACGGAATTGGTGAAGCTGGTGGAGACCATCGGTTATAAGGAAGGTCTTCCGGTGGTTGTGAATCCGGGCATTCTTGATCCGAAGGAATTTATCGACACCGTGCTTCAGGTGCGTGTGCCGAATCCTTTTATGCCGGACACTCCGCAGCGTATTGCAACCGATACCTCACAGAAGCTTGCCATCCGGTTTGGTGAGACCATCAAGGCCTACGCGGCTTCCGACAAGCTGGAGGTGTCAGAGTTGAAGCTGATTCCATTGGTGTTCGCAGGCTGGCTGCGTTACCTGATGGCAGTAGACGACGAGGGCAATGCGTTTGCATTAAGCCCGGATCCACTTTTGGATACCGTATGTCCATACGTGGCAGGTCTTACTCTCACCGAAGGACAGGATATGGAGGCTGCCGTGGGTGAAGTGCTGAAGATGAAGAATATCTTCGGTGTCGATCTGTATGAAGTCGGTATGGCAGGGACCGTGTGTCGGTATCTGAGTGAATTGACCGCCGGAAAGGGCGCAGTCCGAAAAACATTGCAGAAATATGTGTAAAACGTAACTATTCAGAACCACTAAGTATAAGATAAACAGAATCGTCATGCTTGCATGGGAGAGGGGCTGAACAGTTACAAAACAATAATAAAGAGGAATTACATGAACAGAGACTATATAAAACAAACGAGAAAACCATTTATGGGAGAGGATTTTCTTCTGGAAACAGAGACCGCGAAAATTCTGTATCACGATTATGCGGCAAAGATGCCGATTCTGGATTACCACTGTCACATCAGTCCCAAAGAGATTGCCGAAGACCGCCGCTTTGAGAATATCACACAGGTATGGCTGGGGGGCGATCATTACAAATGGCGCCAGATGCGCTCCAATGGTGTGGAGGAACGCTACATTACAGGGGATGCCAGTGACCGGGAAAAATTCCAGAAGTGGGCGGAGACTTTGGAAAAGGCCATCGGAAATCCGTTGTATCACTGGAGCCACCTGGAGCTTCAGCGTTACTTTGACTACCACGGTGTACTGAACAGTGATACTGCGGAGGAGGTGTGGCAGCTCTGCAACGAGAAGCTTGCTTCTCCTGACATGAGCGCCCGAAACCTCATTATTCATTCCGGTGTGACCTTGCTTTGCACCACCGATGATCCGGCGGATGATCTGCGCTATCATAAGCAGCTTCGCGAGGACGACAGCTTCCCGGTTCAGGTGCTTCCGGCATGGAGACCGGAGGCGGCAATGAAGATTGGAGCGCCGGGCTTCGCCGAATATATGAAGCGCCTGGGAGATGTGGCGAATGTCACCATTACCAGCTTTGCCGATTTGAAGGAGGCGCTGGTGAAACGCCTTGCATTTTTCAATGAAATGGGCTGTAAGGCCAGCGACCATAGTCTCGATTATGCTATGTATGTGCCGGCTTCTCAGGATGAGATTGAGCGCATTTTTGCAAAGGCTCTGGCAGGTGATGTCATCACCTACGAGGAGGATCTAAAGTACAAGACAGCCTTCCTTCTGTTTATCGGCAAGGAGTATACGAGGCTGGGTTGGGCAATGCAGCTGCATTACGGAGTGAAGCGCGACAACGATAAGGGGCGATATCGCCTGTTAGGACCGGACACCGGATTTGACTGCATTGACACCTACACCCCGTCGGCGCAGCTTGCGGATCTTCTCAATGCGCTGGCAGAAGAGCAGGCGCTTCCGAAGACGATTCTCTACAGCTTAAATCCGGGAGACAACGCAGCCATCGGAACCATCATCGGCTGCTTCCAGGACAGCAGCTGCGTTGGCAAGATCCAGCAGGGCAGTGCCTGGTGGTTCAATGACAACCGGCAGGGTATGATCGACCAGTTGACCAGTCTTGCGAACCTGGGACTGCTTGCCAACTTCATCGGCATGTTGACAGATTCCAGAAGTTTCCTGTCCTACACAAGACATGAGTATTTCCGCAGAATCCTCTGCAACCTCATCGGAGGCTGGGTGGAGAATGGCGAGTACCCGTGGGATGAAAAGCGGCTGGGACAGATGGTGCAGGATATCGCATATCGAAATGCAGTGCGCTACTTTGATTTTGAACTGGAACTGCCATAGAAGGAAGTATAAGTGATGCTCAGGGTGGCGCTTGGGAGTCCGCTGTATAGGCAGCTGTTTAAATAGTGTAAGTGGGGAAAAGGAAAACAGAGCATCCACTGTATAGGTAGTAGTTTACAATGGCCCGTGGGTCTGAGACATAGAAACGTGTGCTCAGACCCGCGGGCTGTTTATTTTGTGAAGCCTTCATATTCGAAATTGTCCAGGCGCGGGTCTTGGAGAAGAAAATTGTCTGAGAGACCCGAGCGGCATCTGAATTGGAGAA
>CAMBLG010000008.1 GCA_945868435.1 uncultured Lachnospiraceae bacterium
GATCATTAACTTCTTGACCGATACCTTGACCGTAGTACTTAATCAGAAAGGCTCTTACTTCTCCGAAATGACCATCTCCGGCAGTTATTGTTGGAATAGGCTCTGTAATGTCTCGCCCATCACAATTGTTATTCATCTGAATAAGAGTAGCGGCACATACGCTGTTATGGTCCCAAGATGTAATTGTAGGAAGCGGATTTTCAACAGAATCTCCTGCGCCGGTATAGCCGCCATCATAGTATTTATGCAAGAATGATGTCACAAGCCCGTATCTGTTAGAGCCATCCACGGTCATAATCGGATTTTCAATAGCCTGTCCTCGTACTTCGTTATCCGATGTTTCTCCATGATACTGGATAAGTGTAGGACTGATAAGGCATTGCTGATTTCCAGTCGTAATAGTATGTATCGGGTCTTCACAACTTCCACCCGGATGATTTGTTGTATTGGTTCCCATAAACGGAGCTTGTAATTGCTCTTGAATTTCTTTTTCAAGTTCAGGATCCGCAAAAGGCAGCTTGTCCATTTCCTCCGGATCACAATATGCCGGATATCTCATTCTATCTATTGGAAATCCTGCACCATCACCAACCATCTGTAGTTTGGTTTCTATTAAACAATGCTCATTCTTGCTTACAATCGTTGTCAATGGTTCCCGGACATCTTTGCTTCTGTCAGCAGTAAATCCAGTCTGCCCTATCTGTACCATGTATGGCTCAACAAGTAAGTGGCTTCCTACAGTTGTCACAGTTCCCAAAGGTTTTTCTACATCCTGCGCTTCATTGTCGTATTTGCATTGAACAAGATAAGGTTCCACAACTCCAAATCCATGTTTTCCGGTAACAGTACTTAATGGCTCATTCGCGCTCCTGCAATAATCAGATTTCGCGCCACTATGATTTACTTGCACAATAAACGGCTCCGCATTATCGATTACAAACTTCTTCAAACCTCGTGCGATCCGCTCCATTGTCTTAGGTGCAAGCGGACGCACCGCACGAATCCCATACTTCTCTTTGATTTCCTCCGCAGTATCAAAAATACTCGGACATGGAAGCGAGAAATCCAACTGCGTATATGCTCCTACATAAGGTTTCAATAAGCCGGCTTTTACCGCTTCACTATCCGCCGGTCCATGTGTAGGTTCCGGCCAGACAATAGGCTTACCGTCACACCGGGCAATCAGGAAGAATCTCTTTCTCATGGTGGGTGCTCCATAATCAGCTGCTACAAGTTCCCGGTGTTCAACCTTATATCCCAATGTTTCCAACTGCTGCACAAATCGATTGAATGTCACTCCTTGCTTCGCCTTGATTGGATGATGCCGCCGATTCAATGGTCCCCATGTCTTAAATTCTTCTACATTTTCCAACATAATCACATCCGGTCTGACAAGTCCTGCCCACCGAAGTGCTACCCATGCAAGTCCTCGGATATTTTTATCTTTTGGCTTTCCACCTTTTGCCTTACTAAAGTGCTTACAATCTGGGCTAAACCATGCAAGTGCTACCGGATGTCCGTTGCAGGCTTCTACCGGGTCAACCGTCCACACATTCTCGCAATAGTGCTTCGTGCTTGGATGATTTGCCTTGTGCATCTTGATAGCTTCCGGGTCGTGATTGATTGCAATGTCTACGCTTATTCCGGTTGCCATCTCTATGCCGGTGGAAGCACCGCCGCCACCTGCGAAATTATCAACAATTAACTTTCCGTCTATCATTTTCCAAAAGGAACCCGATATATCGTTACCCCGGCCGGAGGTTCGGCTCCTTTCTTAAACATTGATCACATTCATAGAATAGCAACGTCACAATACAAATGTGTTATCCTGAAGGACAACAATTTCAATTTTCTCGCTTTCAGGCTCATCCTCAACAATGTTGTAGAGCAAAGATTCTCTTTCCTCATACCACTTATGCATAATCGCGATTTCCTTCTCAACATTAAAATCCAAATGAAAAATTTCTCTATACTCAGAAATAAAGCTGTTATACTGCTCCTGCCAGTTCTCCAAATCTTCCTTTGAAAATTGGATTTCCTCTTCATCAAACTTCTGAGGATCCTTTTCATAAGCTTCCAAATCTTTTTTTGCTTGTTCGATACTGTCATATATATCAACGAAATCAGCTGCAACTCCTGGACCGTAAAACAGCAAAAGAAATTTTAACATCGTGTCTTCAGCGAAAATTGTAAACCAGCACCGTGAAATGTACTGATCGGCTAATTCTCGTTCATCACTTCCATTTGAACGACTTCCACCTGTTAGATCATGTATAAAATTTTCTAGCAGTTCCGAAAGTGTAATTCCATGAGATCCGCATATACTTAAAATTCCTTCACAATCCTTGTCCGAGAGTTCCAGTACAACAGATCTTTTCTGTAATTCATCTGATTCCTTGATCATATCAACACATCCTTTCTCGTCCCGTGTCAGATTCTGACACGGATTCTACCCGTATAGAAAAGTAATTATAAATGGTGCATAATAAACATCCGGATTAATAAGAAACGCCAATAATAGGAAAATCATTATTCCCAATGACACTTCCGCCAGCACTGCAATAACCTTAAGCGCATATATGGCGTAAAATATCAGTGCGCTTGAAGATTTCTTTCTTACCAACATCTTCAGGCACATGATCGTGGCAATCGACAGGACAAAGATAAAATCCGCGATTACCATAGCAAGTATGTATTTCATTTTATTCCTCCTGCGATCCTCTATTTTCTCATCAAAGAAAACAAAACCAAAAGCAGGAGCACAATGCCTGCCACATAATCAATGCTCTTATTTTCGCCTTTACTTTCTCCCATTCCTACAAGCAAGCACAACAGGCCTGCTATTGTTGTTACTATTCTAAAGCCAATCATATGTATCTCCCTTACACAGCTTGTCCCACAGCCACTTTCGTGGCTATTTAACTCTCTCGTACCCAGCTCCGAGTGCAAACTTATCGCAGAGTTCATCTTTCTTTTCCTTCGGAATGTCTTTAATGTCGATCTGCTTCCATTCACCGGTCTTAGAATCTATCACAAATGTACGATATGTTGCTTTTTTCGGATATCTTGGCATGCAGCACACTCCTTTCCATTTATTTATAATATGATGGATTCCTGTCCTTTGTTCGGATATGATAAAAATCCATTTTGGTATTCCACTAACAGGCTGCTTCACGATTCTTCACATATGTGATATCCTCTCCTTACAGGGTGCTGGCACACCCAAGTAAAAAGGAGGAAGAGGCATTATGAATAAATCTGCAGCTGAAAAAGCCATCCAGCAGTTTGAGCGTAACGCTCAGCCTGTGAGTGCAAATTTATCAAATGAAGCAACTATCGGTGATATTAAAAAACTAATTAAAGAAATATCAAAACTCGCTTCCGCTCTAGTTGTTGCGATTGATAACTAAACTTCTGCGCCGTCATCTAACTGATTGGCGGCGCTATCAGCAGCAATAATCTGTTTTATTCGCTCCTTAGCCGACTCTATTTCACGGACTATCTTTTCTTCCTTATCCAAAGGAACATCATCCAGAGAAAGTTCAATATTGATTCTTTCTCCGCTTTTCTCTTCTTTCAAATTAATAACGTATCTTGTTCCCTTAAACTCTTTCACTCATTTTCACCTCCACCATATAATCAATAACAATCAAGACGCCACCGCACATTCCTTCTCACGTGCAAGATCTCTTGCCTCTGCCATACCTTCCACACGTCCTAAGAAGCGACCCTTTTCAAAATCGTCCAACTTGCTAATGGCTTTTGCAAAGTTCTCCATGATTTCCTGTTCTCTTTCGCTCATTTATTTCACCTACCTCATATATTCTCGTGCTTGTTTGTATCTTGTAAATACAATATATTCCTTTAAAGATACTTTGTCAATACATTTTTGTATCTTTAGTGTACTTTTTATTGATTTCTATTTACTAACGTGCTATTCTTATAGAAAAACTAGGAGGTGATTCTATGACAAAAGGAGAACGTATCAGAGAACTACGTAAAACTTATCTAGGCTTAACTTTAGAAAAGTTTGGTGAAAAACTTGGCGTACAAAAAAATGCAATCAGTGCCATTGAGAATGGTCGCAATTCACTTACTGATCAAATGATGAAAGCTATATGCCGTGAATTCGGAGTACGAGAAGAATGGATTCGTTCTGGTGAAGGAGAACCTTTTGGAGCGCAAACCCGTAACCAGAATATTCAAGCTTTTGCAAATCAGGTAATGTCGGATGAAGATGAGTCTTTCCGGAAACGATTAGTTGATGCTCTATCTCGGTTGGATTTATCTGAATGGGAAGTGCTTGAGAAGATTGCATTAGATATTGCCAACAAAGATTCAGAATAATAAAGACATAACAAAATGATAGGCTACAACCTATCATTTTGTTATGTTATGACTTATTGAGTAGTAGATCTTAACATACATTTCAAATAAATCTTCTCGTTTTTGTCAGTTTCAGTCATATTTTGCCACTTTTAATATAACCTTCCATATCCGATTTCAAATGTGATACACTATCTAAAAAGGAGATTTTTTACATGAGAAAAAGAATATATGAAATAATCGAAAAAGCAAATGAAAATGACCAGATCAGTAAAGCATATGACACATTCATGATAATAACTATCTTCATGAGCATCATTCCCCTTTGCTTCTCAAAACAGAATTCCACATTAGACACCATTGACAAAATTACAGCCGCAATTTTTATCCTTGATTACGTGTTACGTCTTCTCACGGCCGATTTTGCTTCGAATAAGAAAGGTGGTTTTGTATTTATTTCTTATCCATTTAAACCAATGGCTATTATTGATTTACTGTCCATCCTTCCATCTGTCACAAGCTTAAGCCATGCTTTTAAAGTTTTCCGTGTCCTGCGATTATTGAAAGCACTGCGTGTATTTAAATTTTTCCGGTACTCGAAAAACATAAGGATTATAACAAACGTATTGATCAAGAAAAGGGATGCTCTGCTCACCGTTGGAATGCTTGCATTATCATATATCTTCGTAACGGCCCTTATTATATTTCAAGTAGAACCGTCTACGTTTGATAATTTTTTTCAAGCAATTTACTGGGCAACTGTGTCTCTAACGACCGTTGGATATGGCGATATCTATCCAACTTCAGCTATAGGTCAGGTGATCAGTATGATTTCATCATTTCTGGGTATCGCAATCGTAGCTCTCCCATCCGGTATTATCATTTCCGGGTATCAAGATGAAGTGGAACAAAATAATCAGTTAGCTTGACCCAAAATAATTCTATTTTGATTTGACGAATGATTCTGTATATGCTATATTGGACGTAACAAAGGTGCTACCGATAGACGGTTTGCCCGGTAAGATGTTAGTTAAAAAATAACCGCAATCTTTGCAAGGGACTGGCGGTTATTTTTGTGCTTTATTATTGCTTCCGATTGTATATCCAAGTCCAAAGCAGGTAACGGCCAAGCCGATCACTGCAATGAGACCTTCAATTGTCATCATTGGCATCCCCTCCTCTTATGTAATCGGAGGGACACTGCCCTCCGTAGAGAGCAAACCGCCTACCATCTTGGTAGCACCTTATGGTATTTTACCATAACTACACTTTTTCACGCAACTCAAAGAAAAAGGATCACCTGGTTATATTTTGGATCATCGTTTTTATCTGAATCAGGATCCACATATTGCTGATGCCATCAATCATTTCTTTGATTTCATTTTTCATTTGTTCCATACCCCATAACCTCCAATAATTTTTGACTTGATTATAGCGCGCAGATTACACACAAAAAAGACTATATTTTACACAGGATTTATTATAAGGTGAGGATTTAATTCTATAAAATCTGTTCATTTTCTCCAAATTACCTTTTCTATTTCACTTTTGACTAAAATGTGCTACACTTTCAATAAAAAAGGGGTACAAAAGATGTTTGATAAAGTAAAAAACTTATTTAACAGGAATATGAAAAACATATCTATGGAACTGAACCTAACGCCGACAAAACAAAAAGAACCAAGTCTATATGATTTTCTCTCTGCTGAAGACAAAAAATTGTATGATGAATTTGATGATAAGCATTATGAAGCTGCCCAGAATTGGTATGACAAGTATAGTGAAGAGATCGCAGATATTGAAGATGCATATAGTGATGAATTCAACTATGGAAAACGAATCACTATTCTAAAAAAGGCAGTTAAGGCATATGAAAAATTTTATAATCAGTTTTCCAAATACGGAAAAGGTGGAGAAATATTCCTATTAATCGAGTTTCCATGCGTAACGAAGGAATATACTCCAACTGTATTTTGCAAAGAGTATCCGGTTGATTTTGAGAATATCAATTGTATAAATTGGCTACTTCAATACTACACCGAACATAAGGAAGAAGTAACCAAGATTCTGGAAGAAGAATACATCGATGCCAACTATGGAAGCCGTGAAGAATATGAAGAAGAAATTCGATTTGAGAAGCATAAAAAGGAAGTCAGAAAGCAGCTTATTAATTTGATTAAAAAGAATGATGGTATTTTGCAGAAAGATATATACAAAGAATTTGAACCTGAAGACAATCTTCTGATCAAGGGGGATTTGAAAGAGCTTTCAGACAATGGAACGATAACTCGGACAAAATCCGGAAGTACATATTCGTTACATTTCAATCAATAACATGAGATTCGTTCTATCTAGCAGATGAATTAGATCTTCTGAATTCCGATAAAAACCATTTGGATGAGATGTAGTATAAAGAAAATTTGAAAAAGCCTCGGTAACTGAAACTACCGAGGCTTTTATGGGTATTCAAAGTTTTTGATGGACTACTTTTTTGATGGTACAAATTAAGGGTTTGGGTTGAGGAACTTTCGTGAGTCTGGCCGATTCTTTAAGACTTGAGCTACGCAAAAGTTACATAACAAATTATGTATTTTCATATTGACACATAATAAATTATGTATTAGAATTATACCATAAGGAGGTACAAATGATGAAGAGTTATTCGTCAAGAGAAGTAATTCAGATTCTCAAGCAAGACGGCTGGTATGAAGTAGGATGCGATGGTGACCATCATCAATTCAAACATCCGACGAAGCCCGGACGGGTTACAGTAACTCATCCGAGGAAAGACATTCCAGTTGGAACTTTAAAAAGTATCGCTAAGCAAGCCGGGGTTACATTCCAGTAACCCCTTGGTTCAAGAATATAGGAGGTTTTATTATGTTAAAGGACAGATATTCATTTGTAGCAGTATTCAGTTATGATGAGGACGGAATTTCAATTGAATTTCCGGATCTTCCAGGATGTTATCCTTGCGCAGATAAAGATAATACAGATATGGCTCTTACTAATGCAAAAGAAGCCCTTGGTCTTCATATCTGGGGAATGGAACAGGATGGAGAACAGATTCCGGAATCAAGCAAAATTACAGATATTACTCTTTCTGCCGGTCAAGTTCCTGTTATCATCGATGTTTTTATGCCACCAATCCGGGAACGTATCAATAGTAAATTTGTTAAAAAGACACTCTCTCTTCCATCATGGCTTGCTGCTAAGGCGGATGAAGACGGAGTGAACTGCTCTCGCATATTCCAAAATGCATTGATGGATTATCTTGGAGTACATGAAGCAACAAAGTAATTGCATTGTGGAGGAAATCCCATTATGGAAAACAAAGAACTCTCTCGCATTCTGGAGCGCAAAACCGGTGCGATATATATACGTGTGTCCACAGATAAACAGGAGGAGCTCTCTCCTGATGCACAGAAGCGTCTACTTCTGGAATATGCTAAGGATCACAATATTGATGTACCTGCAGAATTCATCTTTCAGGATAACGGTATCTCTGGTCGGAAAGCAAAGAAACGTCCGGCCTTTCAGCAGATGATTGCCTTGGCAAAATCGAAGGAACACCCAATTGATACGATCATTGTATGGAAATTCTCACGATTTGCACGAAATCAGGAAGAATCCATTGTATACAAATCCCTTCTGAAGAAAAACGATGTAGAAGTGGTCAGCATTTCTGAACCGCTTGTCGATGGTCCATTCGGATCCCTAATTGAGCGAATAATTGAGTGGATGGACGAGTACTACTCTATCCGTCTGTCCGGAGAAGTTATGCGTGGGATGACAGAAAATGCCATGCGAGGTAATTACCAGAGCGATGCTCCGATCGGATATCTCTCACCCGGAAATGGTCAACCGCCGGTTAAGGATCCGAATACAGTACAGATTCCTCTAATGATCAAAGATATGTTTCTATCAGGATCCACCTTCTTCCAAATTGCACGAAAGCTAAATGACCTTGGTTATCAGACCAAGAGGGGGAATATGTGGGATACCCGTGGCGTGCGCTACGTGCTCGAAAATCCATTTTATATAGGTAAATCCAGGTGGAATTACACGGAACGGGGAAGACGGCTAAAACCGGCCGATGAAGTGATCTATGCGGATGGTAACTGGGAAGCGCTTTGGGATGAGGATACCTATAATCAGATTCAACAACGACTTTCCACGAATCTTCGCAAAATACGCTCAAGGGATGTATCTTCTGCCAAACACTGGCTGAGTGGTATTCTTATCTGCTCATCCTGTGGCGGAACGCTCGCATATGGTGGCGCACACGACCACAGAGGATTTCAGTGTTGGAAATATAGCAAAGGACAATGTAACGAATCTCATTTTATTAGCACGGCTCCTATCGAAAATCTTGTCATTGACTATCTGGAGCATCTGCTTGACTCTGGCGACATTGCTTACTCAGTAATCTCCTCTTCTGCTGCAGACTCTAGTAGCCGCATTGCAGAGCTTGAGCGTCAGTTGCAGAAGCTGTCTGCCAAAGAGAAACGCATTAAAGCCGCGTATCTGAATGGGATTGATACATTGGAAGAATATAAGGCAAATAAGAATGCCTTATCTGAAGAACGGGAACTGATTGAAAAGAGTATTTCTGAACTGTCCGGAGCTTTGGATCCGCAGAGCAAGGATACGCTGGACAAAAAGATGCGTCAAAACATTGCCGATCTGCTCAGTGTCATCAAAGACGAGTCTGCTGATTATGTTACAAAGGGTAATATGATGCGAAATGTTGTTGATCACATTGTATTTGACCGGAAGAATACCAGTCTGGATGTGTTCTTAAAGCTTGTAATTTAGGGATTTTATATTATTATAGGTTATTACAATACAGTCCGCCATATTGACTTATTATATAAGAAGCCAGTTTTGCGTTTGGTGTCTTGATGTTCACCGGATATTCCAATCTTTTTTCATAGTTCCACATAGATTACATTCCCCCTTCCCATGGCATCGGTGCCGTGTTCCAATCCCACGAGGTAAGAGGACCGCCTGAGAAAGCATTTATCTGGCCGAAGCGCTCTTCGTAGGTTTTTCTTGCTGCATTGGAGAGTTTCGTGCACTGGTTAAAATATTCCAGTGCCTCCTTATCATCCGGGTGTGTATCCATATACAAAAGCATATCGTAAGCACAGAAGCCTAGCATGGCGATCCAGTCACTCAATTCTCTTTGGCTCATCTGCTGGTTGGTCCTACGGGGCTGATCCATCATCGATATCTACCTCCTTTGCATCTGCCTGAGAATGGCTTATCCAGTTCGGGGAAGATGGTGCCTGCCATCAACGCCTTTTGCGGGTCGTAAGTCTGCCCAAAGGTCTGCCATGGAACATACGCCATGCCGACAACCTGCCAGCTGCATTCATCCTTAGAAATCGGTTTTGCGTTACGATCCATCATATTGATTTTCCTTTCTTGGTTACGTATGCTATATCATATGAATTTATGCATAAAATGTGATGAAATATTTTGTTTTGTACATCTATATTTTTCAAACTTTGTGTATGTAATTCCGCCTTATTGACATACGTATTAATACGTGCTGCAATCGAAAGCGCGCCCCTGCTAAAGGGACGCGCTTATTTCTTCAATCTTATGTATAATCTGCTGCACCTGCGGACCATTGGTTCCAAGGCTGCTGACATAGCGCATGGCTTCCTGCTTCATCTCCGCGATGGTATTGATATTGTATTCAATCTGACTGCGCAGCTTCTGACGCCTCGCAATCAGATCGTGTTTCAGTTCCACCATCTCCCGGCTGTCAATGATGGCGTTGGCATGATTGATCCAGACCGAAGCATCATAAAAATGCCTCTCCCGCAAGGCAAGCACCAGCTGCCTGCTGTAATACTCCAGCTCATCGCTGGTCTTACGAAGTTTTTCCCTCTCCCGCACTTCCTCCTGATACAATTCGTAAATATGCTCCAGATCCCGGGAATCCCTGGCATGATATTTCTCACAGGTGTAATCAACCGCATTCTTGATGTTAACATACTTGATCTTCACATGATTTTCAAGGGAAATCGCATGGTTCCGGTTCACATCCGCGCGGCGGATATCCTGTCCTGCGTTCTGATACTTCACAAGAATATACACGCCAAGGACTGCTGCAAGTGCCGCTGCAATCATCATCGGAATCTGCGTATTCTGTCTGAGCACCAAAGCAAGTATTGCAAACAGAACCGCCGCCGCCGCAAAAAGCGACAACAGATATACGGACATTTTCCTCATGACCTTCTGCTGATGTCTGGCATCCGACCGAAGCATGGACCACTCCAGCTTCTCCCCCTCCAGGTAACTTAAATCCTTACGAATGGCATCCAGATAAGTCTCATTGGCCTTGAGCCTCTTAATCACATCCGGAAGCTCGTTTTCCGCCTCCTGCATCTGTGCAAACTGTGTTTCGGACAGCTTGTGCTCCGTCTGCAGGAATTCAGAGCGCTGAGTGTCAAGCTTTGCCACATGAGTTGCATACTCCACCAGCGGCGCCTTCTGCTCCTTCGGCATGTCTTCCAAGGTCTGTACGTCATTGAGATAATTGGTCACAAGCTGATACTCTTCCCTTGTGCTCTCCAGCTCTCTGGAGGCATCGATCATCTGCTCGCACAGATCCACAACATAGTGTTGGGAGGATGTGTCATCCCGCAATGGCTCCGGACGGCTTAACACGTCCGCATCCAGACTCGCGTATCGGGTTCTCGCCTGCTCTTCCTCATAATCTTCACGCTCGTATTTGTTTTTGCTTTTACTTCGAAATAATTTAGAAAAAATCATTGTATCCTACACTCTACAGCTTCTGCGGTACTCTTCCTTCCAGTGGAAAATAATAGTATTGATTTCCTGTCTTGCCTGATTTTTCTGACCATCCTCACTCTGCTCTGCCAGTTTCTCCAGCTGTTCCTCAAACTGTATGGTTCGTTCACTCCTGCTGGCAAGGGACAGTTCATTGCGGATTGCCTGCATTCCGGTATCGTCAATATGATTCTCCATTGCCTTTTTCATAAAGCCCACTTCATCATGCAGACACCGATAGCACAAAAGGCATTCCTTCAGAGACTCCTCTGTCTGGTTCAGACTGTATGCCCGGTCATAACATTCGATTGCCTCCTCGAACAAAAACAGCCTTGCATATGCAGTTCCCAGATTATGCCAAATACTACCGACCAGAAGCGCATTTTCTTTCTTTGCATCCTCCGAATCCAAAAGACGTTTGTACTCGTAGATGCTGCTTAGATACTTTTCTTTCTCCATCAGCCGGTCTGCACGGATTTTGTTACATTCAAAATCGGATTTTTCCTCCATCTGGCGAATGACCAGTACAATATCCTGCATTTCCTTCATGCTGTGATATCCGGTATAGATCAGGATCGCCTGCACGTACTCGGACAGCTTTCCGTCTGTGCGCGTGATTTCCCGCAGCTGTTCGGCCAGCTTATAGGCCTGCATCTGCTTTTCAATCCACGTACACAGTTCCTCATTCATGAAGGACGTGTCCAGAAGGTAGGTATTCCCCGCAATATAATAGCACAGCTCTTCCATGGAGTAGATGTTAATTCCAACTCCCTCTACATAATACGGAAGCGCCGCTATCGGTTCATGACAGTACAATAATTCTCCCATGCTGCTTCATTCTCCTTGTGGTGTCACATGGACATCGTGTATTTCCAGACCTTATCGGTTCCCCTGAAAAATTCACCAAACCCAAGGTCCTTCAGTTCAATCTCTATCTTATCATCCGCCACCGGCTTCGCCGTAATCCGAACTCTGGTGGTCCGGTCCGGCCTACTGGGAAGGTCCGTAAGTTCTAATGTTTCTATCTTGGCTTCACGACTGTTGGGCAACTGCTTCCAGAAATCAATTGCCTGCGTTCCGGACAGGATAACCTCACACTCGCCTTTGGTCTCGAACCAGTTGCGCCCTGCGCTGATCAGGTTGTAAAAGGCCATATTTCCCCGGTCGCGCACCTTGAGACTCAGATTGAACTTCATCTCATTTTCTCCCATATAGATATAAGGCCAGCCATCACCCTTGGCTCGGGCTTCCGCCGCATAGCAGGCCCCCTTGGAAAAGAGATTCTGCCCCAGGAACACCCTTCTTCCACGGCATATATAATTCAGCGACTCCTTCATCCACTCCCCGCCGAAGCCTTCCCCTACCAGGTAAACCGTAGAAATCATACGGTTCTCGAATTCTTTCTTCAAGATATCCAAAAAACTTTGATCTTTGTCCTCACCTATACTGTAACGGCCGGTTTCCCGAATCGACACCACCTGCGGTGTAGTCCGCATATCCCGTCTAAGGTCATACGCATACATAGAACTATCCTGATATCCAAACAGGAACACATCGTGCAGCCACAGGTTCTCCTTCTGGCTCAACGCGAAGTAATAGAAGCTTTCCCTGTGATCTACCACCATAAACTGTTCCGCGGTCAATTCCAGTCTCGATGCCACTTTCCAGAACACATCCATGTTCTCCCGTGTCAGTCTGTCCACCGTGAGCACCAGCCGGTCAATGTGTCCTCCATTGCCCAGCTTTAAAGGCAGGTCGATCATCTTTCGCAGAAACAGGGCAAGCAGATCACTTGCCTCATAGTTTTCATCTCCGATTCCAATCTTCTCCCCATTCACGGCCCGCTTCAACAGAGCGTCCACACAGATGACCTCACTGGTCTTGGCCATCTTCTTTGCTTCCTCACCGTAATACCACATTCCCATATTTTTCCGTCTTGCCAGAAGTGTCGGCACATGATACATCTGTCCGCCGGCAATGGTACTCACCGTATCGGGTTCACTCATATTCTGTTGATAATAGCTGATCATGGCATAGTCATCATTCAGATCAATGCCAAGATAGTATGGCTCTCTTTTGCTTTCCATGTCCTCTTTACGCTCTATAACAGCTTAAATACCTTCCTTGTCACCTCATCGAAACCGGCATACTGCTTCATATTGTGATACAGTGACTTATCATCCTGCAGTGTACTTGCCATGAGCATCTGATTGAGCAGATTATACCTGCTCTCGTCCTTCTCCGTGTATACATCACTGCTTGTAATGCGGCTGCTCTGTGTAACATCCACCTGGTTGCCATGCTCCTCCGTAATATAGTACTGAACGGATTCTCCAAAAAACATCACAAACTGCTTTACAAAAATGCCGTCATACACATCCGGCATATCTTCCTTCACAAAATCCTCTCCGTCCTCATCGCGGCTGTAATGAAGAACAACATGATTCCTGGGATCGGTACGGTATTCCAGAAATACTTTATCGTAAAGGTGATACTTCTGCACCAGCTTCCGGTTCAACTGCCGGTAAAACGCAAAATTCATGTTGCGCCTGGTATACTCAGACAACAGTGCATCCTGAAGGTCAATGGATGCATCCTCTCCCCGTGCGGCAAGCGACTTGAGTAACGCCAGCTTGCAGGCATCATTCAATTCCTGATGTGAGATATACCTTGCCTGAATCAGATCAAGCAGCTCCTGCCCCATCTGAGCATCCTCCACAAAATATGCATGGGCACAGGCAGTGAGGTAAGCAAGTACCACCAGTTCTCTTCCACCGGCGTTATAATAGCTCTCAAATATATCCTCCACAGCACCAAGCTTACGCCCTGCATACATCATCTGTACCAAAATGCGTTCTTCCAGCTCAAACGTCCCTATCTCAAACTGTTTTGCAGCTCTCCACAGCGTACACATCCATTCGGTAGGACCATTGTAGAACCGGCACAGGTAGTCCAGCATGGTATCATTGTACTTTTTATTGCGAAAAGCAGTAGCCGCAAGAAGCAGCAGATATTCATCCGCGTTTTCCTCTTCCCGGTCTGTCTGCGCAATCTTATAGCTGGCCAATGTCACCTTGGCGGCAGAGCCAATCTGGTCCATCCCATACACCTGAATCAGTTCATACGCCTGATCATACAGATGATTATCCACTAAGGTCTCCAGCATATACCTTCGCACTGATTGAGACATCTGCGTGAAATCGGCCTGCTTTAAGTATTCTACGACCGTTCCGTCATACTCCTGTGTCTGATAGAACCGCACGATTTCTAACGCCATATCCGACTGATAAACCGGATTCAGCTCTTTCGCAAACAGAATGCGCTTAAAATAATTCTTATCCGAATCGCTGAATGTCAAATAGCTCTGCTTCTGCTCAAAACTTGCAACAATATAGGACAGTTCCTGCGGTGCCAGCTCCATACATTTTGCAAGATAACGCTCCGGCTCCATGAGTTTCTGCAAGCGGTAGGATATGCTGCTGACATAGCGCTGCCCCTTTTCATCCTCAAACAGAATCACATACTCATTGGTGTATAGCTGGAAATACGCCGCCTGTTCCACAACCGGCACAATCTGCGGTTCTTTCATCTGCTTCTGGTAAATAATTGCCCGCACTATCCGGGAATCAAATACCACCAGCTTATTGGTAAACACAATATGGGCAAGGCAATGAGCAATCTCCTCATTGACAAATCCGAGATCCAGCATCTCCTCGTACAGCACCGCCAGATTATCATCCATATGCTCCTGCTCAACCTGCTCCATGGCAAATCGTCCCATAGTCCGGCGATACTGTTCATAAACCTCAGGACATTTGTCCTTGGAGGCGATGATATTGTTGTATAGAATTGCCATCTTCTTATATGGCAATGTACTGTCATACTGAAAATACATCTGTATGATCTTCGGCACCGGAACAATTCCACGCTCATCGAAGGACAACAGATACGCCTCATACAGGCTTGTAATGCGAAGTTCCAGTTCGATGCCCTTCTCAAACCATACATGGTACTGCTTATCAAATTTCTGAGCCTTGATCAGATAGCTGCAGATCATCCCGACATACTCCGGCTTCGGATCCACCTCGTATGCGGAAAGAAGCAGAGTAAACTGCACCTCATCAAAGCCTTTTCCAAACTCTACTATCTGAAAAATCTGGGCCGCCAGATCTTTGTTCAAGGCACGTCTTCTCACTGCCCACCGCAAAATCCGAAGTTCAAAGGCACCCAGCTTCGTCAACAGATACGGATCCTGACAGATGAGATAATAAGCTTCCAGATACAGATACGGAGATGTGCATCCCTTCATCACCCAGTACTCAATCGCCTTCAGCTTGTGGGCACTGTTGTTGTAATACTCTTCCTCAAGGAAAGAAAGTACCCAGAATAAGAGCACCGAATCCGGATTCTCGTGAAAGATCAGTTCAATCTCCCTCGTCATTCTATCTACATAAGACGGTTCCCGCTCCATCAGCGTCATAATATACAGATAATATCCCCAAACCGGTGATCGGCGATCCGGCCATTCTCTTCGAAAGTCTTCTAATATCCACTCTGCCTCCTGACGCTGGCGGTTAATATGCAATGCCTGCGCCTTCATGAGCAGGTACATTGGCTCGTCCGGATCCAGTGCATGGAGATGATTCAGAATATCCACCGTCTCGTTGGCCCACACCCCCGTCACAATACGCTTTAGACGGTATGCCTGATACAGTTCCATAATGCCGACCTTGCATTCCTTGATCTGCGCACGCACACTGTCAGAGCGGTCTGTCAGCGGCCCCTTGTGTGCAGACACCTCAAGATACAGAGTCTCATATGTGCCTCGAAAACAAATGCGGCCATAATTCCACCCTGCATGCATCTGATCATAATCCACCAGATACTTGTATGTATAGCTGCTGCCAAGGAAATCATCCGTTGTAATCGCATCATCAGACAGACGGATAAAATCTGCATCTGTGGAGATCCGAACGGAAACGTATCCCCACTCATTCTTGCGGATCACAGCCTCCTGCTGGCTTGTCTCCGTCAGTTCCCGAATACAGCAGCCTGTCTGTTCCAGACTGATATGCACCGGATTCTTCTTCTGAATGCCTACCAGAAATTCCTCCATGTTCTGCTGAGAGGGCTTGGCACTTACAATCCCCCGATAGATCATGGCTTCCTTCTGTTCCTTGGCGTTAATGATATTGGAAAAACCTTTATGATAGAATAACTGGTACGCCTCGCTCCATTTCTCTTTAGCCAGACAGGTAAAGTCATACAGACTCCGTATGGTTCCCATGGTACTTTCCGCGTACAGCTTGGAAACGGACACATCAAAAGAAAGGCTCCTCTCCTCCTGCTCACAGACAATCACAAAGTCGCCGGTTTCCACATCGCCTTCCACAAGGCCTTTGCTATGAAATTGATACCGAATCCGTACCTCTTCTCCTTCGAACTGGGGAGTCAGACACTCCATACGCGGGCTGGTGGAATAGACCAGGCCCCGAACCTGTACATGATTGCTGCTGGTAATCGTAAAACTGCCGGAATACTCCTGTCCCTCTGTCACCTGCAGCTTCAGTTCCTCCTCAGAAAGAGAAATAAGCGGTTTCTCATAATCAAATCTTCCTCTGGCAATCTGCCTGATTCGTTTCCGCACACTTCTACCTTCTCTTACTCTAAAACGTGATATAAATATGACAATAGCGATTGTCACCCGAGAATAATTATAAGATAAAACTTCCCGGGTTGCAACCGCTACACCTTGAATTTTATGATTCTTCCGACACCTTATGATGGAGAAGCCGGATTTTTCCATAGCTCCATTCCACGAAACGACTCAGGTATCGAAGTGTTGGCTCCGTAATAATTGCAAATACGATCATCAACATTGCACACTGCTTGGATATGCTTGTAATCGCAAAGAAATGACTGACAAAGAGCATACAGAACAGCCATCCTCCCACCAACCCCACCATCATGATCACATGGCTGGCCTTCATCGGCTGCGCGATCCGGTACAGAATCATAAAGCCAACGATTGCCACCAGTATGGTGCAGGATGTGGATAAACATTCGGGATCCACGGAAAACTCCCTGCAGAACACCACAAGCCCGCTTACCACAAGAAAATCCGTAAGACCTGCCGGAAGCGCCTTCACCAGCACATTGGTGAGAAAATGTCCTTTGATAATGTCATGATTCGGCTCCAATGCCAGAATAAAGGACGGAATACCGATGGTAAACATACTGATCAATGTCACCTGTGACGGCTCCAACGGATATCCCAGCATTAATATGACGGAGAAAATTGCCAAAAGCATTGAAAAAATGTTCTTCACAATATACAAAGAAGCACTTCTTTGTATATTGTTGACCACCCGACGCCCCTCCGCAACAACCGAAGGCATACGGGCAAAATCAGAATCCATCAGCACAAGCTGTGACACGTTGGACGCCGCATCACTTCCGCTGGCCATGGCAACACTGCAATCGGCATCCTTTAACGCCAGCACATCATTGACGCCGTCTCCGGTCATTGCAACCGTCTTCCTGTGCTTCTTAAGTGCCTGCACAAGCTGACGTTTCTGGGTCGGAGTCACACGTCCAAACACCATATATTCCTCCACCGCTTTATAGTAATCACTCTGAGCCTTAAGCGTAGAAGCATCTACATACTTCTCAGCCCCTGCAATTCCCGCTTCTTTCGCGATCACAGACACCGTCAGCGGATTATCTCCAGAAATCACCTTGATATCCACACCATTCCCTGCAAAATATTGGAAGGTTTCCTTTGCACCGGAGCGGATCGGATTGGCAAGCATCACAAACGCCATGGGCGTTACCGGTTCGGTCAACGGTTTTTTTGATAACGTTCCCTCGTATTCGCCAAATACAAGCACCCGGTATCCCATACTGCTGTATGCCTTAATCTGCTCCTGGTATTCCGCAAGCTGGCTCCGCAAAACAAACTCCGGTGCCCCCAGCACATAGGGTGTTCCCTCTAACACCGCACCGGAAAACTTGGTCTCAGAAGAAAAAGAAAATACTTCCTGCGCTCTCACACCATGCCCCCTGTCAAAATGCTTTTGCATGGCCTCCATGGTTGCGTTATCCGTATTCTGTGCCGCCACAAAATCCGAAAGCACCGCAAAGGTTTCTTCCTCCTCCAGACCGTCCAGCGCTTCAAATGCATAGACATGCATACCCGGCTCTGTAATGGTTCCGGTCTTATCTACGCACAGCACATTGACCCGCGCCAGTGTCTCGATGCACTTCATGTCATGAACCAATACCTTTTTCTTGGCCAGACGCATGACAGAGACCGCCATAGCCACACTGGCCAGTAAATATAACCCTTCCGGTATCATTCCGATGATTGCCGCGACCATTCCGGTAACGGAATCCCGAAGCGTCTCCTCATTGTACAGAAACGCCTGCACAAACAATGCGATTCCAATGGGAATGATGATAATCCCCATCACCATGATCAGATAATTCAGGGAACGGATCATCTCCGACTGCTCCCCCTTTTTGCTCTTAGTAGCCTGAAGTGTCAGCTTTGATATATAGGAATCTTTTCCCACCTTGGTCAATCTTGCATACGCATTTCCGGATACAACAAAGCTTCCGGACAAAAGCTGGCTTCCCACATCCTTACTGATTTCATCGGATTCTCCTGTAATCAGAGACTCATTGACCTGAAGAGTTCCCTTCACAACGGTTGCGTCTGCCGGAATCTGACTTCCCGCAGAAAAAATAACGATGTCATCCAGCACCAGTTGTTCCGCCCTTACCTGCTGCTTTTTTCCATCCCGCACAACCATACATTTGGGTGCGTTCAGAATGGATAGACGATCCAGCACCTTCTTAGAATGAATCTCCTGAACAATACCAATACAGGTGTTAGCCACGATCACGGGCAGAAACGTCATATCCCTCCATGCCCCCACCATAGCCAATAACACTGCAATAATTGCAAACACAAGGTTAAAGTATGTCAGGACATTGGATTTAATGATTTCCGCTACCGATTTGGTGGAAGATTCCACCTTGTAATTATCTGCATGGGCAGCAAAGCGCACCTCCACCTCTTCCCTGGTCAGTCCCGTCTCCGGCTCTGCCTCAACACGGGAGAAGGTAACTTCCTCCATATTCTCCTGTTCCTGTTGTTTTGTTCTATCTCTCATGCACTCACCAACTCTTATGTATTTTGCTTACGGTTCGCAACCTATTATACCCGATTTAAAGGCAAAATTTACCTGTTTTGTTCATCTTTAATAATTATTTAATCTTTGCCGGAACAAATTGCTTCCGTAACAGCGCAAAAAAGAGCGGCACAAGCCGCTCTCTTTGCATACATTTCTTTATTTCGCTGACAAATACTCGTGAATTCCCTTTGCTGCTGCCTTTCCTGCACCCATAGCAAGAATAACGGTGGCTGCACCGGTCACAGCATCTCCGCCGGCATATACAGCTGCCTTACTGGTTGCACCGGTATCCTCAGTCGCAACGATACACTTGCGACGGTTGACCTCCAGACCCTCAGTAGTGGAAGAAATCAACGGGTTTGGTGAAGTTCCCAAAGACATGATTACGGTGTCACACTTGATCTCATACTCGGAACCCGGAATCTCTACCGGGCTGCGGCGTCCGGACTCATCCGGCTCACCCAGTTCCATCTTGATAATCTTGATTCCCTTC
Organism: uncultured Lachnospiraceae bacterium; assembly: GCA_945868435.1. Lineage (GTDB taxonomy): Bacteria > Bacillota > Clostridia > Lachnospirales > Lachnospiraceae > Roseburia. The sequence goes on from CAMBLG010000008.1 coordinate 19,825, forward strand.
ACCCAGCCGTTCTCATCTACAAGAATCTCGGTCGGATTCTGAAGAAGGTCAAAAATGATACCCTCTTCCTTTGCGTGGTGAACCTCTTCCTTACGTGCCGGAAGCTCCTCCTCGCCACGACGATATACGATATGTGTCTCAGCACCGAGACGAAGTGCCGTACGCGCTGCATCCATTGCCACATTACCACCGCCGACAACAACAACCTTCTTGCCACGTGTGATTGGGGTCTCATACCCCTCCTCAAAGGCCTTCATCAGGTTATTTCTGGTCAGGTACTCGTTGGCCGAGAATACGCCATTGGCCTGCTCTCCCGGAATTCCCATAAATCTTGGAAGACCGGCTCCTGAACCAATAAATACGGCCTCAAAGCCCTCTTCTGCCATCAGCTCGTCAATCTTCACAGACTTACCGATGACCACATTGGTTTCAATCTTAACACCTAAGGCCTTAACATTCTCCACTTCAGCCGCAACTACCTTGTCCTTCGGCAGACGGAACTCCGGAATTCCGTAGCTCAATACGCCACCGGCACGGTGAAGTGCCTCAAAAATCGTCACATCATAGCCAAGCTTCGCGAGATCTCCCGCACAGGTCAATCCTGCAGGGCCGGAACCGATCACTGCAACCTTATGTCCGTTCATGGATTCTGCCTTCTTCGGCTTAATTCCATTCTCCCTTGCCCAGTCAGCAACAAAGCGCTCCAGCTTACCGATGGCAACCGGATCCCCCTTAATTCCACGGATACATTTGCCCTCACACTGGCTCTCCTGCGGACATACACGACCACAGACTGCCGGAAGTGCCGAAGACTCCGAAATGATCTGATAAGCCGCCTCGAAATTGCGGTTTTTCACCTGCTCGATAAATGCAGGGATATTGATGGAAACCGGGCAGCCCTTCATACACTGTGCATTTTTACAATTGAGACAACGGGAAGCCTCAGCTACAGCCTCCTCCTCGTTGTATCCATAGCATACTTCTTCAAAGTTTGTGGCACGAACCTTTGGCTCCTGCTCACGAACCGGAACTCTCACTAATACATCCATTACTTGTCACCTCCGCAATGACCACAACCGCCGTGATGAGTATCTCCCTCTTCAAACGCCAGCTTTGCGCGGCCTTCTTCTGTCTTATACTGCTGCTGACGCTTCATTGCCTGGTCAAAATCTACCAGATGACCATCAAACTCCGGTCCGTCAACACATGCAAATTTCACTTCATTGCCAACCACCAGACGACATGCTCCACACATTCCGGTTCCGTCTACCATGATCGGATTCATGGAAACAATGGTCGGAATCTCAAGCTTTTTCGTCAGAAGGCAGGTAAATTTCATCATGATCATAGGTCCGATTGCAACCGCCACATCATAGTGCTTTCCCTCGTTGACCAAAGCCTCCAGCTGCTGGCTGCCGTTGCCGTGGAACGCGTATGACCCATCATCGGTACATACATACACATTCCCAGCAACTGCCTTCATCTCTTCCTCATAGAACAGAATGTCCTTATTGCGGAAGCCCATGATGACATCCACATCGACACCGTGCTCATGCAGCCACTTTACCTGTGGATAAACCGGTGCAGTACCAAGTCCTCCTGCGATAAACACAATATTTTTCTTTTTGGTTTCCTCAAGGTTCTCTTCCTGACAAAGCTCAGAAGGACATCCGAGCGGTCCAACGAAATCCTCCAGGGCGTCTCCCTCCTGCAGCATCATCATGCGCTCTGTTCCCGCGCCGATTGTCTGAACCACGATGGTGACAGTCTCCTTCTCTCTGTCGTAATCACAAATAGTAAGTGGAATTCTCTCTCCCACTTCATCCGTCTTCGCAATAATGAACTGTCCCGGCAGACACTCCTTTGCTACACGCGGAGCCTTGATATCCATCAAAATGATGTTATCTGCCAATTTTTCTCTTCGAACAATTGGATACATAATTTGTCCTCCTAGCCTATGTATACTCTGATTCCTGCGCACAAAAAGAGGTGCGCAATGCACCTCTTATTGTAAAGGAAATCATAAAATTTATCAATATGTTTCTGTCGCCCCATCATATAAAAATGTTATGGTCTTCATAATCTTACAAACAATCCACCTTTATGAGAAATAAACCAGTTCATCTTCCGGCTTCTGGGCCTTTTCAATCGCAACCGGATACAATACCGGTCCTTTTCCTTTATACTCTCTTGCGAATTCCACGTGAATCTCTGCGGTAATGTCAATCCACGACTTGTGAGGAAGTTCCTCTTCCCTGTCGTATTTGCATTTAAATCCGATAAAGGTCACATCCTCGATACAGCAGGTCATAGCAAAACGCCCCGGAACAAAAATTCCCTTTTTGAGTTTCTCCGGATTATAGACCAGTGCACGGAATTTCACCTTTTTCTTCTCATACTTCTTGTAATTCTCCATGGCATCCATATACCAGATAGCATAATCCGCATCGGAGAGTTCAATGATGTCCTGATTAATGTCAAATGGCAGCTCCTCCGGCCGCTCATCAATCGTGCCATCCTTCCTCTCATAGACAATCTGCGCCTTGCGGTTGATTGCCTTGATCATACGGCGCAAACGGCCTCTGTCCGTATCGTCGTCTGTCCGGTTAAAAATGACCACATCGCTGGAAAATACCTGCTCCTGCATCATGGCACGCATATTGTTCATATACATGTCAAAGGTCGTGGAATCCACGGTTGCAAGAGACTGGACAATCACCCATCCCTTTGGCAGCTTTGCCTCAAGAAGCTTATCCATTCCCCAGGTTCCGTTATACTCGATAAACACCTGCTCCGGCAGATATTCATCGTTGATCTGCTGCAGACGTTCTTCGGTGAAATCCTCCTCATTCTCAATGCCGGTCAGCTTGAAGTTCACGGTGGCAAGCTTTGCCTCATCGTACTCCTTCTCACCATCCTCGCACATGATGATCACACCCTTGGCGCCCTCACCAAACTCATTTTCAAACAGGGTTTCCTGAACAAGACTGGTTTTGCCACTGTCCATGAAACCGGTAAATACATATACTGGTATCTCCTGTGCCATATCTGCTCCTTTTACCTTCTATCCTTGCAAAACGATCTAGTTCAAGCCGAATAATTCCTCCAGCTCATGCTCGTGAATCTCCGTACCGATTACCACGATACGCCCGGTGTAATCCGGCTCACCCTCGCGGATCTCATACTCGCCCGGAACCATATCAAAGTAGATCCATCCGCCTTCCACATTCTCAACCATGCCCTTGGCACGAAGAATATTGTCAGACTCCGCAAATCCCTTTAATATCTCTTCGATCTTCGCGCGCTCAAACTTATGAGGCGTCTCCTTACCCCAGCTGGTGAACACATCATCTGCATGATGATGGTGGTGATGCTCATGATCATGGCAGCCGCAGGTGCAGTTTTCATCGTGCTCATGATGATGCTCATGTTCCTCCTCATGGTCGTGATCATGGTGACAGTGCTCGTCATGGTCATGATGATGGTGCTCATGCTCTTCCTCATGGTCGTGATCATGGTGACAATGCCCGTCATGATCATGATCGTGGTGATGATGCTCATGTTCTTCCTCGTCATGAGCATGACGTGCTTCCGCCAGCGTCTTCATCTCCAGATTATCCTGTCCCTCCATGGCCTTTAAGATCTGCTCACCTTTTATTTCATCCCAATTGGTGGTGATGATGGCAGCCTTCGGATTCAATGCCTGAATCTGCTTTACACAGAACTCCAGCTGCTCAGGGGTTGCATTCTGGCTACGGCTCAAAATTACTGTGGTCGCATATTCGATCTGATTGTTGAAAAACTCGCCAAAGGCCTTCATCTGCTTGCTGGCCTTTAACGCATTTACAACAGTGACAAGAGCATTGAGTTTGACATCCTGCGCCTTCTCAATATCAATGACAGATTTCATGACATCCGAAAGCTTTCCCACACCGGAAGGCTCGATCAGAATTCGATCCGGATGATACTTGGTAATCACCTCATTCAGATTCTTTCCAAAATCTCCCACCAAAGAACAGCAGATACAGCCGGAATTCATCTCTGTGATCTCGATGCCCGCATCCTTCAGGAAACCGCCGTCAATGCCGACTTCACCGAACTCATTCTCGATCAGCACAATCTGCTCACCCTGAAATGCCTCATTGATCATTTTCTTGATGAACGTTGTCTTTCCGGCTCCCAGGAAACCGGAAATAATATCAATTTTCGTCATAGTTATCGCTCTCCTTATCTATCATACTTTATAGCTTAGTTTGTCCAATATCGTACCTAACGTATTCTACTCTTTTTCCATGTAAAATGCAAGAAAGAGCATCGTTCACGCTCCAGTACCCTACAGTATCGTTCAACCTGTTCCTACATATGCATATGATACAGCTTCTCGTACACGCCACCCTTTCTTAGAAGCTCCTCGTGCGTGCCGGACTCCGCAATTCCCTCCTCCGTCAGCACCAGGATTTTCTCGGCATTCTGGATGGTGGTAAGACGGTGTGCAATGACAAAAGTCGTCCGGTTCTTTGCCAGCTTCTCCAACGAGTCCTGCACAACCTTCTCACTCTCGTTGTCCAGAGCCGAGGTCGCCTCGTCAAAGATCAGGATCGGCGGATTCTTTAAGAACACCCGGGCGATGGACAGACGCTGCTTCTGCCCTCCGGAAAGCTTGATACCCCGCTGTCCGATATCGGTCTCGTATCCGTCCGGGAAGGACATAATAAATTCATGTGCATTGGCATTCTTTGCCGCCTCAATCACTTCCGCTTCCGTGGCATCGGGCTTTCCGTAACGGATATTTTCCATGATAGTTCCGGCAAACAGATACACATCCTGCTGGACCATACCAATCTGATCCCGTAAACTCTTCAACGTCACCTTGCGGATATCCTGTCCATCCACAAGAATCCTTCCGTCTGTCACATCATAAAACCGCGGGATCAGAGAACACAGTGTGGTCTTACCGGCACCTGATGATCCAACCAACGCCATGTAGGCACCTGCCGGCACCTGAAGATTGATGTGGTTCAGCACATTTTCCTGATTCTCCTGATACTGGAAGGACACATTCTCAAAGGTGATATCTTCTTTTACATGTGGAAGAACCACAGCATCCTTCGCGTCCTCTATATCCGGCTGAATGTTCATAATCTCGCGAAACCGCTCAAAGCCCGTGTATCCATTCTGAAACTGCTCGGTAAAATCCACCAGCGTGCGGATTGGATCCGTGAACACACCAATATAGAGCAAAAATGTAATGAGGTCGCTGATGTCAACCTTCTGGTAGGCAATCAGAATTCCACCCACTAAAATGACATTAACCTGGATCAGCGTAGTGAACACACCAACCCCCGCCTGAAAACTTCCCATATAGTGATAGCTGTTCTTCTTTGCCGCCAGAAATCCGTCATTTCCGATCTTGAACTTTTCTGCCTCTATGTCCTCGTTGGCAAAAGACTTTACCACACGAATGCCGGACAGGTTATCCTCAATCTGTGCATTGATCTCCGCAATCTTTTCCCGGTTGCGTTTGAAGGCGCCTCTCATTTTCTTATTCAACAAAAACGCAAAGGCAAACATAAACGGAAGGACAATAAAGGCTGCCAAAACCAGCCATCCGTTGATATTCATTAAAATGACAAAAGCTCCTACAATCTTAAGCACAGAAAGAATGATATTCTCCGGACCATGATGCAACAGCTCTGTAATGTCAAACAGATCCGACGTAATACGACTCATAAGCTGTCCGACCTTCGCATCGTCATAGAAGGAAAAAGAGAGCTTCTGCATATGCTCGAATATTTCCTGCCGCATATCATACTCCATCTTTGCCCCCATCACATGTCCGTAATTGCCTATGAAAAAGCGGCTGTAGCAGTCTACTGCCAGCAGTACAAACAGGCCGATTGCAATATAGACCATCTGGTGAAGGATTACATCCGCTTCACAGTAGATCAGCGTGGAGGTCACATACCGCACCACCAGAGGGATGACCAGAGCCACTCCGGCAGACAGCGTTGCAAAAAACATATCTGCCCAAAAGATATGCAGATATGGCTTATAGTAACTGATCATTTTCTTCAAATTCTGTCTCATTCCAAACTCCTTTCGCATGGTTTTTTATTTTACCAAGTTATTTCCTTCTTGTCAAAATTTCATAAGAGCATTATTCTATTCATGAATCATCTTTTTTATACAAAATCTATGGAGGAATGACCTATGAACATTCGCGAAACATACAATGCCAAACTTGCCGACACCGTAATCGGCAACCTGAAAAAGCGCCAGATTGAAGCCGTGTACTGCGCTACCGCACAGGAGGCCTGCACCACTGCCCTGTCCTATGTAAACCCAGGGGACAGCGTATCCTTCGGCGGTTCCATGACCTTAGAAGAGGCCGGAATCCTCAGTGCCCTGCGGGATCGGTCCGATATCGCACTGATCGACCGGGCGAAGGCCCAGACCCCGGATGAAACCGCTAAAATGTATCACGATGCGCTGTCCTGCAACCGATATTTTATGAGTGCCAACGCCATCACCCAAAGCGGTGAGCTTGTGAACATTGACGGCAACGGCAACCGCCTGGCGGCCCTGATCTATGGCCCGGAGCAGGTAATTGTCGTGGCAGGAATGAACAAGATCGTACCGACTGTCACGGATGCTGTGGATCGGGTTCGAAACACTGCGACTCCCTTAAACTGCATTCGCTTAAACCGGGCCACCCCCTGTGCTTCCACCGGTGTATGCGCGGACTGCCTGTCTTCGGACTGCATCTGCAACCAGATCGTAGTTACAAGGCGCAGCGGTAATCCCGATCGGATTAAGGTGATCCTTGTGGGAGAAGTCCTGGGTTATTAAGGAAATTAGTATCTATTAAAAAATACCCCCGGGAATCTCCCGGGGGTATTGATCACAACTTTAGTTGTATTTTCTTTTTCTAGCAGCTTCAGACTTCTTCTTGCGCTTAACGCTTGGCTTCTCGTAATGCTCACGCTTACGAATCTCCTGCTGGATACCAGCCTTCGCACAGTTTCTCTTGAAACGACGTAATGCGCTATCTAAAGTCTCATTCTCTTTTACGATTACACTAGACATCTACACCTAACCTCCCTCCAGTTGCGATATTGTGCATCAACTGTAAGGTAATCTGAATTGCACTATCGAATATTTTATCAAAAAATCCGCATTTGTCAATAGATTTTACAAATTTCATGTAAAAACCATCCAACACCTGAAGCGGACCGTAACCGGATTACAGCTTGGTGAAAATTGCGGTCTCATTCATAGAATTCTTTAGGGTATCCGTGCGCTGTTTAAACTCACCCATCACACCCTCTATATTCTGATCGATTGCATCGGAATAATCTGAAATTGCCCCATTGGCAAGGGAATAGGCCCCTTCATTATTGCCGGCGGCACTGTAGGCCATAAGATTCTCACTCATACCATTTTGTAAAGGTATGAAAAGCCCCACTCTTCTATTTTTCACAAAAGAATGGGGCTTTTTGCTTGCATTTTGTTCAATTTTACCAGTTTTAAGAAAGCATACCTTCCAAGGCTCCGGTAGCTGCCGCAATCGCCTCCGGGATACCTGCCGGATTCTTTCCTCCTGCCTGAGCCATATTTGGACGTCCGCCGCCGCCTCCTCCGACAAGACCGGCGATCGCCTTGATCAGATTTCCTGCATGCGCTCCCTGCTTCATGGCTGCATCTGTAGCCATGGCAATCAGGTTCACTTTTCCGTCACATTCAGAAGCAAGTACCACAACGCCCTCACCAAGCTTATCCTTCAACTGATCTCCCAGTTCTCTGAGTCCGTTCATATCGACACCTGCCACACTGGTAGCAAGAAGCTTCACGCCTTTTACCTCTGTGACACGGTCCATCACATCTCCCAGAGCCTCCTTGGCAGCCTTGCTCTTCAAGGATTCATTCTCACTCTGCAATGCCTTCATCTCTGCCATCAGCTTCTCCAGACGATCCTTTAAGTTCGCCGGAGTTGCCTTGACAACCTTGGCAGCCTCATGGAATTCTTCCTCCAGTTTTGCATAATACTGAAGTACATTTCCACCGGTCAATGCCTCAATACGACGTGTTCCCGCTGCGACACCGCTCTCGGAAATAATCTTGAACGCACCGATATCACCGGTGTTCTTCACATGGGTACCACCACAGAATTCTTTCGAGAAATCCCCCATAGAAACAACACGAACTGTCTCTCCGTACTTCTCTCCGAAAAGTGCAATGGCACCGGTCTTCTTTGCCTCATCTACCGTCATCACTTCTGTGACAACCGGAATCTTCTCTGCAATCTTCTCATTGACCAGCTTCTCAACCTTTGCCAGTTCTTCCTGAGTCATAGCAGAAAAATGGCTGAAGTCGAATCTGGTTCGTTCCGGATCCTGGTAGGAACCTGCCTGCTCAACATGTGTACCCAGTACCTCACGCAGTGCCTTCTGTAATAAATGGGTTGCAGAATGATTGCTGCAGGTCTGCGCGCGCAGCTTTTCATCCACAGACAGGCGAACCTCCTCTCCCATGGAGATCATACCGGATTCCATATAGCCGACATGTCCGTATTTATTACCGACAAGCTTCACAGTATCCTCCACAACAAACTTGCCGTTGCCGGTCTCAATTACACCCTTATCTCCCTGCTGGCCACCCATGGTCGCATAGAATGGGGTCTTTTCCACAACAATGGTTCCGTGCTCACCCTCTGCAATGGCGTCAGCTAATGCAGAAACCGCAGCACCTTCTCCATTGTCGGCAGCTGTGGCAATAACCGTAACCTTTGATGTACAGACCAGATTGTCATAACCGACAAACTCCGTTACAATTGCCGGATCCACCTGCTCGAATACGGTTGCGTCAGCACCCATATAATTGGTCACCTTGCGGGCATTGCGGGCACGGGTTCTCTGTTCCTCCATGCATGCGTGAAATCCCGCTTCATCATAAGAGAATCCCTTCTCCTCCAAAATCTCAGCTGTCAGATCTACCGGGAATCCGTAGGTATCATAAAGCTTAAAGGTATCTTCACCGGAAAGTACCTTGGTTCCATTCTTCTCCATGTCCGCCATCATATCGGAAAGGATTGCAAGTCCCTGATCGATCGTCTTGTTGAAGCTCTTCTCCTCCTCGGTCAGAATCTTAAAGATATAATCCTTCTTCTCTTCCAGCTCGGAATATCCATCCTTGCTCTGGTTAATAACGGTCTCAGACAATTTTGCCAGAAACAGTCCGTCAATGCCAAGCATTCTGCCATGTCTTGCGGCACGGCGGATCAGACGGCGAAGTACATATCCTCTTCCCTCATTGGACGGACGCACGCCATCGGATACCAAAAACGTTGAAGAGCGGATATGATCCGTGATCAGACGAATGGATACGTCATCCATCGCATCCGTATGATATGTCTTGCCTGACATCTCACAGATCTTGTCCCGGATAGCCTTCATGGTATCAATGTCAAATACAGAATCCACATCCTGCATTACCACTGCAAGACGCTCCAATCCCATACCGGTATCGATATTCTTCTGGGCCAGTTCCGTATAACCGCCCTTACCGTCTCCCTCAAACTGAGTGAATACGTTGTTCCACACCTCCATAAAGCGGTCACACTCACAGCCCACTTTACAGTTCGGGTCTCCGCAGCCATACTTTTCACCGCGGTCATAATAGATCTCGGAACACGGTCCGCAAGGTCCTGCACCATGCTCCCAGAAGTTATCGCACTCTCCGGTCACCGGATCACGATAGAACCGGGTAATCCGATCCTCCGGAATGCCGATCTCCTTGTTCCAGATCTCAAACGCCTCATCATCCTCACCATAGATGGACGGATACAGGCGATCCTTCTCCAGACCAAGCACCTCAGTCAAAAATTCCCATGACCAGGCAATTGCCTCATGCTTAAAGTAATCTCCAAAAGAAAAATTGCCAAGCATCTCAAAAAAGGTAAGATGTCTTGCTGTCTTACCGACATTCTCAATATCACCGGTCCGCACACACTTCTGGCATGTGGTGACGCGTCGTCTCGGTGGAATCTCCTGTCCCGTAAAATAAGGCTTGAGCGGTGCCATACCCGCATTGATCAACAGAAGACTGTTATCGTTGTGCGGGACAAGCGAAAAGCTCTTCATTGCAAGATGATCCTTGCTCTCAAAAAATTCCAGATACATCCGGCGCAGTTCATTCACGCCATAACTCTTTTTCATCACTCGTTTCCTCCATCTAACTTATACTGCGCAATCTGTTACTTTCCGGCACCTTCCGGCAATTCCTCCGCTTTTGCAGACGCTGCCTTTGCATCCTTCGACTTGCGCAATTTGATTCCGATAAATCCACCAAGTATTCCGATTCCGGCCAGAATGACCATGATAATCACATACTGGACAATACACAATAGAAAATCAACCATCCCATTACCTCCTATGTTCCGTGGCTTGTACCACTTCCACAACTATCTTATTATATATGAACTTATTTCATAATTCAAGTAGTCCGTCAAAGTCAAACACCTGATTCTCCCCAGTGATATCCATGAGCCTGTCTGCCATACCCGAATTCGGGATGCGCTTTTTGTACTCCTCAATGCCGGAATAATCCTGCCACATGTGCATCGGAAACACATACTTTGCATCGGTATTCTTCAGGAAAAAGTCCATGCCGGCCCATTGGTGCTGCCCAAGCCTTGGGTCCATTGGCACAAAAGCCACATCAATCGGGCGTTCGGCAAGTTTCTTGATCTCATGCTGATAGGTTCTTCTCATTTTGCCGTTGATCAGGTCTCCTGCCCCCTCCATACGCCAGTCGTTCAGGTCTCCCGCATGGAACAGCTTTACCCCGTCCGAAATCACATAAAAAGCCACTCCGGCATCCGTCGACTGTAATGTGTAAATCTCAAGATCGTCCACCTCGAAATGCTTGTCCGGATTCACAAAGGTCACGCGCTCCCGGACCGCCGGATCGATCCCGTGCTTGCGCAAAAAGTTGGGACTGATACGGATATCCTTCGATAAAATATAATGAATATTTGCAAATCGTTCACTTAGGCGCAGAATATCCAAATCAAAATGATCCTGATGGCTGTGGCTGGCAAACAGATACAGCCGCGTATCCGGTGCATAATCCGGAAGACGGCCTGCAAAATGATAGCCATTGACCCGCTCCCCATCGAAGTAATCAAATACAAGCACCTTATCTGCAAGCTCCACTGCAAAGCAGCTGTGATGAATAAACCTTATCTGCATGTTTTTCCAATCTCCTCTATTGTTCGCGTGACAAGCGCCTTAAACTGCGGTGCCACCTTATCTGCCGCCTCCTGAACCTCCTTGTGCGACAGCGGTACCGGAGAAATTCCGCAGGCCAGGTTGGAGATACAGGATATCCCCACGATCTTCATTCCCATATGGTTGGCTGCTACCGCCTCACAGGCCGTACTCATGCCCACGGCATCCGCCCCCAGCGACCTTGCCATGGCGACTTCCTGCGGAGATTCATAGGCCGGCCCCGTGAACTGCAGATACGTGCCTTCCTTTAGATCTATGGAAAGCTCCGCCGCACACTTACGCACAATTTGAATAAGATCCCGGTTGTAGATCTCACTCATATCCGGGAAACGAGGTCCCAGCTCGTCCAGATTCGCCCCGATCAATGGCGATGGAACGAAGCTTGCGATCTGCCCGGTGATCAGCATCAGGTCTCCACTGTGCATTCCCAGCTGCACACCGCCTGCCGCATTGGTTAAAAACAAGACCTGTGCGCCCATGAGTTTCATCAGCCGTGCCGGCAATACCACATCACTCATGGGATAGCCCTCATAATAATGGACGCGTCCCTGCATGCAGACTACAGGCACGTCCCCCACATAGCCAAATATAAACTGTCCCTTATGCCCCGGAACCGTAGACACCGGGAAACCCTCGATATCATGGTAATCCAGTGTGGCTTCCACGCGTATGCTCTCCGCGTAATCCCCCAGTCCTGACCCAAGCACAAGGGCCACCTGCGGTGTAAAATCAATTTGTTTCCTGACACTGTCATAGCATCGCATCAGTTTTTCGTATACCTCACCCATCTGTTATCCTCCGTTTCATTTCAAACTACTTTTCTTCAAAAAATCTCTGAATATGTCTGCTGACCCATGCAGCCACCGGTCCAATGGCAAAAGCCATAATAATGGTCACGATACCGACAACGCCTCCGATTGCAAATCCGATTACCGTCACCGCGCAATCCCAGATCATCCGCACCACCCGAAAGGAGAACTGCTCCTTTGCATCTGCAATAATAAAAGGCATGGCATCGTAAGGAGCGGTTCCCAGATCCACTGACATGTATACTGCCACCGCCAATATGAACATTGCCAGCATGACCACCATGAGTACAAGCCTGAGTCCAAGGCTCATGGATTCCAGCGTAAGTTGTGGCCAAAGCCGTTGGCGCAGCCATGTCATAAAATCACAGGCATACCCCACACAGATCATGTTGAACAGCGTACCAAATCCGATTTTCGAGTGGTCTTTGACAATCACAATGACAAAAAGCACCGTGTTAAAGATGACCAGCCAGTTTCCATAGCTCATATGAATCCTCTCTGCGATCGCCAGATTCATAACTGAATAGGGATCAGTTCCCAGATGGATCAGATTGAGCCAGGACACTCCAAACCCCATAATGCAAACAGCAAGGAAGCAGAATAACATCCGCTTCCAGAAATGGGGTTTCTGATACATCCCCTGAATAAATTCTCTCACATTCTCTCCTCTGTACTTTAAGCAAATTCTTTTTCTTTTTAGTATAACAGATATCGTCCAGAAATAAAGCTAAAATATTCTGTTTCTATGTATCAAATAATAATGCAGATCATTCCACCATTGCTGTCATTCACGATTTTCTGCATGGTGTCCTGCAGCTTCAACTGACACTCGTCATCCATCTGCATAATTTTGCTTCGGATTCCGTCTTCCATCAATTCTCCCACAGATTTTCCGAATATGTTGGTGGTCCACAAGCCCTCGCCGCTCTCTTCCCCCGCCTTAATATATTCAATCAGGTCTTTTGCCTGCTCTTCACTGCCTACAATCGGAGCAATCTCCGTCTCGATATTGGCTTTGATCATATGGATGGAAGGAGAAATTGCACGCATTTTTACGCCGTATTTACCACCGTGCTGGATCAGAACCGGGTCCTCCATCTTGATGTCCGCCAGCCCCGGCATCACGACCCCGTATCCTTTCTGTTCCACTGCATACATGGCATCTTTTACCTTTTCATAATCGGCTTTCATAGCAGACAAGCCCCGCAGCATGGAAATCATCTGATATTCCCCGGTAATCTGTACCCCGGTCATATCGCTGATATACGCAAAATAGTACTTGTCATCAACCTCCATGCGGACGGTCACCGTTCCGGTGGACAGATTCATTCCGGCGATCTGAATCGCCCCTACCGGCTTTTCCTCCATGTAAAACGCCTCTTTTGTCCGTTCTCCTGACAGTGCATGCACATCCTTCACCTTATCGATTTTTGCAAGCATCCCAAGAGCAGCATCCAGAATCGACGCTTTGATGGGATGTTCCCTGGGAAGCATCTCTGTCCACTTGGGAATAAAAAAATCCATTTGTGTCACCGGAAATTCCAGCAGAATTGCATTCATAATATTGGTCACATCTTCACGATGCATCTGCTGGCAGTTGACCGGAATCACCACCGCCTGATACGTCTGCTCCATGGCTTCTGCCAACCGTCTTGTCTCCTCACTGTAAGGTCTGGCACAGTTCAATACGATGACATACGGTTTGCCGATCTCCCGGATTTCCTCAATGGTGGCACGCTCCGCTTCCAGATAGCTTTCCCTTGGCAGTTCACCGATGGTTCCATCCGTTGTGATCACAACGCCGATGGTTGCATGGTCCCGAATAACCTTCTTCGTCCCTACCCGGGCAGCATCCACAAAGGGAATTTCTTCCTCAAACCAGGGCGTCTTGACCATCCGGTTCTCGTCCCCCTCCATATGCCCACTGGCGCCTTCCACCATAAAGCCGACACAGTCGATCAGACGCACCCGAATATCACTCTGATCCGCCAGTGTGATGGTTGCCGCCTCCTGGGGAATAAACTTAGGCTCCGTAGTCATAATCGTCTTGCCTGCTGCAGACTGCGGCAGTTCATCCATCGCACGCTGTCTTACATTCTCATCTTCTATGTACGGAAGCACGAACAGATCCATAAAGCGTTTGATGAATGTGGACTTTCCGGTCCTCACCGGTCCGACAACACCAATGTAGATTTCGCCTTTCGTCCTTCCCTGGATGTCTTTATATAAGTCAAAATCTTTATTTTCCCTGCTATCCATAAAAAGTCCCCCTTCTCATATATTGCTAATATATGAAAAGGGGGATACGTTTATTCCTTCATTTCTTTCATACCGGACTATTATTTGTCAACTGCCTCGTCAGCCTGTTCCTTCACTGCTTTCTTGCAGTTGTCTTCTTTGCAGCGGCCGTACATTTCCATATAACGATACAGCTTCTTTGCAAGTGCGTTCGTAATCTGATCCTCTGTCGCGCGCCACTTCCAATTGTCGCCCAGCGTAGATGGCGTGTTGATTCGAGCCTCAGAGCCCAGCCCCAACAGATCCTGAATCGGAACAATTGCCATATCTGCCACGGAAGACCATGCAGCACGCATCATGCCCCAGTTATATCCTTCCTCCTGCGTCAGATTCAGGTACTCCTTGGCAAACTTCACAGATGCCTTCGGTGCCGTCTTCATCCAGCCCATAGCCGTATCGTTATCATGTGTACCGGTATAAACCACACAGTGGGTCGGATAGGTGTGCGGCAGATAATCGCTGCCTTCGCGGCTGTCAAACGCGAACTGGATCACCTTCATGCCCGGGAAGCCGGAATCCTTTAACAGCTTGATTACGGACGGAGTCAAGAAGCCCAAATCCTCAACAATGATTGGAAGTCTGCCAAGCTTCTCCTCCAATTTGTTGAACAGATCCATTCCAGGTCCCTTCTTCCACTTACCGTTCTTGGCCGTCTTATCGCCTGCCGGAATCGCATAGTAGGAATCGAATCCGCGGAAGTGATCGATACGCACAATATCATACAGGGAAGCCATGGCCTGAATACGCTTAGTCCACCACGCATAATCATCCTTCTTCATCGTGCTCCAACGGAACAGTGGATTGCCCCACAGCTGTCCGTCAGCGGAAAAAGCGTCAGGCGGGCATCCGGCCACCTCAATCGGATTCAGATCCTTATCCAGATAGAACTGCTTGGGATTCGCCCATACATCTGCGCTGTCCCCGGCAACATAGATCGGCACATCTCCGATAATCTGAATTCCCTTTTCATTGGCATAAGCCTTCAGTTCCTTCCACTGCTTGAAGAACAGATACTGCAGCATCTTATAGAACTCGATATCGTCCGCATACTGCTTCTTCGCCTTATCCAGTGCGCTCGGCTTGCGGCGCTTGATATCATTGTCCCATTCAAGCCATGCAACACCGCCGTTGGCATCTTTCAGAGCCATGAACAGTGCATAATCCTCCAGCCAGTCTGCTTCCTTCTTGCAGAACGCTGCAAAATCCGCCGGAGTCTTTTTGACAAAACGCGCATATGCCTTCTTCAGCAGAGCGTATCTGCTGACATACATCGTTCCGTAATCCACATACTGCTCGCTTCCTCCCCAGTCAAAGGATTCGCACTCCGCCTTCGTCAAAAGTTTGTCTTTGCACAGATACTCCAGATCAATAAAATACGGATTCCCTGCGAAACTGGAAAAAGACTGATAAGGGGAATCTCCATAACTGGTCGGACATATCGGAAGAATCTGCCAGTATGTCTGTCCTCCCTTTACAAGGAAATCCACAAATTTTCTTGCAGCCTTTCCCATGGTTCCAATGCCATATGGTGATGGCAGTGAAGAAATTGGCATAAGCACGCCACTCGTTCTCATAAACTTTTCCTCCTAAAGCTTTACTCCTGATTTATAATATACCATCTTTTTGTCTTCTTGTAAAAAGTATTTTTCAATGCTAATATAAAAGAAAACGAAATTTATTACAAAGGATGGTTTTTATCATGAATGATATGATCAAACATAAAATACAACACAACGCGCGCCGGGCAGTCACCTCTGTCAAATGGGTGGTCTTTGCCATTCTGGTTGGTGTTGTTGTGGGCATCTGCGGAACGGCCTTTTATTTCGGTCTCTCCTTTGTCACACTCCTGCGCACCCAGAATCCATGGCTGATTTTTCTTCTTCCGGTCGGCGGTCTGGCAATTGTCGGTCTGTACCATCTGTTCAAAGATGAAGATGACTCCGGAACCAATCTGGTCATCTCTGCCATTCATTCCGGCGATAAACTTCCCTTCCGCATGGCTCCGCTGATCTTTATCTCAACACTGATCACACACCTCTTCGGAGGTTCGGCCGGTCGCGAGGGTGCGGCTCTCCAGCTGGGCGGAAGTCTTGGCAACTCCATCGGACGCCTGTTCCGCTTTGACGAAAAGGATAAACATGTCATGATCATGTGCGGCATGAGCGCCGCTTTCTCCGCACTCTTCGGCACACCGATGGCTGCTGCCATCTTCTCCATGGAGATGGTCAGTGTCGGCGTCATGTACTACATTGCACTGGTTCCATGCGTGATCAGTTCCCTTGTAGCCCACGGCATCGCCTACTCCTTCGGTGTATCCAATGATCTGTTTCTCATTGAAGCCATCCCGAAGTTCACCATCCTGTCTGCCGTAAAGATTACTTTTCTGGCAGTCCTGTGCGCACTGGTCAGCATTCTCTTCTGTATTACCCTGCACAAGACGGAGGAGCTATACAAGCACTTTTTCAAAAATCCATATCTGCGCGCCTTTGTGGGCGGCTGTATCATCATCGTTCTGACTCTGCTTGTAGGCAATCAGAACTATAACGGAACCGGCATTACCATGATCGAGCATTGCATCGCGGGCACCGTTCATCCGGAAGCATTCATTCTCAAGATTGTATTTACTGCCCTGACGCTTGGAGCAGGTTACAAGGGAGGCGAAATCGTCCCCTCCTTCTTCACCGGTGCCGCGCTTGGATGCCTCTTCGGCAATCTGCTGGGATTCTCGCCAACGCTTTGCACCGCTGTGGGAATGACCTCACTGTTCTGTGGTGTGACCAACTGCCCGATCACCTCACTCCTGATCAGCTTTGAGCTGTTCGGCTACGACGGAATGCCTTACTTTTTACTTGCAACGGCATTCAGTTATATGCTGTCCGGCTATTTCGGCCTGTACCGAAGCCAGCGCATCGTTTACTCCAAGTATAAAACAAGCTACATCAATAAATCAACTCATTAAATTAACACAGTTATTCATCGTATTTTGTAACGGCTATACACGGGCGAGCACATATGCGGCCACAGGCTCCATAGGAAGCTCGCCTTTCAGCTGTGCCAACGGCGTAACGCCTGCATGTGTCTTATCAACATACACGTCATAACATCCACCCGGAAGCTTCACTTTTACCGGCTTTGGATTCGCATTATATGCCACCAAAAGCACCTCATCTGCATAATCGATGGTGAATACCACCACGTTTTCCGGCAGGTCATCTATAAAATGAATGCACTCCCTCACCTCGACGCCCTCAGAAAGGCGAAGCCCTCTGTGAGCTTTTCGAAATGCAATCAGTCCCCGATAGTACGCGTAAAGCTCCGCATTTTCCTCTAAAAGCCCATATCGGAGCGCATTGGTATACAATGGCAGATTGTAGCTGTTCTCGGAGACCTCATTGCTTCCCTCGATTGGCTTGGACCGTCCGAACTCTTCTCCCTGCAGGAAAAACGGAATTCCCTGCGAGGTAAAAACCATAGCGGCCGCCAGCCGGTTCATGGCAAGACATTCCTCTTTCGTACTCTTCGGACACGAAATGGTCAGTTTATCCCACAACGTCAGATTATCGTGACATGACACATAGCTGATTACATCCGTCGGATTCTCTGCCCAGGTCCCACCCGGCGTGTAAGCATATCCCGCATAATCCACCTGGGGATGCCATACCCCGGCAGTCGCCGCATAGCGAACGCTGTTTTCCATATTCTGCTGTCCGTTGACAAAGCCTTTGACATCCTCGTAGAATACATGCCCTTTGACTGTATCCCGAATATCATCGGAAAACATACCGATGTCATGAAGCATCCGGACATTCTTTTTCTGCGCCCGCAGATATTCCGGAAGAACGGAATCGCCGCCGGTCCATCCCTCACCATAGAGAATGATAGAAGGATTGATTTCCTTCAGCCGTGCACTCAATTCATTCAGGGTGACAATATCCAGAACCCCCATAAGATCAAACCGAAAGCCGTCAATGTGATACTCCTTTGCCCAGTAGCACACGGATTCTACAATATATTTACGCACCATCGGATGCTCTGATGCCACTTCGTTTCCACAGGCAGAAGCATCGGAATACCGCTCCCCATTTTTTCGGAAAAAGTAATCCGGTTCCACCTTCTGAAAACAACTGTTATCAACATCAAAGGTGTGATTGTATACCACGTCCATGATAACGCCAAGGCCTGCCTTATGCAGTGCCTGTATCATCTGCTTAAACTCCCGGATGCGGACTTCTCCGTGGAACGGATCCGTGGAATAAGACCCCTCCGGCACATTATAATTCACCGGATCATAGCCCCAGTTATATTGCTCCTCGTCCGGCTTCGACTCATCAATACTTCCGAAATCAAAAGACGGCATCAGTTGTACATGTGTCACGCCCAATTCCAGAAGATGATCCAACCCTAACGGATTTCCCTTGGCATCTTTCAGTCCACGCTCCGCCAGTCCCAGATATTTTCCCGGATAACTGCTGCCGCAGGAGGCATCCGACGTCGTATCTGCCACAGAGACCTCACACACAATGATATCTGTTTTACGCTCCGGTCGCGGACCTTCATCCAGAGCAAAGCCTTTCGGATCAGTCTCCTTTAAGTCCAGTACCATACTTCGCGCACCGTTTACTCCAACCGCAACGGAATACGGATCCTGCGTCTCCTGCATCTTGCCACCATGCCATACCTTATATGTATAATAGATTCCATTCAGATTGCCCTTCTTAACGGTGGTCCAGGTTCCACCCTCGCTCTCCTGCATCGGAATGTGTTCCAAAAGGCAGTCTCCATCCCCCTCGCTGTACAGACAAAGAGTTACGGCCTCTGCCGACGGTGCCCACAGCCGAAAAGATGTTGCCTCTTTTCCATAAACAGCTCCCAGATCATTTCCAAAGTAATACGGTTCCTTTGCTACCATTTTGCCTCCTCTTTTTACTCCCGGTTATGGCTATCTGCCTAAAAAGCCAATTGTAGTTTTCGTATTTTTTCGTATTCATTATATTTTATTTGTCCACAGATGTAAATTGGGATTTTTACTAAGATTTTTAGACCATTTTGTGTAAAAAGACGAAAGAAAAGATGCCCCTTTTCAGGAGCACCTATCAGCCTGTTTTTATATATTGGTTAACAACTGGTAACAATCCGACTATACTCACCTACTTTGAGGCAGCCACCAAAGCCTCAAGGGTCTGAAGTGCTTTTCCGGAATCAATGGTTTCCGCTGCCATACGGATACCATCTTCAATACTGTCCGCAAGTCCTCCGACATACAGGGTTGCGCCTGCATTCAGGAGAACGATCTCACGCTTTTTGCCCTTTTCCTTTCCGGCAAGAATATCCTTCGTAATCTGCGCGTTGACCGCTCCGTCCCCGCCCTGCAGCTCCTTTAATTCACAGCGCTCAAATCCAAACTGCTCCGGCGTAATCCTGTACACACGTACTTCCCCGTTCTCAATCTCGGCAACCATGGTCGCTCCGGTCAGTGTAATCTCATCCATTCTGTCCTCGCCGCTCACCACCAGGCCACGCTCAACCCCCAGATCTGCCATAACCTTTGCGATGGACTCCGCCAGCATCGGGTTATATACACCTACCACCATTTTCTTGGCACGGGACGGATTGGAAAGCGGTCCTAGAATATTGAACACGGTGCGAATACCGAGCTGGGAGCGAACCGGCCCCACATATTTCATACACGGGTTAAAATGGGGGGCAAACATAAATCCAATGCCCACACCCTCCACACATTTCTCCACGACCTCCGGGTCTGCGGAAATGTTGACACCCAGAGCTTCCAACACATCTCCCGCACCGCTCTTGGAGGAAATGGAGCGATTGCCGTGCTTTGCCACCGGAAGTCCTGCCGCTGCTACCACGAACGCAGAGGTTGTGGAAATATTAAAGGAAAATGTACTGTCTCCACCGGTTCCCACTAGATCTACATAATTGGACAGCTTAGGGCTTATGGTGTTAGCCTTCTGGCGAAGCACCGTTGCAAAACCGAGGATCTCATCCACCGTCTCTCCCTTCATCCGAAGCGCAGTCAGCACAGCACCGATCTGTGCCTCTGTCGCCTGTCCGGTGAGAATCAGCTCTGCTATCCGCTCCGCCTCCCCGCGCGATAAGTCTCTTCCCTCTGTCAGTGCTTTAATTGCTTCCTTCATACCATGATACCATCCTTTCCTGTCATCCAGCTCAACTGTTTCTTGTACTTTTTATTTCCATACTCTTATGTATGGTGTATCCATTTCCTACAGGGCGTTCAATTCCCTCTTAAATGTGCTGCAGTACTCTGCCGCCGCCTCCGGCGAAAATGCATGTTCTCTCATCAGATTGATAAAATGTGTTCCTACGATTGCACCGTCGATTACATCCTTCATCGGTGCCACATCCTCCGCCGTGCGGATTCCGAATCCCATCATCACCGGAATCTTTGATATCTCCTTCACATTGGCCAGATAGCCCATAACCTCCCTGTGGAAGGAAGCCTCCTGTCCCGTTACACCCATGGAAGATACGCAGTATACAAAGCCTCTGGCATTCTCAAGAATCATCGGCACACGGTTCTTTGACACCGGAGATACCAGCTGAATCAGAATGGTCTCCTGCTCTGCCTTCGCATTGCTCTCATCCAGCGCATTCTGCAGTTCCTCCTGCTCCTCAAAGGGAAGGTCCGGAATGATCAGACCGTCCACGCCGCAAGCTCTGCATTTTTCCGCAAAAGCCGTCATTCCATAGTGTAGCACCGTATTGTAATACATCATAAACACAATTGGAAGTTTAACGCCCTCCTGGCGCAGTTCTTTCATGCAGGTAAAGGTTTTCTCCAAAGTCGCACCGCCTAAGATTGCATCGTAGGATGCCGCCTGGATAACCGGGCCATCTGCCACCGGATCCGAAAATGGAATTCCCAGCTCGATGATGTCCGTTCCTGCCTGCTCCTGAGCCTTGATGATAGCCTTGGTTTTTCCGTAATCCGGAAGACCGGCGGTAATATATGTGATAAACGCCTTTTCTTTTTTCTCCTGCAGTCCTGCAAGAGCCTGTTCGATTCGATTCATAATTTTCCTCCTAATCTATGAACATCCGTCTATGGTCTGAACGATTAATTTAAGTATCCTTTGCCCGCAAGGTAATCTGAGATGGTGTTGACATCCTTATCTCCACGCCCGGACAGGCAGACGATCATGCTCATGTCTTTAGTCATCTCCTTCGCCTTTTTCATGGCGTAGGCAACCGCATGGGCACTCTCGATTGCCGGAATGATTCCCTCCAGCTTACAGAGCTCCAAAAGAGCATCCATGGCCTCCTTATCGGTGATGGACACATAGGTAGCTCGACCGCTGTCCCGCAGGTACGCATGCTCCGGTCCCACTCCCGGATAATCCAGACCTGCAGAGATGGAATGTGCCAGCTGGATATTGCCGTCCGTATCCTGAAGCAGATACGAACGCATTCCGTGAAGTACGCCCGGCTCACCAAGAGCCATGGCAGATGCATGCTTTCCGGTCTCGATGCCGAGTCCTGCAGCTTCTACGCCGATCAGCTCCACATCCTTTTCCTCTATAAACTCCGCAAACATACCGATGGAGTTGGAACCGCCTCCCACACAGGCCATTACCACGTCCGGGTTACGCCCCTCAACCTCCATATGCTGGCGCTTTGCCTCCTTGCTGATGACGCTCTGGAATTCCTTGACCATCTTCGGATACGGATACGGTCCCACCGCGGAACCAATTACATAGAAGGTATCTTCAGCAGTCTTGGCCCAGGTCCGAATTGCCTCGTTGGTAGCATCCTTTAAGGTATTGCTTCCGGATTCCACTGACACGACCTTTGCGCCCAGCATCTCCATACGCATCACATTCAGCTTCTGTCTCTCAATATCCTCTTTTCCCATATACACGGTACACTCCATGTCAAAGAGCGCCGCTCCCGTGGCGGTTGCCACACCGTGCTGTCCGGCTCCGGTCTCTGCGATAACTTTCTTCTTACCCATGCGCTTGGCGAGAAGAATCTGACCAATCACGTTGTTGATCTTGTGGGCGCCCGTATGATTCAAATCCTCACGCTTCAGATAAATCTTCGTTCCGTATTTCTCACTGAGGCGCTCCGCCAGATACAGCGGGGTCTCTCTTCCCACATACTGGCGCAGATATCTGTGATATTCCTCCATAAACGCCGGATCATGGATAGCCTCCTCAAAGGCCCGGTCCAATTCCTCCAATGTATTCATCAACGATTCTGCCACATACTGGCCACCGAATTCTCCATAATATGCTTTCTTATTCATAATCTCTTACCTCTCTGATAAATGTCATGATCTTATCCATGCTTTTTGCACCTTCGTCCTCCACACCGGAGCTGACGTCCACCACATCTGGGTCAAACAGCCGTATGCCCGCCTGCACGTTTTCCGCCCGAAGACCGCCTGCAAGGATCAGTTTTCTTTCCGTAAATTCTTTTTGGCTGCGCCATCGCCTCACTGTCTGCTTAGCGTTCACATCCCAGGCAAAGGTTTTGCCGCTTCCATACTGTGCTCCGTCCATGACAAAGCCATCGATTTTCTCTGCCAGAGCTTCCGGCAGTGTTCTTATCCCCGACAGGCGCTCTGTCAGTTCTTCCGTCTTGGACAAGTTCACAGCAAACCAGATGGGAAGCTCTGCCAGCTCCAGAACCTCGTTCGATAAAGTTCCGTGAATCTGCAGAATGTCAAAGCCGGCTTTCTGAACCATCTCCACTGTTGCCACCTCCGGCGACACCATAACGGCCACTTTTTTTATTCCCGGATTTAATGCTTCCATAATTACTTTTGCTTCTTCAATCGTTACGTTTCGTCTGCTGGGCGGATGAAACACAAACCCGGCATAGTCCGCGCCTGCGGCATTTAGATACTGTGCCTCCTTTGGTCTGGTCAGACCGCATATTTTAATCTGCATACGTTTTCCTTTCTGATAGGCTGGCTTCCTGTTCTGCATGCTACCGGGATGCTTCTTCGTAGATCTGTTTCCAATGCTGCGCCACCGTCTTAGGATCTTCCGCTTCCATAAATGCTCTTCCGATCAGGAATGCATCCACGCCGCAGGAATTTAAGAACTGCACGTCCTCATCTCCCATAATGCCGCTCTCCGCCACAAACACCTTATCCGCAGGGACATAGGGACGAAGCCTTCTGGTATTTTCCAGCGATATGGTAAAATCCTTAAGATTGCGGTTATTTACGCCAAGTATTCTCGGATTTATTTTAAGCGCACGCTCCATCTCTGCCTCATCATGGGTCTCTACCAACACATCCAGACCAAGCTCTCTTGCCAACTGATAGAAGTCTCGAAGCTGCGCGTCATCCAGAATCGCAGCTATGAGAAGCACTGCATCTGCACCGATGGCTTTGGCCTCATAGAACTGGTATTCCTCGATCATGAAGTCCTTTCTCAAAATGGGCAGCTTGCTCTTCTCTCGAATCTGCTTTAAATAGTCCACATTCCCGCAGAAGTGATCCTCCTCCGTCAGGCAGGAAATGGCATCCACCGACGCATTGTAGATGTCGATGCGTTCCATCAGATCAATCTTCTGTGAAATCTGCCCCATGCTTGGGGATGCCTTCTTGAACTCCCCGATTATGGAAAGCCCCGGCTTTTTCAGATTCCGGTAAAAACAATCGGCATCTCTTGTGGGGGTCTGCTCCGCAAGCCTGCGCATCTTTTCTTCACTTACCTTCGCTTTGTGCTCCAAAAGGCGTTTTTTCTTATCTTCTACAATCTGGTCTAAAATCATTGTTGTTCTTCCCTTTTCTTGTTCAATGGTTGTACCTATTCAGAACCACCTTACGAATAGTTACCAACAGTTTTCTAAATCCGGTCATTCACAAAGTTCTCGATCAATCGCTTTCCGTGTTCCGTATAGATGGACTCCGGATGAAACTGCAACCCCACCACCGGATACTCCTTATGGCGGATTGCCATAATCTCACCGTCATCGGTTCTGGCCAACACCCGTAAGCACTCCGGCAGATCATCTTCCTGCACGGCAAGAGAATGGTAACGAGCTACTTTGATCAGCGAATCAATACCGGTAAATATACTGCTTCCATCGTGGGCTATCACGGACTGTTTGCCGTGAAACAGCGCTTTGGCATAGGATACGGTTCCGCCGAAGGCTTCCCCGATGCACTGATGTCCAAGGCAGATACCGAGAATCGGGATCTCTCCGGCAAAGGCCTTTACCACATCCATACAGATGCCGGCCTCCTTCGGGCTCTTTGGTCCCGGCGACAGAACAATCCGCTCCGGCTTCAGATTACGGATTTCCTCAATGGTTATCTTATCGTTTCGAACAACCCGAATATCCGCATTGAAAATTCCAATATACTGATACAGGTTATACGTAAATGAATCATAGTTATCGATCATGAGAATCATAAGTTTTCCTCCTCTACCAGCGTCTTTGCCAACGCCATAACCTTGTTGCAGCATTCCTGATACTCATTCTCCGGAATAGAGTCCGCTACAATTCCGGCGCCTGCCTGCAAATATACCTGATTTCCTTTCTTTACCATGGTTCGGATGGTAATACAGAAATCCATGTCGCCCGAAAAGTCGACATATCCGGTAGCACCACCGTAGAGTCCTCTCCGCACACTCTCCAGCTCATCAATGATCTCCATGGCACGAATCTTCGGAGCTCCACTTAAGGTTCCCGCCGGAAGGAAGGAGGATACCAGGTCTAATGGATGAAACTCGCCTTTTTTTCTGCCCTCCACCATAGATACAATGTGCATCACATGGGAATAATTCTGCACTTCCATGAACTGGGTAACCTTTACCGTTCCGAATTCTGCGATGCGTCCCATATCGTTTCTTGCCAGATCCACCAGCATGACATGCTCGGCGCGCTCCTTTTCATCCTGAAGCAGGTCATCCTTCAAAAGCGCATCTTCCTCCGCATCCACACCGCGTCTGCGTGTTCCTGCAATGGGACAGGTGAAAACGCGTTTTCCCTGCTGTTTTACGATCATCTCCGGCGAACTTCCGATCACCTCAAAGTCACCATAGTTGAAATAGTACAGATATGGGGATGGATTTAACTCCCGCAATTGTTTATACAGGTCAAATCCCTTTTGCTGTGTCTCCACCGTCCAACGCTGCGATAATACGGTCTGGAAAATATGGCCTTCCCTTATGTACTCCTTGATCTTCTCAACTTTTCCGGAATAATCCTCCAGTGTGTCGGATTTTTTGACGATCACGCCATCTCTTAAAACCTTCTGCGCGGAAGCCTTCACCGGCTTCCTCAGTGCCTGATCGATCAATTCCTGTGCTTCCTGCAGGCTCTCCTTTTTGCCTTCTTCGCTGTCCGCTCCCAGAATCACGGCTGTCAGGGTTTCCGCTTCATGATCCACCAGGATGAATTTTGTCATCAGCATCATCTGGATGGTATCAATTCCAATCTCATCGGGATTATTATCCGGCAGTACCTCCGCGTACCGAACAAAATCATAGCCCAGATTTCCAACCAGTCCGCCGCTGAAGGAAAGCTCCTCGTTGTCCTTCACAATGTCAAACTCGCTGTAGTATTCCTTCAGGCGTTCCAGGGGATTGCCCTCCCGCACCTTTCGGCTTCCATCCTGCTTTGTGATAACCAGCGCATTGCCCTCGGATGTGATAATCTCCTCCGGCTCCTTTCCGAAAAATGTATAGCGGTCATAATTCTTGTCATAACTTTCCAGAAGAAAGCCCTTCTTTTCTCCCACCAGACTCTCATACATATCAGTGGAGGTCTCATTTACAATACTGACCGTCTTCTTGTATACGCGCAATCTTCGTTTCATAATCTCATTCCCTTTCTTTTAGTTACTATTCACAGCCCTCCACCCACATGCGCACTCGTCGCCTCTTAGAGGCTCCAGTCCCGCTCCTTACGGAGCTAAGACTGCTTATGTGGGTGGAATTCCTGCTTCGCAGGCTCGATATGAATTCACAGACAGCCTCTTACATGCGAGCATGACGAGTCTGTCTGTGAATCCATATCGGCAGCGAATAGTAATCTTTAAATCAAAATATCCCTGATACAGATTATTCTGCATCAGGGACGAATCATCGTGGTGCCACCCTTGTTCGTTGCGTGCGTCCTTGCGGAGCATTTTTGTCGTATAGGAGACGAAGTTTCCTATACGATAAGAAAGGCAGATACTTCCGCATCGGAAATATCTGCCACCAATCACGCAACCTCTTAGATACGGACAAGCTATACTCTCCATATCCGAACCCCTGTAACGTGGGGATACGGCTCAGCTACTTAGGATTCCCCCTGTTCACCTCGCATCTAACGAATCCATTCCGGTCAAACTATCCCATCAGCTTCCACCAACCGCTGACTCTCTGTGCGGAATCACCTGCCGTACTTACCTTCGCTCAATGATTTTATGTTCTGTTTAATTGTGTATCAGTTTACCCTATTAACGTGAAAATGTCAACACCCAATTTTTATTTTATGCTTTTCCGTTGGCCAGCTCGCACAACTCTGCCAGCATCTTCGGCAGTTCCGTCTCCATGTTCTCATCAGAAAACTGGCAGGTTCCGACCTTTTTGTGTCCGCCACCGTTGTACTTGAGCATCAGACTTCCCACATTCACGTCAGAGGTCTTGTTAATGATGCTGTAGCCGACCGCCGCAGAGCAGCCCATACCACCGCGTCCACTGACAATCCATGCAGAAATATTCTGCTCTGGATACATACTGTAGATCAGAAAACGGTTGCCGGTATAAATGGGATCCACACCGCGCAGATCCGAGATGATCACATTCCCCTCCACCCGGGTATACTTGGTAACCATCTCCTTGAACTTCTCCGTCTGCTCATTGTACACCTCAATGCGCTCCTGCACATCCGGCAAAGCCAGAATCTCCTCGGTGGACATGGTACGGCAGGCTTCCATCAGCTTCTCCATAAGCTGATAGTTGGAAATGGTAAACTTGCGCCATCTGCCCAGACCGGTTCTTGGATCCATCAAAAATCCCACCAGAATCCATCCTGTCGGATTCAGCACTTCATCCACCGTAAGATTTCCGGAATCCACCTTATCCACAGCCTCCATCATATCGTCAAACTGTGGAAAACGCTCTCTGCCGCCATAATATTCATAAATGATTCTTGCACAGGACGGCGTAATACGACTCTCACCCTTATACTTTCCCTCCAATGCCAGCCGCTCATGTTCGCTGGAATGATGATCGAACCATAAACCACAGCCCTCCACAAAAGGCACATTGGCCAGACAGTCATTCTCATCCACCTCTACCAGTCCATCCTGCAGATCCTTCGGATGTGCAAACCTCCAGCTGTCTATAATCCCAGCCTCCAGAAGCAATGCCCCACAGGCAAGCCCATCAAAATCAGAACGTGTTACTAATCGCACTTTGGTACCCTCCTTCACCTTCTCATTCTGTACATTCTCTTATAGAAAAAGTGTACCATATTCTACGTCAAAGTCCAAGCTTTTTCTTCTGCTGATGACCGGTAATTCCAATGTACATATCCTGCGGCAAAAAGCGTCCAAGCGTGGTTGCTGCCTTCATGTAAAGGCTCGGCACAATCACCGTCTTGCGCCGCTTCATTCCTGTGATGGCAGCCTCCACACACGCCTCTGCCGTAATTCCCGGCAATGCGAAGGACACATGGGCCACATCATTAAATTCCGTGTCCACCGGTCCCGGGCACAAGGCCCCGATGTACACCTTACTTCCCTGCTCCTTCAATTCTTTTGCAATCGCACGAGTCAGGCTTGCCACATAAGCCTTCGTCGCATAGTAAGTTGCCATATAGGGTCCTGCCGGAATCAGCCCCGCCGAGGATGCCACATTCAAAAGATACCCGCCACCCTGCTCCTGCATTTTCTTAAGCACCAGCTTGGTAAGCACATGCATGGCCCGCACGTTGACATCGATCATGTCCAATTCCCTGTTCAGATCCGTCTCCAAAAACGGACCGCAGTCACCAAAGCCCGCATTGTTGACAAACACGCCTACGGAAAGCCCGGACAAACGCTCCATCAACCGGACACATTCCTCTTTCCTGGACAAATCTACCACAAAAACAATGCTCTCGATGCCTTTTTCCCCAAGCTCTTGTGCCAATGCCTCCAGTCGTTCTCTCCTTCTTGCCACCAGCACCGGCCGATACCCTTCCGCCGCCAGTCTCCTTGCAAACTGCGCTCCAATGCCGGAGCTGGCACCGGTCACCACCGCATATGATTTTTTCATTTATTCTGTTTCCTCCACCTGTTCCATAAAATAAATCCTTGATCCAAAATCCTGGAAATACCGGGTCTCGTCATTGTATCCGGTGCCCGCAAACGCCTGGTGGATCTTCACACCGGACATAAGGCTTCCTCCTGTGGCAGTGTAACACTCCGTCTCCCCGGGCATGGTCACAAATTTGGCAAGCACATTGTGTATGAGGGAATCCTGACGGATGTGAATCGGAGCCACCGTATTCACCAGGTCTCCAAATTCCTTTACATTATAACGCAGATTGCGATTGGTGAACACATATTTTTTCTCCGCATCAAGCCCTTTTGCACAGTATTGGTCGAACTGGGAATTGGCCTGTACCAGCTCCTGCATGAGAAGTCCCACTGCCCGGGTCTGATCCTGTGACACACAGCTCCACTCATGAATATTGTCACAACGGCCCCGGTAAAAACGCCCGGTCTGCAGTACCTCTCTCCATGCCTTGTAAACGATAATCTGGTTTTTGATTTCCTCCAGATCTTCCTTTTTCATGTCACAGAGATTGCATTCGTATCCGAAGGAACCGAATGCCGCCACGTTAAATCTGGTGGAAAGAGGTGTCGTCCGCAGGGTCTGGTGATTCGGACATGCGGACACATGAGCGCTGACCGTATTCATGGGATATCCATAGCTGTATCCGGTCTGTCCCTTCACGCGGTACAGCGCATCCGTGTCATCACTGGCCCAGATTTGCGGGAAAAAGCACAGGATGCCCAGATCAAACCGATTGCCGCCGGAGGCACAGCCCTCAAAGAGAATTTTCGGAAAACGCTTCACCAGCTCTCCCATCACACGATACAGTCCCATGATGTAGCGGTGCGCCACTTCCCCCTGGTGCGCCGCATCCAGATACGGGGAATAATAATCCGAGAAAATGCGGTTCATATCCCATTTCACATAGGCGATGTTGGCACTGCCAAACACCTTTGTCATGGTCTCAATGATATAATCACACACCTCAGGATTAGCCAGATCCAAAATGCGTTGGTTTCGCCCCTCCGAATGAGGTTTTCCCGGAATTTCCATCACCCAGTCCGGATGCTCCCGGTACAGATTACTGTCCACATTGACCATCTCCGGCTCCACCCAGATGCCGAAATCCAGCCCAAGAGCATTGACTTTCTTACAAAGACCATCCAGTCCGTTGGGAAGCTTCTTCGGATTTACCTCCCAGTCACCCAGAGAGCGCCTGTCATCATTCCGCTCTCCAAACCACCCGTCATCCATGACAAACAGCTCAATGCCCACATCCTTTCCGGCCTTGGCCAGGCGGAGCAGTTTTGTTTCACTGATATCAAAGTAAGATGCCTCCCAGCTGTTTAGAAGCACCGGACGAAGCTTATCTCTCCATTCGCCCCGCACAACACACCGGCGCACAAAGTCATGCATATGCTGGCTCATTCCGTTAAACCCCTCATTGGAGCACGTCAGTACAGCCTCCGGGCTCTCAAAGGACTCTCCCGGCTCTATAAGGAAGCAAAAGGACTGCGGATTGATTCCCGACACGAAACGGGTTTTGTCAAAAGAGCTGACCTCCACTGCCTCGTAATGATTGCCGCTGTATATCAGATTCATGCCATAGCATAGACCGGTATCTTCATCCGTCTTTGCCTCTGAAATCATTACAAAAGGATTGGCGCGGCTTCCGGAGCTTCCGGTATAGGAAGAATTCACCAGCTTTCCGGCAGTCACCACCGTATCATGCCGCATCATCTCCCGCGCCCAGCCACCGTTGAAGGTAGAAAACACAAATCCGCTTTTTTCAAAGTCCAGCTGCGCACTCATCAGCCGAAGAAGCCGGATGGTATCGCCGCTCATATTGATCAGCTTGGACCAGCGGGTAATGACATCCTGTGTCTCAAACACACAGTAGTGAAGCTCCAGTGTCAACTCATAGGAAATATCCGTCAGGGTAACCACCAGTTCCTCTGTGCATCCGCTGTCATCATATGAGGACGGCAGCGTAAGGAGCGGTGTCTTTTCTGTCTTAATCTCTGCACTTTCATACCGAAAATCGCTGGTTCGGCTGCCATCTGCATGCACCACTTCCACAAACGGCTCCCGGATATCGCCTTTGCCGTAGGAAGACATCTCCAGCCGCATATCCTCCAGGGAATACTGCGGATGATCCTGGTCATAGATATTCGTATTTCCCGGCGCAAAGGCATGCTTTTCCCGAAGCACCTCCGCCTCCGCTTCCGATTCGATCACAATGCTCGGTCCATAATACAGATGCTCCAGTTGTCCTGTTGGCAGAAGACCAAAGCAGTATGTGGTATGCCCGGTATCCAATACCCATATATTTCCCATCTGACAAATCATATCGTTCTCCTCCTCTGTCCTATTATCTATGTGTTTGTGCCCCTCGCAGAACGAAGGAATGCATATCAATTTTGCGGCTTGCTCACAATCCTTCTACTCATGGATCCAGAATCACGACTTTGTTGCAGCATGGATTTCTCTTTTCTTATGATTCGTGTCCGCCATAGTCTCGAACAATTTCCGCCGGATTGTTCGCCCAAGAGTGAGAACGGCTTAGAGTGATTCGCATTTGCCTTACATGGGCGCATGAACAAAATGTGCCGCCGCAGGGCAACTGTTTGAGCAGCACAACATGGTGGCATATCGCTTTACTTGAAGCGAGTTTTGCCCAAGGCGGCTCATATCAACTTTGTGAAGGCGCCCATTTAGGCAAATTCGAGGAACGGGTTAGCCTTCTCACTTGGGCGGACAACCGGCGGGAAATTGTCGACACGCATTTCGGACACGAACGTTCAGAAAAATCCATGCCGCTAACAAAGTCAGCAATTCTGTCTAAATCGTTAGAAGGATTCGTGAGCAACCTCGCAAAAAAGACAATCGTTTTTTGCGTTCTGCGAGGAGCATCCTCAAACACC
This sequence comes from uncultured Lachnospiraceae bacterium, assembly GCA_945868435.1. Taxonomy (GTDB): domain Bacteria; phylum Bacillota; class Clostridia; order Lachnospirales; family Lachnospiraceae; genus Roseburia. Next base: position 51,396 of record CAMBLG010000008.1, read on the forward strand.
TACATATTACTTGCTACGGGTCCGAATCTGCGCATCGATTTCCTCCAGCTTCTCATCTGTCAGGAAATAATGTCTCTTGAACACCACAAATCCAATAACCAGCACAACAATTGGCAGAATCGTCATACATCCCCGAAGCCCAATCCGCTGTCCGTCTGTGAGCACGGAAAGCACACCGGTCTCGTCCTTCTTGATGTGGAATACCGTCAGAACTATAGACGCCACAAGGGCAGAAAATCCGGATGCCAGCTTTACTACAAAGGTTTGCATGGAAAAGATCACCGACTCATCGCGGCGTCCGTTCTTCCACTCTCCATAGTCTACCGTATTGGCCAAAAACACTGTCACAATGACATTGAGCATTCCCACAGCAGCCATAATGAGGAATGCCGGGATCAAGAGCAGATATACATTCTGCGAGCCCGTGGCTGAAATGATCAGGATCATCACATATCCGGCCATTGCCATACCAAAGCTCACCGCAAACAGCTTCATCGAATTCATGAACTTTCGAAGAAGCGGAAACAGAAGCATCATGGCAAGAATCTGAAAGACTCCGCCGCAGGTGTTAAACAGCGTGTAATTGCCCTCCCAATCAGCCGGACTGAAATCGTATTTGAAGAAGTAGATTAGAAGATTCTGGGTGATGTATAACGCCGTATTGATCATAACGATTGCAATCACCATCGTCATCGCCTGATCGTTCTGTATCAGTGCCTTAAACATATCCTTAACCGATGCCGACTCCATCTGAACGGAGGATTTTTCCTTGATGACCGTACAGGTGACGGTGATAAATACCACAAAAGTAACGGCTACAATAAGAGCAACCAGACGGTATCCGATGCGCTCATAATCCGCATCGGTACCAAAAGCATGCCCCAGTGCACTGACTGCCATAACCGTCACTATGGATATGATGGCGGAACCCACTCCCGCGCAGGATCTGGCCAGGGCAGAAAGTCCCTCCCGCTCTTTACCGGCCTCCGTGAATGCCGGAACCATGGACCAGTACGGAATATCCATCATGGTGTAGGTCACGCCCCAGAGAATATACGTCACCGCCGCATACGCAACCAATCCGTTACCGGAAAGACTTGGTGGAGCGGAAAACATCAGGAAAAGTACCACCGCATTGGTCAGTGTTCCAATCATAAGCCAGGGGCGGAATTTGCCCCATCTGGTTTTCGTCTTTGCCACCAGAATCCCCATGACCGGATCATTGAACGCATCAAACACGCGTGCAACTGCCAGAATGATTCCCATGGCAATCGCACTGACCCCCATCACATCCTGATAGTAATACAGAATATATGCTGCGGACAGCATGTACACCATATCCTTGCCTACCGCACCGATGCCGTAGGCAAACTTCTCTCCCCCGGATAATTTCTTTGTTTCCATATATTACAGCCTCCTTATTGTTACCAGTTATTCTACAGTAAACTCTATCATCTCAGTGCCTGCCTGCCCGCCTTGAATCATAAGCTTCGCCAGTCCTGTTTCTCCGATGGTCCTGATATATACACCTGTCATTCCACCCCGAAGTGTCACAACAGACGGACCGATCAGAGCAATGGGGCCTTCCGTTTTCAGCTCCAGCGGCTCCTGGTAAAACGGCAGCGGATTGTCATTGTTGTCTAACGCCCGTATCCGAACCTCCGCCACATCATAGCTGTTCTTCTCTTCCAATTTCGTATGTGACGGCTTTACCTCCAAGTGCAGACTTTGCATGGGTTCCTTTACAACCCGCTTGACCACCTGTCCATCCTTTATGGCATCAAACCGATACACCGTGGCAGTCTCACCCCAGTTTCCGACATACTCGGTATACAATCTCACCACATCCTTGGGCTTCATATGATAGAAGGTCAGGCATTCCAGTGCACTAAGAATATGTTTTATCGGCAGGTGAGCATATCCATATACAGCAGCGTAATTTAATGCCGATTTAATAATATCCGCCTGATGTGTCGTAAAGGATTCCTTCTCATGAATTTCATTCCCAATAAAGTCATCAATCAGGATGGGGCCATGCGCCAGATTCCGGTAGGGGGAATCCTCTGCCCGGTATTCCTTGATAAAAACATCATTCTTATACATCCGCACCCGCTCTGCATTCGTAAATATATAGATTTTTCCGCGATTGCAGGCCGGATGTTCCCCGATATCCATAGAGGAGCTCAGCTCCAATATCGGCGTCTCCTCCTGCTGACATGCATAAATCAGTGCCGCAAGCTTGGGATTCCGGTACATGTCCAGCACCCCATGATAGCAGATCCGGTCTCCGCTCCCGAAATCCTTATGGGTATTGTAGTCAAACATACACCAGCCAAAGCTTCCCGCGATATCCGCTTCACCTGCTACCGCATCCAGTACATTTGCGTGACGAAGCGCATGTTCCACCCGGTGTTCTTCACAGTCAAAGGGTTTTGTCGGATACATGTGCCCATTATATTCGCTGATGAGATACGCCTTGTTGGTATCCGAGGTTACCTTCGCCTTTGGCTCACACCCCGCCGCCTTTCCGTCATGTACGAAATCGTTATAGGTATACACATCCTCCAACAACTGGCTCTTCTTATGCGCCCGCACACCTCCGGTACAGCGCCCGTCTCTCTGGGCGTGCGCCATCTCATTGGTCCGGCGGTAGAATTCCTCGTCATCCACAGACTCATTGATCCGGACGCCCCACAAAATGATGGACGTGTGATTCCGGTATTGTTCGATCATTTCCCTTACATTTTCGACCGCCTGATCCTTCCATTCCGCATCACCGATGTGCTGCCAGCCCGGAATCTCCATAAACACCAGAAGCCCCAATTCATCACACCGGTCTACGAAATAGTGGGACTGGGGATAATGGGAAGTGCGAACTGCATTGCAGCCCAGCTCATACTTTAAGATATCGGCATCCAGCTTCTGCATGGACTCCGGCATGGCATAACCCACATAGGGATAGCTCTGATGGCGGTTCAGCCCCCGAAGCTTTAACTTCTTTCCGTTCAGGTAAAAACCGTCTGCCCGAAAATCCGCCACACGGAATCCAAATCGTGTAGTATTCTGATCCATGCAGACTCCATCCCTGAGAAGCTGCGTCTCAAGCACATAGAGAACCGGAGACTCTGTGGACCATAATCGCACGTTTGTCAGGGAAAAGGTATCTTCTCTCTCTGATTCTGAGAGCACCTGCTCCGTCAGAAGCCGGCTTTCCTCCCCACAGGATTCATCTGCCGGTTTTAATGTTCGGCGAATGGTGTATCGACTTCTATCCGTTTCACTGCTTATTCCAGCAATCTTAATTTTTGTTTTAAGTTTTGCATTCATCACTTTTCCATCATATGCAGTTTCCAGAGCCTCTCCCGATATATCCGTCTGTACAAATTCAGCTTCAATATGTACTTTCTCTCTCACATCCAGATACACATCCCGATAGAGACCACCATATGTCATATAATCAATGACAAATCCAAAGGGCGGAATATTCTGCTGTTCCCTGCTGTCTACCTTGATTACAAGCACATTGTCTGTACCATAGCGAAGCTTCTCTGACAGTTCTACAGAGCAAGCGGTATATCCGCAATGATGTTCTTTTATTAAATCCCCATTTAAATAAATCCAAGTTGAGTGTGCAGCACCCTCAAGAGTAAGACTTACACTTTTTCCTTCCCACTCTTCCGGGACCTTCCACACCTTCCGGTATCCACACACCATCTGATACAAACTCTCATCAAAATAATGGAACGGGGTTTCCTTACATGTGTGTGGCAGACGCACGGTCTGAGCACTCTCACTTTGGTAATCGTCCCCCAAAAGTCGATCCGTGTACCGCTCTTCAAAAATCCAGTTATCGTTTATATAGATTCTTCCCATATCTTCTCCTATTCGTTTACAATTCCATCGACCAAAATGTTCACCACTTCATTTAATGCATCCTGATAACTGATCCGGTTTACCACCAGAACATCTCTCTGAAAAAATTGCTCCAGCGTGGCCTCCATCATAGTCTTAAACACAACTACATTGACTGGACGGATGACACCTTCTTCAATTCCCTGCTGGATCAGCTCAATCGTTGCCTCCCACCCGGTTTCCAGTCGTTCCTCCACCTTGCGGTAGATATTCGGATATTTATCCTTCAACTGATACAACTGTCCAAAGTCAACATCGACATAGCTCTCCGGAAGCACACACAGGATTGCGCGGATCTTTTCCACCGTACTCAGAGTTCTGTTATGTACAACCTCAGCCTCGCTCTCTTTGATCCGGTCAAAACAATAATCCACCATCTGATAGAACATCGTCTCTTTGTCCCGGAACACGCGATAGATGGTCTTCTTGCTCATGGACAACTCTGCGGCGATATCGTCCATGGTAAATTTTAATCCTTTTCGATTAAATACTTTCATGGTTGCCTCTAGGATTTTCTCCTTGTTTTCCTGACCTTCCATTCCACAATTTCCTCTTCTTCTGTAATCTTACAACTGCCGGAAACTATTTTTCGTCATACCGTTTCCACATGTTTATTCTAGCATGTCTGAATGCAGCATACAAGAAACTATTCTCACAAAATTGGTTTCCTGTTTTTATGCATTTTTACAAGACAAACGATGGAAAACTTGGTATAATATGATGCAAATGCATAAGAATTGCAGAGATTACAAGGAATCAAATTCCGCATAACATAAAGGAAGGGAGACATCAAATATGAAGACCTTATATATAGAATGTAAGATGGGCGCCGCCGGCGATATGCTGACAGCCGCGCTCTATGAGCTGTTGGATGAGCCGCAGAAACAGGACTTTCTGCGACAGATGAATACCATGTTCGGATCAGATGTGCAGGTTTGCGCCTTACCAAACACAGTAAACGGCATCTCGGGAACCCACATGCAGGTTCGGGTTCTCGGACAGGAAGAGGGACACGATCATTCGTTGTCTCACCATCATAATCACAACGCAGATGCTGCACATGTACACGCACACTCTTCAGAAGAACATTCCCACATGCATCATGACGAACATACACATCATGAACACCATACGTACCAGTCCATCCTGGATCAGATTCAGAAACTTCCTCTTTCCGAAACTGTGCGCACCCATGCGTCCACAGTTTACCGGCTGATCGGAGAGGCCGAATCTGCGGTTCATGGAAGTACACTCTCCCAGATTCATTTTCACGAGGTGGGCTCGTTGGATGCTCTTGCCGATGTAACCGGGTGTTGCCTAATCCTCGACATGATACAGCCCGAACAGATTCTTGTGTCTCCCATCCATGTTGGAAACGGAACGGTACACTGTGCCCACGGAATTCTCCCCGTGCCCGCCCCTGCCACAGCAGAGCTCTTAAAGGGCATCCCCTATTATACCGGAGATATTCAAAGTGAACTGTGTACCCCCACCGGAGCGGCTTTGCTCAAGCACTTTGCAGATGGCTTCTGCGATATGCCTGCCATGTCTGTAAATGCAATCGGTATCGGACTCGGAACCAAAGAATTTCCGGTATTAAACGCAGTCCGTGCTTTTCTCGGCGATATCCCGACTGATAAACACGCCGATCAGATTGCAGATATCTCCTGCAATCTGGATGATATGACCGGCGAAGCATTGGGTTACTGTATGGAACAGCTGTTTTCGGCAGGCGCATTGGATGTATTCTATATCCCCATCCAGATGAAAAAGAATCGTCCCGGTATTCTTCTTCACTGCCTCTGTGAACCGGAAAACCTGGATAGCTTTTGTCAACTCATCCTGCGCTGCACAACCACCCGGGGAGTCCGATATCAGTTCTTTAACCGAAAAAAGCTTTCATCCCACTTTGAGGATGTTTCGACAGCCTACGGTACAATTTCCCGCAAGGTAAGCGAAGGATACGGGATTCGAAAAGCAAAATATGAGTTCGAAGATATGAAGCGTATCGCAAGTGACAACAATCTCTCCATTGAGGAGCTCGTGAAACGCTTACCACAATACTAAATGCAATAACGGTATCGCATTTATCTCTGCGATACCGTTATATTTGCACTCTGCGGATTCTTTCGATACTGTTCCAAAATCGACAGCCACAGCATATGTATATCGTATATCAACATTTGATCAGCCTTGACCGCATAGGGCGCCAGCGTATCCAGATCAAAAAAACGAATTCCAAGTGGCGGCAGGAAAATCAGATTTTCTGATTTTTTATTCTCGCCGTTGGAATATAGTTTCTCATAAGTTATCATGAGAAACTCCTTGTCCTGATGTGTACAGTAATAAGAGACAAAACACTCATCCACAATCCAGTCGACACCATCCTCCTTCTCCACCTGCTTATCCGCCGAATCCTTATATTCCGTCGTCTGGCATTGAATTTCCCAAACCTTGTGTCCGGACTGCGTTTCCTTTATCAGTTCTGTCACACTTCGCAACAATTCTGCTTCCTTTTTCATCGTAATTCCTTCCATTCCTGTTAAAACTTTCGCAGTTCATCGCTGCCATCATCAATCGTATTTTCAATTTTTCGGATTTCAACAAAATAGGAATAATCGTCGTTTACTTTCACCTCGCAACGGTCTCCCACCTTATGACCAAAGATTGCTGCACCCAACGGGGATTCCCGACTGATCAGATTTTTGAGAGAATTGCTGCGAACGGTTGTAACGATCTTGTAGGTCTCCACCTCGTCATCATCCTCGAAGTACACATCTACCGTATTGTTCATTCCCACTTCATCTTCAGCAGAATCCTCTGAGATCACCACCGCAGTCTTGATCATCTTCTCCAGATATCGGATACGGCTCTCGTTTTCATTCTTGAACTGTTTTGCCGCCTTGTACTCAAAATTCTCGCTCAGATCTCCCTGCGCTCTTGCGACCTTCACATCCTCCAAAGCCTGCTTACGAACCACAAGCTTTCGATGTTCAATCTCCGCCTCCATCTTCTCAATATCCTTTTGGGTCAATTCATCGTGCATACGAAACCTCCTGTATATCAATCTCTTCTTTCCATTTCCCATTCTTTTCTGCGGGGCAGCATATACTGCACTGATATCCCGGAATCAATTCCCTGGTCTCAAATATCGCATCCTGCAGCGTATCAATTTGTTTAAACTCCATGCCAAGCCCTTTCCCCACAGCCTTCGCATAGCTCTCTTTTCTGGTCCATATCCGTGCGAACTGCTCTGCAGGATTTGTCCCCCCGGAAACAGTCAAAAGCTCGTCCTGCGAAAACGCCCGGCGCGCAACCCCGTCCCATCGTCTTTTCTCTTCAAAACGCACAATCTGTTCCACATCGATCCCAACGGGCTGATCTGCCAGCACACATGCCGCAAGCTCCGCTCCGTGGCTCAGATTAAAAAAAGGCGCATCCGGCATGACAAGGGAAGGCTTTCCGCCCTCCCGTTCTTCGAACACAGCAGTCTCATAATCAATTCCTGCATTCTCCAGAGCCCTTTTTAAAAGCAACCCCGCCGCCAACGTCCTGCACTGATCCGACTCAGATTTACAGCGGAGAACTTTTGCTCTCCGCCGCTCATTTACCAAACGCATTCCATATTCAAAATTCCCCTGCTCCCGCAAAGGCATAATGTCTGCATAAGAAACCCATATCATGCCAACACTCCCGTCAGGCCACACAGAAGCACCAGTCCTCCCAGCACAATCCGATACCAGCCAAAGACCTTGAAATCATGCTTTTTGATATATCCCATCAAAAAGCGGATCACAATCAAAGAAACCATAAAAGCCACCAGCATGCCTATGATCAAAATCATTCCTTCCTCCATGGTGAAAGAGAACCCGAACTTCCACAATTTAAGCAGACTGGCACCAAACATGACAGGAATTGCCAGGAAAAATGTATACTCTGCAGCCACAGTTCTCGACACACCAATGAGGAGTGCACCTACAATTGTCGCACCGGAACGGGATGTCCCCGGAAATACTGCCGCGATCAACTGAAACAGACCGATCAGAAGCGCCGTATCATAGCCAATATCCTGTAACGCAGTAATCCTTGCGTTTTTCCCCCTATGTCTGCTTTCGATAATAATAAACGCAATTCCAAACAAAATCAGCATAACTGCCACCGTCTGGTAATTGTAAAACAATCTCTCAAACAGCTCATCAAAGAGAATACCGACGATAGCTGCCGGCACACAGGATACCAGAATATGAAACCACAGTGAGAAAATATCCGTCTTGATCCAGGCTCCAACGCCATGTTCCGTCAGAGGCTTTTCGTTATTTTTTTTGCCAAAAGGCCAGATCTGACTCCAAAACAACACCACTACAGCAAGAATAGCGCCAAGCTGAATTACCACCTCGAACATGCTGTAAAATTCCTCGCTCACATTCAGCGTCACTACCTCATTTAACAGAATCATATGCCCTGTACTGCTGATGGGCAGCCATTCTGTAATTCCCTCTACAACACCGAAGAGAATTGCCTTTAGTATCTCAACAAAAAAATCCATAAAACCATTGGTCTCCTTTACCAAGCATTTTAAAAATTATATCCATCATACCATTCCTGATGAAAAATTACCACTCTGATTTTCTCAAGAACGAAATTCCGAAAGTTCCGATACCGCAGTTACAGCCATTGGACACGGAAGCATCTTCGATGATCAGTTTCTCAAACTTCACATATTTGCAGATCTCACTCCGAATCATTTGCAGCTGCCTCACAGACAGACCTACATGGGTGATATACACAATCGTTGTATTCACTCTCTTTTTATTCAAAAACAGAATATGAATATATCGTTTCCACGCCCGTTCCAAATTTCCATTCAAACAGCCGCATACGCACAACTCGCTCTGATCCATATGAAGCACCGGGTGAAGGCAGAACCGTTCACACATCTCGTTGACAAACCGCCCGGTATATCCCCTCTCATAAAAAATCCGCGAGGTAGGCATCACAAAGCTTGTTCTCACCTTTTCTTTCATTCTCATCAGTGCATCACAGATTTCTACAGCATTCTTACCATCCTTTGCAAGCTGCGCTGCGTAGAGCACCACCAGCGCCTGACCACAGGAAATCTGTCCGGAATCAATGATATGCACGTGCCCAAAGCCCCTGGCAGCCTGTTTTGCAATGTCATAAGTCTTTCCTGCTTTCGCTGCCATGGAAACGTGAATGACTTCCTCTGCCTCCGTAAGCCTCTGTGCAAAGAATTCTTCAAATTCTTCCATCGTTGCACTGTCCGCAAATGCCCGACTCCTGTTACCGGAAACATACTGTTGCAGATTGCCCGAGGTTATCTCCTTGGTATCCTGAAATCTTCCGTGTTCGGTCTTTATGTACAGATAAATCATCTTCACATCATTGGCATCTGCCAGTTCCTGTGACATATCACACACACAATCCGTCGTAATACAAAGCTTTTTGCGGATAGGTACACCCTGATGATCTCCCCCCTGCTCCGTAGTCCCGGATAGATTGTGAACTGCCGGTCGCACCGCCTGATAATCCAGAAGCTCCTCCGGAATAAACGGCAGAATTGCCTCTTCCAGCCGGTTTCCCCGGATTGGCTTCTCCAGATATCCATCAAACCCATATTTGCGGTAGATTTCCTCGCTTCCCGCCACCGCATTCGCTGTCATCGCAATGACCGGTGTATCTTTACAACGTCCATTTTCCTGCCTGCGAATCTCCTGTAAGGTGTCCACACCATCCATCTGCGGCATCATATGGTCAAGAAGAATAACCTGATACTCCTTTTCTCTGGTAAGAGAAAGACACTCCTTGCCGCTTCCCGCCATATCAATTTGAAGTTTTGTCGGCTTTAACAGCTTTTGCACCACCATCCGGTTCATCTCGTTGTCATCAACAATCAGCACCTTTCCCAACGCAGCCTCAAAGCTCTGTTTGTAATGGCCACGTTCCCCCTCATGATTGGACAGGTAATAATTGACTGCTCCGATTGGTGTTCGATCCACAATTTTTTGTTCCAGAATCAATGTAAAATCAGATCCCTTAGTATAGATACTGTCCACCGTAATCTGACCGCCCATCAAATCCGCCAGCTGTCTGCAGATAAACAGTCCAAGTCCGCTTCCCTCAATCTTGCTGTTCGCCCTCTCATCCCCTCTGTGGTATGATTCAAACAGGTGCTCCATATCCTCTTTCCGGATACCGATACCTGTATCACTCACAATAAACGTAAGACGTATTCGCTCCTCATCGATCAGTTCTCCCTGAACCGTGAAACTGATGCTTCCTTCCTTTGTATACTTAACAGCATTCGTCAACAAATTAATGAGGATCTGTTTGACACGTTTTTCGTCTCCATACAACACCGACGGCAGAGTCCGATCCACATTCATGACATAATTCAGATTCTTCTCACTCATCCGGACGCGAATCATATCCACCAAATCTCCAAGCATAGTTTTCAGCGGATATTCCGTCAATACCAGTTCCATCTTCTGATTTTCCAACTGGGATACATCCAAAATATCATTGACCAAAGAGAGCAGAATCTTGCTGGCGTTCTGGATGTTGACGGCATTCTCCACAACCTCCTCCGGAAGCTTCTCTTCTCTCAGAATCAACTCGTTTAAGCCCATAATCGAATTGATCGGAGTACGGATCTCATGACTCATACTGGCAAAAAACTGACTCCTGGATTTGCCCAGAACCTCCAGTTCCTGCGCCTGTTTTTCCGCAATTTCCCTCTCTTTTCCGTGCTGAAACACCGTATACTTCAGCAGAGCTCCTACCGATAACCCAACCGCAAGAACCGCAAATAGCGAGTCGAAATAAATATCCTTGCGATCCTCAATCTCCAATATCCTCTGTGGATGCAAATAGGCCATGATATACGTAGCACTGTCCCAGATGACAGCAAATACCGTAAATGCTATCATCTTTTTCCCCGAATACATAACAAAGATATAAAATAGTCCAAGTACAAACCAAACGGACGCCCCGCTGTTAACCCCGCCACAGGAAAAAAAGATTGCCGGAAACGTAAATACAACCATGGAAAATCCCACCAAAAATATGGCAATCTCGCCCTTCTTTAATCCAAAGGTCAGATAGTTACTGACCAGCATCACCAGCAGTAGTAATCCCTGTGCAATCAGATTTGACATCTCCATTTCCATAAAAATGCTCTCAATTATCGCACACACAAGAAGAAATGTTCCGGCCACAATAACCAGACGAAAAATTTTCTCCCTCAGGTCCAGCTTTGAATCCTGAAAATATCTCCTTATCTTTCTTATCATGTACTTCTCACCCTCTCGTATACACCGGTAACACTATTTCTGCGACAAGCGTTCCTTCATTTTCAACACCGCAGACAATGCAGACATATAGTCCTCCATCTCCAGTTTCTTGCGGATCGACTCCAGCTCTGCATCCAGACACACACCACAATAGATACTGTCTTCCAGTTCATCCACCACACACTGCATAGTCTCATGATCGAGCGCGTAGACCGCCTCCTCCAGTGTCTCTGCCAACCGGTCGAACGCCTCCTCGGAAAGTTCTTTTCTCACCTTAGTCTCCCTGGATTCGTTCATCTTGCATTCGTCTTCTGTATCACTATCCCGTGTCAGCAACGACTCTAAGACCTCCAGAATCCGCTTATATTCCTGCATCATCGGCGCATGGAAGGACATGATAAAATGCACATCCATCGCCTTAGCGGCAGACTCAAGCTTCTTTGCCATGTCAGACAGCTGAATCGCACCGATGCTCATCATCGAACTCTTCAACGCATGCACATAAATCGCATACTCATTCCAGTCCTTCTTTTCATACAGCTCCTCCAGCTTATCCCGGTTGTCCCAACCATCATCCCGATGCATCTGCAGAACTTCCATATACCCTTCCAGGCTTCCGCAATACAAAATGCCTTTCTGCGGATCCAGCTCATGCTTCTCAAGTTCCTCCAGCAGCCACTGTTCGTCCCTCGTTTCTCCTCTTTGTCCCACTTCACAGGACTCCGCCCGGACAGACAATGGATTCTCGTTATTCTCTTCTTTCTGAACCAGTTTTTTCTCCGGGATAAATCGCCTGAGAATACGCTCCAGTGCAGACAGTTCGATGGGCTTTGCCAGAAAACCGGAAAAGCCTTCCGACAAAAACATTTCCCGCATACCGGACACAGCATTGGCAGTCAATGCCACAACCGGCAGCATTTTGTAATATTTTCCCGGCATACTGCGAATTCTCCTCAATGCCTCAATCCCATCCATTTCCGGCATCATATGGTCCATAAACACCAGATCGAAATCCCTTTTCTCCAGACACTCCAAAGCCTTTGCACCGCTTTCTGCCATTATAAGCTGTATTTTATATGGTTTCAACAGATTTTCCAGCACCTTCAGGTTCATCCGGTTATCATCTACGGCAAGAATTCTGGCCTCCGGTGCTTCGAACCGTTCTCTGTGACTGGTGTTCTGATTAATCCCCTCCACCGTAGTCTCTCCGTTTAACGTTCGTATAACAGAGATCGTAGAAAGCGGCTTATAAATTCTTAAAAATCCGGGATTTACCACCTTCTCTTCTTCAAACCGGTCAAGAACCACAACAATGGAGATCTGTTTTGCCAATTGATCAAAATAGCCTGGTTCTTCCAAATACTCTTTCACGCTGATAAACACATGGGTGAAATACGCCCGTTCAATTTTACGTTTGAGTTCCAGAAGATTTCGGCATACACTACAGGATACGCCTGCCTGTGCCACAATATGCCGAATAAAATTTGCATACGCGTCACGTATTTCCATACGTTCAAATTGTTCCATGTCAATATATACGGCCACATGAAGCTCCTTCGGATTCCGTATCGGCAGAGTCGGCTCCCAGTCCACCACTTTCTGCGGAATCGTAAACTGAAGCCGGCTGCCTTTTCCAAACTCGCTCTGTACAGACATAAAACCACCCATTTTGTTGATGATTGCCTTGGAAATTGCAAGTCCCAGACCGATTCCACCCTCCTGACGATTTCTTTTGCTGTCAACCTGACTGAAAACCGTAAAAATCTTCTCGATATGCTCTTTTCTCATTCCAATACCGGAATCTTTCACCGTAACCGTAAGATTGACACCATAGTCCTCTTTCCGATAGGATATGCAGATACTGACAGCGCCCTCCTCTGTAAATTTGATGGCATTACTGACCAGGTTCATGATTACACGGCGGATTTTCTGTTCATCTCCCACCATGACAGACGGAAGTGTAGGGTCCATCTCAAGCACCAGTTCAATCGGCTTATCTGCCTTCTTTGCGGCACTCATATGAATCACATCATTGGCCAGTGATGCAATGCAGTATTCCTCCTCCTCCAACTCTACATGGTCTGCCTGTAATTCGGAAAAGTCTAAAATATCACTTACCACAGACAGCAGATTCTGCCCCGCATTTTGAATGCTGAACACCTCTTCCCGCATCTGCTCCGGAATATGTTCCCTGAGAATGGTGTCACTCATACCACAGATGGTATTGATCGGAGTTCGAATCTCATGGCTGACATTCGCGAGAAAATCGTCCCTGCTCCGCTCCGCATCCTTCAGTTCCTCGATTCGTGTATCCTTCTCCTGGCATACTTCTCCCTGCCTTTGAATCACAGAGTACACAACAAACTGTACGATATATAAAGTTGCAATCTGAATCGCAAGTCTCACATCCTTAAGCGTTCCCGTAAAGTAAAGACTTTTTGAGATGAAAAGATGATACATAAGCTCAAAGGTGTATGCGATCAATGTAATGTTAATCAGCTTAGGCAAACCATATAGCACAATAATCAAGGTTGCGGCTACCATACTTGAAAAGCTTTCCTCAATCCGTTCCACATGGAGCAGATAAAGCAGCATGGATAACTGAAACATCCCATAGGTCAGATAAGCACGAAACCGGTAGTCTTTGTAGCGAAGCAGGTAAAACATCCATGTCAACACAAAAAAGACAACAACCGTGATCAGATCCCACGTTGCCCAGTGATGTGCCATAATAAGTGCCATAAAGCTGATTGCATATAACGTGCAGATAATCAGCACAATCAGTTCTATATTTCGCTGTCTTTTTGTGTCATATTCAACATAATTCATGCGCTATCTCCCAAAAAAACCGGCGTCGCATCTCGACGCCGGTAGTCTGTCTGACCATTAATATTTACCAAAATCCTCGCCCAGCGAAATAATCGGTTCAGCCGTCCTGTCAGCCTCTTCGACCGGAGCCTTGTGAACATTTCCGGTCTGTGGAATTCTTTCATAACTGTCTGTACCATTTCCAAGACGATATACAGACAACAATTCCCGCATACGGACTGCCTGATTTGACAGCTCTTCAGAAGCTGCTGCACACTGCTCACTGGTAGCGGAGTTGGTCTGTACCACCTGCGATACCTGACCGATGGCCTGATTGATCTGTGCCACTGCTGTCGCCTGATAATTGGAGGAATCCGCGATCTCACGAATCATACCCTCACTCTGGCTGACATCCCCCGTGATAGCGTCTAACGCCTGAGCCGTATCGTCCGCAATCTTGGAACCGGCCGCAACCTTATGGATGGAGTCTTCGATCAGTTCTGCTGTCTCCGCAGCCGCTGCCGCACTCTTGGCTGCAAGATTACGAACTTCCTCAGCCACAACGGCAAATCCCTTGCCGGCCTCTCCTGCTCTTGCGGCCTCAACAGCTGCATTCAGTGCCAGAATATTCGTCTGAAATGCAATATCGTCGATGACCTTGATGATCTTGGAGATACTCTCAGAGGCATTGTTGATTTCCTCCATAGCGGCCATCAGATCCTGCATCTGTACATTGCCCTGTTTCACATCCTTCAATGCTTTTGTCATAAGCGTTGACGCTTCTGTTGCCTGACCTGCATTCTGTTTTGTCTTCTGCGCAATCTCGCTGATGGAAGCAGTAATCTGCTCAATTGCGCTGGCCTGCTCTGTGGAACCCTGCGCCAGGGACTCGCTGGCACTGGCCACCTGTGAGGCACTTGTCATGACCTGATAAGCGGCATCATTGATGTTGGTAAGTGCGTGATGGTTGCGTTCTACCAAAGTCTTAAGTGCATTGCCAAGTACATCGACATTACTTCTCGGCAGAACATTCACCGTCAGGTTACCGTCTGCAACCTTATCTGCAATCTCAGCCAGATATCTGGTATTATCAATAACCGTCTGAAACTCATCAATGATTGTACCAAACTCGTCGTTCCTATATTTTTCCAACGTCACATCCACTTCACCGGCCGCAATCTTCTTGGTTGCCTCCGTCACTTTCTCGGATCCTTTTCTCAGTGCCTTTGGAATCGTGATAGAAAGAAATGTCATAATTGACATCAGTATCACAAACATAACTACTGTATAGATGTCATAACTGCGTAAATAATGCTCCGGATTCTCCATACTAAGGATGTCATGCATGGAATTACGGCTGAATATCAATGTAGCGATCATGCAGATATCAATCGCAACTAATGCGGTAAGCAATTTTGTGTACAATTTTGTTATTTTCTTTTTCTTCATGTCTATTCTTCTCCTTCTCCGTTTTCCTCTTCTGTTTCCACCTGGTTGATTACCGCCAGGTCTTCATCATTCAACAACCGGTCCGGGTCTAATAGCAGCTTCACTGCATCCCCCACCTTGCCGATTGCATATACATACTTATTCTGAGACTTGTCGGCTTTCCCAATCGTTGGAGACGGAAGAATGTTTTCCTCCTGTATCTCAACCACCTCTGCGATTTTTTCCACAATCAGCCCCACCACCGTATCACGGAAATTAATCACTATGATACAGGTTCTGTCATTGTACTCGAAGGGCTCCTGTTTAAATCGTATCCGCACATCAATGACGGGAATGATCTTGCCTCTCAGATTAATCAACCCCTTAATGTAATCCTCACTCTCCGGGATCTCCGTAATCTCCTGAAAAACAATGATCTCGTTGACATACTCAATTTTCAATCCGAAGTATTCGTTTCCCGATTTGAAGGTCACATACTTATCTTTTTGCGTATCGTGCTCCACCATATTTTCTGCTTCCTTTCTTCTGCATGGTATCTTCCGGCGTTCTACTCGCTCACTCCTCCCGGATCAAGAATCAATGCGATACTTCCGTCTCCCAGCTGCGTACAACCGGAAAGTCCTCTCACCTTTTTCACATAGGACGGAATCGGCTTTACTACAATCTCCTGCTTTCCGATCAGATTGTCCACAAACAGGCAGATCTGACGGCCCTCTACCTCTAGAATGACCATCATTCCCTCTTCCACATTGGTTTTATATCCCGACAGATGATACCAGTCACCCAGCCTTCTTACCGGATAACATTCGCCTCTGATCATAACACTCTCAACTCCTGACGGGTCATGGATCATCATATCCTCCGTCACACTGACAAACTCTTTGACAACTCCGGTCTCAATAACAAAATTCTGATTGCCGACCTTCATGACAATACCGTCAATGATTGCAAGCGTCAGCGGAATTTTCAGATACATGATACTACCTTCACCGGGCGTACTCTCGATTTCCAGTGTACCGCCAATCTGCTGCAGATTGGACACAACCACATCCATTCCCACACCTCGGCCGGAATACTCCGTGACGGTCTCATTGGTCGAGAATCCGGGAAGAGTAATGAACTGATATACTTCCTTATCGGAGTATACGCTATCCGGCTTTGTCGGATCAAGAAGTCCATTCTTTCTTGCTTTCGCCAAAATCTTGACACGATCCAGCCCTGCACCGTCATCCTGTACCCCGATCCAGACCTTGCCGGACTCGGTCTTGGCCGACAACGTTACCTTACCCTTTTCCGACTTTCCGGCCGCCAGACGTTCTTCCTTTGTCTCAATTCCATGATCCACGGAATTTCTTACCAGATGCATCAGCGGGTCAGAAATATGCTCAATAATATTTTTATCTACCTCGGTAGTCTCACCGATCATTTCAAATTCAATATCTTTGCCAAGCTTTCTGGAAACATCAAAGACGATACGGTTCATTTTCTGGAACGTGTTTGTCAGCGGAACCATTCGCATGGACATAATCACATTTTGCAAATCCGTCGAAATCTTGGACATCTGTGCAGCGGCCTTATTAAAATTGTCCAGTTTAAGCCCCGGCACCTTCAAATCCGGATTTTGCAATACCACCGATTCCGAAATAACAAGCTCTCCGATCAGATCCATCAGCATATCCATCTTGCTGATGTCTACACTGATAAAGGTTGCTTTTTCCGCCTTCCTTGGTTTGTCCTTTGCCAGCTTTTTGGACTGTCCCGGTGCTTTAGACTGGATGACAAAGTCACCAGGCGCAGGTGCCTTGGTCTCCTGTTCCTTTTGGATCTTAGCCTCTGCCTTTGCCTCAATCTCCTCCACACTGGAATTCAGATCAATGCGAATTTCAGAACCAATTCCATCAAAGCCCTGCTGAAACTCGGCCGCCGTGCATTCATAGATATCTACCTTTTTGATATCATACCCCGGCTTTATGATGGTCCGAAGTTCCTCCTCGGTACTCTGGGACTGTAAAAGGATTTTAAAACCGTCATCGATAATCCTCTGTGCGCTGCTCTCATCCGTGATGATGTCCTCCGGAGAATACATCAGGTCTTCCGCAATCTCCTTCAGTGCATATACAATCTTGTAAGCATGCACATTGGCAAGTTCTATCTCGGGATAATACTCCAGATAGATCCGATAAAAATGACTGGAAGCGGATGCCATAGGCGCAATATAGAACTGCTGAGCCGCAGGAGCTTCTTTCTTCACCTCCGCTTTCGGTTTCTCCTCTGTTGTATCAACACCGTTCTCGCCTTTGATCTTGGCAAGGAACTTGTCCAATTTTTCGATCAGCTGAGAGGAATCGCCGTCTGCCTCCTCACCATCCTGAATCTTGTCCAACTCTCCGCTGATAAAATCAGCCACATCCAGTACATGGGTCACAAGTTCCACATGCGGAACGTTCTGGGGATGGGATTCTCTCAGATAATAAAATACATCCTCCAGTTTATGAGCAACCTTTGTAATGTCGTCGAACATCATAATTGCGGATGAACCCTTGATTGTATGCATCGCACGAAAGATCTCGTTAATGCTGTCCTCGTCAAAGTACTCTTCATCCTTTTGATCAAGAACGATTTCCTGCAGGTTTTCCAGAAGCTGGGAATTCTCAAAAAGATACATTCCCAGCATGTCGTCCGTGTTAAAGTCCTCCGCCATATCGTTCTCCTTTCTCTTTTTGTATCACACTTCTAGATCATTCCCAGTTTTTGCAATGCCTGCTCAAACTTCGCCTGATCAATGGGCTTACCGGAATACACCGTGCATCCCAGCTCAAATGCCATTTTCACATTCTTCTCATCATTCAATGCAGTGGCCATAATAACCTTCGCCTGCTTCTCTTCCGGCACATTATGCGCCTTCTCCAAATTGCGGATTCCAACCAATGCCTGGTAACCGTCCATCACCGGCATCATGATATCCAGGCACACCAGATCATACGGATCATCATCCTCCAATGCCATCATATATGCATCGACGGCTTCCATTCCATCTACCGTAACATCACAATCCCCATACTTCGACAGGAAATTCGCCATAAACTTTCTTGTGACAAAATCATCTTCTGCCAATAAAATCTTCATCGTATACCTCCTACATTTTGTTCAACAAGCTGTATGTTCTCTTTGGAATATCGCCGAGCTTCTCCTGGTACTGCACTGCTCCGAGATCGTAAGCAACCTTCGGCATTCCATATACTACACAGGTGGACTCATCCTGACCAATGGTTTTCGCGCCGGCTTCCTTCATGGCTAAAAGCCCTTTTGCACCGTCTCCCCCCATTCCGGTCAAAATAATGCCAAGTGCACGATTTCCGACCACTTTTGCAACGGAATCAAACAACACATCCACGGATGGACAATGACCGTTCACCTTCGGGCCCGCCTTGCACTCTACCTGATATTGATTTCCAACTTTCACGACTCTCATATGCCGGTCTCCCCCGGGAGCAATGAGAACCTGCCCGGGCATAACCACATCTCCGGTCTCAGCCTCTTTCACTCTCACCCGACACTGGTCATCCAGTCTTTTTGCATACATCTGGGTAAATCCCGCCGGCATATGCTGAACGATCACAACCCCCGGGATATCTGTACCGAATTCCTTAATGACAGAAGCAATCGCCTCCGTTCCTCCGGTGGAAGCACCGATTGCAACCATAAGATTTCTGTCCTTATCTGTACCACGCAGACCCACGGATGCGTGTTCCGCAAGATCAAGAGTCTTTTTCTTAATTCCGCTGATTCTCGCCGTGGACGCAATCTTAATCTTGAGCGGAAGCTCTGTTTTTAAAAACGATTCCAGCTGGGCTCTGTCTGAGTTTCTCGGCTTGGCAACGAAATCCACCGCGCCGGCCTGCAGTGCATCAAACACCTTGTCGCTCAAAGAGCTTATCATAACAACCGGAAGCGGATATTGCGGCATCAGCTTTCTCAAAAATTCAATTCCATCCATGCGTGGCAGCTCGACATCCAGAGTCATGACATCCGGTCTGTGCTCCAATATAGCATCTCTGGCCTGAAAAGCATCCCCTACTGCAGCTACAACTTCTATGGCCGGATCACTCTTCAAGCATGCAACCAACAGTTCCCGAAAGACCAGCGAGTCGTCAACCACCAATACTCTTATCTGGCGCATATCAATTAATTCCTTCCTGTTTTCTAAATATGGACGGTTTGATCATGGTAAAAGGCGTTGTTCCGCGATCAAGCGTCTCCGTCCTTCCTATAAACAGATAACCGCCCGGCACTAAGGTATCATACACCTTTCGAATCAGTTCTGTTTTGGTCTTATCATCAAAATATATCATAACATTCCGAAGAAAGATGACATGCATCTGTTTGCGGAATGGAAATTCATCCATAAGATTAAATTTACGAAACAACACTTCTTTTTTTAATTCATCAGTAGCCCGATATTGCTCTCCATCCGGCAACGCGCGGAAAAACCGCCTTTTCCAGGCTTCCGGCAGCGCATTTACCTGCTCGCTGCTGTACACACCCCGCATGGCCTGCTGCAGCACATTGGTGGAAATATCCGTTGCGAGCACCTGCGTATCCCAGTCGTCAAATTCCAGCCCGAAGAACTCCGCAAGCACCATTGCAATTGCATAGGGTTCCTCCCCTGTAGAGGATGCCCCACACCAGATACGAACATCTTTGCTGCGCTGCTCTCTCTGGCGAATCCAGGGAAGAACTTCCTGCTTTAGATAATCAAAATGCTCGGATTCCCTCATAAAAAATGTATGATTGGTGGTCAGCATATTCACAAGCTTTTTTTCTAAAGATCCGCTTACATCCTGATCCATGGCATCCATAAACTCTGTATAGCTGTTCCACTCGCTGGACCTAAGGAAATTATCCATTCTTCCATTCATAATCTCCTTTTTCCGGCTCATGTCAATTCCATACCGCGTTTTTAAGAAGCGGTAGATCCGATTAAATTCTGCGTCTGTCATCACCGTCGTATAATCAGACATATTTCACCTCTTTTGTAACCATACTTCCGCTCCGTCTCAGTGAAGCTGACGGGAAATCTTCTTACATATATCAACCAATTCGGGATTAAACTTCACACCGGATTCCAGATCCAGGATTTCAAGGGTATCCTCTCTGGAATACGAACTTCTGTATCCGCGCGATTCCGTAAGTGCACAAAAAGCACCCATAAGCGCCACCACCTGCGCCGCCAGAGGAATCGCATCCCCCTTCAGACCGCAGGGATAACCGCTGCCATCCCAGTTTTCATGATGATAATGTGCAATCTCCATGGACATCTGAATAAAATCATTGTAATCATCCGCAAGCACATCCTTTAAGATATCCGCCCCCACAGTCGTATGCGTATGAATCAGTTCCACCTCATCCTTAGTCAGCCTTTCTGTCTTGGTCAGGATCTCACTTGGAATAGCCACATTGCCCAAATCCTGCAGTGGTGCGGCAATTGATATGGTCTCCACAAAGCTGTCGGAAACCAGATCCTCATACTTTGGCGAGAGCTGCATTGCGCGGGAAAACACCTTACTGTTGTACTGCAGCCGCTCCATATGGTCCTCGTCATAACCGGCACTCTTTCTGGCCACACTGACCATGGCATAGAGAACCTTCTTTTTCTCTTTTTCCATCTGTATCAGCTGCTCATTGACAGACGCCTGCAGCCGCCTGTTGGTTTCGGCCAGTTCCTGCGCTGCCTGATGCAGCTTTAAATGTGTGCTGACACGAGCCTGCACAACTTCCTGAATAAACGGCTTTGTGATATAGTCCTCACCGCCAAGACTAAAACCGGTAATAATATCATCCGGCTCATCATACGCAGAAATAAAAATAATCGGGATATCTCTTGTCACAGGATCTTCCTTCATGAGCCTGCAAAATTCGTATCCATCCATCTCCGGCATGGAAACATCCAAAAGGATCAGCTGAGGGCGATGTCTCTCGACAATGCGAAGCGCCTGCACACCATTCTCCGCAAGAATCGGCTGCAGTCCCATATCGGTTATTATATTGCGCAAAACAAATCGATTGGTCTCAACATCGTCAACGATGAGAATCCATGGCGTATCCCTTCTGTCCATGCGTTTCCATCTCCATCTTTTACTACACTTTTATCTTTTGGGAAGCAGAGCCTCCAGGTTACTGTGTGTTTCCATTGTCTTATCGTAATCAGCCTTCTGTACCGCCATCTTCAACCGAAGCGTCGCGGTCTTGATCTCACGGGGCGCATTTTCCGTCAGTTGCCGGATTACCTCCATGAACATCTCGGCCTTTTCCCAGTTATCCATCTCAACGGCCAGAACAAGCTTCGACATCTTGTCCTCTAACTCATTGCTGTTATCTTCTGTGCCAAATACGTAAAGTGTATTTTCCTCTTTCTCCGCTGTCTCGAAGAAGCTCTGGGTCTTGTCGTCTAACTCCATCGGAACGGAATCCACTTCATCCTCCGGGATATCTACCCACACGGAAAATGTGAAATTCGTCCCCTTATTCTTCTCACTCTCCACATTGATGCTGCCACCCATCAGCGTAACCAGCTGCTTGCTGATGTTCAGCCCCAAGCCTGTGCCGCCGTACTTTCTCGACACCGAGGCATCCACCTGAGAGAAGCTCTTGAACAGCTTGTCCTGATCGGCTTTATCGATACCGATTCCCGTATCCGTCACAATGAAGAATAATTCCAAACGATTGGCTTTGCGTGATGTCATAAGTACCTCCAGGGATACTTTACCCACGGACGTAAACTTGCACGCATTCGACAAAATATTGTTGAGCACCTGCACGATTCGAAGTTCATCGCCAATCAATCGTTCCGGAATCTCCGGAGATACGGTCACAAAGAACTGGAGCCCCTTCTCTGTAATCTTAGGCATGTGGTTTGCCTTCACATAATCAATCATGGACCGGAAATCAAACTCCCTGATCTCCAATGTAAATTTTCCTGCCTCCAGCTTGGAAAAATCCAATATATTGTTAATGATATTGTTCATATCATTACAACCGCGTTCAATCAACCGCAGCGTTCCCGCCAGTTCCGAATCCGTAATTTTCTCCTGCAGGATCCGGACATTACCCAGAATCCCGTTAACCGGAGTCCGAAGTTCATGGGTCACGTTAGCCACAAATTCCGACTTGACCTTCGCCGCCTCATCCGCCTCCTGCTTCACCTGCGTGATGCGGCGCTCCAAAAACACCTCATTGGTCACATCAATCAGGAGACAAACATACTCATATTCCGGGATTCCCGCATGAATGTAACGGAATCTGGCCGGAAAACAGGTGCGGTTTCTGCGATATACCATCACGGGTTTCTCTGAATCTCCAAAGGACAGTTCTGTCCGAAAGCCCTCCGGTGTCTTTTCAAAGGTTCCGGCAAACACCTCACTGATATGGACTCCCGCAAGTCCCATGGGATAATCCAATGTAACATTCGCCGCAGGATTCGTATGTGTGATCACACCCTGCGCATCGAATGATACACTCATCTCCACTGTGTTTGTCTCAAAAAATTTAAGGATCTGCTGATTCATTGCCCGTGCCCCCGCATCCTAACTATTAATTATAGTAAATTTGTACCAGAAAATCAACTAGTCCACACGTTCTTTTCCCCAAAAGAACAGAGCAACTGTTCCCGGCCCTGTATGACTGCCGATGGTTGTACCAATGGAATTGATCTCCACCTTTCCGTTCAGCTTCGGGAAACGGGCTTCCACCAGCTCTGCTACTGCCTTTGCATCTTCCTCACAGGCAGAATTGGAGATATAGCATTTGCCGTCATAATCCAATCCGTTTTCCGCATTCTGTTCCATCCTGTCAACAATTTCCGCAATAACCTTCTTCTTAGTACGTACTTTCTGACGCGGAATCAGCTTTCCCTCA
Organism: uncultured Lachnospiraceae bacterium; assembly: GCA_945868435.1. Lineage (GTDB taxonomy): Bacteria > Bacillota > Clostridia > Lachnospirales > Lachnospiraceae > Roseburia. Next base: position 74,789 of record CAMBLG010000008.1, read on the forward strand.
AAATTCACATTTAAGAGTGGACAGATATTCATAACATTGCCGATAAAACCGGCTGTCTTGGAGACACGTCCTCCCTTCACATAGAAGGTCAGGTCCGTGGAGAAGAACCAATGCTGTAGCTTCTTCTTATTTTCCTCAGCCCATTTCCTCACCTCATCAATGCTTTTGCCTTCATCCCGCAGGTCCGCTAGCTTATCCATCAGCAGTCCGTAACCGGAAGAAGCCGCCAGTGAATCTACAATAAAAATGTTGCGCTCCGGATACTTTTCCCGAAGCATTCCCTGCGCAATACGTGCAGAATTGACAGAACCGGATATGCCGGAGGAAAGTGTCAGATGAAGGATATCCTTCCCTTCCTGTAAAAAGTGCTCAAAATATTCACAATATTCTTCTACATTAATCTGTGATGTTTTGGTATCTGCGCCGTCTGTCATGCGCTGATAGAATTCGTCGAAAGGAATGGACTTTCCCAAATCATCCATATACGGAGTTCCATCCAACTCAAAATGAAAACAGATAAAAGAAATGCCGCGTTTTTCAAAATGCTCCCTGCTTAAGTCCGCAGTGGAACAGCAGCTTAATATAAAATCAGCCATGTCGCCATATCCTCCTATTCGTTGTCCGCCGGGTCATACACATACTTTCCGGACGATACCACTATTATAGTATAAAACACGGCGCATGACAAGGTAACGCTCTCAAAAACTCTCTCAAAAAATGTGCTGTTTTAGGGAAGTTCCGTCATACCGCCCAGCAGAATCCCAATATTATCCCGGTAGATTTTCTCAAACTGGCTCATAGGAAGCGGATTGATGCCGAGACCGGCCTCGATTGTATATCCCGGCCGGTCGTAGCTCTCTATAAACCAGTCTTTGTATCCCGCATAGCCGGAAGCAATCGGAGTCTGTTCCACCGTATATCCGCTCACACGCCCAAAGTACTCTGCGATCCGTTTTGAATTCTCCGGCTCATAATTCAAATACTTCCAATAAATAACCTCGCCCTGCGTATGATACGCCAGAATCAATTCAAAGTTATGATCGATTGTGAAATCATACATCGCCCGGCTCTCCGGCGCAATGAGAGGTGCAACTCCCACATAATCCCGGGGTGCCGGCTTTGTATACCCCTGCGCAAACTTAATTTGTTTTGCATTTTCCCATCCTGCCGGGAACTGCAGATTCAGATCCACACCCTCGATATTAGCCTTCCAGCCTGTGGGAAAGGAAATCTGTGGATACTGTTGCCCGATGCTTTTGGCCCTGCTGTAATATTCTCCCTCTGTCAGTGCCCCGTTCACCAGATCCACACCATCGGGATTCACCATGGGAATCAGATACAGAGAAAACTGTTCAAAGAGAAGTCTCGGATACACACCCAGCACGGTATCCCCAGCCACATACTGTTCCATCAACTGCTCCGCAAACCGCAGCAGCACCGGCGTTGTAATATTCTCATTGGCATGAAACGAGGCATTATAGCACACCTCTCTCGTTCCCTTTCCCAATTTGAGATAATAGATGTCCTTGCCCATTACGCTTCGCCCGATCGTCCCCATCTCGATATACGGATACTTTGCCACAAGATTGTCAATGACCGTTGCCAAAAGCTCGTATGTGTAGTTTTGGTCTACCGGAACAACTGAGTTATACTGTTCAATCAGATCAGCCATACGTCCACTCCATTTGATACATTTCTATTTCGTATCTATTCAGAACCCTTCCCCATACATTCGCAAAACCGCACGACAAATCGTGCTTTCTCGCTGCTACGCAGCTAATTTTGCTCATATACGGGGCGGTGACTCTATTCGAGCCACCTTACGAATTAGATAATCAGCTTCTTACATGCAAGCATGACGATTCTGATTATCTAATTCTAAGGGGTTCTGAATAGATACTCTATTTCATAATATGTTGCGAGACCGGCTTCGTTCCAACGGATTATTTCCCGCGCATTTTACAGAATTGCAAATATAGGGGTTCCCAGACGAATAAAAAATGGTATAATTATCGTAGTGGGCAAATGCTTATCGTATGATTGCAATCGGATGCAACGCCCAACACCAGCAGCGCGAATATGGGAGGTAAACATGGAAGAAAAGGTATACAAGACCATGGGCTCTACAGGCGGCGGTTCACTCGCCATCGGAATCTGTATCCTGGTAACCGGAATCGTATCCGGCGTTCTCTTAATCGTAAATGGAGCAAGATTATTAAAAAACAGGGAGCGGCTTACTTTCTAAGCCCTCCCTGTGCTTTTTATTTTTTATCCAGATATTCTATGATACTGTGTGCAGCCACATTGCCCTCCCCCACAGCCTTCGCGTACTGATAAGGACGCCCTGTACAATCTCCGGCCGCATAGCATCCGGGAAGATTGGTCTCCATTCGCCGGTTCACCACTATGTGTCCGTCTTCCACCGCAAGCTTTTTTAAAAGCGTTGTCGGTGCAATTGCATTCCGCAAGATGAAAAATCCATCGATGGCAAGCACCTCTCCGCTGCGGAGCGTAAGTGTTGTGACCTTCAGACTTCCTTCAATTTTCACCGGATAGTCGGTACTTACTCTCACATTTTCACGCTGCACTCCCGCCTTAGGATAAGCCGGGAAAAAAAATACTTCCTCTGCCAGATCCGCAAGAAATTCCACCTCATGCTCATATTTTGCCGCGTTGCAGTACACCGCGATCTTTTTTCCCCGGTAAAAATTCCCGTCACAGGTGGCACAATAGCTGACTCCCCGTCCCAGAAATTCCTCTTCTCCTGCCAACGGCTTCGCGTTCACAACGCCCATGCACAATGCCAGCGTCTTTGCCTCATACATCTCATTGTCCGCCAACACCATGTAATGCCCGGACACAGGCATAATATTTGTAACCGTCTTTTCCGTAATTGTAATTCCCATCCGTGCCCGATGTTCATCAAAGCGGGAAAGCAGCTCCTGTCCGCCGATTCCCGGAAGCCCCGGATAATTATCGATCATTTGTGCCTTTTTGATCTTATCACTCATATCCCGGCTTCCAAACCACACAAAGCTTTTCTCATGTATCTGAAGATTTAAAGCCGTCGACAGACCTGCCGGCCCGGAGCCGATTATGATTGCATCATACACATCGATTGCCTCCTGTCTGATTCCATTCCTTCTTTATCATCCCCGATCTGCACAAAATTATAGCTTCTGTTTTGCAAAAAACGCATCAATATCGCTCTTGATCTGTGCCGGCTCCCTGCTTTTCAGAATATAGCCCTCAGGTTTTGCCGCCATTGCCTTCATAATGCTTGCCTTGTCATTTTTGCTGGTCAAAAAGATAACCGGAATATCACAGAATTCCATATCAGCACGAATCATCTCCAGCACCTGACTTCCGTCAACAATCGGCATCTCATAATCCAATAGCACAAGATCCGGTCGGTTGGTTGCCAGATATTTAATTGCCATAGCACCGGAATTCGCCAGAATTACCTGATAATCGTTCTCCAGCCACTCCTTCACACTCCGAAGCATTGCACCGGAGTCGTCCACCACAAGAATTTTCTTCTTGGTGTGCTTACCGTGATTGCGGATAAACTCATCCATTTTACGGGCAGACTCTTTGACATCGATCGGACGTGTAAAGGTATCTTTTAACACGTTGGCCGGAATAATACTCTGCAATTCTGCCAGTTCCTCCCCGATATAGAAGATAGGAAGATTCTCTTCCAGTGCCTTGTCCCGCAAATATACAAGCTCCTGTGTCTTATCTTTTACCTCGTTCTCCATGTACAGAAGAAGCGCCTCAAAATTTTCCTTGAGTTCTGAAATCATCTGCACATCCAGTTCTGACATCACAACGTTGTAGCCATATTCCTTCAACTGATCTGCCATCGATCTTCCCACAAAACTGTTTTTCTCTGATACTACTAAAATATTCATACATGAACTCCTTTCTAATCCCCTATTCTTCCTTGGTATGTAATCTGTCACATAATTCCTGCGTCAGTCTCATGACGTCCTCCATAGCAACATCCCGCACGTAGGTTCCAAGCTGTTCCACCATGGGTTTTATCTCCGGTGAAAAGGCATAGCCTTCCAGCTTCTTCATGGCTTCATCTGCCGCATCCAGATCAAATCCGTCCACCGCATCATGAAGCTGCATCAGCGTCTCACACATCTGCGTGACACTTACCTGCTCTGTTCCTTCTGTCTCCGGCTTTCCGTAATCAGCCAGTGTTATCTCATAGCTTCGGTATAATTCCAGAAGTGCCGGAAATTCCGCCAGTATCTCTTCTTTCTTTTCCTCGTTTCCCAGCTGTTCCATCCGGTAGAACTTCTGTGACAGCTCCATGGCTCCGATCATGCGTGCCGCATTTTTCAAGGCATGCACTTCGATGGTGTAGTCCCGGATCCGGTCTTCCCTAAGAAACAGTTCCAGCTTTTCACATTTTGGTTCAATGAGCCTGTAAAAATCGCCCAACAATTCCAGAAAAAGTTCTTTGGAACCACAGTTTTTCAGGCCCTCTGCCACGTCAAGGCCCTCAATATTCGCAATCCGATCATCTCCAGGCAGACCGGAAGCGGCATCCTTCAAGCTGGCTTTCCCACCCGGCGCGGCAGTATCCGTTTCTGAAAGCACAATCATATCTTCCGGCAGCCAGGACAGAATGCATTTTGCCAGTTCTTTGGTGCGGATCGGTTTTGCAATGAATCCATCCATTTTTCCGCTGACAAACAGCTCCTGGGCTTCCGATGTGGCATTTGCCGACAGTGCGATGATCGGAAGCTTCTGATAGTATTCCCCATCCAGCGCCCGGATTGCGGCGGTGGCTTCCAGTCCATCCATCACCGGCATCATGTGATCCATGAAGACAATATCATAATGCTTTCTCTGCACCATTTCAACGGCCTGTTTCCCGTCCTCCGCCATATCGATCTGCATCTGATAAGGCGCCATAAGTCCCTTCGCCACCTTGCGGTTCATCTCATTGTCATCCACCACAAGAATGGAGGCCTGCGGAGCGGTAAAGTTCTTGCTCTCTTCCACCGCACTCTGATATACCAGCTCCTCGTGATTGATCATCTGACAGAAATTCAAGCTGTACAATGGTTTATTGATAACGGTAACAGCCTTTCCTGCAACATTCTCCAGCATCGGATTCTGCAGCACACAAAGCGTACCGTGACTATCATGCAGGCGTTTCCTCTCCTCTTCCGAAATGGACTGTAGGGAATCCGTGATCAGAAAATCAGCCTGTTCTCCGGCATCCTTTCCCCACTCCGTGCAGGAAATCTGATAAGCCCCTGCCATTGCCGCAATCTGCTCCTTTACTACAGGATTGACAATGCGAAGCGCAATCCTGCTTTTCCTTCCGGCATCCTTCACACGCGCCGCCGGCTTGGCATTGACCACCTTCTGGGGCAGCCGGAAATAGAAGGTACTTCCCTCTCCGTACACGCTTCGGACCCCGATTTCACCGTCCATCAGTTCCACCAGTTGCTTGCAGATTGCAAGACCAAGTCCGGTTCCCTCCTTGTTTCGGTTCTTCTTCGTATCCACCTGCTGAAAGGAAGCAAACAGCTTTCCGATATCCTCCTCCTTGATTCCCTGTCCGGTATCCTGCACTTCAAACTTCAGGTAAACGCTCTCCTCGCTGCTTTCTTCCACACGTACCTTAAGCTTCACGAATCCGCTGTCCGTAAATTTAATTGCGTTGTTCATAAGATTGATGACAATCTGCCTCAAACGTTGACCATCCCCGTACAGCTTGGTCGGCATCTTGGGATCGATGTCATATAGAAGTTCTACCGGCTTGCTTCCGATCCGGTTCAGAAAAATCATGGACAGATCATGAAACATCGACATCGGTTCATAATCTTCCTCGATGATTTCCAGCTTTCCGGACTCAATCTTGGAGAAATCCAAAATGTCATTGATGATAGTTAAAAGCGCATCCCCGGAGTTTTTGATGTTATTCAGATATTCCCTTGTATTTTGGGGCAGCTCCTCTCTGAGAAGAATGTCCGTCATTCCCACAATGGCATTCATCGGCGTGCGGATCTCATGGGACATGGTGGACAAGAACTGCGACTTTGCGGCGTTGGCATCATCCGCTCTCTCCTTCTCCACCCGAAGCTGTTCCATGTATTTTTCTACCATCTTCAGGTGATTTTGCTTTTCCGTATCATCGACCATTTCCACGTAATAACCGATTCTGGCTGTTCCTTTTCGATTGTAAAAGAATTTCACACTGTGCTTGATCGTTCTGTCTTCATACGGAAGGAAGAATTCATCCTGCTTTCCGCTTTCGATGATTGTTCTGACATTTTTTATAAATTCCGAGTGTCCTTCCTTGATTTCTCTGTCCACACGCAATTCCAAGAGAGCCGGTTCCCAATTTTCCGCCACCTCATTGCTGCCCATATAGTGCATATTTTCGTCGATTAAAACAAATCCATACTCCTTCGACTCGCTGTAGTAGTCCGACAGTACGGCAGAAATATCATACTTTTTGATTCTGCTTATCACCCAAAACAGACCGCACTCTGTGACCAAATAAGCAAACGGCATAAGTTTTACAGGTGCCTTAAACAACATTTCCAGGAAGTAGGTCAGTATATCCACAGAGCAGATTACAGCAAGACTCAACGCCGTTATGTAGGAAACTTCTCGTTTTCTTTTATATGTCCAGATGATCACAGCGTAAGTAGCCATGACAAACAAAACCATACCTATCGTATAAAAGTTGTGAAAGGGACCATACTCTTTCATAAGTCTGGTATATTTTCCGGACGTATCCAACCAAACCGTAAGATAATTCAGCTTATTTTTCCCGGAGGTTGCCACCAAAAGAAAACAGCATACACAACAGATCAGTTCCGTCACCACCATCCAGACCTTCTGTCGGACATGACAGATACTGCAAACGCCAAGCAGCATCAGAAACGGAATAAAGCAGCCGCCAATATACGTAATTGTATTGGCCAGCAATGCCCCTTCCAGCGTCTGCGCCTGAAGTAAATAAAGATATCCGAAATCACATATCGTTATCATCAGATAGATCAGCGCATATATGGAACTTACTTTACAGTCAAGTTGTTTGATGGTCAACACCAAAAGCAATCCTGACCCAAACAACGACAGTGCATATAACAAAATCATAACTTCTTCTCCCCGCCTTAAACATTAGCTACGCGCCCTCTGCATTCAGTCTGTCGCACAATTCTCGCGTCAGCCTCATGACATCCTCCATGGCAACATCCCGCACGTAGGTTCCAAGCTGTTCCACCATAGGCTTTATCTCCGGTGAAAAGGCATAGCTTTCCAGCTTCTTCATGGCTTCATCCGCCGCATCCAGATCAAATCCGTCCACCGCATCATGAAGCTGCATCAGCGTCTCACACATCTGCGTGACACTTACCTGCTCTGTTCCTTCTGTCTCCGGCTTTCCGTAATCAGCCAGTGTTATCTCATAGCTTCGGTATAATTCCAGAAGTGCCGGAAATTCCGCCAGTATCTCTTCTTTCTTTTCCTCGTTTCCCAGCTGTTCCATCCGGTAGAACTTCTGTGACAGCTCCATGGCTCCGATCATGCGTGCCGCATTTTTCAAGGCATGCACTTCGATGGTGTAGTCCCGGATCCGGTCTTCCCTAAGAAACAGTTCCAGCTTTTCACATTTTGGTTCAATGAGCCTGTAAAAATCGCCCAACAATTCCAGAAAAAGTTCTTTGGAACCACAGTTTTTCAGGCCCTCTGCCACGTCAAGGCCCTCAATATTCGCAATCCGATCATCTCCAGGCAGACCGGAAGCGGCATCCTTCAAGCTGGCTTTCCCACCCGGCGCGGCAGTATCCGTTTCTGAAAGCACAATCATATCTTCCGGCAGCCAGGACAGAATGCATTTTGCCAGTTCTTTGGTGCGGATCGGTTTTGCAATGAATCCATCCATTTTTCCGCTGACAAACAGCTCCTGGGCTTCCGATGTGGCATTTGCCGACAGTGCGATGATCGGAAGCTTCTGATAGTATTCCCCATCCAGCGCCCGGATTGCGGCGGTGGCTTCCAGTCCATCCATCACCGGCATCATGTGATCCATGAAGACAATATCATAATGCTTTCTCTGCACCATTTCAACGGCCTGTTTCCCGTCCTCCGCCATATCGATCTGCATCTGATAAGGCGCCATAAGTCCCTTCGCCACCTTGCGGTTCATCTCATTGTCATCCACCACAAGAATGGAGGCCTGCGGAGCGGTAAAGTTCTTGCTCTCTTCCACCGCACTCTGATATACCAGCTCCTCGTGATTGATCATCTGACAGAAATTCAAGCTGTACAATGGTTTATTGATAACGGTAACAGCCTTTCCTGCAACATTCTCCAGCATCGGATTCTGCAGCACACAAAGCGTACCGTGACTATCATGCAGGCGTTTCCTCTCCTCTTCCGAAATGGACTGTAGGGAATCCGTGATCAGAAAATCAGCCTGTTCTCCGGCATCCTTTCCCCACTCCGTGCAGGAAATCTGATAAGCCCCTGCCATTGCCGCAATCTGCTCCTTTACTACAGGATTGACAATGCGAAGCGCAATCCTGCTTTTCCTTCCGGCATCCTTCACACGCGCCGCCGGCTTGGCATTGACCACCTTCTGGGGCAGCCGGAAATAGAAGGTACTTCCCTCTCCGTACACGCTTCGGACCCCGATTTCACCGTCCATCAGTTCCACCAGTTGCTTGCAGATTGCAAGACCAAGTCCGGTTCCCTCCTTGTTTCGGTTCTTCTTCGTATCCACCTGCTGAAAGGAAGCAAACAGCTTTCCGATATCCTCCTCCTTGATTCCCTGTCCGGTATCCTGCACTTCAAACTTCAGGTAAACGCTCTCCTCGCTGCTTTCTTCCACACGTACCTTAAGCTTCACGAATCCGCTGTCCGTAAATTTAATTGCGTTGTTCATAAGATTGATGACAATCTGCCTCAAACGTTGACCATCCCCGTACAGCTTGGTCGGCATCTTGGGATCGATGTCATATAGAAGTTCTACCGGCTTGCTTCCGATCCGGTTCAGAAAAATCATGGACAGATCATGAAACATCGACATCGGTTCATAATCTTCCTCGATGATTTCCAGCTTTCCGGACTCAATCTTGGAGAAATCCAAAATGTCATTGATGATAGTTAAAAGCGCATCCCCGGAGTTTTTGATGTTATTCAGATATTCCCTTGTATTTTGGGGCAGCTCCTCTCTGAGAAGAATGTCCGTCATTCCCACAATGGCATTCATCGGCGTGCGGATCTCATGAGACATGGTGGACAAGAACTGCGACTTTGCGGCGTTGGCATCATCCGCCCTCTCCTTCTCCACCCGAAGCTGTTCCATAAGAAGCATGTCCGGACTTTCCACAGTCAGGAAAAATGCAAGATTAATCAAAGTCAATCCGAATCCACTAACCAGCGACGCCGGAAAAATCGTCTGATACACCAACACCACAATTTGGATCAAAAAGGCAAGAGCCACAACAAAGCGCTTTTTGCTGTTGATTTCCTTCCAATGGCGAATCATCGTCAATACAATACAGACAATATACAATGCCACAGTTCCGTGAACCGTAAAAACTGCCGGTCCCCAGGAATAATTGCCCTGCGTAGTCTCAACATATCTTATCGGCAAAAACAACAGTCCAAACCACGCAATCCACACCGGAATTGCCCATATCCAAAGCTTCCTCTTGCTGATGCAGTCCCCGCTTACACCATCCTTGTGAATCAGCACAACACAATACAGATAGCATAAAAACACTTCCATGATCAGACTTCCCAGAAACAAAATATGGCATACCCAGTTGGCAATGGGCGGAACCGTATCCATATGATTGACCGTATAAACCGTAGTCATATCAAAACACAGATTAAAAATCATAGTTCCCAGTGATATGGAAAATAAAATATGCGAGTATGATTTTACCCGCTTTGTACGAAAATAGATGATTGCCATGAACAGAATAATGAGCATGCAACCAGCCTGTAATTTGATACGATTGTCCATAATCCCCTCTTTTTCTTGCGTATATGGCAAAATGCCCCATAACTTATTCTTATTATACTCCACTCCCGGACATCACGTCAACGCTAGCCATCCGCACCACAATATAAAAACTCTATAAGTGACACATAATACTTCACTGTGATATCATCTTTCTTTTTTCAATCAATAGATAGGTCAGGATCGAACCTACTGAGTTTCCTAAAACAATAAGCAAAAACTTTATCAAATTCTCAACGGATAAATTTAATAAAAGAAACGGAAAATCGGCCACGCAATGTTCATATCCGGACAAAATGAAGATCATAATACAAAAGACAACAATGACTGTATCTTTTGCATACACCGCAATGAGCATTAATGCACCACACAGCAATCCACATATAAGCAATTCCACATAGGAACGGGCAAATTTTTGGTTTGAAATCTCGATCATCAAATTATAATCTGTATCACTTTTCGTCATTAATGCCAAAAAAGTACACAGGGCTACTCCTGCTAAATTAAATAGAAGCATGAGAGCATACTCTTTCAAATTAAATCTTTTTTCTGTAAAATAACCTATCTGGCCGGTAAATAACTGCAACTGTAATTTTATGATTGTGAGCAATGCAAAAGCAAATAGCATTGCCCCAATATATTTGTTTTGGGAAAATGTATTAACCTGAATTATTCACGACTGTGTCGTGAAAGTGGCTGAAAGCCACGTTGTTACT
>CAMBLG010000009.1 GCA_945868435.1 uncultured Lachnospiraceae bacterium
TCCGTGTTTAGTAATCAAAATAATTAATTTTTGCTTGCCAAAGAGCCAGAAGTTATCTGGCTTTTTGTTTTGCAAAAATTACTCAGAAAGGAGCGGTGATTATGGAGTATATCACAGCGAATGGCGTAGAATACGCCGCAAAAACAGTAACAACATCAACCAATTCAATCAGCTTTGTGATCGAAGGTCAGAAGATTGGAGACATCGAGACAGCATTCCGGGAAGTGACAGATCTTACCGTGAGTGGGGAGGACAAGGAAGTGTATGGCACTTATTCAAGTCTGTCCTTTGAGTCTGCAATGGTATCAGAGGACGGAATCATTACTGTTGTTATGCACATCCCAAGTTCGCAGGAACTGCGCATTGCAGCTTTAGAGACAGCAGTAGCAGAGCACGATGAAGCAATTGCAGAAATCTATGGAGGTGAATCATAATGAGCAAAGCTATGTTGAACATCTATGTGCGTACCTTTAGACGGCGAATGGAAGCAGGAGAGACATTTGAGGAGATTTTGGCGAGCTATCCGCGCCTGACAGATGAGCAGGCAAAGGAAATTAAAGCTGAACTTGATAAGTAACAAGAAAGATGAATAAGGGAGGATAGACATGAAGGTACTTACAGAAAAAATGAACATTATTTACGGACTAATCGTGACAGCAATGTCTGCAGTCTTTGGAAAGTATTGGTATTTATTTGCCGGCTTTCTTGTATTGAACATCGTGGATTATTTCACTGGCATGGCAAAAGCAAAATTCTACACAAAGAAGGTAAGCAGCTCAGTGGGGGCGAAGGGAATCCTTAAAAAAGTATGGTACTGGGTTGTGATCGGAATCGCATTCTTTGTTTCAATGAGTTTTGTACAGCTTGGAGAGGCAATTGGAGTCAACCTGCAGTTCGTAGTATTGTTTGGATGGTTTACGCTGGCCAGTTACCTCGTAAATGAAATCAGATCAATCCTGGAAAACCTGGTAGAAATGAATATTAATGTTCCCAAATTTCTGATCAAAGGCTTGGAAGTTGCAGAGAAGATGATTGATGAAAAAACGGAGGCGAATACAGATGAGAGATACAACTAAGCTGCACCCAAGGTTGCAGGAGAAGATTGCAGAGCTTCTGGAGCTCTGCGAGAAAAATAAAATTAAGATTGGCATTGGAGAGTGCGTTAGAACAGTAGCAGAGCAGGATGCATTGTATGCCAAAGGCAGAACCGCAGCAGGTTCAATTGTGACAAATTGCAAAGGATCCTCATACAGCTCCATGCACCAGTGGGGAGTTGCGTTTGATTTTTACCTCATCATGGATGTTGATGGTGATGGAAAAACGAGTGATGATGCGTTTAACGATGCAACAGGTCTGTTTGAAAAGGTTGGCAAACTTGGTCAGACTATCGGCCTTGAGTGGGGCGGAGCATGGAAGTCACCAGTGGATAAGCCGCATTTTCAGTTGCCTGACTGGGGCAGTACAGCAACAAAGCTTAAGCAGTTATATGGAACGCCGGAGAAGTTCATGGCAACATGGGACAGCACATCTAAGGTAGACCAGACTGCCAAGAAAGAGACGGTAACGGCTGCAAAGAACAAAGTTGAAGCCGCAAAGTCGAAGAACACGAAGTATGTTAAGCCATATACAACCAAGGCAAACCTGAATCTTCGGTCTGGCGCAGGTGCCGGAAAGGATATTATCCTCACGATACCGAAAGGAAAGACAGTGATGTGCTATGGTTATTACACCAAGGTCGGAAGCACCGTGTGGCTTTTTGTGCAGTACGGAAAGTATGCAGGATTTGTCTCAAAGGAATACCTTGCTTAGCCACATTTAATTTAAACTGCAGAGTATTGATTTACATACTTTCTTACCTTATATTAATAATGTAGAAAAAATGATGACAAACAATTATAGGTTATTACAATACAGTGGTCCGGACGGTGAACTCTCTGCCTCGACCCGCTACCTCTCGCAGAGATTTTCCGCCTACAATCCGAGAGTGGCCGGGCTTCTGACCGACATTGGCACCGAGGAACTGGCACACTTTGAGATGATCGGCGCAATCGTTCGGCAGCTGACGAAGGGGCTGTCCGCACAGGAACTGGAGGCCGCAGGCTTCGCACCTTACTATATTGATCACACAGCAGGAATCTGGCCACAGGCGGCAGGAGGTATTCCTTTCAATGCCTGTGAATTTCAGTCCAGTGGTGATGCTGTTGCAGATCTGGTGGAGGATCTTGCCGCTGAGCAAAAGGCGAGAAAAACCTATGACAATATTTTGCGTTTGGTCAATGATCACGATGTGGCAGATCCGATCCGTTTTCTCCGAGAGCGTGAGATCGTACATTTCCAGCGCTTTGGTGAAGCACTTCGCATGGTTCAGGAAGATCTGGACAGCCGGAACTTTTATGTATTCAATCCGGATTTCGATTGTTTTGGAAATAAATAAATCTGTATATGGCAGACAGAATCCGCGGCAGTTGCCGCGGATGTCTCTGTTTCCGGAACAGAGGAATTAATGACCTTGCTATTTGCAGGCTTGAAAGAGCAGCGTTCCTTTTCGAATTCCTTACAGGTTTGATTGCAAGTGGGACAAGAGGTGCGCTTGATACCACAGAGAATGAAAAAAGATATACACATGAAGAAGTTTTTTTAAACTTCAAAGGGTAAATGGCTGATACACAGTATGAATTAAGGTATTTACCTTAAGGAATGACTACCGATTACGGGGAATTTCGAGAAATGTAAATAATGCCCTTAAGGAATGACAGTCGATTACGGGGAAATGTCTAGAAATGTGAAATATACCCGTAAGGATGTGCAATAACGTTACACATATAGGAACGGAGGAACAGGCATACTTTGAAATGATTGTTTTTAGAAAATGTCATTTTGAAGTGACTTTTTTGTAACGTTTTCTATATTGGGGGCTCTTATAGGTGAAAGGGGGAGCATATGAATGATTTAGAAAAAATTTATGTGGAATACTTTGAGCCTGTTTATAAGTTTTTGATCAGTCTTGGATGCGATATTCATTCCGCAGAAGAGATTACGCAGGAAACGATGTTTATTGCTATTCAGAAAATAGATAGCTTCAAAGGAAATTGCAAACTAAGTGTCTGGCTGTGTCAGATTGCAAAAAATTTGTATTTTAAGAAACGGAAAGAAGGGAAAAAACTTGTATCTGATGAAAAACTTGATTCTATTGCTGTTTCAGAAACAGAATCAGATCCTGAATTAAAAAAGAAAATATATGAGCTTATTCACAATCTTGATGAACCATACAGAGAAGTGTTCTATATGGCGACCTTTGGTGATCTTTCCCTGAAAGAAATCTCATCGATATTTAAGAAGAGTGAATCGTGGGCACGAGTAACGTATCACCGTGCAAGACTGAAACTAAAGGAGGATTTAAAGGATGAAATGCAGCTGTGAAATTATTAAGGATCTACTGCCATTATATGTTGATCATGTATGTTCAGATGAAAGTATAGAACTGATCGATCAGCATTTATTGGAATGTGAAAAATGTAAATCTTATATGAATTCCTTAAGGGAATCACAGGATGTGGAAACTGCGGCTTATGACGAAGAAAAAGAGAGTCGGAAGGTTAAAATGATGTTGAGGATGAAAAAGAAAATTTTATTTAGAAATATACTGGTTGCTACTTTTACGGTTTTGATACTGGGCGCAGCTTGTACAAGTGCTATTCATTATTTAAAGCGTACGACTGTTCCAATTCCTGAAACGAAGCCTATGGAGGTTATTTATGAAAATGGTGATCTGGTGCTTAATATCACAGATGCTATCTGGTCTGATGTATCCGGAGTAAGGTTTACTTTGACAGAAGATGGAAAGTCGTATGAATGTGTTGCTGTAGCCATGAATACTTCAAAATGGAATGAATTAATTTCTTCAGATAAGACCTGTTCGAAATATACAATTGCCTATAGTGAAAAAGGTGCAAATGAGATTGACAGAGTATATTACTCCGGAGATGGGAAAGATCCGGAATATCCTCATAATGGGGAATTAAATGAAAATGATATACAGGCGCTGGGTTATACACTGGTGTGGTCCAAATAGCATGGAACCCGACATTCTGTGTCGGGTTCAAAATATGAATGGAGTAATGGTAATTTATCCAGTAACAGACAGAGCAACTTGGGACCACATTTTTGCAACTTGGTCGGGTTGCTCTTTTTTTATGTCTAAAATCAGGATATGATATTCAAGACATCAAAAGGGATGACAGAGAAGTTTGTTTGTTCATATGGAAAGGAGTTCATGTATGAAAATAATTGAGGTGGAACACCTGGTAAAAAAGTATAACGGAAATACTGCAGTCAATGACATATCGTTTTCCGTGGAAGAAGGCGAATTGTTCGCGTTTCTCGGAGAGAACGGAGCCGGTAAGTCAACGACGATCAATATTCTGTGCACCATCTTGGAAAAAACGGAAGGGAACGTAACAATCTGCGGACACACCCTCGGAAAAGACGATGATGCTATCCGAAATGCAATCGGAATTGTATTTCAGAATTCTGTGCTGGATCCGAAGCTGACCGTAAAGGAGAATCTGTATACCAGAGGTTCCTTTTACGGACTGTCTAAGAGCAAGATTGAAAAGAGACTTAAGCCTTTTGCGGAGAGCTTTGAGATGGATGAAATCTGGAATCGCAAATACGAGAAGCTGTCCGGCGGTCAGAGAAGAAGAGTGGATATTATGCGGGCGTTGATCAATAATCCGAAGCTGTTGTTTTTGGATGAGCCTACCACAGGACTTGATCCGAAGTCCCGCAAGCTGGTGTGGGATTACATCAACTATCTGCGCAAGGAAAAGGGGATGACGATTTTTCTCACGACCCATTACATGGAGGAAACCAAGGATGCGGATCACGTGGTAATCCTGGATAAGGGAACGATCATCTCACAGGGGACACCGGCACAGCTGAAAAGCCAGTATGCAGCGTCAAAGCTGGTTTGGTATACGAAGGAAGGGGAACCGTCAAAGCAGGTCATTGATTCTGCTTCGCAGGCAAATTTGAAGGTGAAGAAAGCAGTATATGACGCAGACCATTACACGATTTTCTTCGAGGGAATCATTACAGATTTCCTATATGAGAACCGGGATAAAATCGTGGACTACGAAGTAATCAAGGGTAGTATGGATGATGTATTTTTGAATCTGACCGGAAAGGAGTTTAAGTCATGAAAGGATTTATCGGATTTACGAAACGAAATTTATTGGTATATTTCAAGGACAAACAGGCCATTCTGTTTTCTCTGTTAACTTCCATTATTGTCTTTGTGCTCTATCTGCTGTTCCTGAAGGGAACCTTTGTGGATGCCATTGAGAGCGCGATGCAGGGGCTGGAGGATGTGGTCAATAAGGCGGATATTGAGATGCTTGCCAATGGCATTCTTCTTGTGGGTATTCTGGGATCCGCGCTGATTACAGTGCCCTTCAATTGCTTATCCACGATTGTGAGTGACAGAGAGAAGAAGATTGATTACGACATATCGGCGACTCCGATGCGCAGATGGCAGATTGTGCTGTCCTACTTTGTGGCATCTACCATCTCCGCATTTCTTATGACGGGCGTAATCCTTACCGTGGGACTTCTTGTATTGTCTGGCTTGGGGGATATGCATATACAGGCTGTGAATATAGTTGCCGCATATGCCATAGTTTTTCTTGGCGCTGTGTCAGCCACCGCGTTTTTTATGATCGTCGTATTGTTTTTCAAATCCTCACAGGCCTGTAGCGCATTTTTCGGAATGTTGTCTTCGGCAGCCGGATTTGTGATTGGCGCTTATATCCCGATCTCCCAGTTTTCCGATGGGGTGCAGACCTTCTGTAACCTGTTCCCGGCAAGCCATGTTACGATACTGTTCCGGAATGTGATCCTGAACGGGCTGCTGGATGAGATTGACAATTGTATTGGAGGTCTGGATCAGGGAATGTTTGTCAGCAGCATGAAAGAATGCTTTACCTTTGAGGCGCAGTTGTTTGGCAATTCCCTCAGTCAGAGCAATATGATCTGCTATGTTGCCGGCGCAGCGGTTCTGTGCGTCGTTATTATGGTCTTTGTATATGCCAGAACATACAAAAGAAAATAGAGAAAAACCTTGCTAACTAAATGTCTGCATATTCCTTGCGCCTATGGGAAAATTGTGGTATAATCAACACTCGTTAAACAGTTTGAAATTGGAACAGAATCATAAAGTACAGGAGAATACCATGAGTAAAGTAAGAACGAGATTTGCGCCAAGCCCAACCGGAAGAATGCATGTGGGCAATCTGCGTACAGCATTGTATGCATACCTCATTACGAAGCATGAGGGCGGAGATTTTATTTTGAGAATAGAGGATACGGACCAGGAACGCTATGTGGAAGGTGCCGTGGACATCATATACCGAACACTGGAGAAGACCGGTCTCATTCACGATGAGGGGCCGGACAAGGATGGCGGTGTGGGCCCCTATGTGCAGAGTGAGCGTCAGGCCAGCGGAATTTATCTGGAATATGCGAAGCAGTTGGTAGAAAAGGGCGAGGCATATTACTGTTTTTGCGATAAGGAACGCCTGGAGAGCCTTAGGACAACTGTGGCCGGAAAAGAGATCTCTGTATATGACAAGCACTGTCTGCACTTGTCCAAGGAGGAGGTCGAGGCGAATCTGGCGGCAGGAAAGCCTTACGTCATCCGTCAGAATAACCCGACAGAGGGAACAACTACCTTCGAGGATGAGATTTACGGAGATATCACCGTGGATAATGCGGAACTGGATGACATGATACTGATCAAGTCCGATGGGTTTCCGACTTATAATTTTGCCAATGTGGTGGACGACCATCTGATGGGAATTACCCATGTGGTCAGAGGCAATGAGTATCTGTCCTCCTCGCCGAAGTATAATCGCCTGTACGAGGCTTTTGGATGGGAGGTTCCGGTGTACATCCACTGTCCGCTGATCACGGATGAGAATCACCAGAAGTTGTCCAAGAGATGTGGACATTCCTCTTTTGAGGACCTGATCGAGCAGGGCTTTTTGACGGAGGCAATCATTAACTTCGTCGCGCTGCTGGGATGGAGCCCGGAGGACAACCAGGAGATCATGACATTGGATGAGATGATTCAGAAATTTGATTATCACCATATGAGCAAATCTCCGGCGGTGTTTGATTATACCAAGCTCAAGTGGATGAACGGAGAGTATATCAAGAAACTGGATTTTGATGATTTTTACGAGATGGCAGAGCCGTATATTCGTGAAGTTGTCACCAAACCGTATGATCTCAAGAAGATTGCCAGAATGGTACAGACACGTATCGAGATATTTCCGGACATCAAGGATCATATTGACTTTTTTGAGGAGCTTCCGGAATATGATGTGGCTATGTACACCCATAAGAAGATGAAAACCAATGCTGAGACTTCCTATGAGGTGCTCACTGAGATCCTTCCGATCCTTGAGGAGCAGGAAGACTACAGTAATGATGCGCTCTATTCTGTCTTAAGCGGCTATGTAGAGAAAAAGGGTGTGAAAAACGGCTATGTTATGTGGCCGATCCGCACGGCGGTGTCCGGCAAGCAGATGACACCGGGAGGAGCGACAGAGCTGATGGAGGTCCTCGGCAAGGAGGAGTCTTTAAAGCGTATCCGCAAGGGAATTGAGTTACTGAGCAAATAGTTAGAGGAATCCATGAACTATAATCAATCACAACAGACGGCCATCCTGCATAAGGATGGCCCGATGCTTGTACTGGCGGGGCCGGGATCGGGAAAAACCGCTGTCATCACCCAGAGAACCATTCAATTGATAAAAGAATACAACGTGGATTCGACCAACATACTGGTCATCACATTCACAAAGGCTGCGGCAAATGAGATGAAACAGCGATTCCTGAGGCAGATGGGAGTTGCAAAAACTCCGGTAACCTTCGGAACTTTTCACGCAGTCTTTTTTATGGTGCTCAAATATGCCTATGGATTTTCGGGGAGCAATATCGTAGCCGAGGAGCAGCGCTATCAGTTTATGAGGGAGATCATTTCTTATTATCATCTGGAGTATCGGGATGAAAATGAGTTTATTGGAGATATTCTGGGAGAGATCAGCATGGTAAAAAATACCCGTATTGATCTTGCACATTTTTATTCCAGTCATTGCGGGGAGGAGGTGTTCCGGAAAATCTATGGAGCGTATGCCAGACGACTTTCCCAGAATAAGCTGATTGACTTTGATGATATGTTGACCTACACTTATGATCTGTTTGCCCAGAGACCGGATATTTTGTCTGCATGGCAGAGAAAGTATCGGTATATTCTCATTGATGAGTTTCAGGACATCAATCAGATTCAGTATGATATCATTCGCATGCTGGCTGCACCGGAAAATAATCTGTTTGTTGTGGGGGATGATGACCAGTCCATCTATCGATTCCGGGGATCCAAGCCGGAGATTATGCTGGGATTTGAACGGGATTATCCCAAGGCGAAAAAGGTGCTATTGGATGTCAATTACCGGTGTGCTCCTGCAATCGTAGAGGCGGCCGGAAAGCTTGTGGCTCACAATGCTCACCGTTTTCCGAAAGAGGTTCATGCATCAGGGAGAGTGGCCGCACATCTTTTCTTTCAGTGCTTTGAGGATCAACGGAAGGAAAATGCGTATGTGATCGGACAGATCAAAAGTGCAATCAATCAGGGAGTCCCGCCGAATGAGATTGCGGTGCTCTGTCGTACCAACACGCAGCCGAGGCTTTTGTTGGAGCAGATGATGGAGCAGAATATGACTTTTCGGACAAGAGACCGGATTCCCAATATATACGAGCATTGGATCGCCAGAGATTTTTTTACCTATATCCGCATTGCGCAGGGGAGTACCAAACGGGCGGATTATCTGTCCATTATGAATAAACCGAAGCGCTACATCGGAAGGGACAGCCTCTGTGAGCCCGAGGTGGCATTTGATGAGTGGATTAAGATGTATGAGGAGCAGCCGTGGATAGCAGAGCGGATTGAAAGGCTCTGGTATGACGTAAAGCAACTTGGTACCATGAGTCCGTATGCGGCAATCAATTATATTCGGAGAGGAATCGGCTATGACGATTATCTTTCGGAGTATGCAGATTACCGGAATCTCAGCAAAGAAGATCTGTATGATATTGCAGATGAGCTTTTGGAGAGTGCGAGAGGATATCGAACCATGGAGGAGTGGCTCAGTCACATTGATGCCTATCAGAAGAGGCTGGAACAGATGGCGAAATCTTCCGGGGTAAGTCCGGATGCAGTTACTGTGTCAACGTTGCACAGTTCCAAGGGACTGGAATTTGAACAGGTTTATCTGTTGGATGTAAATGAAGGAATCATGCCTTATAAGAAGGCTCTGTTGGAGGCGGATGTGGAGGAGGAGCGTCGCCTGTTTTATGTGGGAATGACCAGAGCGAAGTCTGTACTTCAGATTTGTTCCGTCAAGCAAATGAATAATAAGGACGTGGAAATTTCCAGATTTGTAAAAGAGGCAGGTGCGTGATGCACCTGCCTCTTGGACTCGTTGCTGGATTAATCCTCCATATCCTCATACATTTCTTCATCTAAGAGCTCATCAAAACGATCGGCTGCAATCTCGTATTCCTCATCGCCTTCGATCATATCAATCTGCGGGAGCCCTTGTTCATCCTCTGCATATCGATACAGATAAACTTCACCTTCCGCGTTCTCATTACCATCTGCATCCAGAGGCATAAGTGCAATATAATCCCGGCCCTGAGCCTCAAAAATAGTAAGAATCTCACATTCCACCTCGCCGCTGTCCAGATCCAGGGTGACACGGATATCTTCAATCTCGTCCTCTGTTACAGGGGTAATTTTTTCTTTCTCTGCCATACGCTACGTTCCTCCAAGTGAATTCAGTTGTTTGTACCATTATATATAGTAGATTTTTTCTTGTCAACTTGTGTACAAAATTATGTCTGTACAAATAGGAAAAAAAAAGATACAATGTTATCTGTTAGACGAGACTACACAGATGGGCGGTAAGCGATGAAAATAAATGTAAAAGAGGGTAATTATGCAAAACTGGGAGTACAGCAACAGGCGGGGCAGGTGACATTCACTTTCTGTGGAGAGAAGGAGGATATCTGCTTTGTAGTACTTGTGCGCAAATCTGATATGAACAGAGTGCGAGTTGAAGTGCCGGAATCGTTTTGTCTGGGCTCTCTGCGGTCAATCACAATTGTGGACCTGGATGTGACCGGATATGTATATTATTATGAAATTAATGGGATAAAGCAAATTGACCCCTGTGCACAGAGAATCGTTGGAAGGGAAATCTGGAACGATGAATCGCGGAAGGCGAAGGATTACGAGGTGTTTTGTGGCTTTGCAAAAGAGGATTTTGACTGGAAGAACGATCTGGCACCGGAGATCCCGAGAGACCGGATGCTTCTTTACAAGCTGCATGTGCGGGGATTTACCATGGATTCGGACAAACAGAAACACCCTGGAACCTTTCAGGCGCTTATGAACCGGATCGGATATCTGGAAAAGCTTGGAATCACCACGGTTGAACTGATGCCGGTGTATGAATTTGAGGAGATGCCGATTCCTGTGGAGACAAAGCTGCCGGAGTATGTGAAGTGGGAGTCGGATGAGGAGGATATGATACAGCCTGAGACGGTGCAGGTGCAGGTGGGAAGACTGAATTACTGGGGGTATGGACCAGGCAATTATTTTGCGGTAAAAGCCTCCTACGCTTCGAATCCGGAGCAGGCGGACCGGGAGTACAAGACACTTATTCGTCGTCTGCATGCCCACCATATGGAATGCATAATGGAAATGTATTTTCCGGAGGATACGAACCACAATCTGATTGTGGATGTACTGCGCTATTGGGTGAGGGAATATCATGTGGATGGTTTCCATTTACTGGGGGAGAGCATTCCGGTGACGGCCATTGTGCAGGATAATCTGTTGAGCCGCACAAAAATTATGTGTGAAAAGTATGACCCAGGTGTTGTGTGTGATGGCAGAAAGTACATGAACCTGTACGTTTATAAAGACGAGTACATGTATCCGGCCAGAAAGATACTCAATCATTTGAACGGAAATATGAAGGAATTTATTGACCAGCAGCGCAAACAGGGAAGCAGGCTTGGGTATGTGAATTATATCACCAGCAATAATGGTTTTACGCTGGCGGATCTATTTATGTATAATGACCGTCACAATGAGGAGAACGGTGAGAATAATCTGGATGGGAATGCCTGGAATTACAGCAATAATTATGGCATAGAGGGTCCGACCAGAAAGCGCTACATCAATTCTCTTCGCCGTCTCAAGTGGCGAAACAGCATGCTGATGCTGATGCTGGCGCAGGGGGTACCTATGCTCTGGGCCGGAGACGAGATTGGAAATTCCCAGAAGGGCAATAACAATGCCTATTGTCAGGATAATGCAATTGGGTGGGTTAACTGGAAAAATGAGAAGACCCATCGAAAGGAACTGGTATTTTTGCAGAAGCTGGTGCGTTTTCGCAAGGAACATCCAATCATCAGTAACGAGATGCCTTTCCAGTTTTCTGATTACCATGCACTGGGGTGTCCGGATTTATCCTTCCATGGCGAGAGCGCATGGATTCTGGAACCGACTGTTGGAAGAATGTGCATCGGGATGTTGTACTGTGGCGCGTATACGAAGGGTGACAAAGAGGCAGAGGATGTGTATGTGGCATACAACTTTTTCTCCGCAGTGTCAAGTCTTGCCCTGCCTCAGTTGGATAAGCATAAGCGCTGGTATCTGGTGATGGACAGCAGTAATGATTCACAGCCGTATCTCGACGAGGCAGTCCTTATGGAAAATTCCAGTATCACAATGATGCCGCAGTCCATCTGCGTGCTTGTTGGCAGGAGGGTGACAGAATGATCAAGGCATGGGAGCATTGGAAGACAATTACGCATCACAAGAACATGGTGCGCGCTGGCTGCTTCAAAGTAGGATTGTACCGTCAGGGAATCATGCACGATTGGTCCAAGTATACTCCGACCGAATTTCTGGTTGGTTGCAAATACTATCAGGGAAACATGAGCCCGAATAACGCAGAACGGGCAGATAAGGGCTACTCAACGGCATGGCTGCACCACAAGGGGCGCAATAAGCACCATTTGGAGTACTGGATTGACTATAGTGCATCGGACAAAGGTCATGGCGGAATGACCGGTATGAAGATGCCGCTTAAGTATGTGGTGGAAATGTTTATTGACCGCATTAGCGCTTCAAAGAATTATCAGAAAGAAAACTATACAGACCGCAGCGCTCTAACCTATTATGAGAAGGGAAAGGGGCATTATATGATGCACAAGGATACGGAGGCTATGCTTGTGTATCTGTTGACAATGCTTGCGGTCAAGGGGGAGAAGGAAACCTTCCGATTTGTGAAGAATGAAGTACTGAAGGGAAAGGTTCCCTACGAGAGTGAGGAATTGGAGCGAAGGACACGTTCACTTTAGGGTGGAAAAGCACGAGAGAGGCGCATTTCACATACAATGATAGAAAGCAATGTGAAAAGGTGCTGAGTGAAAACTTTTTTAGCTCCACTGTCACCAGAGGAGGAAGCCGGGTGTCTGTCCCGTATTGCAGCCGGAGATCCGGCGGCGAGGGACGAATTCATATTACACAATATGCGCCTTGTAGCTCATGTGGCTAAAAAATACCAGAATTCCGAAGAAGATATGGAAGATTTGATATCAATCGGTACCATCGGACTTATGAAGGCGGTCGGAAGCTTCAAGCAGGATTACGGAAGCCGGTTTGCCACATATGCGATCCGATGTATTGACAATGAGATGCTGATGCATTTTCGCAGCAGGAAAAAGGCACGGGGGGAAGTGTCGCTGTTTGAACCGATTGGTATGGATAAAGAGGGCAATCAGATTCAACTGGTTGACGTGCTGGAATTGGATGAAGCGGATGTGGCAGAGCATGTCCAGACAAGCGAACAAATTGCGCAGCTCATGGCCAATATAGCCAATGTATTAAGCCCCAGAGAGTATCTGATTGTAAAGCAGAGATTTGGTCTGGACGGAGAAGAGGAATGCACACAGAGAGAGATTTCCGCCAAGCTCGGTATCTCCAGATCTTATGTGTCACGTATTGAGAAGAAGGCACTGATAAAGCTTCGGAAAATAGTTTCCGGATAAAATGCAAATAGTAGTGGAAAAAGATGAATTTTGTGTTATGATAAATTCATCTTTTTTCATGTGCGAATCTATGCGGAAGCCTTTCTACAGATCAGAGAGAGGTGTATATGTATAGTATGATTATGACCTCCATGCTGGACGGGATCCGGGCGGTTCCGGTTCGGGTGGAGGTGGATATCTGTGCGGGATTGCCGGGCTTTGATATGGTCGGCTTCCTGTCTTCTGAGGTTCGCGAGGCGAAGGAACGTGTGCGCACTGCATTGCACAATTGTGGGATTGCGCTGCCGCCGAAGCGGATTACCATTAATTTATCCCCAGCAAATATAAGAAAAAGCGGGACAGGTTTTGATCTGCCTATTGCGGTGGCATTATTGACCGCCATGGAACTTGTCAGCCCGGAGTCTGTCAGCGGAATGATCTTTGCCGGTGAATTGAATCTGCGGGGCGATATCCTGCCGGTAAACGGAGTACTTCCCATTGTGTCGGACGGCTGCGTGAGCGGAGTCACGCGCTTTGTAGTGCCCTATGCCAATGTACGGGAAGCAAGGCTTGTGAAGAATGCAACCGTATACGGATTTGAAAATCTGAACCAGCTTCTCGCATTCCTGAAAGGAGAACCGTACACCGAGCGGGGAGGAGAGTTATCTGATGTTCGGGAAAAAAAGCGAGAAGTGGATTTTTCAGAGGTAAACGGACAACGGTTCCTGAGAAGGGCTGCCGAGGTGGCGGCTTCCGGTATGCACAATATTCTGATGGTGGGGCCGCCGGGGGCCGGTAAGACGATGATTTCAGAGCGGATGGCGACAATCCTTCCGCCGCTCACGGAGGAAGAGAGGCTGGAATTATCCAAAATCTACAGCGTGTGCGGCCTTTTGGGAAATCGGACGAGTCTGCTTGAGACAAGGCCGTTTCGCAGTCCGCATCACACGATTACGCGAGTGGGACTTTCCGGAGGGGGAATCGGGCTTCGGCCGGGAGAAATCTCGCTTGCCCATCACGGGGTCTTGTTTTTGGATGAACTGACAGAATTTGACAAAGCCACGCTGGATATTTTGCGGCAGCCCTTAGAGGAACATGTCATTCACATCACCAGGGCCAGCGGAAGTGTCACGTATCCTGCAGGCTTTCTTCTTTTGGCAGCAATGAATCCCTGCAGCTGCGGATATTATCCGGATATGCAGAAATGCAGATGTACACCGTCCACATTACAGCGATATTTCGGCAGGGTATCGCAGCCTTTGATCGACCGCATGGATATCTGCGTGGAAGCACCTATGGTAAGCTATGAGGAATTGACAGGTGCCTCATTCAACGAGTGCTCCGCGGATATTCAGGCAAGAGTGCAGGCGTGTCATGCAATTCAGGAGAAACGGTATGAGGGAGAACTGTTCTTTCACAACAGCCAGATTCCTGCGGGACGTCTGAAGGAATTTTGTCCCCTTGGAGAGAAGGAAGAGCGGTATATGGAGCAGATGTATGAGAAGCTGGGGCTGACAGCCAGAACCTATCACAAAGTGCTTCGGGTTGCGCGGACCGTGGCGGATTGTGAACACGCAGAGAACATTCGTCTGAAGCATCTTCAGGAGGCAATCTGCTATCGGAGTATCGACGACAAGTTCTGGGGAGGGGTGTAATATGTATGGTCTTTGGCTAGCCAATATCCCCGGAATTACGCAATTCAAGATACGGCTGATCCGGGAGGTCTGTCCTGTGGCAGAAGAACTGTATGCCATGAGCGATGAAACAATCGCGAAAATTCCGGGGCTTGAGAAAGCGGATGTATGCCGAATCATTGAAAGCAGAAAGATCTGGAATCCGGAGAGGGAATGGATGAAGCTTCAGGAGAAGGGGATTCATTTTGTGACGCTGGAGGATGCTGTATATCCGGAGAAACTGAAGAGTATTCACAACCCGCCCTACGCACTCTACTACATGGGGAAACTGCCGGATCCGGAGGCAAAAAGTGTGGCGATCGTCGGCGCGAGGGGCAGAAGTGCCTATGGAAGTCAGGTCGCAAGGCAGCTGGCAGAAGCTCTGGCTCATGCGGGAATTGCGGTTGTAAGCGGCATGGCGCGAGGTATTGATACTGACGGGCACATGGGGGCCTTGGAAGCCCATGGAGAGACTTTTGCAGTGCTGGGATGTGGTGTCGATATCTGTTACCCAAAGCAGAACGATTATCTTTATCGGCATATTCCGGAAAATGGAGGAATATTATCAGAGTATCCTTTGGGGACAGAGCCGATGGCAGCGCTTTTTCCACAGAGAAACAGAATTATTTCAGGATTGTCGGATTATACGGTTGTCATTGAGGCGAGAACCAGGAGCGGTTCACTGATTACGGCTGACTATGCGATGGAACAGGGAAGAGAGGTGTATGCGCTGCCGGGACGGATCACCGACCCCTTAAGTCAGGGGACGAACGCTTTAATCCGGCAGGGGGCAGGCATCTACACCGGGGTGGAGGATTTTCTGAAAGATCTGCAGTTTTTGGAAGCAAATTCCTATGTGCAGAGCGACTTTCGCAAAAATCTTCTTGAAAAAGACGAATCGTTGGTGTATAGTTTATTCGATTTTGCTCCCGTTGGTCTTGGGAGTCTGATTCAGAACAGTCCGTATGGATTGTCGGAAATCATGAACATTCTGGAGCGTTTGGAGCAAAAGGGATTCGTAAAAGAGACAATTCCCAATTATTATGTTAAGACGATATAGAGCATAAAAGGAGCGCATCATGGCAAAGTATCTGGTAATCGTGGAGTCACCTGCGAAAGTAAAGACAATCAAAAAATTTCTGGGTAAGAATTACGAGGTGGTAGCATCCAACGGACATGTGCGGGATCTGCCTAAGAGCAGGCTCGGATTTTCCCCGGAGGAGGATTACGAACCCAAGTACATTACGATACGGGGAAAGGGCGAGGTTCTTGCAAAGCTTAGAAAGGAAGTTAAGAAAGCTGACAAAATCTATCTTGCAACGGACCCTGACCGGGAGGGAGAGGCGATTTCCTGGCATCTGACCCAGGCGCTTAAGCTGGAAGGCAAGGATGTCAGCCGTATCAGTTTCAACGAGATTACTCAGAGCGCTGTTAAGGCATCACTGAAGAATGCGCGTGAGATCGATATGGATCTGGTGGATGCCCAGCAGACGAGAAGAATGTTAGACCGTATGGTTGGATATCGGATCAGTCCGCTTTTGTGGGCAAAGGTCAAGAGAGGCCTAAGTGCGGGACGTGTACAGTCTGTGGCTCTGCGTATTGTCTGTGACCGGGAAGAGGAGATTGAAGCTTTTATTCCGGAGGAATACTGGACCCTTGACGTGAGTCTGCTGCCGGATGGCGAAAAGAAGCCGATTGTTGCAAAGCTCATGGACAAGAATGGTGAAAAGCTTGATATTACCTCAAAAGAGCAGATGGATCAGGTGCTTGCCGAGATGAAGGGGAAAAATTTCCAGGTGCTGGATATCAAAAAAGGCGAGCGGACAAAGAAGGCACCTCTTCCGTTTACCACCAGTACCCTGCAGCAGGAGGCTTCCAAGGCCTTGAATTTTCCGATCTCCAAGACGATGCGTATCGCACAGCAGCTATATGAGGGTGTTGATATTAAGGGACAGGGAACCATCGGTCTCATCACCTATCTGAGAACGGATTCCGTGCGTATCTCAGAAGAGGCGGACGAGGCTGCAAGAACCTTTGTAAAGGACACATACGGAGAAGCTTATCTGTCTGCCGGTGAGGGCAGCAAAAAGGCGGCAGGCAAGATTCAGGATGCCCATGAGGCAATCCGTCCGTCGGATATCAACCGTGTTCCGGCTGACATCAAGGATTCTTTAAGCCGTGACCAGTATCGCTTATATCAGCTGATCTGGAAGAGATTTGCGGCCAGCCGTATGGCAAATGCAGTCTATGAGACAACGACAGTCAATATCGGAGCCGGGGATTACCGTTTCCGTGTGGCAACCTCTAAGGTCTCTTTCGAGGGCTTTATGCTGGCTTATACAGAGGCGGATGATGAGAAGGAAGAAAAGCAGACGACGCTGAAATCGATTGATGAGAGTACAAAGCTGGCTTTTGTGGAATTTGATCCGAAGCAGCATTTCACCCAGCCGCCTGCACACTATACAGAAGCATCTCTGGTCAAAACGCTGGAGGAACTTGGAATCGGCCGTCCGAGTACCTATTCGCCGACTATCACAACGATCCTTGCACGTCGGTATATCACGAAGGAGAACAAGAATCTTTATGTCACAGAGATTGGTTCGGTTGTCAACGCGATTATGAAAGAGTCCTTCCCGACTATTGTAGATGAGCATTTTACCGCTAATATGGAGTCTTTGCTGGACAGCGTTGCGGAGGGAAAGGTTCCGTGGAAGAGTGTGGTTGCAAACTTTTATCCGGATCTGGAGGAAGCGGTGCAGCGGGCGGAGAAAGAATTGGAAAAGGTCACCA
Organism: uncultured Lachnospiraceae bacterium; assembly: GCA_945868435.1. Classification (GTDB taxonomy): domain Bacteria; phylum Bacillota; class Clostridia; order Lachnospirales; family Lachnospiraceae; genus Roseburia. Next base: position 17,628 of record CAMBLG010000009.1, read on the forward strand.
TTGAAGATGAGGTCACAGAGGAAATCTGTGAAGAGTGCGGACACAATATGGTCATCAAATACGGGCCGTATGGTAAATTTCTGGCATGCCCGGGCTTCCCGGAGTGCCGTAATACGAAGCCGTATTATGAAAAGATTGGAGTGGCGTGCCCAAAGTGTGGCAAGGATGTGGTAATCAAGATGACCAAAAAGGGAAGACGTTACTACGGATGTATCGGGTATCCGGAATGCGACTTTATGAGCTGGGGCAGACCGGTGGAGAAAAAGTGCCCGAGATGTGGTGGCTATATGGTCGAGAAGGGCGCAAAACTGGCCTGTGCGGATGAGCATTGCGGATATACTGAGGAAAGGGAAAAGAACGAAAAATAAATCTATTTTTTAAATCACCTTGAATTGTCAGATAAATTGTGCTAAAATAGCTTTTGCATTATAGCAAATCAGGCTGGCGTTCGAAGACAGGAGGGGCAAACATGAGTGTACAGCTCTTGGATAAAACAAGGAAAATTAACAAGCTGCTTCATAACAACAGTTCTTCCAAGGTCGTATTCAACGATATCTGTGAAGTGTTGACAGGAATTCTTGACTCGGATATTCTCGTAATCAGTAAGAAAGGAAAGGTCCTTGGCTCCAGCGTGTGCAAAGGAGTGGAAGAACTTCAGGAGCTGATTGTAGACGAGGTCGGCGGCTTTATCGATCAGGAGCTGAATGAACGGCTGTTGGGAATTCTGTCCACAAAAGAGAATGTGAATCTGGAAACTTTGGGATTCGGAGAGGAATCCAGAAAATACCGTGCGATCATCACACCGATTGACATAGCGGGAGAACGGCTTGGAACGCTGTTTGAGTATCGCAGCGAACGGGAGTATGATATCGATGATATTATTTTGACGGAGTACGGGACGACGGTTGTAGGGCTGGAGATGATGCGCTCCGTGAATGAGGAGAGTGCAGAGGAGGCCCGTAAGGTCGCAATTGTAAAGTCTGCGATCTCAACGCTGTCTTTCTCGGAACTTGAGGCGATTATTCATATTTTTGACGAACTGGATGGAAATGAGGGAATTCTGGTTGCCAGCAGAATCGCGGACCGGGTTGGAATCACGAGATCTGTGATCGTCAACGCACTCCGCAAATTTGAGAGTGCGGGTGTGATTGAATCCAGATCTTCCGGTATGAAAGGAACCTATATCAAAGTTATCAATGATGTGGTGTTCGATGAACTGGCGGAGATTAAGCACCGGAATGGCAAATAAAAGAATTCCGGACAATAAAATATACCAATGGATGGGGTGTTTAAAGGGACTTATACAAGATATAGGTCCCTTTTTGTGTCGTATTTTGAAGAAATTTGTGAAAAAGCCCTTGTGTTTTTTTAGATATATACTATAATTAGTATGATGAAATAATTGGGGGCACTAGATAAGGGGGTACAAGAATGCTTAGTACAAACGCTTTTGACTATGTAAACGTGTTGGATAAGGCTGCAGATGCAAGCTGGAAGAGAGAGTCTTTAATTTCCAACAATATAGCCAATGTGGATACACCCGGTTATAAGAGGCAGGATCTGGACTTTCAGTCAGCCCTCAAACTGGAACTTTCCCGTTCCAATCATGATTCTCTGGATTCCAGGGTTGGCCAGATGGATCTGACGAAACTGAATCCTATGACTTTTACAGATATGGCGGGGTATTCCTATCGTCTGGACGGCAACAACGTGGATATTGATACGGAAAATGTGGAGCTTGCTTCGGAACAGATTCGTTATCAGGCTGTGACAACGGGCATCAGTCAGGAATTTTCGCGGATGAAGACAGTGATCAAATAGTTGAGTACAGGTAAAGGAGGAATGACATATGGGTTTGTTTCAGTCGTTTAATATCAGTGCAAGCGGTATGACCGCACAGCGCTTCCGCACCGATATCATTGCAGAAAACATAGCAAATGTAAACACAACCTCTACGGAGAGCGGTGGTCCATATAGGCGCAAGATCGTTACGTTTCAGGAAAAAAATGTCACACCATTCTCACAGTTTTTCTCGACCTCCAAGAATGGGGCCATCGGAAACGGTGTGAAAGTGACCCGGGTAACGGAGGATTATACCAGTGACTTTATCAAAGAGTATGATCCGTCCAATCCGGATGCGGATGAGAACGGGTATGTATCCTATCCGAATGTGAATACAGTGACAGAGATGACAGACCTGATCGATGCTACGAGATCCTATGAGGCCAATGCAACCGCCTTTGAGGCAAGTAAGAGCATGGCGATGACGGGACTGTCAATTGGACAACAATAGTATATGATGTCCTAAGAAGGGAGTAATACATGGATATTTCAGCATTATCCGGTGTGTCTTCGGAATATTTAAACGTATATGCCAAGCGGGCAGATCTGGTAGAGTCTAAGGATGATTCTTTCGGTTCCATTCTGTCTGCCATGATGGATTCTCTTGAGGAGACGAATGATCTGCAAAATACGGCAGAAGCAGAGGAAATTCGTTTCGCCATGGGTGAATCAGAGAATACGCATGATCTTCTGATTGCAGAATCAAAGGCAAACATTGCATTACAGTATACAGTAGCGGTAAGGGATAAACTGATCGAAGGCTATAGAGAGCTCATGCAGATGTCTGTCTGATAAAGTATGCTTGAGGGTGTATGCAGAAGCGGTTCGATGACATATAAGAGAGGTATGAAAAAATGCCGGAACAGGTACAAAATATTCTCAACAAAATATTGGAGTGGTGGAAAAAGTTCAACACGAAGCAGAAGGCGCTTCTGATCAGTCTGACGTCTGTTGTACTGTTGGCGCTGGTGATTCTTGCAGTAGTTATGACGAGACCGACTTATGTCAGCCTTTATGATGCCGCTGACAACAAGGAAGCTGCGGCAATTAAGAAGCTTTTGGACAGTGATGGAACACTGGATTATAAAGTGTCAGGTACTACGCATTTTGAAATCAATGCCAAGCAGGAGTCGGAAGCCAACATGCTGCTGGGGACGAATGACTACGCGACCAATGGCTATAATTTGTCCAAAGCGGATCTGTCCAAGGTGGTAAACGGAAGCTTTTCCACAACGGAGGCAGACAAGCAGAAGCTTTATAAGGACTATCTGGAGACCAAGCTGGCGGAGGATCTGGCAGCACAGGATCTGATTGAATCGGCTACGGTTTCTCTGGATATTGCGGACGATGACGGAACTTTGATTTCCAGAATGCAGGAGAGTTCTGCCAGTGTCAGTCTTCGTTTGACCGGTTCCATCAGTGATACACAGGCATACAGTATCGCAAGATTTGTAGCCACTCAGCTTGGAAACAATTCCACCGATAAGGTGACGATCATAGATCAGAAGACTTCCAAGATTATCTACTCCGGTGCAGATCAGGATTCAGATCTTACCCTGCTTTCTTCTCAGCTGGATGAGCAGGAGCGCAGGGCGGCATCCATCAAATCCGATATCAAGGATGCACTTGCGGAATCCGGTCTGTTTTCCAACGTGGAAGTCGGTCTGAATCTGGATATGAGTTTTCAGGATGTGGAGGATGTGGTACATACCTACTGGCACAATGAAGGAATGGATAATGGCGAGATTACCTCCCAGGAGATTTATTCCGCATCCGGAACCGGTGATGTGGGAGGAGTTCCCGGAACCTATTCCAACAGTGATAATACAAGTTATTATACCGGCGGAACGGATGGCGAGTGGTCCGTTTCCAACCAGAAGACTTTGTATAGCCCCAATGAGGAGATTAAGACAACCACCTCCAAGGGCGGCACAATTAACCGTGAGAACTGTTCGGCGGCAGTGGTTGCTGTGCGCAATGTAGTCTATGAAGAAGATGTTCTCAAGGCCAGTGGAGCGCTGGAGGATATGTCATGGGAAGAGTACAAGGCGGCCAACGGAGATAACAGGCTGGTTGAGAATGAGGAGGAGATGGCCTCCTATGTTTCCATGGTGGCAAAGGTTGTAGGCTGCGATGAGTCAGCGGTGGAGTTCTTGTGTATCGAGAAACCTATTTTTGTGGATTCCGAGGGAAATGGAAGGACTTTGACCGATATTCTGCAGATCGCGCTTGCGGTATTAATCTTTGCACTGCTGGGATTTGTAGTGTTCCGCAGTACCCGAAAGCAGAAGGAGACAGAGCCGGAACCGGAGCTTTCCGTGGAGGCACTTCTGGAGTCTACGGCGGAAGCGGAAGATGAGCTGGAGGATATTGGCTATTCTGAAAAATCAGAGACGCGTATTTTGATCGAGAAGTTTGTGGATGAGAAACCGGATGCGGCAGCGCTTCTGCTTCGTAACTGGTTGAATGAGGATTGGGAGTAAGGTATGGGTGAGTCTTACACAGGCGTGCAAAAGGCGGCTATTTTGCTGATCACATTGGGACCGGAAAAAGCGGCTAGCATTTTTAAGCACCTGAAGGAAGATGAAATTGAAGAATTGACCCTTGAAATTGCGAATACAAGGAGTGTATCGCCGCAAACCAAGGAAGAGATCCTGGATGAGTTTTATCAGGTCTGCCTTGCACAGCAGTATATTGCGGAAGGTGGTATCGGTTATGCGAAGGAACTGTTGGAGAAGGCTCTGGGTAATGACAAGGCACAGGGGGTCATTGCAAAGCTGACGGCATCTCTTCAGGTGCGCCCGTTTGAGTTCGTGCGGAAAACGGATCCGAGTCAGCTTCTTAACTTTATTCAGGATGAGCACCCGCAGACGATCGCAATGATTCTGTCCTATCTATCACCGGCACAGGCGTCTATGGTGCTTGGTGCCCTGCCACCGGAGAAGCAGGCAGATGTTGCAAGGCGTATTGCAACCATGGATCGTACTTCGCCGGATGTCATTAAGGAAGTTGAGCGTGTGTTAGAGAGAAAGCTTGCTTCTCTTGTAAATCAGGACTATACGATTGTGGGTGGTATCGATGCAATCGTAAGTATTTTGAACAGCGTAGACCGCGGAACAGAAAAACACATTATGGAGTCCCTGGAGATCGAAGAACCGGAGCTTGCAGACGAAATCCGCAAGAAAATGTTTGTGTTCGAGGATGTCCTTCTTTTGGACGACCGTGCGATTCAGCGAGTGCTGCGTGAGGTTGAGAACAGTGATCTGGAGCTTGCACTTAAGAACACCAATGAAGAAGTTCAGAATGTGATCTTTAAGAATCTTTCTAAACGACTGGCAGCTATGATCAAGGAAGATATGGACTTTATGGGTCCTGTACGAATGAAGGATGTAGAGGAAGCACAACAGAAGATTGTCGGTGTCATCCGTAAGCTGGAGGATGCCGGTGAGATCGTAATTTCCCGTGGTGGAGGTGACGATATCGTTGTCTAATTTGTTGAAACAATATTTTGTCGTCAACTCGGAAGACGGGAAGCGTATCATTAATTCCAATGGGTTGGTGGAGGAACGGATTCGTCAGTTGGCAGTAGGAGCCAGAGTGCCGGAAGAAGAACGCCTTGAGTTCCCGGGAAATGCCGTGGAGGAGACTTCGGCGGATTTTGCCGAAGGGATTGAGGCAGAGACTGTTGTGGAAGAACCCAAGCCGGATCCGGATGAGATCGCGAGACAGATTCTGGCAGATGCGAGAGAAAAAGCGGATCAGATGCTAAATGACGCGCATGCACAGGCAAAACAGATTGTCGCGGATGCGGAAGCAGAAGCACAGAAACTGTATGAGGAGCAGAAACAGCTTGGCTATGCGTCAGGGGCCAGTGAAAAGGAACAGGAGCTGGAAGCCCGCAGACAGCAGGTGGTAGAAGATTCCAACAGGCGCGAGGAGGAATTTAAGAATCGTAAGGCAGAACTGGAAGAGGAATATATGGAACGGCAGGAGCACATGGAAGCAGACATCGTGGATGCATTGATTCCTGTGTTTGAAAAGGTGTTTCAGATTCAGTTTGCGGATCAGAGGGAGATACTTCTGGCTTTGATCCGCAATGTGCTGATGAATGTAGAGGTGGGCAGCAAGCTGAAAATCCGCGTGAATGAGGCGGATGCGGAGATGCTTACCGGACATTTGGATGAGATCAGAAAGCAGGTGGGAGAGAATGTCTCCCTTGAGGTTATACGTGATAACAAGCTTACAGATGGACAATGCCAGCTTGAGACCACATATGGAGTGTTTGATTGTGGAATCGACACGCATTTTACGAATCTGATAAAGGATATCCGTTCACTTGTGTGACGGGATGGGGTACTGTTTGTGACAGCAGAGACAGAAAAGTACAGACAACTGATGGACCGGCAGTATTACAAAAGCTATGGGAAGGTTGTCAAGGTAGTAGGGCTTACAATTGAATCAATCGGGCCGGAAGCAAGATTGGGAGATTTGTGCCAGATTTATCCGGATAAAGATAAGCCGGATTATGTGATCGCGGAGGTAGTTGGATTTCACGATTCACAGCTTATTCTGATGCCGATTGACAGTGTGGAAGGCGTAGGAGTTGGATGTATCGTAGAGAATACGGGACATCCATTATCTGTTTTGGTGGGGGATGAACTCCTCGGACATACATTGGATGGAATCGGTCGTCTGACGGATTCGGAGGAAACGATTCACGGAGAATATTATCCATTGGAAAAAGATCCTCCGGATCCTATGGCTCGTAAGATTATAAGCGAGGTGCTGCCGCTCGGGGTCAAAGCGGTGGATGGGCTTATCACTGTCGGAAAAGGACAGAGAATCGGGGTTTTTGCCGGATCCGGAGTTGGAAAAAGTACGTTGCTTGGCATGTTTGCCCGCAATACGAAGGCGGACATCAATGTAATTGCACTGATCGGAGAGCGAGGCCGTGAGGTGCGCGAATTTATTGAGCGGGATTTGGGTCCTGAGGGAATGGCCCGCTCTGTTGTTGTAGTAGCAACATCGGACAAACCGGCTCTGATTCGCAATAAGTGTGCAAAGACAGCGACTGCGGTGGCGGAGTACTTTCGTGATCAGGGAAAAGATGTTCTTCTTATGATGGATTCCATGACCCGTTTTTCCCAGGCTCAGCGTGAGATTGGTCTGGCGTCCGGAGAACCTCCGGTTACAAGAGGGTATCCGCCCAGCGTGTATTCCGAGATGCCGAAACTGCTGGAGAGGGCGGGCACGAACGATAAGGGCTCCATTACCGGTCTGTACACGGTTCTTGTGGACGGAGACGATTTTAACGAACCGATTACTGATACTGCCCGAGGAATTCTGGATGGGCATATCATGCTGGATCGTAAGCTTGGACACAAAAATCATTATCCGGCCATTGATATACTGCAAAGTATCTCCCGTGTTATGAGTTCCATTGTGAGCAAGGAGCACAAGAGTCTGGCAGGTCGGTTAAAAAATGTTCTCGCTACTTACAATGAGGCAGAGGATTTGATCAATATAGGCGCTTACAAAAACGGCTCCAACCCGGATATTGATTATGCAATCCGCAAGATTCGTCAGGTCAATGAATTTTTGTGCCAGGGAACGGATGAAAAATTTTTGTTTGATGAAGAAGTGGAACTTCTTGGTAAGGTATTCGAGGATTAATGAGAGGTGAACCATGGCAAAGTTCGTCTACCGGATGCAGAATATTCTGGATATCAAATTAAAACTGGAGACACAGGCGCAGATGGTGTTTGCGGAAGCAAATCAGAAGTACATGGAGGAACAGAAAATCCTTCAGGAGTATCTGATGCGCAGAATCGGCTATGAGAAAAAGCTGAAAGAGGCTATGGACGGAACCATTGACGTGCAGGCTGTGACGAATGCAAGAGCTGACTTGAATGCCATGAAGACGCTGGTACGTCGGCAGATGATGGAGGTACATAAAGCGGAACTTCAGTTGGAGGATGCGAGACGGGCCCTGAATGAAGTGATGCAGGAGAGAAAGGTACAGGAGAAGCTTCGGGAAAAAGCATTTGAGCAGTTTAAAAGAGAACTGGCTATGCAGGAAAATAAAGAGATTGATGAACTTGTAAGCTATACGTTTAATGAGAATAAGGAGTAAGTTGGAATGGCCGAGGATAAGGAGCTTTTGAAAGCGGGGGAACAGAATCCCAAGAGTGAAAAGGAACGAAAAAAAGAAGAAAAAGCCAGAAGAAAGAGGGAGAAGAAACGCGGCAAGGAAGGCGTTGAGGGAGAGGAAGAAGAAGAAAAAATAGGCAGTAAACTGGTGCTTTTTTTTGTGACGCTTCTTATCATTGCGATATGGCTTGGAATCATAGCAATTCTGATCAAGAGTGATGTTGGCGGCTTTGGGTCATCGGTGCTCTATCCGATGCTTAAGGATGTGCCATATGTGAACAAAATCCTTCCGGAACCGGATGCCGACTATGTGGAGCAGGAAAGCCAGTCCCCATATGGTTCGCTGGATGAAGCTCTGGAGAGGATCAAGGAGCTGGAACAGCAATTGGATACAGCGCTGGGGCAGAACGCAGACGACCAGAAGACCATTGATGAATTACAATTGCAGATAGATGAACTGATGGTGTACAAGGAGGAAGAGGCTGCCTTCGAAAAAGAAAAAGAAAAATTCTATGAAGAGGTTGTCTTTTCAGATGAAGCACCCGATATAAGTGAATATAGGGCGTACTATGAGAGCATTGATCCTGAAAATGCCGAAGTCCTATATAAACAAGTGATTGAGCAGATTACCTACGACGAAAGTGTCCAGGATTATGTAAAGACGTATTCGCAGATGCAGCCGAAGGATGCCGCCAAGATCTTTGATCAGATGACGGACAATCTGGGGCTGGTGGCAGACATTCTCTCAAATATGGGAACGAAAACCAGAGCGGATATTCTTGCGGCAATGGATGTTGAGACTGCGGCTCGACTGACCGAGATCATGGAACCCAAGAAGTAGGAATCTGAGGAATGTGCTTATGGACATTCCACAAAAGAAAGGAGGGAATTGATGACGAGTGCAAATGTATTTAATTGGACTGCTGTAAATGTAAGCCAGACGTTAAATGCAAATGCGAGAGCATCCAGATCAAAGGCTGACAATCCCGAGATGGCTTCTGTTTTTGCATCCATGATGAACACAAACTACTCTGCAACTTCGAATCTGTCATCTGATGTGGATTCGAAACATACATCATGGAGCACTTCCGTAAACGAGACGGATTCTGCAAATGCATACGACCGGTATTCGTATCGGGAGGAGGCAATCGACACAGTGGATGAAAATCCGTTGGCGGATAAGCTGACAGAGGCTGCTGATGAGCTTGCCGGTTTTGAAGAGGACGCGACGAGGACAGTCGCAGAAACACTTGGGCTCAGTGAGGACCAGGTTATTCAGGCCATGGAAGAATTAGGGATAACAGCCTTTGATCTAATGGAACCACAGAATCTCATTCAGCTGGTTATGAATCTGACCGGGGCGTCTCAGGAGGCGGAGCTTCTTTTGAATCCTCAGGTAATGGAGCTCATGAATGGAATGCAGGAACTTGGGACCAGTCTGATGAACCAGCTTCAGCTTCCGATGGAGCAGATGGATGAGCTGGTTGCCCAGATGGATCAACTGGAGAATCCACTTCCCATGCCTGAGCAGGAAGGAGCGGTTGTGGCAGAGCCGGTAATGGAAGCAACAGAAAGTGCATCCGAGATGCCGGTCGCTTCGGCGAATCCAAATGAGGCGACAGTTGGTGAATCTGAAGAAGAACAGCAGACGGTAGTAGAGATTCATGTGGAAGGTGATTCAACGGAACAAGAACCGGATGCGGGGACAAAGGATGCTTTTGCAAAAGACAATGACCGTGGAAAAACGGGATTGGAGGCTCATCCGACGCAGAACAGTGAGCAGGCAGTGGGAGTGCAGAATGTATTTGGCGGATCGGAGACACTGATTATTTCCGAGCAGAACACGATGGATACGCCGTATCTGTCCGCGGATACGATGGAAATCATTGAGCAGCTTGCGGAGAAGATTAAGGTGTGTATTTCAGAAGGAACCTCTTCTATGGAGATGCAGTTGAACCCCGAGAACCTTGGTAAGGTTTATTTGCAGGTTTCATCGAGAGAAGGCGCAATCAATGCACAGCTGACAGCGACAAATGAAGCTGTGAAAAATGCGTTGGAGGTTCAGATGGCTACACTCAGGGAAAACCTGGAGCAGGCCGGGGTTAAGGTAGATGCCATTGAAGTGACCGTTGCATCCCACGAATTCGAGCGGAATCTGGAACAGGATCAGAAGCGTGAAGAACAAGAGGGAGAGCGTGCACAGAAAGAGGCGGGACGCAGAAGAAACCTGAATCTGTCATCGCTGGATGAACTGTCTGGTTTGATGTCGGAGGAAGAGGCACTTGTGGCGCAGATCATGCGGGATAATGGTAATTCCGTTGATATGTCCGCATAAACGATAAAAAACAAGAAAGGAGAAGCTTATGGCAATACCATCAGCAAAGGTTGAGGACGGTAAGCTGGTATATGATTATACCGACAATTCACAGAAAGCAAATACGCCCAGTGGTTCTACCCTGGGATACGATCAGTTTTTGCAGTTGCTGTGCGCGGAAATGCAGTATCAGGATCCGTTGGAGCCCACAAGCAATACCGAATATGTTGCGCAGCTGGCAACTTTTTCGCAGTTGGAAGCAACGTTATCTCTCCAGGGAACACAGCAGAGTTCTATGGCAAATGATCTGGTGGGTAAGACCGTGATCATGAAGGTTGTGAATGAGACCACCGGAGCGACAAGCTATGTAGATGGCAAGGTTGATTATGTTATGAATAAGGATGAAGAGATTTATCTGTCTGTAAATAACAAGCTTTATCCGTTGTCAGATCTGGATACGGTTGCAGATGATGCATATTATGAGGCAATGGGACTTGCGAAGTCTGTGGAGAACATGCTGGGACAGCTTCCGGCCGTGGAGAATATTACGGCAGATTATGAGCCGTTGATCAGTCAGGTGGCAGAACTGTATGACGGCATGACGGACTATCAGAAGGGCTTTGTCAGTGACGAGGCAGTAAAAACTTTAAATGAGTATCGCGCGAAGGTTGAGGAAGAAGTTAAGAAAGCAAAGACAGCGGCAGAGAATGTGACGCAGTCTATCCAGAATATTATGGAACAGTTACCTTCGGCAGATCAGATCACACTGGAGGACGAAGACCTGATAAATCGTATGGGCGAGTTATATGACAGCCTGAACAGTTATCAGAAGAATCTGGTCAGCAGTGATGTGACAAGCAACCTCAAGGCATACCAGGATCAGCTTGCGACCTTGAAGGGAGGACAGGAAGAAACAGGGACAGAGGCATAGGAGGAAAAGGAATGAATCCAATTGCAAGTCAGTTTACGTCCATTGAACAGGTAACAGACCAATATTTAAACAAAAAACAGGTTAACAGTCTTGGCAAAACGTCCGATATATCATTTGAGGACATTTTAAGACAACAGCAAAGTCTGGCAGTTTCCGAGAATTCGGAACTTAAGTTTTCCAAGCACGCAGCCTCAAGACTGGAAAGTCGTAATATTAGCCTTTCCGCAGAACAGAGTGCGAGACTGGAGAGCGGTGTCGTACAGGCCGAGGCAAAAGGAATTCAGGAGTCACTGGTATTGGTTGATTCTCTTGCTTTCATCGTGAATGTGCCAAACAAGACTGTTGTTACAGCAATGGACCAGACGGAAACACAAAACAATGTATTTACAAATATTGATGGCGCGGTAATTATGTGACAGACGCTGGACTAAGGCAGACACGGAATGTGGCTGCTGCGGGGGCATCGGAATCCCGACCGACAGAAGGATTCCAACAAACAGACATTTTTATCGGTCATCTCATCATCAGGAGGATAATGCGTTATGATGAGATCACTTTATTCTGCTGTGTCCGGACTTAAGACACATCAGACACGAATGGATGTTATTGGTAACAATATCTCCAACGTTAACACAGAGGCTTTTAAGGCTTCCAGCGTAAGATTCAGTGAGATCATGTATCAGACTATTTCATCGGCATCTGCAGGTAACGGTGCAACTGGAACCGGCGGTGTCAATGCGAAGCAGATCGGTCTGGGTGTATCTACTGCATCTACCACCTGCAGCGTGACGAGTGCAGGTGCATCTGAGACTACAGGTAATCCCTTTGATCTTAGACTGACAGACAGCCAGACTACGAACTTCTTTATTGTCAGCGACGGAACCAACACCATGTTTACCCGTGCCGGTTCATTCTATGTGGATGGCAACGGATATCTGTGTATGAGCTCCACCGGTTATACATTACAGGGATGGCAGGTGGATCCGACAACCGGAGAAATCCGTAAGGATACGGTATCGGCGCTTCAGGTTATGTCGCCGGAGAATCAGGTTGCCGCACCGGAAGCAACGACCAAGGCTTATGTGCCGGGCGTGTTGGACAAAAACGATCCCAATCTGCAGGCGGACGGCGGTTATGTTATGAATCTGGGATTTTATGATGATCTTGGATATACCTATACGGCCAAGTTTTCCGTAGTGCCGAATTATGAAAATAACGGGACAGACATTATACCGGGAAGTTATCACATTACACTGACCGACATCGTCGACAGCGACAGTGAGTCCATTCTTGGCAAGGTTCAGAATATGACGAAAGAACAGCAGATTCAGGCTATTTTCGGAGGTCAGAATGCAAATGGTTACGATATCCTGTTTGATGTAAATGAGGGTAATTTTATTTCCATCGGCGGCAATGATACTGCCAATAACAACCAGCCGTTTACAAGCCAGATGCTAAATCTTGCGGCAGGTTTCCCTACGGGCTACACGACAAATCTTGGAAACGGGCAGACTCAGACCAGTAATTTCGGGACAATTGAGATGGATTTCTCCCGCTGCTCCAATTACAACAATGGCGGAACTTCTACCATGAAGGCCTTAAAGGGTGATACCACCGGTGATGGAGCAGGTAAGAAGCTGGGCGCGTTGACCGCGATCTCTATTGACCAGGAAGGCAAGGTTTATGGTTCTTATGACAATGGTAACACGGTATTGTTATGCCAGGTTGCAGTTGCACAGTTTGCCAATGCATCCGGTCTGGAAAAGGTTGGAAGCAACTGTTACCAGACAACGTTAAACTCCGGTGAGTTTGATGGAATCGGCGTGGAGGTGAATGCAGACGGAAGCAAGATCAACTCCGGTGAGCTGGAAATGTCCAACGTGGATTTGTCCGGTCAGTTTACGGACATGATCGTTACACAGCGTGGATTCCAGGCAAATTCCCGTGTAATTACAACTTCAGATACGCTTTTGGAGGAATTGATCAATCTTAAGAGATAATAGAAGATGACCGGATTTACAGGTATGTTTGGATGGGAAGTGGCTGTTCGCCATTTCCCATCATTTTTTTGCATTTTTTTACGTATTTCAACAAAAAGAAAGTAGACAAGAAATCAAAAGTTTAGTAAAATCATATAAAGGGTGTATTATGCCTAATTTGTAAAATGGAAGGTGAACGGTTTGGATATAGCATCTCTTATCGGTATTGTCCTTGGTGCAATCATGGTCGTGTTTGGTATCATCTCCAGTGGTGGTATGTCTGCTTTTAAATACTTTGTTGATGTACCGTCAATCATCATTACACTGGGTGGTTCCATCAGTGGTACGCTGGCTTCCAATAAGCTGCCGGACTTTATCAACGGATTGAAATGTATATCTTTGGCATTCAAGGGGGGAACTACGGATCCAGCAGACATTATCAAGACGATTATTGATCTGGCGAATGTGGGAAGAAAGGAAGGCTTGCTTGCTCTAGAGGAAGCAGCCAACAATATAGAGGACGAGTTCTTGAAGAAAGGTATCATGCTTGTAGTTGATGGTACAGACCCTGAACTTGTCCGGGGAATTTTGGAAACCGATCTGGTATGTCTGGAAGACCGTCACAAGACGGTTATCAGCTTCTGGGAGAAGTGGGCAGAGCTTGGCCCGGCCTGGGGAATGATCGGTACTTTGGTAGGTCTGGTAATCATGCTTTACAACATGGAGGATGCATCTTCCATCGGACCGGCTATGGCAACGGCTCTTTTGACGACACTGTACGGTTCGCTGATCGCAAACTGGCTGTGTAATCCGGTGGCATCCAAGCTGAAAGTGAATAACAGTCTGGAAGTAACACTTCGAAATATTACGATAGAGGGACTTCTTTCCATTCAGGCAGGCGAGAATCCTCGCGTTATTGAAGAGAAGCTGAAATCATTCCTTGCTCCTTCTGCCCGCGGCAATGTTGGAGCTGATGCAGGCGGAGGTGAAGAGTAATGGCAAGGAAGAGACAGGAAGATCCACCGGCTGGGGCACCGGCGTGGATGTCAACCTTCTCGGATCTGATGAATTTGCTTCTATGCTTTTTCGTTCTTTTGTATTCCATGTCTTCGGTGGATGAATCAAAATGGGAACAGGTTGTGGCTTCTCTACAGAGCACCATAAGCATTTTACCGGCAGGTGGATCTGCTATTGGAGACGGGGAGATGATTTCCGCAGGTGTAAGACAGTTGGAGTTTTTGGATTCTTATTACAACGAGATGGCCAATTCCAAGGCGGAAGAGGATGCACAGGATCCACAGAATGGCAAAAATTCAGTCTATCAGGAATATCAGGAACAGGCTTTGGAGGAATCTGAACAGATGGCACAGGAAATCCAGGAGGCTATCAATGGAACAAGCCTGGAGGATATTGTTGAGGTTGAGTTTAACAGCCAGTATGTACAGCTGAATTTGAGCGGTGCGATTTTGTTTGAATCCGGCAAGGCGGAACTGGTGAAAGAGGCGTACCCAACGGTTGATAAGATCGGACGGATTTTGGAACGATATGCAGAGAATACCATAGAAATTGAAGGCCATACCGACAATGTTCCAATCAGCTCCAGTCAGTTTGAGAACAATGATGTTCTTTCTATGTACCGGGCGCTTTCCGTGGCAACCTATTTCAGAGAGAACACGGATTTGAACCCGGCTAATATTAAGTCGTCCGGGCGTGGAGATTATGTTCCGGTTGCAGACAATTCGACAGCAGAAGGCAGAGCCAGAAATCGCCGGGTTGAGATTAAAATCTACAACTCTTACAGTTCAGGAACGAATGAATAAAGGAAGAGGTTTGAGAAGATGAAGAAAAATCTGATTTCTGTATTAATTTTAGCATTGGTGTTTGCAAACTTTGTACTTACGGCACTTCTTATGTTTACGGTGATGCCGCAGACAAAGAAGGCAAATGAATTGATTGACAAGGTGTGTGCGGCAATTGATCTTGACCTCAACAGTGGTGCGGCGAATGCATTGGGCAATATTCCGATGGACCAGCGTGAGGAGTACAAGGTCAACGGCGGTGCGGACATTACCACCAGCCTTGCACCGAGTGTAGATCCGCAGACAGGGCAGTCTGAGAGCAAGTCTCATTATGCAGTTGTGAATGTGACGCTTGTGCTTTATACCGAGAGTGAGAAACACGAAACCTATACGCAGGAGTTTTTGGCTGGGCAGGATACGTCCATTATGAATTCGATCCAGAAGACGTTGTCTCAGTATACCATTGAAGAAGTGAGGGAGTCGTCGACCAAGGAAGAAATTCAGGAAATTATTCTGCAGGATATGCAGGCTATGTTTGGTGGAGATTATGTGATTGCGGTGAATTTTTCAAAGTTCCAGCAGGAATAAGTTTTAAACAGGCGACCGGATAATCCGGTTCGTTTGATGATAGTTACAGGCGGTGAAGGACGAATGGGTGACGTATTATCTCAAAATGAGATAGACAGTTTGCTGGCAGCACTTACGACCGGTGAACTTGATGTTGAAGAAATAAAAGAGAATAATGAAAAACAGGTTAAAAATTATGATTTTGCCCGTCCTTCCAAGTTCTCCAAGGAACATCTGCGTACGCTGGAAATTATTTTTGAGCATTATGGAAGGCTTTTGTCTACAAACCTTCCGGTGTATTTGCGTAAGAATGTTCAGGTGGAGGTTATGAACTCGGAGGCAGTTACATACTCTGAGTTTTCCAATGCATTGAGTAATCCGGTTCTTTTGGGAATCGTGAATTTTGCTCCTCTGCAGGGCAACATCATCATCGAGATGGCGTCTTCTCTGGGCTATTGCATCGTGGATCGTATGTTGGGAGGACGCGGAGAACCAATGGATAAGGTTCGTGAGTTTTCAGAGATCGAGCTATTGATTATTGAGCGCATTATTATTGTATGTGTGAATCTCCTTCGCGAACCGTGGGAGAATGTGGTGGATATCCACCCAAGACTTGAGCGCATTGAGACTAATTCCCAGTACGCACAGATCATATCACCAAGCGAGATGATTGCAATTGTTACAATTAATCTGAAAATCGGTGATGTAGAGGGTTTGATGAATATCTGTCTTCCGTTTATTACACTGGAGGACGTTATTGATAAGTTGAATACGAAATACTGGTATGCCAACATGACTGCCCAGGATGATACGGATTACAAGGAGGCGATTGAGCTTCTGATCCAGAAAGCACAGATTCCTGTCAAAGCGGTGCTTGGTAACAGTGTGATTTCGGTCAACGATTTTGCAACGCTCCAGCGGGGAGATATTATCCGACTGGATCGTAAGGTGGACGACGAGTTGGATGTCTATGTGGGCAATATTCGTAAGTTCACAGCTCTGCCGGGATCGGCAGGGGATGATTATGCAGTCAGGATCACTTCGGTGATCAGAGAGGAGCAATAAGAGTATGGATGGAGTATTATCGCAGGAAGAGATCAACGCACTGCTCAACGATCCGGCAGGGGATGCAGGTGCGGGAGCGGCCGGATCTCCTTCGGCAGCCGGGGATCTTACGGATGCCGAGAAGGATGCCATCGGTGAAATTGCCAATATTAGTATGGGGACAGCGGCAACAACGCTGTTTTCTCTGGTCAATCGCAAGGTGGAGATCTCAACTCCTGTGGTGTCTTATGCTACGTGGGAGGATATTACCAGGCAGTATGAGAGACCTTGTGTTTTCATACGAATCGCATACACCGTAGGATTGGATGGCAGCAATATTCTGGTACTGCGTGAAAATGATGTAAAGATTATTACAGATTTGATGATGGGCGGAGACGGAACCAATATTGACGGAGAGCTTGGAGAGCTGCATCTGAGCGCAATCAGCGAGGCTATGAATCAGATGATGGGATCTTCCGCGACATCATTGTCTTCCATGCTGAACAAAATGATTGATATCAGTCCGCCAAAGGCAGATTTGATCGATCTTGCGGAGAATGTGGATGAGAGTGCCATCGACGAGTTCTTGTCAGGAAGATTTGTCAAGATTTCATTTCGCATGGAGATCGGAGATCTGGTTGACAGCGAGATCATGCAGTTGTATCCCATTTCTTTTGCCAAGGAAATGTGTGCGGGAGTGACTGCAAACATGGAGATGGATACAGTAAAAGAAGAACCGGCTCCGGCACCGGCACCTAAACCGGCACAGTCCGCGCCGGTACAGGAGACTCCGCAGCCGATGATGAACCAGCCAATGATGGGGCAGCCAATGATGGGCCAGCCGATGATGGGCCAGCCGATGATGGGACAGCCAATGATGGGACAACAGGTGATGGGCCAGCAGGTGAATGTGCAGCCGGCGCAGTTTACCGCATTTTCCGGTGCCAATATGGGAGTATATCAGCCGGAGAATATCGATTTGATTATGGATGTTCCGCTTGAAGTAACTGTGGAACTTGGCAGAACTTCGAAATCTATTTCTGATATTCTGGATTTTGGACCGGGGAAGATTATTGAGTTAAACAAGATTGCCGGAGAGCCGATTGATGTGCTGGTAAACGGTAAATATGTTGCCAAAGGTGAGGTTGTTGTAATTGAGGAGAGCTTCGGCGTGCGTATCACAGAGATTGTGAATTCTACAAAGCCGGCGCAGACACAGTAGAGGATATATGAGTATTTTATTAGCTGGATCGTTGGAAAGCTTTTTGCAATTGGTCGGAGTACTGATCATATTTGCATTTGTGCTGTTGATCACATACCTTACTGCCCGTTGGATGGGAGGCTACCAGAAGGGTAGGAGCCATAACAGAAATCTCCGTGTTGTCGAGACAATTGCGGTTGGAAACAATAAGATGATCAGTATCGTGGAGGCAGGAACAAGGTATCTTGTCGTCTCCATCGGTAAGGATGAGGTTCATCTGCTGGCAGAACTTCAGCAGGAGGAATTGAAGGATCTATCCTTTTTGGAGGAATCCGCCAGAGGTGGACAGACAGAGAGTTTTTCGGAACTGTTGGAGAAGCTGAAGGATAAATTGCCAAAGAAACAAGAGTAGTATGAGTAAATTTAAGAAGTGGTACTGTGCAGGAAGTTTTATATTTGCCTGCCTGAGCATTATTCTGACAATTATATTAATGGTGACGCAGCCGGTGACAGCATACGCGTCTTCCACAGACGAGGGAAGTGTCTCAAGTGAGCAGACGGCACCGGATGGAGAGGATATCTCCGACTTGACGGATGATACACAGACATTGAGTGATGGCAATGCTTCCGGTGGATTGTCTATTTTGTGGAACAATGATGAGGGATCGGTCTCTACACCAGTCCGCATGCTTTTGGTGCTGACAATCTTATCGTTGGCTCCGTCAATTCTGATCATGATGACATCGTTTACGAGAATCATCATTGTTCTTCACTTTATTCGTACCGCAATTGGTACGCAGACGGCTCCACCGAACCAGATTCTGGTAGGTCTGGCGCTTTTTCTGACGTTTTTCATCATGTGGCCGACGTTTCAGACGATTAATACTGAGGCGATACAACCCCTTGATCGTGGGGAAATTACACAGACGGAATTTTTTGAAAGAGCGGAAGAACCGATCCGCAAGTTCATGATCGAGGACGCGAAGGTTCAGGTGAGAGATATCAATCTGTTTGCGGAGATTTCGGGAGAAGCTTATGAGACCACAGAGGAACTCTATGATGTGCCGTTCACAACGCTTGTTCCTGCGTTTATCTTAAGTGAGCTTCGCAAAGCCTTTATCATGGGATTTTTGATTTATATTCCATTTATTGTGATTGACATGGTTGTGTCTTCTGTGCTTATGTCCATGGGTATGATGATGTTGCCGCCTACGACAATTTCTCTGCCTTTTAAGATTCTATTATTTGTATTGGCAGATGGCTGGGATCTTGTGATTCAGGGGCTTGTTCAGACGTTTTACTAGGAGGGATTGCGATGATTTCACAGGAAGCGGTTTTGGATATTGCACGAGAAACCATATATACTATTATCATTACGGCAGCACCACTTCTTTTGGTGTCGTTGATTATTGGTTTAATAGTCAGTATTTTCCAGACGGTGACATCGATTCAGGAGCAGACACTTACCTTTGTCCCGAAGATTATTGGAGTTTTCGTCACAATGCTTTTGGTCGGTTCCTGGATGCTGGATAATATGAGTGGATTGATGACAGATTTGTGGTCCAATTTCAGTTACTATCTGAGTTTGGGATAGGACGAGTATGGTAAGTTATGCATTTACATTAGAAAATTTTGAATATTGGCTACTGATTCTGGTTCGGATTTCTTCCTTCATGTTTATTGCACCGTTTTTTGGGCAATCGGCGGTTCCAAACCAGTTGAAGATTGGTTTTTCTGTTTTTATTTCGCTGATCATCTATAATGTAGCCGCACGGCCGGAACTGAACTATGAAAGTGTAGTAGGGTATGCGGTTGTTGTGCTCTGTGAGGGAATTACAGGTCTGCTGATTGGTTTGGCGGCAAATATCTGTAATTCTATTGTTTTGTTTGCAGGTAATATTATTGATATGGATATTGGTTTGTCCATGGCTACGGAATTTAATCCTGAGATGGGGACTGAGATGACGCTTACAGGTAATCTATACTATTACCTGGTGTTACTGTTGCTTACAGCATCAAATATGCATCAGTATTTGATTCGTGCAGTATGTGATTCGTTTACGGTTATTCCGATCGGCAATCCGAATTTTAACTGGGAGCATTTGGCGGGGGCTATGACCCGTTATATGGGAGATATGTTTGTTCTCGGATTCCGGATATTTTTACCGTTTTTTGCCTGTATTATGATACTGAATTGTGTGCTTGGTATCATGGCAAAGGTTGCGCCTCAGATGAATATGTTTGCAGTTGGTATGCAGCTAAAGATTCTGGTTGGTTATGTAGTGTTGTTCCTTACCTTTTTCCTGCTGCCGGAGGTGGCAGAAATGGTGTTTGATGAAATAAAGACGATGGTGGTTCTCTTTGCGGAAGGAATGTATTGAAGAAGAACTGAATACACGCTTGCTGCTTTCCTATAATCTGCAGTTCTTTGCAAAAGATGGTGAGGGCGGTGAGAAGACAGAACCTGCGACTGCAAAGAAGTTAAAGGATGCAAGAAAAGAGGGAAAGGTTGCAAAAAGCAAGGAATTAACCTCTGCCTTTGATTTGATTGTGCTTTTTCTCTGCCTGAAGATATTTGTTTCTTATGTGGGAGGCAATCTTTTGGGACTTTTCGATTTGGTCTATGGGAATATGGCGGATTTTGTCAGGATAAATGAGGGATATATGTCCTCACAGGCAGTGAGTACCGTGCTTTTTCCGGTAATTATCCGGTGGCTTTTGACAGTGCTTCCGTTTTTTGCATTTGGAGTTGTTATTACCTTCCTGATAAGTGTAATTCAGGTTGGCTGGACTGTGTCTGCCAAGCCGATGCAGCCAAAGCTGTCCAAGTTTAATCCGATTAATGGATTCAAACGGATTTTTTCCAAGGATACCCTGTTTGAACTGGTGAAATCAATCTTCAAGGTTGGAATTATCATATACATTGCCTATACATCGGTTCGGGATGAGGCCGGTCATCTGTTTATACTGTATGAGCTGGATCTGAAGCAGGCCATTGCTCTGGTTGGTACACTGATCATTGATATTGGTCTTAAAATCAGTATTGTTTATCTGATCATCGGTATTGCCGATTATGCTTATCAGAAATGGAAATTCAATGATGAGATGAAGATGACCAAGCAGGAAGTGAAAGACGAATTTAAGAATACGGAAGGAGATCCGCAGATAAAGGGACGCCAAAGACGTAAAATGCAAGAGGTGTCACAACGCCGAATGATGCAGGATGTTCCCAAAGCGGATGTGGTTATTACGAACCCGACCCATTATGCGGTGGCTCTAAAGTATGAGGCAGAGGTTCGCCCTGCTCCTTACGTAGTGGCGAAAGGCGAGGATTATCTTGCCCAGAAGATTAAGGAAGTTGCGAGAGAGAACAATGTTGAGATTGTAGAAAATAAGCCTCTCGCGCGAATGCTTTACAGTAATGTAGATATCGGAGCGGACATTCCGCCGGAACTGTATCAGGCGGTGGCGGAGATTCTGGCTGTGATTTTTCAGAAGAGATAACATGAGAGAAAGGAGGTTGCGAGTATGTTAAAGAAAGCGGACATTGGAGTCGGACTGTATCTGCTGTGCGCGGTTGTTTTCTTCATTATACCAATTCCGTCGTTTTTGTTGGATATCATGCTTGCAATCAACATCTCGATTGCTCTGATTATTCTGTTTAATACACTGTTTGTCAAGGAAGTATTGGACATGTCCTTCTTCCCGACCTTACTTTTGTTTACGACGATTTTTCGTATTTCTCTGAACGTGTCGTCAACGCGATTGATCCTCCAGACCGGAGATCCGGGTAACGTTGTCCGCACCTTCGGAAGCTTTGTGGGCGGAGGAGATATGGTCATCGGTACGATCGTATTTATCGTGCTGGTGCTCATTCAGTTTATTGTGATCAATAAAGGTTCTGAGCGTGTGTCTGAGGTAACGGCACGATTCACCTTGGATGCGATGCCGGGTAAACAGATGGCCATTGATGCCGATCTGAATACCGGAGCCATCACGGATGAGGAAGCGAAAGAGCGCCGAGAGAAAATTCAGCGCGAGTCTAGTTTCTTCGGAGCCATGGATGGTGCCACAAAGTACGTCAAGGGAGATGCAACGGCCGGTCTTATCATTACCTTTATCAACCTGATCGGCGGCACAGTTATGGGTGTCATGAATCAGGGTCTGGAGTTCTCGGATGCAATTACTCAGTTTGGACTTCTCACGATCGGTGATGGACTGGTTTCCCAGATTCCTTCGCTGCTAATTTCGCTGTCAACCGGTATTCTTGTGACGAAGGGCTCCAATGAGGCGGATTTCTCAGGAATGCTGGTAAAGCAGCTGTTTGGCATTCCTCGTGTACTCTATATTGTCAGTGCGGTATTGATATTCCTTGGGTTATTTACACCGCTCAATCCGGTTTTGTTTGTGGCGTTAGGCGGAGCCTTCTTTGCAGCCGGAAAAAGTATCAGTAAGGGCATTGGTGAGGAGAGCATCGAAGAAGAGGTGCAACAGCAGGAGACAGAGGCAGAGGAAATCCGAAAGCCGGAGAATGTGGTCTCCCTGTTGCAGGTGGATCCGATTGAACTGGAATTTGGATATGGTATTATTCCGCTTGCTGATGTGAATCAGGGCGGAGACCTGTTGGATCGAGTGGTAATGATTCGAAGGCAGGTGGCTTTGGAATTGGGTACGGTTGTGCCAATTATCCGTCTCAGGGATAATATCCAGCTGAATCCGAATCAGTACATCATTAAGATCAAAGGCGTTCAGGTCACGGAGGGAGAGATCCTGTTTGATCATTATATGGCCATGAACCCGGGATATGTAGAGGAAGAAATCACGGGTATTCCTACGTTTGAACCGTCCTTTCATCTGCCGGCCATCTGGATTACGGAGGCACAGAGAGAACGAGCGGAAAGTCTTGGATATACGGTTGTGGATGCGCCCTCCATTATTGCAACGCATCTGACCGAGGTGATTCGAAGCCATATCGCAGAGCTCCTTACAAGGCAGGATGTACAGAATCTTGTAAATAACCTGAAAGAGACCAATCCGGTTCTGGTGGATGAACTGACACCGAAACTGTTGGGGCTGGGTGAGATACAGAAGGTATTGCAGAATCTGTTGAACGAGGGAATTTCAATCCGGGATCTGCTTACCATTTTTGAATCGCTGGCGGATCATGCGCAAACCACCCGCGATACGGATGTGCTGACCGAATATGTCAGACAGAGTTTGAAGCGCGCGATTTCGAACCATCTGTTCCCGTCCAATGAGGTGACGAGTGTCATTACCGTTGATCCTAAGGTGGAACAGGAAATTATGTCATCTGTTAAGCAGACGGAGCAGGGGGCTTATCTGACACTGGATCCGGATAAGACAAGAGCTATTATGAATTCCCTGGAGGTGGAGACACAAAAGCTGGAGAGTATTGGCAAGCCTGCCATGGTTGTGACTTCTCCGATTGTGCGTATGTACTTTAAGAAGCTGACAGAGGATTATTTTAAGGATCTTACGGTAGTATCCTACAATGAAGTGGAATCCGATGTGGAATTACAGTCGGTAGGGATGGTGACGATATAAATGACGATCTATAAATTTCAAGGGAAAACAGAAGAAGAGGCGATCGCAAAGGCAAAAGCGGAGTTTGGCGAGGACGCTGTCATTATGAATGTTAAGGAAGTCAAACCCAAGGGGTTATTCTCCGTGTTCAAAAGTTCTACATTTGAGGTGACAGCTGCAATGAAAGAAAAGGATAGTTATGTGAATCCGGCCAGTGCAATGCAGAATCCGCAGAAGCTGCATGACAGTATTAACCTTGCGGCAGATGAGACGATTGAACTGCCGCGCAGCGGAGAAACTGATTTTGCGAAGACAATGCAAAAGCTGGTGAAGCCTGCGGCGCCACAGAAGGAGACGATGAGAGCCATGTCAGAGGAAAAACGACTGGAAGAACGTCTGGACAGCCTGTCAGAGCGTCTGGAAGAAAAGTTATCGCAGGCTGCGCCAAAGGAGGAGGCTGCGCCCAAAACACCAACCTCGGAGGAACTGAATTTTGTCCGTATTCTTTACAATACACTTATTAAGAATGAAGTGAATGAAAAATATGTCAATCAGATTTTGGACGAGGTGGAGAAGTTTATTAGGCCGGGAAACAGTGTTGATACCATTTTATCCAATGTGTATCAAAAGCTGATTCTTCGATTTGGACAGCCGAGAACCATTGAACTTTCCAACAAAAAACCGAAGGTTGTATTTTTTATCGGACCGACAGGAGTAGGAAAGACAACAACGATCGCAAAAATCGCATCCAAGTATAAAGTGGAATACAACAAAAATATTGCATTTATTACTGCAGATACATATCGAATTGCGGCAACCGAACAGCTTCAGGTGTACGCCAATATTTTGGAAGCACCAATGTCAATCGTGTATTCGGAACATGAACTCAATGAAAAGCTGGAGAAGTTTGCGGGATACGATCTGGTATTCGTAGATACAGCCGGATTCTCCCACAAAAACGAAAGCCAGAGAGAAGATATGAAACGTTTGCTTCAGGGGTTGGATGAGCAGTATGCAAAAGAAGTGTATCTGGTTTTAAGTGCGACCACCAAATACAAAGATCTTCTTGATATCGTGGATATATATCGGGAAATTACTGATTACAAGCTGATATTTACAAAGCTGGATGAGACCACGACCTATGGCAATATCCTGAATGTAAAGCTTTACTCGAAGGCGGATCTGTCTTATGTCACCAACGGACAGAATGTGCCGGATGACATTGAGGTATTCGATACACAGAAAATCGTGAAACAGTTACTAGGAGGCAACGCGTAATGGATCAGGCACAACAGCTGCGCAATGTCATTAAGCTGCGCGACCAGAACAATCAAAAAGTAGAAGCCTCCCAGATGGCACGAGTCGTAACCGTTACAAGCGGAAAGGGCGGTGTTGGCAAATCAAATCTTGCCGTGAATCTTGCCGTTCAGTTGCGCAAAGCGGGAAAGAGGGTTATCATATTTGATGCGGACTTCGGACTTGCCAATGTGGAAGTGATGTTTGGCGCTATTCCGCAATATAATCTCTCGGACTTTATATACCGGGGAAAACGTATACAGGAGATTATTACTCCCGGACCGATGGATATCGGTTTTATATCCGGAGGTTCCGGTATTATAGGATTGAACAATCTCTATCGGGAACAGATCATGTATCTGGTTAAGGCCATAGAGGAATTGAATACACTGGCGGATTATATTATTATTGACACAGGGGCAGGGATTTCGGATCAGGTACTTGAGTTTGTTATGGCAAGTCCAGAAGTGCTTCTGGTATCGACTCCCGAGCCCAGTTCCCTCACCGATTCATATTCTCTGCTTAAGGCGTTGTACCGCAATCCGAATTTTGTCGCCGCGGATACGACAATTCATGTGATCTCCAATCGGGTATCCTCTCTGGAGGAGGGACAGGCGGTATTTGACAAACTGAATTCGGTGGTGTCGCAATTCTTGCATGGAAAGTTAAATTATCTTGGAATGATTCCCCAGGATGCCGCATTGGACAAGGCTGTACGTCAGCAGAAGACGGTTTCTCTTTTGGAACCGGCATCAAAGTCGGCGAAGGCTTTCGAAGTGCTGGCGGATAATCTGATGAACGGAACGCACAATCAGGTTTTGGCCAAGCGTGGAATCGTGCAGATGTTTTCCGGATTTTTACAGAAGCGTAAGTGAGTGGTAATAGAGGAGAAAGAACGGTTATGAAGCTATCAGATGTGATTACTCCCGGGGATAAGATTGATATCAAAATGGCCCATGAAAGCCGTGTGGAAGAGAATGGCGGGCAGATGGCCAATGTATTTCAGAGCAGTGTGTGTGATTACATTTCCGATATGGAGATTGAGATTGCCATGCCTACGCAGGGCGGGAGAATGGTGCTTTTTCAGGTGGGGGCCAACTGCGAGTTCGTGTTCTATACACGTAAGGGCATGTACAACTGTTCGGGAGTTGTAAAAAGCCGCTATCGCAAAGATAATCTGTATCTTCTTGCAATTTTGATTTCGTCACCGCCGAAAAAATTTCAGCGCAGGGAGTTTTTCCGGATCGACTATCTGAGCGAGATCAAGTATTATGAGATTAATGAGCGGATTGCCGGGCTGCGGACGACAGAGCAGTTGTTTGCAGAAATACAGAAGGTGGATTACCAGACAGAGACCCGACAGGGGGTGCTTCAGGACATCAGCGGAGGCGGCGTCCGGTTTAATACGACGGTACAGCATCAAAAAAATGATTTCATTCTTCTGATGATTCGTCTGACAAATGACCGGATGGATGAAACCTTTTATCTGGTATGCCAGATTGTCGGGTGTGAACGGCATCCGTCGCTGGATAATACCTTTAGCTGTCGGGCAAAGTTTATTTTTAAGGATTTGAAGGATCGGGAAAAAATAGTAAAATTTGTTTTTGAGGAAGAGCGAAGAATTCGCAGGAAAGAAATCGGGTGATTCTATGAAAAAAAACATTTTGGTTGTTGATGATTCTGCACTCATGAGAAGGGTTATTTGTGATATAATCAACACAGATAGTAATTTTCAAGCAACAGATTTTTGCAGAGATGGTCTGGAGGCATATGAAAAACTCAAGACAACAACATATGAAGGCGTTGTATTGGATGTAAACATGCCCCGGATGGACGGCTTGCAATTACTCGAGCAGTTACAGAAAGATGGCATCAAGGCAAATATCATTATGGTAAGTACCTTGACGACAAAGGATGCCGATGTGACAATCCTTGCGATGGAGCGGGGTGCCATCGATTTTGTGACGAAACCGAACAATATCATAGAGGCCAAGGGAGAAGATTTTAAAAATCGTCTGCTGTCGGTGCTGACGGCAGTTCTTGCAACCAAAAGCTATGTCAGAGCTCCGAAACTGAATGTAAAGCCTGCTGCAGGAACGTCGCTTAACCGTCTGAAAGCAACCGGTAAAAATAAGCTGGTGGCTCTTGCGTGTTCCACGGGAGGACCGAAGGCATTGCAGAGCGTTATTCCATTATTGCCGAAGAACCTGGATGCTCCAATGGTTCTGGTACAGCATATGCCCGCAGGTTTTACCAAGTCTATGGCAATCCGGCTGGACGAGATCAGTGAGATTGCAGTTAAGGAAGCGGAAGAAGGGGACAAGCTGGAAAAAGGACATGTCTATATTGCACCGGGTGGCAAGCATATGGAGGTGGCTAAGAATCCGGATGGTTCTCATCGGATTGTGCTGAACGATATGCCTGCAATCGGCGGTTTGAAGCCTTGTGCAAACATTACCTACGATTCTCTTACCAGTTCCGGGTATGATGAGATCGTATGTGTGGTTTTGACCGGAATGGGGGCAGACGGCACCAATGGAATCCTTTCACTTGGACATCATAAGGCGATTCATGTCATCGCGCAGAACGCAGAGACATGTGTGGTATACGGAATGCCGAAAATGATAGCGGAGGCTGGAGTGGTTGATGAGGTTGTACCTCTGGAGGATGTTGCGAAAACAATCACAAAGAATGTGGGGGTAATGTAACATGGATGTAAGCCAGTATCTTGAGATTTTTATTGACGAGAGCGCAGAACATATACAGACACTGAGTGACTGTATCATGACGCTGGAAAGTGAGCCTGATAATAAGGACACAATTAATGAGGTGTTCCGTGCTGCCCATTCCTTA
This sequence comes from uncultured Lachnospiraceae bacterium, assembly GCA_945868435.1. Lineage (GTDB taxonomy): Bacteria > Bacillota > Clostridia > Lachnospirales > Lachnospiraceae > Roseburia. Next base: position 45,148 of record CAMBLG010000009.1, read on the forward strand.
AAAGGTATGGCTGGCACCATGGGATTTAAGAGAATGCAGCATTTGACGCACGATATGGAGAATGTATTTCAGGAAGTGCGCAGTGACAAGATTGCGGTGGACAGTGAGATGATAGATCTGCTGTTCAAATGTCTGGATGCGATTGACGCATATCTTTCTAACATTAAAGCGACTTCAGATGAGGGAACGGAAGATAATGAGCTGATCATTAAGGCATTGAACGACTTTATTGCAAAGGCGAACGGAGAACAGCCGGCGGAGTCTGCTCCTGTGGCAGAGGCATCGGCAGAGACAGCAGAAGCAGAAGCTTCTGAGAATGGCGATAATAGGAAGTACCTTCAGATTGAGATGAATGATCATGAGCGGAAAACGGTTCTTGCAGCAAGGGAGAGCGGACAGCATATCTATGGTATGACCATCCTGATTCAGAAGGAGTGTCTGTTAAAGGCTGCACGTGCGTTTCTTGTATTCCGTGCGGTAGAGGAATTTGGACAGATTCTGGTATACAGACCAAGCTCTCAGGATATAGAGGATGAGAAGTTTGAATTGGATTTCAGCTTTTACATTGCTTCTTCGGAAGCATTAGACAAAATTCAGACAGCGGCTAAGAATGTATCTGAAATCGAAGATGTGCTGGGTGAGGAGCTGACGGATTTCGGAGCTTCCACAGAAGCAGAGGAGGAGCCTGTTAAGGAAGAAACAAAACCGGTTGTAGCGGATGTTAAGCCGGAAGCTGCTCCGAAGACAGCTGAGCAGAAGGCTCAGGCTCCTGTAAAGAAAGCGGCCGGCAAGCCTGCAACGAACCGGACTGTTCGTGTGGATATCGAGAAGCTGGATGAACTGATGAATCAGGTCTCCGAGTTGATCATTGCCAAGAACAGCCTGACTTCCATCAGTGCAACGGATGGTGGCAGCTTTAACAGTCAGACGTTCCACGAGCAGATTGAATATCTGGAACGTATCACGACGAATCTTCACGAATCCGTCATGAAAACGCGAATGGTGCCAATTGAGAGCGTAGTAAATAAATTCCCGAGAATGATTCGTGATCTTTCCAGAACACTGAACAAGAAGATGGAACTGGTCATGACCGGTGAAGATACAGAGCTGGATCGTACCGTAGTAGATCAGATTGGAGATCCATTGCAGCACTTGTTGCGCAATTCTGCAGATCACGGTCTCGAGGATACAGCACTCCGTGCAGAGAGAGGAAAATCAGAGACGGGACACATTTTCCTGAATGCTTATCAGGAGGGAAATAACGTCATCATTCAGGTTGGCGATGATGGTAATGGTATTGACACAGATGCGGTAAAGCAGAAGGCTATCGAGCGTGGAATAATTACTGCAGAACAGGCTGAGGGTATGACGCAGAAGGAAATTGTCAATCTTTTATTCCTGCCGAGTTTTTCCATGGCAAAGAAGATTACAGATATTTCCGGACGAGGTGTTGGACTGGACGTTGTAAAATCCGGTATTGAGCAGCTGGGCGGCGATGTGGAGGTGCGGACGAAGCTTGGCGAGGGAACCACCTTTACCGTAAGACTTCCGCTCACGCTTGCGATTATCCAGGCACTCATGGTTGAGGTACGTGACGAAAAATATGCAATTTCCTTGAGCTCAATATCCAATATTGAGAGTATACCTGTTACAGATATCAAGTATGTACAGGCAAAAGAAGTGATTCATCTTCGTGGCAGCGTAATTCCACTGGTTCGTTTGGATCAGGTGCTGGATATGGAGCCGATGGAAAAAGATCCGGAGAACCTTACGGTTGTCATTGTGAAGCGCGGGGACAGTCAGATAGGTCTTGTGGTTGACAACCTCATTGGACAGCAGGAGATTGTAATCAAATCATTAGGAAAATACATTAATGGTAACAAGTTGATCAGCGGTGCAACGATTCTCGGCGATGGAGAGGTAGCATTGATTCTTGATACCAATACATTGATGTAATGGGGGTGCATGGTATGACAGAATATATTACTGATTCAACAGAAAAGGAAACAAAGCAGTATATTGTAGTGCAGATCGGAAGTGAAAAATACGGCATTGATATTGGATATATTGATACCATTGTGCGGATGTCAAAAATTACGCGTGTTCCGAAGGCACAGGTATACTTCCCTGGAATTATCAATCTTCGTGGAGAAGTGGTTCCGGTTATGAGTATTCGTACCAAAATGGGCCTTGAATCGGATGTTTATACAAATGCAACCAGAATTATTATTCTCAAGATTGAGGATAGAGGCATGTTGGGAGTTATTGTCGATGCGGTGTGTGAGGTGGTAACGCTGGCTACAGATGAGGTGGAACCCAATAATGTACATTCGAACCATACCAAGGATAATTTTATCAATGGAATCGGTAAAAATGGAGATCAGTTGATTTCTCTTCTGGAGATTAATGCAATCATTGAAGAGAAAGATAACGCTTAATGAATGGCAGAGTATATAGTGAGGCATTGCCTCACTATATATGATTTTTGGAGGAAATTATGGGTGAATTTTCACTGGATAACGTAAATGAAATGTATATAGATGTCCTGCGGGAAATTGGTAATATCGGTGCAGGCAATGCAACAACATCACTGGCAAGCATGATCAATGCCAAAATCGATATGAGTGTGCCGAAGGTAGAGTTGATGGAGGCATCGGAGCTTGGATCGGCCATTTGTCCGGAGGATGAGATCATTGTGGGTATCTTTTTGGAGGTAACCCATGATATTACCGGAAGCATGATGTTTCTTATGAAGATGGATTCTGCACATTATCTGGTTAATAAGCTGATGGGAAAGGATCCGACAAATATGGATCCGTTTGATGAAATGGATCTATCTGCGATGAAAGAAATCGGCAATATTATTTCTGCATCATACCTGACTGCATTGTCAGGTATGACCAATTTGACAATCTCTCCGTCGGTTCCGTATATTGCAGTGGACATGGCGGGGGCAATTTTGAGTGTGCCGGCAATTCAGTTTGGACAGTATGGCAATAATGCGTTATTGATTGAAACGGAGTTTGGGGATGACTACAGAATCGGGGGATATTTTATTTTGATGCCGGAGGAAGAGTCCTATGCCAAAATTTTAACATCGCTGGGAATTCAGATTTAGGAGCTGAAAGGTATATGGGAGAATTAATCAAAGTTGGTATGGCAGATTTGAAGGTTGGCCGGGCTCCGGATACTTTGACGACTCTGGGGCTTGGTTCCTGTATCGGTCTGACTCTGTATGATCCGGTCTCCAAGATCGGAGGACTGGTACACTACATGCTGCCGGACAGTACAAAACTGAAAAATAATACCAATATCGCAAAATTTGGGGATACCGGTATTCGGGAACTCTTGAAACAGGTGTTGGCCAGTGGGGCAAATCAAAGGAGACTGGTGGCAAAGATTGCAGGAGGAGCCTGCATGTTTGAAATGAGTGGTCTGTCTTCGGTAGGAAACGTGGGAGCGCGAAATGCAGAGGCGGCAAAGGAGATACTAAAGGAACTAAAAATCCCTTTGGTTGCAGAGGACACCGGACTTAACTATGGTCGTACCGTGGAATTGAAATGCGAAACCGGTGAGTATGTCATTAAGGCTGTTGGTAAGCAAATTAAGGTGATTTAAGGAAACAAAGGGTATGAAAACAAATTCTGTGCCGGCAGTGATTATGCTGACGGCGGGACTGATTGATTGCATTGTGTCAATATACCAGCGTTTATCATTGTTTGATTTTACCAAGCAATTATTGATCGTGTTGGTAATCTTTTATTTGCTGGGATGTGTTGTAAAACTGATTCTGGATATTAATTTTCCGCAGATGGACGACGAGCCGGAAGTAGAGGAAGAGGATGCTGAGGATATCGAGTCTGCCGAAGGGGAGCCGGAGGAGGAAGGTATACAGACATCTGATGAGGAACTGGAGAACATAGAGGCACAGCAGGATGAGAAATGACCGGTAAGTTCAATACTCAGGGGCGATTAGAATGAAGACTGTTGACAAAGAAAAGCTTTGGGATGCGTATCGCAAGAAACCGACCCAGGAACTTAGAGAACAATTGATAATTGAATATGCTCCGCTGGTAAAACTGGTGGCAGGAAGACTGAGTATGTATCTCGGTCATAATGTTGAGTATGATGATCTGGTCAGCTATGGAATTTTTGGACTGATTGACGCCATCGACAAGTTTGACCTTGCAAAGAATGTCAAGTTTGAGACCTATGCAAGTCTTCGTATCCGGGGAGCTATTCTGGATCAGATTCGGAAGATGGATTGGATTCCACGGACTGTGCGCCAACGTCAGCGCAAAATGGACGAGGCGATTAAGCAGATAGAGATGCGTACCGGGAAGAATGCAACTGATGAGGAACTGGCCCGGGAACTTGGCTTGACGGAGGATGAACTGTGCAATTGGCAGTCACAGATGAAAGTTACCAATGTGGTTTCGTTGAACGAGTTTGAGGAAAATGGACCGGAACCGGTTATCGATACCAGTAATAAATCACATTTTGCACAGCCGGAGGATGTGGTGGAGGAAGCGGAACTTAAGGAGACGCTTGTTGCAGCACTGGATCTTTTGACAGAAAAGGAACGCAAGGTGATAGAACTTTATTATTATGAAGAGATGACCTTGAAAGAAATCAGTAAAATTCTTGAGGTATCGGAATCAAGAGTTTCCCAGCTTCACACGAAGGGGCTGTTGAAAATGCGGAAGAGAATGGGAACGTACATGAACATTCTTGTGGAATAAGGGGAGTAATCATGGCAATTAATCCGATTCATTATGCGATGGTTCAAAGAACCAATGATGTGGGCGCTTTGAAACATAACGAGGATGCAAAACCGTTGCAGGCACAACAGAATATCCAGGTTCAGGTGGACAAACGGGAGGATGTTCTGCGACATCAGGTATTGGATCCCAATCATAGTGATCAGACGGAAAACCATGCAGATGCCCGTGAAGAGGGAAAAGGAAAGTATGTGCCGGGAACAGTTCGCCGCAAAAAGAGTAAGGCTGAGACCAGAGAAGATTGCGTGGTTCGAAAGCAGGAGAGAGGCAGCTTTGACATATCAATTTGAGGATAGAACATGACAGCATTAGAAGTGACACTGATCATCGTGGGGATTATTTTTGTGATTGTCAGCTTTTTTATAGAGGAAAAGCTGTCACAAAAAGATATTGACCGCATTGTCAGTCTGAGTGAAAATGAGCTAAAAGTAATTGTGGATCGACAGCTTCGCGGAGCGGAGGGGGAAATCGAAGATTCCATTGCAGAGAGTCTGGAAGAGGCTCATGAGGCAACAAAGCGGGCAATGGAGAAAGAGACCAATGAGAAAATTATGGCAATCAGTGAGTATTCCGATACGGTGCTGGAGTCCATGAATAAAACGCACAATGAGATCTTGTTCCTGTACAGTATGCTTGGAGATAAGCATACGGAGCTGACAGAGCTTGCAGGGCAGCTGGGGCAGTTCTCAGAGAAGATGAAGAACACGGAAGACGAAGTGCTGCATAATTTGGCGGAAGCGGCAAGGGAGCTTGAAACCAATATGAGTGCCCATGAGCCAATCAATCAGGATGAAGCCGTGCGTCAGGCTGTGGAGGCGGAAGAAGAGGGCAACCATAATGATGAGATTTTGGAACGCCATCAGGCGGGGATGTCAGATGTGGAGATTGCCAAGGAACTTGGTCTGGGACTAGGTGAGGTGAAACTGGTCATAGGGCTGTATAAGGGGGAACAAGCTGGTGCGGTTTAAGTATTATCTCAGAGGCTGTGGACTGGGAATCCTGCTAACGGCCATAATTTTGACCATTGGTTTTCATATTCATGGCGGTAAAGAAATGTCTGACCAGGATGTGATGCAGCGGGCATCTGAACTTGGAATGGTTATGCCGGATGGGGAAGAGGACTTGGAGATACCAGTGGATACCGAGTTTCAAACAGAGGCAGTGCCGAATGAGCAGGAAAATCCGATGGCAGACACAGAGAATTCCAATGGAGACGCAGAAGACGAAGCGGAAGATGAACCGTCTGCATCGGAAACGCAGAAAGAGGAGCAGGACGGGGATACGGTTACGATTATCGTCAAAAAAGGTGAAGTCTGCAGGGAAATTGCAGAGGATCTGTACGAGCACGGACTGGTGCAGGATGCGGAGGAATTCCGCAAATATATGCAGGAAAGTGGATACGACAATCTGATTCAGGTTGGAGAGTTTGAATTGACTTATGGAATGGAATATGGTCAGATTGCAGAAATTCTTACAACAAAACAAGAATAAAGCTTGCAACTAAGCCTTTGGTGTGATATAATGCCAAAGGCTTTAAATTTATCAATCACATGTGTGGAGATTGCCGGTGCCGGATTTACGCTTTCCGGTGGCAGTTATTCGCGGAAGCGGTTCATGCATGGAAGAACAACCAAATGGAGGTAAGAAAAATGAGCGTAATTTCAATGAAACAGTTACTGGAAGCAGGTGTTCACTTTGGACATCAGACAAGAAGATGGAACCCTAAGATGGCTCCTTACATCTTCACAGAGCGCAACGGCATTTACATCATCGACTTACAGAAGTCTGTAGGCAAGGTAGATGAGGCTTATGATGCAATTTCTGACATTGCTGCACAGGGTGGAACAATCCTGTTCGTGGGTACCAAGAAGCAGGCTCAGGATGCAATCAAGACTGAGGCTGAGCGTTGCGGTATGTACTATGTAAATGAGAGATGGTTGGGTGGTATGCTCACCAACTTCCGCACAATCCAGAGCCGTATTGCACGTCTGAAGGAAATCGAGCAGATGGCAGCAGACGGAACTTTCGATGTACTTCCTAAGAAAGAAGTTATCGCAATTAAGAAGGAGTGGGAGAAGCTGGAGAAGAACCTTGGTGGTATCAAGGAAATGAAGAGAATCCCTGACGCAATCTTTGTTGTAGATCCTAAGAAGGAGAGAATCTGTATTCAGGAAGCTCACTCTCTGGGAATTACTTTGATTGGTATCGCAGATACAAACTGTGATCCGGATGAACTGGATTATGTTATCCCAGGTAATGATGATGCAATTCGTGCGGTTAAGTTGATCGTTTCTAAGATGGCTGACGCTGTTATCGAGGCAAAGCAGGGAACTGAGGAAGTTGCAGAGGCTGCTCCTGCTGAGGAAGAGGCTGTAGAAGAATAATCGGAACGCATAAGCATTATTATGAATATAATTGGAGGATAATAAGATGGCAATTACTGCTGGAATGGTAAAAGAACTGCGCGAGATGACCGGCGCAGGAATGATGGATTGTAAGAAGGCTCTGAATGAGACCAATGGTAACATGGAGGAGGCTGTTGAGTTCTTGAGAAAGAACGGTCAGGCTAAGGCTGAGAAGAAGGCAAACAGAATTGCTGCCGAGGGACTGTGTACAGTTGTTCTTAAGGATGACAAGACCGCTGCTGTCGTTGAAGTTAATTCAGAGACAGATTTCGTTGCAAAGAATGATACATTCCGTGATTTTGTTACTGCTGTGGCAACACAGGCTGTGAATTCTGATGCGGCTGATTTGGATGCGTTTATGGCTGAGCCATGGGCTGCAGATACAAGCAAGACAGTAGCAGATGCACTGGTAGAGAAGGTTGCTGTAATCGGTGAGAACCTTAAGATTCGTCGTTTTGAGAAGGTTGTTGCTGAGAATGGATGTGTTGTATCCTATATCCATGGTGCAGGACGTATCGGTGTAATCGTTGAGGCTGAGACCGCTGTTGTCAATGATGCGGTAAAGGAAGCTATGACCAACATTGCAATGCAGATTGCTGCTTTGAATCCGAAGTATGTGAGCCGTGATGAAGTCAGCGCTGATTATATTGCACATGAGAAGGAAATTCTTCTCGCACAGATCATGAATGATCCGAAGGAATCCCAGAAGCCTGAGAAGGTAATCAATGGAATGATCGAGGGTCGTATCAGCAAGGAATTGAAGGATATCTGTCTGGTAGATCAGGTATACGTTAAGGCTGAGGATGGCAAGCAGACTGTTGGCAAGTATCTTGAGCAGGTTTCCAAGGAGATTGGACAGAATGTTTCTGTCAAGAGATTTGTTCGTTTTGAGACCGGCGAGGGACTTGAGAAGAAGCAGGAAGATTTTGCGGCTGAGGTTGCTGCACAGCTCTAATCATTGTCTTGAAAAATTGGAGAGGACAGGAAGTGATTCCTGTCCTTTTTTTGAAGACAATTCTTTACAAGTGCCGAAAATGTGATAGAATAAAGGTAAGTTTGTGTGCTTGGAGGAACGGAATGACTACAAATGATACAGTGACCTTGGAACAGCAGCGTCAGAGACGAAAGAGGGTCAACCGTATTAAGACGGGAATCATCCTGACAATCGTAATCTGGATGCTGGCGTCGCTGCTGGCAATTATTCTGTTATCGGTTCAGGTGGTTCGGCTGAACCATCGAATTGAACGCTTGGAGGCGGCTTTGAATGGTTCTGTATCGGCAGATGTCACATTCGTCGATACAGAGGATGCCGGAGACGTGTTGGAGACTGATACACAGGCTGCTTCCGGGACACAACTGGATTATGATAAGATTGAGACCGGAATTGATACGCCGGATAATATGGCGGAACCGGGGGATATGCATCAGGTTTATCTGACTTTTAACGGGACTCCGAACGAAAACACGATGGCGATTTTGGATGTGTTGAAGGAATATCAGGTTAAGGCCACATTTTTTGTAGACGGGAATGCATCAGAAGAGATGCGGGAGGTCTATAAAAGGATTGTTGAGGATGGGCATACGCTTGGTATGCACTCTTACTCCAATCAATTCAGCACCATCTATGCTTCCACGGATGCGTTCTATGAAGATTACAGTAAGATATCCGATTATCTTGAGCAGGTAACGGGAGAGAAAAGCCTGTATTACCGATTTCCCGGTGGAAGCAGCAATGAGATCAGCAATGTGAATATGGCTGAGTTCGTTCATATTTTGAATGAAAATCAGATTACATATTATGATTGGAATGTGTCGGCGGGGGATGCTGCGGCCGATTATTCCGTGGAGGATATTGTCTTAAATGTGACAGAGGGAGTATCGAAGTATAAGACCTCTGTTGTGCTTTTGCACGACGGAGAGGATAAGTCAACAACGGTGGAGGCTCTTGGGCCGCTGATCGAAGCTCTGCTTGAGATGGATGCACAGATCCTGCCGATTGATGAAAATACAAAGGTTATTCAATACATCAAGGCAGAAAGTGTTGAATAAGAATGATATGGAGGAAGTACGATGGGATTATTTAAAGATTTTAAAGAAGATTTCTCACAGGCAGTCAATGAGATGATGCCGGGCGCAGATGAACCACAACCAGCAGAGGAGAATACCGATAGTCTGGTTGTTGATACGCTGGGAGAGGATGTTGATGTGAAGTCTGAATTGTCAAAGCTGGATGGTCTTCTGGAGAATGCAATGTCTCCGAGTGCAAGTACCCCAGCGCAGAATACATCCGAGATAAAGCCGATGAAATCAACAGTAGAGGAGAAGAGAACAATGAGTGATACAACAGCAGGGACAAAGCCATTAGTGGAAAATCATGCAGCAAATTCAGGAGCGGTTGTCGATGAGACAACGGTTATTACTGCAAGTACTATTTTGACAGGTGATATTGCAACAGAGGGGTCTTTCGATATTCAGGGTACCATTAACGGTAATGTATCCTGCAATGGAAAGCTTTCTGTTACAGGAACAATCAATGGTAACAGCGCAGCTTCTGAATTCTTCGCAGATGTGGCAAAGGTCGAGGGAGAAGTGGTAAGTAACGGTACTGTTAAGATTGGTGCAGGCTCTGTGATCATTGGTAATATTACCGCAGCTTCAGCTGTTATTGCCGGTGCGGTTAAGGGAGATATCGATGTACAGGGACCGGTTGTTGTAGATACATCTGCAGTGATCATGGGTAATATCAAGTCTCGTTCCGTACAGATCAACAACGGAGCAGTAATCGAGGGATTCTGCTCACAGTGCTACGCTGACATTGACGTACAGGGTCTGTTTGACGGAAGATAATTCAATCATAGATGGAGAGGATACTGGATATGAAGCGAATTTTGTTGAAACTGAGTGGTGAGGCACTGGCGGGAGACAAGCATCATGGTTTTGATGAGCCGACGGTGACAGAGGTCGCAAAGCAGGTAAAGCAGTTGGTGGATTCCGGAGTACAGGTTGGTATTGTGATTGGCGGTGGAAATTTCTGGCGCGGACGTACCAGTGAGACCATTGACCGTACCAAGGCGGACCAGATTGGTATGCTGGCCACGGTGATGAACTGTATTTATGTGTCTGAGATATTCCGCTCAGTTGGCATGATGACAGCAGTGCTGACGCCTTTTGAGTGTGGTAATATGACCAAACTCTTTTCCAAAGATCGTGCGAACAAATATTTTCAGCATAATATGGTTGTTTTCTTCGCAGGAGGAACCGGTCATCCTTATTTCTCCACCGATACAGCTACAACACTTCGGGCTATCGAGATTGAGGCAGACGGAATCTATCTGGCGAAGGCCATCGACGGTGTGTATGACAGTGATCCGAAGACCAATCCAAATGCGAAAAAGTACGATGAGGTTTCTATTCAGGAGGTTATTGACAAGAAGCTTGCAGTGGTAGATCTGACGGCTTCCGTCATGTGCATGGAGAATCAGATGCCGATGTATGTATTTGGCTTGAATGAAGAGAATAGCATTGTCAATGCGGTCAATGGAACGTTTAATGGGACGATGGTTACGGTTGACTAGAATATCATGTCCTAAGAGGGGGACATTTTACAGGAGGTTACTATATGGACGAGAGATTAGTTACATTTGAAGATAAAATGGGAAAGAGTCTTTCCAACCTGGAAGATGAATTTGCCGGCATTCGTGCAGGACGTGCCAATCCGCATGTGCTGGACAAATTGAGAGTGGATTATTACGGCACACCTTCTCCGATTCAGAGCGTTGCCAATGTCAGCGTTCCGGAGCCGCGTATGATTCAGATTCAGCCTTGGGAGGCTTCTATGGTCAAGGAGATCGAGAAGGCAATCATGGCATCGGATCTGGGAATTAATCCGACCAACGATGGAAAGCTGATTCGTCTGGTATTTCCGGAACTTACGGAGGAGAGACGTAAAGAGCTTGCAAAGGATATAAAGAAAAAGGGTGAGAATACGAAGGTGGCAGTTCGTAATATCCGTCGTGATGCCATGGATCATTTTAAGAAGATCGGTAAGGAAGAGGACATCTCAGAGGATCAGATCAAAGATCTGGAGGATGGAATTCAGAAGCTGACCGATCAGTATGTGGCTAAGATCGATAAGGCTGTGGAAGTAAAGTCACAGGAGATTCTTACAGTATAATACGACTGATTGAGGGGGCATTGCCGCAGGCAGATGTCCCTTTTCACATTGAGGGAACTTGTCTGCCAGAATATGGAATACGAGGTGTACAATGAATATACCAGAGCATGTTGCGATTATATTAGACGGAAACGGAAGATGGGCCAAGAGCAAGGGAATGCCGCGCAATTACGGACATACCATGGGTGCAAGGAATGTAGAAACCGTATGTCAGGCAGCGGAAGAGCTTGGTATCAAGTACCTGACACTGTATGCGTTTTCCACAGAGAACTGGAATCGGCCGCAGGCAGAGGTGGATGCGCTCATGAAGCTTTTGGAGAGCTATTTGAAAAACTGTGTTAAAACAGCGGATAAGAACCATATGCGCGTCCGGGTTATTGGCGAAATCAGCAGATTATCGGAGACGTTTCAGGAGAAAATAAGGCAGTTGGAGGAGTCATCCGCGAAAAATACGGGATTGAATCTGACTATTGCCATCAATTACGGCAGCCGGGATGAGATGCTTCGGGCCATGAAGCATATGTTTGCGGATTGTGCGTCCGGCAAACTGAATGCGCAGGCAATTGATGAGGCCTGTTTTTCTTCTTATCTGGATACCAGAGATATTCCGGATCCGGACCTCTTGATTCGGACCAGCGGGGAACAGCGCTTGTCCAACTATCTGCTCTGGCAGCTTGCTTACAGTGAATTCTATTTTACGGATGTTCCGTGGCCGGATTTTCACAAGAAGGAGCTTGAAGAGGCAATTGCGGCATATAATAAGAGAGAACGCAGATTTGGTGGAATCGTAACAACCCCGGAGGAAGAGGCGTTTGCCTCACAGGACAGAGAATCGGAGGTGTCACATGTTTAAGACGAGGTTATTAAGCGGAATCGTGCTGGTGATTCTTGCGATTGCGTTGATCCTTGCAGGTGGTGATGTGCTGCTTTTTGCAACACTTGTGATTTCCTGCATCGGGATGTATGAGCTTTACCGTGTGTTTGGCGTGGAGAAGAGTGTGCTGGGAGGCATAGGATATCTTGCGGCAATCGTGTACTACTGTAATTTGAAGTGGGACTTTATTCCGGAGATACTGATGCTCCTTATGATTTTCATGATTGCATTGATGTTTGTGTTTGTGTTCGCATACCCAAAGTATCACAGCAGACAGGTCATGGCGGTATTCTTTGGCATGTTTTACGTGGCAGTCATGCTGTCTTATGTGTACCGTCTGCGCCTTCTGGATCGTGGATTGTACCTGGCTTTCCTTGTGTTTTTGTGCTCATGGGGATGCGATACCTGCGCATACTGTGTGGGAAAACTCATCGGAAAGCATAAGATGTCGCCAAAGCTCAGCCCGAAAAAGTCGGTGGAGGGCGCAGTGGGAGGTGTCGTTGGTGCAGCGCTGTTAACGGCGTTGTATGCATACATTTTCCGGACACAGATGTCTTTGGGGACTGTACAGATCTGGATACTCGCAGGAATTGCGGCTGTGGCAGCACTGATTTCCATGGTGGGAGATCTGACGGCCTCGGCTATCAAACGGAATTATGACATCAAGGATTATGGACATCTGATTCCGGGACATGGAGGAATTCTGGACCGTTTTGACAGTATGATCATTACGGCTCCGATTTTATTTTACCTGGCATGTTATATTTGAGGATAAGAGATGAAGGATAGAAAAAAGATTGCAATCCTGGGATCCACCGGTTCCATCGGAACCCAGACCCTTGCGGTGGCGGAAGAGCAGGGAGATATTGACGTAATCGCACTGGCTTGCGGCGGTAACATTAAGCTTCTGGAAGAACAGATGCGCGCATTTTCCCCTAAGCTTGTAAGTGTGTGGAATGAGGAGGATGCAAAGGAGCTTCGGCTTCGCACGGCAGACCTGAATATTCCGATTCGAACCGGAATGGACGGACTCATCGAAGTTGCGACCCTGGAGGAGTCGGAGATTCTTGTGACTGCAATTGTTGGGATGCTTGGAATCCGCCCGACGATTGCAGCCATCGAGGCGGGGAAGACGATTGCGTTGGCCAACAAGGAAACACTGGTGACTGCGGGACACATCATTATTCCGCTGGCGAGAGAGCATCAGGTATCCATTCTTCCGGTGGACAGTGAACATAGTGCGATTTTTCAATCGCTGCAGGGAAACGAAGGCAATCGGATCCATAAGATTCTTCTCACAGCCTCCGGCGGTCCGTTTCGCGGGAAAAAGCGTGATGAGTTAAAACAGATTCAGGTGGAGGATGCATTGAAGCATCCCAACTGGAGCATGGGAAGAAAGATCACCATTGACTCCTCTACGCTGGTCAATAAGGGACTGGAAGTGATGGAAGCCAAATGGCTCTTTGGTGTGGAATTGGACCAGATCGAAGTCGTGGTACATCCCCAGAGTGTGGTTCACTCTGCCGTGGAGTATGAGGATGGCGCGGTAATTGCGCAGCTTGGAACGCCGGATATGCGGCTTCCAATCCAATATGCGCTATATTATCCGAGTCGCCGTCCCTTGTCCGGAAAGCGGCTGGATTTGTTTGCACTGCAGGATCTGACCTTTGAGCGGCCGGATACGGAGACCTTCCGCGGGCTGGCGCTGGCCTACGAGGCAATGAAGAGGGGAGGCAGTGTGCCTACGGCGTACAATGCGGCCAATGAAAAGGCGGTTGCGCTGTTTTTGAATCGAAAAATCAAGTATCTGGAGATTACAGATATCATTCAGGCTACAATGGAGTATTGTAACTTTTACGAACATCCAAATGTGGAAGAAATATTAGCGACAGAGCAGGAGGCCTATGAGTTCATAGGTAGCAGGTGGTAAGTTGAGTATCATAATTGCATTAATTGTATTTAGCATTATCGTTATTTTTCACGAGCTGGGGCATTTCTGGCTCGCAAAGGCCAATGGAATCAAGGTGAATGAGTTCTCTCTGGGACTTGGACCGACTATTTGGGGAATCCAGAAGGGAGAGACCAAGTATTCCATCAAGCTTTTGCCTTTTGGCGGAGCCTGCATGATGGAGGGGGAGGATGAGGAATCCTCTGATGAGCGGGCATTTGGGGCCAAATCCGTATGGGCCAGAATGAGCGTCGTGTTTGCAGGTCCGTTCTTTAACTTTATCATGGCCTTTGTGTTTGCGTTTGTGCTCATGTGCTGCATTGGCTACGACAAGCCGGAGATCACGGATGTCCTGCCGAATTATGCGGCAGAGGAAGCCGGTATGCAGGCGGGGGACACCATAGTCAAGATCAATCACATGTCCATTCACTTTTACCGGGAGATCAGTGCGTATTCGACTTTTCATCCGGGAGAGACCGTAGAGATTACTTATCTGCGGGACGGAGAGGAATATACCACAACGCTGGTTCCGAAATATGATGAGGAAAGCGGGCGTTATCTGTATGGATTTACCTATATGTCACAGCGTGTGAAGGGCAATGTGCTGACCAATCTGAAGAACAGCTTTTATGAAGTAAGGTATTGGATCTACACGACTCTGCAAAGTCTTCGGATGCTTGTAACAGGTCAGCTTTCGGTCAATGAGTTGAGCGGCCCGGTGGGCATTGTCAAAAATATGGGAGATACGTATACACAGGCGGTGGAGAGCGAAGGATATTACACGGCATTCTTAAATATATTAAACTGGGTAATCCTGTTGTCCGCCAACCTCGGAGTTATGAATCTTTTGCCGCTTCCGGCACTGGACGGAGGCCGTCTGGTATTTTTGATCGTGGAGGCAATCCGCCGGAAGAAAATTGACCCGAACAAAGAGGGATTTGTGCATCTGATTGGAATTGCACTTTTGTTCCTCCTCATGTTCGTGGTAATGTTCAACGATATTAGAAAATTATTTTAAGTCTACATTTGAAATGATGAAATGAGGATGACACAATGGAAAGACATGCGACGAGAGAAGTGAGGATTGGAAAACGGGTGATCGGTGGGACGAATCCCATTGCAATACAGTCTATGACCAATACGCGAACCGAGGATGTAAACGCTACGGTTGCGCAGATTCGTAAGCTTACCCAGGCAGGCTGCGAGATTATCCGCTGCGCAGTTCCGACGATGGAGGCCGCAGAAGCTCTGGCTGAAATTAAGAAACAGATCGAGATTCCTCTGGTGGCAGATATCCACTTTGACTACAAGCTTGCCATTGCGGCAATGGAGTATGGGGCAGACAAGATTCGTATCAACCCGGGAAATATAGGCAGTGCGGACCGCGTGAGGGCGGTCGTGGACGTGGCAAAAGAGCGGAACATTCCGATTCGTGTCGGTGTCAACAGCGGTTCCCTGGAAAAGGAACTGGTGGAAAAGTATCACGGCGTCACAGCAGAGGGAATTGTGGAGAGCGCGCTGGACAAAGTGAAGCTCATTGAGGATATGGGATATGACAATCTGGTTATCAGCATCAAATCCTCGGATGTCATGATGTGTGTTCGGGCGCATGAACTGATTGCGGATCAGACAGATCATCCTCTGCATGTGGGCATTACCGAGGCCGGAACGCTGATCAGTGGAAATATTAAGTCCTCCATCGGTCTGGGACTGATTTTGAATCAGGGAATCGGCGATACGATACGCGTGTCTCTGACCGGAGATCCATTGGAAGAGATTAAGTCTGCCAAGTTGATCCTAAAGACGCTGGGACTTCGAAAAGGCGGCATAGAGGTGGTGTCATGCCCGACCTGTGGCCGGACGAAGATTGATCTGATCGGACTGGCCAATCAGGTGGAGACTATGGCAGCGGAATTCCCGCTGGATATTAAGCTTGCAGTGATGGGCTGCGTTGTGAACGGACCGGGAGAGGCAAAAGAAGCAGATCTCGGCGTCGCCGGAGGAATCGGCGAGGGCCTTATTATCAAGCATGGAGAAGTGTACAAAAAAGTACCGGAGAGCGAACTTCTTTCCGCACTGCGGTATGAACTTGAACATTGGGGTGAATAGATCATGGCAAAGGCATTTAAGGATGCCTTTCCGACTCTTCAGTTGGATGAGGAGCTGGAAAGCTTATTAGATACAACAGAAGTAACCAAAATCAGCGCGAATCATGACCGGAGTCAGATTCGCGTCTATTTGCATGCAACAAGACTCATTTTCAAAAATAATATCTGGAAGATCGAGGATGCAATCCGCACACAGATTTTCCGGAATCAGGATGTGACGGTGAAGGTCATCGAATCCTTTCAGTTGTCAGAGCAGTATACGCCGGAGTCTCTTATGGACGTATACAAGGACAGTATTTTAGAGGAGTTGAATGCCTACAGTGTGCTGGAGTACAATCTTCTCCGCACCGCTGCGATGGAATTTGACCAGCCACACCATATGATTCTAACTCTGGACGAGACGATTATCGCCAAGACCCGGACAGAGGAAATCTTAGAATTCCTTGAGAAAGTCATCTGTGAGCGCTGTGGCATGAATCTGGTGATTCAGCCGGTGTACCGTCAGCCGGAGGAGAGCAAGTACCGCAAGAATTCTGAGAAACAGATTGCACAGGAGGTACAGAGCATCCTTGAGCGCACGCGGTTTGCAATTCGCGGAGATGAGGGTGAGCCGTTGCATCAGCCCGAGAATGAGCAGGTTCCACAAGATGTTGTGGCAATATCCGACAAAAAATCTACAGTTCGTGTAGATGAAAATAATGCAAAAGTACCAAAAGATGAAGGAAATAATGCAAAGAAGAAACCAGCCTTTGAGAAGAAGGGAGAATTCCGTCGCAAATTTGAGTCTGAGAACAGTAAGAAATCCTCAAACCCGGATGTGATATACGGCAGGGACTTTGAAGAGGAGACCATGGAGATCGAAAAGATTGATGGCCCTATCGGCGAGGTTGTGATTCACGGTCAGATTCTGTCTGTGGATACCAGAGAGATCCGAAACGAGAAGACCATCGTGATTTTTTCCATGACGGACTTTACGGATACCATCATACTGAAGCTGTTTGCAAAAAATGACGATGTGCCGGAGCTTATGAAGGATATTGCCAAGGGCAAATTCATCAAGGTAAAGGGTGTGGCGACCATTGACAAGTTTGACAGTGAGCTCACCATCGGTTCCATTGTGGGAATCAAGAAGAGTTCGGATTTTACGGTTTCCCGTATGGACAACAGTGCGGAGAAGCGTGTGGAATTGCACTGTCACACGAAAATGAGTGATATGGATGGTGTTTCCGATGTCAAGGATATTGTAAAACGCGCCATGAAATGGGGGCACAAGGCCATTGCCATTACAGACCACGGGGACGTGCAGGCGTTCCCGGACGCCAATCATGTGGTGGAGGGCAATTCGGACTTCAAGGTAATCTACGGGGTAGAGGCATATCTGGTGGATGATCTGAAGGGAATTGTGACTGACAGTCAGAACCAGTCATTGGATGCAGATTACGTGGTGTTTGACCTGGAGACCACAGGTTTTAGCCCGGAGACCAATCGTATTATTGAGATTGGTGCAGTGAAGGTGCAGGGGGGCGTCATTGTCGATAAATTCTCGACCTTTGTCAATCCCAAAGTGCCGATTCCATTCCGAATCGAGCAGCTGACCACCATCAATGATTCCATGGTGATCGATGCGCCGGATATCGAGACAATACTTCCGGAATTTATGCAGTTCTGTGAGGGCTGCGTCATGGTGGCACACAATGCCGATTTTGATATGAGCTTTATCAAGAAGAACTGTAAAAGGCAGGGAATGGATTACAAGCCTACAATTATCGATACCGTTTCATTGGCGAGAGTATTGCTGCCGAATCTGAACCGGTTCAAGCTGGATACGGTGGCAAAGGCGTTGAACGTCGTGCTGGATACCCATCACCGGGCAGTGGATGATGCGGGATGTACGGCAGAAATCTTTGTGAAGTTCATTGAGATGTTGAAGGAGAGAGGGATTGAGACGCTGGATCAGGTCAATAGCCTGGGAAGCTCTTCTGTGGAGAATGTGCGCAAGGCCAATACCTATCACGCAATCATTCTTGCCACCTGTGATCAGGGCAGGACGAATCTGTACCGTCTGATCTCCCTGTCGCATATTAAGTACTATAATAAAAGACCCCGTATTCCAAAGAGTGAGTTCTTAAAGTATCGGGACGGCCTGATCATCGGTTCAGCCTGTGAAGCGGGAGAATTGTACCGTGCGATCTTAAACGGAAGACCGGAGGAAGAAATTGCAAGGCTTGTGGATTTCTATGATTATCTGGAGATACAGCCTCTCGGGAACAATGCGTTCCTTGTGCGGGATGAGGACTCTCCGATTGCGACGGAGGAGGATTTGATTGACATCAACAAGCGGATCGTGCGGCTTGGCGAGCAGTTCCATAAGCCGGTTGTGGCCACCTGCGATGTGCATTTTCTGGATCCGGAGGATGAGATCTACCGCAGGATCATTATGGCGGGGCAGGGCTTTAAGGATGCGGACGATCAGGCACCGCTGTATCTTCGCACCACAGAGGAAATGCTGGAGGAATTTGCGTATCTGGGAAGCGCGAAGGCGGAGGAGGTTGTCATCACGAATCCAAACCGCATAGCGGACATGTGTGAACGCATTTCACCGGTTCGCCCGGACAAGTGTCCGCCGGTCATTGAGAATTCCGACCAGATGCTTCGCGATATCTGTTACAATAAAGCTCACCGTATGTACGGAGATCCCCTGCCGGAGATCGTGCAGGAGCGCCTGGACCGTGAGCTGAATTCCATCATATCCAACGGGTATGCCGTGATGTACATTATTGCCCAGAAGCTGGTGTGGAAGTCCAATGAGGACGGCTATCTGGTGGGCTCCCGTGGTTCTGTCGGAAGTTCCTTTGTGGCTACCATGTCCGGTGTCACAGAGGTTAATCCACTGCGTCCGCATTACCTGTGTAAGTATTGTAAATACAGTGATTTTGACTCGGATGAAGTGAAAGCCTTTGCGGGCAGAGGCGGCTGTGATATGCCGGACAAGATCTGCCCGAAGTGTGGAAAACCGCTCTCCAAGGAGGGCTTTGATATTCCGTTTGAGACCTTCCTCGGTTTTAAGGGAAACAAGGAGCCGGATATTGATTTGAATTTCTCCGGCGAATATCAGAGTAAAGCGCATAAGTATACGGAGGTAATCTTTGGCGAGGGGCAGACCTACAAGGCGGGAACCATCGGTACGCTTGCGGACAAGACAGCCTTTGGCTACGTAAAGAACTATTATGAGGAGCGTGGTGTCCGCAAGCGGAACTGTGAGATTGACCGTATCGTTTTGGGCTGTGTCGGTGTGCGAAGAACCACAGGCCAGCATCCGGGTGGAATCGTCGTTCTCCCAATGGGAGAGGAAATCAACACCTTTACGCCTACCCAGCACCCGGCCAATGATATGACTTCGGATATCATAACCACACACTTTGATTACCATTCTATCGACCACAACCTGCTGAAACTGGATATTCTCGGACACGACGATCCGACTATGATCCGAATGCTGCAGGATCTGACAGGCGTTGACCCGACACAGATTCCGCTGGACGATCAGGCGGTCATGTCACTGTTTCAGAATACCTCTGCCCTCGGCATTACGCCGGAGGATATTGACGGCTGCCAGCTGGGAGCTCTGGGTATTCCGGAATTTGGAACAGACTTTGCCATGGGCATGCTGATCGATACACAGCCGAAGGAATTTTCTGACCTGATTCGTATTGCGGGGCTTTCCCACGGAACGGATGTGTGGCTGGGAAATGCCCAGGAGCTGATCAAGTCCGGGCAGGCAACAATTTCTACGGCAATCTGTACGCGAGATGATATCATGACGTATCTGATCGGTATGGGGCTGGATTCAGAGGAGTCCTTCAAGATCATGGAGGCCGTGCGAAAAGGCACGGTTGCCAAGCATAAATGTGACAAGTGGGAAGAGTGGAAGAAGGATATGTTGGATCACGGGGTGCCGGACTGGTACATCTGGTCCTGCGAGAAGATCCAGTACATGTTCCCGAAAGCGCATGCAGCTGCCTACGTTATGATGGCGTGGCGTATTGCTTACTGCAAGGTATTTTATCCGTTGGCCTACTATGCCGCGTACTTTTCCATCCGTGCCACAGGCTTCAGTTATGAGCTGATGTGTCAGGGAAAGGATAAGCTGGAAAGCTACATGAAGGATTATAAAAAGAGAAAAGATACCCTGTCCAAAAAGGAACAGGATACCTTTAAAGATATGCGTATCGTGCAGGAAATGTATGCAAGAGGCTTTGAGTTTCTGCCAATCGACATCTATTCCTCAGCACCGCATCGGTTTCAGATTGTGGATGGCAAGCTGCTGCCTGCGCTGAATACAATCGAAGGTCTGGGAGATAACGCGGCAGTTGCCATCTCAGAAGCGGCAAAGAATGGCCCGTTTCTGTCAAAGGACGATTTCCGCGACCGGACCAAGGTGTCTAAGACTACCATCGAGCTTATGAGCGATCTTGGATTGTTTGGGGACATCCCGGAATCCAATCAGCTGTCTCTGTTTGATTTTGGCGCATAAACATAAATACAATGCGTGTTCTAGTCCTCCGCAATAACACCGGGATGAAAGAGCGTAAGCTCTCCCGGGTTGGCGGTGGGAGTGCAGTACACCTGGTTCGTGTGGTAGTCGGTAGCGTAGATGTAGTAGGAGGTGACATGGATATTGGAAAAGTCACCGCCAATCAGTTCCCGAAAGCCGGTTCCATCGTTTTTAATCATGCACAGCCCGGAGCCGTCCGGGGAGTAGCGCTGATAATAGATATAGCTGCCGTACACATTGTAGAGATCTATGCTGTCCGTGGTCAGTGTGTTTGGATTCCCGAACCGGATATTGGTGTGTACCAGCGCATTGTTTTTATTCACGTCCATATAGTAGACATTATCGTCACTGGTAACAATAGGTTTGTAGCACTGGCAGTCGTATACCATGGTGGACGAATTGGAAACCGTATCATACTCGTAGAGCCGTCCGTCGCCGGTCCCGTCATAGTAAAAATACTGTCCCAAAGCACTGCAGGTAAACATGTAATCGTCGCTTACCTTCTCCTTGTCTTTTCCGTCAATTCCAATTCTGTAAAGCGTTGTGGCATCTTCGCTGTCATAGTGGAGATAGTAGATATAGTTGCCGATCAGAGTCGCATAAATGCAGGGATCCTCATCGAGAATCACAACCTTGCCGCCGTCTCTTGGAATCCGGCAGAGACTGTTGTTGTTGAAGGCAAAAACCGCTAAATTCTCATCCTGTTGTCCGTTGCGGCGGACATAGTATACATAGTGACTGTCGGCATTGATGAACATGGCGGTATCGTTGGAAAGCTTCTGCAGATTGCTCCCGTTCAAATCCATGGAATAAAGCCGGTTTTTATCATCCGGGTTGGAGAAAAAAACCTTTCCGCTGGATTCGCAGAACAGACCTCCGTTGTACAGATTGCCGGCAGAGTTGCCGTTGACAAAGGTCTCGTTGTAGAGAACCCGGTTGTCCATATAGCGCCAGACGGAAATTCCGACGATGGCGCCGATAACAAGAACGCAAAGAAAAGCCACAATCCCTTTTTTCATATGAAATTCCCCTTGTAAATCTGATGTAAAGTTATGAATCGCTTCCAGTAAAATTATACATTTTGCCGAATAATCTTGCAAGGCATACTTGCCTTTTCTTCGGAACTGTAATATGATTTTAGCATAGAAAAACATAAGTGAGCGGAGTTGTAGCAACATGAGAGATTTGTTAGAAATACGTGACGAGATAGACGGGATAGACCGTGAAATTGTCGAGCTTTACGAGAAGCGGATGCAGCTTGCGGCAGACGTGGCAGAATACAAGATCAGTACGGGAAAGCCGGTGTTTGACAAGGAGCGGGAGATTTCGAAGCTGGATACTCTGGGGAATCTTGCATCCTGCGATTTTACCAGACACGGAGTCCGGGAGCTTTTTGAACAGATTATGTCCATGAGCCGCAAAAAACAGTATCAGCTTTTGACCGAACACGGAATTGTGGATGAACCGGAATTTATGCCGGTGGACACAATTGAGAGCCGGGATGCCAGAATTGTATTCCAGGGACTTGAGGGGGCATACAGCCAGCAGGCGATGGAGAGCTTCTTTGGAGAGAACTGTGACAATTTTCATGTTGAGACATGGAAGGATGCGATGGAGGCCATTCAGAACGGTACAGCCGATTATGCAGTCCTGCCAATCGAGAATTCTTCAGCCGGGATTGTTTCGGAAAACTACGATCTTTTGGTGGAATACGATAATTATATTGTGGGAGAGCAGATTATCCGTATTGATCACGCACTGCTGGGACTTCCGGAGGCGCAGGAAGGTGATATCACTGCGGTCTATTCTCACAAACAGTCCCTGATGCAGTGCAGCGATTTTCTGGAGCAGCACAGGGAGTGGGAGCGCGTCAGCCTCAGCAACAATGCCGTTGCGGCGAAAAAGGTCATGGAGGATGCAGATAAGACACAGGCTGCCATTGCAAGTGCCAAGAATGCAGAGATTTACGGTTTGAAGGTGCTGCGCAACTCCATTCAGAACAACAAGAATAATTCCACAAGATTTATTGTTGTGGCGGGAAAGAAGATCTATACTGCTTCCGCAAACAGGATCAGTATCTGTTTTGAGGTGAGTCATGAGAGCGGCGCACTTTACCAGGCGCTTTCCCATTTTATTTACAATGGAATCAACATGACGAATATCCAGTCCCGTCCGATTCAGGGGCGCAACTGGGAGTATCGTTTCTTTATTGATTTTGAGGGCAAATTCACGGACACTGCAGTGCAGAATGCGCTTCGAGGGCTGAAGGAGGAAACGATTTATTTCAAGATTCTCGGCACGTATTAATGCCATGAATCGCTAGAAAAAGGGGGAATACATATGGCAATACATTCTTATGCTGCGATATATATAGGAACCTATGATGTGAGTCTGAAGGTGTTTGAATTTTCCGAGAGGAAGAGACCAAGAGAAGTGGATCATATCCGGTCCCGTCTGGACCTGGGACGGGAAGCCTTCGGAAAGGGAAGCATCGGGTATGAACTGGTGGATGCCCTGTGTGACACACTGGCGCAGTTTAAGCAGATCATGCTGGGGTATCGGGTGGAACACTATGAGGTGTATGCCTCCGCGGTGTTAAGAGGCCTTTCCAATGAACTGTTCATTTTAAATCAGATTTTCATTCGTACCGGTCTGTCCGTAAAGGTACTTAGCAATTCGGAGCACCGGTTTATCAGTTATAAGGCAGTAGCAGGCAGGGATTCCTTTGAGAAGATGATCCAGACCAGCGCGGCGGTGGTGGATGTAGGCGGTGCCAGCATGCAGATCACCATTTTCCGGGAGGGCAGGCTGATTACAACCCAGCACATTGAGGCGGGAACGCTGCGAATCCGGAATCTCCTTGGCGACAGAGGACACTCGCTGAAGCTGTACGAGACCCAGATCGAAGAGTACATGAATAAGAAGCTGGATCCGTTCCGGGCTATGTACATGACAGGGCCGGTGGATTACGTGATCCTGATCAGTGATTATGGGACGGAACTGATCCGCAAGATCGAGAAGAACGGTGCGGATGAGAAGCTGGTGAAGTCCGAGAAATTTATCCGATTTATCGATAAGTTACAGAAGAAGACCCTGGAAGAAATCACAAGTGAATTGAATCTGCCGAATGACAGAGAACCGCTGATCGTTCCATCCATTATCCTGTTTAAGACGCTGGTCGAGAATATCGCACCCAAGGAGGTATGGGTGCCGGGATTCGGCATTCAGGACGGTATGGCTTTTGATTACGCATATCGCAATAAGCTGCTTAAGATGGCGCATGATTTTGACGCGGATGTCATATCTGCCGCCGAATTCCTGTCTGAGCATTACAACAGTTACTCGCCGCATATTGAAGCCTTAAGAACCCTGTCCACCAAGATTTACGATACCTTGAATAAGATTCATGGGCTTGGCAAAAGGCAGCGTCTGCTTCTGGAGACAGCGACCATCCTTCACGACTGTGGAAAGTATGTGTCCCTGGCGGATGGCCCGGACAGCGCGTATCAGATCATCATGTCTTCCGAGATTATCGGACTGACCCATCTGGAACGGGAAATCGTGGCAATGACGGTGCTTTATAATACAAGACCTCTGGATCCGTATGAGGATGTGTCGGAAAAGCTGGATCAGGACAGCTATCTGATCGTGGCAAAGCTGTCGGCCATCCTTCGTGTGGCCAATGCGCTGGATCAGAGCCACAGACAGAAATTTAAGAATATCCGCATCGCGGTCAAGAATCGTGAACTTGTTATTACGGTGGAGGCTTTTGAGGATATTTCACTGGAGCAGGCATTGTTCGAAAATAAGACGGCCTATTTTGAAAGCATATACAGTATGAAGCCGATTCTTCGACAGAAGAGAGTGTTTCTCCGCGAAATGTAGCAAAGCGTGCAACACAGATAGATAATGGAGGAGCGTATGGATTCCAAAATTGATTTTAAAAATCCCAAATATTATGAGAATCGTGAACTGAGCTGGATCAAATTCGATGAGCGCGTACTGTCCGAGGCGAGGGATAAGAACATCCCATTATTGGAGCGTCTCAAATTCATCAGTATCACATCCTCAAACCTGGATGAATTCTTTATGGTAAGAGTAGCTTCCCTAAAGGATATGGTACATGCCAATTACAAAAAGCGCGATATTGCCGGTATGACGGCAACGGAGCAGCTGACGGCCATCAATGAGGCCACAAGAGAACTGGTGAATACGCAGTACAGCACTTATATGCGTTCCCTGATTCCACTTTTGAACAAAGAGGGCATTTATCTTCTGGATGCCCACGAGGATCTGACGGAGGAACAGGGAAAGTTTGTGGACCGGTATTTTGAGGAGAGCGTTTACCCGGTTCTCACACCGATGGCGGTGGATGCCTCCCGGCCATTTCCGTTGATTCGCAATAAGACACTGAACATTGCGGCACTTTTGACCGGAAAGCAGAGCGAGGGAGAGACCGTGTTTGCAACGGTTCAGGTGCCAAGCGTTCTGCCGCGTCTGGTGCAGATTCCGACGGAGGACGGCAGTACCTGCTTTATTCTGTTGGAACAGATCATCGAGCGCAATATCAGTGTTCTGTTTTCCAATTATAATGTTCTCTGCGCTTATCCTTACCGTGTTATGCGCAATGCGGATCTGACCATTGACGAGGACGAGGCTTCCGATCTGCTGAAGGAGATTCAGAATAAGCTGAAAATGCGTCAGTGGGGTGAGGTGATCCGCCTTGAGATTGAGGATATGGCAGATAAGAAGCTTCTTAAGTTCCTAAAGACAGAGCTGAAGGTGGCAGATGAAGACATATTCCGTATTGCAGGCCCCATCGACCTGACCTTCCTCATGAAGGTATATGGAATCGAAGGGTATGATCATCTGCGCTATAAACCATATACACCGCAGCGTGTGCCGGAGATCGCGCCGGAGGACAATATTTTCGATGCCATACGAAGAGGCGATATTTTCCTGCATCACCCTTACGAGACCTTTGACCCGGTGGTGGATTTTATCCGTCAGGCCTCCAAGGATCCGGATGTACTGGCTATTAAGCAGACTCTGTATCGTGTCAGCGGCAACTCACCGATTATCAGCAGTCTTGCCCAGGCGGCAGAGAACGGCAAGCAGGTGACGGTGCTTGTAGAACTGAAGGCGCGTTTTGATGAGGAACACAACATTGTCTGGGCCAAGAAGCTGGAGCAGGCCGGCTGCCATGTCATCTATGGTCTTGTGGGCTTGAAGACCCACAGTAAGATTGCGCTGGTGGTTCGAAGAGAAGAGGACGGCATTCGCAGATACGTGCATCTGGGAACCGGTAACTACAACGATTCCACCGCGAAGCTGTACACGGATTGCGGTATATTTACCTGTAAGGAGTCCATCGGAGAGGATGCCACAGCGGTATTCAATATGTTGTCCGGCTACTCCGAGCCGCTGTCCTGGAATGAACTGATCCTTGCTCCTTACTGGCTGAGAGATAAATTTATCAAGCTCATTGACCGGGAGAAAAAGCATGCAAAAAACGGCGGTGAGGCCCGCATTATCGCAAAGATGAACTCTCTGTGCGATCCGGGAATCATCGAAGCTCTGTATGAGGCGTCGGCGGCGGGCGTGAAAATTGATCTGATCGTCCGGGGAATCTGCTGTCTGCGTGTGGGCATACCGGGAGTGAGTGAGAATATTACGGTGCGCTCCATTGTCGGTAATTTCCTGGAGCACAGCCGCATTTTCTACTTCTGGAATGACGGGGACACCGAGATCTACATGGGAAGTGCGGACTGGATGCCGCGCAATCTGGACCGCCGTGTGGAAATTATTTTCCCG
This sequence comes from uncultured Lachnospiraceae bacterium, assembly GCA_945868435.1. Classification (GTDB taxonomy): domain Bacteria; phylum Bacillota; class Clostridia; order Lachnospirales; family Lachnospiraceae; genus Roseburia. The sequence goes on from CAMBLG010000009.1 coordinate 71,807, forward strand.
GTACTGGAAACTTCCCTGAAGGAAAAGGCACTGCATATATTGGAAGTGGAGCTTGCAGATAACATGAAGGCGCGTGTGCTGGGAGCAGATGGTAAATACGAGAAGCTTGACCGCAGAGGCAAGGTAGCTGTAAATTCCCAGGAACAGTTCTGCGAGGAGGCGAAAGAGGAAGTGCCAAAGCAGGATGCCATGACCGGAAGAAGAGTCTTTGTTCCGGCAGAGCCCGCAGAATAAATTAATTTTGGAATTATTTGTTGACATGGGAAGAAAACTGTGTTATCCTATGTGAGTTGTAAGAAACAAGTAGAGTATCCACTCTCACCTAAGCGCAATCGGGCGACTTAGCGTTCATACTTTTCACAGATTAATTGTGTTAGAGATGTGTATGTGTAATAGTGGATAGTCTGCCTATCCACTATTTTTTATTGGAGGTATAAGACCATTAGCGAATTAATGATTAATGAACAGATCAGAGACAAAGAAGTTCGACTGATCGGAGCAGATGGCGAGCAGCTTGGAATCGTTTCCTCTAAGGAAGCACAGAAGATTGCGGATGACGCCGGACTCGATCTGGTAAAGATTGCTCCCAATGCCAAGCCGCCGGTTTGCAAGGTGATTGACTACGGTAAGTATCGATATGAGCTGGCCCGCAAGGAGAAGGATGCAAAGAAGAAGCAGAAGACAGTTGAGCTGAAGGAGATTCGTCTGTCACCGAACATTGACACGAATGACCTGAATACCAAGATGAATGCGGCAAAAAAATTCCTTGCCAAAGGAAACAAGGTCAAGATTACGTTGCGCTTCCGCGGACGTGAGATGGCACACATGAATCAGAGCAAGCACATCTTAGATGACATCGCTGAGAATCTTGCCGATGTTGCAGTAGTGGAGAAGGCACCGAAGATCGAGGGCAGAAGTATCGGTATGGTGCTGGCAGAAAAAAGATAATCGTTTAAGGAGGAATACACAATGCCAAAAATGAAAACAAGCAGAGCAGCTGCAAAACGTTTCAAAGTTACAGGAACAGGAAAGTTAAAGAGAAATAAGGCTTACAAGAGACATATCTTAACAAAGAAGACAACAAAGACTAAGAGAAATCTTAGAAAGCCGGCTATGACCGACCAGACCAATGTTAAGAATATGAAGAAGATTTTACCATACATGTAAGAGAGTGTTAAGGAGGATATAGAAGATGGCAAGAGTGAAAGGCGGATTAGGCGCTAAAAAGAGACACAATAGAACATTAAAGCTGGCCAAGGGTTACAGAGGCGCTAGATCTAAGCAGTATAGAGTAGCTAAGCAGTCTGTTATGAGAGCCTTAACAAGCTCTTATGCAGGACGCAAGGAGAGAAAGAGACAGTTCCGTCAGCTGTGGATCGCACGTATCAACGCTGCAGCTCGTCTGAACGGACTTTCTTACAGCCAGTTTATGCACGGCTTAAAGGTTGCCGGTGCCGACTTAAATCGTAAGGTACTTGCAGATATGGCAGTTACCGATCCGGCTGGTTTTGCACAGCTTGCAGAGGCTGCAAAGAAGGCTTTAGCATAATAGCCTTCATCATACAGAGGTTTAAGAGCATGTCGAAGGACATGCTCTTTTTTAGTATGCCTAAGTTACATCCCTGTTTAAAAATGCGTATTCTAAAGATCACTGAGCACAGAGCTGTCATCATCGCAAAACGCTATTCTTATCATATCGATCTACCTCCTTTTCCCCGGATTTCCAATTTCGCGCAACCATTCCAACATGTTTCATGTATTGAATAGGGGTGTTTCTATATACGGGCGAGCTGGCAGTTCATTCATCCTTTAGTGGCAGAATAACACGGAGCGTGAACACACCATGTTCCGGTTCAAAGCTGTACAGTCCCTGGTGACGCTCGGCAATGGACCGGATGCTGCGGCAGCCGTAGCCATGACCCTCCTGACCGGAAACAGGAAGTCCGTCTCGCATGGTAATTTGACCGGTATACGGGTTTTTGATCTCTATTAGGAGCTTGTTCAAACGGATACCGCAGTAAAACTCCACCCATTGGCTGGAATCCTTCAGTCCGCCTACGGCATGAAGCGCATTTTCCAGACCGTTGGACAACAGCGAGCACAGCTCGGTATCCGGAAGAGGGAGAGTCTTGGGCAGCTTTGCATCTACCGTCAGCCGGATGCCGGCGGCATTGGCCTTGTGCGCAAAGGATGAGCACAGAAGATTGACAAGCTCGTTTTCGCAGAACCGCTTAGGGGTAATGGCATCCACATCCGCCTGCACTTTTTGGATGTACTCTCTTGCACGCTGTGGCTGGTCCGCAGCCAGAAAGCCGTCAATGGCGGTCAGATGATGACGCATATCGTGCTGATAGACGGCGACCTGCGTTTCCATACTCCGCAGGCTTTCCACCTCAACTTCTGCCTGTTTCAGTTCCGCCTCCAGCATGGAACGCTGCAGATTGGCATCCGCACGAATCTGCAGCTGTCTGTGGTAGGCGGATAGAAACATCACATAGAAGATGATGATGGCAGTGGGAAGGAACTCGTTTATCGCCTGAGTTCCCTTGGACAGTGCGTCGGAGTACACCACGGTGGCATAGTCAAAGAAGTAGTAGGCCACGGGAAGACTGCCGAACAGAAGCAGTGATTGTCGGGAGACTGTCATAGCACTGTAGGCAGGACCTACAAAATAGTGACACAGAAGCAGAAAAACGGGGTAAATTACCAGTGTATAGCTGATTTCCCCAGCCAGGGGATAGCGGGTGACAGCAGTGACTGCCAATTCTGCCCAGCGGGGCAGTTGGCAGCACAGATAGGCCGTACACACGCTGACCAGTGCGATGCCCACCGGCTTTTTCAATGCGAAGATCAGAATGAGCACCAGCGGCAGATGCACGATCAGAGGGTAGAGCTGCTTGGTGATGCTCTCGCCGAACATCAGCCAGCAGGGGGTCTGGAGCAGCAGAAACAACGGGCACAGGATTAGAATCAATCGTTTCTGTTGGCGGTTTGTCCAGCCACCCGCAATCTGGGCACTGAGAAAGAGCCCGTATATTAATACCAGTCCGTAATTAAACGCGCCCAGCGCGGTCAGAAATGTCATAGGCCTTCTCCTCTCTCTGCAAACAGTAGCTGCATATAGTCCTTTTGAAGCTGCGGGTACAACAGCCGCGACACCGGGAGCTGCTTCCCCAAGAAGGTGCACACGCCGTCGGGCGACAATTCTGACACCTGCAGCATATTCACAATGTAAGACCGGTGGGTGCGCATGAACTCTGGGCGCTTTAGCAGCAAAGGCTCATAGTCTCGCAAAGCGCCATAGACCTCCCGCACCGAACCGTCCGTGAGATTAAAATAGAGGTGTTTTCCGATAACCTCCACATAAGCGAGCCGGAAAAAGGGGATACGGATCAATGTCGAGCCGATTTTCAGCGTCAGTCCCTCCTGTGGTTTTTGTTCCCGCAGGGAAATACGATCCAGGATGGGAAAAAGCATATCGGCCCGGATGGGCTTGAGCAGATAGTCCATGGCCCGGACTCCATAGCTTTCGTAGGCAAATCCGGGAGATGACGTGAGAAAGACAATATCAGCGACATCGTCAAAGCTGCGGATCTCCCGGGCGGCTGTCATACCGTCCGTACCGGGCATCATCACATCCAGAAAATAGAGCGTGAACTTTTCGTTAGAAGCCGCGGTCAATAATTCGGCGGCGCTTCGGTACGACTTGAACTGTAAAGCAACCTTACGCTCTTTCTGCCACTGGCACAGCAGCTCTGCCAGTAGTTCCAATTCTTCCGTCTGGTCGTCGCAGACCGCAATATACATCCCTTTCGCCTCCTTAGTAAAAATAACCTATTTCATTTTATCACAGGTGACGATGCCACGCCAGTATTCCTCTTTGCATTTCAGGGCGAAAAACCATACATTTCAGGCTGTGGATGACACAAACCACAACATATATGGTATGCTTCGGACATGAAACTACATGATCTGCGCTTGAGAAAGGAGGGACTCCATGGCATTCTGGCTCATGCCACTGATCGCTGCCATCAGCACCGCCATCTGCCTGTATCTCTGGTTTCGGGACGTGCGGCGTATCATGACGGAACAGAAAAGCACGATGGAGAGCGCAAAATCGCAGCTTAAGATATTTCGCGAAAAAGCTCATAAAGCCCGAAACGACCCGGAGGTTGCTGCTGTTATGGAGCGAAGCGAGAGCATTTATAGGCAGGCAGTGGACAACTATAACCGGACCCTGCACAAGCCATGGGTGTATCCACCTGCGGCCCTGATGGGGTTTCGGACAATCCGGGAAGGAGGCGAGAAACCATGATGTATTGTTGTGAGGGTTGCGGCTTTCTGTTCCGGCGGACGGGCGAGGTGAAGGAGTGTCCCGTCTGTGAGAGTTCTCGTTTCCGTTCGGCTACGGAAGAGGAAGCGAAACGTCTGAATGTGCTATTGAACAAAGAAGAGGTAACTCACCGCAGTTGATGAGTACTGATTAGAGCGAGATTTGCAAAGCGTATCTCGTCTCTGTGTTACATCTTATGAAATATCTTTACAGTTAGGAGGAAATCTTATGGAAAAACAGGTTAAGAAAGGACATCCGGCACGGAGTGGAAAGCGGTGGCTTGCCCTGCTTATGAGCCTGTGCCTGATTGGAACAATGGTTCCGATTCCGGCAAGGGCAGAAAATGCCAACACAGCCACCGGATTGTGTGAACATCACACAGAGCATACGGCAGAATGTGGGTATGAGGCACCTGTCGAGGGTCATGCGTGCGTGCATGATCATACAGAGGATTGTTACACACAGGGAGACTGCCAGCATGAACATACCGCAGACTGCTATTCAGAGAACGGAGAAGGGGAAGCGGATCAGTGCAGTCATGTGTGTACGGCAGAGTCAGGCTGTCTGGTCTTAGACTGCCGGCATGAGAATGGTGAGCATGACGATACCTGCGGTTATGCGGAGGCCTCCGAGGGAAGTCCATGCACCTATGCGTGTGAAATCTGCGGAAACGAAGCAGAACCGGAGGAAAACAATTTATCAGACGCAATTTTGGCGGTGCAGGCACTGATTGATGCACTCCCGGATGCAGAGGACATCACAGAAGAGAATTTTGAAGAAGTGGCAGATCTGCTCGGTGAGATTGACACAGCAAGGGAAGCACTGACAGACGAAGAAAACGAGGAAATTGATTATACAAAATATGATGCGGCAGTTGCCAAAATGATGGAGCTGATGGGACAGCCCGGTGCAGAAGAAACAGCTACGATGACGCTTGAGGGTTTTTCTTCGACGGGAAAGGGTGATGCCACAGTAGAGACCATCTGTCTGGACCCGAAAGCATTAAGACCGGAAAGCACATGGAGTACCGGTGGCAATCAGGTATATTTCGGAAGCTATAATGGCAAGCAGCTATCGTACCGGGTACTGGCATCACCGAATACACAGAACGTAACAGGAACAGAAAGTCTGTTGCTGGACTGTAATACTAGCTTGGCGAAGAAGTCATTTGATGGCGATGGTATTAAGAATAATGGTCAGACAACGAATCCAAATGAATGGAAGGGCAGTGACCTGGAAACATGGTTGAATGATAGTCATTTTTACGGAAACAGTTCTGTATTCTCATATATTGAGAGAGCGGCCATAGCAAGTACTGAATTAATGTTGAAGCACACATATGCTATTATTTCAACAAATTATAATGACAAAGCAGCAACTAACCATATATTTTGCTTAAGTGTGGCAGAGGCAGAAGGACTCTATTACAATTCAGAAGCAAGAAAAAAAAATAATAATAATAATGTTCCTTGGTGGCTGCGATCCTCTGATGATGAAAATTATAATTATGCCGGCGCTGTGGCTAGCGATGGTTCCATCGCTTCTGGACTTGTAAACGATGTTTATTATCATCTAAGTCCAGCTATGAATGTGGATTTGTCAAAAGTTCTTTTCGCCTCTCCTGCTAGAGATATAAAACCGTATGCAAGTACAGGCACCTTGATGGAAGTTGGTGCGTATAATAATAATAGGGATTGGAAATTGACGCTGAAAGATAGTAGTCGATCTACTTTTACAGCAAGCAGGACTGATGGAACCGGGGGTGTTAACGCAGGCGAAACTGTTTCCATTACCTATTCCGGAGCAAAGACAGGAGTGGATGAATACATTTCTGTTATGCTGGCAGACACAAACAATAAGATTCTCTATTATGGCCACATTGCAAGTAACAGTGAAAGCAGTACGGGAACTGTAACAATTCCAAGCACGCTTGCAAGCGGAACCTATACGCTTAAGGTGTACAGCGAACAGTGCAATGAAAATTACAAGACGGACTATGCAAGTGATTTTATTAATATCAACATTGAAGTTACAGCTGCTGTCGGACCTCAGACACTTGCTGCACCGGAAAGTCTTGCATGGGACAACACCACTCCCGGCAAGGCAAAATGGGATTCTGTAGCCAATGCATCCGGATACACAGTAACCTTATGCAAGGATGATACAGTAGTGAAAACAGCTTCCCCAAGTGATACAGAATATGATTTTACAAGTGACATTACCACAGAGGGCAGCTATACATTCAAGGTGAAAGCTACAGGAGACGGAAGCAGCTATACAGATAGTACCGAAGCAGTAAGTGCTGCACAAACATTTTATTCGGTTTCTTTTAACACAAATGGCGGTGGAACGATTGACTCACAGCTTGTGGTAAGTGGAGGGACAGTAGCGCAACCGGCAGATCCAACAAGGGATGGCTATAAATTTGATAGCTGGCACGATTCTAATGCATTGAATAACATATGGGTATTTACGAGACCAGTTACAGCAAATACAACTCTTTATGCTAAGTGGCTTTCAAAGGATGCCGGGATTTCAGCAGTTTCTGTAAGCGGAACAGCGGGACAGATAAGTGGAACCACGATTAACGTGGTACTCCCCTTTGGTTCAACCATACCGACAGATACAAATGCTGTTTCTATTACAAAAGCGACAGGTGCAGAGATTTCTCCTTTATCCACGAACGATAATGGTGCAACCTGGACATTTACAGTGACTGCAGAGGATGACGAAACCATCAAAAATTACACAATTAATGTATCTGTGGCGGCGAGCCCGTTGGCTGGAAACCAAGCTGATGTGGATGCGGCAAAATCAGCGATTGAGAGCCACAACTGGACAGTCGCACAGGGAACAGCAAATACAAGTAACAGCGTGAAGACCTGGATTGAACAGCAGCTTGGAACCATGAACCTGAATAGAGTAGCTTATACTGTCAACATGTTAGGTGATTTTACGGCAGCAATTGCAGGCACAGCAGATGATACGGATGGAACAAATGGCAGTTTTAGCTTTACTGTCTTCTTTTCTAAAGGAGAGGATACAGGAAATGTGGAAACCAGTACCTATGCAAATGCAACCACATCTGTAACAAACGGAGCAATTACTGCTACAGTCTACAACAATGGAGAAGGTAGCGGTTCCGGAGGAAACACCGGAGACGGCAGTAGTACCGGTGGAACCACCAGTGAGGTGACCACAAGCAAGGATGCTGCGAGCAATACTGCTACAACAACTTCTCCGACGGAAGTGAAGGTGGAAAACAAAACAGCCAGTGCCACGGTGAAGGCTGTGAACATGATAGAAGCGATCCGGCAGGCGGCAAACAACAAATCGGCAGAGATTGTGTTTATCGTTTCCGAAGCGGAAAGTGGCAATGCGGACACCATCCGGCTGACCATTTCCAAGGCAGACGCACAGCAAATTCTGGATCAAACAGCAGCAGACCTTGTTGTGACCACTTCGGCAGGAGATGTAATCCTTTCCCAGGATACTATGGGAGAAGTGCTTCAGGCGGCAGAGGGAACAGAGCTTACCATTGAAGTTACCAAAGTCACCAATCCGACAGAGGTGCAGAAACAGGCTGCCGGGGACAACGGCTATATTGCGGGAGTGACCATAGTATCACAGAATAAAGCCATCACCACCTTTGGCGGTAAAACCTTAACAATCCGGTTGGAGATACCGGCTGCACTTTTGAATAAAGAGGTGGCTGCGATCCATATCGCAGATGACGGAACTACAGAGAAGATGCCGGGCAAGGTGGTAACGGAGGGCACGAAGAAGTATTACGAGTTTACCACAACTCACCTTTCCACGTTTGCGCTGATCGAAGAAACACCGACCGTCACAGCTCCGAAGAAGGGGACACTTCTCACGGATAGCAGGACAAAGATGGTTTACAAGGTGACGAAATCCGGTACAACCGGCGGAACGGTACAGTTTGTAAAGACAAAGAATACCAAGGCTAAGACTGTCGCAATCCCGGATAAGGTGACCATTGACGGAATTACCTACAAGGTGACATCCATTGCGGCTAACGCGCTGAAGAATAACAAGACGGTTACCACCGTAACGATAGGGAAGTATGTAACCACTATCGGTTCCGGTGCATTCAGCGGTTGTACGAAGCTTAAGAAAATCACTATTGGAAAGAGCGTCACCACCATCGGCTCCAAGGCATTCTACAAGTGTACAAGCCTGACCAGCATCACGATTCCATCCAAGGTGAAGAAGATCGGAAACTATGCGTTCAAGGGTTGCACGAAGCTTAAGACGATTAACCTGAACACAACGCTTTTGACCTCAGAGACGGTTTCTCAATATGCGTTTTCCGGTGTCTCCACCAGTGCGGTGGTTAAGGTGCCAAAGAACAAGAATAAAACGTATAAGAAGTTACTGGTCAAGAAGGGCCTTAGCAAAAAGGTTACGATTAAGAACCTGTAGGAGTTACAATTCAATAAAGGCGTAAAAGCATCCACAGAAATGTGGGTGCTTTTTTTGCGGACGAGTGCTACACATATGTTGCTAAAATAAAAGTAGACATGAAGAGGTAGAAAAATGTTATCCTTAT
>CAMBLG010000010.1 GCA_945868435.1 uncultured Lachnospiraceae bacterium
GGCCTCTTTTTATGCAAAATGGCTTACGCTGATGAAGGGTGATAAGGTGGTCAAGAGAGGAAAGAAACTCTCCTATTTTGGTTTGTTCATCTATACTTGGGACTAAAATCGACTGCTCAAAAAAATCAGCAGTAACCAACTCATTCATCATTGTTCCAGCTTTTGTACTACAAATCAATTTTCTTTTCATTATTGGTTCAAAATGAATATAGTACTTCCAAAATGAAACAGGCATTTGGAACAACGGTCTCAAAGCACTGAATCTAGGCGACATTATGCCATCTCCGATATCATTAGCAACAAATCTACCATATCGAAATTCTTTGTTAGTATGACCTTCAAAAGCAATATCTCCTATTCTTAAGACTTTATAATTCGATAATGAACTATCTGCAGCACCATTACCTTCTCCTTTATATGTCATTGTTGCTATAGAAAAAGTTTTATCATATCCAATCAAATCTTTGTTCCGCTCATTGTTTACTTCATACAGCTCTCCAAACTTACGCTGTTCCCAAGCGTTTGTAAATCCATCAAATCTAATCTCCGGAACATTTTCACCATTTTGTGGGAACATTTTTTGAAGCATAAATTTTTTTAGCGTTTTTATCTCTTCACACTTTCGCTGATGAAGGGTGATAAGGTGGTCAAGGTTGGAAAAATATTCTCCAATTATCGTCTGCTCGTCTACCGATTTTGGAATTATCATATTGGTATCCTGTAGTGCAGACTTTGATATAGATGTTACTTTTATTCCTTGCATTAATGGAATCAACTGAGCATGATATGCTGATGAATTCATATAATAGCCAAGGAATTTTGCACCATACTCTTCCTTAGGACGACAAGGTATTGTATGCAATCCTGAAATAAGCTTAATGTCATCCACACCCTGTATTTCTGTGCATTTCCCAACAGTTTCGTCCTCTGCCGTATCAGCAATTACAATGTCTCCATTATGTAAAAAAGAACCTTTGAATTTTTCGACTTTAGAGTCATCATTTATAAATGGCAATTCTTCTTTGGAGACATCGATATAATCTCCAAACTTAATCAACACATCGCCATAATGTACATTCTTGACAGTTCCGCTTTCATAATTCAATTCGGATCTTGATAAAGTATTATTCTGCAATCCAGTGAACACATCACTAAACTTACGCTGTTCCCAAGTATCTGCATACCCTTTAAATCTAATCTTTGGATTTCTCATACTAATCACCTCTCCAACATGTCGATAAAACTATTGAGTGATGACATCACGTTTTGGTCTGGCGAAGTCAGATCCTTTAGAAGCGACAGAAATTCTCCCTGAATCTTCTCAATTTTCTCATCAGTCTGCTTCATCTCCTGTAGGAGTGCATTTAAATCTATCTCGTTTTCCTCCTCGAAATTATCGACATATCGGGGAATATTGAGATTGAAGTCATTCTTTTCAATATCCTCAAAACTGGCGAGGAAAGACTCTTTATCTACGGTTTCTCTCTTAGTATATAACTCTATAATGGAATCTATATGCTCGTCCGTCATAGCATTTTGCTTTTTACCCTTATCAAACTTCCGGGAAGCATCTATGAATAATACATCTCTTCCTTCTCTATGCTTCTTCAACACAATAATGCAAGTTGGAATGGATGTGTTATAGAACAAATTTGCCGGCAAACCGATTACCGCATAGATATTCCCGGAACGAAGCAATTTCTCTCGTATTTTTCCTTCTGCCGCTCCTCTAAACAGGACTCCATGTGGCAATACGATAGCCATAGTTCCATTGCTCTTCAAGTGATATAATCCGTGAAGTAAAAACGCATAATCTGCCTTTGATTTTGGGGCTAATACTCCGTAATCGCTAAATCTTTCATCCTGCAAAAATCCAGCTGCTGCACTCCATTTTGCAGAGTATGGCGGATTCATGAGGACCATATCAAAGTTTGTCTCTTCGTCGGTAGGCCAATCCCCGTCAAGGGTATCGCCGTTGCGGAGTTTCTGATTCTCCGGCACAATTCCGTGTAAGAACATATTCATTCTTGCAAGATTATATGTAGATGTCATCAATTCCTGCCCATAATATTTAATGTAATACGGCTCTATAGAATATTTCTTCGCATTTAACAACAGTGAGCCAGAACCCATACAGGGATCATATACGGATAATCCTTTCTTTGTTTCCTGTCCGGCAATTGCTATTCTGGTTAATATCTTAGATACAGCCTGTGGCGTATAAAATTCCCCCGCCTTTTTACCAGTTTCAGAGGCGAACTGCCCAATCAGGTACTCATACGCATTTCCCAATACATCCGAATCTGTATTTAATAAATCTGCCTTGTCAATCTCCTTAATTAAGTTGGATATGGTATCACTCTGCTTTTGGTCACCTGTTCCCAAACGATTGGAATACAAATCAATGTCTGTAAACAAATCTGCAAATAGCGGATCACTCTGCTCTATGTTATTAAATGCCTTTTGCAACTGCTCTCGATTAAATGAATTATTTCTTGCTGCATCTGCAAAGCATGTGTATGTCAACTCCGGTTCAATTACATAATGACATTCTGCCTTAATCTGTTCTTTTAATTCTTCAGCGCTTTCATCTTCTAATGCTTCCTTATATGCCTCCAACGCAATTTTCAACGTTTCCGGTTTTTCATCATAGATCAAATCATATACCTTAATCAGAAAGGAATCTGATAAATATTTGTAGAAAACAATCCCTAATAAATAATCTTTATACTCATTTGCGTCCATTTTAGAGCGAAGTATATCTGCTCCACTCCACAATACACTGATTAAATCCTTGCTGTTTTCCAATTCTGCCATCTCATTCTCCTAACACGTAATTATTTTACCATTGCGTTTCTATGATAGCACGCCTAAGATTGCTTTTCGATTCCTAATTTGTTCCATTACATTCTTTTCATTCAACATCTGATCCAGGATCGGGATAAAATGCAAAGCGCCTATTACAAAAATAGGCGCCCTGTGAATTATCTTTACTTGTAGCCTGCGGCATTGATTCTGGTCAATGCTTTGTGCAGCGCAAACTCCGCACGCTTTAAATCCGTCGTCTCAGCCTTAACGCTGATACGCTCCTCCGCACGATCTCTCGCCGCCTCGGCGCGATTCAGATCAATCTCATCCGGCCATTCTGCTACCTCAGCGAGAAGCGTTACCTTATCGCCAAGAATCTCTGCAAAGCCTGCGTGAATCGCTGCAACCTTCTGCCGATCCTCTTCGTGGATAATCACCACACCCGGTTCGATCACGGTGGTCATCGGAATATGATTTTTGTACACACCAATCTGTCCATCGATGGTGTTGAACTCAATCATATCCGCACTTCCGGTATAGAATACACGATCCGGCGTGACAATTTCTACTTGAAACGTGTTATTTCCCTCTGCCATAAATGCACCTCCTATATGCGACGTGAACTACCAGCCCATGCAAAATTTGCCTTCGGCAAATGGGCTGGAGCATGTAATGTTCGCCTACGCGAATATTACCTACGCACCTTGCTCCGCAAATGCGGACTCTCATGCAAGGTGCTACTTAGTTCATTCGAGCACGCACTTCATCGATGGTACCTGCATTTAAGAAATAACTCTCCGGAACATCATCCAGCTTGCCTTCCAGAATCTCCTTGAAACCACGGATGGTCTCAGCAATCGGCACATACTTTCCTTCTATTCCGGTAAACTGTACCGCTACGGAGAATGGCTGGGACAAAAATCTCTGAACCTTTCTCGCACGGTTTACCACCAGCTTGTCATCCTCTGACAACTCGTCCATACCGAGGATGGCAATAATATCCTGTAATTCCTTATATTTCTGTAAGATCTCCTGCACACCTCGAGCCACCTTAAAGTGCTCCTCACCGACAATTCTCGGATCGAGGATTCGGGAAGTGGACCCCAGCGGATCTACCGCCGGATAAATTCCGAGCTCTACGATGGAACGATCCAATACGGTGGTCGCATCCAGATGCGCGAAGGTGGTCGCCGGAGCCGGGTCCGTCAAGTCATCCGCCGGCACATATACGGCCTGAACAGAGGTGATGGAACCGTTCTTCGTGGAAGTGATCCGCTCCTGAAGCGCACCCATCTCTGTCTGCAGTGTCGGCTGATATCCTACGGCTGAAGGCATACGGCCAAGCAGCGCGGACACCTCGGAACCAGCCTGTGTAAATCGGAAAATGTTATCAATGAACAAAAGCACATCCTTACCACCACGGTCACGGAAGTACTCTGCCATGGTAAGTCCGGTCAGGGCAACTCGCATACGGGCTCCCGGCGGCTCATTCATCTGTCCGAACACCATGGTTGTCTTATCAATTACGCCGGATTCCTTCATCTCGTAGTACAGGTCATTTCCCTCACGGGTACGCTCGCCTACACCGGTAAATACGGAATATCCACCGTGCTCCGTCGCAATATTATGAATCAGCTCCTGAATCAATACGGTCTTACCTACACCGGCTCCACCGAACAGTCCGATCTTACCACCCTTCTGGTATGGGCAGAGCAGATCTACGACCTTGATACCGGTCTCCAGCATCTCCTGAGACGTTGCCTGCTCCTCGAAGGATGGTGCCGGTCTGTGAATTGGCCAGTGCTCTTCCGTCTGCGGCGCCTCGATCTCATCGATTGGATCACCCAGTACATTGAACAATCTTCCCAGGGTGTTCTCACCAACCGGGACCGTAATCGGCGCTCCTGTGGCGATGGCATCCATTCCGCGGACAAGTCCGTCGGTTGGTCCTAAGGCGATACACCGCACTGTATCATCACCCAGATGCTGAGCCACCTCAACAACCAATCGCTTGCCATCGGCTAACGGCACATTGATTGCCTCGTTGATCTCAGGCAGATTGCCCTCCTGGAATTTGATATCCAGAACGGCACTGATAATCTGAGTAATCTTACCTACATTATTATCTGCCATTTGTCTTTCTCCTCATAAATAATTTGATTTGCGCATCCGATCCCGCTACTGGGCAATTGCGTTCGCTCCCGCAATAATCTCGGTAAGCTCCTGCGTAATGGAGCCCTGACGCGCTCTGTTATACTTCAGTGACAGATCACTGATCATCTCTTCCGCATTGCTGGTTGCAGAATCCATCGCCTGCATTCTGGCACCGTTCTCACTGGCTACTGCCTCGACTAACGCGCCGTAAAACAGGCTGGTCACATATTTTGGAATGATCATATTCAGAGCCTCTTCTTCATTAGGCTCATAATTCATAAGCACATTGGAATCACCCGTCTCCGCCGGATCGATCTCCACCGGCAAAAGCTTGATCAGCTTTGGCTCCTGGCTGACGGTATTTTTAAAATGTGTATATGCAAGATAGATTTCTCCGACCTCACCCTTGGTAAATGCATCCAGCACCTTGTTACACAGTGCCGCTGCATCCGAATAGGTCGGTGCCTCCATAATCTCGGAAGCATTCTCTACAATATTGTAACCTCTTCTGGAAAGAGCCTCAACGCCCTTTCCTCCCACCGCATAGATGTCCAGATCCTCTTTCACAAAGTCTCCGCCCGTAATCAGCTTCACAATGTTGGAGTTGTATCCACCGGCAAGTCCACGGTTTGAAGTGATGACTACCACCGCCTTCTTCCCGGACTGCCCGCCGCGTAAATACGGATGGTCGATCGTTCCGCTTTTGGCAAGCATGGAACTCACGGTCTTGTACATATAATTGAAATAAGGATTGGTCGCTTCCGCACGGTTTCGTGCCTTCTGCAGCTTAACGGTAGAAACAAGCTTCATGGCTTTCGTGATCTGTTGCGTACTCTGTATGCTGCTTTTTCTTCGCTTTATGTCTCGCATGGAGGCCATGTTTTACCACCTACTTTCTACCATATTTGTTAACGGAAGGAAGCCTTGCATTCTTCAATCGCCTTGATCAGCTTCTGCTCGGTCTCCTCATTCATCTCCCTGGTCGCTGCGATGGAAGCCGGAATCTCAGGATACTTCGTATCAATGAAATCAAACAGCTCCTTCTCAAAACGGAGAACATCCGCAACCGGAATATCCATCAGATACTTCTTGGTGGCTGCATAGATGATGATAACCTGCTTCTCTACCGGCATTGGCTGGTACTGCGGCTGCTTTAATACTTCCTTTAATCGCTCGCCCTGTGCCAGCTTGGCGGTAGTATCCGCATCCAGCTCGGAACCGAACTGTGAGAATGCTGCAAGCTCACGGTACTGTGCCAACTCGGTACGAATCGGCGCCGCAATCTTCTTCATCGCCTTGATCTGCGCAGAACCACCTACTCGTGATACAGACAGACCTGCGTTGATGGCCGGACGGAATCCGGCGTTGAACATTTCCGTCTCCAGATAGATCTGTCCATCTGTAATGGAAATAACGTTGGTCGGAATGTATGCGGATACATCGCCTGCCTGTGTCTCAATGATCGGCAGTGCGGTAAGGGAACCGCCGCCCAGCTTATCGGAAAGTCTTGCTGCACGCTCCAGAAGTCTGGAATGCAGATAGAATACATCACCCGGATAAGCCTCACGTCCCGGTGCTCTCTTGAGAAGCAGGGATAAGGTACGGTATGCTGCAGCATGTTTACTTAAGTCATCATAGATTACCAGTACATCCTGGCCGTTTTCCATCCATTCCTCACCGATGGCACAGCCGGAATATGGTGCAATATACTGCAGCGGTGCCAGCTCACTGGCGGTAGCTGCAACAACGGTGGTGTACGCCATTGCGCCGTACTCTTCCAGGGTCTTCACAATCGTAGCAACCGTAGATGCCTTCTGGCCGATTGCAACATAGATACACTTCACATTCTGACCCTTCTGGTTGATGATGGTATCCACTGCAATGGCAGTCTTACCGGTCTGACGGTCTCCGATGATCAGCTCTCGCTGTCCCCGTCCGATGGGAACCATGGAGTCGATTGCCTTAATACCTGTCTGTAATGGCGTGTCTACAGACTTTCTGGAAATAACACCGGATGCCACACGCTCGATCTTGCGGTACTTGTCGGTCGTGATCGGTCCCTTGCCGTCGATTGGCTGACCCAGTGCGTTCACAACACGTCCAAGCATGGCATCACCTACCGGAACCTCTACCACTCGTCCGGTTGTCTTAACAGTATCGCCCTCGTTGATATTCTTCTGGGAGCCGAGAAGTACGGCACCTACATTGTCCTCCTCGAGGTTCATTACCATTCCATATACTTCTCCAGGGAACTCTAAGAGCTCGCCCTGCATCGCATTTTCCAATCCGTGAATACGTGCAATTCCGTCAGCCACCTGAATAACGGTTCCGACTTCGGCTACCTCGAGTTGGGAAGCGTATCTTTTAATCTGCTCCTTGATGACAGAGCTGATTTCTTCTGGTCTCAAATTCATGGAGCGCATTCACCTACTTTCAACTGTATTTTGGATAACTCGCGGGTCAGGCTGTACAGCTTGGACTTGATACTGCTGTCCACCACACGGTCTCCGATCCGAATTACCATTCCGCCGATCAGCTCGGCGTCGACACTATAATGCATCTCAAACTGTACATACTTCGTTGTCTCCAAAAGCCGCTTCTCCACTGCTGCCTTTTGCTCATCGGTAAGCGCTACCGCCGAAGTAACGTATGCGGTTCCAATGTTTTTGTACTCTTTCACACGATCGATAAAGTAGGAAAAAACGTTCTGCATCTCGTTATAATGCCCTTTCTCCACGATCATGCGCATAAGCCCTACCAGTTCCTTGGAAACGCGTCCTGCAAATATGTCCTCAATTAACTTGATCTTCTCTTCTTTGACAATCTTGGGATGATTCATAAGCCTGGTCAGGTCTTCGTTCTCCTGCATAGCAGCAGACACCGCCCTCACTTCCTCTGACATCGCGTCAAGCTTCTGTTCTTCCATGGCCAGATCAAACAAAGCATCCCCGTATGTCTTGGATACTAGCTTAGCCATGTTGATTCACCCATCTCTCTCAATGTCTCATCTACCAGCGTGCTCTGGATCTGTGGATTGATAGAAGCTGCAACCACCTTCTGCGCCATCATGGAGGCAATCGTGATCATCTCCTGCTTCATGTCATCCATCGCATGCTTTTTCTCAAGCTCAGCCTCTTCCTTGGCCTGCTTAATGATGCGGGCAGCCTCCTCCTTGGCCTCCTCGACAATGCGGGCCTCATTTTTCATGGCCTTCTGTCTCGCCTCGGAGAGAATCGCTTCTGCTTCCTTGTCCACTTCCTTAAGCTTTGCCTCATACTCGGCCTTCAGTGCCGCTGCGCTCTCCTTGTCTTCTCTGGCTGTATTGATATCGCCCTCAATCCGGTCCTGCCTGTCCTTCAGCAGCTTTCTTGCCGGATTAAAAAGCAGATACGACATCAGAAGAAACAGGAAAAATACCGCAACTGCAAGTAAGATTGCATCAAATACAAGCTGAGCATCAAGATTGAATAAAAAAGTCTGGTCTAATAATAACAATCTCTTACTCTCCTTTCATCCGCTCATCCGCGCGTGGATTATCCTAATGGATGTACGAAAAGTAAAAGCAGCGCGACTACTAATCCGTAAAGACCGGTCGTCTCGGCAACGGCCTGTCCAAGAAGCATGGTAGACATGATCTGTCCTCTTGCACCCGGATTACGTCCTACTGCTGCTGCACCGTGTCCTGCTGCGATACCCTGTCCAATACCAGGTCCGATACCGGCGATAACCGCCAGACCTGCACCGATTGCGGAACATGCTCTGATTAAGTCCTGTCCTGAAATGTTCATAATATGAGTCCTCCTTGAAATAAAATAATAGGTTTGCTTTAGTCGTCTGTGTCACATGCCTGCGTTACATAGGTCATGGTCAACATACAGAATACATAGGTCTGAATTGCTCCTGAGAACAAATCAAAGTATACATGAAGTGCTGCCGGCCACGCCAATGCAATGACACGGAGCAGGCCGTATACCAGGGCCATAATTACGGTTCCGGATAACACGTTTGCAAACAGACGCAATGATAAGGAAACCGGAACTGCCAGCTCGCTGACCAGGTTGATCGGCAGCCAGATCGGGAGCCATGGCGGAAGCGGTGAACACATGTCGCTCCAGATCGTCTTAAGCTTCTGATGCCGGAACTTGTTGATCCAGATCATGAAGAATGTGATGATCGCAAGTGCAAGCGTCGTACCGTAGTCTGCCGTAGGCGGTCTGAGACCGAACAGACCCGAAATGTTACTCATCAGAATGAAGATGAAAATCGTACTGATGTAGTTGACGAATTTCGGTGCCCATTTGCCCATCGTACTCTCAACCATCTTATCCAGCATCTCAACGATCAGCTCGATGATGTTCTGAAAGCCATCCGGAACTTCCTTTGCCTTTTTCAGCTTACGGTTTGCAATGACGGCAAATATCACCATGATTGCCATAATAATCAGGATACAGGCGTGGCTTGTGGTGATCCACACCTTTTGACCAAAGAAATTCACAGAAAAAATCCCGTGGATCATAAAGTCAATGTTGTCCGCATTGCTTGCCAGCAAAATTGCCTGATTCAAGGTATCACCTCCTTATTTATTTTTGTGTAAGAGGGGCTGAAGGTACGCAGAGATCTTAAGCCCCAGGACTCCTAAGAAAGCCATAAGCAGGCTTCCGAAGTCGAAATAACCCAATATGAAAAACAGAATTACCACCACCGCATACCGAAGCAGCGATTTGGCGATAATGATGCGGTTCGCGTGTTTGCTGTCCCCCATGGCAACCGAGTCAAAAATTACTGTCGCCAGATTGACTGCCATGCCCACCGCAATGATAATTCCATACCATAACCCAATGGAATAGTACAGTTTATCCTCCACAAACCATACCCCGGCCAGCTGCAGCACCACACCATACAGCACAATGCCGAAGACCAGTCCCGGCAGTGCCTCGTTAATTCTTCTTAACATGCTTGTCTTCCTTGTTGTCCCTCTCGTAGATCCTTTTTGCCATCCGGTACACATTGGTGCCGCCGGCCAGCGCACCTATGAAAAAAAACGGAATCATCATCCAGGAAATCCCTGTCTTATTGCCAATCCAGATTCCAAGAGCACAGCACATAAAAATCGGTACCAGCATATTAATTCCAAATTGGAGCACCAGAATCAGTGCATCGATTACCTGTCTGTTATCCTTTTTCATATATCACCCTTATAACGATTCACAACTACATCCATTATACCATTTTTGGTCGAGTTGTCCATAAAATTACATCAAAACGCAACAAATTTGTGTATTTGTATTCATTATACAAAGAACAAGGCATAATATACAAGCGCCGATGCACTGGAACATTTCCAGCGCACCGGCTCCTCATGTTTCTTATCCTCTTATAGCGCCAGCCGAACTTCACGGCCGCTTCTCTCATACCGGCGCAGGGTAACTCCTGCGGCCCGAAGCATTTTCTTGGAGGCGATGACCATTGCGGTGTCTGCATACTTATCGTCATCATACACAACCTCCCGAATTCCGGACTGTATAATTGCCTTCGCACACTCATTACACGGAAAAAGCGTCACGTAAATGGTTGCCCCTTCCAGACTTCCTCCGCGATAATTGAGAATTGCGTTCAACTCACTGTGAGTGGTGTAGAAATACTTGTTATCCTCTCCCTCGCGGTTCCAGGGAAACTCGTCGTCGGAACATCCCAGAGGAAATCCATTATAACCCATGGAAAGGATCTTGTGCTCTTCACTCACGATACACGCCCCCACCTGGGTGTTCGGATCCTTTGAACGCATGGCAGAGAGCATCGCCACTCCCATAAAATACTCATCCCAGCTAATATAATCCTGTCTCTTTGTACTCATTTCTATTATCCCTCTCCCCGCAATTCCTATACACGGTTTGTAAAAAGAGTTCCCAGTTGGCTATTTTGTTCCGAAAATACGGTCTCCCGCATCTCCCAGACCCGGCACGATGTATTTGTGCTCATTCAGATGCTCATCCAGAGCACCAATGTACAGATCAATATCCGGATGTGCCTCGGTCAGGCGCTTGACACCTTCCGGCGCTGCAATGATACACATAAAATGAATATTTTTGACGCCTTTTTCCTTTAACATATCAAGAGCCGCCACAGCGGAACCGCCGGTGGCCAGCATCGGATCAACCACAAAGACCTCACGGTTGGCACAGTCTGCCGGAAGCTTGCAATAATACTCCACCGGCTCTGCGGTCTCCGGATCACGGTACAGACCAATGTGACCGACCTTTGCCGCCGGAATCATCTCCAGCATACCATCCACCATACCAAGACCTGCGCGGAGAATCGGAACCACCGCAAGCTTTTTGCCCTTTAATTCCTTTACCGTTGTCTTGCAGATCGGTGTCTCAATCTCTACATCTGCCAGCTCCAGATCTCTGGTGGCCTCGTAGCACTCCAACATAGCCACCTCGCTGACCAGAGTACGGAAATCCTTGGATCCGGTCTCCGTCCTTCTCATAATTCCAATCTTGTGCTGGATCAACGGATGATCCATAACCACTACTTTACCCATTTCATGCCCTCTCTTTCTTTTGTCACCTGTTATTGTGTGATGGAGAAGCCGCTTTATGCGGACGCCTCTTTGCTGCTTTCTTCATTCAAAATCCTGACAAGCTTTTTGATCGATTTGCGAAGTGTCTCATAACACAATCCGTAAACCGGCAGTTCGCCGCCATAGGGATCCAATATTTCCAATTCATCTCCCACGTACTCCGTCAGGACAAAAATATCTGCCTGAATCGAATTATCGTACTGCTCGATGATACGATCCCTCTGCGACTCTTCCATAGTCAAAACCAATGTTCCCTCAGTCAAATCCTCCTCCGTGAGCTGCTCTGAGATAAATCCATCCGTGAGAATTCCGTTGCTGATCAGCACGGCCTCCGCTTTCTGATTCATGGGCTCCGGAAACTGCACCACCAACCCGCGAGAGCAGATTTCCACCGGACGCTTCAATGTAAAATCATCTAATATTCTTGCGGCCATTGCCTCCCGGCAGGTGCCGGTCTGGGCCACAAATACTATTTTACTGTATTCCATAAATTGTCCCCCCCATTTTTGGTGGTACATCGGAGATGTACCACAGTCTATACCTCTATGATCATATGTCCCGCCGCCTTCAAGAGCCGGTTCATGATTGCCTGGCCAATACGCGGTGTCTGGAAGCATTCCGAATAGATCGCCGCCACATCCAGATCGTCGCATTCCCGCAAAATCCTGTACAGATGCTGCGCAATGGCATCCTCGTCCGTCCTTCTTCCGATGCAAAGGACAATATCCGCCTCATAGCAGCTGCGGGTCTCCTCCGTTGCGATCACCGCAACCTTTTCCCCTCTGTCCCGCTTTTCTTTCACCAGTTCGTTGATCTTCGTTACAACCGCCTGCTCTTTGCCATCCACCACGACCATCTGGGCCTTCGGTGCATAGTGGCGGTATTTCATTCCGGGAGCTTTGGGTTTTCTCGTGTCATCCGCCGCGATGATTCCCGGATCCAGGATGACCTCCTGCCCCAGAACCTCCGAAAGCATCTTAGGCGTAATATATCCCGGCCTCAGCACCATCGGCACCGGCTCCGTCAGATCAATGATCGTGGATTCGATTCCGATTCTCACCGGTCCGCCATCCAGGATCATGGCAATCCTGCCGTTCATGTCTTCCACCACATGGGCAGCCTCCGTGGGACTTGGCCGTCCGGAGGTGTTGGCACTGGGCGCTGCGATCAGACATCCGCTACGCCGGATCAGTTCCAGCGCCACCGGGTGATTCGGCATCCGCACAGCCACCGTATCCATTCCTCCGGTGGTTGCCTGCGGCACCGCATCGCTCTTATTTACGATCATGGTAAGGGGTCCCGGCCAAAAAGCGTCCGACAACAGCTTTGCCTGGGGCGGCAGCTCCAGCGCCACACGCGCCATATCGGAAAAATCCGCAATATGCACAATCAGCGGGTTGTCGGAGGGTCTGCCCTTCGCCGCATATATTTTTGCAGAGGCCTCCGGGTTCAGCGCATCCGCTCCCAGTCCGTACACCGTCTCGGTGGGGAACGCCACCAGCTCCCCCTCCGCGATCAGCCGCCCGGCCTCCGCCATTATTGTTTCGTCCATCCGCTGGGGATCGACTGTCTCTATTCTCGTTTGCATTTGGTTTCCTATCCTTTTTGCATCCACAATTCATGTATCATCAAGTATTTTTACACTAACTTAATACACGAATTGCTTCGTTGCTTCGCAACTCCTGCAAGTCTGACTTTTGACTCTTGTATTATATAATACATGAAAATCAGTGTCAAATTTGCTTTCCCGAAGGAGTCTTCCAGGCTGCGACACTTCCCGACAATTATCTGCGGCATGCGCTATTTCTATGCGCTTTTTGTCGTAATAATACGATGGATTTTGTTTGAAGTTGCGATTCGACATTTGTATAATCATTACAGGAGCTACGCCTAACAGAAATATTCAAAAGGAGGAGTCATTCATGGAGAAAGTACGTTACATGATCTCGGATGCCGCCACCATGGCAGGTGTGGAGAGCCATGTATTGCGTTACTGGGAAGATGAACTCGATCTCTCTATCCCTCGAAACGAGATGGGACATCGATACTATACAAGAGAAAATATTCAGGAATTTCAGCGAATAAAAGAACTGAAGGAACAGGGATATCAACTGAAAGCAATACGAATGATCCTACATAACGGAGGAACCGTTCCCCCTAACATGAGTCCCGACGGAGTGATACAGTCTGCCCCCGCCTCCAACACAATTCCAGAGCGCCCGGCGTCATCCCCGGCCATCTCCATTATTCCACAGGCCGGTACTATGCTGTCTGCACAGGAACGGAATGCAACCGTATCGCCGCAAACGGCCGAACCTTTGTCTGCCGAAGAACGCATGGCGCAGTTTCGGGAACTGATGAGTGGCATCGTTGGACAGGCCATCGCCCAGAACAACGAAGAGCTGAGCCTGAACATCAGCCAGGAAGTTAAGGAGACCGTCTTAAAGGAGATGAACTATCTCTTCCGCGAGCAGGAGGAGGCTCAGGAAGAACGCTACAAGAAGCTGGATGCCGCCATCCGCGGTCATGTGAAAAAGAAGCGTGCGCTTTTTGCCCCGAAGGACAAGCCTGTAAAAGAGAAGGCTCCAAAGGTATCTAAAGCCCAATAAAGGAATCATGGCAGAACATTCTTGTCGTATAGGAGACGAAGTTTCCTATACGATAAGAAAGCCCCGTCGGCATATACCGATGGGGCTTTGTGTCGCTATATCTCATATTCATACAGATTGCTTACTTTATATCCAACGCCTTTTCCAGGTTCTCAATCACAATACGAAGCGCTTTCAGGCGGGCGTAGTGCTTGTCGTTGGACTCTAAGATATGCCACGGAGCATAGGTCGTGCTTGTCTTGGCAATCATTTCATCCACCGCAACTTCATACGCATCCCACTTCTCCCGGTTGCGCCAATCCTCATCCGTAATTTTCCACTGCTTTTCCGGCGTGTTCTGACGCTCCGTGAAACGGGCAAGCTGGGTATCTTTGTCAATGTGCACCCAGAACTTGATAATGATCGCACCCCAGTCGCTCAGCTCTTTTTCAAACTCGTTGATCTCATTGTAGGCGCGCTGCCAGTCGTTCTCGCTACAGAAGCCCTCCAGCCGCTCTACCATCACACGTCCATACCACGTGCGGTCAAAAATGGCAAAATGCCCGGTCTTCGGAAGCCGCACCCAGAAACGCCACAGGTGATGACGGCTCTTCTCAAAAGGCTTCGGACTGGCAATGGGGATCACCTCATAGCCTCTCGGATCCAGTGCACTGGTTAATCGCTTGATGTTACCGCCTTTTCCCGCAGCATCCCATCCCTCATAGGCGATGATGATCGGAATTCCCCGACGGTAGGCCTGATTGTGCAGATCATGCAGACGGGTCTGAAGCGCCTTCAGCTCCTCCTTATACACCTCCGGGTCCACAGAAACACTTAAGTCCACTTCCGACAGCTTCGGCATTTTCCGGAGGGGGAAGGTGTTCTGAATCAGCGGCACCGTAAGGGCATGATTCTTCAACGCCATATCGATTCCCGCCACAATCGTCTCCATAATCTGAAGCTCCGCCCATTTTTTGGACTTGGCATCGATGACGTACCACGGCGAGCTGGCGGTACTGGTGTCCTCCAGAAACGCATCATAGGTCTCGAAACACTTGTCATAATGCTTGTTCTCCCAGAGGTCGAAGTCATCCACCTGCCATGCGGTGTTTTTCGTCTCCAAAAGATTATCCAGGCGCTTTTTCTGCTCCTTCTTGCTAATGTGGAAGAAAAATTTCAACACCAGATATCCATTGTCCGTAAGCCCTCTCTCAAATCGCCGCACACTTCCGATGCGCTCCTTGTAGGTTTTCGGATCCATGCGATCCATCAGCACATCATGACAGATCTCGGACATCCAGCCGGAATCCATGAAAAGAAAACGCCCTGCTTCGGGAATCTGCGTCATGAATCGAGTCAAAAACGGCTTCCGCTTTTCCTCCGCCGTGGGCTGATGCATGGACACTGCAGTAAAGAATCTCGGGTCCAGATTCTGGATGACTCGTCCCAGCAACGTTCCCTTACCTGCCGCACCCCAGCCCTCGAACAGGATCAGCACCGGCAGATTCCGGTCCTTCATCTGCATCTGCTGTGCAAAAAGCCGTGCATGCGCCTGTGTCAGCCGGTTTTGCAGTTCCTCTGCCTCCGGCTTCAATAGTGCCTTATAGTTCTCAATCATGTAAAACCCTCCTTTGTTCTGCCCCATAATATGCTCTCGCAACGCCCCATAAATTATCTGAGAATATGCAGTTATTTTACCATATTTTCTCTCATATTATCAATGTAAAATAACAAATCCCTGCTTTTTTCCAGAACAAAGAATGTGCCTTGGCACATTCTCGCGCCGAGCGCGGTCGTTTACGACTTTCTTCCTCTTCGCGCGAGTGCGCATCCTGCCGGAGGCTTTTTATCGTATAGGAAAGCAATTTCCTATACGATAAAAAAACTGCCCCACACAGTGAGACAGCTTTTTTGTGAATTATTTAGCGATTACGCTGCTGTAATTAACCCTGAGAGATTGCTCCGGTTGGGCAAACACCAGCACATGTACCACAATCTACACAAGCAGATCCGTCGATCTCGTACTGAGAAGCACCTGCAGAGATTGCACCTACTGGACACTCACCAGCACATGTACCACAGCTAACGCATGAATCAGAAATAACGTATGCCATTGTTGAATTCCTCCTTATAAAATAATGATCATTATTCGCCTCTATTGGCTTATTCGTATCATAGTACAATTTCGCGAGAAGTTCAAGTAAAATTAAGTATGTTTTAAAATATAGACAATTCTCACAAGCAAGCTTGACAAAGGAACTCTTGCATCTCCGATTCCGTGTGAACGGTAACACTTAATGTTCCAGGTTTGCGAACTTGGTGTACTGCGGCAGCCATGCCAGGTTGACAGTTCCGATCGGACCGTTACGCTGCTTAGCGATAATAATCTCGGAAATACCCTTCAAGTCGGTGTCTTTATTATAGTAATCATCTCGATAGATGAACATAACCACGTCCGCATCCTGCTCGATAGCTCCGGACTCACGAAGGTCGGAAAGCATCGGGCGATGATCCGGTCTCTGCTCCACGGCTCGGGACAACTGTGACAGCGCCACCACCGGAACGTTCAACTCACGCGCCAGAGCCTTCAGGGAGCGGGAGATATCGGAAATCTCCTGCTGACGGCTGTCTGTACTTCTGCCGGAACCGGACATCAACTGCAGGTAGTCGATAATGATAATATCCAGCCCCACCTCCAGCTTATACTTTCTGCATTTGCTTCGAAGCTCGGAAATGCTGATACCCGGCGTATCGTCAATGATCAGCCTGGAATCGCCGATAATTCCGGCACCCTCCACAAGCTTCTCCCAATCTGCATCTGACAGGTTACCGGTACGGAGTGCCTGCGCATCCACCCGTGATTCCAGAGAAAACATACGGTTCACAAGCTGCTCCTTCGACATTTCCAGGGAGAAGATGGCACATGCCATGTGCTCATGGAACGCCACATACTGTGCAATGTTCAGGACGAATGCGGTCTTACCCATGGACGGACGCGCCGCAACCAGAATCAGATCCGATGGCTGCAAGCCCGCTGTACGGTAATCCAGATCGATAAAACCGGTGGGAATTCCGGTTACGGTTCCCGACTGCTGGGAAGCCTTCTCAATCTTCTCCAGGGCATTCATGACCACCTGACGGATTGGAACAAAATCCCCACTATTCCGGCTGGAGAGAAGCGCAAACACGTCATGCTCTGTCTTATCCATAATGCTCTCTAAGGATTCCTTCCCGGCATAGCACTCATTCTCTATATCCTCCGTGACGCGGATCAGCTTCCGCTTCATGGAGTTCTCCTTTACAATGTTGCAATAATACTTAATATTGGCAGAGGTCGGAACCGCCCTCACCAGCTCACCGGCAAATTCGAGGCTGGCAATCTCCCTGGGCACATCCTTCTCTTTCAGCTTGTTCTGCAGTGTTACCAGATCCACTGGCTGGCCCGTGCTGTAAAGCTCTACGATGGCATCAAAAAGAATGCCATACTGCTGATGATAGAAATCCTCCTTTAAGAGCATCTCCATCGCCGTCACGATGGCATCCTTATCCATGATCATTGATCCCACAACGGACTGCTCTGCCTCGAGGCTGTTGGGCATGATCCGCTTGATCAGTGTTTCCTCCAAGGGTATTCCTCCTATTCCTCAATCACCTGCACGGTCAGATTGGCTGTCACCTGTGGGTGCAGCTTAACCGGAACCTCATATCTTCCAAGATTTCTGAGATTTTCCTTCAGATGCATTTTCTTCTTGTCGATATCCAGGCCGGCCTGATCCTTCGCCGCCTGGGAAATTTCTTTGGCGGAGATGGAGCCGAAGGACTTGCCGCCCTCACCGCCCTTAAGCTTCACCTGAACGGTAGTCTTCTCAATCACACTTGCCAGCTGCCTTGCATTCTCCAGATTCTCTGCAGCCACCTTATCCGCATGCTGATTCTGTAACTTTAAGTCATTCAGGTTCTTACCGGTTGCCTCAACACCAAGCTTTTTCGGCAGAATTGCATTGCGTGCATAACCGTCGCTGACGTTGACAATATCTCCCTTCTTACCCAGAGATTTCACATCTTCTAACAATATAATTTTCATTCTTCTATGTCTCCTTCTTTCAGCATTTCGTCCAGCGTCTCCATAATCTTATGCTTTGCCTGCACAATCGTACAGTTTGTCAGCTGGGCGCCGGCCACGTTCAGATGACCACCACCACCCAGACGCTCCATGATCAGCTGGACATTAATCTCATCAATGGAACGGGAACTGATATAAACCTTACCTGCATATTCTGTCAGTACAAAGGATGCCTTGATTCCGATAATATTCAACAGCTCATTGGCCGCCTGTGCACCTACGATCGTCGGACTCTCCACGTCCTCGCTGGGACATACCGCAATGGCAAACGCACCGCGATACACTTCCGCATGGCGCACTGCTTCTGCCCTTGCCTTATAGCAGGACATATCGTTACGCAGCATCTTGCGGACTCTCGTAACCTCTGCGCCGGAACGCTTCAGATAAGCCGCCGCCTCAAATGTGCGCACTCCGGTCTTGGTCATAAAGTTATTCGTATCGATTAAGATTCCCGCGTAGAGGCAATCCGCCTCCGCAGCGGAAAGCTTAAATCCATCCTGGAAATACTGCAGCACCTCTGCCACCATCTCACAGGCGGAAGATGCGTAGGGTTCAATGTACGACAGCAGCGGATTCTCGATGACCTCACTGCTCTGTCTGTGATGGTCAAATACTACCACAGATTCCGTCCGCTTCAAAAGCTCCGGGCATTCCGTGTAGCTTGGACGGTTCGTATCCACCACCATCACGACCGTGTTGCGGCTGACCATCTCAAGAGCGGTCAGACTGTCGATAAACATGTCGTCCGGGTATCCCTTCTCTGTAGCGAAACACTCCATCAGAGGCCGGATAGAGCTGGTGGGATCGTTGATGACGATCTGCGCCTTTTTGCCCAAAGTACGGGCGGCACAGAAGATACCGATTCCCGCGCCAAGAGAGTCCACATCGCTTATACTGTGTCCCATGATGATGACATTCTCACGGCTTTGGATGATCTCGCGAAGGGCATGCGCTTTAACTCTCGCCTTAACGCGGGTATTGCGCTCCACCTGCTTGGCCTTGCCGCCGTAGTAAGAAATCTCATCCTCCTCCTTGACCACGACCTGATCACCGCCTCGCCCCAGTGCAAGGTCAATTGCCGCACGGGCGTACTCATAGCTCTCGTTGTACGAGGAACCGCGGATTCCTACACCGATACTCAGGGTTACCGCCATCTCATTGCCGACCTTGACCGTCTTGACATCCTCCAGGATGCTGAATTTGTCCTCAGTCAGCTGCTGCAGATATTTATATTTGAATACAACGAAATATTTGTCTTTCTCAATCTTCCGCACCAAAGCATCCATTTTGGTAAAGTACTGGTTTACCTTACGGTCGATCAAAGCAATCAACAGGGAACGCTTCACGTCCTCGATGCTGTCCAGTGCCTCATCATAGTTGTCAATATAGACCAGCGCTGCCACCTGTTTCTGCTCCAGATTCTCCTTCTTATAGTGGTTCAGCTCCGTCTCGTCAAAGAGGTACATCGCCGTCAGGAACTCCTCCGCTCCATCCACCTCTAATGACTTGCTCTGTCCGGTAATGGCATCAAAATAGATCCGGTTCAGCGAGATTCGGAATACATGATCATTCTTCTCCACCTGAACATTCTGAGGGCCGTCATTCTTCTGCAGGAATTCCCTGGTAATCATGGGAAAAAGCGTTGCAATGGACTTATGATACTTGCAATCCACTCCGGTTAACTCCGAAAATTGCTCATTCACCCAGAGAATCTTCCCGCTGTAATCCATAAGCGCATAGGGAATCTCAAACTCATTCAACAACCTCTTCTGCACGGTGGCATACTGCGTTGCAAAATTGATGACCTCATTTGTCAGTTGCGGCTTGCTATAATAATACAGACATATCTCTACCGTAAAATAAAGCACGGTAAACGCCGTCAGCACAATTCCTACACTCACATCATAAAAATACAGACCAACATCCGTCAGCACCAGCGGTATGGTCAAAAATAAAGGCCAGCACAGGTAAGACTTGAGCTTTCCCTTAAATCGAATCTTTGACTTCATGTAGCTCTCCTTCTTTCAATTGCTGCCACGCAGCGAAGTCCAATGGATTTACGCGATATACTATGAAGTATACCATTTTTTGTCCTATATTGAAAGTCTTTTCGCTTCTTACCCACAGTAAAAAAGGCTGCTCCACAACCAGTAGAGTAGCCTTTCTGTTCATTCCACAATATCTATTGCCCGCAGTCGTATTTTACTACTGCTCTTTTGCAACCTCGACGATTGATTTGCTCAAGCCTGCAATGCCCTGGATATCAGACGGAACAATAATCTTTGTCGCCTTTCCGTCCGCAGCCTTGGCAAATGCCTCTAAGCTCTTCAGCTGCAGAACTGCGCTGTCCGGTGCCGCATCCTTTAACATGCGAAGACCGTCTGCGTTGGCCTGCTGAATCTTAAGGATTGCCTCTGCCTGACCTTCTGCTTCCTTGACCGTAGCTTCCTTCTTTGCTTCTGCGCGAAGGATTGCAGCCTGCTTCTCAGCCTCAGCATCCAGAATTGCGGACTCCTTGTTACCTTCTGCCACAAGAATGGTGGACTTCTTCTCACCCTCTGCACGAAGGATTGCCTCACGTCTCTCACGCTCAGCCTTCATCTGCTTCTCCATCGCATCCTGGATAGCCTTCGGCGGAATAATGTTCTTAAGCTCCACACGGTTCACCTTGATACCCCATGGATCGGTAGCCACATCCAATGTCGCGCGCATCTTGGTATTGATGGTCTCACGGGAAGTCAGTGTCTCGTCTAATTCCAGATCACCAATGATGTTACGCAGCGTTGTAGCTGTCAGGTTCTCGATTGCCATAATCGGATTCTCAACACCGTATGCGTACAGCTTCGGATCTGTGATCTGGAAGTACACAACCGTGTCAATCTGCATGGTTACGTTATCCTTTGTAATAACCGGCTGTGGCGGGAAATCCACCACCTGCTCCTTTAAAATCACGCGTTTTGCAATGCGGTCAATAAAAGGAACCTTGAAGTGAAGGCCGACTGACCATGTTGTCAGATACCCTCCCAGACGCTCAACAACCACTGCATGTGCCTGCGGTACAATTTTGATACAGCTGGATGCGATAATGAGCGCGATGATAATAATGATAGCTAATGCAATAATTGGGCCCATTTTTCTCCTCCTTATACTTTTTCTACAATGAGCTTGACGCCACTGATCTCAAGAACCCTCGCGGACTCTCCGACCTCAATGACCTCGTTATCATAACGGGTTCGAACCGTCCATTCCTGTCCGGAAACTACGGCCTTACCGGTCTGATCCATGTTACTTACGCGCTCCGTGATTCGGATGATCTGTCCGATTGCGCGGTCCGCATTGGTCTTCTCCGTGCGGTTGTTGATGAACCGCTTCGCCCATGGTCTCGTTCCCACCAGAAGACCAATGGAAACTGCCAGAAACAAAATCACCTGAACGGCTATGTTCGCATCACAGATGGCCGCCAAAAGCGCCACCAGAGAACCTGCGGCAAACCAGATCGAGGTGAGTCCTACCGTCACCAGTTCTCCAATCACAAAAGCAATCGTGAGAAGCAGCCAGATGATAACCATGGCATCCATAAAACTGAACAAGGTAACCATATACATTCTCCCTTCTTCCTCACATGATAGGTGTTACGTATTAATTTTAATTATTTCGCTGCCACTTATATAGTATATTTTATGTTTTCCTTTTATACTTTGCAAGAGGCTTTTGATAAGTATATTGTAAAATGCGTACAAGCCCTCGTCCACCACAAATTTGCGGCTTTACTCTGCGGTAATACGCATTTCTTACGACAACGGAATCCGGATTACAAACGCCTTGGCATAGCGCTCCAGCCCCGGAATTCTCTGAATGGAAGGCTGCTGCACAAGTGCAAGCTCCCAGCCATGCATCCGAACCACCTTCCTTGCAATGGAAAGCCCCAGCCCGCTTCCGGCACCGGTTCTGGAACGGTCTCCCTTGTAAAACGGTTCAAACAGATGGGCCGCAATATCATCCTCAATGCACGCCCCGCTGTCAGCCACCGCCACACAGATTTGTTCCTCTAATTCCAACATTTGCAGACATATCCGCGTCTGTGGTCCGTTATGCCGAATAGCATTCACCAAAAGATTCGTCACAACTCTGGACAACTGCAAACGGTCAGCCTGGACAGGAATGCGTTCCTCCGGAATCACGATATCCAGTTCCATGCCCGCATTTTCGATGTCCGAGTAGATGAGCGCCGCGTTTTCCCGCAACAATTCACACAGATCCAGCTCGACCATATCCAACGCAAAGCCCTCACTTTCCAGCTTCACATAGTCAAACAACAGAGAGATCAGATCATTCATCCGTGCAGACTTGTTGCGGATGGCATCCAGGTACTCCTGCTGCTTATCCGGTGGGATCATTCCGTCGGAAAGGGCCGTGGCATATCCCGCCACCGTAGTGATCGGCGTCCGGAGATCATGGGCAATATCCGACAGCATCAGGTTCCGCTTCCGGTCAAATTCCCGCTTTGCCGCCTCCCGCACATCCTGAATCTTCGCAAATTCCAGGGTGACAATGCGGGCATACACAAATGCGCCCAACACAAAGGGAAGCAGCAGCAAAAACACCGCCACGAACAGATACAGGAAAAACAAGATCCGCCGTCCACCGTCCAGATGCATCATCCCTCCGTCCCCGCGCACCGCCGGAGCCACATGTCCCGTCAACCGGTCCACCGCTTCTCCCATCCACTGCATGGCAGTGCTTGCCTGTGTCGGAAGAAGCCCGCGGATTCCCCCTATCACAATGGAAATCAATACCAGCACAAACATGGCTGCCACCTGCAGAGCACTGAGGGAGGTCCCTGCTGCCGCCTCCGGAAAAAAGTAGGGAAATACCACCGGCATTGCCACCTCATTGATGAGAGTCAGCAATCCGTACTCAACAATCCCGACAATTGCAAGTATAACAATGAATTTCCGAATCAAAAACCATCGCAGTTCTTCGTATTTTTCCATTGCTACTTCTCCATCCGATAGCCAAGTCCACGAATCGTCTTAATGTATGCTGTCGGGTCATCCTCATTTAGTTTTGCCCGAAGCTTGCTGATGCAAACCATAATATTGTTGTCCGCGATAATGTACTCCTCGCCCCAGCCCTGCTCATAGATCTGCTGCTTGGTAAACACCTTGCCGGGATGTGACATAAACAGTTCCATGATCTTATACTCCACAGAAGTCAGATCAATAACCTGATCTCCTCTTGTCAATGTGCAGGACTCCTGATCCAGAGTCAGATCCTGCACAGTCAATTTCTTCGCGGTATTGCCGACACCGCCCAGCGCATAGAACCTGCGGATATTGGAGTTGACCCGCGCCACCGCTTCCAGGGGATTAAACGGTTTTGCCAGATAGTCGTCCGCGCCCAGATTCAACCCCAGGATCTTTTCGGAATCTGCATCCTTTGCAGACAGGATAATCACCGGAATATTACTTTTCTGGCGCATCTCCTGAAGCACATGAAATCCGTCCACCTTGGGCATCATGATGTCCAAAATGCACAGATCTATGTGGTGACTTTGAAGCGCATCTAACGCCTGCTGCCCGTCTGCCGCCTCGATAATATTGTAGTGTTCGTTCTCCAGATAGAGGCGGAGAAGATTCCGGATCTCCGCCTCATCATCTGCAATTAATATCGAATAACTCATGATTGCTCTCCCATCGGTGCTCCATAGTAACGAAGTGCGTCATACAAAGCCGCATGAGCGGAATCCATATATGGCTGCACATAGAAGATGTCGAGAATGCCCAGTGTGAACAGTGACAGAATCTTCCATCCGAGGAATGACAGATCCAGCACAAAGGCTCTCCACTTCTGCCCGGTCATCATGCGCTTGCTCTCTGCGAAGGCCTGCTCCTTGGTCATCTGCGGGTTCTCTGCCAGAAGATAAGGAATCATCTGGTACTCATAGCTCTTCACAATACCCGGAATGATGAAAAGCAGTGTCCACAATACGGTGTAGAGATCCCGGAAGAACATTACTTTCACAATGTTCTTATAATTGTGATCAAAAGCGAACATAACCTCCTTCACCTGGGCATTCTCGCCAAGGTTCTTGAAGAAAAAGCGGTCGCAGCCCACTTCAACCGGATTGCAGACAAACACATCGATCACAATGGCAATCGCCATGATGATGCAGAACACAACCATAAATACCATAAAGAATGTAATCAGGAATGCCGTAAATGCGGCACCACCCATGCCCTTCTGGAGCTCATTCATATTCGGAACTTTCGGTACACTCGGTGCTTTTCCAAAGTCGCTGTCATCATCCGAATCCTTCTGGATCAGATTCCCCTCATCATCCAACTCGTAGAGCTCGTTGTACATGTACTCCTCCTGCTCTATCTGCTGTGAATTTTTATCCTGGTTCATCTGTTGTGATGCTGCACTTCCTCCGGCCGAGCCGCCTACCACCAGAGCAAAAAGCAAGCTGACCAGCACGCATTTCCAATAATTTCGTTTGAATGAGAATTTGGCTCTGCTTTTGAGCTGTTTTCTATCCCACATATTATTTCCTCCTTTTCGATGTGATTGTAATCACATATCCGCTTTGTTTTATGGCATTATCTTATCATGTATTTCTTTCTTTCAAACTCGAAAAAGCTTAATGTTACCTTAAGCTTGTGTGCTATTGTCATGATCAACGATACGATTGTCTTTAGCTTTACACAAAAAAGAGGCGGTGTCAAGCACCGCCTCCCATGTGTAGAACCTATTTAACTGTAATCTTCATAGTAACTGTTTTTGTCGTACCATTCTTCAGAGTAACCTTTACCTTTACGGTTGCAGTTCCCTTCTTCTTTGCCTTGACCTTTCCGGACTTCGTTACCGTTACAACAGATGCTTTGCTGGTTGTATACGTAATCTCAGCTACATTATCCATATCCAGCTTACTGTTCATCTGTACCGTTGTAGACTTTCCCTTCTTTACCGTAGTAGAAGACTTCTTAACCTTAACAGTTTTGAGAATGCTCTTCTCAATGGCAGCAGCCTCCTCCTTCGTTACCAGCTCATAAGTCTGACCACTTGGAAGTGCCACCTTCACGTCACCGTCCTTGCCCACCGTATAGGTCTTGGCATTAACAAGAACATACTTACCTGTTTCAGAATCAATTGCTACAACTTTAAGTTTATTCCCTGCCGTGAGGTCCTCAGCATCTGCCTGAACCGTATACGACATTTTACCAGCAGTAACCGTTACAGAAATCTCAACCTCCGATGTGCCTGCAGCTTCTGTAAGCTGAACTACCACATCTCCGGAGATCGTTCCTGTTACATTGGTCTTTCCGCTTTTTCCGGTTGTCTCTACCGTTGCGGTTACCCCTGTAACCTCACCTGAGGCATTCTTCTCAACCGTTACGGTTGCGGATGTATTCTTAGCTACTTCCTCAATCACAGAAACTTCCTTGCTGCTTGTAACATTACCATCTGCATCCTTCTCGGTTGTTATGGTTACAGTTACTTCGTTTCCAGCCTCGTTCTTAGAGGTCTCTGTCTTCGTCTCAGTAGTTGTTCCGTCCGGATTCTTCGTTACAGTTGTGTTATCCGGTGTGGAAGGTGTAGATGGTGCAACAGAACCACCGCCGGAAATCTGATTATCACCAGCAACTAAAATGACCGTACCGCCGTCACCGCTTGCAGGAATTGTAACAATTGCATTACCGCCGCTTACTGCGAATGTCTTACCGGAATATAAATCCTTCACGTTTGCAAGAGAAGAACCTACCGGAATCGTTATCTGCTTTGCTTCTGTTGTTGTATTTAAACCAACATACGCAAAATCTGACCCATAGCTTCTCTTGAATACGAGATACCCATCTGCATCACTACCTGCAACCTTTGTTCTGTCACCTTTTGCAAATACATTCATCTTTGCATTTCTTGCAGCAATCAGTTTCTTGTAATGATCCATCATCGCAATCTGTTCTACAGTAAGACCATCAAACTGCATGTCATAACGATTGTTGGCATCACTGCCATAGGTAGTATCACCAGTTAAATTGATTTCCTCACCATAATAAATAATCGGAATACCCTTTGCTGTCAGTTCCAGAGCTGCAGCAACTTTCATCTTACTGGTATCACCACCGACACTCGTCAGGAAGCCAGTTTCATCATGACTGCTCAAGAACTGTCCCATGGTAATCGCATTGCTTAAGTTCGTATTTCGATTCTCCAGAGAAACCTCGGCACTATCAATATTTCCTTCTACAAACTGCTTAGCAATTGACTTGAAATCAAAGTCAAGCAGCGCATCCATTTGTCCATCTGCCAAATAATCACCTGTATTGATGCAGCTTGCACCAAAGTACTCGCCAATCATCTTAAAGTCAGGATTCTCTTCTGCGATAGAAGTCTTTAACTGTGACCATGTCTCATGATCTACATGCTTTACTGTATCTACACGGAAATAATCAACACTGTTTCCGTTTGCAGTGGTATGGGTCGCCCATGCCGTCTGCCACTCAATCAGCTTACTTCTGACCGCCTGATCCTCTGTGACAAAATCCGGCAAGTCAGATAACCACTGTGTAACACTGTCATTTCCACGATCTGCATACGGACGAATCATTCCATTAAATGGATGACCTGACTGTCTCCACTCTCCATTTACAACATTAGAATCAGTCTTATCGTATCCGGCATGGTTTACAACAATATCAAGCATTACTTTGATTCCACGCGCATGCGCTTCATCTAACAGCTTATCAAACTCTTCTGTTGTTCCTAAATGTTCATCCAGCTTTGTGAAATCGCATGCCCAATAACCGGCATAACCACCTACATTTTCTCCTAACTCATTACTATAAAAGCTTTCAATATTATCCACCACCGGAGTAATCCAAATCGTATTTACCCCCAGAGAATCAATGTAGTCTAACTTCTGCGTAAGTCCCGCAAAATCACCACCGTGATAATCTTCTCTCAAATCCTTGTCTAAACCATAGTTATTATCTGTACTTCCATCGTAGAAACGATCGGTTAATAAGAAATAGATAATGGATTCATCCCAGTCAGGATCTGCACCTATGTTTGCAACTACTTTCACGGTTGCAACGGAATCAAAGGTATTGCCATACTTATCCTCGATGATAATCGGAACCTCATGATCTCCTGCTGCCACGCTCTCATTGACATACAAAGCAGCCTTTCCGGTAATTGTACTAACATTTACTGTCTGTCCTGCATAACCCAACTTAGAGAGGTCCGCAACAATAGAAGTAATTTCTTCCTGCTCAAAAGCATCAATTGTCGTAGAGCCGTCTTTTCTGCTAATTGCTACTGAAAGAACAGGATTCTGATTACTGTTGACTCCAGACTCCGGTGAAACTGTTGGCTGAACATCATAATTATATTTCTGGTACTCGATTTCTGCCGCCTTTACACCTGCTACGGTCTCCGTATTCGCAGGTACATAATAAAGATCCTGTACTGCTTTTGCTCCCTCTCCGAAGTCAACCATATAGTAGAACTTGTAAACACCGGTTGCAATAGTGCTTGCTCCATTCTGCAGCTTATAGCTATAAAGCTCATTGTTTGCATCATAGGTCATGGGATATTCTACATACTCGGATGCACCAGGCGCTTTTACCATCAGTTTTACAGATTTGATTCTATCCATTGCACCCTTGTAGAACAAATCGTCATCTCGATAGCGGAATACGATACCATTGTCATAACCTGTCTTTCCTGTAGAAAGCACATATGGGTCTTTAATACCTTCTCCGCCTCGAACCTTTGTATAACGTTCTCCTTCGTTAACATTAATTGTTCTATCACTGAACTCTCTATCACTTACATCATCACCACTCCACTTGGACTCCAATCTTACAATATAGCCAAAAGAAGTAATATTGTCATCCAGTGCTACATAAGCAGCATTTTTATCCGTATCTCCCTCTTTTACAAACGGGAAAGAAGGATTAAATGGAAGGTTATACCACGTGTAAATATCGGACTGATCTTTATACTTGGAATCCTCTTTGTATGTATACTCGTAGATCAGAACTCTCTTTGTATGGTAGAACTCTTTTATCTGCGTCTTTTCCGGTAAATCCTCTCCGTCTTTATACGTTACCTTAACATAATAGTAACCTGTCTCAGCTCCTGTTGTATCAATAATGGCCTTCTTAGAATCGGCTTCATCCTTCGTAACTGTAATCTTACTATGAGGTGTAGTACAAGTTTCGTCCTTATAAACACCCCAAGCAGTAACAGTCGCTGAACCACTTCCTTTTGCGGTAAATTCAAATTGACCATCGCCTGCTGTGGTGTGACCGGAAATGACCATACCAGGCACAGACAGTGCAGAATTACCACCCTCTATTTTTGTATTGGCCGGATCAGTAAACCAATTACCATTATCATCTTTAAACTTATACTGATAAGATCCCGGATCAACAACTACATCACCAGCTCCGGCATCTGGCTTATTGATTACAATCGAATAAATGCCTGTCTCATCATCATAAGACATCTCTTTACCATTGCCCCAATCGGTAACTGTACCCATGAGATACAGCTTGGTAAAGGTATCTGAATTCTTCTTTTTATATTGAATCAAAACAGAATCGTCAGCGTTTACAACCGGACTTTTATAATCCAGCAAAGATGCCGGATTAATTGGTGCGTCAATGGATGCACCTTCAACCCAACCCGACGGTTTTCCCACGGACTGAAGTGCACCTGCTTCGTCAGGCTGCAGCCAAAGCTCCATTGTCCCCGATGTAATAGCATTGGTCGTAATATCATACTGACCTGTTTGTTCTGTCCAACCTCCTGCGTTAAACTTAATATGTGTAACCTCAAACGGCTTGCTTAACGTTACCTTAAAGCTATACCAACCAGTATTTTTGCTATTTTCTTCTAACAGACCTCCGTAATTAGCTTTACAGAAGTCATATCCCTCAATCGCTGCCCAACTGGTTCCTTTCGCAAAATAAGTTGCAACCTTATCCCAGTTGTTCACATTATTAAAGTGAACTGTTATGGTACAGGAATCTACAGTCGGTTCTGCCGGCTCTTGCACAGCCTCCTTGCTATCCCAGATTTTGCCATATGCATAATACAGAGAAATTGGTGTGCCGCCATCTCCAGTCTTCTTGCTATTGATTGTTGCTAGTAGCTCATTGGTTCCATCAAGCTGAATCTTGTTTCCTGTTTGAGCATCTACAAACAACATTCCTGTGATTGAACCTGTTGTTGTTGTCTTTGCGTTCAGAGTTGCATAATACCAATCAGAGTCTCCTTCGCGCAACATACTCTTCTTCTCGTTACCCCATGGTATAACTTGGACATTCTCTCCTGCGCTAATATCTACATCGCTCCAAGCATCAATTGCCGGTGTTGTCCAGTTTTCGGAATTTAAAAAATACAACTTTACATTTGTATATTCTGTAATTTTTTCCTCTTCTATCTCTTTTGTTTTATTAGAATCTGTATACCATTTCCCATCACTCGGAGAATAATATGCAGCCGCATATGTTCCTGTTGCTATCGCATTATTCCAACATTTGTACTCCGTTCCATCTGTTTTAACAAACTGTATACCCGACACAGTACTTGATATAGAAATAGTTACATATCCCCATCCTGCCAAATTGCTGTCAGCTAATAATGCTGGGTATGTACCACCATCCCCCCAAGTAGAAGGACGAAACGCATTTGCCGTATCTCCTTCTTTCACCGTTGCACCGCTCCAGATATTTATACACCAATCTGCTACCGCCGTTCCCTCAGGTAGTTCAAAATAAAGTTTTACCTCTTTTTCTGCCGCCTGGACTTTCTCCGCTCCCGGCAGCTGTACCATAGTCAGCACCATTGCGAAAGCCAAAAACAGGCTCAGCAAGCGCTTTCCAATTGGTTTCCTTTCTCGTTTTCTCATAAAAACCTCCCTTTCTCTCCTTAGTCTTTCGACCATCATTACTGCAATTCTTTATGCATTCATTTGGGCACAAATTTCATGCATAAAAATCATTGTAATTTTGATTATAGGAAGAAAAGTGTACATATTCAACAGTAAATTGTAGAGAAGTTTCATTTTCATCCTTTTTACTAAATTTCGCGAAATATTTTTAGTAAAACTTTCTAAGCACAAAAAAGAACACCTTCCGGAATCTCCGAAAAGTGTTCTCATAACCTTTACTCACGATATATTATTCGCAAACGTATGGCATCATTGCAAGATGACGTGCTCTCTTGATTGCAACAGTAAGAGCTCTCTGATGCTTTGCACAGTTGCCTGTGATACGGCGAGGAAGGATCTTTCCTCTCTCAGAGATGTATCTCTTTAACTTGTTGATATCCTTATAATCAATGACATTATCCTTGCCACAGAATACACATACCTTTTTTCTTCTACGCATAGGTCTTCTCTTCATAGAAGCGCCTTCACGATCAGCTGCCTTATTGAAAGCCATGGTTTTTACCTCCTTATTCTTAGTTAAATGGTAATTCCTCATCGATTCCGTCCGGAATGTTCATGAAGCCATCTCCAGCTGCACCACTCGGTGAAGGAGCACTTGCTCCTGCTCCGCTGTAGCCGTCCCCTCCGTTGGAGTTTTTGCTCTCAGCGAACTCAATGTTCTCTACCACAACATCAGTTGTGTAGACACGCTGTCCATCCTTATTGGTATAGCTGCCTGTCTGGATTCTTCCCTCGAGAACAAACTTGGTTCCCTTGCGGCCGAATCTCTCCAGAAACTCTGCTGTCTTGTTGAATGCAACACAATTGATGAAATCCGCGGTCTGCTCATCGTTATCACGACGGAAACGACGGTCTACTGCCAGCGAAAAACGCGCGATAGCAGTGGAACTCTCCCCCTGAGAGTAACGGATCTCAGCGTCTCTGGTTAATCTTCCCATAAGAATTACTTTATTCATACGATCTCCTACTTTCTTATCTTATGCCTCGTCTTTCTTAACGCATAAGAAACGAAGAACATTGTCCATGATGCGAACGTCCTGCTCTACTGCTGCCGGAACATCAGTATTAGCATCGAACTGGATGAAGTAGTAGAAGCCTTCTGACATATGCTGAATGTCGTAAGCAAGCTTCTTCTTGCCCCACTCCTCAACTTCTGTCACAGTGCCGCCAGCGCGAGTGATGTACTCTTTCGCCTTCTCAACGACAGCTGCTCTCGCATCGTCCTCGATCTTTGCACTAACAACGAGTGCCAATTCATACTTGTTCATGCGAATTTACCTCCTTTTGGTCTCTGGCCCGCAGATTTGCTGCGAGCAAGGAAAATTAAGTTATCACGAAGATAGATAATACCATGTTTTGCGCCGGTTTGCAAGGGGTTAATTCATTTTTTCGCCAACTTGTGGCGACTTTTGCGGAAGCTGTACCAATATTATGGCCAAAAACATCAGCACACAGCCCACCAACTCTCTTCCGGTCAGCTTCTGCTTAAGCAACACCCATCCGGCAAGGACGGAAATGACTGACTCCATACTGAGAAGCAGGGAAGCCACCGCAGGGTTCATACCTCGCTGGCCAATAATCTGCAGCGTGTAGGCCACACCGCAGGAGAGCACACCCGCGTACAGGATCGGAAGCCACGCCGCCAGAATCTGTTCCAAATGTGGCTCTTCCCACACAAACATTGCAATCGCAGATAACGTTCCACTCACGAAGAACTGTATGCAGGACAGCTTGACACCGTCCACCCGCTCCGCAAAATGGTCCACCGTCAATATATGGAAGGAAAAGGTAAAGGCGCACAAAAGCGTCAGCACATCTCCCTTCTGCAACGTGAGGCCGCCTCCGGTCATACACAGAAAATACAGGCCGGCTACCGCCAGTGCCACTGCGCACCAGACGCGAACGCCCGCCTTTTTCCCAATAAAAAGTCCCAGAATCGGAACAATCACGATATACATTGCTGTAATGAATCCACTTTTCCCAACGGTCGTGTATTGAATACCTATCTGCTGAAAATTCGTTGCGATGCACAATAGCACACCACAGGTAATTCCTGCAATCCATAGTGACCGGCGGTCGCCCTCCGGGCGGGAAGACTTGTCCTCCCCTGATTTCCGCACACGGCCAAGCAATGCGATACAGGGAAGCAGCGTCACTCCTCCAATCAGCGATCGCACAGCATTGAAAGTGAAGGGTTCGACATAATCCATTCCAACGCTCTGTGCCACAAAGGCCACACCCCAGATAAGCGCTGCTAAAAGCAGCAAAAGCGATTGTCGTATTACAAATTTGTTCATAGCTTGCGTAGCCCTTTCGTATTCTTCTCCACCAGCTTGCGCTGCACCATGACCTGATGCCCGCAGCCACAGCATTTCAGGCGAAAATCTGCCCCTGTCCGAAGGATTTCCCATTCATGACTCCCACAGGGATGGGGCTTTTTGAGCTTGACAATATCGCCCACTTCATACTTATATTCGTTCATGCATTTCTTCCTTTATTAGTAACTATTCAGAACCCCTCCACATCTATCTGCGAAAAGACGCTTCCAAGACCTTCCTGAATCAGCAGGTCTGCCCGCTTATCCATCGGGGTTGCTGACTTGTTGATGAGCACCAGACGATCTCCATTATAATAGTCAATGAGGCCCGCAGCCGGATACACGGCAAGAGAGGTTCCACCCACGATCAGCATGTCCGCATGGCTGATGTAGTAGACCGCATCCTGGAGAGTCTTTTGATTCAGACCTTCCTCGTACAGCACCACATCCGGCTTTACCGGACCTCCACACTCCTTACAGAGCGGTACCCCCTCCGAGTGAAGGATTTCCTCGGCCGACATAAAAGCGTTGCAGTGCTCGCAGTAGTTGCGCAGCACGCTTCCGTGCAGCTCCATGACATTTTTGCTTCCGGCCTTCTGGTGCAGGCCGTCAATGTTCTGGGTAACAATACCCTTGCACTTGCCCGCCTTCTCCAGCTCTGCCAGCTTGATGTGCGTAATGTTGGGTTCCGCATCCAGACAGAGCATTTTATTGCGGTAAAACCGGTAAAATTCCTCCGGCTTGCTGCGGTAGAAGCTATGGCTTAAGATGGTCTCCGGCGGGTAATCGTACTGCTGATTATACAGCCCGTCCACACTTCGAAAGTCCGGAATTCCGCTCTCCGTCGATACACCGGCTCCGCCAAAAAAGACGATATTGTCCGATTCCTTTACCCACTGCAGAAACTGCTTGATTGCATCCATGCCTATGCCCCTTTCCTATTATATATAGTAATTTTAGATTTGTTTTAATATCTTCATGATGCTTTCACTGGTTCCCAGCACCATCAGATGCTCGTTTTCCTTGAATTCATAATCCGGCGCCGGCATGATGTCGGTGGTGTCGCCTTTTTTCACGCCAAGGATGTTGACATGATAGTTCTGCCGCACATTTACTGCCGTGATAGTCTGTCCGATCCACTCTCTGCATGGCGGAATCTCGTAAATGGAGTATTTATCATCCAACTGCACATAGTCAAAAACGTGATCCACACTGAAACGTTTCGCCACTTTCTCTGCGATATCACGATCCGGATAGATAACCTCGTCCGCTCCGTTTTTCAGAAGGAACTTCGCGTGAACATCACGGTTTGCCTTACTGATGACGTATTTTGCGCCCATTTCCTTTACAAGATTTGTCACCTCAAGACTGTTCTGGAAGTTCGCGCCGATGCACACAAATACCAGATCAAAGTTTCCAACTCCTAGGCTTTTGATCACCTGCGGATTCGTGCAGTCTCCAATCTGCACATTGGTCACCTTGTAGATCAGGTCCGTAACGCACTCTTCCCGCTCATCTACTGCCATGACATCGTTGCCCAGCGCGATCAGATTCTCGCACAGATGATGTCCGAATTTGCCCATTCCGATTATTAATATTGATTTCATGTTCTCTCCTCTTAATGATTCTGTATTCAACTAACCAATGGTTATTTTTTCAACGGGAAGTGTGATATGTGAGCTCTCGGGTTTCTTAATAAAGGACAACGCAAAGGTCATACTTCCGATTCGCCCACAGAACATCAGCAGCATAATCGCAACTCTGCCCACCGTATTCAGATCTCTCGTAATTCCCGTAGTCATACCGACCGTGCTGATGGCGGAATATGCTTCAAATAAAATGTCATCCATGGCAAGATTGCTGGTGGCCAGAATGAGAAGTGTGCTGATGACTCCCAGAAACAAATTCAAACAGAACACCATGCTGGCCTTCTTGATGATTTCATCCCCAATTCTGCGATGGAACACATTGCAGCCATTGCCGCGAATATTGGAGTACACATAGAACAGGATTACGGCAATTGTCGTGGTCTTGACACCACCCGCCGTGGACCCCGGACTACCACCGATAAACATCAGAATGATCGTCAGCAGCTTGCTCTCCTGCTTCAAAGCTCCGGTATCCACGGTATTGAAGCCCGCCGTCCTGGCCGTCACGGACCCGAACAGGGAAGCCAACACCTGCTCACCGGTGCTCATCCCTTCCAGAGTATTGCCCTGCTCAAACAAATACAGTAGAAGCGCTCCCACCACAATGAGAATCGCTGTCACCGACAACACGAGCTTCGTGTGAAGAGAAAAAGCCTTCCATTTAAATTTTTTAAAGGAAACATCCGCCCATACCACAAAGCCCAGTCCGCCAATGACAATCAGTGCCATCAGTGTCAGATTCACGAACCAGTCTCCGGCATAATACCCGGAAAAGGAAGAATATGCTTCCTCGCAGCCCATCAGGTCAAAGCCCGCGTTGCAAAATGCGGAAATCGCGTGGAATATGCCATAATATATGCCTTTTGCAAGACCGAAACGGGGAACAAACCGA
Source organism: uncultured Lachnospiraceae bacterium (assembly GCA_945868435.1). Lineage (GTDB taxonomy): Bacteria > Bacillota > Clostridia > Lachnospirales > Lachnospiraceae > Roseburia. The sequence goes on from CAMBLG010000010.1 coordinate 35,080, forward strand.
ATGGAGAGCAGGATAGCTCCCACACCTTCAAACAGAAGCGTCCCGAAAAATATCATGCGGGCGAGCTTCACAATGCCACCTATCTCCAGCGCATTCACGCTTTCCTTCAGCAGATCCCGCTCCCGCAGACCGATTCTTCTGCGAAAAAGGATGGAAAAGCCGACTCCTATGGTGATAAAGCCCAGTCCACCGATTTGGATCAGTGTCAAAATTACAAGCTGCCCAAACAAATTCCAATGTGTAAAAGTGTCATACACCACAAGCCCCGTCACACAGGTCGCACTGGTTGCGGTAAACATCGCATCCCGAAAATTGGTCCACTCTCCGGTTCTGGACGCAATTGGAAGCATCAATAAGCATGTCCCCACCAAAATAATCATAAAAAATCCGGCTGCAATAAACTGCACCTGATTCAGTCTCCGCAGACGATGCTTCGAAAAAAATTGTTTCATAGTATTATCTCCCATTAGATACTATGTATTATAGCCCTCTTAGGGCAAAAGTCAACCGGAAGCACACAGCCCTGTCAGGAACAAACTGGCAAGAATTCCGGCCACGGTAGCCACCAGCGCGCCTGCCAGTGTATACCGCGTTTTCTTGACTTTTACGGACATGAAATATATGGACATCGTGTAAAAAATCGTCTCTGTGCTGCTCAGCATGATGGAGGCTGCGATTCCCACATAGGAGTCGGTTCCATGGGTTTTATACAGGTCCAAAAGCAGCCCCGTTGCCGCTGACGAGGAGAACATCTTGACAATTGCAATCGGCAGAAGCTCCGCGGGAAATCCGGTGTACTCCATGGCTTTTCCCAGAAGTCCCGACACAAAATCCAGAAAACCCGATGCGCGCAAAATGCCCACTGCCACCATTAATCCGATGAGCGTCGGCATGATCTCTATCACCGTACGCACACCGCTTTTGGCTCCATCCAGGAAATCTTCATACACCTGCTGCCGCCGGGACAGACCTGTTCCCACGATATACAATACAAGAAACGGAATAATTGCCTCCGAAAGATAGAGAATGACCTTCATGAACTCCTCCCGTTTACCGGTTTCTGACTTGTGACTCTTGTATCAATGTATTCGTTTCCACTTACGGATAGAACACAGATGCCGCAGTTTGATGAACAGAACGGCCACCCCGGTGGATATGGCGGTTGCGATGATGGCTGGCCCTACGATGGCCGCCGGATTCACCGAGCCGTACTGGCTGCGGTAGGCGATGATATTGACCGGTATCAGTTGCAGCGAGGAGATATTGAGTATTAAAAAATCGCACATGGCATCGGTTGCTCTGCCATGCTCTGCGTCCAGTTTTTTCAGTTCTTTCATGGCCGACAGCCCCGCCGGTGTTGCGGCCCAGCCCAGTCCAAGAAAATTCGCCACCATGTTGGTTGCCATATAGGTTCGGGCGGCGCTGGCTTTCGGCACGGACGGAAAGAGAAAGCTCATAAGCGGATTCAGTTTCCTTGCCGCCTGTTCCACCATACCTGCCCGCTCGGCGATCCGCATGATGCCCACCCAGAATGCCATCACTCCCGCCATGGTGATGCAGAGCGTGACTGCTTCTTTGGCGGAGGACAGGGCCTGATCCGTCACCGCGTCCAGTCTTCCGGTAACCGCTCCATAGATTACTCCTATTACGATCATTCCACCCCACAGATAATTCATACTCGTCTCCTTCTATCGCTCTTTCGCGATATTTGCGCCCCGCGCTTCTTATTTCCCTGCAAATATCATTTTATTTTGCGGATTTGCACACAGATCTTCTTACGATTTAGACAGAATCGCTGAGGTTGTTAGCGGCACGCATTTTGCTGAACTTTCGTGTCCGAAATGCGTGTCGACAATTTCCAGCCGATTGTCCGCCCAAGTGAGAAGGCTAACCCGTTCCTCGAATTTGCCTAAATGGGCGCCTTCGCAAAGTTGATATGAGCCGCCTTGGACAAAACTCGCTTTGAGTACAACGGAATATCGCCACACTGTGTTGCTCAAACAGTTGCCCTGCGGCGGCACATTTTGTTCATGTGCCCATGTAAGGCAAATGCGAATCACTCTAAGCCGTTCTCACTCTTGGCGAACAATCGGTTGGAAATTGCTCGAGGCTATGGCGGACACGAATCATCGGAAAAGGAAAATGCGTGCTGCAACAACCTCGTGATTCTGGATCCATGAGTAAGAAAGGCTGTGTACAAATACGCAAAGAAAGAAATCCCCATGCAGGGAAATAAGAAGCGCGGGGCGCAAATATCCACTACAGCATCACTCTATGATGGTCGCCCGGATAATATGCATAAGGGTGGGGCCGCCGCATACAATGAATAATAAATCCTGCCAACAGGAGCACTCGTTATGAAATACCTATCACGAAGCAGAATGTCTGTCCCCAGAAGGTCTCCTGTCCTCGGACTGTCCCTATTCCTGCTTGCCATATTCGCTGGCCTTGTTTTCCTCATACATGGGCCACTGGGAAAAGGCGGCAGCACCGAATTCAACCACTTTCTCTCAGACACATTTATTCAGGAGACATCCTCCAATACCATGAATCTGCACTTTACCTTAAGCGATCCTACCTCCGCCGGCATTACTGACTATGATGTAACCTTCGGCGATTACTCGGCTGAAGGCCGCAAAAGCAGTCTTCTTGCCACAAAGCAGCTGCGCGAACAACTGGACGACTTTTCCTATCGGTCTCTGACGGAGGATGAGCAGATCGTCTACGATGTGCTCTCTGATTATCTGGACCGCCAGCTGGCCCTGTCGGACTATCCGCTTTTCGACGAAGTCCTGACACCTTCCTGCGGTGCCACATCCCAGCTTCCGATCCTTCTCGCAGAATACCGCTTCCATTCCGCACAGGACGTGGAGGACTATCTGGCGCTATTGACCCAGATGGACACCTACTTTGACCAGCTCCTTGCCTACGAGCAAGAAAAAGCGGATGCCGGGCTCTTCATGTCGGACTACTGCTGCAGAAAAGTCATTGAGAGCTGCGAGGTGTTCACCCTGCATCCCGACGACAACTTTCTGATTACAACCTTCGACAACCGGCTTGATCAACTGGAAGGGATATCTGACGGGGATAAGGCGGACTACCGCAAGCGGAATCAGACCGCCATTGCCGAGCATGTCATTCCTGCTTATCAGAATATTGCCTCCGGTCTCACGAAGCTGATGGGACGCGGCCGTAACGACTGGGGACTGTGCAACTACGAGGATGGCTGTGCATACTACAGTGCGCTCGTCGCCTACTACACCGGCTGCGATGATACGGTGGAAGAGCTCTTCTCCCAAATCGAAGAAAAACGCACCGCCGACCTGGCCGTCTGCTCGTCTCTGCTGTCTGAAAAACCTTCCCTTCTTCTGGAATCCGATTCCGTGACGCTGGATTACCCGGATGAAACTGCCATGGTACAGGCATTAGAAAATGCGATCACTGCCGATTTCCCCGAAGTTCCTGACAACAATTGGGAACTGGTTCACGTGGACCCGGCGCTTTCCGACTACCTGGCTCCGGCCTTTTATATTACTGCTCCCATCGACAACTACAAAAGCAATCGCATTTATTTGAACACTGCAGCCAACTATGACAGTCTGGGGCTTTTTACCACGCTTGCCCACGAGGGCTTTCCGGGCCATCTCTACCAGACAGTCTGCTCCTATGCATACGGCATGAATCCGCTGCACACTCTGCTGAACTATCCGGGCTACACCGAGGGCTGGGCCACCTATGTGGAGATGCAGTCCTATTATTACGCGGGGCTGGATGAGGATATGGCTTCACTGCTTCAACACAATCAGGCCGTGATGCTCAGTCTGTACGCCACCTCGGATATTGGTATTCACTATTATGGCTGGGAAAAGGATGAGATGATGAAATTCTGGTCCGGTTACGGCATCACGGATGAAGCCACCGTGGAAGCGATCACAAATCTGATTCTGGAAGAGCCGGGCAACTACCTCAAATACTATGTGGGCTACATGAAATTTACCCAGCTTCGGGAGGCGTGCGAAGCAAAACAAAAGAGCGCCTTCGATCCTGTGCAGTTTCACGAGGAAATCATGCGCATCGGACCGGCGCCCTTTGAACTTCTGCAAAAGAAGCTACTAGATTGAATCTTGAATTACGACAGGAGACTCTGGTATATATCCCGCTTGCTTACGCCGCGGTCCTTCGCCACCAGCTTCATGGCCTCCTTTCGGTCAATCCCCTGGGATTCGTAGTGCGCCATGTGCTCTTCAATGCTCATGGTCTCCCACTCCGCCTGCTGCTCTCTCTCGATCTGAGCGCGGGATTTGCCCTCTATTACAAGTACATACTCACCCCGGGGCTCCTTGGCCTCGTAATAATGCAGGCTGTCCCCCAGGGTGGTCTGCATTTTTTCTTCATGCCTTTTCGTCAGTTCCCGGCAGATCGTCAGCCTGCGGTCTGCCCCCAGAACTTCCGACAACTCCTGAAGTGTCTTCACAAGGTGGTGCGGTGCCTCGTAGAGAATGATGGTGCGGGTCTCCTCCGCAAGTTCCGCAAGCACTGCCTGGTGTTCTTTCTTATCCTTTGGCAAAAAGGCTTCAAATGCAAAACGCCTGGTGGGCTGCCCGGACATGGTCAGTGCCGTGACACAGGCAGCGGCTCCCGGCAAAGATGTCACCTCAATGCCCTGCTCATAGCAAATGCGCACGATGTCCTCTCCGGGATCGGAGATTCCCGGCGTTCCCGCGTCTGTGATCAGCGCGATATTCTGTCCCTGGCGCATTTTCTCCACCAGCTGATATGCCTTCTCGATCTTGTTGTACTCATGATAACTGGTCATGGGAGTCTTGATCTCAAAGTGATTCAAAAGCTTGATGGAATTGCGCGTATCCTCCGCCGCAATCAGGTCTACTTCCTTCAAGGTACGCAGCACCCGGTAAGTGATGTCCTCCAGATTGCCGATGGGCGTTGCGCACAAATATAACATTCCCTGTTTTTTTTGCTCTGACTTACGTTCTTCCACGATATTCCTCACCTTTTATCACACTTCTAAGGGAACGGAATCGTTATCCCTTTTTACAATATGTTTAACCCAACTGATTTCAACAGCAGTACGAACAGCATCACCGGCGCAATGTATTTGATCATCACGATAAACAGAGTCCTGCGCCCGAATTTCTCCCCGTTCTTTTCCGCTTCCTCAATGACAGTCTTCGGCTTGATGATCCATCCCACCAATATGCAGGTAGCAATGGCAACAATCGGCATCAGCAGGTTGTTGCTGATATAATCCATAATATCGAGGATCTGTGCCGTGGCGCCATTGGGCAGCTTGAACTCGAAGTAAAGCTGATTGTAACCAAGACAGACAAACACACCTGCCACAAGGGCAATGATCCCTTCGATGATGGTCGCCTTTGTCCTGCTCACATGAAATTGATCCATAATGCTGGATACCACCGCTTCCATGATCGATACGCCGCTGGTCAGAGCGGCGAACAATACCATGGCAAAAAATAAAACTCCCACCAGATTTCCGATTGCTCCCATGCTGGCAAATACCTTCGGCAGGGAGACGAACATAAGGCTCGGGCCGGACGCTGCCATACCCTCGGTGCCCATAAAGGTATATACCGCAGGAATGATCATGACACCGGCCAAAAATGCAATGGCTGTATCAAAAATCTCAATCTGGTTGATGGATGTCACCAGATTTGCATCGTCACTGACGTAGGAGCCGTAGGCGATCATAATACCCATAGCCACACTCAGACTGAAAAACAACTGACCCATGGCATCTACTACCACAGATAAGAAAGAACTGAAGGTAATGCCCTCCAGGCTCGGAACCACATAAACCTTAAGTCCCTGCAGTCCGGTCCGAACGGTATCACCGTCGCTGTGCTTTAATGTCAGCGAAAATACGGATATAATTATAACCAAAATCACCAGCGCCGGCATAATAATTTTGGACATGGACTCAATGCCTTTGTTGACACCACGATAAATGACAAAGGCACAAGCCACCAGAAAAATCACCATGAACACGATAGGCTGTGCTTCCTGCGTAATAAATCCGGTAAAGTAGGTGTCCTCGGCCGCCGCCGTGCCCTGCCCCGTCAGGTAGACCGTCAGATACTTGAGTACCCAACCTCCGATTGCACAGTAGTACGGCATGATGATAACCGGAACCAGACATCCAAGGATGCCTAAGAACTTCCAGCCCTTTTTCAGTTCATTGTATGCCGTCAGCGGACTCTGCTTGGTCTTTCTTCCGATGGCCACCTCAGTGGTCAGAAGCGCAAAGCCGAAGGTCAGTGCCAATATCAGGTATACCACCAGAAACAGACCGCCGCCATCCTTCGCTGCCAGATACGGAAATCTCCATATGTTTCCAAGTCCCACCGCACTTCCTGCGGCAGCCAGCACAAATCCAAGTGATCCTTTAAACGAATTTCTTTTTTCCATCTTTCCCCTTCACTCCATTCCGACTAATATCCATATATTTCTGTGATTTCTTTGGTATATACTCCCGGCTTTTCAAATACGATCAGCGGTTTCTCTACTGTCAGCCTGGACTTTCCGTCCCGAAGCCCTTCGATCAGCACCATATTTGGCTCTTTATCCACAAACGGGTAAACCATCTGCATCCGCTTTGGCTCAATGCGATAGGCCACCATCTTGCTGAAAATCTCTGCCAGCCGGAAGGGTCTGTGCACCATGTAGAAACGCCCTCCGGGCGGAAGGATTCGCGCACTCTCCCGCAGAATATCGTCCAGATCACAGAGGATCTCGTGGCGGGCAATTGCCTTGGCGTCCCCTTCATTCACGAGACCGTGCTGCCCGATCATGTACGGCGGATTCGTTGTGACTACATCAAAGGAGGAGGCACCAAATATCTGAGATGCCTCCTTAATATCTCCGGTTACAATATCCACCTTTTCTTCCAGGTGGTTGTAGGCAACGCTTCGGGCCGCCATGTCCGCACTCTCCGGCTGAATCTCCAGACCGGTAAAATGCTCCCCCTTCGTCTTCGCCTCCAGAAGGATCGGAATGATTCCTGTCCCGGTGCCGAGATCAAGTGCCTTTTCCCCGGGCTTTACTCTGGCAAACCCGGAGAGCAGAACTGCGTCCATGCCGAAGCAGAACCGCCCCGGGTCCTGGATAATGTAATATCCGTTCCTGTGAAGCTCATCCAGCCGTTCATGACTGTGAATCGTTACTTCCTCTCTGCTCACTGTGATTCTCCCCGGCCTCGTTGTTCTTCCTGTTTTCGTTGTTCCGCCGTCCTCTGCCTCTGTCTCTCTGGTAATTCTCCCGGCCTTCGCTGCGATTGTCCTCGCCGGCATTGTCGCGGTCTCCGTTGTTCCGGCGGTTTCCACGTCCTCTGTTGCCGCCGCGGTTCTCACGGTTCTGATGCTCCGGCTTCTCCTCCGTCACCTCTCCGTTGTCCTCCAGACCTTCCAGTTCCTTGAGTTCCTCCTCGGTGAGTTTCACGTCCTTGCGTCGTCTCGGCGTAAAGCGCAGATCATCCACACGATGCTCCTGCAGTTCCTTTTCCTCTCCGTTGTCCACGACCACCTTCACCAGCTGACGCAGTACATTCACGGCGGACACTTCTCCGCGCATTCCGCTTGGCGTCGTGACGGTATCTCCCACAGGCGGAAGGCGGCTGTTCAGGTATTCATACGTATCCTGCTCATTTTTCAGACAGCACATCAATCTTCCGCACACACCGGATATCTTCGTCGGATTCAAAGACAAGTTCTGCTCCTTCGCCATCTTGATGGACACCGGTATAAAATCCGACAGATAAGATTTACAGCAGAGCTCACGCCCGCAGATTCCGATACCGCCGAGAATCTTGGTCTCGTCCCGGACTCCGATCTGGCGCAGCTCGATTCTTGTGCGGAACACAGAAGCCAGATCCTTTACCAACTCACGGAAGTCAATGCGTCCATCCGCCGTAAAATAAAACAGAAGCTTATTATTGTCAAAGGTGTACTCCGCATTGACCAGCTTCATTTCCAGTCCATGCTTTGCGATTTTTTCCTTGCAGATGGCAAAGGCCTCCTTTTCCTTTTCCCGGTTGCGCTCGATGACCTTCTCATCTTCCTCCGTCGCGATGCGGATAACCGGTTTCAAAGGCTGGATCACTTTATCGTCCTCCACCTCCTTCGGCGGAATGAGAACCGTTCCCATCTCCACGCCGCGGGCGGTTTCCACGATGACGTGCATCGGCACCTCCAGCTCATAATCCAGCGGATCAAAATAGTAGATCTTGCCCGCTCTTTGGAATCGAATTCCTACAACTTTTATCATGATTAGTTCTCCTTAATGGTCAGCAACAGTAACTCCAGTGTCAGGTCAAAGTTCACGTTGGCATTCAGCCGCAGCTTTGCGGTGTCTAATGCCTTTAAGATTATCTCAATTCCCTGATAGGATCTTTTTGCTGCCTGTCTTTTTATGTCATAAACCTCATCCTTGAAGATCAGGCCGTTTACATCGTTGGTTGCCTTCATGTACAGCACATCACGAAACCATATGGTGATCAGATCAAAGTAGTCGTTAATCTGAAGCTTATACTCTCCAATCTGTTTGATGGCTCCGCCGAATTCGTACAGATCAATGTCGTCCAAGCGTTTTACCAGCTGGAGTACCGAAGCCTTCAGCTCCCCGAAATCCTCGGAGGAAGCAAGCTGAACGGCCTTGCCCACATTTCCCTGGGAAAATGCGGCACACACGTCCGCCTGATAATCCGGTATCTGGTAATGCTTCATGAGGTAGTCACGTATGACATCCTCCTTCACCGCTTTCAGGTTCAGTGTAATGCATCGGGACAAAATAGTCTGCAGAAAGCTGTCCGCATTGGTGGTCAAAAGCAGGATTACCGCGTAGGCCGGCGGCTCCTCGATGGTTTTGAGCAATGCATTCTGCGCCTGCTGGTTCATCTTCTCCGCCTCGTCCACAATGTAGACCTTGTAGCGGCTGCTGTATGGTTTGATCACAATGTCATTATTAATCTGTGTGCGGATGTCATCCACGCCGATGGTATTTGGCTTCTCGTGGGAGACATAGATAATGTCCGGCTGGTTGTGGTCTGTGGCCTGTCGGCAGGACCTGCACTCCAGGCACGGCCGTTCCCCCTCACCCTCGCACTGCAATGCCATGGCAAAGGCTTCCGCCAGCATCATCTTGCCGGAGTACTCCGGCCCGTTCAGAATATACGCGTGGGATACCATGTCGAGAGCAATTGCGCTGCGTAAATGTGTGATGATCTGTTCATGTCCGATAATATCGCCAAATCCTGCCATATGCTCTCCTCCTCTTCTTTCATTAAATAAAACGGTCCCAGCAATTCAATTTCCAGATGCTTCTATGTCAGAATATCCAACAACAAACCCTTGATCTCCCCTATCTTCTCCAGAATCGCAAGGTGATCCTTCTCATCCGCCACCAGCTCGCTGGCCAGCTCATCCAGATTCTTATCAATGAGCCGCACAATTCCGTACACTCTGTGACGCCCCCTGCGGTCCAGAAAATTCTCGCGGGAAAACTTGTGGGAGCGGTATACCACTTCATTCAGGAAATCCTTCACAAGTCCTCTGTACTTTTTCATATCCCGGATGTCCATATGCTGGGCAATCCGGTTGCCCTGGGCGGTGATGTCGTTTAGGAGCGCGTCCACTCTGGCCTGCAGCTCCGCATCCGTAATGGCACTGGCCAATGTGAATTTGAAGGAGCCGTCTGCCTCCACCGTCTTACTGGTTTCCGGAATCTGGTTGACCTGATTGATATCATGGACTTTCATATCCATTGAGACTTCCTCCTATGTACTCCGTCACCTCGCGGATGGTCTGCTCCAATTCCCGGTTCTCAAACACCCGGTCAACCCCCGCTTCCTCTAGCTTCTCCCTGGAAAAATCGGCAGCGTCCGCCAAAAACCTGCGGCACATCTCCTCGTACTGCGGAGTCTTCTGCTGGCGCTCTCTGGCAATGGCCCGCAAAAGGCGCTCGCCATCCTCCACCTCAATATAAATCGGCACAACCCGCTCATTTCCGAAGTACGCACGAATTTTCCGATAGCCCTCCAGCGTTACAATATACAGATAACTGTGGGCATCCAAATCGATCTGTCCATCGTCCACCGTGAAATATTTCCAGGGACCGTACACCGTCTGATAGGTGCGGAGCTCCACAACACGGTCCTCTGCCAGAAGCGTTTGTACCTGCGCTTCATCGCAGAAAATATACTCCTTCCCCGGCGTCTCTCCCTCCCGGATCGGCCGGGTCGTATAGGGAACGATGCGCTCCAGCGGAAGCTCCCCTCTCGCCATGATCTCACGGTATATGGTGTCCTTGCCGGAAGAGCTCTTGCCCATCACACAATAAATCTTTCCCATATAACATCCTCAACTAGTCTCATTATAATATATCTATTCCATTTTCACAACTTCTATACAACCGGATTCGGACAATCCCTCCACCTGAAGCCCCATCTCCATACAGGCACAGATGGTGTCTCTCGTCGGTTCCGTGACCCTCTCTCCCGGCACGAGGATCGGAATTCCCGGAGGATAGAGATAGACATAGCAGGCGCAGATACGCCCCGGTGCGTCCGCCAAAGCCACCGGCTCCCGCGCACATTCCACTGCATCCGACAGCCGCATACAACACTCCTGCTCCCGGTATATATCTCCCGGCCGAAGCACCTGCTTTGCCGTCGTTGCCCCTTCTATCTCGTCCAGCTCCTCCAGCGCCCGCAAAAGCCGCTCGAACCCGGCCATGGTATCCATAACACTTGTCATTGCAAGGACATAATTGCCGCTGGCCATCTCCATCTGCAGACTATACCGCGACAAAAGCAGTTCCTTCAGCTCCTGCCCGCTTCTGCCACTGCCTGATGCCTCGATCACGAGCTTCCCCGGATCGAAGGCGTACGCCTCTTGGGGGCTAAAGTCCTCCGCCCCTAGTACTTTCAGATGAGAAAGACCTCCCGCCTTCTGCCGGAATTCCCGCAGTATCTGGACATAGCAGTCAAACCGCTGGGCCGCTCTTTCCTCCTCCATCATTCGCATGCACCGGTCAATCCCGGCCATCAGCACATAGGATGGGGAGCTGGTCTCATAGATGCCGAGGAAACGCGCGGTCTCCTCCGCCGGAATCCGGTCACTGCACAGATGCAGAAGTGCTGTCTGTGTGAAAGCCGGAAGTGTCTTGTGCACACTCATGATCACCGCATCCGCACCGAGCATTGTAGCATTTTCCGGGAACGCGGGATGCAGGCCAAAATGCGCGCCGTGGGCCTCATCCACAATCAGCGGGATTCCATGCCTGTGAACGACTTCCGCAATGGAAGCGACATCTGACACCACCCCATCATAGGTGGGAGAGGTGATAACTACCGCACCAATCTGGGGATGCGCCGCCAGCTGCGCCTCGATATCCCGCACCGTAACCTGCCCCTGCAGTCCGTACTCCGTGTCCACCGGATAGACGTACACCGGAGTCAGCTGCCGGAGCTCGCAGGCGTTGTACACGGATTTATGACAGTTGCGGCCCATCAGAATAGTTCCGCCCCGCTTCACCGCCGCGCTGATTGCCGCGAGAATGCCGCAGGTACTTCCGTTTACCAGATAGAAGCTCTGTTTTGCGCCATAGATGGCCGCGGCCCGATCCTGCTCTGCCTTAAGAATTCCTTCCGAGTGATGGAGATTGTCAAAGTTCTCAATTTCTGTAATATCAATTTGATATGGATTGGGAAAGTCCTGTGGGCCCATCCGTTTGTGCCCCGGCATATGAAACGGATAGACATCCGTCTCTGCCAACTCCCTCAGTCTGCGTTCCAGCATGGTTCTTCCTTTCCAATCTATTCGTCTGTCTTGCCGTGTCATATTCCGATAACTGCTTTCCGATTACATGTATCTGCCAAGCTCCGGCATCCAGTCGTCGAAAAAAATCTCGTCACGGCACAGACAGGTCCAAAGCGGTGTGACCAGGGCAAGAATACGTTCCAACACTTTTTCCCACGAAGTAGACACTGCGCCATGCCTTTTTGCATACTGATCCCAGCGCTTTCGCATATACGCATAATCACGGTATCCCGCCACCTGCTCAAGCCTTCGCTCCTTTTTTACCTGCGGGGAGTGCTCCGCCAGCTCCGAGAGTTCCTCCAACATGCGACGTCCGCTGAGAGCCTGGGTGCAGGTCGTCTGATAGACCCGGTCGTATGCACCCATGTCGCCGATCAGCTCCAGCTTGTCCATTATCTCGAACAGATCCCTGCTCAGCCGGTCTTCCGCCGCATATTTCCAGTAGGTCAACACCCGGCCCGGGATCGCAATGGCGTCAAACGCCTTTTTCTCCGGCCGAAGTCCCTCTGACACAAGCGGGCGAAGCTTCATTGTAATCGGAACATGCATCTCGCGGTAAAAAGCGTCAAGCTTCAGCCAGACCTCGCCGGAAGATGCAGACACTTCGCTTCTCCAATGGATTCCCGCGGAATTTTCCGGCGCAAACACCTGCTGTGCAAAATGTTCCGTCAGGGGACAATTCAACTTCTGCCCTGGAACAAGTTTTCCTTCCGGAAGCGTCCTCGCACTTTCTATATAATAATAGGTACAAACGCTCTCGCCTTCTCTGCGACAGCCTTCCTCCCCCAGCATTCCGTCATCGGTGAGCCACAGATGATCGCGGTATTCCGAATCCGAAATGCGAAGCAGCATATCTTCCAGCGCATAGCTTCTCAGCATATTGGCAAACGGGAGACTCTTTTGTTCCGCCAGTTCTTTCAGTTCCGGTGCCTGAATCGTTCCAACCCACATTACAGCCACACTCCAATCAGACTCTGAACCTTCTTTACCACTTTGCGGGCCCTGGCATATTCCATCAGCGCGGAAATGTCCTTGGACTCGTCCCGGATGTAGGACTGGATCGCCTCTTTAAAGACCTCGCGATCCAACTTACTCTCATATTTCAGGCAATCACAGATCACGCGCTCTTTCTCATAAATCCGATAGGTGTTCCCCCACAGGCTGCACTGAGTGGTTCCCAGCTCCAGCGCCTCCGGCTCCGTATAGTACGGGATTACCTTCGGGTAGTCCATCTTGAATCTGGACTTGGAGGTGTTCTTGTCCACTGCAAGATGCCATCCGAAGGGTTTGCTCTTAATGTAGCCATACGCGTAAAGCGCGCTCTCCATGCACAGGCTTGCGTCCGGAAACAGCCGCGCAATCAGCTCCTCCTCCGTGAATCGGTCCATCCGGTCTGTATAGTAGCCGTTCTTAATCCTTACCAGCTTTCCCTCCTCCACAAATTCAAGAATGCGCCGATAGTCGATTTCCAGCTCTCCAAGCTGCTCCTTTTTCACAATTCCCCCGTTGGCTTCAATAAATTCCTGTACCTCACGCAGCGCTTCCTCTGCAGATTTGTTTCTTCTGTGATTCGCCATGATTTTCCGCTCCATCATAATCTTAGTGGTATTTTTCTCCTATTTTACGCCTTTTTTCCTTTGCCGTCAATGAGAAAACCACATCTGTGGACCGAAATAATTTGTCGTTTTTTCGTTGATTTTCTCTCAATATTGTCTTATACTTAACTTCGAACACAAATTATTGTCGCATATGTCTTTTAAGGAGAAATGCCCATGAATCACAAAAACCCATCCCGCGAAACCTGCGAGGGAATCATCAAACGAATCCTCATGACGGAGGTTCTTCAGGAAGGCTCCAACCGGCACTTTCGAACTGCTGCTGACTTTCTCAACTATTTTGAGTCTCTCTACCCGGCTTCGGATGCATTAACCAAACAAGTGCAGCGTGCCGTGAAGGCATTGGATATGCCCAAGGACGAGCAGGGATATTTTATTGTCAATAAAACCGTGGATCAGTTCGAACAGGAAAAGGAAATTTCACAGCTCTTTTCTCAGGCACATGTGCAGGTAAATCCTATGGAGAACATTGAGACCATCTTCCTGAAATCCGATGTCCATATGCGCTCCTACCTGATTCACACGCTGGAGACATCCCTCACCTTTCAGGGCAAATTTGTCACTCTGGTAGAGACTGCAAACGGTGTTCTGATCTATACCGAGAACAAGAACCAGCTCCTGATTCTTCTGGAGAGCCTGCTTCCATAATCACTGTATTTTTGCCAAAATAGTCCGATATATTGCCCGCTTTCGAAATTGTCAGATAATTTCGCTTGTAATATTCTATGTCGAATTTAAAAATGACGACCGCACATTTTCTGAACATGCCGTCGTCATTTTTCTTTTTGTCGTTTAATATTGTCGTTCTTGTCTTTTTTAAGCACCTTTTGTCGATGTTTGTCACTTAAACATACGGTCTTTTCTGCGGTATCGCTTTTTGCTCTCCCGAATCCGGAATCTTTCCTTTTGCGCTCTGCGGACTTCGCGTTTATGACGGATTACATAGAAGTTATCATACAGCTTTTTGCCCAGATAGATCAACACTCCGATCACTGCCAGCCCCAATACAATCAACAGAATCATTGCCGGATGAATCTCAATAACCCGAAGGTCTTCTTCCTGCGCCGGCATCTGTTTCTCAAAATAACTTTCCTCCACCTTCGCCCCGGTGGTCACAATCTTCGCAGTTCCCACGGTCCTGTCTGCATAGGTATATTTGAGCTGCGCCAGCGTTCCACTGTCATCCCGCACCTCATCCAGCGAAAAGATAGCGTCCGCGAACTCAGCTGCCTTGGGAATCACAATATATGCATCCTCATCCAACGTGACAAAGGGTTCGTTGTCATTCATAACTCCGGTATCTTCCAAATTCTCATTGGCAATACTGGTCTCATTGGCCGCAATGTTCAATGCCTGAAAATTATCAAAGCAATAGTCCAACAGCTTCCGCGTATCCGTGTAGTGATATGGTGACGATACATCCATCACCACGCACACCAGTGTCAGACCATCCTTCTCCGCAAAGGTCACCAGCGTATTGTTGGCTACCCTGGTGTATCCGGTCTTGCCTCCCGTGCAGTTGTCCCACAGATATCGGGAATCTCCCTGCCACGGATAGATCATCTTGTGATGATTATGGCAGTAGGTCGGATCACTGTGCTTATTCGTAGGTGGTATGGTATAACTGCCTGTCCCGGTAATGATCCGGAACGCTTCATTCCGGTAAGCCTCCGCTGAAATCAGCGCCATATCGTAGGCGCTGGTCCAGTGATCTTCATCCGGCAGACCATTGCAGTTGTTAAAATGCGTATCCTTACAGCCAAGCTCTTCTGCGCGGCTGTTCATGAGCTCAATAAAGGTACTGTAATCCCCTCCAAGCTGCGCCCCCACATGCTCCGCCACTGCGTATGCACACTCGTTGGCAGATTCCAGCATGACGGCATACAGACATTCTTCCATGGTCATCTCTTCGTTCAGATCACGGGCAATATTGGAAGTATCTCCCTCATTCTTGTACACCGCATCTGCCGAAAATGTAACAGTCTCATTCAGCTCACAGTTTTCAATCGCCAAGAGCGTTGTCATAATCTTGGTAATGCTGGCCGGATAGCGGGTCTTATGGCTATCCTTCTCGTAAAGCACTGTTCCTGTATTCACTTCCATCACAATGGCATTCGGGCATGTAATTTCCGGTCCTTCCGGCCAGTACTCTTCCGCCTGCACCGGCATCGGAGCCGCCTGTATCGCAAACACTGCTGCCAACAATCCGGCTGCCGCCCGCTTCCATATACATTTCCAATTCATGTAAATTCTCCTGATATCCTCGCTCTGTGGTATATGCAATTTTAGTATAAGCGCAATCTCTTTATCCCGCAAGCAAATTATGATATAATGTCCGCGAAGGCAAAAGTGAACATAGCATTAGACGGATGCAGATGTTTACATCATGCAGACGCTCTATATGCTATGTGAACGCGCCCGCGAGCACGGAAAACCTATGGTTTTTCGTGCTTTTGCCGAAGCATTTCGGCACATAATATAATTCCCTACTACAACACAACGAAAGGATACCCTTATGCGATTACGCAACATTCCGGGCGCCGACGAGGTTGTCTCCTCCAGCCTATATTGTATACAAGACGCTGCCTCTCACCGCGGCAGCTGGAACACCTTCCTTGGCAACGATCATCCGATCCATCTGGAGATCGGAATGGGAAAAGGACGTTTTCTCATGGATCTCGCCGCTGCAAATCCCGATATCAACTACATCGGTGTAGAACGCTACACCAGCGTTCTCCTTCGCGCAGTTCAAAAAATGGACGAGCTCTGCCTTCCCAACGTACACTTTCTATGTGAGGATGCCAAAAACCTTCCGGAAATATTCGGGGAAAACGAGATTGCCCGCATTTATCTGAACTTTTCCGACCCGTGGCCCAAGGACCGTCATGCCAAAAGACGGTTGACCTCCCACGAATTTCTGGATCGGTATGATCAGTTTCTGGCTCCGGGTGGCCGCCTGGAATTCAAATCCGACAACCAGGAGCTCTTTACCTTCTCCTTAGAGGAGATCGAAGCTTCCGACCGCTGGAAATTAGACGCATTTACCCGGGATCTCCACCACGATCCTGTGCTGAATGAGGGCAACATTATGACGGAATATGAGGAAAAATTCTCCTCCATGGGCAACCCGATCTGCAAGCTGATCGCATCCCGCTGAGTGCGCCTTTTCACATAGGAGCTCAGCGTTTGTTGTCAAGCTTTCGATAGATTCCGTAGCAGAACTGCGCCTCATGGTCACACACCTCTGCCCCGGAAAAGGCGGCCTTTTTCACAATCCGCATATATTCGTTCCATTCCTTCGGGGGGATTATCTCATAGGTCCGGATCAATCGGCTTTCATACTCTGCATCTGTAATTGGAATCCATTCCATCCCCCCAGTGCCTCTGCTCTTCTTCGGAAACCTTACATGCCCTACAGGCATCCGCCCCTTCCTCATAAGACGTCTGTATATACGGCGGTTGATACGCTTGACCGCCCTGCAGTTCTGATGGTGCCTCAGTTCCTGCCACAAAACCTCCTGATATCTGCGAACAAAAACACGGATTCCCCAAACGCAAAGCATGAGAAACGCCGTACAGCAAACCACTCCCGCAAGAATCTTTCCCGGCAGCAGGAAACGCTTACCGGCCGCACCTTCCGTCCCGTCACCCCCATTGGCTGACAGATTTTCTTCTGTCTCTTCCTGTGGGACACTATACTCGGTTTCTTCTGTTTCCGTATTCTCTGACTCTGTATTTTCGGTATCTTCACTTCCCGTCTCGGGCTCCTCCGAAGACAGCGCATCCTCCGTGTTCTCGTTCTTGTTCTCGTGCTGTTCCTTCAGTTCCTCCTGCTTGTCCGCATCCGTCGGAAGCCCTCCCTCCACATATTCATATCCCGGCGTCATCTCCATGGGAACCCAGCCAATCCCCTCCAGATAGATTTCCACCCAGGCGTGGGAATTGCGGTCATACACCTTTGCGCTGTAAGTTCCATCTGCCGCCTTCCGGAATGCACTCTGCTTCACAAAATATCCGGAAGCATACCGGGCCGGTATCCCCAGATCCTGCAGAATCAGCGCCCCTGCGCTGGCGAAATGCATACAGTATCCCTCATGCCCCGTCTCCAGAAAGTATTGAATGGTATCCGTTCCCGCCGGAATGTCATCCAGATACAGATTGTACTGCGCAGCCCCCGCCAGCACTCGCTGCACATAACCCGCTACACCGATCCGGCACAGGTTGCTGTCCATGGCATCCCCGGTATCAAGCACCCCACCGGACTCCACAATTACCTGTTCGGTAATCAAATCGGAAGCCTCCTGCACTGCCGAAAGTGAAGATGCATTGCGGTAATGCTCCATCACGTACGCGCTATACCAATTGACCATGTCGGCCTGGCTTTGATTGTCCGAATCCAGATGCGACATATCAAACAACAACTGCAGCACATCTGTATTGTTATTCCATCCCTGAAAGGAGAGCTCCTTTGCTCCCCGCTCTTTCTTTACCAGACCTTCCCCCTCTACCCATACAGTATCGTCCGTGTCCGACAGATCCGAAAAATACGGAAGGCACGCCGCAGAGCCTGCTCTCTCATAGGAGATGGTATAGTTCCACCGCGCCATATTCCGATTGACAGCCATATTCCGATTGACAATGGAGGCATAATAGGAAACTGCATCGAAGCTCTCATAACCCATCTGATACAGCCGCGTGCCCAGCCGGTCCCGATCAATCTGTGCCGCCTCTGCCGCACTCCGAAAAGTCTCTCTCTCCGACTCCCATTTTCCATTCTGATAAGTTCCGCTGTAAAACTCCGGCAGGTACAGATTGGAAGCCGGCATCTCGTCTGTCGTAATCGTCATGACCAGCCTGTCCCTGTAAGTTGGCGTATCGTTATCAACCCGCGCCTCATCCGCATCCGAATTCAGACTGCTTACCAGTTCCTCAGCCCGAACCTCCACCTGCTTCTGAAAATCCATAAACTTCGGGCACTGATCCGGGATCTTCTCTGCGGGCTCCTCAAACAGACGCTGCCCCGTAACCACGACCAGGAGAGATAACGCCAGCACTGCCAACGTGGAGACCAACTGCATGACAGCCGGAGGTATGCGCCTTTTCCCATGCTTCACAGGAACAAACAACACCCGGGACGAATCCGCGCCACCGGAATAGAGGACCATCGTTCCCATCAACACACACATGAGCCCCTCCCATGACGGGCAGCGGTTCACCAGAAGTCCCAGTGTCAGAGCTACAAACGAAGGCACCAACATAAGCCACCGCGCACCTGTCACATAGCGAAGCACGAGAAAAAGCAGCACCAGCACTACAACGAAAAATCCCAGCCCCGCACCGGCCTGAAGCTTTACATTGGAGACGAGATAATTGGTCTTATAGTAGATGTTCCACGCCTGCAGATAGTCATTGCAGAGTCCCACAACTCCATCCCGTATCGCCGCAAGCTCGCGGTAGGCGTACCAGCCGCCCAGTCCCAGCAATCCCGCTTCGATTCCCGCATACAGGAACAGGCGATAGCGCCCGCAGGCCGGTGCCACTATCTCAAACAAAACGATCGCCGACACCAGAAAACACTGCAGCCGCACAAAGTCGATGTGTGCAATCTCCCAGCCCGCAAATTCACTGGACAAAAGGCGCAAAAATCCCGTCAACAGCAATTCTGCAGCCAAAACCGTCCGCACTGCTCCTGCAAAACTTTCTCCAAAATGATATTCGGTTGTATGGATGGCATGCATTTGATCCATACAAGATTCCTCCATACAAAGATACTCTGCACAAAACTCCACGATCCTTAATCGTTTACAGTATCAATTCCAGCGCCGAAAGCCGTTCCTTCCATTCCACTTCGCTCAGTTTCTTAAGCAGTTTCCCATCCATGGAAAGTGCCAGCTCGCCCGTGAGAAGAAGTGTGTGCAGTTCATGGTCATAGCGGTATTTCTCCCGGTACAACTGCCGAATCTCCTGCGGTGCTTCCCGCATATCCGCAAGATAGCTGCTCAAGAACGTATAATAGTCCTCCTCGTCATCTACCCTCACACGGACCATATCCTGCTGACTGCCGCTGTACCACGACACATAGTGGGGACAGTGGACATCCATCATGGAGAACACAAGGCTTGCCGCCACGGACAGAAACGCCTGCGCCTGCTTTCCGGTGCGGATTTTGGCGCTATCCAAAAGCAGAACCACCGGACATGCCAGAGGCTGGGAATCCTCCCGCACTACCAGCTCCTGCATCTTGGCAGAAAGCTTCCAGTGAATGCTCTGAATTTTGTCTCCGTCGCGAAACTCCCGGACATCAAAGATTTCACTGCTGTCGTTGCCCGGGCGAAAATCATCATAGACATCCGCGTCCCCAAAGAAATTCCTGGTGCGCTCCGTCACCCGCACGCTGACAGGTGCCACCTCCGGAAGAACCTGTATTCCCGCGCTGCTCTTGATGCGTTTTGTCAGGTAAAAAAGCCCGGTCAGATCATAAAGCTTCACGCTCCGCAATTCCACCAGATAATTCCCTGCATACTGCGGGCAAACCACGGTCTGATAGCTATTTTCACCGGAATATACCATGGCGCCCGAATGCCAAACGCTTCTCCGCCTCTTCTGCAGAGTATTCCACATCCGAACCCGATAACGGATCCGCATACAGGGAATGGGGCCGCGGTTTACGGTGCCAATCTGCACCTGGACCCGTCCCCCCTGCTCCGCCACGCCGATGGGAATCCGAAGCATCACACGAATTCTGCTTCTCTGAAACAGTAAAAATACAAATGCGAGCACCAAAAGAACTGCTTCGGCAAACCCAAGCAGTCCAATCGCCGTACTCGCATAAATGAGTGCAATATAGAACGTGACAAGCGTCACGATGCCTCCAATCACAAAACTAGCCACGATACTCCGCCTTCTCCATATAGGAGGCCGGCTGCTTCGTGCCATCCAGCAGCTCTTTCAGCACCGCCTCCTCCGTCACATGTGTTACCCTTGCCTTCGTGTTCAGCACAATCCTGTGCTTGGCAATATCCAAAAAGATGTCCGCCACGTCCTCCGGAATCACGTAATCCCTTCCGTGTAAAAATGCCCACGCTTTGGCCATGCGGACACAGGCGATGGTTCCGCGGGGGCTGATCCCCAGCTCGATAAAGCCGTTGTCCCTGGTGGCGTTCACCAGCTGTGCCACATAGGTGTAAATATTCTCATGCACATACACCTTCTCCACCAGTTGCTGAAGCTTCATAAGGCCATCTGCATCCAATACTGCATCCAACACCGCAACCCCCGCCGACACACTCTTGCCTCTGGCAATCTCGATCTCGCTTCGAATGTCCGGATATCCCATGCTCATACATATCATAAAGCGGTCCAGCTGGGACTCCGGCAGAAGCTGCGTTCCCGCACTGCCCTTGGGATTCTGCGTCGCCATCACCACAAAGGGCTGCGGCACCTCATGGGTGACGCCGTCCACCGTCACCTTTCCCTCCTCCATGACCTCCAGAAGCGCAGACTGCGTCTTCGGCGAGGTCCGGTTAATCTCATCCGCCAGAAACAGATTGCACATAATCGTTCCCGGATGATAAGAGAAGTTCCCTGTGTTCTTGTCGTACATGGAAAACCCGAGGATATCCGCCGGCATTACATCCGGCGTAAACTGCACGCGATGATTTTCCAGCCCCATCACCTTGGAAAAAGCGATGGCCAGCGTCGTTTTTCCCACGCCCGGCACATCCTCGATCAGGATGTGTCCACCCGCCAGTATGGCACAAAAGGCCTTGCCGATACATTCATCCTTGCCTGTCACGGCCTTCTTCACTTCATTGATCACAGCAATTGCCTGCTGATAATGTACATTGCTCATGGCTTGTCCCCCATCCTTTGAACATCGCTTCTTTGATGATTATAGTACAATTTCACCGTAAAAAACAATCCCCTTATACCTGGTCATCTGCATATTCAAAAAAAGTTAAGGATTTATAGGCTATCTTTCCTACTATTTATCCTGTACAATATGGGTATACTAACACCAAGGAGGATGTAACTATGATGAAAAAAATTATCGCACTACTGCTTTCCGCTACAATGACGCTGTCCATGACCGCCTGTGGCGGAAAGGCAAATGATACACAACAGGCCAGCGAGGAAACCCCCAAGCAGGAGGCGCCATCCTTTGACAGCACAGAGGAGATTATCAACGCCATCTATGAAATCAAGCCTATGGAATTGAACATGGGAAATATGGCGGTAGATCTGAATGATGAATACGCCCTTCAGTCTTATCTGGGACTCACACCGGATGATGCAGACAAATTAGCCGAAGCCACTGCCTCAGAGGCTATGATGGGACAGGCCTGCTCCATCGTTGTGGCAGAAGTGACCGACGCTTCATCTGCCGGAGAGATTGCGCAGAAGATGGCCAACGGCATTGACCAGCGCAAATGGATCTGCGTGGAGGCAGATGAGCTTCGCGTTGTGACCTGTGACAAGTATATTCTTCTTGTAATGTTCGACTCCAGACTGGATTCTGTGGACGACATTGTGGATGCCTTTACCCAGGTATGCGGATACACCGACGGAGAATATCACAAGGAGTAAGTTTATTTAGGGGAGATAAGATGAAAAAGCGCGTGATATCCGGTGTGAGCTGCCTGCTTTTCTTAGGCCTGCTCACAGGTGCCGCATTTTCCAACATGAAACCAAGTGAATACTATGTGGCGGATGAGAAAATCGTAGCCATCAGCCCGGCTCTGGACACCAGGTCAGTGACCCGCGCCACAGACCGGTTCCGGTTGCTCTATGACACTTATCTCGCCCCCAACGACATGCATCCCTACGTGGCCATCGTTCCGGACAAGAGCTACTATCTTGCGGATCCCAAAGGGCGGGGACAGATGGATTACGAAGCGCTTTTTGCCTTGACTTACTCACAGATGGATTATGCTGAGCCCATCGACCTTGCGGCTTCGTTGGACGGGGACTCCTATTACCGCACCGACAGCCATTGGCGGCAGGAATGCCTTGCTCCCGTCGCGGAATGCATTACAGAGGCCACAGGTGTCTCCACGATCGCTTTTTCCGAAGAAGAAACGGACGGAGGAATCAACTACGATACGCTGTTTGCGGCGGATGGCTTTGTGGGCTCCTACGGGGAAGCCATCACTCTGGCCAGCGGATGGGAACGGGAAAAATTCGCAGCAATAAAGCCGGATGCGGTCTATTACCTGACCAACGATATCCTTGATCAGGCCGTTGTCCTCAACTATGACAACGACAGCCGCTCCGGCTTATATGACTGGGAGAAACTGGCAGAACGAAACCCTTACGATTTCTTTCTGTCCGGAGCTTCCGCTCTCATGTACATCGAGAGTCCTGCTGCGCTCACGGACCGACAGCTTGTGGTCTTTCGCGACTCCTATGGTAGTTCTCTCATCCCGCTTCTCACTCCGTATTATCAGGAAATCCTCGTCGTGGATATCCGCTACACCATGAGCGACCGCCTCGGTGAGCGGGTCGACTTCGCCGACTGGGCAGGCGCGGATGCGCTCTACCTCTACAGCACGACTCTGCTCAACCGAAGCATCTCGCTCAAATGATCAATGTGGCAAACCCATATTTTGACAACGAATCGGCTCCGGCATCCGGAACCTTTTCTTTCATGTTCTTCCCCTTCGATAGCATTAAAAAAACCCCCAACGAAGATCTATGCTTCGTCAAGAGTTCTTTGACTTTTGTATATGTTAAACTATCAAAAAAAGTAATGCGCGACCAGGGGTTCGAACCCTGGACACCCTGATTAAGAGTCAGGTGCTCTGCCAGCTGAGCTAGTCGCGCATATTTTTTATTTTCGTCTTTCCTGACGACAAAAGTTATTATATACTAGACTTACGAGAAATGCAACTACTTTTTTCAATTTATTTCATTTTTTTTAATTTTATATGTGAAAGGAGCAATTAGCCATGAAAGTGGAGGAAAGATTACTCAAATACGTTTCTTACTGGACCACCTCCGACGAGGCCTGTACCAGCATTCCCAGCAGTGACCGGGAGTTTGCCCTCGCAAAAGTACTGGAGGCCGAGTTGAAAGAGCTGGGGCTTACCAAAGTAACTCTGACGGAGCATTGCTATGTGTACGGACTGCTGCCCGCCACTCCCGGGATGGAGAATAAGAAGGCCATCGGCTTCATCTCCCATATCGATACCGCACCGGATTATTCCGGCGAGAATGTAAAGCCTCAGATTATTCCGAACTATGACGGACAGGATGTACTGCTTCCGGGAAGCGGAGCTTATCTGAAGGTAGCGGATTTTCCGGCTCTGTCCGGACTGAAGGGCCGCACACTGATCACGACCGACGGCACAACCCTTCTGGGCGCGGATGACAAAGCTGGCGTAGCCGAAATCATGACTGCTGTGGAGGAACTGATCGCAGAGGACACGCCTCACGGTGATATCTGGATTGGTTTTACCCCCGACGAGGAAGTGGGCGCAGGCGCTGACCTGTTTGATCTGGATTACTTTAAGGCAGATTACGCCTACACCGTTGACGGGGATTACGAAGGGGAAGTGGCTTACGAGAATTTCAACGCGGCAAGCGCAGTATTTTCCATTACCGGTGTCAACGTTCACCCCGGCGAAGCCAAGGACATCATGATCAATGCAGCTCTGGTGGGATGTGAAATTGTCGCCCTCCTGCCGAAAAATGAAACCCCCTCCCACACAGAAGGACGCGAGGGCTTTTTTCACCTGACCGACATGTCCGGTGATGTTGCCTCCGCTACCCTTTCTTTTATTGTGCGGGATCACGACAAAGATCTTTTTGAGTCCCGGTTGAATCTACTGCGCACCCTCGAGGTTGAAATGAACCAGAAATACGGCGCAGGCACAGTGGAGTTGGAAATCAAACATTCCTATGAAAATATGCTTTCTGTCATAGAACAGCAGATGTATATTGTGGACCTGGCCAAGAATGCCATCGCTTCTGTCGGCCTTACCCCAATCTCCCGCCCGGTCCGTGGCGGCACAGATGGAGCAAGACTTTCCTTTATGGGCCTGCCCTGTCCCAACCTTGGAACCGGCGGTTACGGTTTCCACGGTCCATATGAGCATATTTCAGTAGAAGGCATGCAGACCGCGGTACAGATCATCAAGACCATTGCAGCCAATCCCACAGATCGATAACATAAAAGGAACCCCTCATGTATCCATCTCAGAAAACGGAATGATGAGGGGTTTCTTAATTGAATTCACTTATCCTAAATTTGCAAAAAGCGCTGCGATCTCATCCGGACTTAAGGATTTGTTCGGATCAGACAAATCCGGCATCGGCGGCTTCTCTTCCACTACCGGTTCTGGCATCGGTTCCGGTTCCACAATCGGCTCCGGCTCAACTACCGGTTCCGCCGCTGGAGCACTGTCTCCGCCCATATTTGCAAACAATGCCGCAATGTCATCCGGACTCATCATCTTATTCGGATCCGATAAATCCGGCATCGACGGCTTCTCTTCCGCTTCCGGTATTGACTCCGGTTCTACAATCGGCTCCGGCTCAACTACCGGTTCCGCCGCTGGGGCACTGTCTCCGCCCATATTCGCGAACAATGCTGCAATGTCATCCGGGCTCATCATCTTATTCGGATCCGACAGATCCGGCATCGGCGGCTTCTCTTCCGCTTCCGGTATTGGCTCCGGTTCCGCCATCGATTCAGGCATCGGCTCTGGCTCTATGACTGGTTCCGGCTCCGGAATTGGTTCCTCCGCAGTCACGCCAAGGTCTTCGCCCAGGCCCTGTAGCATTTCATTAACTTCATCGTCAGTCAACAGAGGCTCGTCCTCCGTATCAATCACAAGATCTTCCTCGGGCAGCTCGTCCGGGCTGACCTCCGTCTCCGGAAGCTCGTCCGGCAGATTCTCCAAGGAGTCTCCCATATCCTCTAACACATCATCAAGATCAGAAGCTTCTATGTCCTCAAAAGGTGTTTCTTCCATGGACGGCTCTGACATAATCGGTTCTTCAACGAGTTCTTCGATTGGCTCTTCGTACAAAGGCTCAACCGGAGGCTCTGATGAAGTGGCGGGCGTTGCCTGCTGCACCGGTGCCGCCACCGGAATCGACGCTGTCATGACCGGAGCCTGCGCAATGATCTTCTGGCTCTGCATAATGGCACTGTTCAGACGAAGCTCCATATCCTTCAGGCTAACCGTCAGCTCCTGTATCCGTATCTGCAAATCATTCTCATTGGCCTCCAGCAGCCGCTTCTGCCCTTCCGTCACAGCGTCTCTACCGGCATTCACCGCAGATTCGATCTCTTGGGCGCTGGCATCCATAACATTCCGATTATCCGAAATTGCCTGATTCAACTCTTTTATCTGACCATCCAGTGCATCTATCTGCTCCATGACCAGATCATTGGAGTTCATCATGGCTTCCGCATTTTCCCGGTTCCGGGTGATAATCACCTTCGCGATTCCCTTCTGCGCATTGATGATCTCCTCGGTCGGAACCTTGGCAACTTTCTCAAGATAATTCAGCTTATCCTCAATCTCTTCAAAATATTTTTTCAGCATGAGGTAGGACGCTTTTTCCGACTTGAAAATGCTGTCATACTGCTCCTCGCGCCGCAGCTCCTTCTGCTCCTTCATGATGAGAATTCCGTTGATCACCACATACAGACATCCCAGATCCACAACCGCAAAGACTGCAATCGCGACGAACAGTTTCGAGTAATTAATCATCGTGTACAACTCTGCCATCAGGATCAGTGCAAACAGAAGTGTTCCAAAAATTACCTGCATCCGTGCTTTTGAATTTTTGTTCTTCATAGAATGCTCCTTCCCCATAATACTTATAAGTAGTTCTATTTTACCATATTTATCCGGTTGTCACAATATTTATTGCGTTTTTCCCTAGCTTTCCCTAGAACTCCAACCAACAACACTTAGTTCTCATAAATCGAACACGAATTAACAAGGCTCTCAAACAATAATCCATACCGCCACTAAGCAGGCAAGTCTGAAACCTATACGAATTAACAAGGCTCTCAAACCAGATTCGAAGCTATATGCTTTGGATGTAGTCTGAAACCTATACGAATTAACAAGGCTCTCAAACAATGCTTGTCTTGCTTGCATGTGTAATCTGTCTGAAACCTATACGAATTAACAAGGCTCTCAAACGCGTGTTCGTCATTAAATGATTCGATTGCAGTCTGAAACCTATACGAATTAACAAGGCTCTCAAACCTCAGCAAATATATGTTCGAAGTTCTCGCCGAGCCATACATAATTGCGAATTATGTTCGATTCGTATATTCAATCATATTTCAATAATACAATTGTCTGCATCGACAATCCACCACTGTTCCTGTGGCAGCTTGTCAATCATCTTACTTTCTAATAATAAAACAGAAATCTGCTCATAAGCAACCATCTCATACAGTTTTTCCAAATCTTCTTCGGACAAATAGTCCTTTAAATGTAAAAAGACATATAGTTTAATACCTAGAACCTGATGTCCCAGCTTCACATAATCAACAATATGTTCCATTAATGAAGTACTTTGCATATCTACTTTAACCGAATATGCCTTAAGCAGTTGCTGAATATCTAAGTCCAGCGAATATGTCATCGGATAAGGCATCCGCAAATTTATTTCATCTAATAAGGAGATAATTGCAGCATTCAGTTCTGCCTTTTGCACATAAAGTTCGGTCTCGCTTATTACCTGCATTTCACTCATCAGCTTTGTAAGTATTTTTTTCTCATTTACATCGATTGAAAATGGATTAAAGACAACACTAACACCCTTATCCAAATGCACAGACTTATCCCCATTAGAAATAAAAATATCTCCTTCCTCTCCATTGGATTGTTTCCATAGATTGCTTACAAATGATTGCATGGTTTTCGGATTTTCCAAACAAATTCCGGACACGCCGCCTTCCGGGATCAATATCTCAAGTCCATCTGGAGCATAGCACAATTTCACAATATCACCAGCCTCTCATCCGTGTCCAACACTTCGCCATTTCTATCGCCAACAATGTACTCCATTTTTGAATATTGTTTTTCTGTAACACGCATTAGCTGGACCAGGCCCTTGTCCGGTGAATTTTTCCGTACATTACCTGCTATGGCATCTGCTGCTGCACTATTTACCGCCAATTTTGAATATACTGACTCCTGTTCCATCATAAAACCGGATTTTATCAAGTATTTCCTGAAATTTGTATAAGCTTTCCTGTCTGTCGCAGTTATCGTTGGCAAATCAAAAAAGACAATTACTCTCATATATCTATAACTCATTTATCTGATAAAATTTTATTTTTGACACATCTCCATCATTGATTGCATCAAATACACTTCGCACATAAATTTTGATTGCATTAGGTACATATTCATTTCTTCCGTCAATACACACCTCTGTGTTTACAAGTTCCAACATCCTATGTTTGTCCGAACTCTCAAACTGTTGTGGCATATATTGCTTTACCATCCGGTCCACCAATACACGAAAAGGTTCCATTAGATCCGAACCTAAGTTAAAAGGATTATCCGCACTATCGTGAAAAATTCCGAGCTGGGTCAGATACCCGTTCGCAACAATCTCTCGGTTCACCATGGAAAGTAAGATACCGTAACCATAATTCAATGAAGCATTGATGCTGTTCTCCTGGCTTCTCGAAAAGTTATCTCCAAACAATGCCGCAAAATATACTCTTGCCGCGTGGCCTTCGCGATTTGTTTCATCTCCTACGGTCAACTCCGACAAATAATCTTTCAGCAAAATCGCCTGTGACCGATTATACTCAAGCAAATGTTCCATCTGCTTGAGTATTTTCTGGTAAACAATTTCGGTCCACACCTCATCTTTCACGCTTTTTGCCCATGTAATCTGAGTTCTGATCTTTCCACTGCAATCATGACACCCATAATATGAGACGAGTTCCGAAGAAGGCTGCCTCTTTTCATCGCAGAATATCACCTTTATCTTGGCTTTTGTCAGTGCCGCCAGCAGCGAACTCGTCAAGGACACCGCTGTGGACGCTATCATAAGCATGGAGATATCCGACAAATGGATCCGGGTGATTTTCTCCTGCCTTACCACCAAAAAGCCCATACTGTAATCAAGTTTTGCACTATTTTCAATTACGACTGTTCTAAAACTCATACCGTTAGAAGATCCACTTTCTTTTCATAAACGCCGGTAACTGATTGATTAACAAGAACAACATTAGAATATTTCATAATATTTTTGCTAATTGCAGCAGATCCAGAGGCCTGGCTTCCTCCAATCAATCGCAAATCCGCATTTGCAGAATTACAAATCAGCGACAAATTTAAAATCTGTGTCAGAACATATATCTGCTTTTCTATGTCTAATGCCTTAAATTTATCCTTCCCGCCATTCAAAATCTCTGAGACAGCAGCAGGTCTGTTTTTGTAGATTCCAACACAGTGCTTATATTGCAATTCTTCATAAAGCTGAATATTTGCCGCTACTGTAATATTATCCGAAATAACTTTTGTCTGATTATACTTATCAATATAGTGAATATACTCTGTCCACTTTGACGTCAGTACAAGATTACATGCATTTCGTACAATATATCTATCATTTTTCTTTCCAGTAATATACATTGGCAGTCCATCTACTAAAAGTAACGATTGCGGCTTAATCTTTTTCACTCGAACAGATGGATTTCTTAGTCCAAGTTCCAGACAATACTGATACAATCCTTCAGGATCTCTTTCCACCTGCACACGTTTGTAAACGGGAAGACATTCAATTGTGCGTGTTTTCACATATTTGCCCTTATCCTTTCCCTTGCCTTCCACCTCGTGTTCAACCAAGAAGAAATAGGCATTCTTTATACTGTTAAATCCTCCATACTTGCTAACATTACTTAATCGATTGTCTGTTCCTTTTATCGGTAAGTATCCTTCCTGCTTTGCTTTGTATGCGCCACAAATTGTCGCATCAGATATAGCTCCTTTCTGTGTTGTATTAAGCCTCGTCATTAATGGAGAGTTCTTTCCCATTACACGCTTGATCACCGACAGAGACTCTCCATCCGCAATCATTTTCTTCTGATTCTGAGAATCCCAGACCGGTGCGCTCCAGGCTACATATCCGTTTCTTTCCACATCCTTATGAAACATTTTTCCCAAATGATAATCCGCTCTTCCTTCTCGTATAAAATTCAGCGGATTCATCGTAAACTTTGTGTAATAAACGTTTCCAACTACAATATTGAAATATGCATCATGCGCATGATGAAAATCATTAATGGTTCTGCTCTTATAAAATCCAAATTCATTTCGAAAATCGGAAACATTTCTCGCCTTAGAATAGACCAAAACCGTTCCATCCGGCATAAGTTCCTTTAAAAGATCATTCACACCCTTCGTCGCCTGGTTCGTCTCCACCATCTGACGTGCAATAAAACCGGCTTTCTGCTCCTCGGAAAACGGATTCGTCCCTGTTAACCTTCTATATTTCTCTTCATTC
This sequence comes from uncultured Lachnospiraceae bacterium, assembly GCA_945868435.1. GTDB lineage: Bacteria > Bacillota > Clostridia > Lachnospirales > Lachnospiraceae > Roseburia. The sequence goes on from CAMBLG010000010.1 coordinate 65,042, forward strand.
ATAAAGCCTTTATCTCTAAGCAGTTTCCAAAGAGATATAACCGAAGAATTACTCCTTATATTTATGTCAATTGGGTATGTATCACTCTTTCGGCTATTTTTTCTTTTGTCTACAAGTACCAGATTATTGTGAATACTGTCATCCTTTACAAAATGTCTTGGATAAATATGATCGATATCATATTTATTATCATCGAATAATTCCGCCAAATCGATAGGAAGACCGGTATACATATCTCTTCCCATCTGTTTGTAATAAAGATATAACTTTTTACTTCTTAATTGTCCCGATACTCCGGCTTCTTTTATTTCTTTGTCCCAGGATCGATCCTCCTTTATTGATTTATAAAGTTCTAAAAGTTCTTTTTCTCTGGAATCTTTTCTTCCGGCTTCGCCCTTGAGTTCCTCTTCTGAACGGGCCATTTCTACGAATATTCTTTTAGGCGGGCACCCCATAATCTTTTGAATTTCTCTGATAATCAAAAGCGTCTGCCAAATCATTCTCTTCACTGGCGCACTAAAATACATTCCATCCAAGTCATCAAATGTAAATTCTGATAATGTCTTTAGTCCTGCTTTATGCTTCTCATTCAATGCCTCAGCGAATGTATATTTATCGCTGTGAAGAAGTTCCATCAAATTGAGATTATCTTCCCATAAGGCACGTATAAGAGAAGTAATTTCTCCAGTTTCCTTATTACATCCGCTTAATTCTAAAAATTCCTTTGATAATCTTCCCCAATCCCTGTATTTATAGCCGAGAATACGTTCAAGCTGTTTGTCCTTAATCCAGTCTCCATAATTCTTCAAAATTTGTTGCTTCAACATCTTTTTGGAGTCACCGTAAACAGTTCCCCAGAAGACAATTTGCTCAACCATAGCCTGAACGGCATCTTTCTTGATATCTTCGCCAAACACATCTTTGAATTTTCTATATGTGGAAAGCTGGCATCCCAATATCGTATCCACACCTGTCAGTTCATCTTCACTAACTCCATAACCTCTCTTATTTATGTAATTCAGAATTTTCTTTTTCGATATCTTATTACTTTCCTCAAACAGATCCCTGTAAATATCCTGTTTCAGTTCAACAGAAATCTTCTCGTCCCTTATCTTAAGGCTATTGATAGTATTAAGCACCATAAAAGCCTGATACTCCATCGATTCTTTGGGAAGCGCACATTCTCCGGAAATATAGGTACACTCTCGTACCATTCTTGTTATGAATTCTTCACTGGTTGCGCTATAATCAATAACCTCCTCTATATTCCATGGATACACCGGCTCTTTCTCCATTCCGGGTTTTCTGACCGCCCATCCGTTACCTTTATAATTTTGACTGACCGGTCCCACGAAATATGGAACTTGAAACGTAAATAAGCGAACTATTTTTTCAGAAACCGTTAATCCGGTTTCATCTTTTACATTTAAAAAATCCAAATTCTTTGATGCATTTTCTAATATCCGACGTACTTCACGTTCATGCAACTGATTTGGAATCACTCCGTTTGCAAAAGTAAGCTGCTTTGGAAGAAAACTCTCCTTTTCCAATTCCTCTATTATATAAGCAACATTTTCATCCGCTGAATATGCATCCAAATCCTTTTTGATCCGCTTTTTCAAATTGGTATAACGCTCTCCGGACTTTGATGCACTAAGCTTTTCTCCTCTGCGCATTTTCCCGTCTGAATTCACAGAACCTATATAGGCACTATACGTTCCATCCTCATTTTCCCTGAACAAATAATTGTATTCTTCTTCACCACAATATTTGCGAATACATTGCTTGAGAAGCTTCAAATCTGCCTTATGCTTTTCATAATCACGGACGCGTGCTTCCGACAACCAATCAACACCGTTCATGATGGCTGAAAGGACTCCAGCATCATATACCTGCTTCATTCCTTCAATTAACTCAGCATATTCTTCGCCAATTACAGAATAAATTTCCGGAAGCTTCTCCTCAAATCCCGCTGATGAAAACTCCAGTTCTGCTTTCTGGTCTGACTCGATTCCCAATAGCTTTACCAGATCTGCTTTCAGACCAACAATAGCACAAAGAATCAAATATTTTGAAGTATCCTTCTTCACAACCCCCAATATATCCATAAGTGCTTCTTTCCTTTTCGTTCTTGACATATTGGTATTTGAAAAAACTTCCCGAATATCATTCACTTGATTTTCGCCATATGAAATTCTAATATCAAAGGATTCTTGAAGCAGCATAAAAAGTTCGTCCATGGCCGCAATAATATCCTTACTGCCACCAGCTTCACCTGACAAACTTTGGTTCAGGAAATGTCCCCGATGCTTAAAATAGTTTAGAAGTGCCAAATAGAGTTTTCTGGTATATTGCCTGTCAACTGGGACAGTATCTTTAATCAACTGCTCCTTTAAATGAAAAATTGTAGGGTAGTCTCTGTAGTAGTCTGTGTCCGTGTAATCCGCATCCGAAAATATTGCGTATTTTGTTCTTAGCGCATCATCCTTATCTTCTTTATCATAAAAACTGTTTTCAAGCCGCAAATAAAAATCCGGATCCTCCGCGCTTATAGCTTCTTCAAAATAGCTTTTGAGCAAACCAATTCTGACCTGACTTCTCTGATGATTTCTTCTGCTTACCCGATGTGTACGTCTCTCTACTGCACCTTCAGCAGAATCAAATTCACGAATTCCCCACAAGTCCTTTCCTTTGGCTTTTAAAAGTTCGTATTGTGGATTTGTTACAGCCCATCCTACAGAATTCGTTCCCATATCAAGCCCTATAAAATAATCCCGATTACCCATAAGTGTACCCCCGCCTATTGACAAATCAAAATTTCCATGATACTTTTAAGAAGAATTAACAAGGCGAGTGCAAATAAGGTTTATCCGAATTCGTCTATATGACGCTACATGGTGTAGCATTTAAAAGCCGTTTTGAACGGCTTTTTATTTTTCTTATCTTTGCATATCGTCCCCACCAAATTAATAAACCTTCCACAACATATTATACTGCTAGACGGATGCAAAACACAAGTTCATATTGCATCCTATTCTGTTATAAAACAGTGTCACTTGTACAACAATCCAAACTGCCTCTTATCCACAAGATTCAGCATTACCACCAGTATTATGGCAACTGCACCAAGAACGCCCACGGCCAGCCACGCCATATCATACCCCTTGACATCCACGATTTTTCCAATGAAAATATTCCCCACTCCGGCAAATAAGCCGTTGACCGTGTTGACAAAGGAATTCACCCTGCCCCAATGGGTGGAAGGGATTCGCCTCGTCATGTAAGGCTGATGTCCAAGGGTATTGAACACCTCCCCAATCGTAAAAAGAATCATCAGAATAAAATACGGCACCATTGCTCCCTGCACAAAGCGATACCCGAACAAGCCGAGAACGATCAGGCTCTCGCCAATAAAAATCTTGCGCACATCCATGAGTCTGCTGAGAAAAGTCGTGATCAGCGGCGTCGCGATAATGACTACGATTGCGTTGGTGCTGGTCAGCATTCCGAAAATAGTCGCGCCTTTGGCTCCATACAATGTCTCCATGTTCAGAGGCAGCAGATAGTTGAACTGCGCATACACAATGCCTCCGACCCCGCAGACCAGCGCATACAAAATCAGCGTCTTCCGCTCCCGCAAAATGCGAAACACACTCTCGTTTTCGCGTTTTTCCTCGTAGGCGCTCACATTTCCCTTTTCCACGCTGAGCCGTTTGATAAACAGAATGATCAGAATGGTGGAGGACAATGTTGCAAGCCCTGTCAGGATAAATGCCAGCCACAGATAATTTTCAAACAGAAGGCCTCCGATAGTCGGCGACAGCACCAGTCCCAAATTCATGCCAAGATACTGCAGACTGTACGCCTTTTCACGGCTTTCGCTGTCACTTAAATCCGCAACCAGTGCATCATATGACGGTCCCTCAATTGTGGCAAACACGCCCGCGATGTAAAAAAGCGCGATGCTGTAATTGGACAACGGTAACAATCCGCATATTATGTAGGACACAACTGTGACGAGATCACAGACAATGATAATCTTCTTGCGGTTCAACGTATCCGCCAGCTTTCCGCCCAGCAAAAGCATCGGGAACTGCAGGATGGACATCGCCATGGTCAATGTGGCAATGGTCGTCGCGTTATATCCCAGTTTATTCTTCAGGATCAAGGTCAAAAGCGGCCAGATCAGTGAGCCCATACTGGTCACAATCCTGCCGAAAAATAACACATAGATTTCTTTGCTTAAATTCTTATATTGTTGGAGAAATTTCATCTTGATCAATTGCTTCCTTTGTTATTTCTGTTCTCATCTGCACAAGGTTCATTTGTCATTCCGTGCATATCCGCTATTACTCTCCGATTTTCGTAATTACCCAACCTTCCTCTTTCATATCATATACCGTGTGGCAGAAAGGACAGATTCTCTGATGCGAGCCATCAAAACTTCCACCGCAGTTTTTACACTCAACTTTCTTAATGGATAACCCTGCATCGGTAGGTACCGAAGCCTTTTTCGCCACCTGCAGCATGATCTCTTCTTTCTTAACTTTAATCTTATTGTTCACAAAGTAGGTGTTACATAAAAGAACACTCATATTAAGTTTTACCACATCTTCCGTCATCTCTATATCTTTTAAGGTCACTGCACCCTGATAACCTATATCTACCAGATCACGGTATTTCTCAGGGACGCTCGTTCCTTCAAAGCAGACGAGATTCTTCACATCATCCGTGAAGAGTATCATTTTCAAGAAAGAAATGAGTTGTCCCTCAAAAAACTTATACGAAAACGTTCTGTCGATGGCTTTCATTCTCTTCTCAATTTTTCTTTCTGCCTTTTTAGAACCGCGGATTTCTCCGATCCCCTGCGCTGCTTTGTGTATCATATACCCTAAACAGAATAGATTCGTACCCAAAAATCCTGCAAAAACTCCAAGCAGTATGGCACTCAATATAATCAAAAAGCCAGAACTGTCATGCCTGAGTATACCAAAGGCAACGATATACAATAAAGCCACTACTGATCCTATTGTCACAGCTATTGGAAGGAACTTAGGTTGTGAAGAATCCTGTTCGTAAAAGTAAAAGTTTGTAACCTTAGGGAATAAATCAGGCATCCGGAATTTCGTTTGGCAATAAGGACATCCCGTCATTAATTCCTTGATCTTGCTACTGGCACCACAAGATGGACAGCAATAATAATCGTTTTCCACTACACTGTTTTCTGCAGTAGTATTCGTCACAATTGCATAGATTGTTACAATTTTTTCTCGTGTATGTATGCATACACCGTCCTTGAAGTATTTCTGTGTTTTCTTACCAACATCAACTCTTCTCTCATGAGAATACTTCTCATCAGTCCAGTGAAATCCCCTCGTTGGCATTTGTGGTTTTCTTTCCCCATAAGGAACAATTTCTATGGTCGATTCCAATCCCTTTGCTTTCCATCTGGCGTACTGCAGTTTTAAAGCATAGGAAAGATCCGCTCCCGCAATATCCGGTGTAATACCTGTGCGGGCAAAGCTTTGCATTTTGACTGCCATTCTCTCTTCCGGCACTTGTTTACTGCCATCCCACTGTCTTGTTCCATCGCTGGCCCTATAACTCATTTTTATCTTCCAATCTAAATAACCTTATCTATATTATTCCATGCTTCCTGATCAAACTTTTTACTTTTGCTACATCTAATATCGTACAATTATAATTTGCAAAAAAGTTTTCACCGACTTCAATATTAGAACCGTAGTCACAGAAAAATGGAGGTTCCACAAACACATTGTCTCCTGTCTTACCAAACAGCCTTTTTAACATATCCGGAATCCTATCATACTGATTTTTCCTTTCTCTTTCCTGGAGGAGACATTGTTCTTCATAGATTCCATAGGTCATCCTTTAGCCAGGTAATCACAGCACCTGTGTAGTTGATATTTTCCTCTAGTACATAATATACCTCATGATTAATCCCCCATGCAATAGATATTACAAGTCCCGCTCTCCTTAGAATTCTCATCAAATGTATTCAAAAATTCCCTGAATAGCATCAGATACGTTCATCATTTCTGAAATTGGCAATCTATCTACTTTCTTGTAGCCGCGAAGAGACATATCTAACAATGCAAGTTTTTCACATTGTATATAACCTTCATTTTCTTCTGTAGCCATCCATATATGAAGCGGACCCGAAGTAGAATTGCTAATAATTGGACATCCAATTATTTCACCACTCGTATTAAAAAAATCCTTACTAACCACCAATACGGGATGTTTTATTTTTTCAATCTGAAGAATATCTCCTTGATGTAAAAGTTCCATTACCATACCTCTCTTCCGACAGGTTCACCCCAATCATATTCACCATCAAGCATTAACTTTCCATCAAACTCAGCGGCTCTCTCTTCCAAAGTTTTATGACGAAATGATTTCACTAAAGTGATTACACCATCTGATACCGTGACATCCAAAAACTCATTCAATGTGATTCCTGCACTTCTCAATACTTCTTTTGGCAATCTGATTCCTTGACTATTTCCCCATTCTTTTACTTGTGCTTGCATATGGAAACCTCCCTACATTAAGTATATACATAGTATATACTTAATAGCAGAAAATATCAATTAAATTAGCTACTCTCGTTTAGACAAGGGTTTTACGAGATTTCTATCTTTTCTTATAAAGAAGCAATTCCGGATTTGCTCCCTCTGCCTCATATGTACAAACCATAATAAAATCCATATTCGCTAAGATGCCAAAACACCTGTTACCGCCAAATTCCGATTCTAATTGATTACCCAGATATGTTGTCTGGTCATTTAAGAATTTTACGCTTGCACCACTTGGTAATGGATATGCCAAATTTACATAAGCACCAACCAACGCATTCAATTTTTCAACTTTTGGCATTCCATCAATATGAAGTTCATTGATTTCCTTGATAAGTTGTTCCTTAAACATTTCAAACTGTCCATCATCACTTAATTCTTCATATCTCTTCCAGTAATCCAGTGTTGGAAGAGTGGCTTTCATATGAGCACGTGCCTGTTCTTCTGTAAAGCCTTCATGTGTTAAATGCTTCACGCACACATCAATCAAATCATCCATATTGCTATAAGTGTAAGTTCCATCCGCATAACACCACTTACAGTAGTCCTCATTCAAAAAGCCATCACTATCATGACCAACAATTTCATCTTCCAGAGGCATACCGCAGCACTGACATATCAATTGCCTGGGTGCACCTAAAAGTGTATTAATTGTAACATTGAATTCCTTTGATAAAAGCTTCAATGTTTCTGTATTTGGAACTGTTTCACCATTTTCCCAACGTGAAACTGCCTGTCTTGTAACCATTACCTTCTCAGCTAATTCATCCTGAGATAATCCCTTCTTTGTACGAAGTTCTAATATAACATTCTTTGTTTCCATTGTTTCCACCTCCAATACAGATATCATATCAGCAAATCAGGATTTAGAAAAGCAACTTGCCGTTTCCCCACTTTCTTAGCTCAATCGTTGTTTCAACGCAAGAATTTGTAATCTTATCTCATCGATAACTTTCTTAAATTCTTCATCGCTCTTTCCGGTTGGATCTTCAAGCCCCCAGTTATCTTCAAATGGTCTGCCGATAAATGGACATCCCACGTTGCAGCCCATTGAAATTGCAACATCTGGTGTCGGTATCTTATCAATCAACTTACTATATTGTCCTTCCGCTTCCATATCAATTCCATACATTTCTTTCATGATCCGGACTGTATCCTGATTGATCTGTGGTTTGGTTTCTGTTCCTGCTGAATAACTTTCAAATACATCCGAAGCCAGATGTTTTCCAAGTGCTTCCGCAATCTGACTTCTACAAGAATTATGAACACAGATAAATGCTACTTTCTTCTTTTCCATTATTTAAACCATCCCTTCGTCTTATTTGCAAACCAGCAAAGCGCAAGCATTACCGGAACCTCTGTCAGAACACCTACAGTTGTGGCAAGTGCTGCAGGGCTTGTGGTTCCAAATAAAGCAATTGCCACAGCTACTGCAAGTTCAAAGAAATTCGAGGCTCCAATCATTCCCGCTGGGGCTGCGATATCATGACTCAATTTCAATAATTTACTTGCAACATATGAAATAGCAAAAATAAAAACAGTCTTCCTTCTAGCAGCCAAGCTTTTTTAAAAGTTCCTCCACTTGAGCTGCTTTTAATACTTTACCCATAGATACTACCTGCTCATTCACAACAATAGCAGGCATACTCATAACACCATAGCTCATTACCTTTTCCATATCTGTGATGTACTCCACCTCTGCATCAAGACTCATGTTTGCAACTGCTTTTTTTACATTTTCATGTTGCTCATGGCAGGACTTACATCCGGCACCTAAAACCTTAATATAACATCCATTTCCTCCACAGGCACAACAGCCCTCTGAAGCGACAAAAGTTTTTTCTTCACTAACTGATCCGTTACATCCACATGCCGGTTCCTCTACAGGGGCTGATTCACAGCAGCATTCATTGACAGTCTCATTAGCCGATGCGCCTTTGCAGCATCCTCCCTTTGTTTCTTCTTCCATTCTCTTACCAAATCCAAATAATCCCATAATCGTAGTCTCCTTTTCTTTTACTGTGATATTTTTATATCCTTAGATAATAAGATACTGTATTGCATTGAAGAAGTTCTTTCCATATCAGATATTGCAATGTATATAGGTTATCCAGATAATAACTACTTTGCCAAAGTGTTCAAAAAGCGATACGGGATGACTCCATCCGCATATCGCTCTTTAAAGTAAAATAACGGTCAGCTTTGATTCGGTGGCATCCTTTTTTGGCATTTGGTTTTTTACGGGCATTATAGATTTCATAACTTATTTCTTATTTTTCTGTATTCTCTTGGCGAATATCCTTTCAGCTTGTGAAAAAGCCGGCTGAAATAAAGCTGGTTATCATATCCGACAATCTTAGAAATCTCATTGATGGAATAAGTTGTTGTTTCAAGTAACATCTGAGCATTGTTGATACGGATTCCCACAATGAATTGCATTGGTGTAGAACCGGTATATTTTTTGAAATTTCGGATAAACCAGCTGACACTCATGCCTCGTGAGGCAGCATAATCATCAATATTGATATTTTGATTGTAGTTTTCACTGAAAAAGGTAACAGCATTATCCATCTCATGATCAAGATATTCATTTTTTAATATGTGCTCTCTTGTCAGTTCCCGGTGGAAACTGATCAGAAGATGACGTAGCAAAAGGACAAGCATTTCCTCATAATTGTCTTGACAGCGTTGGAGCTCGATAATGATACGTTTGAAAATTTGTTCATATTCATTAGATGTACCCACTTGAAAGACACGTTCTTTATCCGGAAACCCATATTGACGTAAGATATTTTTCACATTGCTTCCTGTGAAGTGAATCCAGTATACTTCTGTCTTATCTTCTCCGTAATATTCATATTTCTGAAGTTCTTTCGGTCTGTACAGTACAATGTTGCCGGCTGGAACAATCGTTTCGTTATTTACATTATCAAAATGAAAATGCCCACAACCAGCAGTGATATATATAATCTGATAATCCAGACGACCCCTTGGACGGTAGGTAGGAAGTTTGGGATGTCTGGAAAGACGGTAAGTACCACAGCTACCTACAATCAGCGGACGACTTTTGTCTTTGAAATCCATATGTGAGTGGTTCAAATAACCGGTGTTCAAATACATAGGACAGCACCTCTTTTCGTACTTTTTATCATTGTATCATTTAGTGCATATTTTGTCTAATCCAATTCATAGACATATTTTGCGGATTAGGATAAGCTATATATAGCATAACTAAGGAACGTAAACAAAAAAGTAAAGTATAAGGTTTGCTTTAGGGAAACAAAGAACAAAAAAGTATATGTATTGGAGGAGAGCTATTTATGATCGTACCACGTTATTATGAAAATCTAAGCGTACTGCACGAAAACACAATGCCAGCCAGAGCCTATTATATTCCGGCATCCAGAAGAATGGATAACTTGGTGGAACACAGAGAAGAGTCAGATCGTATGCAGTTATTGAATGGAACTTGGAAATTCCAGTATTTTAACAGCATCTATGACATTCAGGATTCTTTCTTTGAGAAGAATTATGATACAGAAAATTTTGATGAGATTCAGGTTCCAAGTGTATGGCAGATGGCTGGATATGATACACACCAGTATACAAACATCCGGTATCCATTTCCGTTTGATCCACCATATGTGCCACAGGACATTCCGTGTGGAGCCTATGTACATACTTTTGAGTACAGTAGAGATGAGAAAGCGCCAAAATCTTTTTTGAACTTTGAAGGAGTAGACAGTTGCTTTTACGTATGGATCAATGGCTCTTACATAGGATACAGCCAGGTTTCGCATATGACCAGTGAGTTTGATGTTACCGATGTACTTCAGGATGGAACGAATACGG
>CAMBLG010000011.1 GCA_945868435.1 uncultured Lachnospiraceae bacterium
AAATAAAACAAAGTAAAAACATTTTTTGTGTCCACTTTTCTTGACTGCTACAATAAAAATGAATTTTATGGGGATTCTGTAGATATACGGCATGAAACGAATGGGGATTTGAGCGTAATTAAAGTTTACACAAACGGGGATTTGCGTTATACTGTGATTTGAGAGGTGAAAAAACATGGAAAAGCCAGTTTTTAAAAGAAAAATATATAATGAAATACTCGAATGGAAAGAAAAGCGTAGTGATAAATATGCTCTTTTAATAAAGGGTGCCAGACGAGTTGGAAAGTCTACTATTGCTGAGGAGTTTGCAAAGAATGAGTTCAAATCATATATTTTGATTGATTTTGCACATACCAGCAAAGAAATTATAGGACTATTTGATGACACGTACAATTTAGATTTTTTCTTTTTGCAATTACAGCAGTTAACCGGAATCAGATTATATGAGAAAGAGTCTGTAATAATATTTGATGAGGTTCAGCTGCTTCCAAAGGCTCGACAGGCAATCAAATATCTTGTAGCAGATGGAAGATATAAATATATTGAAACAGGTTCTCTTTTGTCTATAAAAAAGAATACGAAGGATATTTTGATTCCGAGTGAGGAGCATAAGATATCAATGTATCCTATGGATTTTGAAGAGTTTTTGTGGGCAATTGGTGATGAGATAACTGCTGAGACAATTAAGATACTTTTAAAAAACAAAAAAGCTGCAGGGAATGCATTGCATAGAAATCTTATGAGAATTTTCAGATTGTATATGCTTATTGGTGGAATGCCACAGGCTATAGAAGCATATATAGAGCAAAATAATCTGCAAGTAGTCGATGAAGTCAAAAGAGAAATTGTTGATTTGTACGAGGAAGATTTTATTAAGATAGATGGAACTGGACTTGCAGGTGATATATATGATGCGATTCCGGCAAATCTTAGTGGTAATGCGTCAAGATATGTTTTATCAAATGCAAGAGAAGGAACAAGGTCAGAGCAGGTGCGTGAATTAATACCTGATATGCTTAGTTCGTTTACGGTCAATATTGCTTATCATGCAAATAATCCGGGTGTGGGAATGTCATTAGAGAAAGATGCAGGACGATATAAGCTGTTTTCATCGGATGTAGGATTGTTTGTGACGCTTGCATTTAAAGATAAAAAATATACGGAAAACGTGATATATAATAAACTGCTTTCAGATAAACTTGAAGCCAATTTAGGGTATGTATATGAAAACGTTGTATCGCAGATGTTGATAGCCAAAGGGAACAACCTGTTCTATTATACGATGGAAAACGAAACGTCCAATCATTTGTATGAGATTGATTTTTTGGTTTCAGTAAGAGACAAAATATGTCCAATTGAGGTGAAATCCGGTAATTATAGAAGTCATAAATCACTAGATGTATTTTGTGACAAATTTAGTAGTCGTATAAGCGAAAAATATGTTGTTCATACCAAGGATTATAAGTGGGAGAATGGTATTCATTATATTCCTGTATATATGGTTCCATTTCTATAGAAGCATACTCAAGATTAAAAGATGGTGTGGAAAACTTTGTTGTCTGGTATGTAGTGACAGTCTGTAATACTATGTATTCTTTTTTCTACGGTATTCCTTTGGTGGCATGCCGTGCTTCTTGCGAAAGGTTTTGGAAAAATACAGGCCGTTGTCGAAACCGACAGAATTGGCAATGGCAGTGATGGATAGGTCGGAGTGCTCCAGAAGATAACAAGCCTGCTTCATGCGAAAATCCGTCAGATATTCCTTGGGCGATTGGCCGACCACGTCCTCGAAGGATCGGAACAGGTGGCTTCTGCTCAAACCCACATAGGCGGCAATATCCTCCACGGTAATGGGGTAGGAGTAATTGGCGCTGATGTATTCGATGCTTTTTTGCACATAGGTGTTGGCGGAGTTCTTTGCTTCCTTCCGGTGGGCGCACTGAATGAAAAGGGCCAGGGTCGTATACAGGCGTCCGGCCATTTCCACTGCGTGCTGAAACTCATTGCCTCTGGCATCGTAGATATGAAGGAGCTGCCGCTCAATGTCTTTGCCGTTTTCCACTTGAAAAATGCAGGGTGTTTTCTGGGAGAAATCCGTCGCTTTCAAAATCATTGCGGCATCACTTCCCGTGAAGCCGACCCAGGCGTATTCCCATGGTTCCTCCGCATCGGCGCAGTAGATAATCTCCGTGTTTGGATATACCAGAAAGGCGTCACCGGCGGTCAGCTCGTAGGTGGTGCCATTCACCTGATAGGTGCCTTTTCCGGAGATGATATAGTGAATGAGATAGTGATCCCGGATTCCGGGTCCCCACTGGTAGCCGGGATCGCAGTTCTGATAGCCGACGTTGTACACCGACAGGGATACCAGTTCCTTTTCCGTTGCTTTATACGAATTCTTGTACTTTTCCTGCATGATATACCTCCGGTCTCTTTCCTTGGATTACATTCATTATGCGTATCTATTCGAGCCACCTTACGAATAAGATAATCAGCCTCTTACATGCAAGCATGACGATTCTGCTTATCTTATTCTTAGGGGTTCTGAATAGATACCATTATGCAACAAAATTACATATATTGCAATACATTTACTTCTGTACATTACACACGAATTACGTTAAAATAGCATTATAAAGAACGGTACGAAAGTTCGAATCAGACAGGAAAAGGAGAAGAAGATTATGGCAATTTTAGTTACAGGTGGAGCAGGTTACATCGGAAGTCACACATGTGTAGAATTATTGGATGCCGGTTATGAGGTTGTGGTATTGGATAATCTGTCCAATTCATCCGAGAAGTCACTGGAGAGAGTGGAAGCACTGACCGGTAAGAAGGTTACCTTCTATAAGGGGGACATTTTAGACCGCGAGATTTTAGGCAGGATTTTTGCAGAACAGAAGATTGACAGCTGTATTCATTTCGCAGGACTGAAGGCAGTTGGCGAGTCGGTGGCTAAGCCATGGGAGTATTACAACAATAATATTGCAGGAACCCTTACACTGGTGGATGTGATGCGCCAGAACGGATGCAAGAACATTATCTTTTCTTCCTCCGCAACCGTATACGGAGATCCGGCTCAGATCCCGATTACCGAGGAGTGCCCGAAGGGACAGTGCACCAATCCATATGGCTGGACCAAGTCTATGCTGGAGCAGATCCTTATGGACATCCAGAAGGCAGACAATGAGTGGAATGTGATTCTTCTCCGCTACTTCAATCCAATCGGTGCGCACCAGAGCGGTACTATGGGAGAGAATCCAAACGGTATCCCGAACAATCTGATGCCATACATTACTCAGGTTGCAGTTGGAAAGCTGGAGCAGCTGGGCGTATTTGGAGATGACTATGATACACCGGACGGAACCGGTGTCCGTGATTACATCCATGTGGTAGACCTGGCAGTCGGACATGTGAAGGCATTGAAGAAGATTGAGGAGAAGGCTGGACTTTGCATCTACAATCTGGGAACCGGACACGGATACAGCGTGCTGGATATTGTGAAGAATTTCGAGGCAGCCAACGATATCAAGATCCCGTATGTGATCAAGGACAGAAGGCCGGGCGATATCGCTACCTGCTACTGTGATCCAAGCAAGGCAGAGAGAGAGCTTGGCTGGAAGGCACAGTATGGAATTAAGGAGATGTGTGCAGACTCCTGGAGATGGCAGAAGAACAATCCAAACGGATATGAGGATTAATCCTGTTTCGAATCGGATTTCATAGATGAGAGGTATTCATCAACCGTCATCATAGATACATGAAGAGGCGCAAGGCCGGACAGCGTAAGTTCGGTTGCCGCCTCTTTTTCTTTGTCCAGACCGGAGACACCGTCGGTCAGATAGATGACGTAGATGCCCGCGTCAATCAGGGCAAACACTGTGGACAGTACACAGCATTCGGCCACGACACCTGTGACGACAACGCGGTCTGCCTTTTTTGCGGCGGAGAGAACCTCCGGAATGGCAAGAGAGGAGTATACGCCTTTGGTGTAAAGCGGATATTGTTTTAAGGCCGATTCAAATTGCGGAAGCATCTCGTTGGCCCACGCATTTTGGTTGATGTGGTCGTATTTGATATTGTAATTCCTCCAGACTCCGTCGGGGGAGGATGAGGCTATAAAACGGGTAAAGATCACATCGGAGCACACCCCTGTATCAATGATCCGGTTAATGCGCTCTGCGGCTCCTTCTGTGTCCAGACAGGCCCATTCCTGGCCGGTTATGTATATGTTCTGCATGTCAATGACAAGCAGCAGATCGTTTGGTTTTTCCTGTTGGTTTGTTTTCATAATTGATCCCTCATTGCAAAGAATGCCTACTTTATATAATTTTTTGTGCAGAACACGGTTCGTAGGATGTTTTATAATTAGTATATCAAAAATCCACGATTTCTTACAGTGAAAATGGGGCTTTTTCTGCAGTTGTTTCTTTTGTGTAAAAAATTTCAAAAAAAGCTTGCATTCTGCCTGAGCCTATGATAGTATAATAGACGGTTCGTTGGTCAAGCGGTTAAGACGCCGCCCTCTCACGGCGGAAACACGGGTTCGATTCCCGTACGGACTGCTTAAGGGATTTCCTATATGGAAGTCCCTTTTCTTTTTACTATACGACGGAAAATCACCGTTTTCTTTATACAATCTTAATGCCAGACACAATATCCTTAATACAAACTTTAAACAAAAGCATGGATAATGGGAACGGAAATTTTGTGGTATCAAGAAAGTGATTTTCAACTAATGAAGAATGCACAATTCAAACGAAAACGTCTGACTTCTTTTCAGATTATCATTATAGGATTTTTATCTGTAATATTAACCGGAAGCGTGTTGCTGATGCTTCCGGTTTCTTCCAACGCAGGACGCGCGACTCCGTTTTCTGAGGCTTTGTTTACCGCCACCTCGGCAGCCTGTGTGACGGGATTGGTGGTGCATGATACTGCAACCTACTGGTCTTCCTTCGGACAGGCGGTTATTCTGCTTTTGATTCAGATCGGCGGAATGGGTGTGGTTACCATTGCCGTTGCGCTTTCCGTTATTTCGGGAAGAAAAATCGGTCTGAACCAGAGAAGCACGATGCAGGAGGCCATTGCGGCTCCCAGTGTGGGCGGAATTGTGAGACTGACAGGTTTTATCATCCGGTCCACCATTGTGATTGAAGCAACGGGAGCAATTCTGATGCTTCCTGTTTTTGGAAAAGGGGAACACCCGGGAAAGGGAATCTGGTATGCGGTCTTTCATTCCATTTCAGCGTTCTGTAATGCAGGATTTGACTTGATGGGAGAAAAACGGCAGTATTCTTCCCTGACGTCTTATGCGGACAATTATCTGATCAATATGGTAATCATCGGATTGATTGTTGTGGGAGGCATCGGATTTCTTACCTGGGATGATGTGAAGTGTAAAGGAATTCATTTTGGACGATACAGAATGCAGAGCAAGGTGATTTTGGTCACAACCTATTGTCTGATACTTTTTCCGTTTTTGTTCTTCTTTTTTGGCGAATTTCAACGTCCGGTCTGGGAACCTTTGTCACTTGAAGATAAGATTATGGCGGCACTGTTTCAGACAGTAACGCCGAGAACGGCGGGATTTAACACGGTGGATCTGACACAGTTCAGCGATACGGGACTGACCATTATGATGGTTTTGATGCTGATCGGAGGATCGCCCGGGTCTACGGCAGGCGGAATGAAGACGACGACACTGGCGGTCTTACTGATTACTTCATTGGCGGTATTCCGTAGAAAGGAAGACACCGAGTGTTTTGGCAGAAGAATCGATGATGGAACGATTCGATATGCGGCCACCATTGTCATGATGTATTTTACGCTGTTTTTTGCAGGTGGAATTTTGATCAGCGGAATCGAGAATCTGCCGATGATGACCTGCCTCTTCGAGACAGCTTCTGCAATTGGCACCGTTGGTCTGTCGTTGGGCATTACACCGGAACTGGGAAATATTTCCAGAATGATTTTGATTCTTCTTATGTTTATGGGAAGAGTGGGCGGACTTACTCTGGTTTTTGCGGCTTTTTCTGGGAAAGAGAAAACGGCAATCCGGCTTCCGAAAGAAAAAATCACAGTTGGGTAGGGAGGTGATAGAATGGAAACCCTGGGATGGATACTTGTCATAGTCTGGGTTGCAGGACTGGGCTTTTGGGCGGTAAATAAGCTGGAAATGTTTATGGAGACAGATGAAACGACCCTGAAGGATGGGGAGAAGGGCACAGATGCATCAGTAAATTCTGACAGTACTACAGATCTGGTCAACAAGGCACAGATGGACGGGAAAAAGGCGGTGCCTTTGCTGAATGTGCCGGATGTGATGAAAAGTATGGTAATGCTCGCCCTTTCGTCAGCAGTCGGTTTTGCATTCTGGAACCTTGGAATGAGTGAATCCAATATTATCATGATGTATATTCTTGGCGTTTTGATCACATCGGTCATTACCAACCATCAGATATACAGCCTGATTACTTCTATTGTAAGTGTGTTCGTCTTCAACTTCCTTTTCACGGAACCGCGCTATACCTTGAAAGCCTATGAAAAGGAATATCCGGTAACCTTTATCACCATGTTTGTGGCGGCTTTTCTCACGGGCTCCTTGGCCGCGAAGCTGAAAGAACATTCTGCGCAGTCGGCGAAGGCGTTACTGATAGCGCAAAAGGAGCAGCTCAGGGCAAACCTGCTTCGCTCCATTTCCCACGATCTGCGCACACCGTTAACCTCCATTTCCGGCAACGCCAGCAACCTGTTGACCAACGGTGAAAAGTTTGACCCGGAGACGAAAAAGCAGCTCTACATGGATATCTATGACGATTCGATATGGCTGAACAACCTGGTGGAAAATCTGCTTTCCGTGACGAAAATAGAAGAGGGCAGCTTGAATATCCGGCCTCAGGCGGAGCTGTTGGATGAAATCATAGCGGAGGCGCTGCAGCACATCAGCAGGAAAAAGGAGGAGCATGAGATCGTGTTTCGGACATCCGAGGATTTTATTCTGGTCAAGGTGGACGCCCGGCTGATTATGCAGGTGGTAATAAATATTGTGGAAAATGCGATTAAGTATACGCAAAACGGCTCCGAAATAATAATAACGACAGAGAGAACAGAAAAGGAAGCGGTGGTTCGTATTGCGGACAATGGACCGGGAATTCCGGATGACATGAAACCGCAGGTGTTTGAGATGTTTTACAGCGGGGCCAAAAGCATCGCGGACAGCAGGCGAAGCTTAGGCCTTGGATTGTCTCTCTGCAAATCGATCATCACTGCCCATGGAGGCAGTCTGGAACTGACGGACAACGAGCCCCACGGGGCAGTGTTTACTTTTACACTGCCGATAGAGGAGGTTGATATACATGAATAAAACATTGATTCTGGTTGTGGAAGACGACCGGCCGGTGCAAAATCTTATGATCACCACACTGAAGGCTCACGATTACCGATATCTGACCGCAATGAACGGGGAGACGGCAATCATGGAAGCTTCCTCCCATAATCCGGACATCATCCTTCTGGATCTGGGGCTTCCGGATATGGATGGAATTGATGTGATCAAAAAAATCCGTACATGGTCTAACTCACCCATTATCATCATCAGCGCCAGAAGCGAAGATAGTGACAAGGTGGAGGCTCTGGATGCCGGGGCGGACGATTATCTCACCAAGCCTTTTTCCGTGGAAGAGCTTCTGGCGAGACTTCGGGTCATGGAGCGGAGACTGGCTGCGAGCCGGACCGAGCATATGCTGTCTTCCGTGTTTGTGGACGGAAAGCTTCGGATTGATTACACTGCGGGCTGTGCGTATATGGAGGAGGAAGAATTGCATCTGACTCCCATCGAGTACAAGCTTTTGTGTCTGCTTTCCAAGAATGTGGGAAAAGTGTTGACCCATACCTATATAACCCAGAACATCTGGGGACACAGCTGGGAAAATGACGTGGCATCCCTTCGGGTGTTCATGGCTACGCTCCGCAAAAAGTTAGAGAAAAACTCGGATTCCGTCCAATATATCCAGACACATGTGGGAATCGGATACCGCATGATCAAGGTGGAGTAATGAAACGTTTTACCAGGAAAACGGAAATTTTATAAAAAAGTGCTTGCATTCGGACGAACCCTATGATAGTATAATAAACGGTTCGTTGGTCAAGCGGTTAAGACGCCGCCCTCTCACGGCGGAAACACGGGTTCGATTCCCGTACGGACTGCTACTGTTAGAGATAACAGCCCAACCCGGGAACACCTTCCAAGTTTGGAAGGTGTTCTTTTGTTTTGTAACTATTCAGAACCCCTCCCATACATTCGCAAAAACAGCCCGTCTACCGGTCTGTCGCTTCTTCGAAGCTTTCTTTTTGCTCATATATGGGGCGGTGACTCTATTCGAGCCACCTTACGAATAAGATAATCAGCCTCTTACATGCAAGCATGACGATTCTGCTTATCTTATTCTTAGGGGTTCTGAATAGACTTTGTTTTTATATAAAATGCAATTTTCCCTTGATTTCAAGGAGAAAGAGTGCTACTATACTTACAGTAGCATAGTAAATTAAGGTTGAGAGAGGGCATCGGTCCTCTCTCAATCCACGTTTATGGGGATGTTACTCCGATTCTCATAATTTGATTTATGAAATAATCTAATCGCTCAGAACGGTGTACAAATTTCTGAAGTCTGTGGCAACAGCACCGCCGTTCCATTTTCTAGCGTTAATTGCGCATATGTTAGTTGTTTGCGTGAAATCAAGGGCGGGGCAAATTTTCCACAGACTGAAGAAATTTTGTACCCGGCTGAGCGTATTTCAATATTCTACGTATAAATCAAATTATGAGAACCGGAGCAACAATCCCGAATAAAGAAGGAAAAGAGGTGACATGCTTTGTCAAAAGCGGACATCTACGAAGCAAAAACGGAAACCTTGATCATACCAATTTTGGAGCGCATGAACTTTGAACTGGTGGATGTCGAGTACGTGAAGGAGGGCGGAATCTTTTACCTGCGTGCGTACATTGACAAGGAAGGCGGCATAACCGTCAATGACTGTGAAGCAGTCGCGCGGGAGATGAATGAGATTCTGGATGCGGAAGATTACATTGCGGACTCTTATGTGTTCGAGGTAAGTTCACCGGGGCTTGGCCGGCCGCTCAAGAAGGAGAAGGACTTTATTCGCAATATGGGGAAGGAAGTCGAGATCCGGACCTACCGCGCCATTGATAAATGTAAGGAATTTTACGGTGACCTTGCAGCGTATGATAAGGACAGCGTGACGATCACGGATGCTGACGGCACGCAGATGGTATTTGCCAGAGCGGACATTGCTTTGATCCGGCAGGCGGTGCATTTTTAATTTTTATGTCACAGAGTAACTATTCAGAACCCCTTAGAATTCGATAATCAGAATCGTCATGCTTGCATGTATGAGGATGGGTTCTGAATAGATACGTCACAGAAAACAAATTTTACCTTCACTGCTAAGATGCTGTGAAAATGACGCATAAATAACACAACAAATAGGAGGATAAAAATAATGAATAATGAGTTATTAGAGGCGTTAACGATATTGGAACAGGAGAAGAACATCAGCAAAGAGACTCTTTTGGAGGCAATCGAGAATTCTCTCATTACTGCCTGCAAGAACCATTTCGGCAAATCCGAGAATGTAAAAGTAGTCATTGATCCGGATACCTGTGAATATCATTGTTTCCAGGAAAAAACCGTTGTGGAAGAGGTGACGGATCCGGTTGAGGAGATCTCGCTTCCAAACGCGCAGATGATCGATACCAAGTATGAGCTTGGCGATATCGTTCAGGTGGAAGTAAAGTCTAAGGAATTCGGACGTATTGCAACCCAGAATGCCAAGAACGTAATTCTTCAGAAGATCCGTGAGGAAGAGCGCAAGGTCATTTACGATGAGTATAACAGCAAGGAAAAGGATGTTGTGACCGGTGTGGTTCAGCGTTATGTGGGCCGCAATATCAGCATCAATCTCGGAAAGGCGGATGCGCTGCTGACCGAGAGTGAGCAGATTAAGGGAGAGCACTTCAAGCCGACCGAGCGCATCAAGGTATATATCCTTGAGGTGAAGGCAACCTCCAAGGGACCGAAGATCCTTGTTTCCAGAACGCACCCGGAGCTGGTAAAGCGACTGTTTGAGTCCGAAGTGACTGAGGTCCGTGAGGGCATTGTTGAGATCAAGGCCATTTCCCGTGAAGCAGGAAGCCGAACGAAGATCGCCGTGTGGTCCAATGATCCGGATGTGGATCCGGTGGGCGCATGTGTCGGTATGAACGGAGCCAGAGTCAATGCAATCGTGGACGAATTGGGCGGAGAGAAGATTGATATCGTAATCTGGGATGAAAATCCTGCAATCCTGATTCAGAATGCATTAAGTCCTGCAAAAGTAATCTCCGTTATTGCGGATGCTGATGAGAAGGCAGCAAAGGTTGTTGTTCCGGATTATCAGCTTTCTCTTGCAATCGGTAAGGAAGGACAGAATGCAAGACTGGCCGCAAGACTGACCGGATTTAAGATTGACATCAAGAGTGAGACCCAGGCAAGAGAGTCCGGTGATTTCCTCGATTACGAGAATGAGTACGAGGATGAGGAGTACTACGACGAGGACTACGAAGCGTATGAGGATGAGGAGTACACCGGAGAACAGGGCGAGGAATAATTCATATGGCAAATAAAAAAATTCCATTGCGCCAGTGTGTCGGCTGCGGAGAGATGAAGCCCAAAAAGGAACTGATCCGGGTGATTAAGACGGAGGATGAGATCCTGATTGATGCCACCGGCAAGAAAAACGGTCGGGGCGCTTATATCTGCGGAGATCCGGAATGCCTGAAGAGGGCGCGCAAGTCCAAAGGTCTGGAGCGCTCCTTAAAGGCAGTCATTCCGGCTGAGGTGTACGAGAAACTGGAAAAGGAGATGAGTGCACTTGGCAGTTGATCGGGTATTATCCATGCTTGGAATTGCAGCCAAGGCTGGCAATGTGGTGAGTGGCGAGTTTTCCACGGAAAAAGCGATCAAGATCGGTACGGCTTGTCTGGTGATCGTGTCGGAGGAGGCTTCTGACAACACAAAGAAGCATTTTACGGATATGACATCGTTTTACGAGGTGCCGTGCTACTTTTACGGGGATAAGGAAAGCCTGGGCCGTTGCATCGGCAAAGAGTTTCGGGCATCCCTGGCAATTACGGATGAGAATCTGGCACGGGCGGTGGAAAGCAAGCTTAAAAACAATAAAAACTGAATAACGGAGGTAATGAATATATGGCAAAAATGAGAGTTCATGAACTCGCAAAAGAGTTAGATATAAAATCACAGGATATTATAGAGGCGCTCAGCGCAACAGAATATGCAGTCAAGAGTGCATCCAGCGGAATTGAGGATGCGGCTCAGGCAATTGTAAGAAGCCGCTTTGGAAAAGCCCAAAAGAAGGAGGAGGCACCGAAGGCTGTCGAGGTAAAGGCAGAGGAGCCGAAGAAGGAGCAGGAAAAGGCAGGGGCACCAAAGGCTGCACCTAAGACAGATGGGGAAGCAAAGCAGGAACGTCCGAAGAAGAAATCCAGCATCACAGCGGTATTCAATGCCCAGTACAGCAAGCAGGGTAAGAGACCGGGGCAGGGCAACGGCAGCCGTAATGGTCAGCGCGGGGATAACAGAGGTCCAAGACGCGACGGCGGAAATAACCGCCCGGAGGCACAGCATAGCATCATTCGTCCTCGTCCGGTGGGAGAGCGTGCGATGCGGCCAATCAGCGAGCGCACGGCCAACAATGTGGATGATTTCTCTGATGTAAAGGCAGCACAGGTAAGTGAGCGCCCCGCAAGACCACAGAACGGAGACAGAAGCCGGGTGCAGTCAGATCGTCCGGCAAGACCACAGGGAGACAAAACCCGTGCACAGTCCGATCGCAGCCGTACTCCGGGAGGAGACCGTCCGCAGGGAACAAGAGGCGAACGCACTGAGCGTCCGGACAGAAATGAGCGCAACGACAGAAATGAGCGCAACGACAGAAATGATAGAAATGCGACCTCAGGCGGAAGAGGACAGGGCAAGGGACGTCCGGATAACAATCGCTTTAATAAAGAGGCAGCTCCGGCAGCGGATGATGTAAGAGGCAAGGAGAGCCGAGAGAGAGGCAATGACCGCAAGGGCGCAAACAAGCGCCAGCAGGATCACGATAAGCTGGGCAAGCGTCAGGAAAACTATGTGAACCTTGAGAAGCACGGCGGCAAGAAAAAGCCACAGCAGCCACAGAAGCCGAAGGAGGATGAGGATGCAATCAAGACCATCACCCTTCCGGAGAAGATGACCATTCGTGAACTGGCAGATGCCATGAAGGTTCAGCCGTCTGCTATTGTGAAGAAGCTGTTCATGAAGGGACAGATGGTTACGGTAAATCAGGAGGTTGATTTCGAGTCTGCGGAGGAAATCGCGCTGGAGTTCAACTTTATCTGTGAGCCGGAGGAGAAGGTGGATGTGATTGCAGAGCTTTTGAAGGAGGACGAGGAGAATACCGAGGATATGGTAGCGCGTCCGCCGGTTGTCTGTGTTATGGGTCACGTTGACCATGGTAAGACTTCTCTTCTGGATGCAATCCGTTCTACTAAGGTAACAGACCGTGAGGCCGGTGGTATCACACAGCATATCGGTGCTTCCGTAGTGTCCATCAACGGCCAGAATATTACGTTTCTGGATACACCGGGACATGAGGCTTTCACCGCAATGCGTATGCGTGGTGCTAACTCTACGGATATTGCAATCCTTGTAGTCGCAGCGGATGACGGTGTCATGCCGCAGACCGTTGAGGCAATCAACCATGCCAAGGCAGCAGGAGTTGAGATTATCGTTGCAATCAACAAGATCGATAAGCCGAGTGCAAACATTGAGCGTGTAAAGCAGGAATTGTCCGAGTACGAACTGATTCCGGAAGATTGGGGCGGAAGTACGATTTTTTGCCCGGTTTCTGCACATACTAAGGAGGGTATCGACAACCTTCTGGAGATGATCCTTCTTACAGCAGAGGTGCTGGAGCTTAAGGCAAATCCGAACCGTAATGCGAGAGGCCTTGTGATCGAGGCACAGCTGGATAAGGGACGCGGAGCCGTTGCAACCGTTCTTGTTCAGAAGGGAACCCTTCATGTGGGGGATTCCATTGCCTGCGGAAGCAGTTACGGTAAGGTTCGTGCCATGATCGATGACAATGGCCGTCGTGTAAAGACCGCCATTCCGTCCACACCGGTGGAGATTCTTGGTCTGAACAGTGTGCCTGCGGCCGGTGAGACCTTTGTTGTCTGTGATTCCGATAAGGAGGCAAAGGCGTTTGCGGATACCTATATCTCCGAAGAAAAGAATCGTCTTCTGGAGGAGACTAAGTCCAGAATGTCACTGGATGATCTGTTCTCACAGATTCAGTCCGGTAACATGAAGGAACTGAACATCATTGTCAAGGCAGATGTGCAGGGTTCTGTGGAGGCTGTTAAGCAGTCACTGGTGAAGTTGTCCAATGAGGAAGTGATCGTTAAGGTGATCCACGGCGGTGTCGGTGCCATCAATGAGTCCGACGTTATCCTTGCATCCGCATCCAATGCGATCATCATTGGATTTAACGTTCGTCCGGACCCGATCGCAAAGGTGTCTGCGGACAACGAGGGCGTAGATATCCGTCTGTACAAGGTCATCTACAATGCAATTGAGGATGTTGAGGCAGCTATGAAGGGTATGTTGGATCCAATCTTCGAGGAGAAGGTTATCGGACACGCAGAGATCCGTCAGATTTTCAAGGCTTCCGGCGTTGGAAATATCGCGGGTTCCTATGTGCTTGACGGCGTGCTGGAGCGCGGTTGTAAGGTGCGCATTTTCCGTGGCGAAGAGCAGATCTTCGAGGGAGATCTCGGTTCCTTAAAGCGCTTCAAGGATGACGTGAAGGAAGTTAAGACCGGATATGAGTGTGGTCTTGTATTCGATGGCTTTAATGATATCCAGGAATTTGACCGTGTAGAAGCATATAAGATGGTAGAAGTACCAAGATAGGATGTTATATGAGAAAAAACAGTATTAAAAATATTCGTATCAACGAAGAGGTTATGCGGGAATTGTCCAATATTATCCGCGGGGAAATCAAAGACCCGCGGATCAATCCCATGACCAGTGTGGTCGCTGTGGAGGTGGCACCGGATCTGAAAACTGCCAAGGCCTATATCAGTGTGCTTGGAGATGAGGAATCCCAGAAGAAGACTCTGGCGGGACTGCGCTCGGCGGAGGGATATATAAGGAGAGCACTTGCAAAGTCCATCAATCTCCGCAATACACCGGAGATCCGTTTTATTCTCGACCAGTCCATTGCCTATGGTGTGGAGATGTCAAAGAAGATCGATGAGGTGACAAAGGATTTGAGAGAGGACAGCGATGATCAGGATTGATGAGAAGCTTACGGGGGTGCGGACAGTCGGAATTGCCGGCCATGTGCGGCCGGATGGGGACTGTGTCGGCTCTACCCTTGCACTGTACAATTATATTAAGAATTATTATCCAACCCTTGAGGTGACGTTGTTTTTGGAGCCGATTCCGAATATTTTTAAATTTCTGAACCGCTCCGAGGAGATTGTGAATACCCCGGATACAGACGTGTCACAGTTTGATCTGTTTTTTGCATTGGACTGTGGCGATACGGGACGATTGGGATCGTTTGCGGATTTCTTTTTAAATGCAAAAAGTACGGTATGTATTGATCATCATGTCAGCAATCAGGCCTTTGCCGGGGACAATTACATTTTTCCGGAGGCAAGCTCTACCTGCGAGCTGGTGTTTGAACTGATGGAGGAAGAGAGGATCACGAAGGAGATTGCGGAATGCCTGTACACAGGAATGGTACATGACACCGGAGTGTTCCAGTACTCGTGTACATCCGCAAAGACCATGAATATTGCCGGTATCCTTATGGAAAAGGGAATTGATTATCCGAAGATCATTGATGATACCTTCTACACCAAGACCTTTAACCAGAACCGGATTCTGGGACAGGCGCTTCTAAACAGCAGCCTGTATCTGAACGGACGTTGTATTGTCAGCTCTGTATCCCGGGAGGAAATGGAGGCTTTTGATGTGCTCCCGAAGCATCTTGATGGCATTGTAAATCAGCTTCGTGTCACGAAGGACGTTCAGGTGGCGGTGTTTTTGTATGAGAACGAGGATGGAAGCTGGAAGGGAAGTCTTCGCGTTAACGGGGACTTCAATGTTGCAGAGGTCGCAATCGTGTTTGGCGGTGGCGGACATGTTAAAGCAGCCGGATTTACCATCTGGGGCAGTCTGTCGGAATGCACAGAGCGCGTGTTGGCTGAAATTGAAAAGCGCTTGTAGGAAAGAGCCTGTCCACAGGAGGAATATACAGTGGTCAATGGAATTGTAAACGTATACAAAGAGAAGGGCTTCACCAGCTTTGATGTGGTGGCGAAAATGCGTGGCATTTTCCATCAGAAGAAGATCGGTCATACAGGGACGCTGGATCCGGATGCGGAGGGGGTGCTCCCGGTGTGCCTCGGAAGTGCCACAAAGGTTTGTGAGCTGCTGACGGACAAGGATAAGGAATATGAGGCTGTATTGCTGTTGGGGCGGGTGACGGACACCCAGGATATTTCCGGAGCCACGTTGGAAGAACATGAGGTGACTGTGCAGGAGGAGGAAGTGCGCCGTGTCATTGCGTCCTTTGTGGGAGAGTATATGCAGGTTCCTCCCATGTATTCCGCCCTTAAGGTCAACGGACAGAAGCTCTGCGATCTGGCGAGACAGGGAATTACCGTAGAACGCAAGCCCAGACCGGTCAGATTATATGAGATAGAAATTCTTGAAATGTGTCTGCCAAAAGTGCGGATGCGGGTGGTCTGTTCCAAGGGAACTTACATCCGAACCCTGTGTCAGGATATCGGGGAAAAACTTGGTTGTGGTGGCTGTATGAAATCTCTGGTGCGAAGCAGAGTGTCGCAGTTTGCACTTGCAGATGCGCTTCGTCTCTCGGAGATAGAGGAGCTTGTGAACACACAGCAGCTTGGTTTTGTTCACTCGGTGGACTCTGTATTTATGCAGTATCCTAAGGCGGTAGTACGGAAAGATGCATCGAAACTTCTGGAGAACGGAAACTGGATACCGGAGCAATTAGTAGTGGTAGATGACTCACAGACTGCACAATCCTGCATCCGGTTTTACGATTCCGAAGGGAAGTTTGTGGGATTGTATACATATAAGAAAGAGAGCCGGGCCTATAAACCGGTGAAGTTATTCTTCTGCTAAAGTTGTTGGCGTAAAGGCTGGATGGAAATGAACTATATTAAGAACAGATTGGATTATACAATTGAAGAAGAAACAGTAATTACACTGGGTAAATTTGATGGTCTCCATCGTGGGCATGAGCTTCTGATGGAGAATCTTTTTGCCAAAAGCCGTCAATACGGCTACAAGACCATGGTGTTTACCTTTGACATTCCACCCCGCAGGCAGGTGAAGGATGAAGATGCGAGAGTTCTGACTACCAATGGGGAAAAGCGGTATATTTTTGAGAGGACCGGTGTGGATTACCTCTTTGAGTGCCCATTTACACCGGAAATCATGTGCATGGAGCCGGAAGATTTTATTGCGTGGATCGTGCGGGCGTTTCATGTCCGCTGCGTTGTGGTCGGAAAGGACTTTCATTTTGGACATAACCGAAGAGGGGATTACCATGTACTTCAGGCGTGCGCCGATACCTATGGCTATGAGGTCGTTGTCCTTGAGAAGATTCAGGAGGATGGCAGAGACATTAGCAGCTCCTTCGTGCGGGAAGAAATCATGAAGGGCAATATCGAGAAGGCCAATCATCTGCTGGGGTATGAATTTTTTGTGCAGAACACGGTTGTCCATGGACGCAGGCTGGGACACACCATCGGAATACCAACCATCAATATGGAGTTTGAAAAACAGAAGCTTCTGCCTCCCAACGGTGTATACATAAGTCGTGTTCTCGTAGATGAAAAGGCTTATCTCGGTGTGACGAATGTTGGCTGTAAGCCTACGGTCAGTGATAGTGGTAAGGTTGGTGTGGAGACGCATATTGTCGCGTATTCAGGTGACTTGTATTCCCAAACCCTAACGGTACAGTTTCTGCATTTTATAAGACCGGAGATGAAATTTGCATCGGTGGAGGAACTGAAGGCACAGATGGAACAGGATATTATGTTTGCCAAAGAGACCTGTGAGCGTTGACGGGATTTAAGATTTTGTTACAAAAATATTACAAATAAGGTTGACATTGTAATATTTCATGTTATACTTGTATTTGTTGTAAACGAATCAAAATCAGTCGCGGGAGGAAAAGCGATATGAAGTTCAATAAATGGATGAAGATACGTGTGAGTGCTGTGTTGGTATTTACTCTTACAGTGGTCGGGGTGGCTGCCTATGCCGGAAACATGCCAAAAGAGGCTCCGAAAACCGCTGATATGACACAGAGTAATCTGACTGCAGGTGTGGTTTCTGCGTTGGATGTGGCGAGTGAGGTTCCGCTTGACGTTACCGCCGGCGTGTCTGATATCCTGACAGATATGAGAACGGTTGCAGTGGATGACATGGATCTTGCAACAGTTGGACAGGGAATTGAGACCGATTCTCAGGATGGGGAAGCTTCTTCGGAGGAAGAAGGAATTATCTGCGGCTATGAGAACCTTGGTATTGCAGATATCAAAGAAGGCAATCTGAATGTCCGTGAAGAAGCAACCACAGACAGTAAGGTTGTGGGCAAGATGACGAAGCACAATGCATGTGAGGTACTTGAGCAGGATGGAGACTGGCTTAAGATCAAGTCCGGCAAGGTGCAGGGCTATGTGAAGGCGGAATATATTCTGACCGGTGACGAAGCGTTTGCCATTGCGGAGGAGGAGCTTGTTACGGTTGTGACTGTTACGGGAACTGCGACACTTCGCGTCCGTGAGAAGCCGTCTACGGATTCTGCAACCCTTGCGCTGGTAGGAGAGGGAGAAAGCCTGGTTGTTAAGAAAGAGAAGAACGACTGGTATTATGTAGAGGTGGATGATCAGGAGGGCTATGTGTCCGGAGATTATGTTGAGGTGTCCACAAAGCTTCCGACAGCGCAGACCATCACAGAGGTAAAATATGGAGAGGGCGTTTCGGATGTGCGTGTTGCTCTTGTTCAGTATGCCCTTCAGTTCGTTGGTAACCGCTATGTATGGGGTGGAACAAGTTTGACGAACGGTGTCGACTGTTCTGGATTTACCATGCAGGTATACGCACACTTTGGCATCAGTCTGCCGCATCATTCCGGTTCACAGCCGGGATACGGAACAAGAATCAGTGCTTCCCAGGCAAGACCAGGAGATCTGTTCTTCTATGGTAACGGAAGCCGTATCAATCATGTTGCCATCTATATCGGCAATGGACAGATTGTGCATGCCAGCAACCCGCGTACAGGTATTAAGGTATCCAATGCCTATTACCGCACACCGGTATGCGTAGTAAGTTATTTGCCATAATATAAATTTGTTGTTTACAAGCATACAAACCTGTGGTATATTATTTCAGTATGGTTTAGCCTATATTCGGTAGATGGACACTCCGACCTTCCGCTGATTATTGGGCCTAATAAGCAGCCGAATGTGTGCTGCACGATAGTATAAGGAGGATTTATCATGATCGCAAAGGAAAAGAAACAGGCAATTATTGCTGAGTACGGCAGAACACCGAACGACACCGGTTCACCGGAGGTTCAGATCGCTGTATTGACTGCAAGAATCCAGGAGCTCACAGAGCATCTGAAAGAGAACCCGAAGGATCATCATTCCAGAAGAGGTATGCTTAAGATGATCGGTCAGAGACGTGGATTATTATCTTACTTAAAGAAAATCGATATTGAGAGATATCGTTCTTTAATTGAGCGTTTAGGTCTCAGAAAGTAATTGTTGGAGAGCGGAGTGAAACCATTCCGCTCTCGTTTTGATATACAGAGCTTATACCGGGACCACTGAAGAATGCATAGGAGTTCCTGTGTATTGTTCAGTAGTTTCGGGGTTCTGCATGTCAGACAGTATTTTATTTCAGAGTAAAAAGGAGAGAAAACATGTACAAAAGTTATTCAATGGAGATTGGCGGAAGAACACTTACCGTTGATATCGGCAGAGTCTGTGCACAGGCAAATGGTGCAGCACTCTTGAAGTATGGTGACACCACCGTGTTATCTACCGCTACCGCTTCCGACAAGCCAAGAGATGGAATCGATTTCTTCCCGCTCAGCGTAGAGTTTGAGGAGAAGATGTATGCCGTAGGCAAGATTCCGGGAGGATTTAATAAGCGTGAGGGCAAGGCTTCTGAGAATTCCATTCTCACCGCCCGTGTTATCGACCGTCCAATGCGTCCGCTTTTTCCAAAGGATTACCGCAATGATGTAACCTTGAACAACATGGTTATGTCTGTGGATCCGGAGTGTCGCCCGGAGATTGTTGCAATGATCGGTGCAGCACTTGCAACCACAATTTCCGATATTCCGTTTGACGGCCCATGTGCCATGACCCAGATGGGTATGGTAAACGGTGAGTTTATCGTCAATCCATCTCAGAAGGTATGGGATGAGGGTGATCTGGAACTCACGGTTGCATCAACCGCTGAGAAGGTGATCATGATTGAGGCCGGTGCCAACGAGATTCCGGAGGCCAAGATGATCGAGGCTATTTATAAATGCCATGAGATCAACCAGACCATCATTGCTTTTATGAACAAGATCCGCGAGGAGGTTGGAAAGCCGAAGCATGCTTACACAAGCTGTGCAATCCCGGAGGAAATGTTTGCAGCAATGAAAGAGATTGTCACTCCTGAACAGATGGAGGAGGCAGTCTTCACTGACGAGAAGCAGAAGAGAGAAGAGAATATTAAGGCAGTTACAGAAAAATTCGAGGAGGCATTTGCCGACAATGAAGAGTGGCTTGCTGTATTGGGAGAGGCTGTATATCAGTATCAGAAGAAGACCGTCCGCAAGATGATTCTGAAGGACCACAAGCGTCCGGATGGACGAGCTATTGATCAGATTCGTCCGCTGGCTGCAGAGGTTGACCTGATTCCGAGAGTTCACGGTTCTGCAATGTTTACCCGTGGACAGACACAGATCTGCGATGTTGTTACATTGGCACCGCTGTCTGAGGTTCAGAAGATTGACGGTTTGGATGAGAATGTGACAACCAAGCGCTATATGCATCATTACAATTTCCCATCCTACTCTGTAGGAGAGACAAAGCCAAGCCGCGGACCGGGACGTCGTGAGATCGGTCACGGTGCATTGGCAGAGCGCGCGCTGGTTCCGGTACTTCCTTCTGTTGAGGAGTTCCCATATGCGATCCGTGCCGTATCCGAGACCTTTGAGTCTAACGGATCTACTTCTATGGCATCTACCTGTGCGTCCTGTATGTCACTTATGGCTGCAGGTGTTCCGATTAAGAAGATGGTTGCCGGTATCTCCTGTGGTCTTGTAACCGGAGATACCGATGATGATTACATCGTTCTTACCGATATCCAGGGACTTGAGGATTTCTTTGGAGACATGGACTTCAAGGTTACCGGTACACATGATGGTATTACTGCAATCCAGATGGATATCAAGATTCACGGTCTGACAAGACCGATTGTAGAGGAGGCGATTGCCCGCACCAGAGAGGCGAGACTCTACATTATGGATGAGGTTATGAGCAAGGCTATCGCTGAGCCGCGCAAGGAGGTCAGTGAGTGGGCACCGAAGATTGAACAGATTACCATTGATCCGAACAAGATTGGTGATGTTGTGGGTCAGAAAGGTAAGACAATCAATGAGATTATCGCCCGCACCGGTGTGAAGATTGATATCACAGATGATGGCGCTGTATCCGTATGTGGAACAGATAAGGCAAAGATTGCTGAAGCAATCCACATGATCGAGACCATCACAACCGATTTCGAGGAAGGACAGATCTTTACCGGAACCGTTGTAAGTATCAAGGAATTTGGCGCGTTTATTGAGTTCGCACCGGGTAAGGAGGGAATGGTTCACATTTCCAAGATTGCGAAGGAGAGAATCAACCGCGTTGAGGATGTGCTGACACTGGGGGACAAGGTGACCGTGGTATGTCTTGGCAAGGATAAGATGGGAAGAATCAGCTTCTCCATCAAGGATGTTCCAAACGCATAAGAGCTGAATACGAAGAAACAGGAAAGAGGAATTCATTTCGGTGGGTTCCTCTTTTTTTGTGTGCAAACGCGTTTGGCAATACCTTTTGACACTCATATCATATAATAAAAAGAGCAAACCGGGTGATACAGTATGAATCATGTAAAAAGGATTGTACAGGCGGAGGAAGTGTATCGGAGAGGATACACAGGAAAGGGAGTACGGATTGCCGTGCTGGATACCGGAGTATATGCACATCGGGATATTGTAAAACGCGTCGTGTTTTTTAAGAATTATATGGGAAAGCGCCAGACCTACCATGATGACAACGGGCATGGAACGCATGTGGCAGGCATTCTCTGTGGAGACGGAAGTATAAGCCATGGTGTAGTGCGCGGTATGGCACCGGGGGCAGAACTGGTGGTATTTAAGGTGCTGGATAAGGATGGAAATGGAAAAACAGAGAAAGTGTTGGAAGCTCTGAAGTGGATCCAAAAGTATCATATGGAATACAAAATCCGACTGCTTAATTTTTCTGTGGGCTTTTTACAGGGGGCAGAGAACGATGCGCAGGAAGAAATTATTCGCTCACTGGAACAGCTTTGGGATGAAAATGTGACCGTTGTGACAGCGGCAGGCAACAACGGTCCCGGAGAGGGGAGTATCACGGTTCCCGGAATCTCGCGGAAGGTGATTACGGTTGGTGCCTGTGATGATGAACAGGGCGGGAGGAGTATGCCAAAAGGCTATAGCGGAAAGGGACCAACCGGCTGCTGTATTGTGAAGCCGGAGATTCTGGCACCGGGAACCAATATCGTCAGCCTGAGCAATAAGGGGAATCAGTATGTACCAAAAAGCGGTACGTCTATGGCAACGCCTATCGTGTGCGGTGCACTGGCACTTGCCCTGGAGAAAAATCCTGCTCTGCGGCCGGAAAACCTGAAGCTGAAGCTGTATGAATCCCTGGTGCCGGGGAGAGAGCGCAAGGGACCTGCGTGGGGAATTCTACAGGTTGATAATTTGATGAAGTTGATTTAAAATAGTTTCTTGGAGGATATTACCATGAAACGTTTTGCACATAAGCTATTTGGAAAATTACCACTGGGGCTTTTTACTATCTGTCTGCAGTTTGGCTGGCTGGTGTATCTGGCATATTATGCAACCATGGCCAGTTCCATTGTGAATCTGATTTTTGAGATTATAGCTGCGCTTGTGGCGCTTAATATTGTAAATAGGGATATGCGTACATCCTTTAAGTTATCATGGATTTTCCTGATACTGTTTCTGCCTGTTTTCGGTATTCCGGCGTATTACATTTTTGGACGGTCGGAGATTACCAAACGTACGAAACGGAAGCTGCTTCATGTGGAGGAGGCTTACCGTCCCCTTAGACCGCAGGATGAACAGGTAATGCAGGAGTTGTATGATCAGGATTATTACGCAGGGATGCAGTCCTCTTACATTTCCAACTTTGCGGGATATCCGTTATATCGGGAAGAGTCCAGCCGATATTACGAAAGCGGGGAAGCGTTGTTTCCGCAGTTTTTGGAGGATTTAGAAAAGGCTGAGCATTTTATTTTTATGGAGTATTTTATCATTGAAAACGGAGAGATGTTTGATGCTGTTCTCGATATTCTCGAGCGAAAGGCGAAGCAGGGCGTGCTGGTGCGCCTGATCTATGATGATGTCGGATGTGTCAATACACTTCCGCCGAGGTATTATAAGCAACTCCAGGCAAAAGGTATTCACTGTGCCTGCTTTAACCCGTTTCGTCCGGTTATGTCAGTGGTAATGAATAACCGGGATCACCGAAAGATTGCGGTGATTGACGGATATATCGGTTATACCGGAGGTTTTAATCTGGCAGATGAATATATTAACAAGAGGGAACGATTTGGATATTGGAAGGATGCAGGTATTCGGGTGACGGGAGAGTGTGTCTGGAATTTTACGACCATGTTCCTTGAAATGTGGACTTACATCACTAAGGAGGCTGAGGATACAAGCCAATATCGTCCTCAAAACAGGCTGTGTGACATGGAACCGGCTTCGGGAGAAGAGCCGTGTGGATTTATTCAGCCCTACAGTGATTCCCCAATGGACCGGGAGAACGTGGGAGAGAATGTGTACCTGAATCTGATTGCACACGCCAAGCATTATGTGTATATTTTTACTCCGTATCTGATCCTGGGATCGGAGATGACCACGGCGTTAATCAATGCGGCAAAATCCGGTGTCGATGTGCGGCTTGTTGTGCCGAGTATTCCGGATAAGAAGATGGTCTATCTTTTGACCCGCTCCAATTATGCACCGCTGGCCAGAGGAGGTGTGAAGATATACGAGTATACACCGGGCTTTATCCATTCGAAGTGCTTTGTGGTGGATGATGTCTATGCGACCGTCGGTACAATCAACCTGGATTATCGCAGCCTGTATCTGCATTTTGAATGTGGTACATTCATGTATCGCACGAAGGCGGTTATGCAGGTAAAGCAGGATGCCCTGGATACCTTTGCCAAGAGCCGGGAGGTAACGCTGGAGGAATCGGAGAAACACCTGCTTATTGTACGCATGTTTTTTGGTGTGCTGAAGCTCTTGGCTCCGCTTCTGTAAACGAATATGTGTTCCCTAAATCTTGTGCCGAAAATGGAATAAAATACTAAATATAGTAATTGTCTCTTGAATTTTCCCCTATATCGTGTTATGATATCCGAGGATTCCAAAGAGGTTTTGCGCGCTTTGGACAGTTCGATGGGAGAGGACAGGAGACGATGGAGCTTACAGTTAAACTGCAGGTGTTTGAAGGTCCGCTGGATCTGCTTTTGCATCTGCTGGACAAAAATAAAGTAAATATATATGATATTCCGATTGTGGAGATTACGGCACAATATATGGAATATATTGCGGAGATGAAGCGACAGGATCTGGATGTTCTCAGTGAGTTTCTTGTGATGGCGGCCACACTCATTGACATTAAGTCCAAGATGCTGCTTCCCTCAGATCCGGATCAGGAGGAAGAGGAAGAAGACCCGCGTGCAGAGCTGGTACAGCAGCTGCTTGAATACAAGATGTACAAGTGTATGGCATACGAATTGAAGGATCGTCAGATTGATGCCCAGCGCGTGATGTTCAAAGAGCCTACCATTCCGGAAGAGGTTCTGGCGTATGAGGAACCGGTGAATTTTGAAGAACTGATCTCGGATGTGACGCTTGCCAAGCTCAATGAGATATTCAAGAGCATCATGAAGAAGCAGAAGGATAAGATTGATCCGGTCCGCTCCAAGTTTGGAAAGATTGAGAAGGAAGAGGTATCGCTGGAGGAGAAGATGGTACAGTTGGAACAATATGCAGCAGAGCACAGGCATTTTTCTTTCCGCAATCTTTTGGAAGAACAGTCAAGCAAGGTGGAGATTATCGTGACATTCCTTGCGATACTGGAGCTTATGAAGATGGGCAAAATCTTCATTTCGCAGGAACGCATTTTTGATGATATTAAGATTGATTCAAAGATTGCTGCATAAGGATGACAGAACAGGAAGATTTGGATTTATGGATGAGAAAAACTATAAAGCAATCATTGAAGCCATTCTCTTTACCATGGGGGAGTCGGTGGAACTGGATAAGCTTGCGGATGCCCTCGAATTAGATAACAAGACGACGAAGGCAATCATCGAGGAAATGATGGAGGAGTGGGAAAAAGAAGACAGAGGCGTTGCCATCATGGAATTGGACGGCGCATATCAGATGTGTACGAGAACGGAGATGTACGAATACCTGATCCGCATTGCAAAGCAGCCTAAGAAGCGCGTGCTTACGGATGTGCTTTTGGAGACCCTTTCCATCATCGCATATAAGCAGCCGGTCACCAAGGCGGAGATTGAAAAAATCCGCGGCGTCTCCTCTGATCATGCGGTAAATAAGCTGGTGGAGTACAATCTGGTATGTGAACTGGGACGTCTGGATGCTCCGGGCAGACCTTTACTGTTCGGAACAACAGAGGAATTTTTGAGAAGCTTCGGTGTGCATTCCATCGAGGAGCTTCCGGTACTCTCCACGGTGCAGCTGGAAGAGTTCAA
The DNA here is from genome assembly GCA_945868435.1 of uncultured Lachnospiraceae bacterium. GTDB lineage: Bacteria > Bacillota > Clostridia > Lachnospirales > Lachnospiraceae > Roseburia. The sequence continues at coordinate 25,248 of CAMBLG010000011.1, forward strand.
GCAGGAGGCCGAGGCTGAGATGAACGTCCAGTTGGATATATAAATTGCAGGAATAAGATGATTTGGAATAATCATATATATTTCGTAAGGAATATGTATGGTTATTTTTTTATGAGAAAATGCAGGCGTTTTTACAAAATCTTACAGCGCATAGACAGAAATAAGGCAGCAAGAGGGGTTGGAATCGCAATGCTGACGCTGTGTCTTTTGGCGGCAGCGTTTCCCCGAAACTGCAACGGGCAGATTCTGACGCACCAAAATCTTGTGCAGAAAGAAACAAGACAGATAGAAACAAAACAGATAGAAACAAAGCAGAAAGGTGTGGCACAGGAGGGACAGACCCAAAAGGTGGAATTGCCGGAGTCGGAACTGTACTCCAAAGCCTGCGCCCTGATCGATGGTGAGAGCGGAAGACTTTTATATGGAAAGAATGAACTGGACGGAATGGCCAACGCAAGTACAACGAAGATCATGACCTGTATCCTGGCACTGGAAAGCGGTATGTGTGATGAGGCGGTGACGGTAACCGCAAATGCTGCGGCGCAACCGAAGGTTCATCTGGGCATGCGGGAGAACGAACAGTTTTATCTGAAGGATCTTCTGTATGGGCTTATGCTGGAATCCTATAATGATTGTGCTGTGGCAATCGCTGAACACGTATCCGGATCCGTAGAGGAATTCGTAAAACTCATGAACGAAAAAGCAGAAAAGCTGGGGTGTGAGGACACGCATTTTGTCACGCCCAATGGTCTGGACGGAGAAGATGAAGAGGGGGAACATCACACGACGGCGTATGATCTGTGCCTGATCATGCGTTACTGTGCGTGGGAGTCGGACGCAAGTGAAGAGTTTCTCGCACTGACACAGACAAAAAACTATTCATTCTGTGATCTGGAGGGGCAATCGTTTTCGGTCTATAATCACAACAGTTTTCTTGATATGATGGACACTGCGATTACCGGTAAAACCGGGTTTACCTCCAAGGCGGGATACTGTTACGTCGCAGCGGTGGAAGACGGTCAGAGGAAGTACTGTATTGCACTGCTGGCCTGCGGGTGGCCCGACAACAAGAATTACAAATGGGAGGATGCTAAAAAGCTTTTTGCCTATGGCTGCGATTACTATCACTTGTATCAGGCAGAGGAGTCGGCGCTGGATCTGCTGCCCATTGAAGTGGGGAGCGGGGTCAAAACAGGTACGCTGGAGGAATGGGGGAAACGTTCCTCATTAAAACTGTATGTGGACAATGGCCCGGAGGATATGCTTTTTTTGAAAGCGGACTGGGACGATGCCATGATCCAAAAAGAGTTTGTGAACCATGTGGCACTTCCGGTGGAGGAGGGGGATGTGCTGGGAAAGATCTATTACCGGATTGGCGGGGAGATTTTGTACAGCTATGATATCTGCGCGGCAGAGGAGATAAAGGAGTGGAACTTTCCGGCTTTTTTACGTGCTTTATGGCAGGAATTTACCCTGGCTTCACAATCGGAAATGTGAATAATTAAATAAGTAAAATTCATAGTGAAATATTTAACAATTTGGTTGATTTCATATTGGAAATGTTATACAATCACAATAGCGAAAATTTTTCATTTTTATAGATGGAGGGCATAAGATGAGTACTAACAATGAAAGCCTGGCAATGCAGCGTATTGCCAAGTTAGTCGATGAGAACAGTTTTATGGAAATTGGTTCTCTCGTAACCGCTCGCAGTACTGACTTTAATCTTACTGCGGCAAAAACCCCTTCTGATGGTGTCATCATCGGTCATGGACTGATTGACGGTAATCTGGTGTTTATTTACAGCCAGGATGCATCCGTGCTAAACGGAACCATTGGAGAGATGCATGCGAAGAAGATCGCATCTGTGTATGACATGGCGATGAAGATGGGCGCTCCGGTCATCGGACTGATTGATTGTGGAGGAGTTCGTCTTCAGGAGTCTGTGGATGCATTGGATGGCTTCGGAACAATCTACGCAAAGGAAGTTGCAGCTTCCGGCGTCGTACCGCAGATCTGCGGTGTGTTTGGCAATTGCGGCGGCGGTCTTGCTGTTGTTCCGGCGCTCAGTGATTTCGCATTTGTCGAGGAGAGCAAGGGAAGAATGTTTGTCAACACTCCAGATGCAATTGAAGGCAACCGCACAGAGAAGTGCGACACTGCAAGTGCTGCATTCCAGAGTGAGAACAATGGCTGCATTGATTTTGTTGGATCTGAGGATGAGATTATGGATCAGATGCGTGCACTGGTTTGCATGCTTCCGGGAAATAATGAGGGTGACGTGTATACCGATGATTGCCAGGATGATCTGAACCGTGCCTGCGAAGGTATGGTGCAGATGAAGGGAGAGCCGAGATATCTTCTCTCTCAGATTTCGGACAACCATATATTCTTTGAGACCAAACCGGATTTTGCCAAGAATATGGTCACCGGTCTGATCAAGCTCAATGGTATGACAGTAGGTGCCGTTGCCAACTGCAGTGAGGTCTATGATGCAGAGGGCAAGAAGACCGAAGATCTTGGACTTGCACTCACTGCAAAGGGATGCAACAAGGCGGCTGAGTTTATTCAGTTCTGCGATGCCTTTTCTATTCCGGTTCTGTCCCTTACCAATGTGAATGGGTTCAAGAACTGCATGTGCTCCGAGAAGAATCTGGCAAGAGCCATTGCCAAGATGACGTATGCGTTTGCCAATGCAACCTGTGCAAAGGTGAATCTGGTTACCGGTGATGCCTTCGGAAGCGCGTATGTATCTATGAATTCCAAGTCGATTGGAGCGGATCTCGTGTATGCATGGCCGGATGCAAGAATCGGTACGATGGAGCCGAAGATGGCTGCAAAGCTCATGTATCCGGATGCTTCCGCTGCTGAGACAGAGGAGAAGGCTTCTGCATATGAGAAGCTGCAGGATTCTGTTTCCGCTGCTGCGGCAAGAGGATATGTAGATCGCATTATTGACCCGGCTGACACGAGAAAGTATCTGGTTGCTGCATTTGAGATGCTTTATACCAAATATGTAAAAGAGCCGGAGAAAAAGCACGGTACCAAGTAGAAAGGTGAAGTTTTATGAGAAAAAAAATTGCTATGGCGCTTAGCATGCTCATTGTGATGCTGATGCTTGGTGCCTGTGGAACAGATCCGACTACCGTGGATTACAATGGACATTCCTACAACGATCTTGAAACTGAGACTTATCAGAATGTAAGCGCGGTTGCGCAGCTGGCTTCTTTCATTGCCCAGAACGGACTTACGGAAGCAGATATGACAAAGGATTTGTACGATGCGCTTTCTTCCAATTACGGCTTTACAGAGGCACAGATTGATGCTGCCATCGTATGGAAGAATGTGGCGGACGAATTCGGAGAGCTTCAGACAGTGGATGAGGAGAGCTTTACGGTTGAGAAGGCCGGAAATACACTCACTACAGATATTACACTGAAGTTTGAGAAGAGGGATGTTGATTTTCAGGTAGTCTATACGTATTACTCCATGGAAGTTTCCGGTCTCACGGTTGAGCCGGTGTACTCCCTGTCAGAGAAGATGGGCAAGGCCGGCATGAATACAGTGATTTCAATGAGCATTGTGTTCTGCGTACTGATCTTGATCAGTCTGATTATTGCCTGCTTTAATATTTTCCCGTATATCGAGAAGAAGAAAGCAGCGAAAAAGGCGGCAAACACTTCTGCAGATGTAAAAGATTCCGCAGTTGAAGAAGCTGCAGTTGCGGCACCGGTTGTTCCGGCTGCTGTAGATGATACGGAACTGATTGCGGTGATTGCCGCTGCAATTGCTGCAAGTACCGGGACTTCTACAAGTGACTTTGTAGTGCGTTCCATCAATAGAAGATAATTTAGGAGGATATATTCATGAAAAATTATACAATTACAGTTAATGGTAATGTATACGACGTTACAGTAGAAGAGACCGGAAGTACACCAAGCGTTGCAGCTCCTAAGCGTGCCGCTGCTCCGGCAGCAACACCGGCACCGGCAGCTAAGCCTGCTGCTGCAACAGGCGCCGGAAGTGTTAAGATTGAGGCTGGTGCTGCAGGTAAAGTATTTAAGCTTGAGAAGAAGGTTGGAGATTCCGTTAAGAAGGGAGATGCCATCCTCGTACTTGAGATTATGAAGATGGAGACTCCGGTTGTTGCACCGGAAGACGGAACGGTTGCAAGCATTGATGTGGCAGTTGGAGATGCAGTAGAAGCTGGTGCATTATTGGCGACTTTAAACTAGGTCGAGGAGGAATTAAATCATGGGTTATGTAGGTGAAACACTTATGAACCTCCTGCATCAGACAGCCTTTTTCAACCTGACTTGGGGAAATTACGTCATGATCGTTGTGGCATTTGTATTCCTGTTTCTGGCCATTAAGAAAGGCTTTGAGCCATTGCTGTTAGTTCCGATCGCATTTGGTATGCTGTTGGTTAACATCTATCCGGATATCATTGTAAGTCCGGAGGAGACAAGCAATGGAGTAGGTGGTTTGCTTTACTATTTCTATACGTTGGATGAGTGGTCAATTCTTCCTTCGCTGATTTTCCTTGGCGTTGGTGCGATGACTGACTTTGGACCGCTGATTGCCAATCCGATCAGCTTCCTGATGGGTGCGGCTGCACAGTTTGGTATTTTCAGTGCATACTTCCTTGCAATTGGTCTTGGATTTAATGACAAGGCCGCAGCTGCAGTTTCTATTATCGGTGGAGCAGACGGACCGACTTCCATTTTCCTTGCGGGTAAACTGGGACAGTCGGGACTGATGGGACCGATCGCGGTGGCGGCATACTCGTACATGGCGCTTGTTCCGGTGATCCAGCCGCCGATCATGAAGCTATTGACGACGAAGAAAGAGCGCTCAATTAAGATGGAGAATCTGCGTCCGGTCAGCAAGCTGGAGCGAATTTTATTCCCGATCGTTGTTACGGTTGTGGTGTGTCTGATTCTTCCGTCTACGGCTCCGTTGGTCGGCATGTTGATGCTTGGAAATTTATTCCGCGAATCCGGTGTTGTGCGTCAGTTGACAGAGACTGCAAGTAATGCGTTGATGTATATTGTAGTTATTCTGCTCGGTACTTCCGTTGGTGCAACGACAAGTGCTGAGGCGTTCTTAAACTGGAGCACGATCAAGATTGTTGTACTTGGTCTGGTTGCATTTATGGTTGGTACGGCTGCCGGAGTATTGTTCGGTAAGCTGCTCTGTCTCATTACGAAGGGTAAGATCAATCCGCTCATTGGTTCTGCCGGTGTATCCGCTGTGCCGATGGCAGCCCGTGTATCCCAGAAGGTGGGAGCAGAAGAGGATCCTACCAACTTCCTGCTCATGCATGCTATGGGACCGAATGTTGCCGGAGTTATCGGTACAGCCGTAGCGGCAGGCTGCTTTATGGCAATATTTGGAGTATAGCAAAGAAAGTAATGGAGGAAAATTATCATGTCAGAGATAAATGCTAAGCCGGTAAAAATTACCGAGACAATTCTGCGTGATGCGCATCAGTCTATGATCGCTACACGTATGACAACGGAGCAGATGCTTCCAATCATTGATAAAATGGATAAGGTTGGCTACCACGCAGTTGAGTGTTGGGGTGGAGCTACCTTCGATGCATCCCTTCGCTTCCTGAAGGAAGATCCATGGGATCGTCTTCGCAAACTAAGAGACGGATTTAAGAACACAAAGCTTCAGATGCTGTTTCGTGGACAGAATATTCTGGGATATCGTCCGTATGCAGATGATGTTGTAGAGTACTTTGTACAGAAGTCCATTGCTAATGGTATCGATATTATTCGTATTTTTGACTGTCTGAATGATCTTCGCAATCTTCAGACCGCAGTTACTGCAACCAACAAGGAGAAAGGACATGCACAGGTTGCTCTGTCCTATACACTGGGTGATGCGTACACATTGGATTACTGGACCGATATGGCGAAGCGCGTGGAAGATATGGGAGCAAATTCTCTCTGTATCAAGGATATGGCAGGACTTCTTGTTCCGTATAAGGCTGATGAGCTGGTACGTGCGTTGAAGGAAGCTGTTGACATCCCGATTGAACTTCATACTCATTACACCTCCGGAGTTGCTTCTATGACTCTTATGAAGGCTGTCGAGGCAGGTTGTGATATCATTGATACCGCAATGTCACCATTTGCACTGGGAACAAGCCAGCCTGCAACAGAGGTTATGGTTGAGACCTTCAAGGGAACTCCTTATGACACAGGTCTGGATCAGAATCTTCTTGCAGAGATCGCTGATTACTTTGCGCCGATGAGAGAGGAAGCCTTGAAGAGTGGACTCCTGAATCCAAAGGTGCTCGGAGTTAATATTCAGACTCTTCGTTACCAGGTTCCGGGAGGAATGCTTTCCAACATGATTTCTCAGTTGAAGGAGCAGGGTGCAGAAGATAAGTATGAGGAAGTGCTCAAGGAAGTACCGAGAGTGCGTAAGGATCTCGGTGAGCCACCTCTTGTTACACCGTCTTCACAGATCGTCGGAACACAGGCTGTGTTTAACGTATTGATGGGCGAGCGTTACAAGGTGGCAACGAAGGAGACCAAGGGTATCCTTCAGGGTAAGTATGGTCAGACCGTTAAGCCATTTAACCAGGAGGTTGTGGATAAGGTGCTTACTCCGGAAGAGAAGGCAGAGGCGATTACCTGTCGTCCGGCAGATCTCTTGGAGCCGGAGCTGGATAAGATCGAGGCAGAGATGAAGCAGTACAAGCAGCAGGATGAGGATGTGCTTTCTTATGCACTGTTCCCTCAGGTTGCTATGGATTACTTCAAATACCGCGAGGCACAGCAGACCGGAGTGGATGCGAAGGCTGCTGACACAGAGAATGGAGCATATCCGGTATAATCCTGATTATACGACAACTCAATGCAAGTGATATATTCCGCTGGGGAAGAAAGTTTCCCCGGCGGTATTTTGTTTCAGTTGATGTGGGCCTGCCCACTTTGTTCTGAAATATTTCTTGCAAATTTCCTGTAAAGTGATACAATTTCTACTGGTAGTGTTATGAAATGTTGGAAAAATGCATGGAATCATGCAGAATTTGAAGGGGTTTGTGATGGCAAATACAAATGAGTTGTTGAATCGGATCAATAACAGTTACAGTTCTATGAGCAAGGGACAGAAGCTCCTTGCCACCTATATTACGGATAATTATGATAAGGCTGTGTTTCTCACTGCGGCAAAGATGGGAGAGACAGTGGGAGTCAGTGAATCCACAGTTGTCCGGTTTGCAACTTTTCTTGGATATAAAGGGTATCCGGAATTTCAGAAGGCGTTGGAGGAACTGGTGCGCAACAAGCTGAATTCCATTCAGCGCATGGAGGTTACTTACGGCCGGATCAGTCAGTCGAAAATTCTCGAGACGGTATTGCAGTCTGATGAGGATAAGATTAAGACGACACTGGAAAAAATCGACCATAATGCATTTGAAAATGCGGTTACAACCATTCTCGATGCAAGAAATATTTATATAGTAGGAATTCGAAGCTGTGCGCCGCTGGCCAGTTTTCTCGGGTTTTATCTGAATCTGATGTTTGACAATGTGCATCTGCTCACCACCAACAGCTCCAGTGAGTTGTTTGAACAGATGGTGCGCATTGACAAGGACGATGTGATCATCGGAATCAGCTTTCCGCGATATTCCATGCGTACATTGAAGGCGCTTGAATTTGCCAACAATCGAAGCGCGAAAGTGATCACGATCACAGACAGCGTGCATTCGCCTATGAATCTATACTCCTCCTGCAATCTGATTGCAGACAGTGATATGGCGTCCATTGTAGATTCACTGGTGGCACCGCTTTCGGTCATTAATGCGCTGATTGTGGCACTGTGCATGAAAAAGCAGAATGAGGTGGCTCATACACTTACGATGCTGGAGGATATCTGGGACGAGTATCAGGTCTATGAGAATGATGAAATCAATTACATTGACGATTCCATTAAGGTTCACTATGCCAAGCTTGAAGGAATGGACGAATGAAGCGCGTAATTGTAATCGGAGGTGGTCCGGCCGGCATGATGGCTGCATATGGGGCGGCACAGTGCGGACATAAGGTGACACTCATTGAGCAGAATGAGAAGTTAGGGAAAAAGCTTTTTATCACAGGAAAAGGCCGATGCAATATTACCAATGCCAGTGATATGGAAACGCTTTTTTCCAATGTGATGAGTAATCGCAAATTTTTATACAGCGCATTTTATGCTTTTGACAATGAGCAGGTCATTGCCTTTTTTGAAACGATGGGGCTTCGGACCAAGGTAGAACGCGGCAATCGTGTGTTCCCGGAATCTGATCATTCCTCGGATGTGATTGCAGCATTGAAGAGAGCGTTGGAGCGTGCGGGCGTGACGATTCGCCTTCAGGAACAGGTAAAAGAGCTTGTATTGGAACCGGATGCGCCTTCGGAAGTAGAAACACAAAAGGTTAGCGGAGTACTGTTAAATAAGGAAAGGCTGTCGGCGGATGCCGTGATTGTCGCGACGGGAGGTCTGTCTTATCCGTCAACCGGAGCAACAGGGGACGGATACCGTATGGCACAGGCCTGCGGACATGCGCTGGTGCCATGTACACAGTCTCTGGTTCCACTGGAAATCAAAGAAGCATGGGTACCGCAGTTACAGGGACTTTCGCTTAAGAATTCATCTATTCGCATCTGCAGAGGGAAAAAGACGTTATATGAAGATTTTGGAGAGATGCTGTTCACGCATTTTGGTGTGAGCGGCCCGATGATCCTGTCTGCCAGCGCCAGCATCAAACCGGAGTATTTTGAGGAAGCGCTTTCCCTTACGATTGACCTGAAGCCGGCTTTGGATGAAGAGCAGTTGGACAAGCGGATTCTCAGAGATTTTGAAGAGGCGAAGAACAGACAGTTTAAGAATTCCATAAATCATCTGCTCCCGGCAAAGCTTGTGCCGGTTATGATAGATTTGAGCGGCATCGACCCGGATAAGCAGGTCAATGAAATTTCCCGGGAAGAGAGAAAAATGCTGGTAAAACTGATAAAGAATCTCCCGATGACCATTGCCGGAAAACGTGGATGGAATGAAGCGATTATTACAAAAGGCGGCGTGTCCGTAAAAGAAATTAATCCGTCTACCATGGAGTCAAAGCTGGTGAAGGGATTGCATTTTTGCGGAGAGGTGTTGGACCTGGATGCCTTGACGGGAGGCTACAATCTGCAGATTGCATGGTCGACCGGATATCTGGCAGGAATTTCAATTGAGGGATAAAAAGGAGGAACATGATGATCAATATCGCAATCGATGGCCCGGCAGGTGCGGGCAAGAGCACAATTGCAAAGCGCCTTGCAAAAGAACTGGGCTATATCTATGTGGACACCGGTGCCATGTACCGGGCTATGGCATATTATTTTTTGAAAAATCATATTTCGGCGGAAGATGAAAACCGGATCGCCGCTGCCTGTGAGCATGTGGATATTACCATCCGGTACCAGGATGGAGAACAGCAGGTCATTCTGAATGGCGAGAATGTCAATGGTGTTATCCGCAACGAGGAAGTCGGGAATATGGCAAGTTCTACCAGTGTTTATCCGGTTGTGCGCAAAAAGCTTGTGGAATTGCAGCAACAACTGGCTGTCAAAGAGAATGTTATCATGGATGGCCGGGACATCGGCACCGTTGTGCTTCCGAACGCGGATGTAAAAATTTATCTCACCGCAAGCTCGAAGGTTCGTGCAAAGAGACGATATGATGAACTTACCTCCAAGGGGGAAGTCTGTGATCTGGATCAGATTGAACAGGATATCATCGATCGCGATTACCGCGATATGAATAGGGAAACTTCTCCGCTAAAACAGGCGGATGATGCTGTCCTTCTGGACTCTTCGGATCTGGATATTGACGGTGTTGTGGAAAAAATGAAAGAGATTATCAAAAGCCGGGTATAGCTTAACGTTGAATGTGCCCGGTTCCCAAAGAAGGAGAATGGAGATGCAACAGCAGCAAAGAACGGTTACTGTGGCGAAAAGCGCAGGGTTCTGCTTCGGCGTAAAACGCGCGGTGAATATGGTGTACGAGGAGGCCGATCAGACGGAAGTCCCAATCTACACCTACGGACCGATCATTCACAATGAGGAAGTGGTAAAGGATCTGCAGAGCAAGGGAGTGCGTGTCGTCTCTGATCTGGATGAACTTGCAGCTCTTCCAATCGGAAAAATTGTCATCCGTTCCCACGGAATCAGCAAGGCAGAATACGAGAGGATTCATAACAGCGGGTTTGAAGTATTGGACGCAACCTGTCCCTTTGTGCGCAAGATTCACCGTCTGGTGGGAGAGTACAGCCAAAAGGGATACACGATCGTCATTGCCGGAAATGGGGTACATCCGGAGGTGGCCGGAATCATGGGCTGGGTGGGAAACAGCGATGTATATACGGTTTCCGAAGCTTCCGACATACAGAATCTGCCAATGCCCAAAGGGACAAACGTGTGTCTGGTGGCACAGACGACATTTAACTACAATAAATTTCAAGAATTAGTTGAAATTATCGAGAAAAAAGGGTATGATATAATTGTTTTAAATACAATCTGCAATGCGACCGAGGAACGGCAGACAGAAGCACGCAGAATTGCCTGTCAGTCTGAGGCGATGATTGTCATTGGGGACAAGCATAGCTCCAATACGCAGAAGTTATTTGAAATATGTAATAAAGAATGTGCAAATACTTACTACATACAAACGAGTAACGATATGGATTATCACAAGCTGAAATCCATCAATAACGTAGGTATTACAGCAGGGGCGTCAACCCCAAATAATATCATTGAGGAGGTTTCAAAGAATGTCAGAAATGAGCTTTGAACAGATGCTGGACGCATACGAAAAAACAATAAGAAATGGAGAAGTGGTAGAAGGTACCGTTATTGATGTGAAGCCTGATGAGATCATCTTGAACATCGGTTACAAGTCAGATGGAATCATTACACGTAATGAATATACAAACGAACCTAATGTTGACCTCACTACAGTCGTTAAGACGGGCGATTCTATGGAAGCCAAAGTCGTTAAAGTCAATGACGGCGAAGGCCAGGTACTCCTTTCTTACAAGAGACTGGCTGCAGAGAAGGGAAGCAAGAGATTGGAGGAGGCTTTCGAGAATCAGGAAGTTCTCACAGCCAAGGTTAGCCAGGTATTGGCAGGCGGTGTGTGTGTGATCGTCGATGAGACGAGAGTATTCATCCCTGCAAGCCTTGTATCCGACACTTATGAGAAGGATCTCTCTAAGTTTAAGGATCAGGAGATTGAATTTGTTATCACCGAGTTCGATCCGAAGAAGAGAAGAATCATCGGTAACCGCAAGACACTTCTGGTTGCAAAGAAGGCAGAACTTCAGAAGGAGTTATTCGCTAAGATCAATGTTGGCGATGTGGTAGAAGGAACTGTTAAGAATGTGACAGATTTCGGTGCATTTATTGATCTTGGAGGAGTGGATGGACTTCTTCACATTTCCGAGATGTCATGGGGACGCGTTGAGAGCCCGAAGAAGGTATTTACCGTTGGACAGACGGTGCGTGTATTCATTAAGAGCATCTCCGATACCAAGATTGCACTTAGCATGAAATTTGAGGATGAGAATCCTTGGAATGGTGCAACTGAGAAATATGCAGTCGGCAATATCGTAACCGGAAAGGTTGCACGTATGACCGATTTCGGTGCATTCGTTGAGCTGGCACCTGGAGTAGATGCATTACTTCACGTTTCGCAGATCTCTCACGATCATGTTGAGAAGCCTGCTGATGTGCTTAAGATTGGTCAGGAGGTTGAGGCCAAGATTGTTGATTTCAACGAAGAAGACAAGAAAATCAGTCTGAGTATCAAGGCACTCACAGAGGCACCTGCAAAGGAAGAGGAGCCATCCGAGGAAGTAACAGAAGAAGTAGCGACTGAGACAGAAGCGTAATCATATGTCAAAAGGAGCTGTCAATCTGGCAGCTCCTTCATTTATACCGTTGTATATAGGACTAATTTACTATGAGAACGCGATATCTTAGGAGGAGAAGCGTATATGTTTGATAATTATGAAGGGTTTAAAAAGGATGTATTGGCACTCACTAAAATAGACTTGAACTATTATAAAGAGAAGCAGATGCGCCGCCGGATTGATACACTGGCAACAAAGAATGGATGCAAGAGCTATGAGGAATATACGAAGATGCTTCGCAACGATGCAGAAAAGTTCGAGCAGTTTGTGAATTTTCTGACCATCAATGTGTCAGAATTTTATCGAAATCCGGATCAATGGAAGCTGATGGATGAGACCGTAATTCCAAAGCTGATCAAAGAGCAGGGCAAGAGCTTAAAAATCTGGAGTGCTGCCTGCTCAACCGGTGATGAACCATATTCGCTTGCCATGGCTTTTTCCCGTCATGTTCCTCTTGCAAATATCCGGATTCTTGCGACGGATATCGATAAGAAAGTGATTGAGCATGCGCAGGTTGGATTATACAGTGAGAAAAGTATTGCCGCCGTTCCGGATGACCTGAAGAAGAAATACTTTACACAGGTGGGGTCATCTTTTCAGATTTCCAATGAAATTAAGCACTGTGTTACCTTTAAGGAGCACAATCTATTGAAAGATGTATATCCAAAGGATTTTGACCTGATTCTCTGCCGTAATGTGGTTATTTATTTTACGGATGATGCAAAGGACATGATTTACAAGAATTTCTTTCAGTCCCTGAAACCGCATGGTGTATTGTTTATCGGCAGCACGGAACAGATAACGAATTATAAAGATATCGGATTTTCCAGAATGAGCAGCTTTTATTTTGAAAAAACCGAGTAACTATTCAGAACTCCTTAGAATTCGATAATCAGAATCGTCGTGCGGTTTTGCGAATGTATGAGGATGGGTTCTGAATAGTTACCAAACCGAATAAAAAAAGGCGTAAGCTTGAGGAACTTTGATTCCAGTCAGGCTTACGCTTTTATTTTGCAAATTATTAGGTTTTAACGCTTGGTTTCAAACATATATTTCAATATATGATCCACATAACGCCTGAGCATAACGTCGGAAGAACAAAAATCCTCCGTCAACTCAAAGTAAGTGATTTTATCCTTGTATTCCTTCCGAAATTCCGGCTGCATGATGCTTTCGTATTGTGGAAGATAAGAACCGGTTCTTCTGTTGTAGCAGTTGCTGGCGCGGGCTGTCTCCCGATAATCCTTATCTACGAAGGAGGCAACACTTTTGTGGACTGCCATATCTTCCTTGGGAAGATAGTAGTAATCCTTGTAATTCGAATAGAAATATCGCAGCTCTCCCCGGTAGATCGGGACGCGGATCGAGGTGCGGGACGGACTGATCATCAGGTAAAAATCGCCTAATTTATGGGAAATCCGCCGGGGAACCGGGTAGTCATTCTGCATGGTTATGATCAGTTCTTCGCCGGTGTTTCCATCGTAACTGTGATACTGGTCAATTCTTGTGGACAAAATGGAAAAAGCACCATTAAAGATCTCAATATATGAGAGCATCGGAAGCAGATCCATCATACCGATGACATCTTCGTAATTATGCAGATGAAGCAGATGATATCCTTCTTCCGTGGGATTTTTTACATACTCGTGATACACATTGATAAGTTCTCCTCCGGAGGCCTTGTCTTCCCGTGGAAGCTTAAGAAAACTTTCGATGGTTTTTTGCTTGTAATTCGGAAGCTTTAATAAAAATTTGAGCTCGGAAACCGATTTAAAGATGTCCAGGTAGTGGAAATCCCGAAAGTTTTCCGCAAGTTGATACTGATCGCATTTGGCCTTTAAAAACGGAATGTCAAAGCCGACTCCGTTAAAGGAGATAATGGTATCGTATGCTTTTAACAGTTCAAGAAAGGCCGTGAGAATCAGCCGCTCTTCGGACGGATTTTCTGCAAAGAACTGATCGATGCAAACGTATTTTCCGGATCTTCTGGCACAGCCGATCATATAAACGGAGGAACTGGCCGGGGAAAAACCGGTTGTCTCAATATCGAAGAAGATGGAACGCTCATCGAAAAGTTGATCGGTAAGGGCATCCTGACGTATATAGAGTTCTTCCTTGTGGGTAGTTTTCATTGTGGTCTCCTCCTTAAGGCGATTATATCATAGATTTCTATCTGGTACGAAAAAAAATACAAAATTACCGAAAAAAATACAAAAATAAGCGTTTCTATTTCGTTAATAAGTGCTATAATTATATCATTATAGGGTCGAAATATATATTATTTTGCCAAAAAAAACAAGAAAGAGGGCACAAGAATGGGTTTGAAAACATTTAAAGGCGGCGTTCATCCGTTTGAGGGCAAAGAACTTGCCAAGGATTCGCCAATCAAAGAAGTTCTACCCAAGGGTGAACTGGTATTCCCGATGTCTCAGCATATTGGAGCACCAGCAACTCCGATCGTCGCTGTAGGTGATACGGTGTTAAAGGGTCAGAAGATTGCAGAAGCCGGTGGCTTTGTATCTTCGCCAATCTATTCTTCCGTATCCGGAACGGTTACCAAGATTGAACCACGGCGCGTTGCAGTGGGGGACATGGTCAATTCCATTGTGATCGAGAGCGATGATCAGTTTACGGAAGTAGAATATTCCGCGGTGGAAGATGTAACCTCCCTCTCCAGGGAAGAAATTATTGGTAAGGTGAAAGAAGCCGGCGTTGTCGGCATGGGCGGAGCCGGATTTCCGACACATGTGAAGCTGTCTCCTAAGGAGCCGGACAAAATTGAATATATTATTGCCAACTGTGCGGAATGTGAGCCATATCTGACCGCTGATTATCGCAGAATGTTGGAGAATGCAGAAGAACTCATCGAAGGCATGAAGATTATCTTGCAGCTTTTCCCCAATGCAAAGGGCGTTTTGGGAATCGAGAACAACAAGCCGGATTGTATTGCAAAGCTGAAGGAACTCACGAAGGATGAAGCTCGCATTGAAGTATGCGAACTGATGACCAAGTACCCGCAGGGTGGTGAGCGTCAGCTGATCTATGCATGCACCGGAAGAGCCATTAATTCGAAGATGCTTCCGGCAGACGCAGGCTGTATCGTAGATAATGTGGAGACAATCATTGCCGTATATAATGCGGTTAAGAACGGAATTCCGGTGATGAAGCGTGTTTCTACCGTGACAGGTGATGCGATTGTCAATCCGTCCAACTTCCTTTACAGCATGGGAACTCCGTATCAGCAGTTGATCGATGCTGCCGGTGGATTTAAGACGGAACCGGAGAAAATCATATCCGGCGGACCGATGATGGGATTTGCAATGTTTAGCCTGGATATTCCCACAACAAAGACTTCTTCATCGATTTTGTGCATGACGAAGGACGCGGTTGCTCAGATGGGTGAGCCGCTTGCATGTATCAATTGCGGGCGCTGTGTTGAGGCGTGCCCGGAGAATCTGATTCCTTCCCGTCTTGCCAAATTCGGCAACAACGGACGGATGGAAGCATTTGAGGCATGGCATGGTTTAGAGTGTATTGAGTGTGGAAGCTGTACCTATGTATGTCCTTCCAGACGACAGGTTGCACAGTCTGTCAAGACGATGAAGAAATTAGTATTAGCTGAAAAGAGAAAACAAAAATAAGAGAAAGAGGTGGATTGTTGTGAGTGAAAATTATCAGGTTTCATCCGCACCACATGTGCGTGCCAAAGATTCCACCAGCAGGGTTATGCTGTATGTGATCATCGCATTGCTTCCGGCCAGCCTGTTTGGTATTTATAACTTTGGTATCAGAGCATTGTTTTTGATCTTGATTACCATTGCAAGCTGTGTGGCTTCCGAGTGGATTTTTGACAAGATCGTACATAAAAAGAATACTATCGGTGATTTGAGTGCAGTGGTTACAGGACTTTTACTTGCACTGAATTTTCCGGTGAGTCTTCCATGGTGGGAAGCAGTCATCGGTGCGGTGTTTGCCATTGTGATCGTCAAGATGATGTTTGGCGGACTTGGTCAGAACTTCATGAACCCGGCTTTGGGGGGGCGCTGTTTCCTGCTGATTGCGTTTGCGGCGGATATGACCAACTTTAACGTTACAAAGAATGGTGTGGACGTTTATACAGGAGCAACACCCCTTGCGTTGATCCGGAATGAGGGATTATCCTCCGTCAATGTCATGGATATGCTGACCGGTAAGATTGCCGGTACCATTGGTGAGACTTCCGTTATTGCAATCTTGATCGGAGCAATTATTTTGATCCTCTGTGGCGTGATCAATCTGCGCATTCCTGCGTCATATATTATTACGTTTGCAATTTTCGTATTCCTCTTTGGCGCAGAGCGTTTTGATATCACTTATGTTGTTGCAGAACTCTGTGGAGGCGGTCTTATGTTAGGTGCCTTTTTCATGGCAACCGATTACGTGACCTCTCCGATTACACCCCGCGGACAGATTTTGTTTGGAATCTGCTGCGGTATCTTGACGGGCCTGTTCCGTTGCTTCGGTGCCAATGCAGAAGGTGTATCCTTTGCAATCATCCTGAGCAACCTGCTTGTTCCGCTTATTGAGAAAATTACGGTTCCCAATGCGTTTGGAGTAGTTAAGGTAAAGGAGGCAAAGAAGAATGAATAAACGAATTGTACATGACGCTTTGATCCTGACCGCTTTTACATTGGCGCTGGGCCTGATTCTCGGTTTTGTGTACGGCATTACCAAAGACCCAATCGCAAAGGCAAATGAAGAGGCGACGAAGGCTGCATATCAGGCAGTTTTTGTGGATGCAGATGATTTTAATGAAGTAGATTATGACAAGGATGCGGCCAACGCTCTTGTATCGGATGCCGGTTATTCCGATACGATTGACGCAGTAGTGGAAGCACTGGATGCAAATGGCAATGCCCTGGGTTATGTGATTACTGTTACAGCTAAGGATGCCAGCCAGTCCAGCATCACCTTTTCCGTTGGCATTACCAATGACGGAACGGTGAACGGATATTCCATTACTGATATTTCAGAAACTCCGGGACTTGGTATGAAGGCACAGGAAGAGGAATTCTACACCCAGTTCGCCAATAAGAAGGTGTCCGAGTTCGTTGTTGTAAAGCAGACACCGTCTGCCGACAATGAGATTGAGGCGATTACCGGTTCTACCATTACCTCCAAAGCTATGGCCAACGGTTGTAATGCTGCAATCTATTATTTTGAGAATGCTCTGGGAGGTGGACAGTAATGAATAAATATGTAGAGCGTTTATATAACGGTGTGATCAAGGAGAATCCTACATTTGTCTTGATGCTGGGAATGTGTCCGACACTTGCGGTTACATCTTCAGCCATCAACGGTCTGGGTATGGGATTGTCGACGATGGTGGTTCTCATCTGTTCCAACCTGCTGATTTCGTTATTCCGTAAGATTATTCCGAACGGCGTGCGTATTCCGGCTTACATCGTAATTGTTGCTTCACTGGTTACAGTTGTACAGCTTTTGATGCAGGCGTATATGCAGGATTTGTCCAAGGCATTGGGTGTGTATATTCCGCTTATCGTTGTAAACTGTATTATCCTGGGTCGTGCAGAGAGCTACGCATCTAAGAATGGCCCAATCGAATCTGTTTTCGATGGGATTGGTATGGGACTTGGATTTACGGTTGGACTTACACTGATTGGTCTGATCCGTGAGATCTTAGGTGCCGGAACTTTCTTTAATTTGCCATTTTTATCTGCAATCGAAGGATTTACACCGATCACCATCTTCATTATGGCACCGGGAGCCTTTTTAGTGCTGGGCTTTTTGGTAGCGGGTATGAATATTATCCGCAAGAAGATGGAAGAGAGAGGAACACCGCTGGCTGAGCCTGCAGGATGTCTGTCCGGAGATTGTGCACACTGCGGTCAGTCTGCAATGTGTACGGGAAAAAGCCAGGTAGAAACCAAATCAGCAGATACAGCGGCAAAGTAAGGAGGGAGAGAAAACATGAGTACATTAGCATCATTATTGCTGATCGCAGTCGGTTCTGCGATTGTAAACAACGTTGTTCTGAGCCAGTTCCTCGGAATCTGTCCTTTCCTGGGTGTATCTAAGAACACAAAAACCGCCGCAGGTATGGGTGGCGCCGTTATCTTCGTAATTACTGTGGCATCCTTTGTGACAGGGCTGATTTACAAATTTATCCTTGCCAATCCGGCTCTTTTGGCCAAGGGCATTGATCTGACATATCTGCAGACAATTGTATTCATTCTGGTTATCGCTGCGCTGGTTCAGTTTGTGGAGATGTTCTTGAAAAAGCAGATGCCGCCACTGTATCAGTCACTTGGTGTATATCTGCCACTGATCACCACCAACTGTGCAGTGCTGGGGGTTGCCCTCAACTGTGTAACCTATGAATATAACCTGTTAGAGAGTGTTGTATATGGCTTTGCCACTGCGGTTGGCTTCTTTATTGCAATCGTACTGATGGCCGGAATCCGTGAGAAAATTGAATACAATGACATTCCAAAACCATTTCAGGGTACGGCAATCGTTCTGCTTACCGCATGTCTGATGTCCATTGCGTTCATGGGCTTCTCGGGAATGATTTAGGAGGAAATGACTTATGAATATTGTAGCAATTATCGTCGCAGCACTGGTAGTGGGCTGCGTTGGAATTATTCTTGGATTTTTCCTCGGAATCTCCGGAGAGAAGTTCAAGGTTGAAGTGGATCCCCGGGAGGAGGCAATTCTTGGCGTCCTTCCAGGCAATAACTGTGGCGGTTGTGGTTATGCAGGCTGTAGTGGTCTGGCCTCAGCAATTGCCAAGGGAGAGGCTCCGGTAGGCCAGTGTCCGGTCGGAGGAGATCCGGTAGCTGCCAAGGTCGGTGAGATCATGGGTGTGACAGCAGAGGCAGGAAGCAAGAAGGTTGCCTTTGTAAAATGTGCAGGAACCTGTGAAAAGGCGAAGAAGGATTATGATTATACCGGAATTGAAGATTGCGCCGCTATGGCGTTCGTGCCCAATGGCGGGCCAAAGTCCTGTAATTATGGATGTCTTGGTTACGGAACCTGTGTAAAGGCTTGTCCGTTTGATGCTATTCATATCGTGGATGGTATTGCAAAGGTTGATGAGAAAAAGTGTAAAGCCTGTGGAAAATGTGTGGCTGCATGCCCGAAGAACCTGATTGAGCTTGTTCCGTATGAGGCAATGCATCTGGTGCAGTGCAATTCCAGAGATAAGGGAAAGGATGTCATGAACGCCTGCTCCGTTGGCTGTATTGCATGTCATCTGTGCGAAAAGAATTGTCCATCCGATGCAATCCATGTGGAGAATAATATTGCGTATATCGATCAGGAGAAATGTACCGGCTGTGGCATCTGTGCAGAAAAGTGTCCAAAGAAAATCATTCTGTAAGTAATTGCATATAGGTACATATGAAAACATTACATATCATCTTTAATGTGAGTGCCCGAAGCGGCAAGACAAGAAAGCTTTGGCGTGAATTGAAAGGAATACTAAAGGAGCGTGAGATTGACTTTAAAGCATATCGCACGCTCCGCGAGGGGCATGCAACCCAGATTGCCAGAGAACTTTCCCTTCTGGCGGATGAGGCGGTGTATATTGCTGTGCTTGGCGGAGATGGCACCATCAATGAAGTATTGAACGGAATTGTCGATTTTGAGAAGGTGCGTCTTGGCGTGATGCCAACGGGATCCGGCAATGACTTTGGAAGAAGCTTGTGGATACCCAAGAAGCCCTTGGATGCTTTGGAGAAGATTTTGGAGTGCATGAAACGGGAAGAAGAGGGAATACCAGTTCCCTGTCTGGATCTCGGACAGGTTTCCTGGGACGGATGCGATAAGCCCAGAATCTTCGGAATCAGTGCTGGAGTGGGATTGGATGCGCTTGTCTGCAAAAAGGCATTGGATTCCGGTCTGAAACGATTCCTGAACAAGTTCCATCTTGGAAAGCTGACCTATGTATTCCACACGATACAGTCCCTTTTTACCATGGATACGGCGAATATCACACTTTCATACAGAGAAGGTGAACAGGAATCGACCTGTAAGTGTGAGATGGAAAAAGTAATCTTTGCCGCAGCTATGAATCTGCGGGCGGAGGGCGGAGGCGTGCCGATGGCACCCCATGCGGTCCCGACAGACGGTTTGTTATCTTTGAGCAGTGCGTCCGGGATTCCAAAGTGGAAGACATTTTTCTGTCTGCCACTTTTGATCGCGGCAAAGCATGAAAGAATCAAAGGATTTTCCATTGTGAATTCCTGCGAGTTTGTACTCCGTATCAGCAAGCCAATGGTACTACACGCGGATGGCGAGTATTGCGGAGAGGTGACCGAGGTGACATTTCGATGCTTGCGAGGGTGCTTGAAGCTTTTGCGATAATTTCTGTGAAAATAAAATGGGATGATTTTTCCAACTTTAAAATGACAATTAGATGCAGAAAGGGTGAGTATTTCCTTTGGGAAATACTCACCCTTTCTTATTCTGCCTGAAATGTAATGCTATCACCGATTCCACTGCTGCAGTGAATTGCCTCGTCGTTTGTCACAAAGACGGCCTCCACACCGTCTAATGACTCTACCAAGGCCATGCCGTCCGTCAGACCGAGCGCAAAGCAGGTGGTGCTCAGAGCATCACCATCCATAGAACAGTTGTTTATTATAGTAACCTGATACAGGTCATTTTCGATGGGATATCCGGTACTGGTATCTAAAATGTGATGGTACAGCTTATCATTCACCCGGTAATAGCGTTCATATATTCCCGAGGAAACGATGGACGCATCTTTCACGGAAATAGTGCCGATGCTGGTTCCGGTAGGGGCAAAAGGCTTTTGAATGCCGACGTTATAATTGGAACCGTCTGCTTTGGGACCAATGGTCAGAACGTTGCCCCCTAAGTTGATGATTCCAGATGTGACCTGCTGCTCATTCAGGTAATCCCGCATGCGGTCTGCAATATAGCCTTTGGCAATTCCCCCGAGATCCAGCTTGGATTTGCGGTCGTTAAGGCGAACCTTGTTTCCATCGATCTCAATTGTGGTGTAATCCACGTGAGTGACGGTTTTTAAAATGGTATCCTTGTCGGGGACAACGGAGGCATCTGCTTCATTGTCTTCGCTTTCCAGATTGGCTGCGATTTCAGAGAAATTCCACAGGTCGGACAGATTGCCGATGGTAATATCAAAGCTTCCGTCGCTGAGTTCCCCATATGAAATACCGGCTTTGATTAATTCTATGGTTTCGGGGCTTACTTCAACAAATTTTCCGGCATTCTGATTGATTTTGGAAATCTCGCTGGTTTCAATCGTGTTGGAAAATTTGCGTTCATATTCTTTTGCCAATTCAAAACATTGATCGATGTAGCCTTCATTGGAGGTCCCATACAATGTGATTGTGATGATGGTGTCAAAGTAAAAACCGGAGCGGGATACTTTTTGTTGCCCGGAGCCGCAGGAACACAGACTGACAAGAAGACAACAGGCAAGTAAAGCGGCAATCCATTTTGGAATATTTCTATCGAAAAACTGCATAAGAGAGTTCTGATTCCTTTCTGAATTTTATCATTGTTTCTTTATACACCTTGGAATGATATTCTTTTCCCAACGCATAATATACAACATATTCCAGAGGCGGACAAGCCGCGATTTATTAAATTTTCCTTATTTTTGCATGATTTTTATAGAAATAGCAAATTGTTTTTTGTATTTTTATGAATTATATGATACAGTATAAAAAGATGCGTAAATAAGCATGAGATAAGGAAGATATATACAATGATAAGGGATAAAAAATACAAACGAATTGTGATCAAGATTGGTTCATCCTCAATTACACATCCGGAGACCGGAAGACAGAATCTTGGCAAGCTAGAGCGTCTGGTTCGGACAATATGCGATCTTCGCAATCGGGGAATGGATGTGTGTCTGGTGAGTTCCGGAGCCATTGCGGTGGGAAGAGCCGCCATGGGAATTGAGGAGCGGCCTAAGGAGATTTCATTGAAACAGGCCTGTGCGGCTGTTGGACAAGGTCGGCTGATGATGACGTACCAGAAGCTTTTTGCAGAGTACAATCACACTGCAGGACAGATCCTTCTGACGAAGAACACTATGGCGAATCCGGTGTCCAGAGAGAATGCAAGGAACACGTTCGAGGAACTGTTTGGACTTGGTGTGATTCCGGTTGTAAATGAAAATGATACGGTCAGTACATATGAGATGCAGTTTGGCGATAATGATACTTTGTCAGCCCTTGTGGCTTCTCTGGTGGGAGCAGATCTTTTGATTCTTCTGTCGGATATTGACGGACTGTATACCGATGATCCAAACCGTAATCCCGATGCCCAGCTAATCAGGGAAGTTTCCGAGATTGATGAAAGTATTTACGGAATGGCCAAGGCTTCGTCCGGAAGTAATGTGGGAACCGGTGGGATGGCGACCAAGCTTGCAGCTGCAAGGATTGCAACATTGTCCGGTGCGGACATGATCATTGCCAATGGGGCAGACGTACATGTGATCGCCGATATTATGGATGGAGAGTATGTCGGAACACTGTTTACGGCCAAGGAGAACTCCAATTTCAATCTGGCGGCATATGTGATGGAAACCATCGGGTAGTCCAGGTGTTCTGTGGAAATAAGAGGTCGTTAGGGAGAGTAATATGACGGATGAAAAGATTGCGCGCATTAACGCGTTATACCGCAAGTCGAAGGCAGAGGGGCTGACAGACGCAGAGAAGAAGGAACAGGATCTTCTGCGCAAGGAGTTCGTCGCCGCTGTGAGAGGCAATCTACGCGCGCAGTTGAATAATATCGACATGGTAAACGAGGATGGTTCTGTAGAGAATCTGGGAGAAAAGTATGGGAACGCAAGTCATGGACAAAGACCAACTTCGTAGGTTCATGATGGGAAAGCGTGATGCGCTTCCTGCGGAGGTGCGTTGTCTGAAAAGTGTGGGCATTGCAGAACGGCTTGCTGATATGGAATGGTATAAGGAACAGGAGGAAATCCTTGTCTATTCCGCAATCCGAAGTGAAGTTGACCTTACTTCATTCTGTCGCAGCGCCTGGAAGGATGGGAAAGTGTTGTTTTTCCCGAGAGTCTTTGGAGAGAAGATGGAGTTTTACCGAATTGATTCCATGAGTCAGCTGATAAGGGGAAGCTTTTCGGTTATGGAGCCACGTCTGAAGGAGGATGCGGATCCTAACAATGAAGATATGCCCATAGCAGGGGAAGCATGGACAGAAGGCAGAAGTGAGAAAACGCCGGTTCTTGTGCCGGGGGTTGCTTTTTCTCGCAAAGGGGCAAGACTTGGTTATGGCAAGGGCTTTTATGACCGGTATCTTGCTGTTCATCCATCGCTGGTGCCCATTGGAGTGTGCTTTGATGAGCAGCTGACAGAACAAATCTGTGCGGATGAACATGACTACCCGATGTACAGGATTATGACGGAATCGGAAAGCATTCTGTGTGTACAGATGTGAAACGGATTGGGCTCCAAACAGGGAAGATTTTGTAGAAGCGAATGTTAGGAATAAGAGATTTAGGGAAAGGGTGCATGGAAATGAAGTTAGAAGAATTATGCAGACAGGCGCATGAAGCGAGAATCAAAGTCGGAATGCTGGATACAGATCTGAAAAACGAGACCTTAAGAGCTGCTGCAGATGCTATTTTAGCAAATGAAGAGGAAATCTTAAAAGCAAATGAGCTGGATATGGAACGCGCCAGAAGCAAGTCTATGCCACAGGGACTTCAGGATCGATTGAAATTGAATCATGAGCGGCTTTTGGGAATGGCAGATGGTCTCAGACAAATTGCGAAGCTGGATGATCCCATCGGGGAAGTTATGTCCATGATAAAACGTCCGAACGGTCTCATTATCGGAAAGCGTCGCGTTCCGATCGGTGTCATCGGAATTATTTTCGAGGCGCGGCCTAACGTTACGGCAGATGCTTTCGGGTTGTGCTTTAAGTCCGGCAATTGTGCGATTTTAAAGGGCGGTAGTGATGCCATCAACTCCAATACCGCGATAGTTCGCGCCATGCAGGAGGCATTGGATGAGAAAGGGATTCCGGAGGGAGCCCTCTCTCTGATTGAATCGACGGATCGGGAAACCACCAATCAGTTTATGAAAATGAAGAAATATGTGGATCTGCTTATTCCGAGAGGCGGAAGCGGGCTGATTCAAAGTGTGGTGGAGAATGCAACGATTCCGGTTATTGAGACAGGAACCGGTAATTGTCATATCTATGTGGATGAGTTTGCAGACCAGGATATGGCTGTCAATATCATAAAGAATGCCAAGACCCAGAGAATCGGTGTCTGCAATGCCTGTGAATCCATTGTGGTACACAGAAGTATTGCAAAGGAGTTTTTGCCAAAGTTATATGAGGCTCTTAAGGAGTTCTCTGTGGAGATGAGGGGGGATAACTGCGCGGTAGAATGCCTTGGAGCAGACAAGGAGTTTGTGGCATCTGCAACGGACGAAGACTGGGGAAAGGAATATCTGGATTATATTCTTTCGGTTAAGATTGTGGATTCTCTTGAGGAAGCCATTGCGCATATCAATCGCTACAATACTTCCCACTCGGAGGCAATCATTACAAAGGATTATGACATTGCGCAGAAATTTCTGGAAGAGGTGGATTCTGCATGTGTCTATGTCAATGCGTCTACGCGTTTTTCCGATGGCAATGAGTTTGGTTTCGGAGCTGAAATCGGAATCAGTACACAGAAATTACATGCCAGAGGTCCCATGGGACTTGAGGCATTGACCAGCTATAAATATATTATCTACGGAACGGGACAGGTACGACCATAATGAGAGATTTGGAACAACAGATACTGACAGGAGAAGAGGAAAAGAAGCTTCAGTACGAATACATGGACAAAGTCCGGCAGATCGTAAAGGCGAAAGAAGAGGAGAAAGGACGCAGGCTGACCTGCTGCGTGAAGACCTTCGGCTGTCAGATGAATGCGAGAGATTCGGAAAAGCTTGTGGGAATTCTTACGGATGTAGGGTATGTGGAGACCGAGGATGAACATGCGGATTTCGTCATCTACAATACCTGCACCGTACGGGAAAATGCTAACAACAAGGTGTATGGCCGACTGGGATATCTGTCAACCTACAAGAAAAAGAATCCGGATATGATGATCGCATTGTGCGGATGTATGATGCAGGAGGAAGGGGTTGTGGCAAAGCTTCAGAAATCCTACCGCTTTGTCAACCTGATCTTCGGAACACATAACATTTACAAATTTGCGGAGCTGTTATATCGGAGTCTGACCTCGGATGGAATGATCGTTGATATATGGAAGGATACCGATAAAATTGTTGAGGAACTGCCGGTCAAACGGAAGTTTTCTTTCAAATCCGGTGTCAACATTATGTTCGGCTGCAATAATTTCTGCAGCTACTGTATTGTGCCCTATGTGCGTGGCAGGGAGCGCAGCCGCGAGCCGCAGGATATTATCCGCGAGATAAAAGGCCTGGTGGCAGATGGCGTGTGTGAGATCATGCTGCTGGGACAGAATGTGAATTCTTACGGGAAGAATCTGGAACATCCCGTTACCTTTGCGGAACTGTTGCGCATGGTCAATGAAATTGATGGATTGAAGCGCATCCGGTTTATGACTTCGCATCCGAAGGATCTGTCGGATGATCTGATTCTTGCCATGAAGGAATGCGATAAGGTCTGCAAGCATATGCATCTGCCGTTGCAATCGGGAAGCTCGAGACTTCTCAAGCTGATGAACCGGCATTACGACAAAGAGCAGTATCTTACGATTGTGAAAAAGCTGCGGGAAGCAATTCCTGACATTGCGCTTACCACGGATATTATCGTGGGATTTCCGGGGGAGACCGAGGAGGACTTCATGGAAACACTGGATGTGGTGAAGCAGGTAGAATACGACAGTGCGTTTACCTTCATCTATTCCAAGCGTACCGGAACGCCGGCTGCCGCCATGGAGAATCAGTGCGACCCGAAGGAGGTCAAGGAGCATTTTGACATGCTGCTTAAGGAAGTGCAGGCCATCAGTACAAAGAAGGCGATGGCACTCACCGGAACGGTTCAGGAAGTGCTGGCGGAGGAAGAAAACGAACAGGACAAGCGGCTGATTACCGGGCGTCTTTCCAACAATTCCATTGTGCATTTCCCGGGAGACTGCAGCATGATCGGTAATTTGTATCAGGTGCGGCTCACGGAGTGCAAGGGATTCTATTATCTGGGCGAGATTGTTTCATAAAGGAACATTCGTTGCGCTTAAGATCCATGGAGAAGAGTTCTATCATGAAACAGGTTGTGAAGCGAATCGGAAAGAATGATATGATATTTATCGGAGTACTGTTGATGGTGGGCATCGCAGTACTCTTCGCTTTTTCTCTGCACAGGGAGAAGGGAAGCGGCTGGGTTATTGTGACCTGCGATGGGGAGGAATACGGCCGTTATTGTCTTAAGGAAGATCAGACGGTGGAAATTACCGATGCGAAGGGACAGGTGACCAACGTACTGGTAATCGCAGAAGGAAAAGCAGATATGGCGGAGGCAGACTGCCCGGATAAGCTCTGTGTTCATCAGAAGGCAATCGCATATGCGGGGGAGAATCTGGTGTGTCTGCCCAACAGAGTTGTGGTAACCGTCGAGGCGGAACAGGAAAACGGTCTGGACGGATTTGCACAGTAGGAAAGAGATAAGCAGTGATGAAGAATGAGAAACATGATGCGGAAAAATCGAATCCCCAAAAATTGAAGTCGGAAAAATCGGCAGCGGGTCGAAAGCGTTCTGTCAGTGGCCGCTGGGTGGCGCAGATGGGATTGTATGTTGCAGTCGCATTGATCTGCAGCTATATTGAGACCCTGATCCCAATCCAGTTTGGCGTGCCGGGCATTAAGCTGGGGCTTGCCAATCTGGTGGTACTTCTTGTTCTGTATACCATGAATGCGAAGGATGCGTTTCTAGTTTCGGTGCTTCGTATTCTTCTGGCGGGATTTATGTTTGGAAACCCTTTTAGTATTCTGTATTCTCTGTCCGGAGGTTTCTTAAGCTTTCTTGTCATGTGGCTGTTAAAGCGAAGCGGCAAATTGCATTGTATATCGGTCAGCGTGGCCGGGGGAATCAGCCACAATGTGGGGCAGCTTTTGCTGGCTTCTGTCGTTGTGGAAAACTATCACATTTTCTACTATATTCCGGTGCTTATATTGGCGGGGCTTCTCACTGGGCTGGTGATTGGAATTGTTTCGCAGGAAATAATATTAAGGCTTGAAAATAGAACAAATGTTTGCTAAAATAAGCTCAGATGAAACGCCTTTGTTTTGAATGGGTGAACGAGAGGGAAGAGTATGTACGCATATGTGAAAGGTGAGCTTACGGAAGTTACGGTTGATTTCATTGTAATTGAGGCCGGAGGGATCGGATACCGGATATTTATTCCGGGGAAGACCTTCGAGTATTTGCCGGGAATCGGGGAGGAACTGAAGGTATATACGTATCTGCATCTGCGGGAGGATGTCATGATTCTATACGGGTTCCTCACAAAGGATGATCTGGAGCTTTTTAAGCTTCTTATCACGGTTAGTGGAATCGGCCCCAAGGGAGGGCTTGCAATTTTATCTACGCTGGAAGCGGATGACCTGCGGTTTGCAGTGCTGTCAGGGGACGCAAAGGCCATTGCCAAAGCGCCGGGAATCGGTGCCAAGACGGCCCAAAGAGTCATCCTTGAGCTGAAGGATAAGTTGTCGCTGGAGGATGCCTTCGAGAAGAAGTCGGAACATGTGGCGCTGAAACAGAACGCATCCGGGGCGAATCAGGTCAAGAATGATGCTGTGCTGGCGCTTACGGCTCTGGGCTATTCTTCTACAGAGAGTATGAAGGCTGTATCCGCCGTTGCGATTACCGAGGAGATGGATGTGGAAGCTGTGTTGAAGGCGGCTTTAAAGCACATGTCATTGGTTTGATGTTAAGGGATAGGTAAAGTATGGAGAAACGTGTCATTTCAACCCAGCTTCAGGAAGAAGATCTGAAGATGGAATCCAGTCTGCGTCCGCAGCATTTGTCGGACTATATCGGACAGGAGAAAATCAAAGACAATATGAAAGTATATATTGAAGCGGCGAAAGCCCGGGGAGAAGCCCTGGATCATGTGCTGTTCTATGGACCGCCCGGACTGGGTAAGACCACGCTGGCCGGGATAATTGCCAACGAGATGGGAACGCATCTCAAAGTTACTTCCGGTCCGGCTATTGCCAAGCCGGGGGAGATGGCAGCAATTTTAAACAACCTGGCGGAGGGGGATATTCTCTTTGTGGACGAGATTCACCGGTTGAACCGTCAGGTGGAGGAGGTTCTGTACCCGGCTATGGAGGATTATGCCATCGATGTGATGATAGGAAAAGGAGAATCCGCCAGATCCATCCGCCTGAATCTTCCAAAGTTCACGCTGGTCGGGGCTACTACAAGAGCAGGCATGCTGTCGGCACCATTGCGTGACCGATTCGGCGTGGTGAGCCATATGGAATATTATACGGTGGATGAACTGAAACATATTATTGAACAGTCTGCTGCAATCCTGCAGGTGGCAATTGATGACAAAGGGGCATACGAACTGGCAAGACGATCCCGCGGTACACCCAGACTGGCCAATCGTCTGCTCAAGCGTGTCCGGGATTTTGCCCAGGTCAAATATGACGGGATAATCACCTATGAGGTGGCAGCTTTTGCGCTGGATCTTTTGGAGGTTGACAAGCTGGGACTTGACCAGAATGATCGCAATATTCTTCTGACGATTATGGACAAGTTTGACGGAGGACCGGTGGGACTGGACACACTGGCGGCATCTATTGGAGAAGATTCCGGTACCATTGAGGATGTGTATGAACCGTATCTTGTGAAAAATGGCTTTATCAACCGGACGCCTAAGGGGCGCGTAGCGACCGATTACGCCTACACGCACTTTGACCGCATACGTTCTTCATAAAAAGTACTTGCTTATATACTTCCGTAAGGTTATAATACTACATATAGTGGTTTGAAAAATTGGAGGATACGATATGTCAGCCAAGACAAGCGCAGAGGTAGTAATTGACGGTAAAGTATATACATTGAGTGGTTACGAGGGGGAAGAATATCTCCAGAAAGTAGCGGCATACATCAATAATAAGATTGCCGAATTTGAGGCAATGGATGATTACCGGTATATTCCGCTTAACATGAAGGGAACGCTGCTTCAATTGAATATTGCGGATGATTATTTTAAGGCCAAAGCCCAGGTAGAGAAGCTGGAGCGGGATATCGAGATCAAGGACAAGGAGTTGTATGACTTAAAGCACGATCTGATTTCCAACCAGATTAAGACCGAGAGTGCAGAAGCAGCCATGAAGGAACTGGAAGCGGAGAACAAGGAGCTCCTTTTGAATAAGGCGCGGTTGGAGGCAGCACTTGAGGATAAGCTGTTGGATGGTAAGAAGGGTCCTGCCAAGACAACTGTATAAGAAAAGAGAGAATATCTGGGACAGTGCACTTGTGCTGTCCCCTTTTTGTTTTGTGGGGAATATACATTCTTGAACGATGCTTAAGGACAGTGAGGATGGTCGAATGAAAGAGGAACAGGTAACACAACTGCATAGCGGTTTTGAACTATTGGCACCGGCGGGTTCGTTGGATATTTTTCGGGCTGTCATTCACGCCGGTGCGGATGCGGTATATGTCGGTGGAGATTTTTTTGGCGCGAGGGCATATGCCCGGAATTTTTCGAAAGAGGAACTGCTGGAGGCGATTGATTATGCGCATTTGCATGGACGGAAGGTATATCTGACTGTGAATACGCTACTGAAAAATACGGAATTAGGACGACTTTATGAGTATCTGCTTCCGTTCTACAGGCAGGGATTGGATGCGGTTCTCGTGCAGGATCTGGGCGTTCTGCAGTATATCCGTCAGTCGTTTCCGGATCTTCCCATTCACACCAGCACCCAGATGACGGTGACGGGGGTGGAGGGGGCCAGACTCTTAAAGGAGCTGGGAGCCCAGCGCATTGTGCTGTCCAGAGAGGTGTCTCTTGCGGAGATGCGCCGTATTCACGAGGAGACAGGTGTGGAACTGGAGGCGTTCGTGCACGGAGCTTTGTGTTACAGTTATTCCGGTCAATGCCTGTTCAGCAGCATGCTTGGAGGCAGAAGTGGGAACAGAGGGCGCTGTGCACAACCATGCAGACTGCCGTACACCGTGCTGGATGCAGATGGAAAAGAATGCCGGAAGGATTCCTATGTCCTGAGCCTCAAGGATATGTGTGGAATTGGGGATTTGAATAGACTTCATGAAGCCGGTGTATACTCTCTTAAGATTGAGGGACGAATGAAGCAGTTGTCTTACGCTGCCGGTGTTGTATCTTATTATAGAAACTATATCGATCAATATCTGAATCAGAAGGATTTGACCGAAAAGCTCATAATCCGTCCGGAGGATATGCAGCATATCCTGGATCTGGGCAATCGTTGCGGATTTACCAATGGGTATTACGACCGAACCAACGGCAAAGATATGGTGACTTTCGTAAAACCAAGCTACGAAAAGCAAAACGAAACGCTGCAGAAAGAGATTGCGGATACTTATACGACACATGAGTTAAGAAAACATGCCACCGGAACCGTGACTCTTGTTACCGGGAAACCGGCAAAGTACCGGGTAGTCTGCGGGGATATCAGCGTGGAAGCTTTGGGGATTCCGGTAATGGCCGCGCAAAACAAACCTCTTGTGTGTGACGAGGTGAGAGCACGCATGGAGAAAACCGGAGACACTCCATTTGTTATGGATCACGTGGAGGTGCAGATGGAAGGGGCAGTGTTTGTCCCAAACGGAGCATTGAACGCTCTTCGGCGCGATGCGCTGGAGCAATTGAAGGAACGGCTTCTATCAGAATTCCGAAGAACGGGAGAGACGCAGGAGGCTGTGTTGGAGCAGGTTGCGCCAGTGGAGGAAGCCGCGCGTGTAATCTGTTTAATCGAACGCCGTGATCTGCTTCCTGTCATCCTGCAGAATCCTTTGACGACAACGGTGTATCTGGATGCTTCCGCCTATGATTCCAATCATTTCTGCCGAGATTTGGCAGAAGATGTGGCTTCCTGCAGGGAAGCACAGAAGGAAGTGTGTCTTGCGTTGCCCCGGGTGTTCCGCAACCGTACCAGTGACCGGTTCCATCGTATGGCAGAGGAACTTTCTGAGATTCCGTTGGACGGAGTCGTGGTGCGCACCTATGAAGAACTGCAATTTACCACAACGGTTCTGCCGGCGTTAGCCGTGATACTTGATTACAGTATGTATACTTACAATGACTATGCGACAGCCGCATTTTCGCAGCTTCACGTCAGCCGCAACACTGTTCCGCTGGAGTTGAACCGGAAGGAGATTGCCCACAGGAATAACACTTCCAGTGAAATGGTCGTATACGGATATTATCCGCTTATGATCAGTGCACAGTGCGTGAGAAACAGTGTGTCGGATCGCGGATTGTTCTGCCGGAAAAAGGAACAGGATTCCGTTAAGAGGGAACTGCGCAATGTGTGCTATCTGCAGGATCGCTATCATGTTTCCTTCCCGGTGAAAAATTATTGCAGTGACTGCTATAATGTGATCTATAATTCGCTTCCGGTGTTGCTGTTTTCCAAAATAGGCGAACTTCGGAAATATGGAGTGCAGAGCTTTCGGCTGGATTTTACGGAGGAGTCCAAAGAAGAGGTGAAGAAGGTTCTTTCTCTTTTGGAGGAATTCGCTTATGGAGCGAGAAAGGAATATCCGAAGGAGTGGCAGGATTCCTACACCAACGGACACTATAACAGAGGAGTAGAATAATGGTACAGTTAATCGTACAGGCCTCCAAATATCTGATGATTATATTGTTTCTGGTATACACCTATGAATGCTTTCACGTATTCACCTGCAGGGATGCCGAGAAAGGACAGCGCAAATATCGCGTTCAGCGTGGCATTTTATTTGCGATTCATTTTGATGCCTTTCTGATTTTGTATCTGACTACAGGGGATCTCAGGATGATCGGCTTCTACCTTATGCAGGTCGTTCTTTTGGCTATGTTTTTTACATCCTATCATCTGTTTTACAAGCATGCGTCGGAACTGGTTCTCAACAATATGTGTATGCTTCTTGCAATCGGATTTATCATTCTGACGCGTTTATCCTTTGAAAAGGCGTTTCGTCAGTTTATGTTTGTGTGTGCCGGATACGTACTGTCGCTTTTGATTCCGGTGATTTTGTCTAATATGTCGCTGTTTCGTAAACTGACCTGGATGTATGCAGTGGCGGGAATCGGAGCGCTGGCAGTAGTGGCCATAGCGGGTTCTACCAGTTACGGTGCCAAGCTCAGTATCTCCATTGGACCGATTTCTGTGCAGCCGTCCGAGTTTGTCAAAATTATTTTTGTTATGTTTATTGCTTCCATGCTGTACAAAAAGCATGATTTCAGGCAGGTCTGTATCACAAGCGTAATCTCGGCTGCCTTTGTGCTGATGCTCGTGGCGTCCAGGGACCTGGGTGGGGCGCTTTTGTATTTCTTTACCTACCTTGTGATGGTTTACGTTGCAACACAGCGGTTTACATACTTTGGCGCAGGAGTTCTCGCGATGGTAGTGGCTGCTGTAGGGGGATATTTCGCGTTTTCCCATGTGCGGACGAGAGTGGTTGCGTGGGCGGATCCTTTGCGTGTCATAGACAATCAGGGGTATCAGATCTGCCAGTCCCTGTTCGCGATCGGAACCGGAGGATGGTTCGGTCTGGGGCTCAATCAGGGAATGCCGGAAAAAATTCCGGTTGTGACCAAGGATTTTATATTTTCTGCCATATCGGAGGAGTTGGGCGGTGTATTTGCGCTGGCTCTCATTATGGTCTGCGTCAGCTGCTATTTTATGATCATGAATGTGGCAATGAAGCTGAAGGATTCCTTCTATAAACTGACGGCAGTCGGTCTTGGAACCCTTTATGCATTACAGGTATTTCTGATGATCGGCGGCGGAATTAAATTTATTCCGTCTACCGGTGTTACACTTCCTCTGATCAGTTACGGAGGAAGCTCCCTGCTTTCCACGCTAATTATGTTTGGAATCATTCAGGGACTGTACATTGCCTCCGGTGCCGCAGAGACCGAGGCGGCAGAAACGAAAGAATCGGTAAAGCGGAAAGCCGGAAAGCAAAAAAACATTCGCAACCGGGAATTTCTGGTGGTCATGTATCTGTTCCTTGTCATGTTTCTGGCTATGATGGCATACTTTGTGTACTTTCAGGTGCATAAAAGTGAGGAATTTATCAACAGTTCCTACAATTCCCTGCAGGATATGTTCTCGGAGCAGGTGGTTCGAGGCGATATTGTGTCTGCGGATAATCAGGTCCTTGCCACCACGAAGGTGGATGCAGACGGCAATGAGACGAGAGTGTACCCTTATGATGAAATGTTTGCCCATGCAGTGGGATATGCTGTGAACGGAAAAGCCGGTATTGAGAAGCAGGAAAATTTTTCCCTGCTCAGATCTCATGAATTTTTCCTGAAACAGATTGCGGACGATCTGCAGAATGAGAAGAGCCAGGGTGATACGGTGGTTACAACTCTGGATTATGAGATTCAGAAACGGGCTTATGAGGCGCTGGGGGATTCCGATGGCGCGGTGATCATTATGGAACCCAGGACAGGTAAGATTATTGCGATGGTTTCGAAGCCGGACTTCGATCCCAATAAGGTCTCCGAGAACTGGGAGTCTATCACCGCAGAGGGAAGCACGGTTCTGTACAACCGTGCAACCCAGGGCAAGTATGCACCGGGGTCGGTATTTAAAATATTTACCACTCTGGAGTATTACAGGGAGAATCCGAATGTCTATGACAAGTATGATTTCACCTGTCTTGGCGAGATTTCAGTAGATGGCCAGACGATACACTGTGCCTCCAACAAAAAGCACGGGGAAGAGGATCTTATGAGTTCCTTTGCCAATTCCTGCAATGCTTCTTATGCCAATATTGCGCTTTCTCTGGATGCAGACCGTTTTGACCAGCTTTGTGATGATATGCTGTTTGACCGGAATCTTCCGGTGGCGTTTGAATCCGGAAAAAGCAGTTTTCAGTTGTCCGCCGATGACAGCTCTGCTATGGTGATGGAGACCGGTATCGGTCAGGGAAAAACGATGGTTTCACCGTTGCATATGCTGATGGTTACCAGTGCGATCGCCAATGACGGTGTGCTGATGAAGCCGTATCTGATCGATCGAAGGCAGAATGTATCCGGAATTGTTGTGAGCGCCAATGAACCGGAGGAATACGGGCAGCTTCTGAGCACAGATGAAGCAAAGCTTCTTCAGACCTATATGCGTGCGGTTGTAACGGATGGAACCGGCGGCAAACTGAGCGGCCAGTCCTATACGGCCAGCGGCAAGACAGGAACGGCACAGGTGTCCGATACCTCCGATAAAACCAATGCGTGGTTTGTGGGATACGCATCCAAGGAAGGTTATGAGGACATTGCTATCGCCGTGATCGTGGAGGGGGGAAGCTCCGGCAGCTCCTATGCAGTACCTGTGGCAAAGCGGGTGTTTGACTTGTATTTTAATCGATAGTCTGATATACTTGGTAAGAAAATATCAACCGCTGGTGATCTGCAGCAATGCATGTCACAACACAGGAGGGATTGCAATGATTGAAGCAACAAGCTGTGGCGGTGTAGTAATCTTTCGTGGTAAGATTTTACTCTTGTATAAGAATTACAGGAATCGTTACGAGGGCTGGGTTCTTCCCAAGGGAACAGTAGAAGAGGGAGAGGAATACAAGGATACTGCGATTCGCGAGGTGAAAGAAGAGAGTGGAGCCAATGCAACAATCATCCGATACATTGGCAAAAGTCAGTATACCTTTACCGTGCCGGAAGATACCGTAGAGAAAGAAGTGCACTGGTATCTGATGATGGGCGAAAGTTATTATAGCAAGCCGCAAAGAGAAGAGTATTTTGTAGATTCGGGGTTTTATAAGTACCATGAGGCTTATCACCTGTTGAAATTTGCCAATGAGAAACAGATTCTTGAGAAAGCGTACAACGAATATCTGGATTTAAAGAAGAGCAATTTGTGGGGAAATCACAAATATTATTAGGAACCTGTGATTGCAGTAGCTGCTATGTCAAATTGGGATGGTTAATGTATGAAGTGGTACAGTAGGCTTTACGTAAGTGAATCCATTGGAAAAAAAGCAAACCGAATAAAGTGGCGCATCAATCATAATGCCGGCACACTTTCCGTTTATGTGATCGCATTTGCGTCGAACCACGACAACCTGTTGGATATTATTCCGGCCTGGAATCTGATGCAGAAATCTTATCCCAAGGAAGATGTGAAGATTATCGGTCTTGCCAAGGGGTATGACGAAGCGCTTGCGCTGGTGCGGGATATCGTAGATGAGACCTATCAGAATACAGGAAGCGTGGATGTGTGGCGCTATCTGAAGGAGGAACGGAGGAATTCTGCATGACAGTCATACTTCTGATCCTTAAGCTGATAGGGCTTCTTCTTTTGTCGGTTCTGGCTCTTGGTCTGTTGATATTGCTTTTGGTTTTGTTTGTCCCTGTACGTTATCGGGGATACGGAAGCTATCACAAAGAACTCAGACTTACGTTGCGTGTAAACTGGCTTTTACATCTTGTCACGTTTGGGGTAGACATGCTTCCGGGGCAGAAATCCATGTATGTCCGTATTTTTGGAATTAAGAAAAATCTGACGAAAGCTGATAATACAGAAGAATTTGAAGATACTATTGAAGAACTTGCCGATCAGGGGACAGAAGATGTTTCGGAAGATGTAAAGCAGGAGGCGGAAGCATTTGCAGATACTTCTGTGGAGGAAGCACAGGAGCATTCGAGTGAAACCGGTGCAGCTTCTTCCGAAAAAGCACAGACCTCTTCCGACACGGATACGGTATCAGATTCAGAAAAACCTTTCGGATTTATCCGGAAATGTAAGGAATTTTGGGAGCGGATTAAGAATTCGTGCAGGCAATGGAAACAGAAGCTTATACGGCTTAAAGATACCGTCTCGCGTATTCAGCGGCTGGCATCGGATGAACGTAATCAGAAAGCGATTCATCTGATTGGCAATCAGGTGTTTCGTCTGCTGAAATGCATGATGCCCAGAAGACTGAAATTAAATCTGACCTATTCCACCGGATCGCCGGATACCACAGGAGAGCTTATGGGGGTTCTGGCGCTTTTTCCAATTGGTTATACGCAGCGCTGGAATATTATGCCTGATTTTACGGCGGATGAATTCTACGCAGACGCGGATTTTGATGTGAAGGGACGGATTTTTTTCTTTCAGATATTAAAATGTTCGCTGACTGTTTTGCTTGATAAGAATTGCAGAAGATTATATAATAAGTTAAGAAGTGGATCATAGATTGGAGGTACGCTATGTCAGATAACAGTTTTAACAATACCGTTGAGTCTCTGTTTAAAGGGATGGACAGCTTCATTACAACGAAGACGGTTGTGGGAGATGCGGTTCACATTGGTGATACGATCATTCTTCCTCTTGTAGATGTATCCTTCGGTGTAGCGGCTGGGGCCTTTTCTCAGGAGAAGAAGAATAACGGAGCCGGAGGTATGGGAGGCAAGATCAATCCGAGTGCAGTGCTTGTTATCCAGAATGGTGTGACCAAGCTTGTCAATATCAAGAACCAGGACAGCATGACGAAGATTCTGGATATGGTGCCGGATTTTGTCAATAAGTTTACCGCCGGCAAGAATAGTAAAGAAGATTTGAACTTTGAGGATATTGTGGTGGACGAGCAGGAGAGCGATTCTAAGGAAGATGCGGAATAAGCGATACAGGTTCCTGTGATTTTGGGTAGTAGTTTGGAGATTGGAGCATATATTAGTAGTAATATATGCTCTTTTTTGGTGGGATGTATATGCGGCGAGTCTGGGGCTACACCTTGTTTTGGTTTGGAATGGGAATGCTGTTGATGTACATCATCGATGGGGGAATTATTGGAATCCTGCTGATTGCAGGCGCGCTGCTTTTGAGCTATCTGCTATTTTCCTGCCGGAGATAGTGTGGAGCATGACGGAACATTTTTGATGTGACATTCGAGCCACCTTACGAATAAGAGAATCAGCCTCTTACATGCAAGCATGACGATTCGGATTCTCTTATTCGCAGGGGTTCTGAATAGTTACCTTTTTAAAAAAATAACCGCCACATAAGTGACGGTTATCGTACATACTAAGCTCTCTCAACTTTACCGGATCTGAGGCAGGAAGCACAAACATATAACTTCTGTGGTACTCCATTGACCTTGCAGCTCACACGCTTAATGTTTGATTTCCATACTCTATTAGATCTTCTATGAGAATGGCTGACATTATTTCCGTAATGTACGCCCTTTTCACAAATTGCACATTTTGCCATGACATTGCACCTCCTTGCATTTCACTAAGCTTGATCTATACAAGCTCACAACAAGAGTATTCTATCAGATTCGATATGTGAATGCAAGAAAAAATTATAAAAAATTGAAATAAAAGTAGTATTTATTTACATTTGAAGAAAAAATGGTTATAATACGAGTAGTATTCTAGGAGGTATAGTATTATGAAGGGACAGATGGATACCCAATATGGTAAGATACTAATCGATGAAGATGTAATTGCAACCTATGCTGGTTCTGTTGCTGTGGGCTGCTTTGGAATTGTCGGCATGGCCGCAGTCAATATGAAGGATGGTCTGGTTAAGCTTTTGAAGAGAGATTATCTGACACATGGAATCAGCGTTTTTGTGGATAATGAGAATCATATAACGATTGATTTCCATGTGATCGTAGCGTATGGAGTTAGCATCAGTACGGTTTCCGATAACCTAATCCAGACCGTAAAGTATGAAGTTGAGAACTTTACCGGAATGAAAATCAGTAAGATCAATATCTACGTCGAAGGCGTTCGCGTGATCGATTAGGGAGGATAATAAATTGGAAATCACAAGTATTAATGCAGAAAAGCTGGCCAAGATGTTTCTTGCCGGCGCCAAGAACTTAGATGCAAAGAAAGAATGGATCAATGAATTGAATGTGTTCCCTGTGCCGGATGGTGATACGGGAACCAATATGTCGATGACAATTATGTCTGCGGCCAAGGAAGTAAGCAGTTTGAGTAATCCGGGAATGAAGGACCTGGCCAAGGCGATTTCTTCCGGCTCACTGCGCGGTGCAAGAGGTAACTCCGGTGTTATTTTATCTCAGTTGTTCCGCGGATTCTGCAAAGTGATCGGAGAGTATCAGGAGATTGATGTCAATATTTTAAGCGATGCCTTCCAGAAGGCTGTGGAGACTGCTTACAAAGCGGTCATGAAGCCGAAGGAGGGAACCATTCTCACTGTTGCCAAGGGGGCCGCTGACCGAGCGTTGGAGCTTTCTGAGGAGACCGAGGATATCGTTTATTTTTGTGAGGAAGTGATCAAGGAGGCTGAGTATGTACTCAGTCAGACTCCGGAGATGCTTCCTGTCTTAAAGCAGGCAGGGGTTGTAGATTCCGGCGGACAGGGACTTGTCCAGGTGTTGAAGGGCGCTTATGATTCTTTGATGGGCAAGGAAATTGATTACGAGATTGAGGGTGCCGCTTCCGGTTCCGGTGTGGTCAAGATTTCGGCCCAGACAGAGGAAGAGATTAAGTTCGGTTATTGTACCGAGTTTATTATTGTGTTGAATCATCCACTTTCCGATAAGGATGAGCAGGAATATAAGGCATTTTTGGAATCAATCGGTGACTCCATTGTTGTGGTAGCGGACGATGAGATCGTTAAGACTCACGTACATACCAACGATCCCGGTCTTGCCATTCAGAAGGCGCTGACCCATGGTTCTCTTAGCAGAATCAAGATCGACAATATGCGTGAGGAGCATCAGGAGAAGCTGATTAAGGATGCAGAGAAGGTTGCAGCCCGGCAGAAAGAAGAAGAACAGGCGGCAAAAACAGAGGAACCACGAAAGGACAGTGGTTTCATCGCTGTTTCCATCGGTGAGGGTGTGAATGAGATTTTCCGCGGGCTTGGCGTAGATTATATTATCGAAGGCGGCCAGACCATGAACCCCAGCACGGAGGATATGCTGGAGGCCATCGATAAGGTCAATGCAGACCATATCTTTATCCTTCCGAACAATACGAACATTATTATGGCTGCCAATCAGGCAGCAACCCTGGTGGAGGATAAGGAGATCATTGTTCTTCCTACCAAGACCATCCCGCAGGGAATTACTGCGTTGGTGAACTTTATTCCGGACTATTCGGTGGAGGAGAACAAGGACACCATGATGGCGGAGATTGAGAACGTGAAGACCGGACAGGTTACCTATGCGGTCCGTGACACGGAAATCGATGGCAAGACCATCAAGCAGAATGATTATATGGGAATCGGCGATAAGTCCATTCTTTCCGTAGGTCAGGACTTAAAGGCAACTACCCTTGAGATGGTGGATGAGATGGTGGATGAGGATTCCGCTATCGTCAGCATCTATTACGGAGAAGATGTGTCCGAGGAGGCTGCAGAGGAAATTGCTGCAGTCATCGAGGAAAAGTATCCGGATGTGGAAGTAGAGATTAATAACGGCGGACAGCCAATTTACTATTATGTGATTTCGGTGGAGTAATATGCAATTAAATTCAGCAATTACCACAATTAAGGGGATTGGTGAGAAGACCGCAGATTCGTTTGCAAAAATGGGAGTATATACCGTAGGGGATATACTCCTTCGTTTTCCCCGGACCTATGTACAGTATCCGATTATGGAAGCAGTTGACTACATAAGCACATTGCCGGAGGGAATGCACGCCATCCTTGCGCGGGTAAAGAAAGCCCCGGTGGTACGCAGCGGCAGGCGTATGCAGGTCACTGTACTGGACATAAGTGGAAGAGGGACAGACGCCTCCATGCCCGGCGTGCAAGTGCAGTTGATCTGGTATCGGATGCCTTATATTAAGAACAGCTTAAAGCCCGGACACGAATATGTTTTTTACGGAAAGGTAATCACGAAGAACGGTCGTCATCTCATGGAACAGCCGGTGATCTATGAAGTCGAGCAGTATCAGACCATGGAGGAGCGGTTTCTTCCGGTTTACAGTCTGACCGCCGGCATCACCAACAACTTAATGATCAAGACCATACGCGCGGCGCTGACAGAGGATACGCTTCTGGCTGAGCCGCTTCCATCGGAGGTACGGCAGGCGTACCAGCTCTGTGAATACAATTATGCCATAAAGCAGATTCATTTTCCGGATTCCATGGATACGCTGATCACTGCAAGAAAACGGTTGGTGTTTGATGAATTTTTCCTGTTTATCATGGGAATGCAGTACCAGAGGGAGAAAAAGCAGAGAGAACCAAACGCCTTTTCCTATCAGGACCCGCAGTTTGTACAGGGACTTATTGAGAAGCTTCCCTATGAACTCACCGGAGCGCAGAAGAAGGCACTTGCCGAGGTGCAGGAGAACATGGCCGGTGCCTATGTGATGCAGCGGCTTATTCAGGGAGATGTAGGCTCCGGAAAGACTATTGTGGCGTTTCTTGCCATGGCGTGGACGGCGCACAACGGCTATCAGTCTGCCATCATGGCACCGACGGAGGTGCTGGCAAGACAGCATTATGAATCTTACGTCAAGCTGTGTGAGGAATTTGGACTGGACTATCCGGTGGTGCTTCTGACCGGTTCCATGACGGCGAAAGAGAAGCGCATCGCCTATGAACGGCTGGCAGAAGAACCCAATGCCATGGTCATCGGAACCCACGCTCTCATACAGGAAAAGGCGTGGTATTCCAATCTGGCTCTTGTTATTACGGACGAGCAGCACCGCTTCGGAGTAAGGCAGAGGGGTGTGTTTGCAGAGAAAGGAACACATCCGCATATTCTCGTCATGAGCGCAACCCCGATTCCCCGGACCCTCGCCATTATTATCTATGGAGATCTGGATATTTCTGTGATTGATGAGGTCCCTGCAAGACGTCTTCCTATCAAGAACTGTGTGGTCAATACCGGCTATCGACCGAAGGCTTACAGTTTTATTGCAGAACAGGTGCGTCTGGGACATCAGGCCTACGTCATCTGCCCTCTGGTGGAGGAAAGCGAGAGCATGGAAGGCGAGAACGTGACGGATTACGCGAAGCGTATCGCCGCAGAGCTGCCGGAGGATATCCGTGTGGGCGTCCTCCACGGAAAAATGAAAAATGATAAGAAAAACCAGGTGATGGAGCAGTTTGCCGCAAACGAGATCCAGGTGCTGGTGTCCACCACTGTGGTGGAGGTTGGCGTAAATGTTCCGAATGCCACCGTTATGATGATTGAAAATGCGGATCGCTTCGGCTTGGCGCAGCTGCATCAGCTTCGGGGGCGTGTGGGGCGTGGAGATGCCCAGTCCTACTGCATTATGATAAACACCTCATCCACCAAGACCGCCCAGAAGCGGTTGGAGATCCTGAATCAATCCAACGACGGCTTTTTCATTGCCAGCGAGGACCTGAAGCTGAGGGGGCCGGGCGACTTTTTCGGAATCCGGCAGAGTGGAGAACTGGCCTTTCAACTGGCGGACATCTATCAGGATGCGGACATGTTAAAAGCCGCATCGGATGCGGTGCGGGAAATCTTAGAAGCGGATCCGGACCTCTTGCAGGAGGAACATCTGCGGCTTCATGATGAGATGGAGAAGTTTGCGAAAGAGCAGTTGGGGCGGATGAATTTATAAGAAATTCTCTGATTTTATTATGTGCAAACTAGGTGCAAAAAACCGAAATATACAATATACGGATTTATATTCATGTAAGTTATATTGGACGTGGTTTTAGCGGACACTGGGAAATCAAGGATGATGAGTAATGTATAACAAGAGAAGTGTAAAATATTCTCGAAGCTAGTTAATATTTGATGGAGAGGTTTCCATTCCGTTTTCTAGGGTATCAACTGAGGAGATTCCACCAGTTAATTGTACCGTAAATGAATTTTCCGGTTGCACTTCATCCTCTTCCGCACTATAATAATCTCATGGCAACAGTTTGGCAACGTCCATTCAGTAGGTCAAAATAAATAGTGTAATTGATATATAAATATGCCCCATATTCGACCAGAACTTAACTGAAATAAGTTAAGTTTAACCTGGGGCATAATGAGTTTGAATAATTTCATTTTTATACTGATTATTTTATATGGCAGGTAATCTATAGGGTTGCTTGCCATATTGATATGATCTAATAGGGATGATGGCGTTTCCGGGTGGCACGGTGAATGATTCGGCCGGGCAAAGGAAGACAGTGTGATCAAATGGATACCTGAGGAGGAAATGAAATGGGAATATTTATTAATTGTCTTGCTGTTGTATTCAGCACAATTATAGCAAGCTGTGGAATCAGTTATTTCATGCGGGAAAAGAATGCCGGGGCACTGCGGTATTACATGCTGGTGATGGGCTTTTTCGGTGCTCTTTGGAGTGGCGGTTATGGCATTATGGGATTCACGGAGACCGGGGAGGCTGCAGCTGTATTTCGGGCTGTCGGGCTCGTGGGTGTTGTAGGATTTATGATGACAGAAGCCCTGATGATCGCCTATATGGTGGAACTTCCGAAGTGGCTGTTTCGCGCTTATGCGATGATATTTGGGATTTTTGCCGCGGTCGATCTGTACTTTTTCATTCCCGACCAGCATACCTTTGTGCGCTTGAACGGAAGAATGTGCTATTATTCTACAAACAGCTTCGGAAGAATGGTACATAACATTTTTTTGGCATTTGTTGTGGTAACGATGATTGCCATGGCCATTCTCTGGGTGCACAAGGAAAAGCCGAAGCGTCAGTCATATTATGTCAGAGCGGCGATACTCTCCAATATTGCGATTCTGTTTTCTATTATTCCGGATACGATTCTGCCGATGCTGGGCAAGCCCTCTTTTCCAAGCTCGGCTTACGGAATGTTTCTGACTTATATGATCACATGGTTTTGGGCTACCAGATTTAATGCATTCAGCATCACGGTAGGAAATCTGAGCCAATATATTTACGAGTCTGCAAACACGGCGATATTGATCTTTGACGAATACTTCAGGCTTGTTTTGGCAAATCCATATGGTCAGGAGCTTTTGGGAATTAAAAAGATTGAAAATCAAAAACTCATGCAGCTGTTTCAGGGGACAGACGCGGAATCCGGCCGGATCAAGGATGGGATTCTGCGGGATAACAAAGGTGTGGCAGAGCTGGTGTCTGTGCATGGAGCCATCAGTTGTTCACTGAATTTTTCGTTGGCAAGAGATTTTCATGATGATCCATACTGCATCGTCTGCTTTGTATATGACCTGACGAAAGAAAAAAATA
Source organism: uncultured Lachnospiraceae bacterium (assembly GCA_945868435.1). Lineage (GTDB taxonomy): Bacteria > Bacillota > Clostridia > Lachnospirales > Lachnospiraceae > Roseburia. The sequence goes on from CAMBLG010000011.1 coordinate 68,558, forward strand.
TGTTGGAGGAGGTTGTCCGGGCAAACGAGGCCAAGAGTCAGTTTCTTGCCAATATGTCTCACGAGATTCGTACACCGATCAATGGAATTCTGGGTATGGACAGCGTGCTATTGAAAGAATGTCATGACGAAAATCTAAGGGAATACGCAAAAAATATCCAGAGTGCCGGGCAGTCTTTGCTCTCCATAATTAATGATATTCTGGATATATCCAAAATTGAATCCGGAAAAATGGAAATACTGACGATCCGGTATCAGTTGTTTTCCGTATTAAATGATTGCTATAACCTGACCAAAATAAAACTGCAGAATAAGCCCGTTTCGTTTATCATGCAGATCAATGAGAAGCTACCCTCCTGGTTATATGGGGATGAAGTACGGATCAGGCAGATCATCAACAATTTTTTGTCCAATGCAGTGAAATATACAAAAGAGGGTAATATTACATTCGAATTGGATTTCGAAGAAAAAACGGATGAACAGATACTGCTTGTCATAACTGTCAGAGATACGGGCATCGGTATCAAGGAAGAAGATCTGGGAAAGCTGTTTGAATCCTTTACGAGGATTGAAGAAAAACGCAATCGGAATATCGAGGGAACAGGACTGGGGCTGAATCTCACGAAAAATCTGGTGAACCTGATGGGCGGTGAGGTCTTTGCAGAGAGTACCTATGGAAAAGGCTCTTGCTTTACTGCCAAAATACCGCAGAAAATCGCGGATGCCAAGCCGATGGGAGACTTTGGAAAACGTTATCAGCAATATCTGAGTACTTCAGATGACGATAAACTGTCATTTCTGGCACCGGATGCAAAAATCCTTGTTGTAGATGATGTGACGATGAATCTAAAGGTAGTGGAAGGTCTTTTGAAAGCAACAAAGATACAGATTGATACAGCAGTCAGTGGCAGTGAGTGTCTGGAATGTGTAAAGACAACACCATACCAAATGATCTTTCTGGATCACATGATGCCGGAGATGGATGGCCTGGAGACATTGGAACACATGAAGGACCTTGCAGATAACCCTAACGCACAAACTCCCGTTATCATGCTGACCGCCAATGCCATCGTAGGAGCAAAGGAAGAATACATAGAGGCGGGATTTACAGATTATCTGACAAAGCCGATCCGGGAAACGGAATTGCTGGAGATGATCCTCAAATATCTGCCGGAAGAACTAGTCTGTGAAAATGGCGGGCAGGGAATAGAAAAAAGCCAAGATGCGCAGGATATGGAGCAGCCGGAAGCCGGCGGAGAAGGGGCAGAACCGCTTCAACGACTGGAACAGCTGGAGGGACTGGATGTGAAGACCGGACTTATATACTGCATGAATGAAGAAGATTTCTATATAGAAATGCTGCAGGAATTTTTGCAGGCAGATAAAGCGTCACAGCTAAAGCATTTTTTGGCAGAGGAGGACTGGGACAACTACAGAACAACCGTGCATGCATTAAAGAGTACTTCACTCACGATTGGTGCGGCTCACTTGTCCGGAGAGGCAAAAGCACTGGAGACGGCGGCAAAAGAAGGAAATATGGACTATATCCGGTCACATCATGATGGTGTCATGGATGAGTACAAAGAACTGACAGATCATTTGAAAGAAATACTGGAGAATGGGGCAGAAACGTCTGTTTAAAGGTTGCGTAGCATTGGAACGTGTTTGCTTGCCGGACACTGTAAAGATGCTTGGGCACAATGTATTTAGAGACTGCGTAAATCTCAAAGAAATCAATCTTGATAACGTTACACATTTCAGAACCCATGTGTTCGATGGTACACAGGTTCAATTCGCTTAGTTCGATTGCGCTTAAGCTCGGTAAGTATGACAACTTGCCGGGCTTTTGCTTTAAAAGTTATGTTTGAAAGACAGCATAGCTTGGTGATTTAAAATCACCTTATTTTTGCATTTAGGGTATACAAAACAATAAATCAGCAAGAAGACAAAAATCATTGTGAATACACGAATGGAGGTATTAGAATGCAAAAACAACAATTAAATAAGCTGCAACAACTGTTGGCAAGAGCTCCAGTGTTTTTACTGTTAGCTCTTGCTTTTTTATTGATTAAACCAATGTCCACACAAGCCAAGCAGGAGCCACTTATACGAAATATGACAGAATTTCAATATGTTCAGTGCTACAACGCGATTCAAACAAACGGTAAAGTACTGAATAAGATGTTCGACTATGACTACTCGCTGGATGAAGATAAACAGTACATTGCCATCTATATGATTGACAAGAAAAAATCAAGTGATATTGGATGGTACACTCATACGCTGTATGCACATAAACGGCATGGGGAACTGTGATTCCGGATGATCAGAGCGATGTTCTCTTTAAATCGGATTTGAGTAAGAAATCAAAGTCAAAAACTTTCGGAAAGGTTGGATTCTATCATTATAGGAAAACAGCAGATGATTCAATGCATTATGTTGGTGACGGGAAGGTAGGAACATTATTTTATTTCTGTACAGACACCGGCACCACTTACGGAGATGCAATAGAAGCATACCGAAATGAGAATAAGGCTAACAAAAAGAGCAGTGAGGTAAAGATATACCTAAGTCCTGTAATTGGAGAGAGTAAAAAAGGTACTCATACTGGCATACTGTGGAATTCATTAAGTGCTTGGAAAGGCGCTTATAATTGGGGAGACGAATCTACATTCTATGCGCACTATGATGTTCCTCTTCTTTTTGAGGTACCAACAATTAAGGTTGTTTATCGATCTTATGAAGTCGGAAAACTACTAACGAGCAAATCAGAAGTACTTTACTCCGCATCTAAGAAACAGTTAAGTGGATCAGAACCTCCTCGTAGCCTGGAAAAGACTGACTACATTTTCTCTCCTGGTGACCTGCTCGAGTTAACAGACTCCATATGTAAAAATCCGGGTGGCATTACCACCCGGATTTTTCTTCTTACACAGATGCTTATCGGTTCTGACCCTCAGCCATCTGTTTTTCCTGTGCTTCAATCATTTTCTTGACCATATAGCCGCCTACAGATCCGTTCTGCTTTGCGGTCAGGTCTCCGTTGTATCCGTTGCTAAGTGGGACTCCAAGCTCATCTGCAACTTCATACTTAAAACGCTCTAATGACTTTTTTGTACTTCTGTTTGACATGATCTCTTCCTCCTTTGAATAAGCTGTAGCTTTGTTTGCTACACTACTATTATATGATTTGAAGAGATTAATATGCTGGAAAGTTCGGGCTGAACTTACAGAGCTTTCCAGTTAAAAAAATTGTGACTATTCATAAGGTGGCTCTGGTATCAGGAATCCGCCAGTGTCAGCTTGCTGATATCCGGGTGGATCGTGAGGGAGAAGTTAGTGTAATAGACCACAAAGCCCGGTGCGCTTCCCGCCGGTTTTTTGACATTTTTCTTTTGCAGATAATCAATCTCCACCTTCTCATTGTCGCGTCCCTTGGAGTAGAAGCCTGCAAGCTGTCCGGCCTCCTCGAAGACACGATCCGGCATCTCGCCGTCCTTGGCTTTCACCACTACATGGGAGCCGGGCATCTTCTTGGCGTGGAACCACCAGTCATTTCCGGTGGCGAACTTAAAGGTCAGCTCGTCGTTCTGGTAATTGTTTTTGCCCACATAGATATCGTAGCCGTCGGAAGAAATGTAGTGGAATGGCCTGCTTTTGATCTTTTGTTTTTTCCCACCGCGCCCCTTTTTGATGAAACCATACTCAATCAACTCCTCCTTGATCTGAACCAGATCATCGGAGGTCAGGGCAATATCCAACGAATTCTGAATGGATTCCAGATGGTCGATCTGTGCCCTGGTTTCCTCGATGAGAGAGTGCAGCGCTTCCGCGGTGCGTTTCAACTTGCCATAGCGGTCAAAATATTTCTGGGCGTTTTCCTGGGGCGTAAGTGTCGGGTCCAGAGGAATTTTGATCAGCTTGTTATCGTCGTAATAATTCTCTGCCTCCAGCTCCTTTGCTCCCTCCGGCAGGCCATAGCCGAAACTGTTGATCAGCTCGCCGTAGACCTTGTATTTGTCTTTTTTTTCGGAATCCTTCAGTTGTTTGCACTGTAGGTCGTATTTCTTGCTGTTGCGCTCCAGTGCAGTGCTTACGATCCGGCGCAAATCAGCGGATTTCTGGCGGATGCGGTTGTACACATTCTTCTCGGCGTAAAACACCTCAAGTACCTTGGAGATACTGTCAAAATGCTCTACATCATAATCCTTGTACATGGTCAGCTCAATTGCGGAAAATTCAACCGGCTCCTTGCCTTTTCGGACAATGACGGGAGAAAAGGCGTTATCCCTCAGAGTATCTGCAAACCATGTGATATGATTGCACAGATGCATCAGTTCCTCCCGGCTGCAGGCAGCAACCGGCTGGTCTCCATCAATTCCGGCGCGGTGAGCCAGCTCGTTGGCAATCAGGGGACTGACACCGGTAAACGCACCGTAGATAGCTTTGCATACAGAGCAGGGTCTGTCACTGATCGCGTCATGAATCTGTTCGGCGGTAAGAGAGAGCAGATCGTGTTTCTCCTCCTGTGTGGTGGCAATGAAGTAAGGCTTTCCGGGAAGCACCTCCCGAAGGGAGCTGACTGCGGAGGAGACATGCTTGATGCTGTCGATGATCGTGCCGTCCTCGTTACAGAATATAATGTTGGAATGTTTTCCCATAAGCTCAATAACCAATGTCTTATGGCACAGGTCCCCCATCTCGTTGAGATGCTCGATCTTAATGTGGATAATACGCTCCATATGCGGTTGGAAAATGCGGGTGATCCGGCCGTTGGCAATGTGCTTACGAAGCACCATGCAGAAGGTCGGTGCGGTCATGGGGCTGGGTTTGTTCTCATCGGTCAGATATAAGAATGGAAGAGCTGCGCTGGCCGAGATCGCGACGCGGTACTGGCCGGCTTCACCTCCTTTGCAGGTCAAAAGAAGCTCATCCGCTTCCGGCTGCGCGATTTTGCTGATTTTTGTATTTAAAATTGTCTGGTTTAATTCGTGTACCAGATTTGCGATAACAATTCCGTCAAATGCCATAGTGTAGTCCTTCTTGTTCAAATTTGTATAAAATGTGTTCCCACATCGCAGATGCCGTGTGAACAGTAACCCTATTATAATAGATTTTGGAGAAATTGCCAAGA
>CAMBLG010000012.1 GCA_945868435.1 uncultured Lachnospiraceae bacterium
GGCATCCTTGTTTCCATATTTTGTCGCATCCTTAAGATTGTACTGTTCTAATAGCGCATCCGCATCTATTAATCTCATTCTTCCTCACTCCAATCAAATGAAATTTCTTCACCCCAATCAACACCCAACTGTTCACACTTTTCTCTTGTGGATGTTCCTCCAGAATGATTTGTGTGTAAAAGGAATAATTCTTGCACAATCCGAATATACGTTTTTCTAATGCAAAATATCTCTTCATCGTCAAGTTCTTCAATAGAATCCTCGCCATGTTGCCACCTGTACCACTCTGCAAAATCATTAACCATTTCTTGCATAAGTCCAAGACAAGATTTGAGAATATGCTTTTCATCGTGGCTTTCCAGTTCTTTATCGGCTTTCTGCTTCTCCACAGCCGCCCGGCATTCCTCTGGTGTGCCGATTGCTTCATATTCCGCAAGTTTATCAGCATACTCTCCATATAAAAACCGAGTTGACTTTTCTCCCATCCACGCACTTGCTATTGCCCATCTTCTTTTACCATCCTGCCTGAGCGCTATTACATTCTGTCCATCTCTTTGTTCTGTCAGTTTTTCTTCTGTCATTCTCCATCACCTGCCTTTAAATTTTCTGCTATTTCATCAATGCCCTTAAATCTAATTTTGCTTTCGGAAGCCATGCTATTCCTCCACTTCTTGCTGTAGCCACTCTACCCATTCTCCACACTCTTCTTCACTCGGAAATTCGTGGTCTGCCCATTGATAATCTGATTTAACCTTGCAAAGAAACTCTGCCAGTTCCTCATCGCTGAATGAGCGGATGCGGTCGGCATTGGTAATTGCAATTGGAATGAATTTGTCGTAACTAAAACAACTATTGCATACTGGACGTGCCCTTTGAATTTTGCACTTTCCGCATTTTGTTTCTTTCCAATTCATCATACTTCTCACTCTCCCTTCGGCTGATATGGCTGTGGAAGTTTCTGCCATGCGATAACCTCAAACGGAATTTCTTTCCCATCTGCATCATTCCATGTTTCCCCGTCATATCCAACAAAATGCGGGAGTATATTTTCAAAATCAGTTTGTGTTGATGGCTCGCAGTCCATAACAGTTACTAAACATCCGAATGCTTCATCCAGCAACCGCTCACTGCACGAAATCCATAAGTTGTTTTTTGCATCATAACTTTCATAGTAATCAATGTCTCCATTGCATAAGCAGTTGCACTCTCCGCACCTATCAGTACACCAACATGATTGCCAACAATACTCTCCATCCATGTATATACTTTTACACTTCTCTGCTTCCTGCTTGACTATTTCGATTGAAAAATTATAAGCCTTATTTTCTATTGCGCTCACTTCACTATCAGATAGTGCAATGCAATTATTTCTCAATCTTTTTAATCTACTATTTTCTTCTTCCAACTTCTCAATAATCTTCTCAAATACTTCCTGCATAATTTCTCCATTCCTGCACACCCTATTCTCGAAAGGATGGTGTACTATGTCTGATGAAAAAGTAATATGTACCTGCATGGATGTCACAGCCGGAGCAATTAAAGAAGCTTTTAAAAATGGTGCTCGCACTGTGAAAGACATACAGGATGCAACAGGTGCCGGAACTATCTGCGGGGCATGTCTAGATGAGATAGAACATCTTTTAGATGATTTAAAAGCTAGATAGTACTGGCACCTTTGTGTGCCTTAGGCAAACCTGAGCTGTCCGGTCTGCTCTGCTGTTTCAATCTGTACGCTCTTGCCGGATATGTTATATTTTCATTGAAATACATTTCATTTACTAAACCACGTTGTTTTACGCCGTCATAATAAACAAGCCTGCGCTGTGTATTATTCTCTACCATTACAATTTTCTCGACCAGAACAACCTTGTACCAAGCATGACTTGCGGTGCTTTTATCCATGACTATCAGCTTACCTACCATCTGCGTTATTTCATCGAATGTAAGTTGCTTGCCAACGTTTTCCTTTTCTATCCAATCGCCCGGCTCAAATCTTGGAATCCACTTATCTCCCAAAATGCAATAATCATCTGGTGTACAAGGATAATCACAGCAGCCTTGCACTATATATCCACAGTTGTCGCACGGTAATTGTTCTTGTGCTTTTGGCGGCTCAATAATATCAAACAGGCTTATCTGCCCGGCTATATCTTTCATGGAAACACCTCCGGGAAATCAGTTATTTCCATCTGACCTTCCAAATTCTCCGCATTGCGCTCATCCTCTTCACATGCTGCAACCATTTCTGCATCCATATCAGATTCTTGTCCAACATCAATACAAAAGATTGGTTGTCCTTGGTCCGTGATGAAAAGCACATCCACGCACTCATATAGTTTTCTTTCCCTCGGATTCGACAAGATAAGGCTAATAGGTGCATCATCCGGGAAAGTATTAAGATATTCTTTTAATTCACTATTTTTCATTTTTCAAAAGGAACCTGCAATTGCGTTACCCCTGCCGGAGGTTCGGCTCCTTTCTTAATGTTGTTGTTTTCTTTCTTCTGTGCTATGATTAGATTAATTCACAAAAGAAAGGATTGATTATTATGTCTGGTTTTCAATGTCCATATTGCTCAATGGTTATGTCAATATCAGATGAAACATATTCAACACAAAATCCTAGTTTTTATAACCCAAGAGTATTTTCTTGGAATGGGGATGGTACACCTGCGGATGAATCAGTAATAGAAATTTCTTTTTATAAATGTCCAAATTGCGGACAATATACGATAATTGCAAATGGAATTGGGAAAATGGTACGAGATGTACATGTTCCAATCCGTCCATTTTCATCTGCAAAACAATTTCCAGATTACATACCAGAAGCAATTCGAAGCGATTATGAAGAGGCCTGTGCCATTGTTAATCTTAGTCCAAAAGCATCTGCAACGCTCTCTCGCCGTTGCTTGCAAGGAATGATTCACGATTTTTGGGACATTAAGCTCAAAAATCTTAATCAGGAGATAACCGCTCTCAAAGATAAGATTCCTTCTGACCTTTGGTCTTCCATTGACGCGCTCCGCCAACTCGGAATCATCGGTGCTCACATGGAAAAGGATACCGATGTTATCGTTGATATTGACCCTAACGAAGCAGAATCATTGATTAAACTTATCGAACTTCTTATGAAAGAATGGTATATCAATCGTGAAGAACGGAATAAACTCTTTTCCGATATAATTTCAACCAACGAATCCAAACAAGCTAAGCGGAAGAAAACGGAGTAGGAAACTACTCCTTTTCTCTTTCACATGGGTCATACTCTGCCAGAAGTTTTCCGCACAAATCCCAGTACTGCTTCACTTCTCTACACTTATCCACCTCAGTTCCTTCACCTCTTAATGATCTTGTCTCAATAACCAGTATAGCTCTTGCTCCGTCTGTTCCTCTTGGCCTTGCCATATTTATCCCTCCAAATTTATAAAATCATCAATGCTCATCTGCCCTTTGCAGTTATCTCCAATCGTTGTCGGATCATATCCCACTCCGATGTATTCAAGTACCTTTGCCCATCCGTAATCATTCCCGTCTTTATCCTTGCAAAGGTGGAACATCAGATAGTCCCATTCCTTTGGATTGCTTTCGTACAGCAAATCAAATCTATGCGGTCGTTTCTCCATATGTATACCAAATCCACACATGCTACAGCCGGTACGCTGCGCCTTTGTAGTGTAGAGTGTTCCGTCTGGTTTCTTATCAATCGTTCCATAGATCTCAGGGATGATTGATTCAGGCATTTCAAAATCCGCTGTTATTTTTTCCTCTTCCAAAAGCCGATAATAGTACTGTTCTTTGCACTGTTATTATCTTCCATAGATATACCATTCAAATATACCACTCCAATTATAGTTTGTATAATATCCATTATTCGCTTTAATTCTGATGTATTTGGTGGAAACTTGTGAAAATACAATTAAATTATTTGCGCCACTCGTATTGTCTATTATAAATTGTTTTATGTCTCTCCAATTACTTCCATCATCAGAAACCTGTAAAATACAATCTTTTGGTGGATATCCATTATTACCAAGAATCGGAATGTTTATCGCACAAATCATTTTATTACTGTTAAAATTCATTCCGTAATAATGCGGGTAACTTGCATATTGAGTAGTACCACTAAATGTCGTTGAATCCTTATCAAACATCTTATATGGTAGATAATCGTTACTATTTGGTAATACATATGCCGTTCCAACAGGTGAAGTATTTGATGTCATTGCAGGAATTAAATCATTTAATACCTTGTCCATATACTGTGAATTACAAATCTTTTCCACCCAAATGTCACTATTTAGCACGGTATCATCCACCCACGACGATGCACCAAGAGCAGTCATAAATGTTTCGCTTGCACATCCCTCTTCTGCAAATCCAGTGCTTCTAGCAAGATATTTCATAGCGCTTTCGTCAGACATCAAATATCCAAGAACATCGCTATTTGCAATTACATCTGCAAGAGTTGTAATACCAGCCGCCTGCTGTAGTGACCTTCCAGTGCTATCGCATTTTAACCACGTCTGAACATCGTCAATAGGCGCGGCGGTTTCCCCATCCAATGTAAATGATATCGTGGCGGAATAAGCAGTCATATATGCCGCAACATCAACAGTATCATCTCCAGTATCAGTCCCATAAACTCTTGGTATGACAGTCCGTAACAATCTGAATTTCCATTATTGCGCACCAAAAATTCTTCGTATGCTTCTTCTGAATCGAAATCGCTCCTATCCGAATATTCATGGATGTATCCGAAGAATTCATTTTCTTCAATCCCTGCTGAGTCCATAGCGGTTTTTACTTTTTGGGCACTGAATCCGACATGAACCTTTCCGTTTTCATCGTTCTGGAACTTATATTCCATAGGGTCAAGAAGATAAAACATTGCTTCAAACCTCTGGTCATCCTTAAGTGAAACAAAGTCCTTTTTTAACCTTTCATCTGATGTAGTCTCCCATCCGTCCACTGTCCATCCAGTTCTGAACGGATAAGTCTTTGTTCCACAGGCAATAGAACTTGAACTTGGAATAAAGTTTCCATTGCTGCTTACATATACATATACTCCATTTTTTAGGTATGTAGCGTTTGTTGCATTTGTTGCGCTACTTGCACTTCCTGCACTTGCGGCATAGTCGGCATAATCCGCATCATAAGCATTTCTTGCCGCATGTGCCACTGCACTTTCTTGCACCCATAATTGTGTAGCCGCCTCATTGTTTCCAATTAAAATTGCACCTGCTCTCGGCACTCGAATGATTCCATTGCTTATTATCAACTCTCCATAATCGCTTACCTGCCGAAACTCCTGACCATTTATTGTTCCACCACTCAGTAAATCGCAACTAATTGTCCCTGTTTTAATATTGTTTCCGTTAATTGTCGTAGTTCCATTTCCAGCAAGGTCAGAAAACGTGACGAATCCAACAATATTGATGTTTGCATTTCCGCTATCTGTATCAATCAGATTTCCATTCTCATCATAGAGCTGAATAGTGATTCCAACTGAGTTATCTCCTCCGGATGCTACCAGAGCAATGCTATGAGCTGTCTGTGATACTTTGGTAAGCATCTCATTGTCTGCATTTTGCCGATTGGAAACCTCGGTCTGAATCTGTTCTGCGGTCTGTTCAAATCGTGATGATGTACTTGCATCCAAATCCGCAAGCTCAGACAAGGTATGGTCTGCGGTACGCTCTAACTTATTGGTTCGGCGAGCCACGCTCTCAATCTGCCCCTTGATTCCATTCGGATTCTGGCTGTGTGTCTCAGTTCCGCTTGCCGTAATACTGTCACGCTTACTCTGTATTCCGGTCAATGTCCTCTGCAACACATATGACTCTACAATCTCTCTCGTTGTGTTGAACCGGATTGGGTCGCCAAGCTCAATACACGGATTTCCAACAATCTCAGATGATTTGATTGGAATGTACGCCGCTTTCTTGATGACCGATAGCGTATTCTCCGCAATTGCTTCCAACTCTGCGCCGGTCTTGTCCGATACAAGGAAATTGCCGGAAATCACATAATTATTGCCACTTGTGCCGACAATTACACCTGCGCTATCATCAGACGGGCGGATTTCAAGCTGAGTGATTGCCTTTGACCGGAAATCCTCATAGTCAAACGTAATGTAATGACCGGTCAGTGACACTGAATTCGGGTCACGTGGGAACAAATCTTCTCTCGGATACAAGTCGTTGGACGGATAAAGCGGTTGAATAATTGGCTCCAACTCGACATACTCAAACTCGCCATCATGATTGATGTTTCCGAATACGCCGTTAATCTCGCAGATTGCTTCTATAACAGTTTTTCCGCTGATACTGGATTCTTCTGTGATTGTGCTTTCAGAATCCGTCTGTGTGGCTGTCAGCGTCTTATTGACAGTCATTCCATCATTGACAAGCGTGGTTTCTTTCTGCTTGATTCCAAAATAAGCAAAGAAGCTGTCGCGAAACTGCCGCAGGGTCATTGGAAATGGCAATCCTGCATACCATGACTTCATATCCGCGTTGATAATGTCGTACATCGCGTCATAGGCGGTAATCTCACGCTTTGTCCGGTCAGATGTTGGAACATCACTCTGAACCTTGTATTTTCCATATGGAAATGGTTCATCCGTATTTCCGTCAATTGTCTCTGTGATGTTAATTTCATTGCCTTTGATGCTACTAGGAAGATTTCTCGCAGTGAATTTCACACAGTTCGCTTCACAACATCCGAACTTCAATTCAGATTCCGAACACAATGCTTCGTCCAGTTCAAACGCTTCCATCTCGATCATAGAATTGTCAATCACAATTCCAGTGCCAACAACATCAATTTTCATCTGCTTGTCGTGCTGTGAATCGAAATAGAAATCTCCATACTTGTAATCACGCATGATATACACCTCCAACAAACGCAAGGCGAGTAGAATCGTACCAGATTGTATTTCCGCTTACTCTATACATCTGCGGTGTAAAATCAGCCATGTAACCGTATTGCGTGACATACTTCCCAAGCTCTGGAATATAAGCTGTGATATAGCACTCTTTCCCAACTTCCTTGACAAACTGATTTCTGATATTTGCAATCAAATCTTCATCAAACTCCTTGTTAGTGAGAAGCGGTTTCGTTTCAAACTCGACCTTCAAAGCCTTAAGCTCTACTGTTTTCTCGCGGTGCGTATATCCATTGGAATCTATCCAAGGGTCAATGTCCTGCATATTCGCATACGCTTGGTAGCTGTCAGCCTTTATGTACTTGTGAGGTATCTCGTAATCTCCGATTTTCAATAAATATCCGCTATATCCCATGATTGCACCGCCTTGTATTGGAATTTATGGTACAAAAAAGACACCTGCCGGAATGGTAGATGTCTAACATTGTTTTTTATTTATTTCATAAAGAAAGGCACCCTAGTGGATGCCATAAATTTAATGCTCTTTTTACCTATAAAAGCTCGTCTTATCCGATAAACTTACAGATGTTAACGTTATGAATACTGTCATTATCACGACAATAAAAAAGTGTGCCGCATACTGGAACATACAGACGAAATTAAATATTATACCCATCGCATAGAATACGATTGACGCTATAGTAAATCCTTTTCTATGTGTTCCAATAAGTTGTAAGATTCCACACCACACCAAAAACCATGAAGTTGCCATCATCCTACTGTTGTTCTCTATTCCGCCATCACTCGAGATAATCATAAGAAAAAACATTATTCCGATAGCCAAATCTGTAATTCCAAATGCTTTGCGTACTTTTATCCATCTGTTTGGTTTCATATAGTATTAACCTCCACATTTGTAATATAATTCAAATATACCACCAATGTAGAGGTATTTCAACATCCGTCAAATTTGGCTTTAAAAAATTTTAACGAACTTTGCTTAGTTTTACCGTATGAAAATGGCACTCTCTAAGGAGTGCCTAAATCTAGTATATTCTTTATATGTTGGAAATCAAACATATTTATTACATCCACGTATATGTATATGCATTATTTACATATACCTTGTAACTATTTGGATATATTGTATCATAATTACTATCATACGGAAAATCAAACGTCAGATAATCCACGCTTCCGTCAGTTAGACACTGAGCAAAACTGTATTCATATCCAATTGCGTTATCATTAGCATCATAGAAAACAACTGATATTATTATGAACTCAAAATTTTTACCAGAATTGTTTGAAACTTCTGCCATTACATTGTCTGCACCAAAATCTGATTCAACGTCAATTCCATCCTGTCCGCATATCAGATTTGTTCCTTTTTCCACTGTTAGTGTTATTTTGTAATCATCATAAGCAACATTATTATAATCATTGTCGTATGGCGCATGGAAAAATAGTGCACATTCAGCTCCGCTCTCAAACGCATAATTGCTATCACTTTCCGTATCAATCATTTTACCGTTTGAGTAGTAAACAAGCTTTGCAACAAGGCTAACTGTAACCTTGTTGTTATTTTTTAATATTGCAACAACACCATTTCCAGTGTCTTGCAAAGTTACAGAAATCTTCTTTGTTGCTTCTGTTGCACTAAACTGCTCTTTTACTGTTACTTTGCACTTAAGTGTCTTCTTCCCAACTTTTGCCTTGATAGTAGCCGAACCAGCCTGCTTCGCGGTTACCTTCCCTTTTGAGCTAACTGTTGCAATAGATTTATTTGAACTAGACCAAGTTACCTTGCTTTTAGTTCCGCTTACTTTCAATGTAGAAGATTGCCCAACATTAAGAGATAATGCGCTTTTGTTCAACTTAACACTCGCCGCTTGAACAACATCTTGCATTCCTACAATATTCTGTATTGGACAACTTGCCGATACAACAATTGATGCAAACAATATAGATAACAACAGTTTCTTTAGTTTTCTCATACAATACCCCTTTCCGATGACAACCGACTTTATCAATAGTTTTCTATATTGTACCACCAATAAAGGAGTTTGTCATCAGAAAACAAATACGTTATTACCAGTTCTTCCGTATTCCGATTCTGCATATTCTTTTGCGCATCTTCCTATCTCGCTCTTGGAAATTCCAAACTGTTTGTTCAAAATTCCTTGTAAGAGTTGGTTCTGTTGTCGTAGCAATGCGATTTCCTGTTGTGAAGCATCATAATGCGTTGGAAACTGTCTCCGCAAAGGCAATCAGTTTTCCCATGACGGAGTTAAGAGCCTGAACAAGCGGCTTGAATGCGTTAATCAAAGCGCCGCCGACAACGGAGCCTAACTGCTCAAAATTCTGCTTTAATATGTCTAGATGAGATAGAACATCTTTTAGATGAATTAAAACGCTAGATAACACTGGCACATTTGTGTTCATTATGCAAACCGGAGCTGTCCGGTTTGCTCTGTTTCTATCTTCATATTTCCAGTTCTCTCACACTTGCACATCTCTGGAAGATTCGCCCTAACCAATGCCGCAGGAATAGGTGGACAAACCATATTTCCACACTTTTTTACCTGCTCCGTTCTTGAAATGGAATGTCCATCACAGTCATGGTCAATTATGTAATCATCCGGAACTCCCTGGCATCCGTACAGTTCCTTTGGTTCAAGCATCCGCAAGCCAATATCCACTATCTGATAATCAACTCCGGCGATTGTAACAAGTCCAAACCGGTCATGTGTCGGAATGGTATCTAATGGATCATTAACTTCTTGACCGATACCTTGACCGTAGTACTTAATCAGAAAGGCTCTGACTTCTCCAAAATGACCATCTCCGGCAGTTATTGTTGGAATAGGCTCTGTAATGTCTCTTCCATCACAATTGTTGTTCATTTGAATAAGAGTAGTTGTTTTGGGAATGGCATTAAATGTTACAGAAGCATGGCTCATGGGATTGGATGTTTCTCCAGAGAGAAAAGATAATTCAAAGCAGGCAGAAGCCGACATGGATTTGCTTTATAAGTTTTCAATGTTGGACTCAAGAGACAAGCAGACTGTTATGGATATGATCGATTCTATGTTGTCAAGAAAAAAGAGAAGTGAGACCTAGCCCCACCTCTCCATGAAAAGTTTTATGAATGTATGCAGGTACTCAATTGTGCCTGCATCATTTATGTCTGAAATAATATGTAAAAGTTCTTCCTTGCGTTCTTCCGTGCATTTAACACAGTAATCTGTGCCCTTATCCATGTAATCGCCCCTCTCATACGTCATGCGTCTGTTGCCTTGTCCGGTGTAAGGATATTATAGAACGTTTGTTCGTGATTTGCAATATTATTTTTTTAACAAAATTTCCAAAAATGTTCAGCGAATAAAAATCTATTCCAATTTTTGCCACTTTCGGTTCAATTTTGCCACTTTTCATTTGCTCTCTATTATAAAAGTGTGAAATGTAGTACAATAGTCCTATCAATTTACAAAGGAGTGAGCGATTATGATATGTCAAAAATGTGGTAAACAGATAAACGATGACTACAAAATGTGTCCATACTGCGGAACACCTGTACATCGGGCTGTGAACACTGGTCAATTTCAACAAAACCAACAAAACAATGGCTACAATTTCAGAAATCCACAGATGCCGCAAAGCGGTTCGTACAACTATGGAAACAGGATTCAATACACCAATCATACAAAGAAGAATAATACGATTGGAATACTTGCGCTTATATTCGGAATTGTCGGTCTCCTACTGTCATGTATATTTATTGGGATTGTTCCGGCTATCGCCGGAATCGTTCTTGGAATCGTTGGAATATCTAAAAACAATGGAAAAGGGATGTGCGTTGCAGGGCTTATCTGCGGAATCATCGGCATTCTTGTATTTGCAATAATGCTGTTTGGGGATGATTCAACAGATAGTGGCAATATTTCCAGCACACAACCTAAACCAGAAGTCACAACAGAGGTTCAGGCTGAATCCGAAGAAGATGAGATAGATGAATCCGAACCAAAAGAAAAACCTGATAAGGTCGATAATGAATCAGAATCCGAGAAAGAGGAAAAATCAACGGAGAAGTCAGAAAAGCAAATCCGGAAAGAGTTCATTGATTCATGTCAAGAATTTGACTATAAGAAGATTGCAAGAAATCCGGACGATTATGTTGGTCAGAATTTTAAGGTTACTGTACAAATATCTTCCATTTCTACCGGCGGCTGGCTAACAGATGGATACATGAAAGCATTCACAGATGATGGGAGTGGGTATTACTTCGATAATATGATTTACATTTTTGACGATCAGGATGAAAATTCATCATACTATGTCAATGTTCTGGAGGATGATGTTATAACCGTTTACGGAACATTTGAGGGAATGGTAGAATCCCAAAATGCATTGAACGGCGAAAAGAGCGATGATATTGCATTGCATATGAAATACGCCGAATTGATTTCAGAATAATATAAAAGATATCTAGGATGCCAATCACGGCACCCTGTTTTCGTCTATGATGGTATCTGTACCTCCTACGCTGTCGCAGGGTATGTAAATCCTGTAATAAATTCTTGATTCCCGCGCACCCTAGCCACGAAAGGTGGTGCATTATGAATCAGAAAATCAAAACAACTCCAAATGGTCAACCTGCCTGTGCCTATGATGACGGCAATATACCGGATGTTGACCTACCAAATGGCGAAGATGTCGTAAAACCGATCGAACCATTACCGGAATCGACCAGACCGCGCAAAGATGGACCGGGAGGGGATTAATTTTTCCCTCCCAGTTTGACCTCGCTTGCTGACTGCCGCCACTTTTGCCCTATCCTTTTCTATTCATTGACGATGACTGTCATGCGCGCTTTGCTGCCGTCCTCCTTCGCATAAATATATGCTTTTCCGACTGACAGCGCACAAATCTTTCCATTCTCATCTACCGTCACAACATTCGTATTCGAACTGGAATATTCCGGTTTATTTCCCGATGAGACTTTCACCTTCGCCTGATAGCTTTCCCCAACTGTAAGCGAAACCTGTCCCGTATCAAATGTGATCGTCGGCTTTTTCACGGTAACCTCACACATCTTGCTGACGCCATCCACGGTAACGGTAATGATCGCAGTTCCGTTTTTCAGAGCTGTGACCGTACCATCATCGTCAACGATTACAACGCTTTTTTTGTTGGATTTCCACTTGGGATTACTTTTGGATGTGGATTGAACAGATAGCTTTACCGTTTCCTTTCGGTAAAGCGAAATTGCACTGCTGCTTAAGCGCACGGTCGGCTTTTTTACCTTGACCTTGCAGGTTACACTGGTCTTATCCGCCGTGACCGTAATAACAGTCTCCCCCGGCTTCTTTGCAGTGATAAGACCGGTCTCATCCACCGATGCAACGCTGGATTTGCTGGATTTGTATGTTGCTGCATGCCCGGTAGATACAGTAGCCTTCAGCCTGATGCTGTATCCGTTCTCCATTGATATGTTTTTCTGACTTAATGTAATAACCGTCTTTGCAACCGTTACCTTGCAGCTTGCTTCCCCGTTTGCAATCTTTGCGGTAATTGTTGCTGTTCCGGCCTTTTTCGCAGTAATCTTCCCGTAAGTATTTACGGAAGCCACGGTAGAGTCGCTGGAAGAAAACTTGGGCTTCTTTCCCGTGGATGTAACTGCAGTTAAATAAAACTCATCCCCGATTTTCATAGTCTTTGAATATTGTGTCAGCAGTACATATTCGTAACCTGACGCATATGCATTTGTATTGCAATCGGTGATGAACAGCATGGAAACCATGCAGATGACAGCCAGTGCTGCCCTATAGATTCTCTTGTGTGACATTCCATTCCCCCTTCTCATTCCGGGCAAAATGTCACGGCAATCAGCTATATACAACCTAACACATCTGCATGGATTTGTAAAGATTTGGTAATGCATTTCGGGGGCTATTCTTGTAATTACACAATATCCACCTGGCAGGTACGCATTGCCTCAATGGCCGTGCGGTGTGATTCCGGTGTCACGCAGGCGCACGCACTGTCGATCACGCGGATTGTGGCTTCCGGCGCAGCCATCTTGGCAGGTAACACGTTGCTGATGACACAGATCCCAGTACATACGCCCATAAAGTCCACCTGCAGTTCGCCATATTCTTTATAATCCTTAGCAATGTCTTTTATGGCCAGCATCAGCTCCTCACTTCCGAAGGTCGGCTTGTCGATCACATGAATCCGGTCCGCCTCACAATTCGCATGCACTGCTTCCATAATCGCAGGAACGATCTGCCAGCCCTCCTCGCCCCGCTGGGTATGGACCACCGGAAGCTTCCTCCCCTCCTGGGTTTCCAGATAATGCTCATCATGGGTATCCCTTGTTAAAAACACCTCGTCATATCCGCCATATACAATGACATCCACAATCTTCGGAATCACCGCTTCACACGCCTTGTTGCCAAGCGCACCTGTGGTGAAATCCTTCTGCATATCTACAATTACGGCTACTTTATACATTGGTTTTTCCATTTGTCACCCCTCCCCAATTATTTCATCAGTTCTTCTGCGTTTCTCCTGTCCCACCTATAGATTTTCCCCGTTCTTTACGATCACCTGGCGATACCCGTCCGCCGAATCTTTTGGAATCCTCTGTTAAATTTAATCTACATAGCTTTTTCCAGTTCGTTTTACACATTTCATGAGTGTAATTATGATTTTTTATCTCATTTAATTATTATAGTTTTAGCAACACCGTTAGAACAAATTCGTTTTGCTTTTCTATATATCCTCATTATAACAAAAGGACATTCAAAGTTCTGAATGTCCTTTCGCTATATCACATATTATTCTATTTTACTTGTTGCCCTGTGCGGCTCTTCTGCTCTGCAGCTCTGCCACATTTGCCTCTACCCTTGACTTTGACAGCGGATATACGAACAACAGCACCAGTCCGCATAAGATGTAGATGACTGCCGGGAAGAAGGTAGACAGGTTGTAGATTCCTTTGGCTACTTCCTGTGTCTGGCCTGCTGCCAGCTCATCGTATCCGATCCATCCCAGTGCCCATCCGGACAAGCCACCGGCGATTGCCTGGCCAATCTTTCTGGAGAAGGAGTACAGACCGTAAATGGTGCCGTCGTCGCGGTTACCGTTCTTCACTTCCATGTCGTCGATTACATCCGTAACCAGTGCCCAGCACTGCATCTGGAAGAAGTACATGCCGAGCATTGCAAGGAATACCAGGCCTACGAACAGCCACACGTTGGTGATCCTCATGCAGCCGATAATGAAATACAGTGCACCGGATACAAACATTCCGATCATACTGCACTCGCGTTTTCCGAACTTTGCAGCCATCTGGGTGGATACGGCTGCAAGAATGATCATACAAGGAAGCATGAGCAGCGAGAACACAGACAATGCTGTCGTATTCTTAAAGTAATCTGCGAACAGATAGTTGTTGACCCCCTGTGACATCAGAGATGCCAAAAGAAGTAAGATAGCGGACAGGATCAGGCCGATCAGTGATCTGCTGGAAACCAGTGTCGCCAATGTCTTACCAACAGAAACTCTCTGCCCCTCCGGCTTCGGCACATACTCCACACGCTCGGTTGTCAGTGTATAGCACAGCAGGTAGCAGATGATTGCACACACGGAGAAAATGCCTGCGATCAATGACATACTGGAAGCAGATACCACCTTATTGCCCTGTGCATCCGTATGGTAAACGATCATAGGCGCTGCCACACCGATCAGAATACCTGCGATTCCGCCGCCCATGGAGCGGAATACAGAAAGGGAGCATCTATCCTTCGGCTCGCTGGAGATCACAGATGCCATGGAACCGTAAGGAATGTTGATTGAGGTATAGAAGATGGAGCCCCAGAGAATATATGTCACGAACATGTAGGCAACCTTTGCTCCGTAAGGCGCATCCACTAAAAATGACTGATACATTAAGAAGGACGCCAAAGCTACAAACGCGCACATTCTCAGAATCCACGGGCGAATACGTCCGTTCTTGGTAGGCTTGGAATTATCAACAATCCGTCCCATTCCGATGTCCGTGAAGGCATCAATACATCTTGCAACCAAAAACATCGTGCCGACCATACCTGCAGAGATACCCATGATCTTGGTATAGAATACCATGACATACGTACTTGCAAAGATAAAGGAAAAATCGTTTGCAACATCGCCCAGCATGTAGCCGAACTTGTCGCGGAGGCCAAACGGCCTTACACCTTGTTTACTCATAACCTAATCCCCCTGTCATTAAGCTTTTTCTTTTGGCTTCTTGATCTTGTTTAGCTTCGCATTGATGGCAAGCATATCTTCCTTGGTCAGCTTGACATCCACGCCGGCAGTTCCAAGCATGGAAAGAATTCTCTTTACCGTGAATCCGTTCATCATCTTCATCATATCGGCGCTCACTTCAAAGCCTGCTGCGCCCCCCTTCTTGTCAGCGGATTTCATGAATTTCATCATCATCTCGCCCAGGAACATCTTGCCCTTGAAGGTAGACATGATGTCTCCCAGCTTATCGTTGATACAGAAATATCCTTCCGGCTGCTCGATCTCAAACCAGTTGATGACATCACCGGTCTCCTTCATGCGGTAGTCCTCATTGAACTTGTCCACCTTGCGGATCTTGCTTTCATCGCTTAAGTGCCCTGCTTTTGCCACCAGCGTGCTCTCCCCTGCATTCGGAACATCAAAGTAGAAGAAATGTACATCGCTGGTCTGCTTTCCGAGGCTTTCTCCATTGACAAACAGCTCCACCTCCGGCTGATTGGAGTAGACCGTCACCTTCGTGGTGTCCTCTACACGGTCTACATAGCGCTTTCCGCAGATGTGGACAAACGGCTCATCAGACAGCCATGCCTTGTATGCATAGAAGGAGTCCTTCTTATACTTTCTGTCAAAAGTTACAAGCCCCTTGTGGTTCATGCCGTCCTCGCCGCCTTCCGCTCTCGCATCAGCCGCGAAATCAAACATATTCCATACATGGGTTGCCCAGATAAAATCTCTGGTATACAACTGCTTGATCAGTTCCTCATGATAGTATGCCTGATATTCTTCTGTATAATCTCCCTGTTCCGGATTGGAGGTGTGCCAGTTTAACGCCTCACAGCCGTACTCACTCATACCAATCGCTCTGTTTGGATACTTCTTGTGGAAGTTATCGAAAAACTCGCCATTCATGGATGTATCCCCACCATACCATCCAAAATAGTGATTGTAAGAAATCACATCCGGAATTTTCAAATACTCGGAATCGATGCTGCACATGGACACAACTGCCACTGTTGTCAGTCTGGTCGAATCCATCTCATGGCACAGGTCATTTAAGATCTTGTGGTTCTCGATCAGATCCGGATCGTCCTCTCCATGCATGGTAATCTCGTTGGAAAGTCCCCATACAACGATACATGGATGATTGTAGTTCTGTGTGATCAGTTCCTTCATCTGAGAAATAGTGTTCTCTCTTCCGCCCGGCATATGCTTTGAGATATATGGGATCTCAGCCCAGATAACCAGGCCCTTCTCATCACACAGATCATAGAAATACTGATCGTGCTGATAATGTGCAAGGCGGATGGTGTTGGCTCCCATCTCCAGGATCAGGTCGATATCCTCCTCATGATCCTTGTGGGTCAAAGCATTACCGATCTTCGGTCTGTCCTGATGACGGGACACGCCGTGCAGCGGATAACGCTCCCCATTTAAGATAAAGCCCTTCTCCGGATCGATCTCGAAGCTTCTGCATCCAAAACGCACACTTCTTTCGTCCACAACGTTCCCTGCATGCTTGAGGCTTATCTGCGCAGTGTACAGATGCGGATCCTTGCGTCCGTTCCACAAATGTACATTGGAAATTGTAAAATTCACCTTCGTTGTATCAGCAGAAACCGTCTGTTTTGCAATCTCCTGTCCTTCATCTGTGATCACAAACTCCAGCTCATCCGTATCTTTTGTTCCGGTAACAAAGACCTCAACCGCAACCTCTGCATCCGCTCCCTTGACCACCGGTGTCACCGATACTGCCGGACCACCATAATAGTCCAGATCAAAATGCGCTTCGCTTACGGAAATCACATTTACGTTTCGATACAGACCTCCGTAGAAGGTGAAGTCTGCCATCTGCGGATACACATGGTCATTTGGCGCGTTGTCCACTGCCACAACAATCTCATTCTCTTCTGCAAGAAAATCCGTAATATTGACTCTCCAGGTAGAATAACCGCCATCGTGACTGCCGGCCTTCTTGCCGTTGACATAGAGCGTTGCACTGGAATTGGCTCCCTCGAATTCCATATACACGATGGGCTCGCTGCCAAATTCCTCACGCTTCATTGTCTTCGCATAGTAACAGGTTCCGCGGTAATAATCGTTGCCGCCATCCTGCCCGTCAATTCCGTTCCATGTATGCGGAAGGTCAAGTGCTTCCCAATTGCCACCATTCAATATGGATGAACCCTCTGCAACAGAAACCGCATCTTTCGTAAATTTCCAGGAAACATTGATATTACTCTTTGTCGCCATAAGATACCTCCTTCATTCGCTGAACTACAGCAAAATTTCGCTTTTCATGCATTACATTATAACAACCTTGGGCATAGTACTCTTGTTGAGAATTTGTTGAACTTGTACTATCTTTGTGCTATTTTATTAAAATTTTTTCTAAATCTTGGATAAAAAGGGAGGATTAGGATGGCATTACCGAAAATATCCGTAACAGATTTTTTTCCAATCATCAAGCAGACCATGTTAGATGCATACAAAGTAGACTCGATTCTGATGCAGTACCCCTACTCCGGCTTTGAGCGGCTGGATATGGGAATCCGGAAAATGGTATGGGGCAGCTATTCCACTACCACGCCCATCTTCTCTCTCTCAGAGGAAGCTCCCTATCAGATTCTTGTTCTGGAGAGTTCCCTTGCTTTTTACAATATTATTGTGTGCGTATCGGAGAAGAAAAATCCGGATATGATTGCTTTTATGCCTTTTCTTACAGAACCACTCTCATCGGCAGGCGTCAGCAAAATTATGAAAGGAAACGGAATTGCAATGGAGCATGCAAGCGATATGCAACGGTTCTATCTGAATCTTCCCATTGTGCCGCTCAATGATTTTATTCTGACCTTTACGCATTTGATCACTGCCTTTTTGCCAGACTTTGTGTCAAACCACATCGAGTATATCAGCTACTCCGGTGAAAAGCATGAACTCAACCCAAGTGATGCACGTTTCACCCAATTTAATACGGATTACATTGCGAATCTAATTCATCATTTGACAGACTGCACGAAAGCGATCTGCTCCGGCAATCAGGCGATTGCTACCGAGAGTATGAAGTCCCTCATGGACTGTGCTGCATCTTTTACATCCGGTCCGCTTACACAGACCCGGCAATGGCTGACTTATCTCAATATTTTCATCTCTTCTGCCATGTTTGAGACCGCGGTGCATCCGTACTACACCTTTCAACAGCTGCAGGCCTTTGAGATGAAGATAAACGAGGCCGGCTCCATGGCAAAGCTACACCATCTTCCCTTTGACATGGCGAGAAAATACAGTATGCTTGCAAAAAATTACACCTATGGAAAATATTCTTATCTGATACGAAATGTCATCAACTACATTGATCAGCACCTTGCCACAGAGCTTTCTCTGTCGGTGCTTGCAGAAGTGTTTGACAAGAATGCATCCTACCTGTCCAATGCATTCAAAAAAGAAGTGGGGGATACACTGACCGAGTACATCAACAAGGCCCGGATTCAGGCTTCCCTGCGCTATTTTAATATGACAAATATGAGAGTTGCAGACGTGGCCGACGCCGTCGGAATCTCCGACTTTGGCTACTTTTCCAAGCTGTTCAAAAAGCACGTCGGCGTCAGCCCGCGGGAATACAAAAAAATGTTGGATAAATAAGGGGACAAGCCCCATTCTACTACAAATACTTTTCTTCAAACTCCCCAAGCCGCATAGGCTTGCCAAAATAATATCCCTGAATCATGCCGACATTCATGTGGCAGATCGCATCCAGCTGCTTGACGGTTTCCACGCCCTCCACACACACCTTCACACCAATGGTGGATGCCAGTTCTGACACCATCTTGACAAAGGCATCGGAGAAATCATCATCACCCAGGTGTTCAATGAAGCAGCGGTCAATCTTAATGACATCTAAAGGCATCTCCCTAATATGGTTCAGGGAAGAATAGCCGGTACCAAAATCGTCCAAGGCCACCTTGACACCCAGACTCTTAATCTCACTGAGAATCTTCTTCATACGATCCATGTCATTGATTGCCAGACTCTCTGTCACTTCCAGCGTCAGATTCCGCGGATTAATTCTCGTCTCCTGCAGAACATTGCGGATTTTCTTCACGATATCGTTCTGCAACAGCTGCACAACAGACAGATTGACATTCACCTTGTAATTGGGATGTCCCATATCATTCCAGTATTTGCAGCGTTTTGCAGCTTTTCTGAGCACATACTCTCCGATTGGATTGATCAGTCCCAGATACTCCGCCAACGGAATAAAATCCCCCGGACAGATAAATCCCATTACACTGGAATTCCAGCGAACCAGCGCCTCCGCACCGCAGCACGGCATTCCCTCTGCGGTCACATCGATGATCGGCTGATAGTACACTTCGAATTCACTGCAGGCATTCATGGCTGCCGAGCGCATATTTTTCTCCAGATCCAGCCTTTGATGCGCAGACTGTTCATCCTTGTCATTGAAATACTCGATCCGGTTCTTCCCATGATGCTTAGCCGCAAGAAGTGCCATATCTGCCTTGCGGATCAAATCCTCCACGGTATTGCCGTCGGACGGGAAGCAGACAATTCCCATACTCATGGTACAGTAATAGTCCTCTCCCTTTAAGAACCACGGATTGGAGAATATGGAAGTCACATCCCGCACGATGCGGTCCATCTCCGGATACACGGAGTCCGGAACAATAATGATAAACTCATCCCCTCCCATGCGGTAACAGCTTTTCTCCACACCTTCCACACGCTGAAGACAGTGGGAGATTGCCTTTAACAGCACATCCCCGTACTGGTGTCCCAATCCGTCATTGATATGTTTAAAGTCATCCAGATCCAGGTACAAAAGCGCTCCTTCTCCCTGCACCTCCTGCGCCTTGGCAATATATTTGCCCAGATCCTGCTCACAGCGCATACGATTCAAAAGTCCCGTAAGAAAATCATTATTTGCCTGAGTCTCGATCTCTTTCTGATAAATCTTCTTATCTGTAATATCGTAGAGCGTACACAGACTCACTTCCCGTCCATCAACCCAGCTGATTGTGGTCTTGCTCACATCCAGCCAGCGGTCCTCCTCAACGGAATAGATTTCCTCATAATAATGGGTTCGCGCCATCTCCTTTTCCGAGAACAACAGCTCATCCAGGTGTCCCGCCTCGATACTGTTGGCAAACAACTCCTTGAACTTCTGATTGGTGTACAGAAGGTTACGGTTCTTGTAATCAGCCACATAAATTCCGCATCCTGCGTTCTCCAGAATTGCCTCCAAAGATGCATAGGAACTGGCCAGAGAATTCTTTGCGATCCGCTTTGACAGAATACTCTGTACCACGCGCTTGACATCATTGATAAACTTGATATCATGAGCTTCCCACTCCCGCACGCGCTCCGTCTCAAAAAAGCACAGATACATGAGTGTTTTGCCGTTCACCTCCACCGGCTGACACACGGCTGCCGACATATGGTAAGCGGTCAAAAAGCGTTCAAACGCCTCCGGTCTCAGCGAAGAAGTCGATATCATATACGACTTCC
Organism: uncultured Lachnospiraceae bacterium; assembly: GCA_945868435.1. GTDB lineage: Bacteria > Bacillota > Clostridia > Lachnospirales > Lachnospiraceae > Roseburia. Next base: position 20,704 of record CAMBLG010000012.1, read on the forward strand.
CATCGAAAAATGGAATCTCCTCCACCGTCTTCTGTCCAAACTTCGTCATCAGGGAATCGTTGGGATCCGCAACATATTCGCAGATCATATCTACAAGATCTTCATCCTTGTTTTTGCGGAGCAGAAAACCTCCCGCCAGACCAAGACTCTCACAGGTCTCTTCCAGTACAGACTCGACCAGCTTTCCAAAGGCATTGTCAGATTCCAACATCCGCACCACCTCCGTCATAGCTTCGGAACGATGCAGTTCCTTCTCAATTGCTTCCTCCGACTCCACGCTTTTGCGCATTGCCTCCTGTGCAATGAGCTCACTGAATTTGACTGCAAAAAGCTGCTTGGAGAGCATCTCCAAAAATTCTACGGAACGATAGAAACGATCCTCCGTCGTGCGCATGACATACGGTGGAAGTTCATCCCCCTCTCCCAGCTTTTCCTCTAAAATCGCGATGACGATCCAGATAACCTCTGTCTTCCCCTCGATCCGGGTAGACACACCACAAAGCTTTACAAAGGAATCATCCACCTGCAATTCCTGCATACTCTCTACCGTGTCCGATTCCATACGCCGGACAAGCCGCATGTAGTCCGTCTTATCCACAAGACCATGGATATAGGCAAGCTCCTCCTTTGTTCCATAGGCCTTCGTGATAACCCCCTCTTCCCTTCCCAGACAGGAAAGATACATGTGATTGGCACGGCAAAAATGATCCTGCAGCTGCTGCAGCAGATTCGTATCGATCAGCCCACTTGCAAAATTGTCATCATCTTCCGCGTATAATTGTCTCTGGTCAACCGTATCGTTAGCCATGTTGTTACCTCTTTACTCCCATAATTAATAAATAAAACCCCGTTTTGCTCTGCATGCAGGTCTCCTGCAAAAGCCGATACTCCGGATGCAGCCTGAGCTGCTTCTTCACAAATCCCACCTCATTGGTATACATGACGATAGTTGCTTCCCGATCCAGAATCTCCAATGACTTTGAAAAAAAGTCCGCATACAGCCGGTCCATCTCTTCTTTTGTCTTCTTTCCTCGAAGCGGCATGTTCGTGATGATCTCATCAAACTTGTAATCATGCCGGAAATCAAAATAATCCCGATGTATGAAATGAATCACACAGCCAGCCAGCTGCGCATTCTGTCGTCCCAGCTCAATTGCCTCCCCAAAGATATCGGTTGCATACATCTCGCGGGCAGGCACCTCTTTATTCCGCTCAATCAGCATGGTCCCGACTCCACAGAACGGATCCATAATCTGTGCTTCTTCTTTCAGATAGGGCCTCGCCATCTGAACGATCAGCGCCGCCGTGGACGGATGAATGGATGCTGAGATTGCATGCTTCCTGTAATCAAATCGATGATCCGGCAACGTATAGAACTTAAGGCTCGGAAAAAACCGCCCCTCCCGGTTCTCAATCAGCCTCAGTTCCACCTCGTAGTCTCTCGGCGAATTGATCAGTTCTCCTGCCGACAGCCGCTCCAACTCTGCTCCGAGTCTTCTCGTAAAGGTACTGCGTTCCTCTAACGTGCGTGTGCCTTTGCACTCCACCCGGAAATAAAAACTTCCCTCTTCTTTATGATACTTCCGACACAACGACTGCATCCAGGGGGCAATTTCCTCTGCCGCCTTTACCGGCTCCGCCGGCACAAAACTCCGCTCACCCATGGGAAACAACATCTCCCGGTATGTTCTCACCTGAAGCAGCGCCCCAAGATCATCCGCGCGCACCAACACACCAAGGGGGTGCATGGTTCCATGCTCCACCATCCGACGCACGACTTCCCGATGGTTGCGGTTCGTCACAAGCAGAACCTGATTGTCCGTCTGCGTAAGGTCAAAGCTGTGACGGACAATTCCGTCATACCGTATCAATATATTACGCAGCGCCCGAAGTTCTTCCGCAATATGCTTGCGGTTCTCCACAGTGGGAACCGCTTGTCCCAGCCGTGTAAGATGCTGCCGCAGTCCCTCCAGAAATGGCTCTGCATTCAGCTTCTCCAGAGCCTCCAGATAGGCTCCCCTGACAAAAAGCGTCTGTTCCTTTTCGTATCCCTCATACAACGCAGCAGCCGCATTCTGGTATCCGATATCACCCAAAAGAAGTGCCGCGTTTTTACGTGTTTTTGCGTCCACATGCGACAGGAAGTTCAAAAATATGTCCTCCCTGTCTGCAATCCACTCCTTCAATTTGGATGCATCTGCCCCATCTTTCAAGCTCTGCCGCAGCGCACTCAAATTCTGCCGCACATTCTTCTGTTCCAGTAATTCGTTTAAAATCGTCTCCAATTAGCAGCTCCTTCTCGTTTTGTTCCCCTTTATTGTAGTGTATTTCACTTTTTTTGACAAGGTGCTTACTTCGACTTTTCTTGTCCATTTTTGTCGATATAGTCAACCAAATTCGACTTGAAGGCTCTCCATGAGCTCTCATGCTCCACATAATACTTCGGACAGTTCTTGCCGGTGACATCATAATGTCGGATCACCGCATCCACGTCCAGATCGTACTGCCCCATCAGCCATGCAGTCAATTCCACTAGAGACTGATACGTGTCCGGATTAAAACGCCCCGACTCATCCTCAATACAGCACTCGATGGAAATGGTGTCCGCATTGCGGTCATTGGAAGCATAGGCAATCTCGTTACATGGAATGCACTGAACAATTTCCCCCTCAAGCCCTATGATAAAATGGCTGCTGGCAGAAGTTTCCCCGGTTTCCGCCAGTCCGGCAAAATATTCACGGTTCTGCAAAGCGGTCGTCCCGGGATTGGCCGTATAATGAATGACTATGCCGTTGACCTCGGAAAGAGCCGTTCCCGGTCTTGAATATTTATTGACTGGCAATAACTCTACATCCAGTTCCGGTCTTTCTGCGATATACTTTTCATCCGTAACGGACACATCCTCAGCCACAGTCTTCTCCGCTTTCTTTGACTTACCAATCAGCACCGCAATTCCCAGCAGAAGTACCAGTACGATTGCCGCACAAAGTATAATTCTGCTCCGAAGTTGGCGTATCCGTTTGTTTTTGCTTTCAATCATCCGCGCTCTTCTTGCGCGTTCCTCTTCTGTCATAGCATCCCCCATAGACATACCAAAATCGCCATGCAATGTCTTGCATGGCGATCATTCTCACGCTTCATTATAATATTTTATGAACCCAGCCTTCCGGTCCTTCGATGGTTCCCATCTGGATACCGGTCAAGGTATCATAAAGCTTCTTGGTAACCGGTCCCATCTCATCCATTCCGCTCGGGAAGCAGATCTCCTTACCATGGTCGTTGATCTTGCCAACCGGAGAGATAACAGCCGCTGTACCGCAAAGACCACACTCCGCGAAATCCGAAACCTCTGAGAAGAGAACCTCTCTGTGCTCAACGGTCAGTCCCAGATACTTCTCCGCAACCACCATAAGAGATCTTCTTGTGATGGAAGGTAAGATGCTGTCGGACTTCGGTGTGACGAACTTGCCATCCTTTGTAATAAAGATAAAGTTTGCTCCGCCGGTCTCCTCAACCTTGCTTCTGGTTGCCGGATCCAAGTACATATTCTCATCGAATCCCTTATTGTGGGCATCCACGATAGCATGAAGACTCATGGCGTAATTCAATCCCGCCTTGATATGACCGGTTCCGTGTGGTGCTGCACGGTCAAAATCAGACACACGGATGGTAAGTGGCTTTGCACCACCCTTAAAGTACGGTCCTACCGGTGTAACAAAGATACGGAACTCATACTCTACTGCCGGCTTAACACCGATAACGGAATTCGTCGCGATCATAAACGGACGGATGTAAAGCGTTGCACCGGAACCGTATGGCGGAACCCATGCCTCATTGGCCTTAACGACCTTCTCCACAGCTTCCACGAAACGATCCTCCGGGAACACCGGCATCTCCAGGCGCTCACAGGAATCCTTCATACGCGCTGCGTTCAGATCCGGGCGGAAGCATACGATATGTCCGTCCTCTGTTGTATATGCTTTCAGTCCCTCAAAACATGACTGGGAGTACTGGAATACACCGGCACACTCATTCAACGTGATGGTTGCATCCGTCGTAATCTCTCCGTCATCCCATTTGCCATCCTTAAATTTGGAAACATAGCGATAATCTGCAACTACATATCCAAATCCAAGATTGGCCCAATCAAGATTTTTTTTCTCCATTTTCTTTTCCTCCACTCTCCGAACATCCGTCCATGAAACCATGTCACGAACTGTTCTTCCAATTATTTGACACAATTTTAGTACAATCCGGCCTGTTTGTCCATAAGGCAGAGGCGAATTTAATATTGCAAATATTTATATAAACCATAACCGTTTCAAATCGCCGATAAAATATAAGGACCCCAAAGCAATAGTGCGTTCTCCCGGAATCGGAAGTGAAAGTACCTCCTCGATACTCTGAACACTTCGAGCACCAATGCCTCTTTCACGGACAAATTCTGCCAGCTTCTGCCCCTGCAGTGCCCGCGCGCTGTCCGGCGTCACCGTGACGAAATCCAGTGCGATCGGACACAGCAGATCCAACATCTCCTCGTAATCCTTATCCGCCATCACGCCCATCACAAAGTGAAATTGCTCTCCGGGATACAGTTCTTCCAGACTTCTCTTCAACGCCCTGACTCCATCACTGTTATGCGCACCGTCTACCATGAAAAAGGGCTCTTCTGACAAAATTTCCATTCTTCCGGGCCATTTTGCCCTGTGAATTCCTTTCTCGATACAGGCCTGTTTTGCAACGTTCTCCTTTAGGATGATCTCAGCCACTGCAGCCGCCACCGCTGCATTCTCATATTGATAGGCTCCAAGCAATCCCGGCCTGTATGCCGCCACACGCATTTTATCCGCATCGGTGACCACATAGGCATCCGGACAATGGGAAAGAAGAACGTCAAGCGCCTCCGGCTCCTGTCCTGCGATGACGGCTGGTACACCTTTTTTGAGAATGCCCGCTTTTTCCGATGCGATTGCTTCAAGATTGTCTCCCAAAATCGCCATATGGTCATATCCGATTCTGGTAATGGCACACGCCTCAGGCGTTCCCAGTGCATTGGTCGAGTCCAGCCTTCCTCCAAGTCCCGTTTCTATAATGGCAAAGTCGCAATTCTGCTCCTCGAAATAGAGCACTGCAAGCATCACACAGTAATCAAACATGGTGGGACAGACCGTGTAGGAAACCGAAAGCAGCTCATTGCCGATCCTCTCCACATCTTCTTTGGATATCATCTGCCCATCCACCGTAATCCGCTCTCTAAAATCGATCAGATGCGGCGATGTAAAGCAGCCGACTTTATAACCCGCCTCCTTGAGAATTGCGTATAAAAATGCGCAGGTGGAACCCTTGCCGTTGGTGCCCGCCACATGAACATACGGGACGGAGAGACCGTGCCGGTCCAGTGTCTTTAGCATTTGTCCCGTTACCTCTACCCCCGGCAGGTTGCCAAATCGATGGGTGTCTTCAATTTTCTGTATTACTTCCTCATAATTGTAATGCATGATATATTTCCTCTATTTTTTTCTATGAAATTATTCTTTCATTATACATACAAAAACAAGGAGGCGCAACTGCACCTCCCTGCTATCTACGATTTTCGGACATACGATCAGTTTTTACACCTGATGCTCTCAAATGCAGTACTATACTGCAAGAATCAAGCCCCCGTCATTTGCATACATGGTAGATACTCCCGCTGTATTGACGATCACAATCTTTTTGAACTTTGCGAGTTTCTCAATCAGGCCCTTCACATACTCTGCGCGTTCCGGACAATTACAATGAGAGATTGCCAGCACGCGGTTCTCACAATTCTTAGTGACACGCAGCATATCCTCCACCATCTTCGTCAGCGCCTTCTTCATGCCTCTCGCCTGTCCCAGCTGCTGAATTCTTCCTTCCTTATCGGAACCCATAACAGGCTTAATATTCAGCGTATTGGCAACCAGAGCCTTCAGATTGCTGAGACGGCCTGCCTTGCGAAGCGTCTCCAGCGTCTCCAGTACAAAGAAGGTATTCATGGATGAAATATATTCTTCCACTTCCTTTACGACCTCATCAAAGCTGTGTCCCGCTTCCTCACACTCCTGCACCTTAAGTCCGATCAGTGTCTCCCCAACCGATGCAGACTTGGAGTTAAATACATGAATGTTCTTCGCATCCTGATGCTCTTCATGATACAGGTCTGCTCCCAGCATTGCACTGTTATAGGAACCGCTCAACCGTCCCGAAAGTGTAATTACATACACATTTTCTGCCTCTCCTTCGTAAGCGGACATATAGCGTTCCGGGGAAGGACAGGAAGACTTCGGGCTGTGAATGCACTCACGTACTCTCCGCAGGAAATCCTTCTGATTGAATGTCTCATCGTCCGGAATACGGACGCCGTCTACTTCGAGTTCCAAAGGGACATGGCAAAAATGACCATCCTGCTCCAGATCCTCCGGCAATTCTCCACAGCTATCAATGACAATCTTATACATATCTAGACCTCTCTTCCAAATTATGGGTTATTTATTACTTTGGCTTTCGTTTTCTATTACTTTAATTTTAGTTTTTCTTTACTTTTTGACGTAGTTTTCATTACTACATTAGTATATTACCACGATAACACGTTTTTGAAAAGAGGAAAATTACATATTTTATTTTTTTTATAGAAAATTTACTTTTTCCAATCTACATTGAGAAATATGCTTTCACACAATCACTGAGTGCATCAATGTCCGCAGCTCCCATCAATTCTCTCACAGAATGCATGGACAAAAGAGGGATTCCGATATCTACTGTCTTAACCGGGAAAAGCGTCGACGCAACAGACCCCAGTGTACCGCCACCCCTGACATCGGAACGATTGACAAACCGCTGATACGGAATCTGATTCCGGTCACAGATCTGGCGCAGGATTGCAACAGCCTCCGCATCCGTGGCATAGGATTGGGAACAAGCCTCTTTTATGCAGAATCCTTTTCCCAATACCGGCTGGTTCGTGATGTCCATTTTGCCTTTGTGGTTCGGATGCGTGGCGTGGGCCACATCCACAGAAAGAAGCATTGCGCCATAGATCGTTTGGTCGATTTCTTCCTCCGTACAGCCCAGAGACCGAAGGATACGCCTGGTCATATCATGAAGCAGAATGGATGCCGCCCCCTGCTTACTGGTATTGCCAATTTCCTCATGGTCAAAAAGGGCAATCAGATTGATTCCATCCCCCCTTGTTCCCTCCTGAATTGCTGACAAAAGGGCCGCCACGGAGGTCTGATTGTCCAGTCTCGGAGAGGACAAAAGTGTCTGCTTCGGCCCCACGTACTGCGGTTCTTCCATACAGAAGGTATTCAATTCAAAATCCAAAATCTCTGTTTTTTCTACTCCAAGCTCCTCTGCCAGGAAATTCAGGAAATACTCCTCCCGTGGCTGTTCCCCGGAAAGAAGTTCCACCACCGGCATCAGGTCTACCTGATTATTGATTTCCACTCCCTTGTTCACATCCCGGTTCATATGAATGGCAAGATTCGGAATGATCATAAGTGGCTGACTGCTTCGATACAGCACCATGCGGGGTTCAAACGGGTTCTCACTTTTCAGTGCCACTCTTCCCGCCACACCGAGGGGCCGGTCAAACCAGGTGTTCAGGATTGGTCCTCCGTACACCTCCACATTGAGCTGTGCATACCCATTGGTCTGAAAATCCGCATTGGGTTTAATGCGAAGATACGGATAATCCGTGTGGGCTGCCGCTATGCGAAGCATATCCTTTGGCTTATAATCTGCTCCCACGGAAAAGGCGTAGCACGTTGTATCATGGTGATTCATCACATATTTTCTCCCCGGAACAAGCTTCCATGCATCCTCATAACGCAGTTCTTCAAATCCGTTTTCCTTCAATCTGCGCATTGCCGCCTCCACACACTGATACGGCGACACTGCCTCCTTCAACAAATCTATGAATTCTTTCTGTTGCATGATATCTCCTCCATTACTTCGATTTTCTTTTCTATTATTTTATCACGATTCCTTATACCAAAAAAGTACAATATGTAGTAGAATAAGATATAAAAATCAGACATCATTTTCGGAGGTACTATGCTGGCACTGGAGCTTACAGACACCAAAGATTTCATGAACAAGCTTTTGAAAAGTCCACTTTTCGATCACTTTCTTTTGCAGGAAGGCACAATAACAGCCGGAGCTTCCTATGTGATTGACGGTAAGATCAATACGGGCTTCTACACTGAAGAAGAACTCACACAACTACATATCACCGGCTATCGCTTTCTCCCCTTCTCCATGCTGCGCGGGAATTTCTTTGACCTGATCAAAGGGAAAAAGGCACCATCCTCCTTCAAATTTGTATTCATGCTCTCACCGGAGAATCTGCATCGGACCTTAGAGAGTATCAAAAGCAGCTTCACGGAACAGGATATTACCGGCATCTTCCTGAATATCCGTTACCAAAATCAGCTTTTGTCGCTGACTACCGGCATTTCCTACAACATTTTCTCTGTTGACAAAACGCTGGAAAATGAGTGGGATCGCATGGTCCGGCAATTTTTAACCAACCACGAAATTGCCTTTGAAGAACTTTAATTTAACGCTTTACTTTTGGAAATTGTTATGATATTCTAACGAGTGTAGCGTTCTTTAGGATTGCTGCCACTCATTATTTATTTGGAGGTACTTTCGATGAACAAAGGTACAGTAAAGTGGTTTAACAACCAGAAGGGTTACGGATTCATCACCGCTGAAGACGGACATGATGTATTCGTACACTACTCAGGACTCAACATGGAGGGCTTCAAGTCTCTCGAGGAGGGTGCTGCTGTAGAGTTTGAGATTACCGATGGAGCTAAGGGTCCTCAGGCAGTCAACGTTGTAGTAGTGAAATAAGAGAGTCACACTTTCTTTTCTCTATTACGAATAATCAAGTTTCTATGTACCTTTTTCTTTGTAATATTTGTTTTATTTAGATTAAGATATTGGATACAGTGATTAAGAAAAGACAACCGTGTATCGCGGTTGTCTTTTTTCTGTTTCAACACCCATGGTTCCATTACAACTCAAAGGCCTGTTTGATACTGTCATAATGAAGGAACACTCCCTGCTCTGCGAACTCTTTGATCTGTTCTACAGTCGCAAACATATAGCCGTCAGTCTCTTCTTCCTGCAGCTTGATATCTGTCTCATCAATATCCATCACATAGCGGTAGATATCCACAAAGTAATTGTCTCCCTTTCCCGGATTCTCCCGGTGATAGCTAAACAGGTAACCACCCTCTGCCCCTGTGATGTCCAGCCCGGTCTCTTCTAAAATCTCTCGCTTTACCGCCTCCTCGGATTCCTCACCTGCCTGTGCCGCACCGCCGGAGACCTCCCACCAGCCGGGAGCCCAGGCCTTCGTCATGACACGTTTGGTAATGAGGAACGTCTTATCCGGTCTTGCGATCACGCCCAATACCGTCAGATGGTATTCATCGTCTGCCAGCGTAAAGTTGTTCCGCTCCATCGTTCTCCCGGTTCTCTTTTTATTTCGATCATAGATATCCCATAATTCCATTTTCATACTCCTGTTTCCGTATATAATTTCGTTGTTCTGATCCTGTATTTCTGATTGCAGGTTTCTGTTCTTGCAATGTTACAGGTTATACAGTTCTGTGTATTTATTCGTAAAGTATCGTATTAACGGCTCTGCCGTAGGCTCCGTATGGCACACCGCCTCAATGACTTCCTTCGGACGTCTGGTGCTTCCATATTGATGAATCTTCTCATTCAGCCACTTGGTGATTTCCTTAATCCGACCTTCCCGCAACACATCATCCACCGGTCCCATCTCTTTTTCCAACTGCTGCAGATACATACCATCGTAAATACTTCCCAGCAGATAAGACGGGAAATATCCGAATGAACCGTCAGACCAGTGCATATCCTGCAGGATTCCTTCCGCATCATTGGCCGGTGTAATATTCAAGTATTCCTGCATCTTGGCATTCCACATGGCAGGAAGCTCCTCAACATCCACTCCGTCACGGAAGATTGCCTTCTCCAGCTCATAACGGATAATAATGTGAAAACAGTACGTAACCTCATCTGACTCCGTCCGAATCATGCCATTGCGCACGTGATTAATTTCATGATAGAACTCCTCCAGTGAAACCTCTTCCAGAGCCGGAAGCAGTTTCTGAATATCCCCATAAATCGGCTCCCAGAAATTCTTATTACGAGCCAGAATATTCTCATAAAATCTTGACTGGCTCTCATGAATTCCCATATATCGGCAGCTTCCCGCAACCGTGCCGTCCAGCTTCGGATTCACATTCTGTTCAAAGATAGCATGACCACCTTCGTGGATAGCCGAAAACATTGCGGACAATGCATTATCTTCATAATAATGGTTCGTAACACGGACATCTTGGGATGAAAAGTTCAGAGTAAAAGGATGTTCGGATTCTCCGACGGTTCCACGATTCCAATCAAACCCGATATAGCTGAGCAGGTATTCCTGCACCTTTCTCTGATCATCAGCGCTGTAAAACGCATGGAATTTACTGTCATCCGGCTGCTTTGCCGCGAGAATCTTCTGCACCAAAGGAACCAATGCCGCCTTCAGCTCCCCAAACAATCGGTCAATCGTTGCAGAATCCATTCCCTCCTCGAAATCGTTGAGCAGAGCATCATACACCTCCTTATCCGGGTCGGTGTATGCGCATCGCTGCTTTGTCATCTCGATCATCTTTTTCAAATGTGGGGCAAAAATTGTAAAATCGGAAGCCCTCTTTGCCTCCTCCCACGCCTTGGCGGACTCTGCCTGTTCCTGTACATAAGCAGAATAGAAATCCTGTGGAATTCTTTCATCGCGGTCAAACTCCCGCTTCATAAGCTTCACGATAAACTTCCAGTCTGCATCCAGCTTCTCGAACTCTTCCGGCTGACTGAGTTTTACAAGATAATCCTTCAACTCCTGCGAAGTTGACAGCTTGAACTGCTCCGTAGAAAAGTATGTCAGCGCATCAGAATGCCCCGCAAATCCTTCCTTCGGCATCTGCCCCTTCATATCCCAATACAGAAGTGTCTGTATCTGATTGTATCTCTGAATCTGCTGTAAGTATTTCTTAAACTGTTCAAATGTTGTACTCATTTAATCTCCTTTACGAAATAGGAGCATATCACTCCGATATGCCCCATCTTGTTATAAATGAAATAGGATTGGACCTCTTGACGCTTTCTTCATTATACCCACTTTTCAAATACTCTTCAATAGTCAAATCATAATAATCCCTGCTATTACCTCGTTGGTGTGAGTTCCGGCATATGCTTGCGATGCCACACCGGCATCATATTCTGTTGGCAGCGCTCATTGTGACGGGCCTTAATCTCCACAGATGCAAAGTAGTGTTTCCAAAGTTCCTCAATATAATCCCCCTCGCCTCTTGAAAGCGAAAGATCCTGCCCCATTACCAACACACAGGCATGGTAAGCCTCATGAACCGCAGCCAGCTTTCTTATAGGATCATAGATAATAAAATGCTCATTGGGATAACGGTCCGAAAAATGCTCCATCATAAGGGGAACCAAATTACATTTCGGCTCCATCTGCGCCCACAAAATTCCCTTCTCTCCTCCTGGAATCGCACCGGCTTCTGCAAGGCCGTCCAACTGCCCCATGGGAACAAGCTGAAACCGCAAGAAGCCATAAAACCTCTGACGCTCATTGCACACCTTCCGGGACAGTTCCATCACCCTCATGACGTAAGGATCCGACAAATGCTCAGATACACTTTTCCCCTTGGCAAAAGCCCTCACGAGATACCCCAGCACTGCACTCCCCCGGTCTTCTGCAAAATGGCACAGCGCACAGAGCAACGTATCGTACACAGAATACCCCAATCTGTTCTGAATCGTGTGCACCGTTTTATATACCTTATCAGCATCCGTAACCACCGAAATTTCTCGCGCAAACAACGAGAGATTCCCGCCCTCGCCGATTGCGATTTGAATGCTGTCCGTATAGGGTTGTTCCATTCTATTCTTATATACAAAAGCATCATAGATTGCCGTAAAGATTCCCTCCAGAGAATCCTCACAACGCAGAATCATTTCAATACTCACGCTACTTTCCTCATTTCCATCCGAACCCGCTCCATCCGAACCCGCTCCATCCGAACCATCTTCGTCTGCAAATCGTTCCAGTCCCAATTCAATCCCTGATCAAATCTGTACATCGTTCAACTGCTCAACAAAATCGAATGACTGCCATTAAACAGCGAAAGCTGCTCGTAGCTCTGATTGCTCCCATCCGGCAAAAGCATCTGCGCCGGCCGTTCATTGTAAATCAAATGTCTTGTGATATAATTCTCCTCCAGCTTCGTGCTATACATCATCCGCCCCTTACAGGTAATAAAATACAGCGCACGCTTCAATACCACACCCATCTTCTTGATATCCGCAAAATCCAGAGTTGCATGTTTGCGTGCCATCATAATACGTTTGGCGCTCTTCGTTCCAATCCCGGGAACCCGAAGGAGCGTATAGTAGTCAGCCTTATTAATCTCCACCGGAAACTGCTCCAAGTGATGGACAGCCCAGTCACACTTGGGATCAATCTGCTGGTTAAAATTCGGATGCTGTTCCGACAACAATTCATCTGCTCGAAATCCGTAAAAACGGAGAAGGAAATCCGCCTGATACAAACGGTGTTCCCGCAAAAGCGGAGGCCCCGATACAGGGGACGGCAGACTTTCATCCTGATTCACATTCACAAACGCAGAATAGAAAACGCGTTTCAGTTCAAATCGATCATATAACGCTTCCGAAACAGACATGATCTGATAATCCGTCTCCGGTGTAGCGCCAATAATCATCTGGGTGCTTTGTCCTGCTGGAACAAAATAACGATTGGGATGACTCAACCCCTGCGTCTTGACATCCTTGGCGCAGTCCGCAATCTGCCAGCTTTTCTCAGCCAGTCGATTGGCCTTCCTGTCCTGAATGGCGGCAATCCCCCTCTGATACTCCTGAAGCCGCTCGTAGCTTTCTCTCATCTCAGCCATCTGATTATAGTAGGATTTCTCATCGATATACACACGGCTTTTCATGCTGGTTACACCGTGATTCTGCCGGCTTTCCTTGATCCCGTTCTGAATCTGCCGCATGGGTGACAGAATATTCTTCCTTACCTTATTAGGTGCAATCTGCTTAAGTCCCTCCGCAGTCGGAAGTTCCAGATTGACGCTCATGCGGTCCGCAAGATAACCGACCATCTCCACAACCTCCTGAGAAGCCCCCGGTATTCCCTTAATATGAATATATCCATTGAAGCGGTATTTGCTTCGCAACAGAAAAAGAGTTTCATACAGCAGTCCCATTGTATAGTCCGGAGAATGAATAATACCTGAGCTCAAAAACAGCCCCTCGATATAGTTTCTCCTATAGAATTCCACGGTAAGCTGACACACTTCCTCCGGTGTAAAGGTGGCGCGCTTCACATCGTTGGAGGAACGGTTCACACAGTATTTGCAGTTATAAATGCATTCGTTGGTAAACAGAATCTTCAGCAAAGAAGTACATCTTCCATCCGGTGTGAAGGTGTGGCAAATTCCACAGGCGTGGGCATTCCCCAGCGACTTTCCATCCCCTGTCCGCTGCACGCCGCTGCTGGTGCAGGCCACATCGTACTTGGCTGCATCCGACAATATGGTAAGCTTCTCCATAATACTGTCCTGTTGTACAATTGCCTGCATTTTCCCACCCTCTCTCTTGAACATCTATCCCTGCAAAATTTACCTTTGGCAAATGAACCGACGCCTCACATCGTTCGAACGTTTGTTTGTACATATTATATAGCTCTACTACACATATGTCAAGAACAAATGTTCTCTATAAATTCACGAAATCTTTGTTAATATTCACAAGCCTCTACATGTATCCGCTTATCCCGCTGCATGATACAACAAAAGCTCCCGACATTCGCCAGAAGCTTTCGCCATTTATTCTTACTTTTTGAAACCGATTCCGTCCTTTGACGTTTTCCACTACGCAATTCCTCTTTACATGGCTTTTCTCTATGCAATCCCTCCATGCAGCATGCTCGGATACGCCAGGAAGCACAGACCTCCGATGATCAATCCGCCCGCTGTCGTCATAAGCAAAGCTGCCGACACGCCTCCAATCAGGAATCCCACTGCCATCAGAACCGTGATGACAAGAATCATAAAGAAACGCAACATCATCTGTAAAACGCTTTTTGCCACATCCAACGCACTTGCGGGAAGAAGCGCCTCCAACAACAACCCGAATGTGGATAACATGAAATCCATCACCACGAGAGTTAAAAGCCATCCAATCATGACCAAAGGATTTTCCCTTGTAAGAATTATCCCTGCAATTAAAGCAGGAAGCAAGTCGATGGCAGTCCCTGCCGTCCCAGACATAAGGGCAAAGAACACCTTGCGGTATGGACTGTCCGGCACGAGAAACAGCCAATTCATAGATGTCTCCCTCGCAATCGGATTTCCGAAATTGCGGAAAAACAGAATGGCCATCAGAATAATCCCCGGAACAAAAAAGCTATTAAGCTTCATTACACGGGTCATAAACAAAAGCGCCATCACACTGACAGCCAGGTAAAAGAGCATGGTTCCCGTAACAAATCCCAGATATGCATTTCGTTTTCTGTCATACATTTCCTTAGTAAAGAACACGCTGCCTCCGCTTCCGCCGAAGCTTCCGGTTCTCCGTATGCGCTTGGAGCGCTCCTTGGCTCTTGTGGCCCGCCCTTCCTTCGCTGCCTCGAGCGTTTCTGCCGTCTTGCCCGCCTGAGTCAATGCATCCTCGTAGAAGTCCGCCTTCAATTGCCAGATCAGCCAAACAAACACCGCCATGCTGGCCAGCATGAGCAGAAGGAATATGAGAAAATGCGCCATATCTGCGTTTACCGCACTCATAATCATACCCTTATACCAACCCACAAACGGAATCCATCTGGACCACCTGCTGGCATAGAGAGTATTCATCATGGCAAACACATCGCCTTTTTCCTGAAAACACACAACTGCCGTGACAGCCAGAAGTATAGCAGCAATCGCCACAATGATAGGAAGCACATATTTCTTTAACTGCTCGTGGGTGGTAAAAACCGTGTAGGACAGTACCATCATCAATCGCTGGAACAAAAGAAGCATAATCCACCCGACAAATACGGACGCAATCGCGGACGCTCCTAATCCCATGTTGATCAGGTTCGGAATCTGGAACAGCAAATACACAGATGCAAGTATCGTAGTTGCCATCTGAAAGGTCAACCGGAACATTAGCACCGACTGTGGCTTCATAGGAGCGGTAAACAGAAAGTTCACGTCTGCCATAAGGAAAATCTCTGTGCCTTTCTTGGATCCGGAATACAAGCCCCAAAGCAGAAAAACGATAAATACCAGCGCAACGACCGTCTCAACAATGGTTTTCATGGCCGCCACATCCTCCGCTGACATCGGTTCTTCCTTCTCTTCCTGCTCCTTCTCTTCTTCCTCGTCTTCCCTGTAATTCTCATCCACCGATTCCTGAGCAGACTGCTTTTCTGCCACGGTGCCGATGATTCCGCCTACTACGCCAAAGATAACTCCCATTCCTACAATTGCAAGTATGACAACAACAAAGGTGCTCCGGAACATCTTCTTTATGGTATTGATGAACGAGTGCCAGGCATAATATCCCCAAAGTCTCATGGACTACACCTCCCCCTCACCAGAGAATTCCTGAGCCGGCTGCTCCGTAATCTCAAAGAAAATATCCTCCAGACGCTTGGCCTGTCCCTTGATATCCTCTTTGCTCACTACCGCAGCCACTCGTCCCTGCTTCATAATATATGTTGTATCCCACAATTCTTCAATACTGTCAATCATGTGGGTACTGACCAGCACACAGCATCCACGGTCGCGAAGTTCCTGTAATATCAGTTTCAGTTCCTTGATTGCATGAGGATCCAAACCGATCATCGGCTCGTCAAAAAGCACCAGCTTTGGCCGGGGAAGCAGACCACAACAAATACTCAGCTTCTGCTGCATTCCCTTAGACAGCTCGTCGCCGAATTTCGTTTTCTTATCCTCCAGATCAAAACGAGAGAGCAACTCTTCCTTATATGCTTCGTAGTCCTTCAGCTTATAAGCTCTGGCGATAAACTCCATATGCTCATCCACCGTCAGATTCGGATACAGCGATGGAATCTCCGGAATATAACCCATAATTTTCTTTGCTTCCAGCGACTTATTGTACAGGCCGTCCACCTGTACCTGTCCCTGATATTTCAAAAATCCCATGATACATTTTATAATGGTACTCTTCCCGGCTCCGTTCGGTCCCAATAGGACACCAATCTGTCCATCGGGAATCACAAAATTAATATCTTCATTCGCCAGCACCTTGTGATACTTCTTGGTTACATGTGATACAGTCAGCATAAACTCCTCCATCCTTTTCCCTGTCTGTGTGTCACTAAGCATCGCTTCCCAGGCACACATTACACATCTTCTTTCTTAAAGATAGCACTTGTTATAAGCATTTTCTACTTTTGTTTTCTTAAACAACCTTAATCTTTCCTTAACGGAGAAATTGGATGCTTCCATTTTGCTTCCGGTAACTCACCGTCCATCGTAATCAGGACTTCCTTTCCCTCAAAGGCAAACCCATTTTGCGAATCCTGCGGGTCTCTCACACCAAATTGTTCCCTGAGACCCGCGGGCTCTTCTTTATCTGCTGATTTTCATTGATTTAATTGGCTTCCTCGGGTCTTCCAGACAGAAATCTTTTCTGAGACCCACGTCTTCTTCCTGGTCCACTTATTTTCAGGATTGAAGTTGGCTTCCTCGGGTCTTCCAGACAGAAATCTTTTCTGAGACCCACGTCTTCTTCTTGGTCCACTCATTTTCAGGATTGAAGTTGGCTTCCTCGGGTCTTCCAGACAAAAATCTTCCCTGAGACCCACGTCTTCTTCCTGGTCCACTCATTTTCAAGATTGAAGTTGGCTTCCTCGGGTCTTCCAAACAGAAATCTTCTCTGAGACCCACGTCCTCTCCTTGGTCCACTCATTTTCAGGATTGAAGTTGGCTTCCTCGGGTCTCTCAGGCAAAAATCTTTCCTGAGACCCGTGGTACCTCAATTGGTACCATTTTCATTGGTTCATTTGTAGCCAGACCGAACTGCTAATTTTCATGGTCTGCTGATTACATTGGAGAGAACATGCCACGCCCTCCTGATACTGTTCTGAAAAATTAAACGGATGCTTAAGAAAAAAGGCTAAGTGCAATCAGATAAAAAAACAAGGGAATAAATGAATTAGCACAACATATCAAATAATGAATAATCCAGCAAAAAAAAGCCCGAAGCATCTTGATAGGATGCTCCGGGCATTATAATATATGTCGCTATCTGTTCTTTATTCACTATATACTCATATGAGCACTTTTCCGATGTTCAATCGACATCCACACTTACTCGCGATGCATAGAGAACGCTTCCATGTGATATCCCTTGAGGTTTTCGTGGATTTCACGGCCATCGGCCTTATCCAGAAGCTCATCACGGAACTTCTTAGTGGAAATCATGTCGTTGAAAGAGCTTGGTCCGCCGACACAGCCACCCTCGCAGGCCATACCCTCGATGAAATCCTCAGGAAGCTTTCCGGCCTTCATGAGCATCAGGAACTTGCGGCACTCCGCAGCGCCGTTGGCACGGCATACGGTCGGCTCGATTCCTGCATTGCTCTCCTTCATGCTCTGAAGAACGGCTGCAGTTACGCCGCCGGAATTACCGAAACGCTTGCCAAATATGGATGACTCCTGATATGAAGTGTCATCCGGCTGAAGCTCTATATTCTTCGCACTCATGATGGCACGGATCTCAGAATAAGTAAGTACGTAATCTGCATTGCCCTCGATCTTCTGATCTACAACCTCGGACTTCTTTGCGATGCAAGGTCCGATAAATACGGTGATCGCATCCGGATCCTTTGCCTTGATCATGCGGGAAACTGCACACATTGGAGAAACCGTTGTAGATACTTTGTCAGCCAGCTCCGGAAAATGCATGCGAACCATGTTCACAAATCCAGGACAGCAGGAGGTAACCTTCTTCTCTCCCTTTTCGTAAGCCTCTGCCCACTCCTCAGCCTCGTAAGCGGCAGTCATATCTCCGCCCAGACCAACCTCGATAAAGCCGTTGAAGCCCAGCTCCTGCATAGCCTTCTTCCAACTGTTCATAGTAATGTTCGGTCCAAACTGTCCCTCAGTTGCAGGTGCAGCCATGGCATAAACCTTCTTGTCAGACTTCAGCGCGTTAATGACATCCACGATGAAGGTCTTGGATCCGATTGCGCCGAACGGACAGCTATGGATACATTTTCCGCAACGGATACACTTGGAATCATCAATCACAGAAATTCCATACTCATTATATGTAATCGCGTTGACCGGACATGCAAACTTACATGGTCTCTTCAGATGTGCAATCGCATTGTAAGGACAAGCTGCTGCACACTTTCCACACTCTTTACACTTGTGCGGGTCAATATGGGAACGATTCCGTCCGGCCTCGATGGCACCGAACTTACATGCATTAATACATGCCTTACCCAGACAGTTCTGACAGTTTTCCGTCACGGTGTAACTGGAAATCGGACAATCCTCGCAGGCAGAGCTGATAACCTGAATGATATTACCATCGTCCTCCACGCCCGGTGCTTTGCCCTCTGCAAGGCGAACACGCTGCCGGATGATCTCTCTCTCCTTGTAAATACAGCAGCGGAACTGTGGAGTCGGTCCCGGAATCAGATGAAATGCAATCTGGTCTCTCTGGGAATCCAGATTCCCCTCAAATGCAAGTCTTGCCACCTCATGCAGCACCTGATGCTTAATTTTGATAACATTTTCGTCAGCGTACATACTAATCTCCTTTATCCAATATTATTCGATTCTTTCCGTCAATCTTATAAAGCTATATTCATTGTACAAAAATTCTCAGGAAAAATCTATAGATGTATCTATCAAAATACAAGAAATTGATATTTTTTTAACATTCTGATGTAAGCAATACATATTCCTGTAGCAATTACAACCATTTATCATAAAACACACCGAAAAAAGCATAGATTTTCGCCGGCAGACATACATATTGTATGAGCAACAGTAAGGAGACCAAACCAATGGACAATGCAACTGTAAATACGGCCGCCAATCAAAAGCTAGAGCCCACCCTTCGGGCTGCCATGGACGCAACTCCCGGTGAGCTTGCCGAATCCGAAAATCTGTCCACCGGATTTACCCCCGAAACCGGACTCTGGGAAGTGATCGTGCTCTACAGCGGTTCCGGCGATGCACTCCTTACAGCCTTTCCCGATTTTTCCATCACTCTGCTTTTGGGCAATTACGCAATTGTCCGGTTGCCCGAGGCGCAGCTTAATGCATTCGCCGCAGCGGAACAGATTATATATGTGGAAAAACCGAAACGCCTTTTCTTTGAAATTCTCTCAGGAAAACGCGCATCCTGCATCACACCTTTACAGACCGGAAGCCTGTCCCCTTCGCCCTCAGCCTTCCCTACGCCAAACCTCACCGGGCAGGGCATCCTGGTTGCAGTGATCGATTCCGGCATCGACTACACCCATCCCGATTTCCGCACCACAGACGGCAATACCCGCATCTTAGAGCTGTGGGACCAGACGGTCGCACCGGATCCTTCCCGGAATTTTCAATCTCCGGAAGGCTATTCTCTGGGCACAGTTTTCTCCCGGGAAACCATAAACGAAGCATTACAGGCGCAGACGGAGGCAGAGCGCAGACAGTTGGTTCCCAGTGCAGACCTATCCGGCCACGGAACTCATGTCACCGGCATTGCGGCCGGAAACGGCCGCTCTTCGGGCGGTGTATATCAGGGTGTAGCCTACGAATCCGACCTCATTATCGTCAAACTCGGCACTCCGGACCCCAAGGGGTTTCCAAGTACCACCCAGCTGATGCAGGCGGTCAATTACTGTATGGAAAAAAGTATTGCTTACAACCGCCCCATTGTCATCAATCTAAGCTTTGGCAATACCTACGGCAGTCACAGCGGCACCTCTCTATTGGAGACATATCTGGATTCTGTCTCCGGGCTGGGCCGTGTCAGCATTGTATGCGGAAGCGGAAATGAGGGCAATTCGGCTGGTCACGCCGCAGGTGTCCTGCGGGAGAATGAATCCCGCAGAATTGAATTTGCCGTCAGTGATTACGAGCGCTCCTTAAGTATCCAGCTCTGGAAAAACTACTGGGATGAAATCCGCTTTTCCATTCAGCCTCCCTCCGGGAGTTCTCCGATCGTGATTCCTGATACCCCCGGAAGCTTTCGCTTTCGTGCAGACGGAACTGAACTTCTCGTCTATTACGGCGAGCCTTCCCCATACAGTCGCTATCAGGAAATTTACATCGAGCTTCTGGGGGCTGCCACAGCTTCCAGTGCTGCGCCATCCACCACCGCATACATTGCTCCCGGTGTCTGGAATCTGCAACTGTCCGCACAGAGAGTCGCTGACGGGATCTACGATCTGTGGATGCCGGTTGCATCGATCCGGGGACTGGGCACCCGGTTTTTAACGCCCACCCCGGACACAACCCTCACAATTCCCTCCACCGCCTCCGGCGTGGTTACGGTGGGAGCCTACGACTCCTATTCCAACACACCGGCGCCTTTTTCCGGGAGAGGCTATACCTGGAATACCAATCAGGTCAAGCCGGATCTCGTCGCCCCCGGTGTGGACATTACCAGTTGTTCCCCCGGCGGTGGATATGAAACCTTAAGCGGCACCTCCATGGCCACGCCTTTTGTCACCGGAAGCTGTGCCCTTCTCATGCAATGGGGAATCCTATATGGCAACGACCCGTTTCTGTACGGCGAAAAAATGAAAGCATACCTTATCCGGGGCGCCAGACGGCTTCCCATCGCCTCCACCTATCCCAACCCACGTGTAGGCTGGGGTGCACTGTGTGTGCGGGACAGCATTCCATTCTGACGCTCGCATGTAAGAGTCTGTCTGTAAATAGTAACTAAATAATCATAATTCTTCAGTTACTTTTGTTGATTTTTTACAAAAATCGTAGTATTATTTAATATGAATGATACCTATTTGCGTAACGACAAATGAGAAAACGGAGGGTGCATCTATGGCAGTATACAAATGTAGTGTATGTGGGATGATTTACGATGAAGAGGAACAGGGAAAGCCGCTCAGCGAACTGACGGAATGCCCACTCTGCAAGCAGCCGGTATCGAAATTCGTTCTCGTATCCGGGGAGAAGGAAGCGGAAGACCCGAAGCCTTTTGAGGGAAATCTGGATTACGATCCGGCCCTCGTGCGGAAAGATCCTTCCGAGCGATATATGGCAGAAATTCACGAGATGGCTGTCACCGGAAAATCCATCGGCGCTGCAATGAGCACACGGTTACCGATGCCGGGATGGGATGACATCCTGCTTCTGGGCGCACAGCTCAATCCTCCACCACTCAATGACTCGGATGAGGTGTCCACCGAGACGATCATCGGAAAGCATGCGAGAAAGCCAATGGTATTGAATAGCCCGATCTACATTTCTCACATGTCCTTCGGCGCACTGTCACGGGAGATCAAGGTTGCTCTGGCAAAGGGCTCCGCGCTTGCCAAAACGGCTATGTGCAGCGGCGAAGGCGGCATTTTACCGGAAGAGAAAGAGGCTTCTTACAAGTACATATTTGAATATATTCCAAACAAATACAGCGCGACGGATGAGAACCTCAAGTCCTCAGATGCCATCGAGATCAAAATCGGACAGGGCACCAAGCCGGGAATGGGAGGACATCTGCCCGGCGAGAAGGTAACCGATGAGATTGCCGCAATCCGCGGAAGAAATCCGGGAGAAGATATTCAAAGTCCCAGCAAATTCCCGGAGATCCAGTCAAAGGAAGATCTGCGGGATATGGTAAGTATGCTCAGAGAACGTTCTGAGGGCAGACCGATCGGAATTAAGATTGCAGCCGGAAGAATTGAGAAAGATCTTGAATACTGCGTATTTGCAGAACCGGATTTCATTACCATCGACGGACGAGGCGGAGCGACAGGGTCAAGCCCTCTCCTACTCCGTGAGGCAACCTCCATTCCGACCATCTATGCATTGGCCCGGGCAAGAAAATATTTGGACTCCGTACATTCTGATATCTCACTTGTCATTACCGGTGGTCTGCGCGTCTCCTCAGATTTTGCGAAAGCATTGGCCATGGGTGCAGACGCCGTTGCGATTGCCAGCGCCGGACTGATTGCGGCCGCCTGTCAGCAATACCGGATCTGTGGAAGCGGCTATTGCCCGGTCGGTATCGCCACACAGAATCCGGAGCTTCGTGCCAGATTGAAGGTGGATGCCGCAGCTGCGCGGGTTGCCAATTTTCTGAATGTTTCACGGAAGGAATTGCAGACCTTTGCCCGCGTTACAGGCAACCATTCCGTACACAACCTGTCACTGGCCAATCTTGTCACAACGAATTCTGACATTGCCAAATACACGCAGATTCCACACGTGGGTGAGGCTATAACAGATTAATTGAACTTCCGTCTGACAACAGAAAAACAAGCAGAACTGACCTCCTTTTCCGGGACACAACCCCGGTCTGTGGAGGTCAGTTTTCTGTAAAAGCCCACAGGTTCTTGATCTGCGATGCCAAAGTGTCATAGTCCCACAGCACACTACTGCGTTTGCGGCTGTTGGGATCATGCACAGTGATTTTTCCATCCACCACGGAGGTCAGCACAATAAAATGCCCGCCTGTGGTGAAATCTCCCGGACGCATACTGCATATGATGGGCTCTCCCGCTTCCAGATGTTTTTTCACAACCGACTCATCCAGACTGAGTTCGGTTCCCTTGACCCCGTAGTGTGCAGCTCCGTCTGTCATGATTGCCCACGCTGTGCCGGTTCCTTCCAGATAAAATCCGTTTTCCATGGCATACGCTGCTACGGCATCCGGTGTGGCGGTAGAATCTCCGGTCAGGGATACAATGACCATGGACAGACAGGTTGGTGCGCAGCCCGAAAGTGCGATATTGCTCTCCCCGTATGGTACATATCCCCACCGCTCATCCCACTGCAACAATAGCGGAATATCCACCTCTTTTTCTTCTTTGGTCAATCCGCCGCGAGCCTGTCCGTCCGCCTTAAGATACCCCTGTACAAACGGAAGCATCTCCTCATTATTACACAGCGCCGCCAGAAGTTCCTCCGGATAGTCATCATAGTTTTCCACAATCTCCGTGTATGCATCTTTTTCTTTGGCAAGTGTCTTCAGTTGCCGAAGCACCTCATCCTCATCCCTCACCTGGGGATAGACAAGGTCCGCTTTATCCGCATCCACATAGGACACACTTACGGCCCCGTCATCACGATTTGCTCCCGTGATTTTCGCCAACAATTCCCCAAATCCGGTTTCCCGTATTCCGCCAAGCCCACTGATAAAATTTGCAGCCGCCACAAGCACTACGGCTATTACAACAAGGCTCACACATATGCGCACCTTCCGTCTCAGTTTCTGCCTGCGAAGCTGTTCCCTTCTTCTCGCCTGTCTTCTTCTCAACTCCTGTTCCTCGTACATCCATTACTCCTCCTTCCGGTTCCTGCCAGTTTTTTCGCGCCGCCCCCGGCTGTGGCACAGATTATATATACAAACGTAATTGGCAATTTGTACACAGATATTTGCCCGATTTTAGACAGAATTGCTGAAGGTGTTAGCGGCGCGCATTTTGCTGAACTTTCGTGTCCGAAATGCGTGTCGACAATTTCCCGCCAGCGTGTCCGTCCAAGTGAGAAGGCTAACCCGTTCCTCGAATTTGCCTAAATGGGCGCCTTCGCAAAGTTGATATGAGCCGCCTTGGACAAAACTCGCTTTGAGTACAACGGAATATCGCCACACTGTGTTGCTCAAACAGTTGCCCTGCGGCGGCACATTTTGTTCATGCGCCCATGTAAGGCAAATGCGAATCACTCTAAGCCGTTCTCACTCTTGGGCGGACACGCCGACGGAAATTGCTTGAGACCTGTAACGCCCCGGCCACGGGGCATTACCAGTGCACTTGCCATACGCGTTAGCGTAATCGGCATGGCAAGTGCTCCTTGTCTTGGCGGACACGAATCATCGGAAAAGGAAAATGCGCGCTGCAACAGCTTCGTAATTCTGGAATTATGAGGACAAATACCTGTGCACAAATGCCAATGCGATTATCTATTTTTACATCTGCGCCACAGCCGGGGACGGCGCAAAAAAAACTGCCCTGATACCTATAGTGTATCAAAGCAGTTTCCTGTATACTTCCATATTTTCTTGTCAAAATCTTAAAGTTTTCTGACAATCACAGCCCCTGCACCGGTAGCACGACCGTAAACGTAATTGTCTCATCTGCACTCTCCGCGCATATCTGTCCACCATGCAGCTCCACAATCTCCCTGGCGATGGCAAGCCCAAGTCCCGAACCTCCTGTGGCAGATGCCCGGGATACATCCACCCGGAAGAATTGCTCAAAAATATGTGATAACTTCTCCGGCGGAATCGTCCTGCCGTGATTCTGGACGACAATCTTCACTGCCTGCTCCAATTTCTCCAGGGTGAGCAGGATCTCGCTGTCCGGATAACTGTAATTCACTGCGTTGCGAAGCAGATTGTCAAACACCCGGGAAAGCTTATCCCGGTCACACAGGATCTCCGTTCCCTGTGCCAAAGTACTTCGTATCGTCAGCCCGTGCTCCGCCAAAACCGGGGCAAATTCGCTGGCAAGCTGTTCCAGCATTCGGGTGAGATTGGTACGCTCCGGCTCCAGCACAAGCGTTGTCAGGTTAAAACGTGTAATATCAAAAAATTCGTTGATCAGTTCCTCCAGGCGCTCTGCCTTTTCCAGCGCAATACCGGTGTAGCGCGCTCTGAGCTCCGGCGTAATCTGTGGTTCATCCACCAGAAGATTCAGATATCCGATCACACTGGTAAGCGGCGTCTTCAGATCATGCGCCAAATAGACGATCATGTCATTCTTGCGCTGTTCCGCCTCCTTGGCGAGTTGCATATTGCGAAGGGACTGCTCCCTCGCCAGATTTAGTTCATTCTGTGTCTCCGCAAGCTCAGGAGGAAGCACAATCGGCTCCTCCACATGAGCAGACAGCTCCTTTGCCGCACCGATGACATCATCGAGATAGCGCAGAGGTTTTCGGATGGCAAAGTAAGTAAAAAGAAACGGTACAATCACAATGGCCGCCACGATCATCTGCGGCGAGATCGACTGCAAAAACTTAAAGAAACGATACCATGGATCATCCGGATACCAAACGCGTCTGGTGCAGATATACCAGGCGCCGAAAAAACCTCCAAACAGCACCACCAATAGAACCAGAAAAGAAATCAGGTACTGAATAAATATTTGTCTGGATATCTGGGAATATTTTCTTCTCTTATTCAATGGTGTATCCAACTCCCCACACTGTCTTTATATACCTGGGCTTTCTTGCAGGCTCATGCATTTTCTCGCGAATCCGTGCAATATGCGCCATGACCGTATTGTTGTCGTCCAAATACGCTTCCCCCCAGACATTCTCAAAAAGTTCCTCGGAGGAAATCACCTTGCCCTTGTGCTCACACAGATACCAGAGTACGGAAAACTCAATCGGTGTCAGCGTAAGCTCCTGTCCGTTCAACGTACACTTGTGGCTGCTCTTGGCAATATACAAGCCCCGGATGTCAATCTCATCCTTCTCCGGCGCATCTGCCGTGTTGTAGCGCATGTACCGTCGAAGCTGGCTTTTGACCCTTGTAATCAGTTCCAGTGGATTGAAGGGTTTCGTGATATAATCGTCTGCCCCCAGGGTCAGCCCGGTGATCTTATCCATATCCTCCACCCTGGCGGTCAGCATAATGATGGGGAAAAAGTGTTCTTTACGGATCTGCTGGCAGAGCATAAAACCGTCCATGTCCGGCAACATCACATCCAGAATGGCAAGGCTTATTTCCTCCTCTGCCACACAGCTTAAGGCATCCGATGCGCTGTAGAATTTTCGCACCTCATAGCCCTCACTCTCAAGATAACTTTCCACAAGATCCGCGATGGCCTCCTCGTCATCCACGATCATAACTTTCTCTTTCACCTGCTACTCCTCATCCCTCATAAATGTATCATAGAACTCTTCCTGTGGTACAGGCTTTCCATAGAAATATCCCTGAATAACCTCGCACTTGGTCTTCTTCATGATGTCCACCTGTTCCTCTGTCTCAATGCCCTCCGCAATACAGTCAATTCCAAGCCTGTTGATCAGCGAGGTCATATAATCCACCACAATACGTGATTTCTCGTTGGTGGTAATGTCCATAACCATGGAACGATCAATCTTTGCCGAGTCAAAATCATACTGGATCAGCACAGCCAGATTGGAATAGTGCGTTCCAAAATCATCCAGTGACAATGCAAAGCCCAGTGTTTTCAAACTGTCTGCCACATGATCTATGACCACGTGATCCATGTCCCCGATGGTTTCCGTCACCTCAATATGAATGAGCCCCGCCGGAATCTCATACTTCTCTGTAAGATCACGCACGCGTTCAATCAGATCCGGCTGTAAGATGGTCTTCTTAGAAAAATTCGTTGAGATTGGAACAACCCTCCGGCCTGCATCGATTGCCGCTTTCTGGAAACGGAACACCTGCTCCAGCACATACAAATCTACAAGATGAATCAGGTTATAGCGCTCCAACACCGGGACAAACGCCCCCGGACTCACCATTCCAAGATCCCTGTCCATCTGCCGTACCAGCGCCTCTGCCCCCACCGTCTTACCGGTGTGCACATTGACCTTCGGCTGCAGATAAATCAGATAACAGCCTTCCCGCATCAGCCGTTCCACCTCATCGATCACACTCTGTTCCGCACGCTGCGCCAGTTTGTTTCCATGCATCAGACAGAGCTTATCATTCTCCATGATAACCTCAGCCTCCGTAATCTGATTGGTCACATTGACATGATTGCTCCAGCTAAAACCAAATGCAACCGAAACATCCAGTTCCTCCAGCTTTTCCTTCAGGCAGCCGACCATGAACTCAAAGTCGTTCTTGGCCACATTCGGACAAAGCACCAGCATCTCATCCTCATCATAGCGGAAAATGCGATATCCCTCAAATACCGACTGCAGTACTTTTGCAATGCGGACCAGCTTTCTGCTGCCCGCCAGATAGCCCAGATCACGGTTCACATCCGAAAGACCGATAATATCCGTTGTGACAATTCCCACAGAACCCACAACATCATTCTCCAGACTGTTTACCCACAGAATAAAGCTGTTGCGGTTCCACAATCCGGTCAAGTGGTCATGGGTTGTCTCATATTCCCGCACCTCCATGATCCGCTGTGTCACGGTCCTTGCCACCATATATTCCGCCAGCATATGTAAAAGATGCCGCTCCGAAAGATGCTTTCTTGGATTCACAGCCAGAAGCACACCATAGCTGACATAGTCCATGCGCAGTTCCTGTCCGATGACCGACCAGATTCTGTTCTGTGCCAGCCGCTCGTATATTTCCGGAAAACTATCCTTAATCTCTTTGACATTCTGTATCCAGATGTTGCCCTGTTCATCCAGCAGTTCCAACAAGGTCACCGGCTTCCCCTTCTGTACAGAAGCTGCCAAAATCTTGGCCATAACAGAAGCCGAATCCTTATGTACTTCCTCAATTCCAAGGTAAGTTTCATTTTCCCAGGAAATCGTTGCAACACAATCCGCATCGAAAAAACTGATCAGTTCTTTCTGCATCTTATCCACACCGGCGCGATAGCTCTCCTTCGTCAGGAAATTCATACATTTGCCATATTCTTCCAGAAGCTCCCTGTCATCGATTTCCTCAAAGCAATACTGTTCCTTTTGCGCCTTTGTCTCCTGAATTACCACATTCTCAATTTCCGAATAGAACGTCACCTGATTCTTGCCGGCATTCTTTGATGCATACACCGCCTGATCCGCTTCGTAATACAGGTCCTGAAAACCGATTTTCCGGCCGTCCAGCACGCTGACTCCTATGGAGGCCGAATACTCCATGTCGAAAATGATCATCTTAAGCCGGATGCGGAGTTCTCTGCAGAATTCCTTCATCTGCTCCTGATCGGAAAAGCCCCATACAAACGCAGCGAACTCATCTCCTCCCAGACGCCCTGCAAGTCCGCGTCCTTCCACGATCGTCTTTAGGGTCTCACCGGTCTGGCCTAATACCATATCCCCCACTGCATGTCCCTGGGTGTCATTGATCATCTTAAAATCATCCACATCCAGCATGAGAAAAAGTGCATTGGAATCACAGTCCTTAACTGCTTTGCCGCACTCTTCTTCAAAGGCAATGTGATTATAGATTCCGGTAAGCGCATCGATTTCTGCTTTCAGGCGCATTTTCTCGGCATCCATCTTTTCCTTGTGGATGGATGCAAACCGCCCTGCAATCCGGGTGACCTGCTTGTCCTCACCTGCCACACTTACCAGATACAGGCGGTGCCACTCCAGGTTCTTTCCGCCCAGTGCACAACGGATATCCATGATCATGTGGGTTGTCTTTTTCAGACATTTCTTGAATGCTTTGCGGTACGCATTCTTGTCCTCCTTCGCTACAAATGCATTTCCGAAGATATCGCCCTGCACATAATTCTCGTATTCCTCTTCCAGTACAAACTGCCGATTGACCACATTGTAGATGCGGACCGTGTCGTTTATGACCTCATACTCCAGAATTTTCTCATGATTCTGTTCCGCAATCACCTTGAGCAGCTCATACTGCGCCACCAATTCATGCTCAGTTGTGCTGATACTCTTCTTAGCCTTCCCCATTTGTACCTCTTCTCCCCATGTCGTTATCTTATGTATTCCGGCTTACAGGACCTGCGGTACTACCTCTGTCAAATCCTCAAAAGTCCCGATTGCAGGCACCGGATCATCGATCGTTCCAAAGCCGTATGACGCATGAATAAACTTCACTCCCGCCGCCTTGCTGGCATCGTAATCTCCCTGGATATCTCCCACATACACGGCATCCTCCAGTTCATTCCTCTCATACAGAATTCGGATATTGTCCGCCTTCGGTTTTCCGTTGTCTCCGTAACACTGATTATCCTCGATCAGATCCCGGAATCCGTAATAATCCAGGAAGGCCTCAATATATCCCACCTGACAATTACTTACAATGTACAGGTGATACTCCTTTTTTAACTGCTCCAGAGTCTTACGGATGTCCGGATAAAGCGTACCACCGTGCTTTCTGAGATACTCATTCTCCAGACGATAACAATTCGACAGTAATAGTTCCCTGTCAGTCCCCAGAATATCAGGAAACAGCATATCCGCAATCACATCCATGGTTTTGCCCATCACACGGTACATATCCTCTTTGGTGATCACAATTCCGCTCAGACCGCTCTGTTCAATTGCAAGATTCCAGGACGCTGCCACATTCTCTGCCGAATCCCACAGCGTGCCGTCCATATCGAAAATTACGCCCTTTTTCATACTATGCCTCATCAATCGCCTTGCCAATATCATGGCGCATATATTTGTTGTCGAAGTTCACCCATTCGGTTGCCTCATATGCCTTGGCACGAGCCTCTTTTAAGTCCCCTCCGGTGGCAGTGATTCCAAGGACACGTCCTCCGTTGGTCACAATGACACCGTTCTCATCAAACTTCGTACCTGCATGGAAGCAGTAATAATCCTCTTTGCCCTCGAACTTCTCCAGCCCGGTAATCGGGAATCCCTTCTCATAAGCTACCGGATATCCGTCAGATGCAAGAACTACACAGACTGCTGCATTATCCTCAAACTGAAGATCAATGGTATCCAGCTTGCCTTCCACGCAGGCCTCCATCACATCAATAATATCATTCTTCATTCTCGGAAGTACCACCTGCGCCTCCGGATCACCGAAGCGGGCATTGTACTCCAGCACCTTCGGTCCGTCCTCTGTCAACATCAGACCAAAGAAGATGACACCGGTAAACGGTCTTCCCTCAGCTGCCATGGCATCCACCGTTGCCTGATAGATGTACTTCTGACAGAATTCATCAATTTCCTCTGTGTAAAACGGGCTGGGTGAAAAGTTTCCCATACCTCCGGTATTCAAGCCCTGATCTCCATCCTTGGCACGCTTATGATCCTGCGCGGAGGACATAATACGGATCGTCTTGCCGTCCACAAAGGAGAGCACCGATACCTCGCGCCCGGTCATAAACTCCTCGATTACCATGGTATTGCCGGCATTACCGAACTTCTTGTCTTCCATGATGGTTCGCACGCCATCCTCTGCCTCCTCAAGGGTGTTGCAGATCAGCACGCCTTTGCCCAGCGCCAATCCATCCGCCTTCAGGACGATTGGAAACTTTGCAGTCTTCAGATAATCCAGCGCCGCCTGTGGATCGGTAAAGTTCTCATACGCTGCAGTCGGAATGTTGTATTTCTTCATGAGATCCTTGGAAAAAGCCTTCGACCCCTCAAGGATTGCCGCATTCTTCCGGGGACCGAACACCTTGATTCCCTCCGCCTCGAACACATCCACAATGCCTCCCACCAACGGATCATCCATTCCGATAATGGCGAAATCAATTGCCTTTTCCTTTGCAAATGCCACCAGTTTATCAAACTCCATGGCACCGATATTGACGCACTCCGCCAATGCCGCAATTCCCGCATTGCCCGGTGCACAGTATATTTTATCTACACGCTTGCTCTTCGCAACACTTGTAACGATCGCATGCTCACGCCCGCCGCTTCCAACTACCAAAACCTTCATATCATATCTCCTTCTTTTTTGGGAATTTATACGCAGAAAACGCCCGAACTATATGGACGTTTTCCAAGCTGCATCATTCACTTATCTTCACATGTCCGTCTACGACAGATACCTTGCCTCTGGCAATCAGATCAATGGCCTGCGGCATAATTTTCCACTCAGCCTCTTCCATCACGCGCCTCTGCAGAATCTCCGGGGTGTCCCCCTCCTGCACAGCCACAGCTTTCTGCAGGATGATCGGGCCGGTGTCCGTTCCCTCATCCACAAAATGTACCGTAGCGCCAGTAATCTTCACGCCCCGAGCCAACGCGCCCTCATGTACCTTCAGACCGTAATATCCGGTTCCGCAGAAGGACGGTATGAGGGATGGGTGGATATTAATAATGCGGTTGCGATACTCTTTGATCATCTGTTCCGGAATCACCACGAGAAAGCCCGCCAGCACCACCAGATCCACATGATACGAGTTCAGCTGCGCCAGAAAATCCTCATTAAACGCGGCCCTGCTCTCATAATCCTTCGGGCTGATGCAGATGGCATGGATTCCATGAGCCTTCGCCCTCTCCAACGCGTATGCATCTTTATTGTTGCTGATGACTACCTCAATGGAAGTATCGGTAATCGCCCCGCTATCAATGGCATCCATGATGGCCTGCAGATTCGTTCCACCGCCGGATACGCATACTGCCAGTTTTAGCATAATGTAACACCTTTCTCTCCGTCTGTGATCTTACCGACAACATATGGGGTATCCCCTGCTGCACGAATGGCCTGCATGGTCTTGTCCACATCTGCCGGATCCACCGCCAGCACCATGCCAAGTCCCATGTTGTAGGTATTGTACATCATATGTTCTTCCACATTGCCCTCTCTCGCCATCAGGGTAAAAATCGGCGGAATCGGATAACTGTTCTTCTCAATCACTGCGTGCTTGCCCTCCGGGAGCATACGCGGAATGTTCTCATAAAAACCACCACCGGTAATATGACTGCAGGCTTTTACACGAACCCCTGCATCCTTGATGGACTTCAATGCCTTCACATAGATTCTGGTAGGCACTAAAAGCGCATCCCCCAACGTCGTTCCAAGTTCATCTATGTAGGTACGCAAAGACTGCTCTGTCATGCGGAAAATCTTGCGCACCAGAGAAAATCCGTTGGAATGAACACCGGAGCTTGCCATACCGATCAGCACGTCACCGGCCTTCAAATCCGCACCGGTGATGATGTCCTTCTGATCCACCACACCTACGGCAAAGCCGGCCAGATCATACTCATCCTCCGGCATCAGTCCCGGATGCTCTGCGGTCTCACCGCCGATCAGGGCGCATCCGGCCTGCTTACAGCCCTCTGCCACACCTCTGACAATGGTCGCAATCTTCTCCGGATAGTTCTTGCCGCATGCAATATAATCCAAGAAAAATAATGGTTCACCACCGGCACATGCCACATCGTTGACGCACATTGCCACACAGTCGATTCCGATGGTATCATGCTTGTCCAAAAGAAAGGCGAGTTTGATCTTCGTTCCCACTCCGTCTGTTCCGGACAAAAGAACCGGATTCTCCATATCCTTGATGGCAGCCATTGAAAATGCACCGGAAAAACCGCCAAGCCCTCCAAGCACCTCCGGGCGCATCGTGCCCTTCACATGCTCCTTCATCAGCTCCACTGACTTGTATCCAGCTTCAATATCTACACCGGAATTCTTGTAATCCATTTATTTTTCCTCCTTCTGTTTCCACGGGCAACGCCCGAACCTGTTGTTCCACGCAAAAGGCGTGCAAACTATACCCTTATAGTATAACTTCACACGCCAGTTTTTCCAAGTTATATATACTGATGTTTATTATTAGAAATACTAATAAATATTCATATATATTTTCACTTTTCTTATAAATTTTCGTTTTTTAGACCGCAATTAATAATTTTTGTATCCGACCTCCTGAAGACGCGCGTTTTTCGCCTTAACCTGCTCCTCCAGCCCCTTGGAGTACTCCTTCAGCTTTGTCAAGAGAGCCTCATCCGCTACGGCCAGAATCTTCGCTGCCAGAATCGCAGCATTTTTCGCCCCGTCTATGGCAACGGTGGCAACCGGAATTCCCGGCGGCATCTGCATAATGGAGAACACGGCATCCATTCCGTCCAGATTCTTTCCGGACAGCGGCACTCCTATAACCGGAAGGGCTGTCAGCGCTGCACACATGCCCGGAAGGGCCGCCGCCATTCCCGCACCTGCAATAATCACCTTTTCACCTCTGTCCTCAGCGGTTCTCACCCAATCAACCAGCACATCCGGCTCCCGGTGTGCGGAAATGATCACCATCTCATAATCGATTTCCAGTTCTTCCAGCATTGCAGCAGCACTGCCCATCACTTTCAGATCTGAGTCACTGCCCATTACAATTCCTACTCTCGGCATTTTTGTTCCTCCTGTATCTTGTATCATTTTATTCCAGTGCATCAAGTGGCTCGTTCAAAGGCTCCGTTCCCGGCAGCACAAAGCGGCCATTTACAATGATATCCTGTGTACTTCCATCCTTGCGGATCACTTCAATCCTTCCCAGCTCATCATACGGAATCGTAATATCCGTATGACAGTTGAAATACGCCTTGCTCATATCCTCCGTGCGCAGACGGGATATCTCATTCTCTCTTGCGACAATGGCTTTTCCATCCGGATTATAAGTCATATTGTCTTCATCATAGGTATAGCAGGTATCCCCCACCGCGAAATGCGGTCCTGTCTTCTCTGCGATCAGGATCGGAAGCTTGTCGGCAATGTCATACACCCGCGCCATGCGGTACGCCGTGGTATTCGTTCCAATGGCGAACTCTCCCATCGGAAGTGTCTTGTGATGATACAGCACATTGTCCTCTATATACTTACGATTTTCCTCTTCCGACGCAAAATTCGTACAGTTGTATCGTGCAATCCTGCCATCCTCGAAATCCAGTTCCAGATTCAGGAAGTTCAGCTCATTCAGATAGACCTGAGTCACGTGCAGCTTGCCTTGGGTTCCTTTCAGGACAGGGGAAGTGAATACCTCTCCCACCGGAATGTTGACATCTGCCACACAGTTTTCAAAGGCGGTCTCCTTCTCGGGATTCTCAAGCTCCCAGATCTTCACATACAGATCCGTCTTATTGCCATTGCAGCCTAGAATGTGCACGCGGTCGGCAGTATCCAACACATCAATGATCTTCTGCTGCATGTCACGGTACAGAACATAATCCAGCGTATTAATCTTCACGGTCTCCGCAAAGATCTCCTCGAACTGTTCTCCGATGGACGGAACCGGATAAGAGATGATGGTAAAGCTTCTCTCCTCTCCGTGAATTGCCTTATTGATCAACTGGCTGCCCTCACTGGTGGCATACACCTGCAGTTCCTGCTGCTTGTCAGTATAACGCACGCGCTCCGGCTTCTGCTCCGGCGCAAAAGGTTTGCTTCCAAAGTTCTCAATAACCGCCGGGCCCGCAAGCTTCGGTGCCTGCTCCTTAAACTTGGCCCAAACACTTCGCTCCACTTCAAGCTCCCTTTCCACAAGCGCCTTGTCCAGCCAGAGTCCTCTGTCCTCCTTATGGTCATAATTGTACTGCTTGTTCAAAGAAATGGAATACGGATACATGGTGGGTGCAAGACCCATTTTTTCAAAGTTTTGTATAGCCACACGTACCATGCGCTCAAAGCCGATGGGATAATTCACCTGCAGGACAGACTTGATACTGATATCCTTGCCTGTCGTGATAAATCCAATACGGAAGCCTTCCGTGTAGGTATCTGCCATACTCTGAATCTCCTCGTCACTGAACGTATTCAGGTAACGGCTGATCTTCACCTCATCTTCGCCGATGCAATATCCATAGCGGTACAAATATGCGGTATTCGACAAATCGGACTCCATGACCAGTTTTGTCTCGTAATCATACTCCGGAAAAATCATGCGGGCACGCTGGTCTTCCACAAACACCTCGCTGTAATCGTGCATAAAAGAGTAAACGATATCGGATATCTCCTTACCGCTCGTTCCTTCTGCGGCCTCAAAACAGTTGTAAATCTCCACGAACAGTTCTGCGTAAATGCACAAAAACTGACGATTTCCCTCGAAGGCTCTCCAATTAATGCTGTGAATCCTGGTGTACAGCATGGACAAAAGCTTCCCGTACTCTTCCCCCAGCTTTGCCACCGCATAGGTCGGGTTTGCATAGCTGCTGTCATACCTCTGTTGAATATCGTCATACAGAAGATGATTCAGTTCCTCTCCCTGCGCCTCCGTCATCCGGCTCAGTTCCCCGGAAAGAGCCTGTTCCAGAATCTTATTCTCCAAAAGCAGGTATTTAGCAGTCGTTACAAAAAAATCTCTATAGTCCTCCCGGACGGTCTCTCCCTGTTCGGATACGATTTCAGCAATCCGCTCCATCACCAGTTCCAGCCGTTCTTTCATCTCTTCGTTTACATCCTGAAACAATTGCTCATAACTCATAAATTTCTATATCCTTCTCTCCTACACCTTGTGTATTCTATTGTTGTGCTCCAAGCACATATGTTCCAATCCAGCAGACCACAGAAAAAAGCGACAATACAAAGCCCAGCCTCGGAAAAAGCTGAAAGGAGTCCTCCTCCCTAAGACTCTGGATTGAAAGAACGAAATTGACAAGCGATGCCAGCATCGCCAGCACCCCTGCGCTGCCAAAATACGCAGACAGACCTCCATTGCCTGCAAATGCAAGGGAAACAAACACCACATAGAGCACCAAAAGCATAAATGCCAGCACAGTTGCGATGATTCCCCTCTTCGAATGCGTTTTCTCTGTGAATTTGTATCCCCGGTTTCTATGCCTTCTAATC
The DNA here is from genome assembly GCA_945868435.1 of uncultured Lachnospiraceae bacterium. GTDB lineage: Bacteria > Bacillota > Clostridia > Lachnospirales > Lachnospiraceae > Roseburia. The sequence goes on from CAMBLG010000012.1 coordinate 56,374, forward strand.
ACGTTTCTTTCCTTTTGTTCCTTTCAAAAGAATACAGATGATATAGCCCAACAGGCCTCCTATAGTATTGAGCAGCATGTCATCCACATCAAAGCTTCCCAGCCTGAAGAAAAGCTGTATCGTCTCCACAAAAAGACTGAACAAAAAAGCCCAGATTGTCGTGACGAACCAGTTTGTCTTATAGTTCATAAGAGGAGGCAGCAAAAAGCCAAATGGCATAAATGCAATCACGTTGCCGACCACATTCAGAAAGACTGCCTGATAGCCCAATACATGGCGATATTCGATAAAACGCTTGATTTCCCGGAACAGAGTCAGATTATACCGGTATTCTGTCTCCGTGCTCGCCCGTCCCAGTCCTTCCGAAAAGAACAGAAAATAAAACAGCAGGATCAGATATGCCGCAAACAGAACCACATACAGGCTTTTCTTTCGTTTTGTATTCTTACTTGCAGCCATACTGCCTGTAGTACTCGTCGATTGCCGCCTTCATGCCATCGTCGATCACCACTCTGCCCTGGCACTCGCGATTGTACAAATGTTCTACGACTTCCTCCATAGTAACGATGGCTTTCGCCTCGAAACCATACTTCTCCCGGATTTCATCCAATGCACTGAGTTTTCCGCCCAATCCGACTTCCATACGGTTCAGGGAAACCATGAGACCAAGAATTTCCACATCTGCGGCCCCTTTTACCTTTGGAACCGTCTCTTCCATGGATTTGCCGGAGGTCGTGACATCCTCGATCATCACAACTCTGTCTCCGTCCTTTAAGCTGCTTCCGAGAAAGCTGCCCTTATCTGCGCCGTGATCCTTCTCTTCCTTGCGGTCACTGCAGTAACGGATTTCCTTGCCGTATAATTTGCTGTATGCCACAGTCGTCACCACGCTGATGGGAATTCCTTTATATGCCGGCCCGAAGAGTACATCAAAATCATCACCGAAATTGTCATGGATTGCCTTGGCATAATATTCGCCCAGCCTCATGAGCTGCGTTCCGGTAACATAGGCTCCGGCATTCATAAAAAAAGGAGACTTTCTGCCGCTCTTCAACGTAAAATCGCCGAATTTCAGGACATCGCTCTCCACCATAAACTCGATAAATTCTTTTTTGTATGATTCCATTCTGTGAAATCCTCCCTTTCCTATCTGTTCATCAAACTATTGATTTTGAATCAGCATGGATATACGTTCCAAGTATATCATCAAACCCTTGGTTTTTCAACCGACAAATCCGCCCTTCTCGCAAAATCCCACGCAAAAAGACCTGTAATTCCTCACACTTTGCGAGGAATTACAGGTCTCTTCCGCTCTTCATGGCATCATCTGCCACTCCGCTTTACATCTCCAAGTACTCTCCAGGCCTGAATACATACAGTCGGAAGAATCGCAAGCCCTCCGATCCACAGAAGCTGATCAGCGTTCAGTGTGGATACCAGAAACAGACCGTGAAGCTGCGGTACGAACAGCACCAATGCCAGAAGACACACCCCGGCAGCAAAGGCCGCAAGGCTCCACTTGTTGCTGCCAAACCCAACCCGAAATATCGAGCGGTCACTTCTGCAATTGAACCCGTGAAACAGTCGTGCCAGCGTCAGAGTGGAAAAGGCCATGGTACTGGCTGTGGCAGCGCTCACTGTCAATCCCCGATAAAATGCCACAAGGGTCGCGGCACCGATCAGTCCGCCATATCCAAGCAGCCGGAGCACAAAAGCTTTTGTCAGCATCCCGGCTTTCGGATCCCTTGGCTTATTCTTAAGAAGCTGTGGATCCGTGGGTTCCATTCCGATTGCCAGGGCCGGCAGGGAATCGGTAAGCAGATTGATAAACAGAAGATGCACCGGTTCAAAGGGTGTACTCTCCGCCATGATTGAGCAAAACAGAACAACAAGGATTGCCGCCATATTTCCGGAAAGCAGAAATTGAATAGCGTTCATAATGTTGCGATACACATTACGACCATTTAATACCGCCTGAATGATGGTCGCAAAATTGTCATCCGCCAGAATCATGGCAGACGCATCCTTGGATACCTCCGTACCTGTTATTCCCATGGCCACACCGATGTCCGCCTTTTTCAATGCCGGGGCATCGTTCACACCATCCCCCGTCATGGCAACGATATCGCCCCTTCGCTGCCATGCATCCACAATACGGATCTTATTCTCCGGCGAGACACGGGCATACACGGAAATTCGTCCCAGAACCTCATCCAGTTCGTAATCCGACATCCGATCCAGCTCCTGACCGGTAACAGCCCTATCCCCTTCCCGATAGATTCCAATCTGTTTGGCAATGGCAGTTGCCGTCACCTTGTGGTCCCCGGTGATCATGACCGGCCGGATTCCGGCATGAATCGCATCTTCTACGGCCTGCTTTGACTCCTCCCTTGGCGGATCAATCATAGCGCACAGACCGCAAAACGTGTAATCATACTCGTTCTCCACCGACAATGCCTCTGCCTCCCCGCACTCCCGGTATGCAAACGCCAGAACCCGCAATCCATTCTCGGAAAATGCCTGATTCTGCCTCAGGATCCGTTGCCGATCGGAATCCTTCATCTCCCGCACGCCCTCCTTCGTCGCGATGCGGTTGGTACGCTCCAGCAGAACATCCACTGCCCCCTTGGTAAACACCGTTGGCACTCCGTGCACCAGATACTTCGTACTCATGAGCTTTCGGTCAGAGTCAAAGGGAATTTCCTCCAATCGCGGCATCATGCTCCTGATATCCTCCTCATTTGCCCCAAGTCCCAAAAGACCTGCCCTGTTTGCCATGGAAAGAAGGCAGCTCTCCGTCGGATCACCAATTTCCGTCCCGTCACAAATGCTGGAGTCATTGTTCAGGATCGCATTATACAGAAAATAGCGATGCAGGCTCTCATGCAGATCCATCTGCTCCGGTTCCATACATATGCCGTCCAAATACACCTTCGTAACCGTCATTTTATTCTGGGTGAGCGTCCCCGTCTTATCCGAGCAGATAACAGAGACGCAGCCTAAGCTTTCCACCGCCTTCAAATCCTTGATGATTGCGTGATCCTCCGCCATCTTCCTGGTTCCCATAGCCTGCACGATTGTCACTATGGAACTCAACGCCTCCGGAATCGCCGCAACCGCAAGTGCCACCGCAAACATCAACGAGTCCAAAACCGGCTCGTTCTGCCAGATTCGGAGTCCAAAAACCACCAGACTGATTCCCATAATCGCTGCAGCAAGCTTTTTGCTGAAATCGTCCAGACTTACCTGCAGCGGTGTGCGCTTATCCTTTGTTGCGTTCATCAGCGCAGCAATCTTGCCCATCTCGGTCTGCATACCGGTTGCTGTTACCAGAACCTCTGCCCGGCCATAGGTAACAAGACTTCCTGCAAATACCATATTTATGCGGTCTCCCAATGCAGCCTCCTCCGGAATGACTGTATCTCTTTTTTCCACATTGGTGGATTCTCCCGTCAGAGAACTTTCATTGACTTGCAGGGAAAACCCGGAAAGAATTCTGCCGTCCGCTGCGGGTATATCCCCAGCTTCCAGAAGCAGAATATCTCCGGGGACAATATCCCTGGCCAAAACCTCCTTTTTTACTCCGTCTCTTAAGACTTTTGCTTTCGGGGCAGAAAGCGCCTTCAGGGAGGAAAGGGACTTCTCTGCTTTCACATATTGAACCGTTCCCAGAACTGCATTCAAAAAGAGAACCGCAAAGATAACAATTGTGCTCTCCGCATTGCCGGACAGCATGGAAATAACAGCTGCAGCAATTAATATGACCACCAGCAGATCCGCAAACTGCTCCACAAAAATTCTTGCCACGCTTTTTCGCCCGGTCTCTTCCAGCACATTGCTTCCGTAGTGTTTCAGTCGTTCCTCCACCTGTTGTTCACTGAGTCCTTCCTCCGTGCCAAAGTGCTCATACAACTCCTGTTTTGATAACTGATAGATTTCCTTCATCTTGTGACCTCCTGTTACAAATAAAAAAGACCTTTTGTGCACATAACTATGTACACAAAAAGTCTTGTTCAACTCTGGGTTCCCCAGCTCCCGGTCTAATTATAGACGTACTGACGAGAACTGGAACATGCCTGGCATGCAACTACTCCCTTTTTGTATGTATCTGTTGTATCATATTCCGCAAAAGCCGTCAACAAGTTTTACTCGACATTTTTCGCGGGAATCAGACCTTCTCAAAACGATCCACTTCCGTCTTCAGATTCTCATAGATACGCTTGTTGTCCTCCATCTCCTCCTTGATACGGTTGACAGAATCCACCAGTTCCGAGGTGTCGCCTGCCGCATGGGTAATGCCGTTGGCACCTTCCTCTACTGTGACAGAGATGTCCTTGATACCGGAACTCATCTTCTGCATCGTATAGGTCATGTTCGCAGCCTTGGTTGAGAAGTCATTAAAGAAGGTGCTCATGGTATCCGCATCCTGCTCATACTGCTTTACAATCTCCATAAATGCATCGTAATCCTTGATGACATCTTCCCCTACAAACTTCAGCATGTTCTCTGCGTTTTCACTGAGTCGCTGCACAGCTTCCATAACAATGCTGCTGATGTTCTGAATATCATTGGCAGTAACACGGCTGCTGTCCGCAAGCTGCCGGATTTCCTCAGCCACAACCGCAAATCCTTTTCCTGCCTCACCGGCTCTTGCTGCTTCAATGGAAGCGTTCAACGCAAGAAGGTTTGTCTGACTTGCAATGCTCAAAATATTATTGGTCAATTCGTCAATCTGCTTTACGCTCTGGCTGTCATTTACAGCCTCCACAAGCTGATCGCCGATATCCTTCATCATATTAACGGCTGCCTTTCGGCTCTCAACCGTCTGCTCATGCATCTTACTAGCACGCTCCTTGATGTCAATGACAACTTCGTTTCCATCCTCGGCACTCTGGCTGATGTTCATCACACCCTGCAGATTATCGGAGCTGGCCTCGGCAAGCTGTTCCATGGTTGCAGAAATCTCCTCCATGCTGGCTGCCAACTCCTCCATAACGGAAGATACACCCATCACACTGCTGTTGGAGTGGTCGATCTCCTCCGTTGCGTTTTTGACCGAAGTCTCCATATTGCTGGATTCCTCTTGCAGTTTCCGCACCAGATCCTGTAGGGCTACCATGAATCCATTGATACCATCCACCAACTGACCGATTTCGTCCTGACTGCGAATCTCGATTCTTTTGGTCAGGTCAATGTGATTGTTTTCAATATCGGTGACAATCTCCTGCAACTGCTTGTCCGCATTCTTGGCAGGAAGGACAATTGTCCTGTTGGTAATCGTAAAGACAATTCCCATCAAAACAAAGATAATGACAATCAGCGCAATGTTAAATCTGTAGGTTCCATTGATTCTGAGCGCAATATGATTAAGCGTCTGCTCCACATCCGCCTGAACGCTCTGGATTGCAGCCTCATCCCCGGCTGCCCCGGCTTCCTCCAGGCTTGTGATTCCCGTCCGGATATCATTGCTATATCCACGAATATACTTCAAAGCAGACATATTCAACAGACAAACCAGAATTAAAACAATCTCCAGAAAAAGCAATACTCCCATCACTTTTTTCCCAATACTTTTCTTCATGTTCCTACCCTCTTACTTATTAATATGCACAATGAATTACTATTTGATTGTACTATAATCAGACAAAAAAGTATAGCATTTTTCACAATTTTTTATCAAAGTTCTGCATATTTTTGTCTTTTATGCTATTTCTTACTCTAATACTCTGCGCACCTCTGTCGCATCAAAAACCACGTTTGCGACCTTATCCACCTCAATCCGGTACAGCGCATTGGCTGCCAGGTGTTCTGCCGCCTGTTCAATATCACGGATTCCCGATGTGTTCCTGTGCAATTCGACCACCGCCTGTAACCCGTCCTCGGTTATGATGCACTCGTCCTCCTTAAGACCAATTCTCTTTAACACCTTCGGAAGCGCAAACTTAGAAAAGATAATCTTTTTCTCCTCCGGTGTGTAGTCCGGCAGTTCGATCACCGCAAATCGAGACAGAATCGGCGCACTGATCTGACTCTTATCATTGGCTGTGGCAATCGGATACACCCCGGTCGTCGGAATCATACACTCCATGTAATTGTCCGTAAATCCAAGATTATCCAACAACGTCAAAAGCACATCCGCCGGATTGCCATTGCCCTTGCCGGAAGCCGCCTTGTCCAGCTCATTGATGATAAATACCAGATTGGATTCCCCCGCCATGGCGAAGGCTTCCATAATGATGCCCGGCTTGGCGTTGGAATAGATTCTGGAGCTTCCGGTAAGCTGCTCCGGATCGTTGATGGAGCTCATATCCAGCGTTGTCCACGGAAGCTTCAAAATGCGTGCCACAGCATACGCGATCTGGGACTTTCCGGTTCCCGCCGGCCCGCAGATCAGGAGTCCATATGCCGGCAGGGTGTGGGTCCGGTTAATCTGAATGATGGTCTCCATAATCCTCTGCTTCACACGCTCCAGCCCATACAGCTCCTCATCCAGTATTTTCCTCGCTTCCACCGGATCGATGGATGCAAAATAATTGCTCTTCCACTGCACATTCATCATGATAGACAACGCTCTCTGAGCATGACGGCGCTCCTCCGGTGACACCTCCGAAGACTTGGCCACCGCAAGATTTCTTCTGGCCCAAAGCTGAATATTATCCGGCAGAGTCCTCCCTGCACAGGTAATGAAATCGGTGATGCTCTGAATGCTGGTAAGCTTCATGTCATCGCCGTCCTCGATGCCCTCCTCGTCCAGCTCCGTCTCGTCCGGGGCCTCGCTGGCCAACAGACGGTCAATCATAAACTGCAGAAAACCATCCTCTGCGGAAAGCTTTGTTCCGGCTCCTGCCCCCATCTCACGAATCTTGTACACCGCATATCCATCCGCATGGTTCTCCCCCGACAGACGGACCTTGATATGGTTCTCTCCCAGCCAACGCAACAGGCTCACGAATCGTGAATCAATCCGCAGAATATCCGCGCTGACTACGCCGTCCTCCTCCTGAAACTCGAAGGAGGTACGCTTTACCGGATTGGTAAACATACCGCATGAGTGGTGCTTCCACTCCCGGCTCTGATTATCCAAAAGAAGCAGAGGCTTGTCCGCCGACGGCTGCCCCTCATTGGAAGAAAAGGTTGTGTATGTACACACAGCGACATTCTTCTCATCCGCTGTGCTGTTGAAATCAAATACCGGCATCGCTTGTTCCTCTCTATCTATCTTATTTTTTTATAAGAAAAAAGGGCAGATTCGTATATTCCTCCGCCCTTTTCTGACAATTCCATATACACTTAATCTGCTATTCTGTCTAATTCAGTAAGATTTACACCAAGATCTGCTCCGCTTGGCATAAAAATCACCTTCTTATATTTATATTATAACGGATTCCTGAATTTATGTAAAGATTGGACCATTTGTTTTCCCGACTTTTTCTTGCAATCCGAATCTGCCAATACTACAATAACTATAAACATATGCGGAAATGGAGAAAACCAATGAAAGAACGCATTCTATCCTATCGAAAACGAATAGACACACTTCTGTCAGAAAAATCACCGGACACCGACTGGAATTTGGTACTTGAGGAGCATCTGGTTCAGATTGGCTTTTTCCAGCATGAACGTCTCATACATCTTCTGGTTACGCTGGCTTTCGCCTTGTTTACCCTCGGCGGAATACTGGCGGTATTTCTGACCGGCGAACTTTGCGCAATCGTTCTCACGGTGCTTTTTCTTGTGCTTCTGATTCCTTACATCCGGCATTATTATCTGTTGGAAAACGAGGTCCAGAAAATGTATGCACAATATGATTACATTCTGCAATTATGCAAACGCAGTAAAAATGTAAGGAAGGACAACGCATAAGAGAGCGGCCAAAGCCGCTCTCTTATCATATTCTCAACTATGTCTCCAGGTACTCTTTGAAGCAAGAAGAAGCATCGGGAAGATTTCCAATCGCCCTGCAAGCATATCCAGAATCAAAATAACCTTGGAAAATCCGGAAAAAACGGAATAATTGCAGGTCGCCCCCACCGCATCAAATCCCGGACCTATGTTATTAAAGCAAGCTGTCACTGCGGACAGATTTGTCGTCATGGACAACCCATCCATGGAAATCAGAAGAAAGCTTACCAACAGTATGGCCACATAGGCAGCCAGGTACGTATTGGTGTTCTCCAGTACCTGTTCTCCAACGGCGTGCCCGTTAAACCGCACAACCTCCACGCGCTTCGGGTTGAGAAGCCGTCTCATATTCCGGCACAAATTCTTTATGATCAAAAGCGCGCGGCCACATTTCAAACCGCCGCCGGTACTTCCGGCACAGGCGCCAAGAAGCATCAATGCCAGAAGAATCCCTTTGGAAAAGCTGGGCCACAGATCAAAGTCCGTGGTGGCAAAGCCCGTCGTGGTAATAATGGATGCCACCTGAAATGCCGCATGGCGGATGGTCTCACCAATCGTATCATAGTATCCTCTGATATTCAGCGTGATCAACACAATACTTGCAATGACAATACCCACATACATCCGAAGTTCTTCATCGCGGAACACCGCTTTCACCTGCCGGATCAAAAGCAGGTAATAACAGCTGAAATTCACGCCGAACAGCAACATGAACACTGTACAGACATTCTGAATGTACGGACTGTAGCTTGCAATACTGTCGTTTCTAATTCCGAACCCTCCGGTTCCCGCCGTTCCGAATGCAGTGCAGACCGCATCAAACATCGGCATATCGCCAAAGGTGAGAAACATAATATTCAATACCGTAAGTAAAATATAGATCAAATACAGGATACGTGCCGTTGTCTTCATCTTCGGCACCAGTTTTCCTACATTCGGCCCCGGGCTCTCCGCCCGCAGCAAATGCATGGTAAAACCGTTGGAGTGTTCTCCACTGGGCGCAAGCGCCAACAGGAATACCAGAACCCCCATACCGCCCAGCCAGTGGCTGAAGCTTCGCCAATACATGATTCCGCGGGACAAAGCTTCCACATCACTCAATATGGATGCACCGGTTGTGGTGAAACCGGAGACAATCTCAAAGAGTGCATCCAAAAAGTGCGGGATCTCACCGGATACACAGAAGGGCAGACAGCCGATCAGGCTCATACAAATCCAGCTTATACCAACACACACCATACCTTCTTTGGCATAGAAACGTTTCTGGGACTTCCGGCAAAGCAGATACAGCCCTAGCGACACAACGACCGCCACAGCGATGGCCATTACAAATCCCCGGACAGCGTTTGTTTCGCCGTCAAACAGACTGATCAACAACGCAGGCAGCATAAACCCTGCCTCCACCATCAATATCTGGGAAATGAACTTTCCCATCATCTTATAATTCATAACATCCTCACTCAAATATGTCATTCAACTGCAACAGACGGGTTCCATCCTTGGCAACAACGATTACCGTGTCACCCTTATTAAATACAGAATCACCGCTTGGTATCGCTGTCTTGCTTCCATGACTGATACAGGCAATCAGCACATTTTTCTTCGTGCGGATATTCTTAAGCGGCTCACCGATGTGCCGGGTTTTCTCGTCCACCAGAAATTCCAGAGCCTCCGCCTGCCCATCCGCGATATTATGAACGGTCAGGGCTGCACCTTCCGTGTTCTGCATAGCCCGGACGTAGCGCAGAATATTGGCACAGCACAGCTCCTTCGGGCAGATCAGGCTTCCCAACTCCAGGCTGTCATAAATACTGCTGTTGTCCGTGTGTCCAACCTTGGTAATGACCTGATGCGCACCGCATTTTTTCCCGTAAAGTGAGATGATCAGATTCATTTCATCCATTCCGGTCATGGTGACAAGTGCATCACAGGTCTCCACACCCTCACTCTCCAACAGATACTGGTTACTGGCATCCCCGTGAATCACATAGGCATCCGGCAGGCGCTCTGCCAATTCCACACAGCGTGCCTCATCCTGTTCGATGATCTGAACCTGCACTCCATGCTTCGTTAACTGCTCCGCCAGATAATAACCAATTCTTCCGCCTCCGCAGATCATAACGCGCTTTGCCTTATAGGTAATAATTCCCAAATTCTTTAAAAGGAGCGTCAGATTCTCTGCCGGCGCTGTGACAAACAGACGATCACCGGTTCGAATCACAAAATTACCATCCGGGATCTCTGCCACACCATCCCTGCTGACCACGCAGACCAAAACCTTGCATTTTACAATGCTGTCCAGATCTCTTAAAGGTACATCCTTCAGCCTGCTGGTTTCGTCCACGCGAAGCTCCACGATCTCCACACGGCTTCTGGCAAAGGTGTCTCTCTGCAAAAAGCCCGGATACTTGATCAGACGCTCAATCTCTCTTGCCGCCTGCTTCTCCGGATTCACCATCAGCGATAGCTTATATACATCCCGCATGGTAAAAATCTGCTTTCCGTATTCCGGATTGCGGATGCGCGCTATGGTATGCAATTTGGAATTCAACCCCTGGGCAGTCATACAGCACAAAAGATTCACTTCATCCAGACTGGTCGCCGCAATAAGCAGGTCTGCATGCTGCACATCCGCGCTCTCCAGTACCCGCATAGACGCGCAATTCCCCTGTACGCCCATGACATCGTAACGTTCTACACTGGAATCCAGTACTCTTTGGTTGGAATCGATCAGGGTCAGATCATGCCCCTCCTCCGACAGCATCTGCGTCAGTGATAAGCCTACCTTCCCATCTCCTGCAATAATGATTTTCACAGCATTTCCTCCCGGCGGCAAAGCCTCACCGCCTCATACATTTTCACACTAAAAAAAAGCGCATACACGTCTATTATAGCGGTATACCCTTAAAAGGCAATGCTCAAATGTTACAAATTAAACAGTAAAACCTTTTCCCAATTGCACAAAAAGACCACGGGCACTTTCGCACCCGTGGCTTTTCCTACTCTATATACTGTGGAAAAGAGACAATTGCTTTGAACAGATCCCCGTCAATCTGAATTGCCATATTTCCATTCATCAAACTCGTCAGACTCTGGGCTATATTCAGTCCCAGACCGCTTCCTTCCGTATTTCTGGAACTGTCGCCCCGCACGAACCGCTCCATCAGCTCATCGCTGCTGATATTGAGAGGTGACTTGGAAATATTGCGGAAGGTCATAATGACCATGCCGTGGAACACCTCCAGATTAATATACACCCTGGTACCCGGCATCGCATACTTGCAGACATTGCTCATGAGGTTATCCAGAACACGCCACAAGTGTCTGCCGTCCGCCATAATGGTAACCGGAGGCTCGGGACAGTCCACCACCAGTTCCAGATTATTGGCCTCCGCGCGTCCTGCGAATTCTCCCACTACCTGGCTGAGCATGACCGTCGCGTCACAGACCTCCAGATTCACCGAAAGATTTCCGGTGGACGCCTTGGATGCCTCCATCAGATCCTCGATCAGCTTCTTGAGCCGCAGGGACTGTCGATCCAGGACCTCCACATATTCCTGAAGAACCGGATCCGTAACGCCCTCTTTCTTGATCAAATCCACATAATTGATAATCGAAGTCAACGGTGTCTTGATATCGTGGGACACATTGGTGATCAACTCCGTCCGGAAGCGCTCACTCTTCATGCGCTCCTCCACCGCGATAGAGATTCCGCTGCTGACATTGTTCAAATTCTCTGCATGCTTTTTGAAATCCCACATCATCCCTTGGGTTGGAATCGGTCTGCTGTAATCTCCCGCCGCAATGCGCCTGCCGCCTTCCCAGAGCCGGTTCAGCTGCCAGATTAAGTAAATCAACAGCGGCAGCTGTACCAGCCGGTACAGGAAAAAGCATTCCATTACTATATCGGCTCCATATCCCATGGAAGCGATTATGATGCACTCCACAAAATTCACACCGAGATAAACCAGTCCCACTTTGACATACAGCTTTGTATTTTCCCGCAGGGCTCTCACCAGCCATCGAAACGGCTTTAAGCACCAACCGCAAAGCGTGTACTTCCAAAAGCTTTTCGCCTTAATCCGCACCGCTGTACTCATGCAAAAGAGCAGCACCACAACCGCTGAAAGCACAGCTGCCACGATGTCAAACGCCACAAGGAGACCGAGGCTGACCTCATTGTAGCTGATCCCCTCATCTGTAGCCAGTACCGCAAGGCAAAGCATTCCGATCACAGCCAGAACATCCACGCCCAGATACACACCATACGGAACCCGATCAATCCACCGAAGCTGAATCGTATCATCCTCCTTCCGCCAGCCCGCAGCACTCATGAGAAATACAAAGGAAAGCAGAAACAAAACCAGACTCCCGGCCACGTACCAGCCCCAGGTGCGGCTGAAGCGGTAGCACACATGGGCAAGCTCTCTGGCATCCGCAATGTAATCCCTGCAGCCGTTCTCTAAAGTCAGCCCCTCTGCCGGATTCTCACACACGGTAAGCCGAATGCGATAGGTCACCGGATTGGTATCCTCTACCAGCGTATAATTCATATAGTACGCAGACCCCTCATAGTTTCTGATCACAGATGCATTTTCCCAAAAATCCCAGCTTCCTACCTGAATCTGCTTTTCATCAGCTGTCTTCTTAAAAGAAGTCCACATATCAAAAAACACAAGCACATAGCAACTGCTATCCATCCACTCCGCAATCTCTTTCTCCGTGAGGAGCTCTCCACTGTCTGTGTCATAATATCCCTCCACGCCATCTTTTCTCTGCAATTCATAGTGTCTTCTATCCTCCCAGTCTGACCGTTCCTCTGTGGTATACCGGACCAGATCGAAATTCAGCACAACAAAATATTCATCCTTCATATAGAAGAAAAAGCGCTGCCTGGCCTCATCGTAGAGCACATTGTCCACGCCGTCCACCGAATTGTAAGCGCCGTTCCAATAGTCCCCCCCAACATTTCTGGCTCCGCGCATAGCCCACGCAAAGGAGCTCGTATTGTAAAGATAATGATCGCTGCCCGGATCAAAGTCCTGTGACAGCATACAATTCTCCTCATTTACAGAAGAATCGTTTGCATACAATTTGGTGTATGTATCCTGTGGCTCATCCAGATAATACTGTGACTGACTCTCCACTACATAGCGGATATTGCCGCCATCCAGCCCATCCAGTTCCATCTGATCCGGATTGTCTGCCTGACGGATATTCTCCCAGAGGGAGGCCGCATAGGTTTCCAGAATGGGGCCATAGAACAGTTTCTCATACCCTGCCTCATCTGTCTGAAATTCCGGCACCAGCCCCACCATTAACGCGCCCGTTCCGAACAGCAGAGTTGATAGCCCCGTGACCACAGCCAACAGAAATGCCACGCATTTTGCCCACATCTGTCTTTTCAGCTTATTCATGATTCATCCTTTCCCTGTCCGTTTCACGGCAACCAGCCCGAACAGTTACTCCATTTTATAGCCCCGACCCCACACCACTTTCAGATAACGCGGTTCTGCCGGGTTGTATTCCAGTTTTTCCCTGAGGTGACGAATATGTACCGCCACGGTATTCTCCGTTCCGTAAGGATTATCGTTCCACACCTTCTCGTAAATCTCATTGGGCGAAAACACCTCTCCCGGATGGGACATGAGAAGCTTTAAGATATCATATTCCGTGCGGGTAAGGCTCACCAGTTCCCCGTCCAAAGTCACTTCCTTCGCCTTGTCATCCAGCTCGATTCCGCCTACCGTAAGCTTTTCCTTTGTCTGCTTTCCGCTTCCAAGCTGCATATAGCGGCGAAGCTGGGATTTGACACGGGCCTGCAGTTCCACCGGATTAAAGGGCTTCGTGATATAATCATCTGCCCCCACAGTAAGTCCCAGCACCTTGTCAGTATCCTCGCTTTTGGCCGTAAGAAGTATCACCGGCACGTTGGATTCCTCCCGGATCTTCACCATAGTCTGGATGCCATCCATCTCCGGCATCATGATATCCATAAGCACCAGATGAATGTCCTCCTTTTTCATAATCGCAAGAGCTTCCTTTCCATTGTACGCCTCAAACACCTGGTATCCATCACTCACCAGATAGATACTGAGTGCCGAAACGATATCCTTTTCATCATCGCATACTAAAATATTGTACATAACTGTCTCCTCGTCTGTATGATTAATCATGAGTCTATTGTAGCGGTTTTCATATGAATTTCCAATGCTGTAACTCATTAAGATTTGATGAACTTCAATCGAGTAGGAGGAATTTCTCCTGTGAGAAATCCCGACCTCTCACACCACCGTG
>CAMBLG010000013.1 GCA_945868435.1 uncultured Lachnospiraceae bacterium
TTTCCTTAATTATTTTCATAATAATTGCTTTGTAAATACAAAATAATCCTGCACTTAACAATACACCACCCACAATATCCGTAAACCAATGTACTCCTGAAATCAATCTGCCGATAACCATGAATGTAGAAAAAGCGATTGCCAGAATCGTTATAATTCTTTTCAACGCAGAACATGACATTCTTCGTTGAATCTGTTCAACCAAAGTCGGCATCACACACAATACCAGTAATGTCGTTGAAGAAGGATAAGAAGCCTCCATAATTCCATTGATTAAAATTGGTCTGTAATTGATTGGAATGATTTCAAAAATGAAGTATGACAGTATCACAACAACATAATAAACTCCCAGGACAATGATATCCGGATCCACCTTGAAGAGACTTTTTCTCTTTATCAGCTGAATCAGTCCAACTCCCGCAAAAATCACACATACGACCAACGGCACAAGTCCTAACCAGTCAGTAATCGTATAAATCGTCATATGAACATCGGTCAAACGATGAAACCAGCAATTAAATGTTGCAAATCCAATATTAGTTCCATTCTGACCCAGAGGATGCACATCCACCATCTGAATCAACGCTGTCCATAGTAGAAACGTTGCAATGAGTATGCCTCCAAATAATAAATTCTTTTTCCCTTTCTTCTTCATCATTCTACGTCCTTTCTGTATTGGTTTGTCTTTTCGACACTTTCACCTTATCACAAAACGTAAAATGACGATAGAATCACTCTTTCACATCAGCGACACAATTCGTATCATCCCCATAAATGCTCGGTTTTCTCTATGTTTCCTTGACTCACTATCCACCAAATCAGAATTTACCAAACCGCAAAATTCAAATTTTCTGTTCCCTATAAAATTGATTTATTGGGATTTACCAAATCGCCAAACAACGATTTGGTAAACCATCTATACAATACCATACTTCATTATCCATTACAATAATTGCATCGCTCCCGCTTATTCTCATCAATTCTGCAACTATTATATTGTGATATTATGCTTACTCTTAGGCTGTCTGTTCACTTTTCTTTGTATGATACGCTTCACGTCTCCTAGCCAGTGTTTTTTCATATCTCTCTTTTGCGATAGGATCTCCGCTTAATGCATCGTCACGCATTTTCCGGTAACTCTTTACTGTAGCTCTTACCTGATACTTTTTATGCTCTGCAAGCTGGCTCTGTGCTTCCTGATCTCCGGCTTCTGCCCTAGCCTTCAAAGCTTCTAACTGCTCCTTTCTCCTTGCGGTATGCCGTCTGTTGTATTCTGCATTTCTCTCTTCCAAATATTTCGCATATTCAGGGTCATTTTCTGCTCTCTGCTTACGCTTTTCTGCTGATTTCCTTGAACGCTCCCTTGCAATAGCCCTACGCTCTTCAAGCTCTCTGATTGCTTCCTGATTGCCTTGTTCTGCCTGTTCCTTTAATTCTGCCAAAGCAACCTTTTTCTTCCTTGTAGCACGCTCCTGACGCTTCTTTTCCCTTTCCAAAGCCAAGCGTTCTTTCTCTTCCATCTTCGCCCGATATTCAGGGTCAGCCATTCTCAATTCTCGCATTTTTTCAGCTCTCTTACGGTTGTTCTGTCTGCCTTTTTCAAGGATTGCTTTATATTCTGCCATAGCTTCAGTATCTCCGGCTTCTGCTTTTGCCTTGAGTTCTGCACGCTTCTGATTTCTTTTCTGCGTAGATTTCTTAGAAGATTTTCTCTTTCTTTCAGCAATCTCTTCCGCTCTGCGTGCTTCCTCTGACTGCAAGGCTTCCACTTCATCCTCACTGAGTGGAAGAACAAAATTTCCAATGAAATTGAAATAAATATCCACTTGCTGAGTACGGTCTTTTGTTCTGCCACCCACAGCTTCATGAATTACAACCTTTTCAATGAAATCATTAAGCATAGGTGTTGTCAGTTCCTCAAAATCTCGGTATTTCTTAACCAGTCGCACAAATTTATCAATCTGCACTGCCTTAGTGGATATACGTTCTGTAGCAGTTTCAAGTTCTGAAATTCTCTGCTCTAGGTTGCTTTGTTCGGTGTCATATTCTGTCATAAGACGGTTAAACTGTCTCTCCGGCAATCGTCCTAAAGTGAAATTTTCATACAATCCCTTTATCAGATCATCTAAATCCATCATACGACGCTTAGCTTCCAATAGCTCCTTTTTATCGTTGGTATTGTCCTTTTCACACTGTATTTCATACTGTGCCTTCAACTGTTCCACAAATTCCTTTTCATCATTCAGAACATATTGTGACACTCTCTTAGTTGCCTGATAAATCAGCATTTCTACTGTACTTGCCTTAATATAATGACCAGTACATGAATGATATTTATTGTGATACCGGCTACACCGGAATGCCTGATTGCTGTCATATATTTTTCCATCTTTCGACTGTGAATTGATATATGCCAGTCTGCTTCCACAATCCGCACAATAAAGAAGTCCTGACAGCCTATGCGTAGGCTTTTCACTGTTTCGTCTAGGTGAAACTCGTTTCCTCATTTTCTGTGCTTTATCATAAGTTTCCTGATCTATGATAGCTTCATGAGTATTATAGAAAATAAGCAGCTCGTCCTCATTCACAACTCTTTTTCGCTTCGTCTTGAAACTGTCTTTCGCTGTCTTTCCAAGAATGGTATGCCCCAAATACTCACGTCTGCTCAGAATATAGCCGACTGTTGTTGCATTCCATGTATAAGCATCATGGTATCTCGTACACTGGCAATCCTCAGGATGGTTCTGTCTCGCATAAGCTGACGGAATAAGCACTTTATCCGCTGACAAGGTATCTGCTATTGCAGTTGCTCCCATTCCTTCGCAAGCAAACTGAAAAATGCGTCTGACAACCGAAGCGGATACTTCATCAACATACAAAGTCTGCTTATCCTCAGGCTTTCTGTAATATCCATAAGGCACAGCACCACTGACACGTTTTCCGTCTCTCATTCTAGCCTTAAATACCGCCTTAATCTTCTTACTGGTGTCTTTTGCATACCATTCATTCATAATATTCAGGAATGGTGTAAAGTCATTATCTGCCGGATTGGCACTGTCAACTCCGTTATTAACTGCAATAAAGCGGACACCTTTCTTTGGAAACATCATTTCAGTATAAAACCCTACTTGCAGATAGTTTCTGCCAAATCGTGACATATCCTTGACAATCACTGTTCCAACTCTTCCGGCTTCAATCTCTGCCAAAAGTGCATTGAAAGCCGGTCTATTGAAATTTGTTCCTGAATATCCATCATCACTGAAATGTCGGATATTCTCGAAACCATTTTGTACCGCATAATCTTCAAGATATTGCTTCTGATTTGTTATGGAGTTCGATTCTCCTTGAATCTCATCATCACGAGACAGACGCTCATAAAGTGCTGTTATTCTGTTATCTTTAGCCATTTTCTCAGCTCCTTTCATAATGCTAAAAAATAAGAACACACAGAAAACACTTCATTTTTTAATGACATATTTTCTCTGTATTCTTAAAATCTAACCCTTCGGGTCAGTAACAACATAAGATGAGTGCATCTGCATCAGATTGGGCTTCACAAAAAAGCGTGTCTTACCGGAACCGGAGCCACCGATAACAAGAATATTTTTATTTCTCGCATACTTTGGCTGCTTTGGTCTGCCGGACATCATAAGTCTTTCTGTCTGTGTCAAAAGGACATTATTTTCAAACACAGAATCCATATATGGCTCTATGTCTTTGGCGTTTCCCCACCTTGCGGAACCATACTCAACGCCCTGCCGGAATTTCTTGGCATTCTTGGCTTTATAGTACACCACAAGCCGGAGTGCTATGCCGCATCCAGTCCCAATCAGCAAATCTCTTGGATGGAAGCTGGGCAGAGGATTGGAAAACAGGATATCAAAACTGTTCATGACTGCCATCATCTTATCGGAAGCATTATTCCCCGGTGATACTCTCCACAGCCATGCCACCTTGTCACAGAAATATCCGACAAGAATATACGGGATATTTAAAAGCACCAGCTTCTTGGTGTCAGCCCCCTTCAGCTTTGCTTTCAGATTTTCCGGAATAGCTTTCAGGTCTTTGGCTATGCCCTGCACAATATTACTCAAAGGCTATGCCCCCTGTCTTTATTCTTTTCCCGGCTCCGTTCCCTGTTCTTATCCTGTGATACTGCATCCCTGAAACGCTTTAACTTCTCCCTTACGGAAGCTCTGCCTTTCTTCTTCTCATTACCATAAACAAATTCCTTGAATGCCTGTGCAACCACATCAGCATCCCTGCCCTTGAAGAAAACCAAATACTTGGGCGGTTCGCAGGTCTTATCTTTTTTCACTGCAAAATCAACATTGTATTTACGAGCTACCCGCTCAAAGGCTTTGATGTTGCTGTCAGTTACTTCGATAGACGACACTCCCACACCCTCGCCAACCAGCTTTTTCACAGAAGTCTTACCATGCGTGTTCTGTGATTTCTGCCTGCGGTGGTTCAAATACATACGCATGGCAGCTTTCAGCACGTTAGCATCTAATTTAGCGGTCTTTATTACAAGAGCAATCGTTTTCTGTGTTACTTCCTCCTGCATAAGTACCTCCGATCATTGCTACCTGAGTGTATGCCCTGCTATGGTGGAACATACAGCCTGTGCAGTAAATATCTCATAAGCTCTCCTTTCTGCTTCCAGACATTGTGTCCAAAAGTCCATGAACGCAAAAAGGGCAGCTATAAACCTTTACGGTCTATAACTGCCCTGGCGCTGTTTTGTTTCATGTTAAATTATTGTAATATTTATCATACTGAACGTTGTATATACATCTCATTTCCGTATAAGCATACTATTGGAATTTCATTTTCTAAAAAATATTGTAAAGGTTTATCTTTCCTGCTGGTGTCTTGAACCCAACAAGTCCCACCAATATTCCTTGGTCGTTACAACTTAATTGAAATCCTATATATGTTCCTTCCATACTGTTAAGTTTGTATATTGCCCTGTTGATTTTTGCCATTTCATTTATGGCTACATATGGTCTCCTCGTACAGTTTACTGGTTCGAGCGAACAATAGACTTTTTCCTGAAATTCAAATACTATATTCGCACTACATTCACTATATAGCTTAAATATGTCTTTATCCTCTGTTATTTTCGGTTCCAATGTTCCCGGAATCATATCAGTTATTTCAAAAAAACCGATCTTCTCCATCCAACCATTTTTTACAATTATCTCCAAATTCTGTATATTAAAATATTCTTCTGCTTTTGTTGGATGCGGTATTACATCTATGAAATACACATCATGGAAATCAATTATGCACAATAATTGTGTATCACTTCTGTTATTCTTCATCTGTTTTTTATCTGCTACAAACTTATCACTCATGTGCAAATGAAACAAATGCCATGTATATCGCAAAAAATCTGTTTCTCGTGACTTTTTTATGTTATTTGAAAGAAAGATATTCATATCCTTTCCCTCTGAAAATGCATTCTCAAACATTTTCAAAATTTCTACATATTCTTTTGATATTTCATTCAAATTAATTCTGTTCAATAATTCCTTAGAATAATGTACTGTTCTTTTAGTCACAGGAATCAATCTAAACAGATATGAGAAGAAATCTATTATAGTATCTTCTGGTTCTTCTTTACATTTATACTCTATACCTTCGCTATCATAAAATTTACGAATTTCAGATTGAATATCCTGATATATAGTTTTTTCTAATTCGGTCTTTTCTCTCTTCGTATTATCCATATTTTACCTATCCTTTTCATTCTTTAATAAATTACATTATACTTTTGTTTTTACAAAGAACAGTGTATAGATTTCTGAATGTATCTTGTTACCATCAATCTTCACATCATCTAGCAGCAACGCCTGGAACAAAACATCCCTCACATTTTCCAGTCTTACCATCCCATACTCTTTTTCCGTAAAGCCTTCCGCCTGCACCTCTGTACTTGCAGCTTCTTTCCTTGCTACCAGACAATGCGTATATAACCCCAAGATGTACTTGTCCGACAGCAGAAATGCGTATGTTTCATTTCCCCGATATGTATATCGGCACTTTTCCAGATTTTCTTCCGGTATTGTGAAATAACATCTGACCGTTTCCAGATATACATCTCCATTATACTCCGGCTTTAACTTATTTGCATACCTTTTGATTGTTGCAAAAATATTATTCCTCTGCATTGCGGTCTTAGTTCTCTTGAATACAGGCTTCCTGCCTTGCAGGTTCATATAAACATTATTGATAACAGCTTTCCCGGCATACTGGCTAAAATCTCCTATTCTCAGCAGATATGACAATACCTCCAGTAGTTTCTCCTTTGATGATATCTCCTGATACGAATATTCTCCAAACTCAATATGGTCTAACTTCAAAGGGCTGCTCCCCTTTGCTATCTCCCGTTCCATTACACGATTAACATCTCTCATTGATTCCATATCCGGCTTTCTCCTTCCCGCTTCTGGACACAATGTCCCAAAGCAATAAAAAAGAGCAGCTACAAATCTTTCGACCCATAACTGCCCTGACGCTGTTATTCCTATAATTCTATTCCTGCCTTTTTGGCAAAATCGGTTTTTTTATCCATAAGCTCTTTTTTCTTTTCTTCTGGAAGGCTTTCAAATATACCTTTATATCCTTTTTCCAAAAGTGGTGTGCCCTTTGCCATCAGATAAAGTTTTGTATCCAGCCATTCCACCCAGAGATCTTCAAACAGACTCCGGCAGTCCGTAAAAGTATATACATTATCAAATCCCTGATTTTCTGTATAATACTGCAATTTTACAAAGCCATATCTTCCGGCATCCATAACAAGTATATTTTCAAGCTCATACAGCTCTGCAAATGCATCGGCAACCTGTCTGCACTTTTCTTTTTCGGCTTCTGTAATATAGCTTTTTTTCAAGATATAAGTCCCTCCTGTTACTGTTCGACCATTTATTTTAATATCTATTTTTTATCTCAATCTGCATATTTATGGTGCATACACGCACCATATTATTATAGGTTTTCTCCATTTAAAATACAAGAGAGGAAAGGAGTTGCCTGTATGATTAAATATGACCCTCTCTGGCAAACGCTGAAAGCCAAGAACATCAGTCAGTACCAGCTTATCAAAGATTATGGCATTGACAAAGCACAGCTTCAGCGGCTCCGGCAGAACATGGTAGTAAAAACCATTATTCTGAACAGGCTGTGTCAGATACTTGACTGCCGGATTGAAGATATCATGGAATATGTTCCGGATGACAAATAAAGGTATTGTTGTGGATGATTAGCCGACAATGCCTTTTTTGTTGCTCTTTTATTCCTTTGGACATTGTGTCCAGAAGTGTCCGCCTATCACTTTTATTATCTCCGTAAATATCTTTGCAATTCTCATTATCACAACAATGCCACCTATCAAACCACCAATTATACAGTTAAGTGCAAATACACCCATACTTCCGGCAATTCCAAAATTCTTTGGTATCAGATACAGACACATTTTCCGGATACCGTAAGGGCATCCCACCAGTATCCAGTAAAGGAAATAATCAAACCCTTCTGCTTTGCAGCATACCGGATAACAGGTAATCATCCAGAGTGCCAGAACAACCGCCGGAACCACTATCTCAAACAATACCTTTTTCATGCCATCCTCCTCCATACATATCATGCTGCACCTCCTGCTGATAATAATGATTTATCGTAGAGGGAGCATTATACAATGCTGTCACCATGTACGACTTGATATTTGCAATTTTCGTAGTGGTATTTTTCATACAGCCCATCACATATTCCAGATGTCCGCTGTCCAGCTTCAAAAACTTGGATTTCACAAGCTCATACGGATAATCTTCTCCCGCAACTTTTACTGTGGTACGCTTTACACATACAATCTCACAGATAACCTCAAACAGTTCCTCATACAATGCCTTATCCTGCCAAGCAGCATATTTCATGTGATGCTCATACTCAATATTTTCCTTAATCAGCTCTATGTATGCGTTTACATCCTCCATCCCATCCATCGAATCAGGCTTTTTCTGCTCACTCTCCGATTGATTGATAGGATTGATATAATTCATATCAGTATAATTCTGATCAGTCTGATTATAGTTAGTATAAATAGGGGCTGAATTTCCGACCTCTTGAAGTCCGTTTTGCCCACCTCTTGAAGTCTGATTTTCCGAGTTCCTGAAGTCGGTTTTTCCGACCTCTTGAAGTCGGCTTCTCAGACTTCTTGAATTCGGTTTTTCCGACTTCTGCAAATCGGTATCTCCGACCTCTGCAAGTGTATCACTATCCACTTGCATTTTATCAGGCTTTTCCTCTGTTTCCTGCGAAACAACAAAATTTTTCACATAAATAATATCCGGTTTTCCAAGCCCTCTGCGGATTCTCTCCACCAGACCAATACCTTTATTTGTATCTAATTCTGCAAGGACTTTTATTGCCTTGTCCTTTCCGCAGCCCAAATCCTCCATAATTGCATCTACCGTATATATAATATACGCCCTGTTTTCATCATCAAGCCACCCATTTTTCATGGATAAGGACATTCTGTCAAGCATCAGACCGTACAGGAGCTTGGCATCACTGCTAAGCCCCTTGAAACGCTCATCTTTAATCAGCAGCCGTGGAACACGATAAAAAGAGAACTGATCTGCTTCGATTCCATAATAATAATCGAACTTGATTGTACCACCCATTTTTACCGCCTCCTTTACTGTTTCTTCTGCCATTCCTCCAAAAGCTCTATAATGACATTTTCTATTTCGCTTTCCGAATACTCCTCCGGAAAATACCTGCTGATTTTCTCTGCTTTTAATGTAACCTTTCTTTCCTTTGGCTTTTCCTCTGTCAGAATGAGCCTTACCATCGGCATGGTCAGCTCTCCCTTTTTCCCATACTCTTTCAATTTTGCTGATTGGACAGTGGAAATATTTGTTCCGGTTTCTTCCATGATAACCTGCACCCATTCCTGTGCCTGCTCTGTAAGAAACGATATATCAACGCCCTGCACCAGACCGATTTTCTTCTTATCAACCATTTCCAACAGTTCATCAGATAACCGGGCAAGCCAGATATACCGCTGAACCGTCTTGCCACTTTCCCCGGCAGCTTCTCCCACTTCATCCAGACTGTTTCCGGCACCCTTTTTCCCCTGATGTTTCATGGCTTCATACTTCATAGAATAAGCTCTTGCCTTCTCACTTGGGAGAATATCTTCTCTCTGAATATTCGTGTCTACCATGATGATTGTTGCTTCATCATCCGTGTAATTTCTGACAAACATCGGCATTGTAGACAGTCCAGCCAGTTCACAGCCATGTCTCCTACGGTGCCCGGCAATGATTTCATAGCCGCCTTCTTCTCTCGGTCTTGCAATACCGGGCATCAACACACCATAGTTCTTAATGCTCTCCACTGTTTCCTGCATTTTCTCATCATCCACCACCTTAAACGGATGTCCTCTGAACTCATGCAACTCACAAAGTGGTATCTCCTGCACCTGTTCTGTGCCTGTACCCGCTTCCTGTGTGCCAAACAAATCGTCAAAACTGCTTAATTTGATTTTGTCTGCACTTCCTCTCTTATTCATTGTCAAGCACCTCCTCTGTCAATGACTGGTAAGCACCTGCAACCTTGCCTTTCGGATCGTGCTGAAAGATACTGACACCCTCTGCTGAAATCTCCGCTGCTCTTACAGAAATCGGAATACTGTTTTCAAATATCCGCACTTTACTTCCATAATTCTCTACAAGCATGGCACTGATGTCCCTTGCATAATTCGTCCGGCTGTCAACCATCGTCAGCAGAATACCTTCTATTTCCAATTTCGGGTTAATCTGGCGTTTTACTTTTCCAATGGTTTTAATAAGCTGTTCCAGACCTTTCACGGGCAGATATGCCGCCTGCACAGGTATCAGAATACTGTCAGCACAGGCAAAGGCATTTATGGTAATCATACCAAGGGAAGGCATACAATCAATCAGTATGTAATCGTATCTCTCTTTTACCATTTCCACATAGGAACGCAACACAACCTCACGGCTCATTACATTCACCAGTGATACCTCCAGACCAGACAATTCAATGTTTCCCGGTATCAGGTCAATGCCTTCCTCATGCTTCAGGATACCGTAATCCGTATTCATTTCCTCATCATTGATGATATTTGCAAGCACATTTGCCAGAGTAATCTCCAACTTGTCCGGCTCCTTAAAACCTAAACTTGCTGTAAGACTTCCTTGTGCATCCGCATCAATTAACAGCACTCTCTTTCCCTGCTTTGCCAATCCGATTCCTAAATTGCTTGTTGTCGTGGTCTTTCCAACTCCACCCTTCTGATTTGCGATTGCGATTATTTTACACATAATGAAATTCTCCTTTTCTTCCTGCTATTTTTCTGCTATGTTTCTTTTGCTTACTTCCACATAAGCCCTGTAAAACTTCTTTGTACCCTTATTCGGGTATAAATCTGAAAACTCGGTAACTTCTATTTTCGGGTTACGCTTCAAAATCTTTCCGAACCACGTAATATCGTTCTTCGTCCCCATCAATCTGACTTTCAACATTAGTCTGCTCCTCCAAACAGGGCGTACAGTTTCTTGTTATACGTCGCATACTCCGGATAACGAATCTGTATCGCCTGCCAAAAATATGGTGCATAGGCACAGCAGAATAATTCCTCCACTGAATACTTCCTGCACTCGTTTATCTGTTCCTCGGTGTCCTTGTAGTCATCCACGCTCGGTGTCCCGTTGCAATAAAGATTAAATGCCATTCTGACCACCTTTACACTTCCGCTGGTCTGCCAGCCTTCGTGCAAACATTCTGTTTTTACACAGCCTGTTTTAAAATCATAAATACTTTTAATATTTCTTCTGGTATCGTCGCTGATGCCAAGGCAATAGCAGAGTGCCTTGTGGTACACATCCTGATACCTTACTTCTTCTAACTTCTCATAGTAGAATTTCTCATGTGCATCGCTGATGAAAATAATGTTTTCCTTCTTTGTTTCCTTTGCTCCTAACGCTGTACTGTTCATTGTATTTACCTCCAATTTTTATTTTTGACCATAACAAAAGGACACTTCCAAATTCTCACTTGGAAAGTGTCCTTAAAGTACAAAATATTAAAATTGAATGTCACACAAAACGTATTATCAAGTATTATACGGTATTATGCGTAGCAAATTCGTAGTAAATTCGTAGTAAATCACAACTCGTAATCGCTGAAACCCTTGATTTTACTGAACTTATTTATCCAATGATTTCATCGTCGGGAACAGCAGCACATCCCTAATCGCTGCACTGTCTGTCAGTAGCATTACCAGACGGTCGATTCCATATCCGATACCGCCGGTTGGTGGCATACCGATCTCCAGAGCGTTCAGGAAGTCCTCGTCGGTATGATTTGCCTCCTCGTCGCCGGCCTCGAAAGCTGCGTCCTGTGCGGCAAAACGCTCACGCTGATCGATCGGGTCGTTCAGCTCGGAATATGCGTTACACATCTCCCAGGTGTTGATGAAGAGCTCGAAACGCTCCACCTTCTCTGGGTCAGACGGCTTCTTCTTGGTCAATGGAGAGATAGCAAGCGGGTGATCCATAATAAAGGTCGGCTGGATCAACTCTTTCTCGCAGTACTCCTCGAAAAACAGGTTGATGATGTCGCCCTTGGTGTGACGCTCCTCGTATTCGATGTGATGCTCCTTGGCCAGAGCCTTTGCAGCTTCATCGTCTGCTACGGTGTCAAAGTCGATGCCTGCGTACTTCTTGATGGCATCGTTCATGGTCAGGCGCTCAAACGGCTTGCCCAGGTCGATCTCAATGCCGTTGTAGGTAATCTTGCTGCTGCCACACACCTTCTCGGCAAGATAGCGGAACATGCTCTCGGTCAGCTCCATCATGCCCTCGTAGTCGGTGTATGCCTGATACAGCTCCATCAGTGTGAACTCCGGGTTGTGGCGGGTGTCCACGCCCTCGTTACGGAAAACGCGTCCGATCTCGTACACGCGCTCCAGTCCACCGACAATCAGTCTCTTTAAGTAGAGCTCCAGGGAAATGCGGAGCTTTACATCCTCATCCAACGCATTGTAGTGGGTGTCGAATGGTCTGGCAGCGGCACCACCGGCATTGCTGACCAGCATCGGTGTCTCCACCTCCATGAATCCACGGTTGTCCAGGAAGTTGCGGATTTCCTTGATAATCTGAGAACGCTTGATAAATACGTCTTTGCTTTCCTGGTTCATGATGAGATCCACATATCTCTGACGATAACGCATATCCGTATCGGTCAGTCCGTGGAACTTCTCCGGAAGAATCTGCAGTGACTTGGTGAGCAGAGTCATCTCCTCCGCATGGATGGAGATCTCACCGGTCTTGGTGCGGAAAGCATAGCCCTTCACACCATAGATGTCACCGATATCGGACTTTTTAAAATCCGCATAAGACTCTTCGCCAATTGCATCTCTTGCCACGTATACCTGAATACTGCCCTTCAAATCCTGAATGTTGCAGAAGGACGCTTTACCCATGACACGCTTGAACATCATACGTCCGGCAATACTTACCTCAATCGGAGAAGCATCCATGATGGCTCTCCTCTCATTGTAATCGTTGTTCAGCGCTTCCTTCTTCTGTTCATCATCTAAACCATCCACAACCGGCTGTGGTCTTCCCGCAAGAAGTTCCTCTTCATGTGCGGTGTACGCAGCCTTCACATCAACGCTGTGATGGGTCTGGTCATACTTGGTGATGACAAACGGGTCCTTTCCTGCTTCCTGCAGGTTCTGCAATTTTTCTCGACGAACCTTGAGCAGCTGGTTTAAATCCTGCTGCTGTCCGTTATTGTTCTGCTCTGCCATTTATAATCCTCTCTCTGTTCGTCCGGTTCCCCGGATTGGTCTTAGTCTACGGTTGATCTCTGAATCTCGAGCACCTTATAGGAAAGCTCGCCTGCCTGTGTCTCCACGGTTACAACATCGCCAACCTTCTTTCCGAGAAGGGCGCGGCCTACCGGTGACTCGTTGCTGATCTTGCCTTTCAAGCTGTTTGCCTCTGTGGAGCCGACAATCTTGTACTCCAGCTCCTCATCAAACTCGCAGTCGAGGATCTTAACCTTACATCCGATGCTGATCTTCTCCAGGTCAACCTCTTCCTCCACAACGACCTCTGCATTCTTTAAGATCTTCTCGATCTCCTCAATGCGGGCCTCGATGTCGCGCTGCTCGTCCTTGGCTGCATCGTACTCTGCGTTTTCGGATAAGTCACCCTGCTCGCGGGCTTCTTTGATCTTCTGCGCAACCTCTTTACGCTTTACAACCTTTAAATCCTGTAACTCGTCTTCCAGTTTCTTGAGACCTTCGTAGGTCAAGATGTTCTTCTTATCCATTTTATTTACCCCGATTTCTATAATTTTGCGCTCCTGCGCTTCTGTACCCACTTAATTAACTAAGGTATTATATCGAATCAACCGCATAATGTCAAGATTTGCAGGCTTTTAACAGCAATTCCTCCAGTTCTTCATAGGATTCCACCTCGTTAATGGCCACCCTCAGCTTCGCGGAACCCGGATACCCTGCCGTGTACCAGGCGGCGTGCTTGCGGATCTCCCGGATGCCTGTGTACTCGCCCTTGAATTCCAGCATCATGCGGGCGTGGCGCAAAATCATATCCACCACTTCCTGCAGCGGCGGCCTCGGAAGCTTCTCTCCTGTCTCAAAATAGTGAAGGATCTGTTTGAAAATCCATGGATTCCCCTGGGCGCCTCTGGCGATCATAAAGCCGTCACAGCCGGTCTGCTCTCCCATGGCGATCACGTCCTCCGCCGTCAGCAGATCACCGTTGCCGATGACCGGGATGGTCACGGCCTCCTTGACCTGCCGGATGATGTCCCAGTCCGCCTTGCCGGAGTAATACTGTTCTCTCGTGCGCCCGTGAACGGCAACTGCTGCCGCACCGGCACTCTCGGCGATCTTCGCCATCTCCACCGCGTTGACGTGGTCGTCGTCAAAACCCTTCCGGATTTTCACAGTGACAGGCTTTTTCACGGCGGAAACGACTTTTTCAATGATACACCCCGCCAGATCCGGATTCTTCATGAGGGCGGAGCCCTCGCCATTGTTTACGATCTTCGGCACCGGACAGCCCATGTTGATATCCAGGATGTCGAAGGGCCGCTCCTCAATCTGGTGGGCAATCTCTGCCATGATGTCCGGGTCTGAGCCGAACAGCTGCAGTGACACGGGGTTCTCCCTTGGATCAATGGCCATGAGCTCCTCGGTGTTACGATTCTTGTAGAGAATCGCCTTGGCACTGACCATCTCCATGCACAGAAGTCCCGCCCCCTGTTCCTTACAAAGCAAGCGAAATGGCAGGTCTGTTACGCCTGCCATGGGAGCTAATATCAAGTTGTTGGGCAGCGTGACGCTGCCGATCTGCAAGGTCTGAATATGATCTCGATTCATGATATCATTATACTTTCCGATTCTGTTTTTTATACACAAGATAGATGCCTTTTAATGTCAGATTAGGATCGTACACATCGATTGCCGAGGTCTCGTTGGCGATGATTCTTCCCAGGCCGCCGGTCACAACGGTCTTGATGTTGGAGAGCCCAACCTCCTCCTTGACCTTGTTGATGATGTACTCAGTCTGTCCAATCTGACCGAACACCAGACCGGACTGCATGCTGGTGATGGTGTCCTTGCCCAGAATATTGGCCGGTTTCTTGATCTCAATCTCCGGCAGCTTTGCAGCGTCCTCCCACAGAGCCTTCGCGGAGATGCGGATGCCGGGAGCAGTAATTCCGCCTAAAAAAGCGCCCTTTTCATCGATGAAATCGTAGGTTGTGGCGGTGCCAAAGTCGATGACCAGCACCGGTCCGCCGTAAATCTCGTATGCACCTACCGCATCCGCGATACGGTCTGCGCCGATCTGCTGCGGGTTCGTTGTCACAATGCGGATGCCGGTCTTAATTCCCGCCTCCACCACGATGGGTGTGATGTGGAAGTATTTGATCAGCCCGCCCTGCAGGGAATGCATGACATTGGGCACAACGGAACAGATGATGGCGTCCTTGATATCCGATGGCTTGATCTCATTCTGCTCCAAAAGATTCCCCAGAATCATGCCATACTCGTCCGAGGTTCGGGGCATCTTCGTCGTGATGCGGAAGCTCGCAACGATCTCATCTCCTTCGAAAACGCCACAGGTTATATTGGTATTCCCCACATCTATGGTTAAAATCATCTTACGGTTCCTCCCTCAGTTCTACTCTTCTAAGCCTTCTCCCAGAAACAATACACGGTAGTAGGTCTCGATGGCCTCAAGCAGATCGCGTTTGTCGTTCTGATACTGCTTGATCTTCAATACGCTGCCGATCTCATCGTAAAAGTAATCCTGCTCCTCACAGCTTGTCTGAAACTGCAGACTTCCATCCTCATCGAAGTACAGCTCCAGAATTCCGCCCACATCCTCGGTGTAGAGCACGCACATGATCTTCAGTTCATCCTTAATGTGCTGCGGCAGCCCGTTAAAATTCTCGTTCAGGTAAAATTTTTTCTGATATGCGTTGGACACGCACAGTGTTACATTAGACATAGCCATATATTCCTCTCACAGAAACCTCACCGGAGGACACCAGCTTGCGGGATTCCCAGGTATCTACGATCAGTTCGCCCTTCTTCGTGATTCCCATCGCTTTGCCCTCAAACGGCTCTTTCGGATCCAGCACACGGACCTGACGCCCTCTGTTGACCAGCAGACTGTCGTATTCCTTCTGCAATCCGGACATATCCTCCGTCTCCAGATAGACGGCATACAGCCGCTCAAATTCCTCCAAAAATGCCTCGATCAGGCTGGCCCTGTGAATCCGGTGATCGCACTCTAACAGGAGAGAACTTGCAGTCTTTGCAATCTCCTCCGGAAATTCCTCGTTGTGAACGTTAATCCCGATTCCCACAACGATGTGGTTGATATAGTCAAACTGAGCACTCATCTCTGTCAAAATACCCACGACCTTTTTTCCGTTCATCACAATGTCATTGGGCCACTTAATCTGGGCAGCTTCCCCGGTGACCTCAGTGATGGCTCTTGCGGTAGCCATGGCCGCAACCAGTGTCAGCATGGATGCGTTATTCGGATTGATGTCCGGCTTCAGCATCAGTGTCATAAAAATGCCGGTTCCCGCCGGTGATTCCCAGCTTCGCCCGCGGCGTCCTCTCCCCAGCGTCTGCTGGTCTGCCACCACCAGAGTTCCCGATGGATGACCGGCCTCTGCCAGTTCCTTGGCCTTGGTGTTGGTGGAATCGATGCTGTCAAAGCAGTAAATCTCGCAGCCCGCCCACTGGGTATTCTTCAAGCTCTCCAGCTCCGCCTCCGTCATGACATCCGGCGCAGCGATCAGATGATAGCCCTTGTTCTGAGCGGCTTCAATCTCATAACCGGCTTCCTTCAGCTGATTGATCACCTTCCATATGGCGGTCCGGGATACCCCGAACTTATTGCACAATTCCTGCCCGGATACATATCCATCCGTATCCCGAAGCATTCTGAGAATCTCTGCCTTCACCTGTATTCCCTGTTACGGCACCTATTCTGCAAACCGTAACTTCCTTTCTGTATGTATCTATTCGGACAAGGTTGCCTTCATGATGGCCTTGATGGAATGCATACGATTCTCTGCCTCGTCAAATACCACCGAATGCGGTCCCTCAAATACCTCGTCTGTTACCTCTAACTCGGACAATCCGAACTTCTCGTATACCTGCTGACCAATGGTGGTTTTCAAATCATGGAAGGCCGGCAGACAATGCATGAAGATAACGGAATCCTTCGCGTTTTTCAATGCGTCTGCATTCACCTGATATGGCTTTAAATCACCAATACGTTCTGCCCATACTTCCTCCGGCTCACCCATGGATACCCACACATCGGTGTAGATGACATCTGCATCCTTTGTCGCCTCCTCCACGTTGTCCGTCAGCGTGATGGTGGCGCCGGTTCCGGAAGCTACGTCCACACAGTAGTCCACAAGCTTTTTGTCCGGGTAATACTTCGGATTGGTGCAGGCAACAAAATGCATGCCCAGCTTCGCGCAGGTCACCATCAGGGAATTGCCCATATTGTAACGGGCATCACCCATATATACGAACTTGACGCCTTTTAACCGGCCAAGGTGCTCGCGGATGGTGAGCATGTCAGCGATCATCTGGGTCGGGTGAAACTCGTTAGTCAGACCATTCCATACCGGTACGCCCGCATACTTCGCCAGCTCCTCTACAATCTCCTGGCCGTATCCGCGGTACTCGATACCATCAAACATTCTTCCCAGCACCCTTGCGGTGTCTGCAATACTCTCCTTCTTGCCGATCTGTGAGCCGCTTGGGTCAAGGTAGGTGACATGCATTCCCAGATCATGGGCCGCCACCTCGAAAGAGCATCGGGTTCTTGTGCTGGTCTTCTCGAAGATCAGTGCTATATTCTTGCCCACGAGGCTGTCATGCACGATTCCCTGCTTTTTTTCCTTCTTGAGCTCTGCAGACAGATCAATCAGATACAGAATCTCTTCCGGAGTGAAGTCCATCAGTTTTAAAAAATTTCTTCCCTTTAAATTCATTGCTCTCTCCTTTTTCTTCCTACACAGTTATGAAGCCATTTTACTCCATTTATCCACATATTACAAGTGATAAAGTACGCAAAAAAGGCGCGCCGAAGCGTGCCCTTTCCATTCTGAATAGTTAGCTGATATTAATAGAATACGATCGGTCCGATCACCACACCCGCGTGACCGCTGGATGCGAGTTTGAAGGACTTGGCGCCGCCGGTCGGATCGGATCCCGCCAGTGCTGCCTGCGCTGCCTGTCTTGCACTTGAGCTTACACCGTTTGCAAGTCTCTGCTCTAATCTTCCCGAAGAAGCCGGTCCAAACTGGCCCCTCTGATAGATGACACCATAAATCGTATTCGGGTATGAGCCGCTGTGCACACGGTTGATAACAACCGCTGCAACGGCTGTCATACATTCCACACCACATCCGCCTGCCTCACACTGGATCAGTGCGGCCAAAAGTGTCTCCTCATCTGCGCTTGCTGCCAGGCTGTTGCCCGGAGCTGTACTGGTGGTTGTGGTCTGTCCGTTGGAGGAGCTTGCTGCTGCCTTTTTCATGGCTGCCTGCTCTTCTGCAATGGTGATTGCCTTACCGGTGTCCAGCTTAACCGTTACATACTCGGCACTTACATAGTAGGTCTTGGAATTCAGCTTTACCGCTACCCAGCCTTCTACCTCATCTGCCTTGGTATCTACCACAAGCTTATCGCCTTTTCCTACTGCCTTAACTACGCTTGCGTTGACATCTGCCTCGCTTCTAACGCGAAGTCCGTCTGTCTCGACTTTTGCAACCGTATCACAGTTCTTTTTTGCGTATTCCAACGCATCTGTCCCGAATACACAGTACTCGTTCTTAACATATCCCTTGACATTGCCGGATTCGATCTTTGTCCAGGTCTTGCCCTCTTTCTTGATGACGGCGCGATCGCCCTTGTACATCTTGCCGACAACCTCAGAATCCTTATCTGCCTTGGCGCGGACACAAAGATAATCGTCCACATCTGCCATCAGCTTATCCTGCCACTCCTCTTCTTCCGGAGTGAGGGTCTCTTCTGCAACCACCTCTATGGTCGCCTCCTCTGCGTCTTCCTCAATGGAAGCTGCAACTACATCAATTTCTTCTTTCTCTACACTGACATTCTCTCTCAGGACATCAGCAGCTTCGTTCTCGTACTCATTCAATACAACTGCCACGCCGGCAATTCCATTCTTCTCAAGTTCTGTTTCCGGGCGCTCCTCTGTGGCCACGCCTGTTGTGTTTCCGGTAACAGCGGTGATCGTCAGCGCCAGTGCCAAAGCGGCTACGGTTGCACAGCGAATCACTTTTTTCATTGCTTTCATTATGAACCTCCGTTGTCTACTAAAACGATTTTATGCATAGAGTATTGCACTTATGTCGCCTTTTTAAACACTTTATTTCAAATGTTACAAGTTTGTTACGCGTTGTATTGTAGCATAGGGCACCTCTTTTGTCAATTTTTTGGTAAAAATTTGGGTGCTGCGCTCCACATTCGCACCATTTTAGGCATAAAAAATGGGCACATTACACAATTATGCACCCATTTCTTCGAAAATTTACTCATTGAATATTACAGTCTGTTTAACATTTTTATTATGGAAAGATCTCCTGAAGCACCGCTGAGATGATGCGGGTTTCTTCCTCCTCTCTCTGCATTTTCTCCCGGGATATCTTCAGATCGGCATCCGCCTTCTCCTCCTGCGATTCGTTCTCCGGCTCCATGACAACCGCCAAATACTCACCTACTTTATCTGTAATCGTATCGATTTTTTTCTGCATTCTGCTCATTTTCCGCACCAGCTTAATCTGCAAAATGAGCTGAATGAGCAGAAAAAGCCCTACGATTCCTGCCACGATCGGCAGCGTATGGGCTTGTACAAATAATAGGATCTCCTGCATATGTACTCCTCCTTTTTCATAATTTCCTGTCGCTACACATAATTATAATGAATAAACGCATGCATCGGAATACGTAATCGGTCGCAAGTTTCGACAGAACATGACTTGACTTTTTCCCGCGGCGTTGTAATATGAAACTGACCGAAACAAAGGTCACCGTTTACTAGAATTATTTTGAGAGGTGTATTCATGGAAAAAGGCGCTACAAAGAGAATCGTGATGACAGGCGGCGGCACCGCCGGACACGTAACCCCGAATATCGCACTGATGCCTGCGCTCAAAGACGCAGGATATGACATTACATATATAGGTTCCTACAATGGCATGGAGAAGGAGCTGATTGAGGCACAGAAAATTCCCTACATCGGAATCTCTTCCGGCAAGCTCCGCCGGTATTTCGACTGGAAGAATTTTTCCGACCCGTTCAAGGTATTGAAGGGATATTCCCAGGCCGTATCCGCCTTAAAGAAAATCAAACCCGATGTGGTGTTCTCCAAGGGCGGATTCGTCTCCGTTCCCGTGGTTCTGGCCGCCAAGCGCTGTCACATCCCGGCCATCATCCACGAGTCCGACATCACGCCGGGCCTGGCCAACCGCATTGCTATCAAAGGCGCAAAGAAGGTCTGCTGCAATTTCCCTGAAACCATGAAGTATCTTCCGGCCGACAAGGCGGTCCTCACCGGGTCCCCCATCCGCCAGGAACTGTTTAAGGGCAATGCGGATGCCGCCCGCACACTCTGCGGTTTTCCGGATCACAGCAAGCCGGTTCTACTGATTGTCGGTGGAAGCTCCGGATCAAAGGTTGTAAACGAGGCCGTCCGCAAGATCCTTCCGGAATTACTGGAAGAGTTCTATATTATACATCTGTGTGGAAAAGGCAATCTGGAAGAGCATTTAAAGGGTGTCATCGGATACGCCCAATTTGAATACGCAAGCTCTGAGCTTACGGATATGTTTGCGTTGGCTGACATGGCAATCTCCCGTGCGGGAGCCAACTCCATCTGCGAACTTCTGGCGCTTCACAAGCCCAATATCTTAATTCCTCTGTCGGCTGTTGCAAGCCGCGGAGACCAGATTCTCAACGCGAAATCCTTTCAGAAGCAGGGCTTCTCCTACGTGATCGAAGAAGAAGCTCTGACCGATCAGGTACTTCTGAAAGCGGTGCATGAAGTCTATCAAAATCGCAGCCAATACATCCAAGCCATGTCCGAGAGCGGACAGATGGATTCCATTGGCACAATCATGAAATTAATAGAAGCGGAGGCTCGATGAGCTCCGCTTCTATTATTTTCTGTATTTTTTACATCTTCATCTTATCACAAAGCTGCTTTGCCTCTTCGTCTGCTGCTTCATGCGGCGCCCACGCTACAATCTGCGCCTCTCCCTCATAGCGGGGAATCAGATGCATATGAAAGTGGAAGACGGTCTGGCCTGCAGCTTCGCCGTTGTTCTGAACGACGTTGTAACCATCACAACCAAGCACATCTTTCTCGTGGTTGATGACCTTCTTGGCCAGCTTCGCCGCTTTGGCAAGTGTCTCGTCCTCAATCTCATACAGGTTGGCATAATGCTGCTTCGGCAAAATAAGCGCATGTCCTCTGGTGGCAGGGCTTGCATCCAGAATCACGCGAAAGTCCTCATCCTCATAAATCGAATTGGTGGGAATATCTCCATTTGCCAGTTTACAGAAAATACAATTGTCGTCTCTCATGGTTTGTCCTCCTTAAAATGCAAATACCTGATCTAACATTCGAAGTGTCTTAAAGTTTCCCTTCGCCGTCATCTCGCCTGTCATAAACGCGCGCTGGAAAGTCATACGGCCATCCGTAATCGCCTGCATCACTTCGTTGTTAAGCTTGGCGATCACATCCACGTCCGGTTCCTCTCCGTAATGAATGGTGAGCTTATCCTTGTCAATGGCCATATACAATGGCTCCTTTGCGCCCTCGATCATAAAGGAATAACTTGCGGTAAAATCCTCCGCCGGAATAAAATGGCTCTCAAACTCCTTGATATACATCCCGCTGCTATCCGATTGTGACTGTCCCAGCATATCCTTGAACATCGTCGCCAGTTCTTCGATGTCCTCCTTCTGTTTCTTCACATAGGAGTCATCCGAAACATACTTGGACAACTGCTCGCTCTCCTGTGGCGTCAGGTTCAGCTGCTGTGTGCGGAGCACGCTCTGCTTTACAGCCTGATTACTGGTAGGAAGACTCTTGATCTTCTGGGAAATAGTTCGGTACAGATTCTCAGCCTTCTTCTCAATAATCACATTGTACTCCTGATTCATCTCGAAGGTCACAAGATCCTCCACATACCCGCACAGACCGGCACAGGGAAGTCCCCCGAGAATCTCCCAGGCATTAGAAAGCGTCAGCTCTCCCTCCCGCTCACCGTATGTCGTAGACATGACGATTGGCTGCATATAGGTATTGCTGATCTTCTCCTTGTCTCCGTATAACCAGCAGGCATCCAGAAACTGCTGCATATATCCACCAATTCCGAGCCATTCAATGGTCGTGGCAAGAATAATGCCGTCCGCATCCTTGAAGGTCTGCGGCAGCGTGGCGATCTCATTCTTGTGCTCGTAGATGTTATACCGCTCAACGGATACACGAAGCTCCCGAAGCACATCCTCCATCTTATTCAATACGTACAAGGTAGGGTCATCTAATAGCCCTCTTCCTCCGTAATACATATTAATCTTCATAAGCAACCTTCCCGGGCTCATGGGCCCCAGATCTCATCTGTATTCACAGTATCTACTCACTATAAGTATATGAATTTTCCCGATTAAAATCAACCGGTTTCCCCTTTTTGCGATACAAAAGAATTCCCATCAAAAATCCCATAAGCAGACCTCCGATGTGGCCCCAGTTGTCGATTCCACCCGTCGAAACTCCGTAATAGAGACTGATCACGATCATAAAGAGCAGTCCTTTTCCCGTCAATGTCTCATATCGGCCTTTGTGACAAATCACAATCCACAAGAGTGCACCGATGATTCCGAAAATAGCTCCGGATGCTCCTGCAGATACCGCATAGTCTCCGCTTTTTAACATTTGAAGATACGACAAGGTACTTCCCCCCACACCCGCTAACAGATACAGGATCGTATACTTTATGTGTCCCAAAGCCTTTTCCAGAATCGGTCCCGCACAGAGTAAAATCAGCATATTGTTCAACAGATGTTCAAATCCAAAGTGCATGAAGGTGGCGGTCAAGAGCCGCCAATACTCGCCATCATTCTGAATGCAGTCCGGAAAAACTGCTCCGATCCGCATCATATAATCCGCATCCTCTGTATTACCCATAATTTCCAGTACAAAAAACACGATGATATTGATTGCTGCAAATGCAATCGTTGCCACCGGTATATAGGAAGGTTTTCGATTCATTGCTTCTCCATCCTTATCACAACTCACTTATTATGTTTGATTATAGAAGCTTCCACGGTCAAATGCAATGAAAAGATCAGCAGAATCGGTATCTGAGATCCGCCAACCGAACAGTATCATTGACCTTCAACTGGCGTTTTTCCTTGTAAGCCAACAACTCATCATTGACGAAGGTGCCATTGGTGGAATTCAAATCCTCTATATAATAGGAGTCTCCTTCCCGCAGGATACGCGCATGCATCTGACTCACAGTATCCCGGTTCACCTGCACATCCGTGTCCCGACCGTGACCGATCCGCACAACTGCCCTATCCAATCGGATATCAGGAAATTGTTCTGCCCCCTGGTACAGCAGGATCCCCTGTGGTGCACTCTGAAGATTTCCCAGACAAACCGTCGGATGGATTTCCACCTCCGGCACGTAGATTTCTTCCTCCGGATATACGATACACTCGATCTCCTTTGCCT
Organism: uncultured Lachnospiraceae bacterium; assembly: GCA_945868435.1. GTDB lineage: Bacteria > Bacillota > Clostridia > Lachnospirales > Lachnospiraceae > Roseburia. Next base: position 23,379 of record CAMBLG010000013.1, read on the forward strand.
TTTTCTCCTCAAACCCCAACTGCGCCTGCAAGAATGTCCACAGCCGTTGCACCGGCCCTTCCTGAAGCCCACGCTTCCCGGTCTTTTGTCTCCTCTCATCCTGCTTCTTTTCCGCTCTGCCCGGAGTTCTCCGATCGGTGTCTATCTTATATTCTTCATTTCTGCTTTGCCGATTTACTTCTGCCCCTTCCCCTATGTCTTGACCTCTTCTGACAGATCCCCAATTCTTCTGCCCTGTCAGGTTGTCCACTTCTTCCGTTTCCCGATACTTTGCCTTACGAATCACCTCGCGGACATCCGGAATCGAATATCCTTCCTCCAACGTCCGCTCGTAAATAGCATATGCGACACGTACAGCCGCCTCATCTTTGTGATTAATCTTGGTAAGAAGATATTCCATGAGCTGCTGGAATTCTGTCTCAATAGTTGTGTTATTGCTCGGATAAATCGTAAAGGAAACCTCCTGATTTATTCCGGTCAGGAAAATAAGCTCCGGATCCAGCATGAGGCAGCCACTCTGCACCAGATTCCACTCCAATATCTCTATCTCACTGCATATACTGCCTATGAGATGCTCCACAAGATCAATGCCTATTTCTTTTACTCTGCAATACATATCCAATGACTGTTTTCCGGAAATGTTATACCAGTACTGCCCGCTTCCGTCCACATAAGTCTTCTCCACCGGGAGTGCCCCCGGAAGCTTCCGACGCAGCATCAGCTTTTCATCCAGCCCCGCGTGAATTCCCGCAGGAATTTTCATATAACTCGCTGTCATATCCCTTTCATATGTCACTTCACGATTGATCATCTACAATTTCCCCCACTGTCTGACAGATATAAAATTCGTCAACCTCCCACAGGTCTGCCACCGCCTCCTGCTCCTTTTGCCCTTCAATTTCCTCGTGCATTGCGATTCCCAGCTGCATGACGACAGCCAGCACCCACAGCACCAGCGGAACAATGACAGAAGCCTCCACGGTGTAGCTCGCCTTCCATTTTTTCATTCCAGCCTCCTAATTTAAAAACGTCATTCCATACCCCATCAGCAGAAAAGGCACAAACGGAAGCTCTGCCTTTCTCTGCATATGTCGTACCACCAACAGAAAAATCGCTACCAGCCCCGCCATTGTAATGGCGGCAAACCACATACGAACGAGTTGCGATATTCCCATAAAACCTCCCATACAAAGCAGTACAAGCCCGTCCCCATATCCGATGCTCTCTCTTGTCAGCCAGCCTAATAACAGGCACACCAGACCCGGCACGAATCGATACAGGGTCTGCCATTCCCTCCAACAGCCATCCACTGCCAGCAATACCAATCCAATGCCTGCCGTAATCAACAGGGACCAACCGGAGATTTCCTTTCTTCGGATATCTTCTACACTCAGACCGCCTAGACAGATTACTGTGATGATTGATTTCCACATTTCGAACACGCTCTTCTCCCTCCTACTTCGGACATCGGGATCATATATATGCTGCGCTTTAATCCCGGACAGGCCAGATTGCTGTGATAACAGGTTCCATAATCGGTGATATATGTGATGGATGTGGTTGAATTTTTTGCCACGCAGTCGGAACATGCGTAGTATATATGTCCATCTTTGTTTCGCAGCGCTGAAACCGATCCAATATCAACAGGCTGAATACTGAGATCAAGATAAGAGCAATCACGGCAACAATGGTATACACTTCCATTTTTTGTCACATAAACGTAATCCTCCAGCACCTCATTGTCTCTGTCTCCCGTCCATTTCCGGCTGCTGCTGGTCTGAGAGATGGCAATGCCCCGATCTCCAAAAAAGTTAATTGGTAATTTAATATAATAGTCCGCCTTTAGATTTACCTCGTTTTCAGACACATCCGATCGTAAAATCGAAATTCCCCAGCCCCCTCCCGCCACATATTGGTCGATATACTCATACTGCTTGAGTTCTGTTCGGAAATAGGTCTCGGCCCACGCATGTAAGGCTGCGGAGGATTCCACAGTACTGGCTGCACATGCGGTTTTCCTGCTGGCATAACAGAGAGCCTCCTGCACGCCTGTCTGAATTTGCAGCACACGGAAGAAAAAAAGGATTGCCACAAAAAATCCAGCCATCATAGGCAATATAACCGCAGCCTCCAACGTATACGAACCTTTATGACAGGTGCATGAGTATGCCCCTTTGCAATGAGTATTGGGAGTATTTACCATAGGGGATTTATTGTCGTACCTTTGCCATGTATCTTGTCTATCTGTCTGTTTGCGTGCATAATCTGGGAGAAATTGCGTTTGATCAAATTGTATAGACCTTTCATTGCCAAGAGACATACTCCTACACCTGCCTTTCCGATTGCTTCAAATAATAATAGAAATAATTCTTTTTGCTGCACGGTACACATCGTATCACTATGTGTCCTCTCTCCATTGGGACAAATAGCTGTACTGTGACGTCCTCTGTATCCCAATTCGCTCCGGCTTAGCCTCCACAAGAGTCACATATCCCCAGAACACCGGCACATACTCATAGGTTACATTCACCTTCGTCTCACAGATCAGGCAATCCATACGAAATCCTTCATACCCTTCCACCCTGCGGATCGTAGCCTCCTGCACATCCATAGCACGCTTGGAAAGCGTTTCTGCACGATGAAAAAAGAGCAGCATTCCCAAGTAATCTTCATAGGAACTTCCCGTCTTTGTGCTTTTCGCCGTACACCACCCGGATAGCAGAGTCGGAATCGCATCCAAGTCTGAAGTCCATTCCACATCGCTTTTTACCATCGGAATCTTTCCTCCCTGCAATAGTGTGCGCATATCAAGAATGCTCTCGGCATATGCCCACGCCGCAAGAATCCCGTATTTCACCGCTTCTATAATAGCAGGATTGACAGTAGCACCTGCCAATAATGTTGCCAACGCCAGCGCCTCCGCCTGCTTCTCCCCGGAAGCCATCAGACTGGCAAAATTTAAGGCTTCTCTCATTGCCAGGATCTCATGAACCGCAATCTTTAAGTTCTCATCATCTTTGCTCTTTCCCCCAATCAGGTATTCCAATTCATAGTTGAGCCCACGGTCTGTTTCTCCATCCGTATAACTGCTCAAGTAATGAACCAGATACTGATGAAACAAGACCTGATCATACCAGCTATCGTCCTGCCGCAGGCTCCCTGTTCCCTGCTCCAGCTTTCGATGTGATACCACACGCTCCAAATTCATTTGGGATCCTGAAACACGAGCTGTCTCCGGCAATACCAACGAGAGGATTCCTGTCTTCTGTGTTTCCACCACCGTCGTCAGTACATTTTGCTGATCACTATCTTGGGTATTTCCCTGTTCAGTCTCCTTTAAGGAAGCGCCAGCTCCGGCTTTCTTTAACGTATACCGGCTCTCTGTATTCTCATCGCTCTCATCCAACGACTCCAATGCGTCCAAAGCGCCATTTATGGACGCTTCTCCATCTCCATATTCGTCTTTGGAATCCTTTACCGATTCATAATTGTTATATACCGTCTGTGCCATTTCATAGGTCAGGTTATGTTTCATGTAGGCTGTAACTGCTGCCTGAAACACTTTTCCCTCCTGGTCCGTCATTAGAAGATACTCTGAGAACTCTACATCCACAATATCAGCCGTCAATAGACTTACTCCATCCGGTATAAGATGATTCTCTGAACCTCCCATATTAACCTTGCTTCGCTTACGGAACATGGCCTCCCGATTAGCCAGGGAGAACTGACCGCTGCCATCTGCAGCGGTCACTCCGAGAATATGGTAATTCTCCCACAAAGGTGAAACATATTCTGCAAACATGGACTCCGTAACCGAATCCGTATTCATTTTCAATACCTTATAGAATTCGATATTCCTCGCCGACTCCAGCAGAATAAAAATAAGCTGAGCTACCAGCATAATGGAAAGCGCCGCAAACACAGTAATGCTTCCCTTTCGCCTTTTCGTGTTCCTACACCTCCCCTGCACGGCTCTTAATCGTATCGAAGATATCGGATACCAGTGTCGTCAATCTGTTCTTGAAAATCAGAACTAAACCGATCAAAACCACTACAATCAGTATCATCTCTACAACCCCGATTCCATCCTCATCCAAAAGAAAATTCTTAAATCCTAACATAATTTTTCCTCCTTATGCATTAAATGACTGTATTGCAGGAACCATAATAATTGCAATTACGATTCCGAGCATCAATATGAGAGGCAAAAGCATTTTCGTTCCTGCTTCCTCCCCAAGCTTCCGGGCCATCGCCCTTCTCTCCTCCAGGGCAGTCTCCGCTTCCTGCTCCAGAAGCTGACACAACCCCCGGCTCCCGGTCTGTACGTTCTGTACCAGAATTCTCACCAGACGCTGATATGCCCCCAAACCGGTCCTTTCGCCAAATTTCTGATAGGAGATTCGCTCGCTTTCTCCATCCTGAATCTCATGGGCGGTAATTAACATCTCCTCATAAATGTGACGTTTTGGCAATTTGATTTTATCCCTCTTATCAGAATATCGAGCGGCTATTCTATTCCATGCCTGCTTTAAAGTCATCCCAGAGCCCAGTAAAATCAACAGTTTATTGACAACCTCCGCATAATCCAGCATCATCTCTTCCCTTCGCAGCCGCTCCTGTTCTCTGGCTCTCTCCAGAAGAACAAAACGCAAAAGAATCACAATGACTATCTCCAGAAAAAGAACTTTAAAAACCAGATGCTCTCTGGCCTGATCCCAGCTCACCGTATAGCCGTCCACCTGCTCCGGCAAATGCAGGTAGGTGCTCCCTTCCTTCTCCTGTTCCAGATTGATGGCCTCCTGCACATGTTGCAAAAGAGTCTCCTCCGCAGACTTCTCTCGAGGAAACACTCGAAAATAAAAGGAATAATTCTCCTCGTATTTTCCCAACGACAGCTCCACGGTTGCCTGTACCGGAATTCCCTCCTTTTCCGATTCTTCTGCGTGAATCTGACCATCGATATCCACCACGGAATAATTGTCCAGCATCCAATCCGCCTCTACCAGTCCCCCCACATAGGTTTCCTTCATACAGACATTTTGCGTCACGTGATTCGAATCTTCGCCCTCCGAATAAAAGCTCGCCTCAATCTCCTCTTTTGCTTTGTCAAACTGCACGGTTGCTTCTTTCCAGGTCAATCGTTGTTCATCAACCTCCAGAGAATACGGATATTGATCTACGATGCCCTCTATATCGAGCTCCAGTTCCACATGATCGGTTCCATCTCCCGGTTCCCCCCGCAGAATACGGTTCTGCTCGTCCAATTTCCGATCGGTGGACTCCACATACCAAGCCATCGCAAGGAACAATACACATATGACCAACACCTCAATGATTTGCTTTTTCCTCAATCGAACATCTTTCATACCTTCCCCTTCCATTATCTTGAGCGGCATTCCTTGCTGTATTACCCCATCGCAAGCAGAAAACCCTATTACATTCGAATCCGCAAAATCTTCTCTGCAAAGGTCAGCGCTCCCCCATAAGCAATCAGGCAGCCGCTCATAAAAAGAATACCTGTTGGATTCCGATACAGAACATCCAAGAAACCGACAGATGTCACCTTCAGATACGCGAGAATCAACATTGGCATCGCATTCATTATCTTCTGCTCCAACCGCTTGGATGCGACCAGCACCTGGATTTCCCGCTCGGTGTCATACCGGGCACGAATGTGGTTAGCGGTTCCCTCCATTATAGTCACAAAATTGCCACCACTTCTTTTTGCGAAAGCAAACACTTCCGCAAAACTGGCAATATCCGGATTTCCGGAGCGTTCCGCAAGATTTTCCAACAGTTTTTCAAGGGGAATATTCAGATTGACCGAATGATTGATTTCCGACAGTTCACGTCCCATGAGGGAATCCTCTCCATACAGAGACGCAATCTCTTTTCCAGCCTCCCGCCACGCATTTTCCATGGAATAGCCTGCCAGCAAAGACGCGCTGACGGTACGGAGCACATCTAAGAATTGCTTTGCCAGCTGATCCTGCACGCGCTCTCTCCCTGCTGCCTCATACCTTTTCATCAGGATGATGTACAGAACAGGGAACAGCAGCATACCCCAACCGCTGTCATAAAACAAATACGCAATGCATGCGGAAAGCCCAGCTGCCATACCTAAGCACCTCAAATGCTCTTTCGGCGTCAGTTTATAGATTTGATAGTTCATGCGTACCCCCTATCTGTGCGAGCTTATCTGTGTGATGGAGCCTTCCCTTCTCCTCCAGACTCCATCCACAAGCACCCTGCTCCAATTCGTACAGTGTATGCAGCTTCAACTCTCCTTCTTCTATGCCGTCCAGTTCAGCAATTTCCAAAACTCTGCGGCTTTTGTCCCGAAGTCTTCCCAGATGCACAATGATATCAATCCCGGAGGCAATCTGCTGACGAATAGCCGCAAGTGGAAGGTCCATCCCCATAAGGACCATCATCTCAAGACGGCTCAAAATATCGCGGCAGGAATTGCCATGGGCGGTAGACAGTCCCCCGTCGTGTCCGGTATTTAGAGCCTGAAGCATATCAAAGGTCTCCGCCCCCCGGCATTCCCCCACAATAATCCGATCCGGCCGCATGCGCAGCGCTGTCCGGATCAGATCACGAATCGTGATTGGCATAACGCCCTCCATGTTGGCATTTCGGGTTTCAAGACGCACCAGATTCTTCACTCCCTGTATCTGCAGTTCTGCGGAATCTTCTATTGTAATGACTCGCTCATCCTCCGGGATATATTGAGACAGGGCATTCAGAAACGTAGTCTTGCCGGAGCTGGTTCCCCCGGAGATCAGGATGCTGTACCTCGCTTTGACCAGCCGCTTCAACAGTTCTGCTGCCTCCCTGCTGATGGCTTCCCGAGCAATCAGAGTCTCCATGTCCAGCGGATGCTGCGGAAATTTACGGATAGTAATAACCGAGCCCTCCAAGGATATGGGGGACAGCACGATATTGACTCGGGACCCATCAGACAGCCTCGTATCCACAATGGGATTGGACAAATTAACCACCCGGTTATGACTGCCTACTATCTGTTGGATCACATCCTGCATTTTTTCTTCGCTGGTGAAGCTCTGAGTCCAGACCTGTACCCGTCCGTCCTTCTCATAAAAGATATGACCGGGTCCATTTACCATAATCTCCGACACCTCGGGATCATCCACCAGTTCCTGCAACACATCCAGTTTACGCAGAGAATTGAATACCTGCTGCTCGATGCGGACCCGGTCATGAATAGACATCGTCCTCCCTCGCAGTGTCTGGGAAGCGACTTCTCCAATCAGCTCACCAATCTCCTCGTCACTGACATCCCTGGACAAATCCATACGGTTCAATACCTGTTCACGAATCTGTGCACTGTAATCATCCACAGCTCATCACCTCTGGCATCATCCTGCGTATGCTGTCTCCCATGTCATTCCATTTCCACTGCTCCACCAGCCGTTCACAGGAGATGACAGGACCTGTCGCAACCGGAATCGCGATCTCCTGCATCCAGTCCAAAGACTGTGGAAGTCCATGCTTTTGAAGCTCCTCCTCAAATTCCTTCTGCCGCCACTTCCCAAGCCCGCCTCGATTTTTCAAAAGGTATAGGGTCTGACAAGCCTCCAGCATCTCAAAAAAACCGGCAAACCGGGATCCAAGATTTAAAATCACCGTATGGTAGCCCATCTCCTTCGACAGAACACGAATCAATTGCTGATAAGTAGCGGCACTTGTCTCGCAGAGACACTCTGTATTCCCTGCGGGATACACATAGTCCAGCCGATCCATATGACCGACACATGCCATCATACGGTTCAGGGAAAACTTGCCGCCTTCCAGCATCACTAGAAGCTCCTCCAGTCCGGTTCCAGAACAATCGCCTGCTACCTGGGATAATCCACTGTTTTCCTGCAGATCCAAAAGCAAAACTTTCTCCTGTTCACTGAGAATCGAAGCAAGCGTCATTGCAAGCGGAAGCTGGTACTCATTCTCCGACAGCGAATACACCGCTATCGTCCTTGCCCTTGCCGGCAGGCTCCCGTTCTGGGTTACATTGCGAATCTCTTCCCCTATGTGCTTCATGATTTCATCTACAATCTTATTCACTTCCTGATATTTTTCCACCAGATATACACCCCCTTTCTCCTCAAACGACCCCATTTCCTCCGAATCAAACAAAGCCACCACCGGACATGGAGGCTTTTCACTCCAATCAGCTCCCCCCTCCATCTCACATAGATCTTGCGCCTCCAGAAGCGCCACATCCACATCCCTTATTGCTTCCCACAACATCGAAAGTTCTGTAAACATATGCAATTCCAGCTGGTTTCTATAGTGTTTGACCAGACAGTTGACAAACCGGTCGGAAAATTCGCGGTCTGCAATGCACACGCCCAATCGAACCCGCTTCATGTATCCTCCTCCTTTTTACACGTTAACCCATGCACAATTTGCAATCAGCAGACGCTTTTTGCGATTACCAGACCAACCAGTATCGCAACGGAAAAATGCATTACATTTTTGTTCTCCCCCTCTCTAGGGTATGCGTGTATATTTCCCTGAAGCAGTTCCTGTATATACAATCCCGCCCTCCGCAGATTTGTATCCAGGCTGCGTTGATACAATAATTTAATCAGCGAAAACACAGCGCCAACACCAAAAGCCGCCAACATACAGTTGATTAACGTATTCAAATTTGTAAATCCACCTATTACGGAAAAAAGCTTGATATCTCCGGCTCCCAGCACGCCGAGAAGATACAAAAGATATAACACGATAACCGGAAAGAATATATTCCCAAGAATATATAAGATCTGTGGTGCCCGCCCAAGAATAATTCCAAACACCAACGATAACACGAGTCCAGCGAGGATTAGCCGGTTACTAATCTTCATAGACTGTAAATCCTGAACCACTGCCATGATTACGATCGTGTACAGGGTCAGCTCCGATGCCATACGCACCGCGTTCAATATGCATCACCTCTTTTGTTGTGAATCGAATTATAGCAACGCACTTTTTATTTGTCAAGCGCTTTTTTTTGCAAAAATATGTTGTATAACTTTTCCAATTTTTGCTTATACTTGTAAAAACAGGCTTTGGGAAGGCAGGTGAAACCCCGTGAAATTTTTTAAAACTTCTACCGAACCGGAAACGGCTGCCGATGGCTACACGGTCCTTTTGAGCGACCTCCGTCAGACCACCGCAGAACTGCACAACGCTTACACAAATCTGGAAAATGTTGTAGAGCCGGATTTAATTGATTACTACATTTATCAGGCCAAAGCGGTCCAGATGCGCTACAAATTCCTTCTGGAATGCGTAAAAAAATTAGAGGGCTCTCACACGAAGAACCCTCTCTGATTATCCAGATCCATATAATTTTCATTCAATGATGCACGTCCGTATGTCATCCCCGCATAAACCTGCTGGGTATTTTGCATGATTGGACTGCTGGTGTCCTGTCTGGCGACTTCTATGAAGGAGCCATGCAGGCGCCCCAAGATTTTTTTTGCTTCCAATAGACCATCCAGACGATTCTCATACATCGTGCGCGCCAGCTCATTTTTACAGAACACATAAAGTGCATACAGATTATTGGACAGCTCATAGGAAAAATCGAGACTCTGTATCAGCTCGTCCAACACCTTTTGCGCTTTGCGGATTCCGGTCTTCATCTCCTCCCGGTCGCCCGCAGCATACGCCTTTTCCGCGTCGTCCAGATAGGCAAACAGTATATCATAGATAATCACGATCATCTCGCCCGGATTACACTGGCTGAGTCTTCTCGTAAAATCTTTCTTCAAACTACTATCCATGCCCTACCTCCGCTACTGTAACAATGATAATACCTGCTGCGGCAGATCGTTGGCCTGTGACAGCACGGAAATCGCTGCCTGCGACAGCACATTTTGCTGGGTATATTCCGTCATCTCCTCCGCCATATCAGTATCCAGAATGCCGGAGTATGCGTTCGTCATATCTTCCTCCGTCTCCGCCAGACTGCTCTCGGCATATTCGAGGCGATTCTGAAACGCACCGATGCGCGAGCGTACTTCGTTCAGCTTTGCAATGGCTTCATCCATGGTAACCATAGCCTTTTCCGGTCCCTTTGCCACCGTGACATTGACCTTGTCAAGGTAAAGGCTCTCCGAAGAAACCTCCGGGATACGCACTGCCATCTCCTGGTACTGGTTTGCGCCAATCTGAATCTTCATGGCACCGATATCCGTCACCTCAATCGCAAACTGCGCCACGCTTTCTATCGTACCATCAGCCTTTTTATTCGGCTCATTCAGCAGAAAATCCATGGAAAATCCGCCCACATCCGTCACCTTCACTCGAAATCCGTCCGAAGAGACTGTTGCCGTACTAGAGAATCCAAGTCCGGGACCTTTCGTCAAAACAATATCTACATCCTTCCCTGCTTTATCCACCACATAGGCGCCGGTGTCCTCGTCAATCGACACATCATCGTCTGCCGGATCAATTCCCAGATCCAACGCCAGGGATTTATTGAACTCAAGCTTGAGCTCCTCGTCGGAACCGTACTCTGCGGTCTGGATTGCATAGCCGGTTGCCGTCTTGGTTGCGAGACACCCGGCCTTTTCCGCGGTCTGGCGAAGCTCCTCATAAAAGCTTTCCTCCGACATTCCACCCACATATTCCATCGTCACATCATTAATGGAAATGGTGCCCGCCGCATTGCCGCTGGGTGCCGGAATTTCGTATGTAGCTCTCTCTGCCTGCGTCTTAACTGCACCGTAATAGGTATCCGGTAACACACTGTCGGACACGTCAAGACGAGTTGCCTGCTTGCAGTACACACGGACATCCGAAGATCCGTCCAAAAGCGTTTTCGTATTGTACTCGGTATCCGAGGAAATACGGTCCACTTCCTCTGTCAGCTTATCGATCTCAGCCTGAATACTCTTGCAGTCATCATAGGAATTTGTTCCGTTGGCAGCCTGCACGCTGAGTTCCCGCACGCGCTGCAGAATACTGCTGACCTCGTTCAGTGCACCATCCGCGATTTTCAGCACGGATATGCCATCCGTAGCATTGGATGTTGCCTGATCCAACGCATCAATCTGTGCCTTCATCTTGTTGGAGATTGCAATCCCCGCAGGATTATCCCCGGCCTTGTTAATCTTATATCCACTGGAGAGCCGTTCCATGGATGCAGTCAATTTATTCTCGGTACGAAGAAGCTGCCGGTTGGTGATGACGGCAGACATATTGCGGTTAATTTTCATACTGATTCCTTCCCATTCGTTGAACTTAACGACACCTTGAGCATCCGTGCTCTCAGATTTGACTCTCCCTGTCAACTCATCTGCCTATTATATCGTCACGGTTTTCTAATTTTTTAACCACCTCAAAGTATAATTTGCAATTAACGGGAAATCGTATTATAATGGGTGGGAATGTAATGAATAAATGCAAAGGAGGATGAATCCAATGGCTAAGGTTACGAAGGACACTATGATTGGAGAGCTTCTTCAGATTAATGCTGATGTAGCACCATTGCTTTTGAATATTGGTATGCACTGTCTCGGATGCCCGTCATCCCAGATGGAGACCATCGAAGAGGCCGCTATGGTTCACGGAATTGATCCGGACGGATTGGTAACGGATATCAATGATTTTCTTGAGCATGCAGAGGCTTAAACTTACAGACACGAAAAGACTGCACAAATCTGTGCAGTCTTTTTTGTGCATTATTGTAGAAATTCTGACTTGATTTACAGTGTTGCAAGCACCTGAAGCGCATTTCCGCTCAGGATTTTCTTGCCATGTTCGTTATAGTAAGCTCCTACTGCCGCCGTGTAATTTCTCTGCGCTGCATACTCAGAAATCATGTTACAAACCTTGTTGAACTCTTCCGGCGTATGCCCGCTCTTGTGAATCATGAGGAAAAAGTGATTCTTTCTCTCATTCTTATACAAATCATTCTGGCCATCATAGTAGCCATCCAGTACATGAGCAATCCGCTCCACCTGTTCCATGCTGGAAAACTCGAACATCTTCGTCAGATCTACCGGAATTTCCGGAACCGGACGCGTTTTCTCCCCCTCCGGTGTCTTCTGCTCCTGTGCCTCCTGTTCCTTTCGGAACTTCTCCTGCTCTTCACGAATCTTATTGAACAGCCCTAAGATATCGTCCGCGCCCTTCAATTCGGCCACATTTGCTCCCATGCCCGGAATCCCGGATAATATGTCTTCATCCGGCTCGGAAAACTGGGAGAACCGTGTATCCATCTCCTCCGGATATTCCACTTTCGTAATCAAAAGCACGAGAGATTCCGATGAAAGCGGAATCGCCTCCACCATAAGCGGAATGTCATTAGCCTCAAATCCAAACTCGTAATTTGCCTGCTGTATCATATCATGAAAAAGACCCTTTGCCTTCTCAGACCCGTAAGCAAGTTCACGCAGATTAATCTGTCTTTCCGCAAGATCCTGCTTTGTAAGTGTGCACCGAATCTGATTATCATTAATCTTTTCAATTCTCATTCAATCACATCCTTACTTTGATTGTCATACACAAAAAAATGCATATATTAGCGCTTTCCACGCCTAAATAGTACATTTATTATAATAAAATCCCCCTTGCTTGTAAAGTTCGCACTCATTAAAAATTTATAAAAAAAGTTCTTGCATTGTAAAAAAAATTGTGTTATAAGTGTATGCATGAGATGCATCCTTATCCCCAAGAGGAGCATATGAAAGCAACAAATGAATTTATTTTGTCTGGCAGGTATGAACTGCTTCGGCCCCTTGGCCATGGGTCTGACGGCATTGTTTATCTGGCCCGGCATCTATCTTTAGAGATGGAACGTGCAATTAAAGTTATGCCCAAAAAAAGTGCACCTTCCCTCTTCGCAATTTCGGAAGCAAATGTTTTAAAGGCAATTCAGCATCCGGGTATCCCCATAATCTATGATCTTGAACAAGATGAATCCAATTACTATTTGGTGGAGGAATATATCCGAGGCGAGTCTTTAGATCAATTTCTGCTTCATCAACAGTCGATTTCCCAGAATTTGTTTTTTAAATTTTGTGAACAGCTATGCGATATCTTTCAGTATCTGCACACACTGTGTCCCTGTCCGATCCTCTATCAGGATTTGAAGCCGGAGCACATCATTGTAAGCGGTATGCAGATCAAGCTCATCGATTTTAGCGTCTCATCTTTTATTTCCAATTCGGAAAACGACTCCAAACATTTTGGGAACGTGGCATTCTCAGCACCGGAACTCCTAGCAAACCGGAAGCCTACGCCCGCGAGTGACATCTACAGCATTGGCAGGCTCATCGAGTGGATGACCCGCTATGTGGATACCGCTCTACCCCAAAGTGTCCTGACTATTATCCATAAAGCGACATCTGCAGAACCGGATCTTCGATATGAAACGGTGGATGATCTGTCTTCTGCCATACATCAAGCAAATGATAATAGGGGCGGGATGCATCTCAGGCAGACCATCGCAGTAATCGGAAGTCATTCCGGCTGCGGCACAACACACATTGCAGTATCCCTTGTTTGCGCATTAAACGCACTTGGACAGACGGCCATTTACTATGAGAAGAATTCCACCGATACTCTGCGCAAGGCTGTCTGCCATATGCCACATATGTGGGAACAAAACGGATGCTACTACCAAGGTTACTTTGCAGGCTATCCTCTTTACGGAGAGGGCGTAACCGTACCGGAGCCGGCCACCGGCATTACAGTTCACGACTACGGGCATCATATTCCGCCTACACTATCTGCGGCGGATCAGGTTTTATTTGTCTGTGGCGGAGCCCCGTGGCATCGCTTCGATACATCCCTATTTCTACAGTTTCCAACCAATATCAAAAAACGCCTGCATATTGTTGCCAACCTGTGTGACCGCAAATCTGCCCTTTATTATGCCAAACGTCTCGATGCACCGGTATTTTTATATCCGTACGACACCAATCCTTTCGGATTTGGTTCTGACAAAAGGCGCTTCGTCGACTGGCTCTTTCATCAGAAAGGAGATTGGGGACTATTTTTACACGTAAAAAACCTTTTATACCGTCTTCCGGGACGATAGGAGTATGCGCCACCGCGCCCAATTCAGGCGCAACACACCTATGCATAGCACTTGCAAACTTTCTGTGCAGCAAATTCTGTTCCCGTACCGCCTACCTGGAAATGAACGGCAGCCATCAGATCTGCTCCCTGGCGGGTAAGCAAAATCCAAGGATGCCCTTTGTTCATCAGCGAATCACGTACTATCCGGGCTTAACACTGGATCAGATGCAGAAAGTTTTGTCCAAACATTATAAGTACTTTGTTTTGGACTTTGGCTGTGCCAATCCTCATACCGCACAGGCTTTTGCTCACTGCGATATCCGGCTCGTCATAGGCTGCATAAGTCCCTGGAAGAACACACAGTATATGAAAGCGGTTCAAACTTTTTGCCTGAAATACAGAAAGGAAGGGGGTATTGTCTACTTGGGGAATCTCTCATGGGGCAGGAAGATTAACGGACAACTCGAAAAATGCTGTGACATACAAATTGTCCCTGTGCCATTTCTTCCAAATCCGTTTCGCGTAACCTCAGATGAATTTACATTCTTCGAGGATATATTGAAAGGAAATTAAGGAATCACATGAACGAACAGGAAATTCAGCTGCTTATTGAGTATAAGCCAGGACTCTATCAGGGACTTTACGTCACCGGAGTCAACTCAGAATCTGACGATTAGTAAAGGAGGGGTTTACTCTGTGCAGAATTCGGTGGAATACAACAAACAGAAGGAGCCTTGATGCGCCTTCAAAAACAAAAAGGACAATATTAATTACATTGATCTATGAAACTACTGCATAGATTGCTATGAAAAAAGATCCGGGGGCTGTTTCGGGAAAGGCAGCCCCCAAATATAGTAAAATTATTAATTTTCCTTCATTTATTTGAATCTGTATAGGCACAATGCTATAATATCTGTGTCATTAAAGGATATCTCTTAAAGAGAGATGTCCATTCCCTACAACACAGGAGGCTATACATGAAGAAAAAAGCGTTACCGGTCTTAGTGGTGTGTGCCCTGATTGTGATTATCGTAGCAATCACAGGTATCTCTGCTTTGATCAAGAAATACACCCCATCCAAGGAGCGACAGGAGTTGAGTGAATACTATAACCTTACCTCCGAAGATCAAGTCGCTATCATATTGAATAATGAAGTAATAGAAACTACCGCCAAAATGATTGGCGATCATGTATATATCGATTATCAGTTTGTACACGACAGCTTGAATCCCCGTTTTTACTGGGATGCCAATGAGAACATTCTGTTGTATGCAACTGCCCGGGATCTGATTTCCGCAGAGGCAGACAGCAACAGTTATCTGGTCACAAAATCCTCAATCGACTACGGACGCCCAATAGTGAAAGCGACTTCCGATTCCGCTTACATCGACCTGGATTTTGTCAAAGAATATTCCGATTTTACTTACGAATACTTTTCTGATCCAAATCGAATTATCGTCTATAATACCTGGGGCAGCTACGAAGTTGCAACGGTAAAGCGCAACACACATATCCGTGTGAAGGGCGGGATTAAGAGTCCTATCCTCGCCGACGTGAAAGAAAAGGATCAGCTTTGCGTACTGGAATCCGGTGACAACTGGACAAAAGTAATGACAAATGACGGTGTGGTGGGATATGTGCAGGGGAAACGTTTATCCGGTACAACGGAGGAGACCCGCAGCAGCGATTACGAGCCGGAGGTTTTTGCCCATATTACCAAGGATTTTGAGATCTGTATGGCCTGGCACCAGATGACGACCCGTGCCGTCAACTCAGATGTGGCCGCTGTTTTGGCATCTACCAAAGGAATCAATGTCATCTCGCCGACCTGGTTCTATCTGAATGACAACAATGGGGGAATTGCTGACCTTGGTAGTACCGATTACGTAAACTATTGCCACTCTCAGGGCGTAGAAGTTTGGGCGTTAGTAAGCAATCTGGAGAACAGTGACGTGGACACCACATATGTGCTAACCCACACCTCCACCAGACAGAACCTGGTAAACCAGATTGTGTCAGTTGCAATCCAATACAATCTGGATGGTATTAATCTGGACTTTGAGGCGCTGAACCGGGAGGAAGTTGGTGACGCCTACATCCAGTTTGTCCGCGAACTTTCTATCAAATGCGAAAACAACGGAATTGTACTCTCCATCGACAACTATGTGCCAACCAGCTACACTTCTTTCTATAATAGAAGCGAACAGGCAAACTTTGCAGACTATGTTGTAATCATGGGCTATGACGAACACTACGCCGGTTCCGACGAGGGTTCTGTCTCCTCCCTTGGCTGGGTTCGCCAGGGCGTGATTGACACCCTTGCGGAAGTTCCTGCAAATCAGGTCATTCTGGGAATGCCATTCTACACCAGAGTATGGGCATTGACTCCGGATGAAGAAGCCGGTGACAATGACGACATCGACGCCAATATTCTCTACAGTGTCAGCTCTCAGGTATACGGTATGCGCTCTGCCAACAATCTGCTGGCCAATTACGGCGTAGAAAAGCAATGGCTGGAAGATTCCGGACAGAATTATGCGGAATTCGAGAGCGAGGGCATTACCTACAAGGTATGGCTGGAAGATTCCGCGTCCGCAGAGGCGAGATTAAAGCTGATGGATGAATACGAACTTGCCGGAGCTTCTTTCTGGAAGCTGGGCTTCGAGACCAGTGACGTTTGGGATACGATAATCAAGTATATAAATTAGAGTTTGTGCATAAATTGAATTAACTATTACAAAAGCCTTTTGCATTGCAAAAGGCTTTTGTTATCAAATCGTCAGAGGTATTTATGCAAAAAAAATTCGAGATCCTAATGGTTGCCTGCCTGTTTGTCAGCGCCTTTTTCCTTGCGCGGACCGGAGCTGCAATTGTATCCTCGCGCAACACATCCTCCGAGAAGCCCTGCATCGTATTGGATGCCGGACACGGCGGTGCCGATCCTGGTAAAGTTGGAGAAAACGATGTATTGGAGAAAGACCTGAATCTGACTATCGTATACAAGCTGAAAACCTTATTTGAAAATAAAGGTTTTAAAGTCATTCTTACCAGGACGGACGACAAGGCTCTTGTCTCTGAAGACTCCAAAAATGTAAAGGTCGAAGATCTCCGCAACCGCGTAGCACTCATTGAAAAGAACAAGCCAATCATGACCATCAGCATTCACCAGAACAGTTTTCCGGACGCCTCGGTCTCCGGTCCTCAGGTGTTCTTTTTCAAGCAGTCTGCAGAAGGGGAAAAAATTGCAGCCATTGTACAGCAAGCACTGAACGAGCAGCTTGACCCTCCGAAAAAGCGTGTCTCCAAGTCCAATGATGATTACTACATTCTCAAGAAAACCTCTTCTCCGACTGTTATCGTAGAGTGTGGGTTCTTAAGTAATGAAACAGAGGCGGCCAATCTGACCGACGATGCGTATCAGGATAAGCTGGCTCTTGCCATCTATTCGGGCATCTGTCAATATCTGTCCGGCTCTGACAATTCGGTTCCCGACACCTCTGCCACCGAGGCCGTCCCTACCGACATGCCGGCGTCTGAGTAATATGAGGTAACCATAGCTTTACCAAGGCATTCTGCAAATCAGCATACTAATCTAAAAGCCCCTGCACCGACTGGATGAAGCTTTCCGCTATGTGATACAAGCGTGTCGTCTGCACCGGGTTTCGTTCCCCGGTATTTTCGGCCAGCTCACCTGCATCCCGAAGCTTTGCCTCTCTTTGCAGTCCCGCCATCTCGTAATGCTGCAGTGACAGATCCGATACATATGCAACCGACAGATCCACGGCTTCTGGCTCCCCCTCCACTTCCTGCATCGCGGAAGCCAGAAGTCCGAGATTATCCGCAAACAACTGTCTGGTCTCTTCACTGTCCACCGCAATCATACCGGACACCGAATGTTCCTTTGCCTGAAATGAAGCCGCAACGCTTCCCATACGGCCGCTCTGGAACAGGATATCCACCATGCCCTTTTCTTCCTTGCCCCGGACGATCTTTAAGGATACTCCCGTAACAGAATCCCCGGTTTGAATCGGAACCATATAGCTCTCCTCTTTGGCCTTTTGGGCACAGAGGCTGAACTGGCAGCTCATCTGTCGGAGCTCCCGCACATCCAACGACCGCACAGATGGATCCTCGATCAGCATGGTATCCATAACATGCTCCGCCACATCCGCAAGCTTCTCCTGGGCATCCGCCAACGCTTCCGGATTCTTAAGCGCTTCTCCGAATTCTTCCAGGACCTTTGCCTTTAAGTCCGCAATCATTTCCACAGAATCTTTGGAAAAAGCACCGCTTTTCCACAATCGGTCCATCATTTGATTGGGTTTTCGGAGCATCTCGGATGCCGCCATGAGATTTGCAAAGTTGTTGGCGACATCATAGCGCTCCAGGTATGCATACACATCTTCGGAGCTTTGCATCGCCTGCTGGGCCATAGCCAGCTGCTCCTTCACATAGGCCTCACCGGCTTCCTCCTCCGCCTGCGAACTGTCCAGTTCCGCAAGCGCTTCCGCCAATTGCTCCGGTGTCATATTTTCCCATGCTCCATCCGAAAGCTGTGACAGCTTATCCGGCGTGATACGATCCATGACATCTCTTATACAATTCTGCTGGAAACCTGCCTCAATCTGTGCATCGATGCGTGGGCCTTTTTCCTTCGCCTGCACACCGCCAAATTCATCGTCCACCGTGTAATCCATTCCGCCTTTTCGCGCGGAGCGCATGGCTGTCAGCAGATTACGCATGGTAATGTCACTGCCCTGATTCATAAGCGCTCCCAGCGCAGCACCATCCGTCTTCTCCACCTGCGCGATGAGGCGGTAGATACCGATATAACTGCTTCTCTCCTCCTCGGAAATCTCCTGATTCTGCTCCAGCTTCCATAAGAATTTGCTGAAACGCTCCTCATAATCATTTCCGGTTTCTTCCTTGATCTGCTCTGCCGCCCGGTTCAACTCTTCCAGCGTCATATCCAGCGGATTTTCGCCTTTTCGGATCATCTCGACGGTCACCGCCGGTGTCATATTCTTAAATGCCCGCTGCATCTCTTCGTCTGCCGCTTTTACCGCATTGATGTTTTCCTCCGTGATGGCGGTCTCATTGTATGCCAAAATGCGCACTGCCCTACGGTTCGCTTCACTTATATCCATCCCCACATCCTTGAGAATGTCATCCACGTTGCGAAAGGCCTTGCTCATGCTGTCACCCATGTCACGGCGCGGCGCTGTCATCAAGGTTTCGTAACGCTCATTTGCCTCGGCCAGCTCCCTCTGCAGCGTTGCTCCGGCGCTGTGCAGCTCCTCAACGGTTGCCTCGTGGCTCACCTGCCCCAACACATAAGCAGGCTGACTCTTCATTTCTTCAAATACTGCCGCTGTATCCACACAGAGTTCTATATTTTCGTCACTGGCTTCCACACCCTCGCTGGTCAGGAGCGCCTCATAATACTGTTTCTCCTGTTCCTTTAAGTCTTCTACCAGCTCCTCCAGCGGCTTCGTGTCCACCTCCATGCCACGCTTCAACATTGCCCGGTTGGCCTCCGTCGTCATGGCAAGGCGCGTTTCTTCCAACTGTCGTCTCGCTGTGATCATAAGAGCCTGCTCCGGGCGCTTCCCGTTCGTTATGGCCTTCGCCATGGAATCCACCACGCCATTCCAGTCGATGGTACCCTCCTGAAGCTGCGCAGATAAGTCTTTCAACTGCCCCAGATAGACAAGGTTCTCCCCCGTCAACGGAATCTGATGCGCGATCAGCCACCTGCTATCCTCCATGGTTTCATCCGTAACTTCCAATCCGGCTTCTTCAATGATGCCGACAATCTGCTCCTCGATGGCGTCAAAATCAATGCCTGCCGCATACGCGTCGGACTCAGATGTACCGCCGCCATTGCAGTGCTCTGCCGTATATAGATTTCGAATGGTTGGCTCCAATGCATTTTTCAACAGATAAGCCATGGCATCCTCACTCACACCGGTCATTCCCGCCACCTGCGAGAGTGCTGCCACGCTATCCTCGATATTTGCCTCTGTTGTCGGAAGGTCATTGATCTGCAGTGCGCGCATGATCTGCTCCACCACTGCTGCACTCCCGGTAATCTCTTCAAGCTGCTCCCTGCTTAAGCTATCCCCATAGCAAGAGATGTCCACACCCGCCTTGGCAAGGGTTGCCTTAATCTTATCTGTCACCGTAATAATCGTATGGCTGTCGGTGTCCATCAGAGAATAGCCTTCCTCCTCCATCTTCTTTAAGTCCTCTTCCGATGTGGTATTTGCAATAACGGCCATCTCGTTTCTACGGCTTTCCGCAGACTGGTTCTGTGCTTCCGACAACTCTTCCACCACGGTCTGCTCCTTATCCTCTTCCGCCTTCATCGGATTCTGATAGGTCGCCTCCGCCATATTGATGGTTCCCGCCGCCGACACCCCTGCCAGCTTCTCATACTTCTCTTTTTGGACACCAAAAGCGCTCCCGCTCTCCGGCATGTTGGCCTGATAAGCAAGAACGCCTTTTCCCATGTCTGTATTCACATTGTGGTTTACATTTTCCCACAGCTTGGTCTGCTCTACGTGCATATGCTCTCCCGTATACCTGTTTCTGCGATTCTGAACTAATTCTTATTGCATATATCGGCGAGACTTCCGCTGCACTTAAGTCACAACTTCACAGTTCAATTTCCCTTACCACTTCATTCGGACTGTCGCACAGGATTTCAATCAATGGCTCCTTTGTCCGCTCTTTTGAGAAATAGCGCTTTGCCATCTCAAAGACTGCATCTGTCTCATTCTTCTCCATGGCTTCCATTGCAAGATTATAGAACTGCTGATCATAACGATATACCCTGCTCTCATCTACCCCCACTTCCAACAAGCAGACCTGCTCCCTGGTAAAGGTTCCGTCCTTTAGGCAATCCTCGTAGAGATACTGTTTTGCCGCGTCTATATCATCGCAATAATACACGCAGTTTAACCGGCTTACGGAATCCGATGCAAACTGCGTCTTTCTGACGTATTCAAAAATCCCCTCTACCGCATCTTTCTGATAGTTCTCGTATTTCCGAAGCTTTAAATTGCACAATTCTCTCGAAAAATACATCGTTGAAAAAAGCACCGCGTCAAACACATCCCTCCCTTTTTCCAAGGCTAAGATATATGGCTCCGCGAATTGATAGTGCCTTGCATAATCGTTGATCAGTGACTTATCTCCGCGATAAGAATCCACGGAATAATGATATAAAAGCATGCTTTATTCCCTCAATTTCATCTATCTTTCTGAATATCATTTGATAATACCTCTATCCCTTACTACTGTGGCTTTGAATTGATTACCTCTTCGTGGAATTAAGCAAGTCGGATAATTCAACCGCATCCTTATACGAATCGGCTGTTACATTGCATCTTCCATCCTCAATCACTGTCACAATGTTTGGATTCATCAGCATCTCATCATTTACATACATACCAATGCACTCTCCTATATGTTCCTCTGTAATGGTCTTAAACTCTGACGCGGCAGTTTCATCAAACACGATTTCTACTGCGTAGCTTGTCCCACTGGAACCATTCTCAAACGTTACAATGCCTGCTTCCTGCACTCCACCTTCCAGCAAGATATTTCCATCCTCGTCTCTCAGAGAAAAAACGTTTTCCTGCTGAAAAAAGAGTTGACCCTTATATCCCATATATGCACCGATTGATGCATTGGCAATTGTCAACACCAGAGATATGATACACAGTACAATTCCCGCAACAGCGCGCTTCCTTGCCCCCTTTTTGATACCGACAATGCCCAACACAAGTCCAACCACACCTACCGGCAGCCCAATAATTGGCAATATCCACGCAAGCAATCCCACAAGTCCTAACACAAGTGCCGCAATGGATAACCCTTTCTTTTCCTTCACCAAATTCATCATTTTCACCCTCCTTCTTGCTATTATCCCAATCCCTATTGGATATCTTTATTATAGCAAAAACGCAGTAAAATCAAAGATAGATTTTACTGCGCATCACCTTATGGGTCTCAGGAACTCTTTCTCTCTCTGAGACCCACGGCGTCCACTTTTTCACTGGCGAATTTTCATTTTGACGAGCCTGCTCGGGTCTCAGGAACACTTTCTCTCTCTGAGACCCACGGCACCCACTTTCTCACTGACATTTTTCTATTTTGTTTACTCGCTTGGGTCTCAGGAAGTAAAAATTCGCCTAAGACCCAAAAGAAGATATTTGACCATATGAAGATATGTTTCCGGAAAAATATGAGAAGAATGTAAAAGTATATTTACGGAAAATGGATAAAAACTGTATAAGAATTTGATTTATGGAAAACGCATGAAAAGTGGATGAAATAAGCAAAAACACTGGCTTTACAGGGTTAGTGTAAAACCAGTGCTAATTGAACGAAAGAATGAAATGAAAGAATTATATACTAGAACTTAAACACGGCCACGCCATACGCCGGAAGTGGATAGGCAATGGAGTATTTACGGTTGTCACTCTCCACCTTCTCCGGCTTGTAGCTGTCCGGACGATTCTTGTCAGAGCCGCCAAACTTCGGATCCTCGCTGTTCAAGATCAGCTTGTAGGTCTTGCGCTTTGGAACACCGACGCGGTAGTCGTCACGCGCCACCGGAGTAAAGTTAATGACAAAAAGCAGATTGTTCTTGCCGTCCTCGCTCTTTCTTATGAAACTGAAAATGCTGCGCTCTCTGTCGTCGGCATTGATCCACTCAAAGCCGCCCCAGCTTGTATCCAGCTCATACATACAGCGGTTCTTGCGGTAAATATGTAACAGCTCCTTTACCCAATCCTGAATCTTCTTGTGATTCGGATCCTCTAAAAGATACCAGTCGAGCTCCCGCTTCTCGCTCCACTCCTGAGACTGGGCGAATTCCTGTCCCATGAACAAAAGCTTTTTGCCGGAATGGCCCATCATGAACGCATATCCTGCCATAAGGTTCTTGAACTTGTCACCCTCTAAGCCCGGCATCTTGTTGAGCATGGAGCATTTGAGATGTACCACTTCATCATGAGACAACACAAGAATATACTTCTCGCTCTCGTTATAGCTCATGGCAAACGTCATCTTGTTGTGGTTATCCTTACGGAAATACGGATCCAGCTTCATGTAATCCAGGAAGTCATGCATCCAGCCCATATTCCACTTGTAGCTGAAATTCAATCCGTCCTTCTCTGCCGGTCCGGTTACCATTGGCCATGCGGTGGACTCCTCCGCAATCATGACCGCCCCCGGATTACGGCCGAGAATCAAGGTATTAATATGCTTGAAAAACTCAATTGCTTCCAGATTTTTGTTGCCGCCATAGATATTTGGAACCCACTGTCCGTCCTGCTTGCCGTAGTCGAGATACAACATGGATGCCACCGCATCCACACGCAGGCCGTCAATGTGGTAATTCTCTACCCACATCAAAGCACTTCCAATCAGGAAGTTCTTGGTCTCATTCTTGCTGTAATCGAAAATCTTTGTTCCCCAATCCGGATGCTCACCCTTTCTCGGATCTGCATACTCGTAGGTCGGTGTGCCGTCAAACATCGCCAGACCATGCGCATCCCTCGGAAAATGCGCCGGTACCCAGTCAAGAATGACTCCAATCTTGTTCCGGTGGAACTCGTTCACCAGATACGCAAAATCCTCCGGCGTTCCGTAGCGGGAAGTCGGTGCATAGTATCCCGTTACCTGATAGCCCCAGGATCCATCAAATGGATACTCGGAAATCCCCATAAGCTCCACGTGGGTGTATCCCATCTCCTTCACATACGGAATCAAGGCCTTGGCAAGCTCTCGATAGCTATAAAAACCGCCGTCCTCTCCCCCGCCGGGATGACGCATCCAGGAACCGGGATGAACCTCGTAGATTGCCATGGGCTGCTTATAAACAGTTTCCTGGGTCAGAGATTTTCTCTCTTTCATCCAGGCATCATCTGACCACTGGAAATGGTCAATATCTGCCACAATAGAAGCGGTCTCCGGACGAACCTGTGCATAGGTTGCATACGGATCTGCCTTGTAATGCTTGGTTCCATCCTGTGCAATAATCAGAAACTTGTACATTGCTCCAAGCTCCACACCCGGAATAAACAATTCGTACACGCCCATGGTCTCCGGCTTCACCCGCTTCATCTCATGGGAAGTCTCATTCCAATCGTTGAAGTCTCCAATCACAAACACCTGCGCCGCATGCGGTGCCCATACATCAAAGCACACTCCCTTCTTGCGGCCCTCCGTCATCCGGTGTGCACCCATCTTGCGGTAAATGTCGTAATGGGTTGCCTGTCCGAACAGATAACAGTCCATCTCTGTGAAATTGCTCATACTTATACCCCTCCACTTGCCTTACTATTTCTATTCAAAGTCCTTCTCTCTTAGTACAATCCGGTCGTCATCCGTATAGCGGCTGGCTGTGAGAATGCTGAAATATTTCTTCATTCCACCGTGAGCCTCTTTCTCAATTGCCTCATCGACAATCTCCTTGACCTCCGTAAGCGTCGTATCCTGATCCAGTCTTTGAATATTACTGATGCGGTTGTACAATGCCAAAACCGCCATCTCATCAATCTCATATCCCAGCTCCTTCGAGTAAGAGCGGGCAAACGCTACCAATTCATCATTGCTGAAAATCGGTACGGTAATCTTCTCTGTAAACTTCTTTGCAAAACCCTCATCCTGAGAAAGCGCCTTCTTGATCCCCTTGGAAGTTCCTTCCAGAATGATCAGAATTCCGCTGCTGTCCTGCTCCAGAAGCAGGGACAACGTTACAATTGACTGTCTGGAAAGCTCCCCGGCATTCTCTATGATCAGGCAACCACCGGCCACCTTGCGAAGCAGCTGGCCAATGTCCTTCTTGTTCAGTGCCTCCGCCTGGATCTTGCCAATCTTATCGTTTGGACGTCCAATTCCATCCTGTAAAACTTTAATGATGCTGGTGGCGAGTGTCGTCTTGCCGCAGCACTGTCCGCCCTGAATGATCAGGTTGCCGGTTCTGGCAGTAGCATCCTTCTCCAGATGCCTTGTCACCCCGGTCAATGCCTGGCACAACTGGCCTTCCATTCCTTTTACCGGAATAAAATAAGAGAATATCTTCTTCTGCTCATCTGTGAGCTTATCAATTACTTTTGTCTCATCGGATTCATCGTCATCGTCCAGATCCTCCGGCAATTTGATCTCCGGCATTCGCAGAGTCTTAGCCTTCCAGCGCTCCGTAATTCCCTTCGGCTTCTTCGCGCTTGCTTCTTCCGCAGGCTTTGCCTCCGGTTCTGCCTTCTCCTCAGGAGCTGCTACTTCCTCATCTGCAAGTAGGTCGCTCTCCCTGAAATTCAGCTCATCCTCCGACTCAGAAAGCGGTTCACCCTCATCGGTAATCTGCTCTTCTTCCGGCTCCAACAGCAATGGTTCCTCATCCGAAACCGGCTCGCTCTCATCCAGCAATTCCTGCTCCAACAGCGCATCATCGATGGAATCGGTATCCGCCGCCAGAAGTTCGTCCTCCGATATGATTTCCACGCCATCTGCGATACTCTCTGCATCGACTGCCATGTCCAAATCTGCCGGTTCTTCTATATCCGTCTGCAGCACAGCCTCCGGCGCCGGTGCTTCCACAGCCGTCTCCGGCTTCTCCTGCAGATACTCCTCCTCCAGAAGCTCCCGCGGTGTTACCCCCGCATCCAGCTTTGGAATCACATCCGTCAGACGATCCATAATATCACCGGCCTGCTGCAGTGCACGCGCCTTGGCGGACTCCAACTTGCGCTGCTCCGCTTCCTGTAAAGCGGCTTCTGCAGCCCGCTTGGTGCGCTCCCATTCCTCCAGCACTTCCTCAATGGTAATCTGCCCGGTAATCTGTCGCTCCAGCTGCGCCTGTTCATCCATCATCAAGCTGATCTGACCATCGGAATCTTCTCCCAAAAGCTCCTGAAAATTAATCTTCAGGGAACCATCGATCTCTTCATCAGTCTCAATATGAGTCCCCTCACCGGCTGTCTCCTCCTTCGGAAGCTTCAGATATGGAATCTCCTCTACCATGCGGTTGATATTGTCCAGCGTGTCCGCCACTGTGGACTTCTCTGTCGCATCGATAATCTGTTGCATTCCCTTGGCAATCTCTTCCTGAAGATTCACGGTATTAAAGCGCTCCGGGTTCACGTCCACCTGTGGGATCGTCACCGGCTCATGAGCATACTCACCCGCGCGCTGCATTTCCTCAATATTGATATGCGTATAGCCGTCCTTTGCCTGACGGAAAGAGCGATACTTCTCTTCCTGCGCCTTAGTCAACGGCTGATAAAGCATCTTGAGCTCCAGCGCCCGCTCCACATACGGACCGTCGCCAAACCAGAGTATCAGCTCGTCACAGGCATCGATACACTTGTCGCTCATCCCTGCCTTGTGATAGAGATAAGCCAGTTCATATGCCCATTCTTCCGTATACTCCTGCTCCCGCAGTTCTTCCAGAATCGGAATCAACTCCCGATATGAAGCCCCTTGCGCTTTCTTGATATCATAGCGCAGTACATATTTTAAATTATCGTGTGGCGCAATCTCCACAAACTCATCATAATAATCCTGTGCTGCCTGAAAATCCTGCATCTTGACGGCAACCTCAGCCAGGCGGTAAATAATTCCGCGCCCGATCGGAGAACGGTCATACGCCATCAGAAGTACATCCCGGCTGTCCTCATAACGTCCGGTCTTCTCGTATATCTCTCCCGCCCGAAGAAGTGCTGTCGGATTCTTAACCTTGTTCCAGTTCATACTATCCGCGATGTCCGCAGCCTCTTCGTATTTCTCCTCTGCAAAAAGGCTCTTCATCTGGTCCAGCTTCAGGTTGTATTCGTATTTATCCAATTGTCGTCACCTCGTAAAAAATAGGTCTAACTCACTATTTTTAGTGTACCATAGCGGACCCCAGATGTCAAAAACGATCACTTGCGTTTTTTCTTTTTCTGCTCCTCCCTGCAAACGATGGTTCGCGTTTCCTCATCCACTCTGGACAGATTCACATACTCCTCTGTCGCCATCGGAAGTTTTCTCTTGTCGATACTATGATTTACCAGTTTGCGCACAACATAGTAAATCAGCGCAAACACCGGAACGCCCAAAAGCATTCCCAGGAATCCGAACAGGCCTCCACCAATCAGGATGGAGAACATTACCCAGAAGGAAGACAATCCGGTGGAATTGCCAAGAATCTTTGGTCCGATAATATTGCCATCCACCTGCTGCAACACAATAATAAAAATAAGCAGATACAACGCATGCCACGGACTCTGGATCACTACCAAAAGCAGTGACGGCACCGCACCGATAAATGGTCCGAATACCGGAATGATATTGGTAACACCCACGACTACTGCCACCAGCATAGCATCCGGTATGCGCATCAGACAGCATCCAATATAACAGATTACGCCAATAATCGCAGAATCAATGATTTTTCCAATAATAAAACCACCAAATATCTCGTCAGCCTTATGTACGATTTCTACAATCGTATTGCCTGCCTTAGGCTTAAACACTGCGTAAATCAGCTTTTTGCTCTGTCCGATCAGCTTCTCCTTAATCATCAGAACATACATTGCCACAATGATTCCGATGATAAAATTCATAAATAGCTTCACAACGGAAATGACTCCGCTGGTCACATTGGCAATATAGGTCTGCGCCTGTGGCAGCAAGGTATTCTCCGCCCAATCCTGAATCATTGCTGTCGCCTTCGTCAGGAAATCTCCAAACATCTCCGTCAGCTGGAAATTTCCAAGCACACCGCTTTCCATGGTAGAAACCAGATTCCGCACACCCTTCGGCACGGTCTCTGCCAGACTCATAATGCTGGTGATCACTGATGGAACGATTGCAGCAATTAAAAGCGCAATCACAGCAATCAGAAACACAATGGAAAACGCAATACCAAGGGCTCTTGACGTTTTCTTCGCCTTTTCCTCCGTCTTCATGCGCGTGCGGAGAGCCTTGTATAAAAGCCCCTCTGCAAACTGCATGATGGGATTCAGCAGATATGCCAGTACCAAACCGATAATGATGGGCTGGCCTGCTTTCATAATCTCATTCCAGATATCGGAAAATCCTTCGTAACGCAACAAGATAAAGAAGAACAGAATACAACATACAAACGTGACAAAAATCATAAGACCGATTTTGGCCAGGTAGACATTTTCCTGTCTACCCGGCTTTGTCGCTCTCTGCGCTTTCACAGGTTCTTCGGCTACCGGCTGCTTTATTGCTTCCTCCGTGTGTTCCTGCATTTTTCAATCCTCCTATCCACGATAGTAATTGATCAGACATCCCTTCAGGATAATATCCTTCTCATCCGGTGTCAGCTCTGCCATCTTCAGCGTAAACGGCTTGAGCTCACCATCCTTTACAACATATGCCTCAAACTCTGTGTTACCTGCTGCAACCGCCTCGCGGATTCCCGGCAGAAACAGATAATCCAGATTCTTAAACGGCAGCTCTCCCTCGTCAATCAGGAATGGGAGCATACCCCAGTTGATCAGGTTGGAACGGTATCTCTTAGTTGCATATTCATTGGCAATATTTGCCCAGCCTCCCAGAACCTTCTGACAGGACGCCGCCTGCTCGCGGGCAGAGCCGTCACCCGGCTTCACTGCAAAAATCGTACTTCCGAAACCGACATTATCGTGGTTGACATCTCCGAACTGCGCCTTGATGGCATCCATCACCGCACGCACCTCCGGTACAGCTTCAACCGGACAGGTTCCTGCCTCAACCGCCTTCTGTGCCTTCTGAATCTCCTTCGCGCGGCCCACATACTCCGGATCCTTTCTGGAGAGTGCAAACTCTGCAAGGCCAAGCGGATTGGAACGGAAGGAAGAGGTCTCGCCGGATGGGATCAACTCGTCCGTGGTCGTAACCGGATCGTGAATCTCAGATACTACCTTTAACACCAGATTCTCCGGTAGCGCACTCATAGCCGGCCAGTCCTTGATATTCGGGCCGAACTGGATCTCAACGCTCGGATCTGCCACCCCTTTGCTGTCAAATACACGATTCTCGTAAATCGTCTTATCAAAGAAATACTTTGGCTTTGTATAATTCACATCAATATCTGTAGCCGCCGTCAGATAACCCTTGTTCGCTGCAGTCGCTGCAATAGAACGGGCATCCATAAGCGCCACGGAAGAAACCTGTCCATTCTGCACCTTGGAACCTTCGCGGTTCGGGAAGTTACGTGTAGAATGACGGATGGAAAAAGCATTGTT
Source organism: uncultured Lachnospiraceae bacterium (assembly GCA_945868435.1). GTDB lineage: Bacteria > Bacillota > Clostridia > Lachnospirales > Lachnospiraceae > Roseburia. The sequence continues at coordinate 52,673 of CAMBLG010000013.1, forward strand.
TGCAGGTGTATCCCCGGCACCAAAGCATGGTCCGCAGAAGGCCGTCTTCACAATTGCACCGGTCGCCAGCAGGTTCGCCACCGCACCGTTCTTCACCAATTCCATATAGATTGGTGTAGATGCCGGATATACGCTCAGCGTAAACTCGTCCGCACCGATGGAAGCTCCCTTCAAGATATCCGCTGCATCACAGATATTCTCAAAGCCGCCGCCTGCACAGCCGGCGATAATTCCCTGATCTACATAAAGCTTTCCATTCCGTACCTTGCTCTTTAAATCCAGCTTTACCTTGCCGTCAAAGCTGACCTCAGCGCGCTTCTCACAGTCATCCAGAATATCCATAAGGTTTGCATTCAGCTCCTCAATGGTGTAGGTGTTGCTCGGATGGAACGGCATTGCGATCATTGGCTTGATTGCGCTCAGGTCAATCTCGATGAAGCTGTCGTAGAACGCAACCTCACCCGGATTCAGTTCCTTGTAATCCTCTTCTCTGCCGTGGATCTCATAGAATTCCTTTACCTTGCTGTCGGTTCTCCAGATAGAAGACAGACAGGTGGTCTCTGTGGTCATAACGTCCACACCGATGCGGAAGTCCACACTCAGGTTGGATACGCCCGGTCCCACAAATTCCATAACTTTATTCTTCACAAATCCGTTGCCGAAGACTTCTCCGATAATGGCAAGCGCCACATCCTGCGGACCAACGCCCTTCATCGGCTCACCGGTCAGATAAATGCCGACTACGCCCGGCATATCAATGTCATAGGTCTTATTCAGAAGCTGCTTTACCAGCTCCGGTCCGCCTTCTCCCACGGCCATGGTTCCCAGGGCACCGTAACGGGTGTGGGAATCGGAACCAAGGATCATCTTGCCGCCGCCTGCAAGCATCTCGCGGGCGTACTGGTGAATGACAGCCTGATGTGGCGGAACATAGACTCCGCCATACTTCTTGGCACAGGTCAGTCCAAACATGTGATCATCCTCATTGATGGTTCCTCCCACCGCGCACAGACTGTTGTGGCAGTTGGTCAGCACATAAGGAATCGGGAACTTCTCCAGCCCGGATGCACGTGCGGTCTGAATAATTCCAACAAAGGTGATATCGTGAGATGTCAATTTATCAAACTTAATCTGCAGCTTATCCATGTTGCCGGATGTATTGTGCTCCTTTAAGATTCCATATGCAATGGTCTCCTTCTTCGCATCCTCCGGTGTCACATTTTTACCGGTTTTCGCGGCTACTGCTGCCGCAGCCTCCGGGGAATTGATTACTACCTCGCTTCCCCGAATCAGGTAAGCTCCATTTTCATGTAATTTCATAATGATGTCCTCCGCTTTACTCCATGATTAAAAACTGTATTTTGCTCATTATATCAGTTATTCCCCAATACTTCAAATGATATTGTGGCTACAAACAAATCTCCGTCCAGCTTCAATTCAAATGTTCCACCCATCAGATTGGTCAGATTCTTGGCAATGGACAGTCCCAGGCCGCTTCCCTCCGTCGTACGGGAGGCTTCACCCCGGACAAAACGCTCCGTCAGGTCATGCTCCTTATCCGCATTTTCCGGCAAAGGCGTCTTGGAAATATTCTTTATGGAAAAGATCGCCTGTCCATCCTCGACCTCCAGTTCCACGTATACCCTCGTTTTTTCCAAGGCATACTTGGCTGCATTGGTGTAGAGATTCTCGATGGCGCGGTACAACTGACGGCCGTCCGCCTCCACCATAACCGAACCGTGGGGCAGCTTCGTCACGATGGTCAGATCTCTGGCTTCGAAGCGCTCGTTGAATTCGCCTCCGGTCTGGTAGATCAGCTCTACAAAGTCGATCCTCTGCATGTCCAGCTTCACATTGCCGGAGCTGATCTTCGACGCCTCCACCAGATCCTCCGTAAGCTGCTTCAGGCGCTGGGATTTCTCGTCCAGAATGCGGATGTAATTCTGTGCATTCTCGTTTTCCAGATTCTCCCGCTTGAGAAGATCCACATAGTTGACGATGGACGTCAAAGGCGTCTTGATGTCGTGGGATACATTCGTGATCAGATCCGCCTTCATACGCTCATTGCGGATCCGGTCCATCACCGCTTCGCTGAGTCCCTCACGGATACTGTTGACGGCTTCTGCCAGTTCCCGCTCCTGTCCGTGGAAGCTGTCCACATCCAGCCGCGTGTCCAACGCCCCCGCTGCAATGGACTCAATTGCCTTTTGAATCTCATAGCGTTCACGCGCCTTTTTCGTACAGCGCTTCGGTGATTGCTTCGTGCTGATGACCTGCCTCCAAAAGCGTATGCATTGATAGATGAAACTATGCGTCAAAAGCGTATTGTCCTTGGATCTCCGCACGATGCTTAAATACAGGATGAGGAACACCACATCCATGAGATATCCCACTGTTCCTGCTGCCACAAGTAACCCAGAAAAGGCGAAGTCCAGCTTGCGCAGTCCCCGCCCCATATAAAACATGAGGTATATAAACCCGATAAAAAGCACCATCTGCACATCGGTATACACCTTATCCACCATATTCAGATAAATGACCGGATCGTCGGTCGACTTACGGCCGGAAATACCGGTCAGATAGGCCAGCGTGACAAAGCTGCCTACCAAGCCGATTACTGACAACAGCATCAGTAACCCCATGCCCTGCAGATTGCGCTGTGCAACATAGCCGGTTCCGAAGAGACCGCACACCATCAGAACAATAAACATCTGATGGATCACGATCACGGCACTTTTGATTCCGGTTGTATATTCCTTCATATCGCATTCTCCATTGTGTTAATCCATTACGATTCCGCTTCAATCTTGTATCCGACTCCCCACACGACCTTCAGATAACGTGGTTCCTTCGGATTGATCTCGATCTTCTCGCGGATATGACGAATGTGGACAGCTACCGTGTTATCTACTCCGATTGCCTCCTCATTCCAGATCTCCTCATAAATCTGACTGATGGAATACACCTTGCCCTTGTTCTTCATCAAGAGCAGCAGAATATTATATTCAATTGGTGTCAGCTTTACTTCCTCTCCATCCACCGTCACCTTCTTGAGATCGTCGTTGATAACAAGCCCGCCAGCCTCGTAAATTGTCTCTCCCGTGTCTACACTGGAAAGCGTTGTGTATCGGCGAAGCTGGGATTTCACCCTCGCCACCAGCTCCAATGGGTTAAAAGGCTTGGTCACATAATCGTCCGCCCCGACATTCAGCCCCAGAATCTTATCGGTATCCTCGGTCTTCGCCGACAGGATAATAATCGGGATGCTACTGGTCTTTCGGGCCTGAAACGTCGCCCGGATTCCATCCAGCTTCGGCATCATTACATCGATGATCATCAGATCAATCTTCAGATCCTTCAGCTTCTGCAGGGCCTGCTCGCCGTTGTACGCCTTTTCTACGGTAAATCCCTCCTGAATGAGGTAGATCTCAATCGCTTCTACAATCTCTTTGTCGTCATCGCATACCAGGATTGTCATATCACAGTCCTCCTATCTCTTCCCACCGGTCAGATTCTTCCACATCTTCTGAATCCCCTCCGGTTTCTCCTTATCTGTCTTGGTCTTCCCGGACTTCTCCGCATCCTGCCCTTCCTTCCACTGGAAATAGTCTGCATCCAGATCAATGCGGATCTCCGCCTGAAGCTCCTTTAACTCTTCCTCATCCTTCTCCTGATTGGCAGCCTCTCTCTCAATATCAGAATCTGCCTCATCCTCTACCGACAGTCCCAGCTTATCCAGATACTCCTGGTTCACTTTAATCTCAGTCTGCCGGTTGGCATAGATGGAAGCCTCCTTCTTCTCCACAGGTTTGCCGGCATTCTTCTGCCGCTCCAGCTCTTTGTTCCGCTCCTCGATCAGATTCAGGTATTTTTCGGTGTCCACCAGATCCTGAAGCTGGCTCTTAAGCTCCGACTGATTCTCCTTGATCCGGCGCTCCTCCTTCTTCATGCTGGCATCCATATCCATATAAATCTTGTCAACAGCCTCATTCGCCTGACGCATGATATCCTGAATCCCATTCAACGCCTCATCCATGTACATGACAGACGCTGCATAGATATCCTCCGCCTTACGGCTGGCATCCCAGATAATCTGATCACTCTTCTTGCGAAACTCACGCTCTGCCTTGTCACGGCTGCGCGTAGTCATCTCGTGCTCCTCCATAATCTGGTATATGCATGTATTCAATTCACTCAGCAGGTCTAACATCTGCTGCTTATCCACAATGACTTTGGTCGGTTCCTTTGGGTACGGCTCACTCTTGGAAAGCAGTACGTGCAGGCTCCGGAGTACCTTCTCGGTGTTGCTCTGTGCGCTCATAATCCGCTCCTCCTACATATATGAAATTATATGCAATCATCAACAATTTTTCAAGATTTCTGTAAGATTACTTTCTTTTTCCATATTCCGCATCTGTGCTGCCTTCTGCTTTCACATAAAATTATCCTCACAGATATGGATATAATTTCCTTTTCCATATCCGTGAGGATAGATTTATTCAACCAATATTTGTACTTACAGGATCGGTTCTGCCGCTTTCTGCAATTCCGCAGTGGCCCTGCGCAGCTCCCCGGCCTGATCCTCCGATACATTTCCGGGCTTTGTGCGGCTTACCAGCTTTTTCAAGTAAGCAAGGGCAGGCTTGATCTGCTTCTTTACTTCCTTGTCCATGGTCTTTTTCTGTTCACTGCACGCTTTTTCTACCTGACGGATCAAACGCTCCGCCTCACTGCGGCTGTCGATATAAGCCCGGCGCTGTCCATCGGTAGCTTCGTATTCCGCTGCTTCCCGGATCGCCCGCTCGATCTCGTCATCGCTTAAATTTGAGCTGGCTGTAATCGTGATCTCCTGATGGCGTCCCGTTCCCAGATCCTTCGCCGACACCTGCACAATGCCGTTGGCATCGATGTCAAAGGTTACCTCTATCTGCGGTACCCCGGCAGGCGCTGCCTTGATTCCTCTCAGCTGAAAACGCCCCAGCAGCTTATTATCCTTGGCAAACTGACGCTCCCCTTGAAGGACCTTGATATCCACGGAGGTCTGGAAATTGGCCGCAGTGGAAAATACCTGGCTGTACCGGGTCGGAATGGTCGTATTCCGATCGATAATCTTCGTGGCAATGCCGCCAACAGTCTCAATGGACAAAGACAGCGGTGTCACATCCATCAATATGATCTCTGCCGCCTGGGAGCCGGCCACAAGCGCGCCGCCAAGCTTTCCGCCCTGCACCGCCGCACCTAATGCCACACACTCATCCGGGTTTAAGTTGCGGGATGGCTCTTTCCCTGTCATACGGCGCACTTCTTCGTACACCGCCGGAATTCTGGTAGAACCACCCACGAGCAGCACCATTCCCAACTCAGAGGCCGCGATTCCCGCATCGCTGAGCGCCTGCTGCACCGGCCCTCTCGTGCGCTCCACCAGATCCTTGGTCAACTCATCGAACTGCGCCCTGCTCAGAGTCATATCCATGTGCTTCGGTTCACCCTTTACCGTTGTGATGAAGGGAAGATTTATGGTCGTTGTAGAGGAAGTCGACAGCACTTTTTTCGCCTTTTCCGCCTCTTCGCGCACACGCTGCATGGCGGTAGGGTCTTTTCGTAAGTCCACGCGCTCGGTTCGAAGGAACTCCATGACCAAATGCTCCGTAATGCGGGCATCAAAGTCATCCCCACCCAGGTGATTATCACCGGCAGTGGCCAGTACCTCGATCAGGTTATCACCGATCTCGATGATCGACACATCAAAGGTTCCTCCGCCCAGATCGTACACCAGAATCTTCTGCGCCTCTCCGTGATCCAGTCCGTAGGCCAAAGCTGCGGAAGTCGGCTCGTTGATAATACGGAGCACATTCAGTCCTGCAATTCGCCCGGCGTCCTTGGTGGCCTGCCGCTGCGCATCATTAAAATATGCCGGAACTGTAATGACTGCATCGCTTACCGTCTCTCCCAGATAACTCTCCGCATCTTTCTTGAGCTTCCGCAGAATCATCGATGAAATCTCCTGTGGTGTATATTGTTTTCCATCGATTTTCGCCCGGAATGTACTGCCCATCTCCCGCTTGATGGAGAAAAAGGTGCGGTCCACATTGACTGCCGCCTGTCTGCGGGCCGTGTCTCCCACAAGCCGCTCCCCATCCTTGGTAAAAGCCACAACGGAGGGCGTTGTCCTGGAGCCCTCCGCATTCGTTATCACCACAGGCTGGTCGTTCTCCAACACTGCGACACAACTGTTTGTTGTTCCCAAATCAATTCCGATTACCTTGCCCACGGAAAAATCCTCCTTCGTCACTCCTCATAAAGATAACTGTAAAGCGGAGCGTTCCCTTCGTCAAGGCATGGAACCAATATTTAACAAAGGTTTTATACTTTTTATTTATTTCTCTTGACTGGACAAGTCCGTCTTTCGAATTTCCTCACGGACCGAAAGCACCATGGATGGCGATACGGACAATTCGTCAAAACCCATCCGCAGGAAGGTTTCTGTCAGCGTTGTATCCGCCCCCAGTTCCCCGCAGATTCCAACCCAGCAGCCACCTGCATGCCCGTTGTCCACAATCATCTGCAGCATTTTCATGATGGCCGGATGATGGGAATCGTAGATATTGTCCAACTTCGGATTCTGCCGGTCAATGGCCAGTGTATACTGGGTCAGATCATTGGTTCCCACGGAAAAAAAGTCTACTTCCTTCGCCAGCTCTTCCGTCATCATAACAGCCGCCGGAGTCTCGATCATAATGCCAAGCTCCACCTCGCGGTAAGGAAGTCCTTCTGCATCAAGCTCCTTTTTGACTTCCGCAACGATGCCCTTGATCTTGAGCACTTCATCCACGGAGATGATCATCGGAAACATGATTGCGATATTGCCGTAATAGCTTGCCCGGTACAGCGCCCGAAGCTGTGTCTTGAAGATATCCGTGCGGTCTAAGCATATACGGATCGCACGGTATCCCATAGCCGGATTTTCTTCCTTATCCAGGCCAAAATAGTCCACCTGCTTGTCAGCGCCAATATCCAGCGTGCGGATAATCACCTTCTTACCGGCCATCATCTCCGCCACCTTGCGGTAGGCTGTAAACTGTTCCTCCTCCGTCGGATAATCGGAGGATTCCAAATACAGAAACTCGCTGCGGAACAGACCGATGCCTCCCGCACCATTGGCAAGCACAGTAGCCACATCCGACACACTTCCGATATTGGCATACAGCTTTATCTGCTTTCCATCCAGCGTGACATCCTCCTTGCCCCGAAGCTCCATGAGGAGACGCTTTTTCTCCTCATCCGCTTCCTTTCTTGCCCGATACTGTTCCAGTACAGACGACTCCGGATCGATGATCAGCTTACCCTCGTAGCCATCTACGATTCCAAGTTTTCCCTCCACATCTTCCGTGTAGTCAATACCAATCAACGCCGGAATATTCATGGTTCGCGCCAAAATTGCAGTATGGGAATTGGTGGAGCCGTGTCTGGTGACAAAGGATAATACCTTGGACTTATCCAACTGCACAGTCTCACTTGGTGCGAGGTCATTCGCCAACAGAATAACCGGTTCCTCTGACTGTATACCGCCCATCTGGTTTCCCTGCAGGATTGTGATAACGCGGTTGGAAATATCCTTCACATCCGCAGCTCTGGCCTTCATGTAATCATCATCCATAGCTGCAAACATGGCAGAAAAATTGTCGCCGGTGGTCGCCACTGCATACTCTGCGTTGACCTCCTGTGACTGAATGATATTCGTGACAGATTCCACATAATCCAGATCATCCAGCATCATCTGATGCACTTCGAAAATCGTAGCATTGACTTCCCCGACCTCTTTCAGCGCTTTTTCATACAGCGCTCCCAGCTGAATCTTTGCTTCTTCCTTTGCATCCATGAATCTCTGGATTTCTGCGCGGCAATCAGTAATCTTCTCCCGCTTTACCGGATTGTCTCCATTCTTGAATATAGCCAGCCTGCCAATTGCAATCCCATTAAATACACTTTTTCCCGTAATTTCCATACTCTTACCTGCTTTCCTGATCCTCTGCCCAAACCACTTCAGGGTATCTGACCTCTTTTACAGATTCTCCTTCAGAAATTTGCTGAGCGCATCCATCGCCGCATCTTCCTGCTCTCCTGCAGTTTTCAGGGTAATCTCCATGCCGCATTTTACACCGAGACTCATAACGCCCATGATGCGCTTTGCATCTACTGCTCTCCCGTCTTTCTCAATCGTAACATTGCATGGAAACCCAGCGGCTGCCTTTACCAGCTCTCCCGCCGGTCTTGCGTGGATTCCCATCGGATCAGTAATCACGTATTTCAATTCTCTCATAATCATTTCCTCTTTCTTATTATTTTCGATTTACCACTATCTATTTTGCATCTCTTTTGATGATTCCCAGCAATACTGCTGTGATGACGGAACCGACCAGCCAGGATACAATGTACAGAAGCGGGTGGCCCACCGTCGCAAACACAAAGATTCCACCGTGAGGTGCCATCAGCGTGCAGCCGAACAGCGCGGATAAAAAGCCTGCGACTCCTGCGCCGACCAGGGTGCATGGAATCACATGGAGCGGATCTGCCGCCGCAAATGGAATCGCGCCCTCTGTAATGAAGGAACAGCCCATTATCAGGTTGGAAACCTTAGAGCTTTTCTCTGCCTCATTGAATTTCTTTGGGAAGAACTGGCATGCAAGGGCAATTCCCACCGGAGGCACCATTCCGCCCATCATGATGGAAGCCATGGCAATGTAGCAGGCCTGCACAGCCGGGTCAGACGCTGCCGCTCCGTTTGCCATCATCTGATTGGCGGTCGCCAGCATTCCGGTTCCGAAAACATATGCCGCCTTATTGATCGGGCCTCCCATATCAATGGCCATCATTGCACCCACAATCAGTCCCAGCACGGTAATAAATCCGGCATTTGCAATACCTGTCAGCATGTTACTCAATCCAGTGTTGATGAGACCAATCAGTGGATTGAAAATAAAGCACATCAGAATACTGATAATCAAAATTCCCAACAATGGATAGATCAAAGTAGGCTTAATTCCATCCAAAGACGCCGGAAGCTTGGAAAATGCCTTTTTCAACAACAATACGATATATCCTGCCAAAAATCCGGCTACGATTCCACCGAGGAAACCGGAAACCGTATTACCGCCATTGGCACCCTGGAATGCAAAGTCCGCGATAAACTTCTGAAAGCCTGTTGTGCCATCGGCCCATACATAACCCGCCGCAATCGCATTGCCACTGGAAGCCAAAAGTCCTCCGGTAAATCCCACTGCAAGGCCCGGACGGTCTGCAATCGAATATGCAATATATCCGGAAAGCACCGGAACCATCAATCCCATTGCAAGTCCTCCAGCATATTTGAAAAATGCGGAGAGCGGTGTACAGGTACCGAATGCGGAACCACCGGTTGCTCCATATCCCATGATGGTATCGATCAAAAATGCGAGGGCAATCATGATTCCTCCGCCGATGACAAACGGAAGCATATGGGATACTCCGCTCATCAGGTGTGTGTAAATAGAGTGTGCCCCGCCGGATTTCTCGGAACCTGCCTCCTTCTTCGCGCCTTCTGCCGCATGGTATACCGGCGCATCTCCCTTCACCGCACGGCTGAGCAAAGTTTCCGCTTTGTTAATACCATCCGCCACTTTACACTCGATCACCTTTTTCCCGTCAAAACGGTCCATGGGCACCTTTGTATCCGCTGCCACAAGAATGGTGGTTGCTGCCTTGATTTCCTCATCCGTAAGCACATTTTTGGCACCGCCGGAGCCCCTTGTCTCAACCTTGATCGTTATACCGAGCTCTGCGGCCTTTTTCTCCAGAGCCTCTGCCGCCATGTATGTGTGCGCAATTCCGGTAGGACAAGCGGTAACCGCAAGCACCTGAAATCCATTTGCCGGTCTGGTTTCAACCTTCACCATGTCATCCTTTTTGCTCTCCGCCCGGTCAATAATTGCCAGAAACTCGTCAACGGATGATGCGTGGATCAGACTTTGTGTAAAGCTTTCATCCATCAGCAATGTGGACAATTTGCTGAGTACATCCAGATGCACATTATCCTTTGTGTCCGGCGCCGCGATCAAAAATAGGATATGGACCGGCGCTCCGTCCAGCGCATCAAACTCCACTCCATCCGGTACGACCATGGCCGCCAGACCCGGTGCCTTTACCGCACTGGACTTGCAATGGGGAATAGCGATCCCCTCGCCAACTCCGGTCGTTCCTTCCTCTTCTCTTGCAAAAACGCCCTTGCGATACGTGTCAACATCAGCAATCTTGCCGCTTTTTGCCATGAGCTCTACCATTTGGTTCAACACATCGGTCTTATCCGATGCCACACCCTGAAGCATAATGCTTTCCGGTGCCAGTAAATCCCTGATCCTCATTGTTCTCTCCTCCTATAAAATTAAAATTTATCTAACAAAGCAAAGACTTCCTCTTTGGTTGCAAGCTCCTCGGAAAATGCGCTGGCGCTTCCCGTACACACGCCGTAGCGAAACGCCTTCTCGTAATCGCCCTCAGTCAGATATCCGTACAGGAATCCGGCTACCATGGAGTCGCCCGCTCCAACGGAATTGACGACGGTTCCCTTCGGAGCCTCGGTCCGGTACTCTTTTCCATCCTCGGTTACCAGCACTGCGCCCTCGCCTGCCATGGAGACAAGCACATTGCGCGCACCCTTCTCCTGCAATGCTTTTGCGTATCGCACCACCTCATCTTTATCTGTGATGATGGTATGAAAGATCTCTCCCAGCTCATAGTTGTTTGGCTTGATCAAAAACGGCCGGTAGGGCAGCACATTCACCAGAAGATCCTTTGTGGCATCCACCACAATGTTCAATCTTTTGTCCTGCAAATGCTGCATGATATCCATGTACATGGAGCCCGGCATCGTGTCCGGGATACTTCCCGCCAGCACCAGAATATCTCCATCCTGCAGTCCGTCCAGCTTCTTGTACAATCTTTGGATATCTTCACCTGCGATTCTCGGTCCCTGGCCGTTGATCTCCGTCTCCTTCTGCGCACGCAGCTTCACATTAATCCGGGACGTTCCATTTTTTACGTGAATAAAATCCGCAGTAATGCCCTTCTCTTCCAAAAGCCTCGTAAGTTCCTGTCCGGTAAAACCTGCGGCAAATCCCAGCGCAGTGCTCTCGCAGCCGAGATTCTTTAAAACCATAGAAACATTCACGCCTTTTCCACCGGGAAACAAAATCTCCCTGCTAGTTCGGTTGACAACGCCCATCCGGAAATCATTCACCGTCACAATGTAATCCAGTGATGGGTTGAAGGTTACAGTATAAATCATTTAGTTTACCTCCACAATATTCTTATATTTTTTTAGAGCCGGCTTTAGTTCTCCCTTGGTAATAATGGTAGCCTGGTCAAACTCCGCAAATTTCACACTTGAAATCTGCTCGAACTTGGTGGCATCCGCCAATACGAAGCACTCTTTGCAGTTGCTCATAGACTTTTTTTTGATCATGGCTTCCTTGACCTCCGGTGTGGAAAATCCCTTGCTCACGCTGATTCCGTTGGTCCCGAAAAAGCCCTTGGTAAAGTTGTACTTCTCCAGATTCTCGATTGCCTCCTCGCCAACGATCGCCTCCGTCTGCGACTTAAACTCGCCGCCCAGAATGTACACCCGGAATCCTCTGTCGGCCAGACGCTTGGCATGGTCGATGGCGTTGGTTACAAACACCGCCCCGCAGGGTTCCAAATAATCAATCATCATTCCCGTGGTCGTTCCCGCATCCATGTACACAAAATCCACCGGCTCAATCAAAGTGGCAGCATACTTGGCAATGGCCTGTTTCTCCTCCGCGTTCATAGTTTTGCGATGCATGACCGCTTCATCATGGGTGCTGATCTTCTGCCGTTTCGCGATGGCACCGCCATGAACCTTCGTGAGAAGTCCGTTGTCATCCATCGCATTCAGATCTCTTCGAATCGTAGATTCCGAAGCGTCAAGTGCAAGCATCAGTTCCTGAACCGTTGCGCTGCCCTTCTCTTCTATTATGGACAAAATCTTCGAAAATCTTTCCTCTGTTAACATATTTACCCTCTTCCTCCCTTCCTCTTGTCTTTCGTTATTTCAATCAAAATCCGTCAAAATCATTCATCTATAGCTTGATTATATCCCCCCATTTATTCAGAGTCAATCAAAATCCGTCAAAATCATCCACAAAAAGGCAATCGTTTTTTTGTGCAGACTTGCCAACCTCAGACTTGCCAACCTCTATCAAAAAAAAGAGCCATGCTCCCGCAGACTTCCTGCGTTTGCATAGCTCCTCATAACAATCAAACATATGTTTACCTTATAAAGATATATCATATGCATGGTCATGTCAAATAGATTTTAGTAAAATTTCGCGTAGTTTTCAGCGAAATGACACGGTTACTCGATAACCAGTTCATCCAATGTCTTGTAGTCTGCCTTCATATCGTAAGACCGAATCTGATAGCCGCCGTTCTTCTCGTTTACCAGATAGAATCGATCCCCCGCATACAAACCGCGGATTTTGGAGGTATCGTATCCGTTACTGCCCACATCCTCGGACAGACGCTTCACAAACCTGCCATCCTCCCAGCCGTACAGCTTGTAGGTCATATTGTCCGTGAGCTCATCCCAATCCGTCACCTCAAAACCAATTAGATTCTTGGAAGTGCTGACCAATGCACTCTTATAATAATCGGCAGCGCTACAGTAATCTCCGTCAAAGGTCACTGTATCTAAAATCTTCAGTTCCATCGGATCACTGATATCAAACATAACCAGCTTCACACCCAGCCGTTCACTGGTGTCCGGGTCGGTCTCGTAACCGATACCCAGAAGAAGTCCATCTCCATAGGGTTGCAGATAATCGGAAAAACCGGTAATTTCGATCTGTCCCAGCATCTTCGGATTCGTCGGATCCGAGATGTCCACTGCAAACAGTGGATCCGTGTTGTGATATGTGATAAAGTATGCTGTATTTCCGATATAGCGGGCCGCGTAGATCTCCTCGCCCTTGGCAATACCTGTAAGAGAACCCAGAAGCTTCAGCTTCTCATCCAGCAGATACAGCTGATTCTCGGAACTGCTGCTCCAATCGGTGGTAAGCACCCGAAGAATTCCGTCGCTCTCCGAAATGGCAAACACATCCTGAATCGTGCCTCGCACATTGGCTGCACCCACACCGTTCATCCGTCCGTCCTTATAGGAAAACTTCACAATATCCGTGTAGCTGACTCCGGTATCTCCGCTCCAGTCATAATCCTCGGAATAGAGATAAATCGCCTCAGTGCTGACATAAATCTGCGCATAGCTGTTCATAAGCACCATCTGGTCCACTGTCTTGCTCGGATCCTTCGCGCTGACAGATGAAATGATCAGCTCATTGCCCGCATAATCCTGCAGATAAAAACAGTCTGCAGCCACTTTTTCCCCGTTGATGCGCGGGATGATTGTATCCTCCTTATCTTTGGCTGTGGCACCATACACATCCTTGCGGGAAAACAGATAAATATAGTCTCCCACCTTGCGGGAATCGTAATAGGACCCCTCCTGATTGACCGTACCCACCAGCTTTGCCTTGCTGCGGTCCGAAATGTCATAGGTCAGAAGCTCCATACTCAAGTTGGTATCCAGCACATAATAATCACTGACACTGTAGGTCTCATAGGATTCGTCAAATACCTCCTGGCTATCCATACTCGTATCGCGTTTTTGCAGGATGATAAACAATTGATCCCCGTCCACATACATATCCACAATGACATCACTGGCACCCATATCCGGGGTAAATGCCGCCACCGGCTCCATCTTCTCGCCACGAATATCAATGACACTCACACGTGTACTCGTCTGAATGTATAGATAATTTCCGTCATTCTTAATAAAATCGCTCTCATCCACACCTTCCACCTGCGTGTTGGTGTCTGAATGATCGCTCTGCTTGTTTTCCTCAGCGCTCTCCATGCTGGCACCGACATCCGAAGCAACCGAATTCTCCACGGCTCCCTCCGGTATCGCGCCATCCTTCATACCTGCTCCGGTACTCAAATCCTCGGACGGTTCCTTAATGATTGCGCCATTGAAAAATCCATCCACTACATCTCCCTGGGAAACCGAATCGATATCCTCCTGATACTTCTGTACCGCATCGTACACCTGGTCATAATTCTCCGCCAGGTAATAGTCTCCCACCTTCGCCAGTTTCTCTTCCGGCACACCAGCATCCATATTCTCATCGACGGTCGCTCCCGCATTTTGCTGCTGGCTTACAGCACTGTCTTCCACTGTGCCTTCCCCTGCGCCGCTGCGCTGGATCATTCCGTAAATTCCGGTTCCGCCCACCACTGCAACCAAGGCGATGGCGGCTGCAAACTCCGTTGCCCGGCGCAGCCCAAAACGGCGCTTTTTGCCGGAAAGTTTAGCCTTTACTGCCTCCGGTGTAAGGCTCTGTGGAACCTGTACATCCTCAGCCGTCTTTTCCACCTGTTTCATAAGGGCATCCATCTCCTCCCGGGTCATCTTTGCGTCCCCCATCCAATCCTGTTTCTCATCCTTTTTATTCCAATTATTCTGATCCTTCATCATACACTCACCTCATTCTCGGAAACGCCAACCTGCACATTCTCCGCATATGCGATTCCTGTATCACACCTGACATCTCTTTTTAAAAGCTACCCTGTCGCACCTTCCAGCATCCCTCGCATCCGCTTCAGTGCCCGACTCTCCCTCGATCGCACCGTATTTTCATTCATCTGCAGAAACTGGGCAATTTCCCTGGTCTTGTATCCAAACAAGACATGCATTCCAAGGATTTCCCGATCCTCCTTCGGCAGCTGGAAAAAAGCGTGGCGCACTTGAATATGCTCTTCTTTGGAATCGCTCCAGCAGTCCTCCGGCGGCGTGTTTGCCTCAATCACTTCCTCCGAGAGCTCCTCTTCCTTTCGGTAGTAATCTCGCATTTTCTGCCTGCATTTGTTGGCCACGATCTGATACATCCAGTTTGCAAAGGACTCCTCCTTCTTCAACTGCCCAATGCCGGCAAACGCGTCCACCACTGCTTCGCCCACCACATCCTCGGCATCCTCCGGCCGCTTTAAGGTGTACAGCGCATACGCATATAGCTTTTTATAGATTTGTCCGTAGAGCTCTCCAAAGGCATCCACATCGCCCCGCTTCGCCCTCTTCACAAGTAAACGTTCTTCCATATATCCCCTTTTCACACTTTCGCTACACTATTTTTTGTTCCATTTTCAGCCAACAAAATATGCTTTTCACAGATGATCCGGTTCTGATTATTCGATATTTATTGCACATCCGGCACATGAAATTCACAAGATAACGTGTGCTTCACATAATTGCCCGAACCCTCCGTGTGCACAACACCTTCATATTCTCCGGCATCCGCGTCATTCAAAACGCTTTTTACAATGCGGTATGTTCCCGGCTCAACACTTCCATACATCCAGCTCCAATCCACTGCAAGTGTGGACTCCGACTGCGCCGCCAAATGATATCCGACCTGGTTAAATCCCCAGTCTCCCTCAAATACAATAGGAACATAGGTCCACTCCTTCGTCTCCGGATCCAGCTTCTCCAGCGAAAAATCCTCGCCATAGGTCAGTTCGTGGTCCAGCTCATTGGAAAAGACCACCGTGCATCCGCTGGCTGTCACATCCTTCACCGTCATGGACACCCCGTCCAGGTTGTTTTCATTATATGCGAAAATGCGCCATGCGTCATCCAGATAAATCTCGATCCGGTTTTCCCGCATTCCATACTGGTAACCAATGTCCTTGCCAAAGTTCGACTGTCCGTCCTCTGTGGGCATTTCTCCTTCCGTAGTCGATGTAATATTTCCATCCATCACACCGCACCGCAGCATGGAATTGGTCTCATCCGTCTCCACATACAGCTTGCCATCCAGCA
>CAMBLG010000014.1 GCA_945868435.1 uncultured Lachnospiraceae bacterium
ATGTTCGGGACTTGCACCCGTTAGAGCGCGCCCATGGCGCGCGAACTAAAAAGACTATCACGAATCTGTGATAGTCTTTCTTAATTCTCTGGAATCTATACTCTTTTAAGCAAGACGTGTTACATTTGCAGCTTGTGGTCCCTTATCTCCATCTGTAACCTCGAACTCAACCTTCTCGCCGTCCTTCAATTCCTTGAATCCATCCATGTTCAATGCTGAGAAATGAACAAATACATCATTGCCAGCCTCATCGGAAATAAAGCCGTATCCCTTCTTTGCATTAAACCACTTCACTGTTCCCTGCTGCATAACTAAAAACCTCCACTTTCTCTTAATAACCACAGCATTTTCTGTCGTATGTGGAACTCGTCCACAACTATGAGACTAGCACAATGACACAATTCTGTCAACCAAAATTAGCCATTTTCCGGCATATTTGTGGCATTTTTTACCGTCTCCTTAAGCTGCACATCCAGTTGTGGAAACGGAATCGTAATTCCGTTCTCATCCAACGCATTTTTGATATGCTCCAGAAGGCTCCAGCGCACCGGCCAGTAATCATCGCTCTGTACCCAGACGCGAACTCCCATTTCCACCGAGCTGTCTACAAGGTCTGATACAAAAATCCGGCTATCCTCCTCCAACACTCCGTGCTCTTTCTCCACAACCTGAGCCAACACCTTCTTTGCCTCGGCGAGATTCGTATCGTAAGCCACGCTCACTGTCAGATCGATCATCCGCTTTCCGGTCTGTGTAAAGTTCGTAATGCTGGAATTGGACAGACTTCCATTTGGAATTGCAATCATCTTGT
Source organism: uncultured Lachnospiraceae bacterium (assembly GCA_945868435.1). GTDB lineage: Bacteria > Bacillota > Clostridia > Lachnospirales > Lachnospiraceae > Roseburia. The sequence goes on from CAMBLG010000014.1 coordinate 812, forward strand.
TATCAACTGTCCGAAGCTTGGTGTAGAAAATGGAGATCTCACATACGGTTCCCTCCTGTCTGGTTCCGTTGTCCAAAATGTAATCTCCCACCACAAAGGGTTTCAAAAGAAGGATCAAAACGCCTCCCGCAAAATTTGACAGACTGCCCTGAAGCGCAAGGCCTAACGTCAGTCCGGCAGAACCCAAAACCGCCACAACCGAACTGGTTGTCACGCCAAACTGCGACAGCACGACCATAATTAAGATGAAGTACATCACATACTTAAGCAAAGAGCACAAAAATGTCGTAACTCCGGTCTCAGCCCGGCTTCGCATCAGAGATTTGCGGATCAGTTTTACCAGCCACTTGATCAGGCGGCTTCCGATCAGCAGGATGACGATCGCCAGCACCACCTGAAGCAGGAATCCAAGCAAGGAAGGCACCAGCCCCTCCAGATAGGTCTTGATAATCCCCGGATCCTGTTCCAGATTCTCGGTCAACTCCGCTATTCCATTTTCCTGGCTCGACAAAATTATATTGTTCATTTAAACCTCTCTCAGTATTTTATGTATCAGATCTCGTGGATAAACAATCCGCTTCGAAGCTTTGGCTCAAACCAGGTAGACTTCGGCGGCATGAGAAGCCCCGCATCCGCCACTGCAAACAGTTCGTGGATGGATGTCGGATACATTGCAAACGCCACCGCCGCATCCATGTGGCATCTGCGCTCCAGCTCCTTCATTCCGCGAATTCCACCGACAAAATCAATACGCTTGTCTGTCTTCGGATCCTGGATTCCCAGAACCGGAGCCAGTAACAGATTTTGAAGTACCGACACATCCAGTCCTTCCACCGGATCGTCTGGAATATCCTGAGCCCGCATAGTGCAGCTGTACCACTGATCTTTAAAAAACATGGAAAACTGCCCCTTCTTTTTCGGACGCACGGAAGCTTCCTCCACTCCGGCTGCATCCAGTGTACTGTCCGTCAGCCTTGTGACCTCAAACAACTCCTGCATTTTGCCCAGGAACGCCGCATCATCCATTCCGTTCAAATCCATGACAACGCGATTGTAGTCCATGATCATAAGTTCTTCGTCCGGGAACAGAACTGACAGGAAGTAATTGAACTCCTCCTTGCCGGTATAGCCGGGATTCTCCTGTCTTCTCTTTAATCCGACCTTGACTGCGGAAGCTGCCCGATGATGACCGTCTGCAATATAGATTTCCCCGATTCCGTCAAATGCATTCCGAACTGCCTCGATCTCTTTCGTATCCCGAATCACAAATACGCGATGGCGAATTCCATCCTCTGATACAAAATCATAAAGCGGTGTCTGCATTTTTGTACGCCCTACTACTTCGTTGATCACAACATTTGCCCGATATGCCAAAAAGATCGGTCCAGTCTGTGCGCTGCAGGTATCCACATGGCGGATACGATCCTGTTCCTTGTCCGCTCTGGTGTTCTCGTGCTTTTTGATCACATTGTTGACATAATCATCAATGCTTGCACAGGCCACGATTCCGGTCTGGGTCCTTCCCTCCATGGTCAGCTCGTAGATATAGTAACAAGCCTCTTCGTCCCGGATAAAATCGCCTTCTTTCATCCAGTCGGAAAGCATTTCCCTGGCCTTTTCATACACACGTGCATCGTAGGTATCCACCTCGTCCCCAAACTGGGTTTCGGCGCGGTCAATTGCCAAAAAGGACTTTGGATTTTTCCAAACGACTTCCTTTGCCTCCGCACGGTTATACACATCATACGGCAACGCTGCGATGGTCTCTGCCATTCCCTCTGCCGGTCTCACACATACAAATGGTTTTATCTCTGCCATAACTTTTCCCTCGATTAAGTAAGAGCACCTCCGATGGTTCCATCAGAAATGCTCTTCTTACAACCTTTTCGTTATTATTTTACTACGCGGACGCGAAGTACGCCATCCACACTGCGAAGCTTTGCGATCACATCTTCGGATACTGCTGACTCAACATCCAGAAGTGAGTATGCATAATCGCCTTTTCCTTTATTGGTCATGTCAGATACGTTGACATCTGCATCACCCAGAATGGTTGTGATCTGTCCGATCATACCCTTAGAGTTTCTGTGAAGGATTCCGATACGACCGGCCGTGGTGCAGGCGCCCATGCTGCAATCCGGGAAATTCACGGAGTGAACAATGTTGCCGTTCTCCAGATAATCGCGGATCTCACGAACCGCCATAATCGCACAGTTATCCTCAGACTCTGCAGTAGATGCTCCCAGATGCGGTGTCACGATGCATCCCTTAGCTCCGACTGTAGTCGGGTTCGGAAAATCGGACACATACTTCTTTAGCTTGCCTGCAGCAAGTGCATCCACGATAGCCTCCTCATCCACAAGAAGATCTCTCGCAAAATTCAATACGATTGTGGTCGGCTTCATCATTGCGATGGCATCCGCATTGATCATCTTCTTGGTGGAATCCAAAAGCGGTACATGAATCGTAATAAAATCACACTCTCTGTAAATATCTTCTACATTGCTGATGTGCTTGACGCTTCTGGATAAGTTCCAGGCTGCATTGACGGAAATATACGGATCATAGCCGTACACCTCCATACCCATATGTGTCGCTGCATTGGCCACCAGAACACCGATGGCGCCAAGTCCGATGACGCCCAGCTTCTTGCCGGAGATCTCGGTTCCCGCAAAGTTCTTCTTCTGCTTCTCCGCAGTCTTGGCAATGTTCTCGTCATTCTGGTTTTCTAAGCACCAGTCAATTCCGCCTACGATATCGCGGGACGCATACAGCATTCCTGCAAACACCAGCTCCTTCACACCGTTGGCATTGGCTCCCGGTGTATTGAATACAACGATTCCCTGCTCTGCGCACTTATCCAGTGGAATATTGTTGACACCGGCTCCGGCTCTGGCCACCGCCAGCAGTGACTCCGGAAGCTCCAGGTCATGCATTGCCGCACTTCTGACAAGCGCTGCATCCGCATCCTTTAACTCTTCCACCTTTGTGTAATCACCGGAAAACAGGTCCAGTCCCACCCCAGCGATTGGATTTAAGCAATTATATTTAAACATGTCCGTATCCTTTCCTATACCCTTATTGGAAAACGCATTACGCGTTCTCTGCCTCAAACTTCTTCATGAATGCAACCAGCTTCTCTACGCCTTCCTTCGGCATTGCATTGTAGATGGAAGCTCTCATACCGCCAACCGTACGGTGTCCCTTCAGGTTTACAAAGCCTGCTGCTGTTGCTTCTTTGACGAATTTTGAATCCAGTTCCTCATTGCCGGTAACAAACGGAACGTTCATAAGAGAGCGATCCTCTTTTCTCACGGTTCCCTTGAACAGCTTGCTCTCATCCAGATAATCGTATAGGATCTTCGCCTTTTCCTCATTGTGCTTCTTCATTGCCTCAAGTCCGCCCATCTTCTTGAGCCACTTGAATACCTTGCCGCAGATATAGATACCATAGCAAGGCGGTGTGTTGTACAGGCTGTCGTTATCTGCCTGAGTCTTCCACTTTAACATGGTTGGAGTTCCCGGAAGTACATCATCGGTAATCAGATCCTCACGTGCGATCACGATTACAACACCGGCCGGTCCAATGTTCTTCTGTACGCCACCATAGATTACACCGTACTTCGTCACATCTACAGGCTCAGACAAAAAGCAGGAAGATACATCCGAAACCAGAAGCTTACCCTTCGTATTCGGCAGCGTCTTAAACTTTGTTCCATAGATGGTATTATTCTCACAGATATATACATAATCCATATCATCTGTAATATCCAGATCGGAGCAATCCGGAATATAGGAGAAAGTCTCATCTGCAGAAGATGCAAGTTCAACTGCTTCACCATACATCTTAGCTTCCTGATATGCCTTCTTAGCCCACTGACCGGTGATAATATAGCCCGCCTTCTTGTTCTTCATCAGGTTCATAGGAACCGCTGCAAACTGCTGCGATGCGCCACCCTGCAGGAACATTACCTTGTAATTGTCCGGAATGTTCATCAGATCCCGCAAATCCTTCTCTGCATCTTTGATGATTTCATCATACACCTTGGATCTGTGGCTCATCTCCATAACGGACATTCCACATCCCTTGTAGTCCAACATCTCATCTGCAGCTTCCTTAAGTACCTCCTCCGGCAGGACTGCTGGTCCAGCTGAGAAATTATACACTCTGCTCATTTTCTTTCCTCCTAATATCATATATGTACGAAAAATATTAATACCAACATACTAATCTGTTAATTATTTGTCAAGCTTTTTTGCGCTGTAATCTTCTCCGTCAAAGCACTCATTGATTGGTGCCCCCGGAGCTACCATAGGCCATACCTTGTCATCCGAGTCGATCACCGCATCAATGACAAAAGGCTTATCGCAGCGAAGCGCCTCCGCAAAAGCGGCTTCAAACTCTTCTCTGGTCGTAACTCTTCTCGCCTCAGCTCCCATGGCCTCCGCAAGCTTTACATAATCTACTCCGTCATCCAGCACGGTTGCAGAGTAATGCTCCTGGTAGAACAAAGTCTGCCACTGACGAACCATGCCCAGCACATGATTATTCATGATTACTTCAATCAAAGGCAGCTTCTGTCTTACCGCCGTAGCAAGCTCGTTCATGTTCATACGAAAACATCCGTCCCCTGCGATGTTGATGACCTGTCTGTCAGGATTGGCCACCTGCGCACCGATTGCAGCGCCCAGTCCGTATCCCATGGTTCCCAAGCCGCCGGAGGTCAACAGTGTGCGTGGCTTACGGTATTTGAAATACTGTGCTGCCCACATCTGATGCTGTCCGACTTCCGTAACCATGATCGCATCGGATGCCATCTCATAGATTTTCTCAATCATATATGGACCACTGAGTCCCTCAGCTGGATAGGTCAATGCAAACTGCTGCTGATAATCCTGAATATGTGCAAGCCACTCTCTATGACTCTGTGCAGCCAGCTTCTCGTTCAAAGCCGATAACACAGTCTTCACATCACCGATAATGCAGTGGGAAACCAGAATGTTTTTATTGATTTCCGCCGGATCAATGTCAATCTGAAGAATTTTGGCCTGTTTTGCAAACTTTTTCGGATTGCCCAGAACACGGTCGGAAAACCGCACACCGATGGCGATCAGAAGGTCACACTCACTGACCCCCAGATTGGAAGCCTTGGTACCATGCATGCCCAGCATTCCTGTGTAATGCTCGGATGTTCCATCATATGCGCCTTTGCCCATTAAGGTGTCACAAACCGGAGCATCAACCTTCTTTGCAAAGCATTTCAGTTCCTCGCTGGCACCGGAAAGAATCGCACCGCCACCGACAAAGATATATGGCCGCTTTGCCTTCTCAATCATGGAAAGGGCTTTCTGAATGTCTGCTTCATCAAATGTTCCTGCCTTCGGAACCGGCATAACCGGCTTCTTTGGCGTGTACTCCACCTTGTTGGCGGTCACATCCTTTGTGATATCCACAAGCACCGGACCCGGTCTGTCCTTACGCGCGATGGAAAAGGCACGGCGAATGGTGTCCGCCAGCTTTTCTACATCCTTGACAATAAAGCTGTATTTCGTAATCGGCGTTGTGATACCCGCAATATCAATTTCCTGAAAGCTGTCCTTGCCCAGAAGTGAAACTCCAACATTACAGGTGATTGCCACCAATGGAATGGAATCCATATAGGCAGTGGCAATTCCCGTCACCAGATTGGTTGCGCCCGGTCCTGAGGTCGCCATGCACACTCCGACTTTCCCCGTGCTTCTGGCATATCCGTCTGCCGCATGGGAGGCTCCCTGCTCATGAGACGTCAGCACATGCTTGATTTCCGGGTGCTTATAAAGTTCATCATACACATTTAAGATTGCTCCGCCCGGATAACCGAACACGGTATCCACGCCCTGCTCCTTCAAACATTCGATGATTACTTGTGATCCTGTCAACTGCATTTTCCTAATCCTCGTATATAAAGTATAGTGATTCGCCTCCGGCTTACTGCTCTCCCGGAAGTGCCAGAATTGCACCTCTGTTTCCGGAGGTAACAAGAGACGCATATCTCTTCAGATATCCGGTGGTTACCTTCGGCTCTCTCGGCTGCCATTTTGCACGGCGGGCTGCCATCTCCTCATCGGATACATCAATATCCAATGTCATAGCCGGAATATTGATCCTTATGATATCGCCCTCTTCCACCAAGGCGATCGGTCCGCCCACAGCGGCCTCCGGTGATACGTGTCCAATGGAAGCGCCTCTGGATGCGCCTGAGAAACGACCATCCGTAATCAGTGCAACCGAACTTCCAAGTCCCATTCCGGCAATCGCCGAAGTTGGGTTTAACATCTCTCTCATACCCGGTCCGCCTTTCGGACCCTCATAGCGAATGACTACCACGTCTCCCGCTACAATCTTACCGCCCTTGATTGCCGCAATTGCATCCTCCTCACAGTCGAAGACTCTTGCCGGTCCCTCATGAACCATCATCTCCTCCACAACTGCGGAGCGCTTCACAACGGAACCGTCCGGAGCCAGATTACCTTTCAGTACTGCCAGGCCTCCGGTCTTGCTGTATGGATTGTCAACCGGACGAATGACCTCCGGATTGCGATTAACGGCTGTGGCAATATTCTCTCCGATGGTCCTGCCTGTCACAGTCATACAATCCGTATTCAACAGTCCGATATCCGCCAGTTCCTTCATCACTGCATACACACCGCCGGCCTCGTTCAGATCCTCCATGTAGGTCGGGCCTGCCGGAGCAAGGTGACACAGGTTCGGAGTCTTCTCACTGATCGGGTTTGCAAAGCTGATATCAAAATCAAAGCCAATCTCATGGGCAATGGCCGGAAGATGCAGCATAGAGTTGGTGGAGCAGCCCAGTGCCATATCCACAGTCAGTGCATTCATGATGGATTCCTTTGTGATGATGTCGCGGGCACGGATATTCTTATTGTACATATCCATAACTGCCATACCGGCATGCTTTGCAAGCTTGATGCGCTCAGAATACACAGCAGGGATCGTACCGTTTCCTCGAAGTCCCATGCCCAGCGCCTCTGTCAGACAGTTCATGGAGTTGGCGGTGTACATACCGGAGCAGGAACCGCAGGTCGGGCAGACCTTGTTCTCAAACTCCGTCACATCATCCTCTGTCATTGTGCCTGCCGCATAGGAACCAACAGCCTCGAACATGGAAGACAGACTTCTCTTCTGTCCCTTTACGTGTCCGGCCAGCATCGGGCCTCCAGATACAAAAACAGTCGGCAGATTCAGTCTGGCTGCAGCCATCAGAAGACCCGGAACATTCTTGTCACAGTTTGGAACCATAACCAGTGCGTCAAACTGATGTGCAATCGCCATACACTCGGTAGAATCTGCAATTAAATCTCTTGTCACAAGGGAATATTTCATTCCCACATGTCCCATGGCAATTCCATCACAGACTGCAATCGCAGGGAACACAACCGGCACACCGCCGGCCTCTGCAACACCGAGTTTAACGGCATCCACAATTTTATCAATATTCATATGACCCGGAACGATCTCATTGTAAGAGCTGACGATTCCAACCATCGGCTTCTTCATCTCCTCTGCGGTAAATCCCAGAGCATTAAACAAACTTCTTGCCGGTGCCTGCTGCATTCCGGCTCTCGCATTATCACTAACCATATCCTGCACTCTCCTTACTCTCGTTATTGTTTATCCTTCTTATTCTTAATTGCCCCTACACACGCTCTGCAATCAGATCACCCATCTGTGCAGTTCCAACCTTGGTGATTCCTTCGGTGCTCTCACCGGCCTGCGGCATAATATCGATGGTGCGATAGCCCTCCTTTAACACCTGCTGTACCGCACGCTCGATGGCATCCGCTTCCTGATCCAGATCAAAGGTGTAACGAAGCATCATTGCCGCGCTCAGTATCGTTGCAATCGGATTGGCAATTCCTTTACCTGCAATGTCCGGCGCGGATCCGCCACTGGGTTCATAAAGTCCGAACTTTGTATCATTTAAGCTTGCAGAGGCCAGCATTCCGATGGAACCAGTCACCATACTCGCTTCATCCGACAGGATATCCCCAAACATATTTTCCGTCAGAATCACGTCAAACTGCTTCGGATCCTTCACCAGCTGCATGGCACAGTTATCTACCAGCATATGCTCATAGGTTACCTCCGGGTAATCCTTTGCGACCTCCTCTACGATTTTACGCCACAGTCTGGAGGAATCCAGTACATTGGCTTTGTCCACCGAAGTGACCTTCTTTCTGCGCTTCATGGCAATATCAAAGCCGCGCTTTGCAATACGGCGGATTTCATTCTCGTTGTAGGTAAGTGTGTCCGTTGCCGTCATCACGCCATCCACATCCTCGGTCTTCCGCTCTCCAAAATACAGACCACCGGTCAACTCCCGCATGATCATCATATCGAAACCATCCCCGATAATATCATCCCGAAGCGGACATGCTGCCTTTAATTCCTGATACAGATAGGCTGGCCGTAAGTTCGCAAACAGATTAAGAGCCTTGCGAAGCTTCAGCAGTCCAGCCTCCGGACGAAGCTGCGGTGGAAGCTGATACCATGGAGAAGTGGAAGTATTTCCTCCAATGGAGCCCATCAGAATCGCATCACTGGACTTCGCTGCCTCAATTGCCTCATCCGTCAGGGGAACTCCTGTGGCGTCAATGGAACAACCGCCCATCAGGATATCGGTATATGTAAATTTGTGACCATATTTATCTCCAATCCGGTCCAAAACCTTCTTTGCCTCCGCCACAATCTCCGGACCGATGCCATCGCCCGAGATCACTCCAATCTTACAATCCATAATTCAACCTCTTTTCCGATTTCGTCCAAGGGAAATCTATATAGATTCTATCATATAATAACCAATCGCATTTTTCAATGATTCTCGATATTTTACTTTTTTATATTCTTTATAACTCGCACTTATACTATCGTTATGTATTATTCCTTTATATTATTTCGTACCCTCATATCCTAATATGACAAAAAATGACACCTGCCTGAACAGATGTCACTTGTTTGTGAATTTCATGAATTACTTCTTGTCCTTCTTATTCTCTTTCTTGGTCTCCTCTGCTGCTGCAGTGGCTGCCTCCGGCTTCTCCACCTCAGAGATTGCACTCTTCTGCATCGGAATGCGGCAATTGCGGTTATTACCAAACTCGACAATGACTGTATCATCCACAATGTCAATGACAGTTCCATAAAAACCTGCAATGGTAAGAACGGTATCACCAACTGCAACCTCAGAAAGCATCAGTTCCTTTTTCTTCTGCTCCTTTTTCTGCGGACGGATCATCAAAAAATACATGAACGCGAACAAGATGACCAACCATACAATCATTCCCAAGGTTCCGGCAGTACCTACGCCAGCTGCCGAATCAGCTAAAATTGAATACATCAATTTGTCCTCCTAATCTTAAAATCACTATGCCCATTTTACACAAGTTTCCATATCAGGGCAAGCCTTTTCGTCGAATTTAGACTTTTTTCATAAGTTTACGCTTCCTTCTTCCGGTTCATCTGCCCCATGCCATACAGCTTTTCTTCCTTGTATGAAGCAAAACGTCCGGCATCCAGCGCATCCCTTATCTCCTCCATCATGGTGTTATAGAAATACAGATTATGCAATACACACAATCGCATGCCGAGCATCTCCTTCGCCTTCAGCAGATGGCGGATATAGGCCCTGCTGTAGGTACGGCAGGCCGGACACTGACAGCCCTCCTCGATAGGGCGCATATCCTTCTCATACTTCTGGTTGAAGAGATTGAGTTTTCCCTGATTGGTGTACACATGACCATGGCGGCCGTTACGGCTCGGGTATACGCAGTCGAAAAAGTCCACTCCGCGCTCTACGCCCTCTAGAATATTGGCCGGTGTGCCCACCCCCATCAGATAGGTCGGCTTGTCCACCGGAAGATACGGAACCGTCTCGTCCAATATGTGATACATTTCCTCGTGGGTCTCTCCCACCGCAAGTCCTCCCACCGCATAGCCGTCCAAATCCAATTCCGCAATGCGTTTGGCATGATCAATTCGGATATCGGGATAAATCGCGCCCTGATTGATTCCGAACAGCAACTGCTCTTTGTTGATGGTATCCTCCAGGCTATTCAGCCTTGCCATCTCCTTTTTGCATCGCTCCAGCCAGCGGGTAGTCCGGTTTACGGAATCCGTGACATACTGACGATCCGCCAATGCATTGGGACACTCGTCGAAAGCCATGGCAATGGTGGAGCCCAGATTCGACTGGATCTGCATACTCTCCTCCGGCCCCATAAAGATCTTCGCGCCATCAATATGGGAGTTAAAATACACACCCTCTTCCTTAATTCTGCGAAGTCCCGCCAGAGAAAACACCTGAAATCCGCCGGAATCCGTAAGAATCGGTCTGTCCCATACCATGAATTTATGCAATCCGCCCAGTTCCTTGATCAGCTTATCGCCGGTCCGCACATGCAGATGATAGGTGTTGGACAACTGCACCTGGCACTTAATCTTCTTCAAATCTTCCGTGGACACCGCGCCCTTGATTGCGGCAACAGTCCCCACATTCATAAATACCGGTGTCTGAATATCTCCGTGCACCGTATGGAACACAGCGCGCTTTGCCCTGCCTTCCCTCTTTAACAATTCATATGTTGCCATCTTACTTCTCTTTTCATTTTAATGTTGTATCTGCTGTCAGTTCCACAAATACCCGTCTTCTACTCTCTTACCCTGCGGATCAGAATACCGTTGGAAAGTAAAGTAGAATCAATGTAATGCCGCTCTAAGAGTATCTCGCCCTTCATCGGAATCTCCACATCCTCCTCACAGCAATTGAGGAATACTTCCACATAGCAGTCCGGGAAATCCACCTTGCGGAACTGAATCAGCCGCTTGTATTGCGCATATTCGTTCGGGAAATGGAAATTGCGGCTCTTTAAAAGCGGCTCTTTCTTGCGCAACTCGATCAGCGTGGAAATGATAGCCGTCCGCTCCGTGTATTTTCCGGCTTCAATATCCTCCCACGGCATGCATCTTCTGCAATCCGGGTCGTAGCTTCCCTCCATGGCAATCTCCGTGCCATAGTAGATACAGGGACTGCCCGGCATGACAAAAAGCGCAGCAATCTGTGCAAAGTATTCATCCAGATTCTTCACGTCTGAGCGCAGGCGCTTCGTGTCATGGGAATCCAGAAGATTGAACAGCACATCATTTGTCTGCTGCATATAGCTTGTGTAACAGCGATTGATTGTAAACTCAAAATCTTCATTGGTCAGACTCTTGTCAATCCAGAAATCCTTGATACTCTGTCCCAGTGGATAATTCATAACAGCATCAAACTCATCTCCTCGAAGCCACGGAAGTGCATTGTGCCAGATCTCTCCCAGAATATACACATCAGGGTTGATGGCCTTGATTCTTGCGTGCAGTTCCTTACAGAACACATGAGATACCTCGTTGGCCACATCCAGACGAATTCCGTCAATTCCGTAATTCTCCACCCATCCCGCACAGATATCCACAAAATACTTGCGCACTGCCGGATTGTTGGTATTCAGCTTCGGCATGCCATCGAAAAAGGCAAAGGTGTACAGATCCCCGTTCTTTGCAGCGTGTCCGTTGCGGTCAATCGGCCAGTGATTGATCATAAACCAGTCATAATACTCCGATTCCGGTCCCTTCGCCAGCACATCCTGCCACGGGCCAAAGTAATATCCACAGTGATTGAACACGCCGTCCAGCATGATGCGGATGCCGCGCTTGTGAGCCTCCCTTACCAGTGTACAGAAGCTCTCCTCATCTCCGAAACGTGGGTCCAGCTTCGTGTAATCAGTCGTGTCGTACTTGTGATTTGACGGTGCCTCATTGATCGGCGTCAGATACAGTCCGTTGATTCCCAAACCGGACAGATAGTCCAGTTTCTGCGTAATCCCCGCAAAATCTCCGCCAAAACACTCCTCATTGGTGACGCTTCCCTGATTCCGCCATGGCACCACATTATCCGGGTCTATCGAATGGTCTCCATTGCAGAAACGGTCCGGAAATATCTGATACCACACCGTATCATTGACCCATTCCGGTGTCCGTGGCACATCGCAGGGATTCATCCACGGAAATACAAAACACTGGCGGCTTCGGCCTTCCAGATGCATCTGCTCTGCACTGACAAAACCGTCCTCAAAATAGAGCCAGCTCTCCGTCTCCGTCTGAAGCTCAAAATAGTATTTGAGTCGCTTAAACGGCGGCCGGACCGTTGTGGTCCACCAGATCTGATTCTTCAGACGCTTCTTGTAGTGAATGGGCTGCTTCTCTCCATCCCAGTGCTCTCCTCCGCCCAGGATGCCGGCAGCAAAGGGATCCCCAAGAATAATGTTCACATTTTTGATATCGTATCCGGTCTTGATATTGATGATCAGTTCATCTTCATTTAACGGATAGCAGTAATTGTCGCTGGCCTGATGGTATACGGCATTGAATTCCATGTACGTTCCTCCCCCTTATAACTTAAGTATAAATATACCATAAGATGTGCTTCGATTCAACTTGCTAATTCCGGTCAAATTCGCTATGATGATACAAAAGGCGAAAAATCGCAAATAAACAAATCCAGATCATAAACAACATGGAGGTCAATATGGCAGCAGGTTCTACATATGGAAATATATTTAAAGTAACTACCTGGGGAGAATCCCACGGAAAAGGCATCGGTGTCGTGGTGGATGGCTGCCCGGCCGGCCTTAGTCTGTGCGAGGCGGATATTCAGAAATTTCTCGACCGCAGAAAACCGGGACAGTCCAAATTCACCACACAGCGCAACGAGGATGATGCAGTAACCATTTTATCCGGCGTGTTTGAGGGGCGCACCACCGGCACTCCGATTTCCATGCTGGTCTATAACAAGGATCAGCATTCCAAGGACTACAGCGAGATTGCTTCCTACTACCGTCCCGGTCACGCCGACTTCTGTTTCGATGAAAAATATGGTTTTCGCGATTACCGGGGCGGCGGACGTTCCTCCGGCCGGGAGACTATCGCAAGGGTGGCGGCAGGTGCCATCGCATCCAAAATCCTACAGGAAATGGGCGTTGCGTTTCTCTCCTACACCCGTTCCATCGGGCCTGTGAGCATTGAACCGTCACGGTTTGATGCTGCCGAGATTGCAAACAATTCCCTCTACATGCCGGATGCCGTTGCCGCAAAGGAAGCTGGCGATTACCTGAATCAGTGTATGAGGAACACCAACTCTGCCGGCGGTGTCTGCGAGTGTATCGTAACAGGACTCCCTGTCGGCCTGGGGGATCCGGTCTTTGAAAAAATCGATGCAAATCTGGCGAAAGCCATCTTCTCCATCGGCGCAGTCAAGGGCTTCGAGATTGGAGACGGCTTTGATGCCGCCCGGGCTACCGGCCTTACCAACAACGATGCCTTCTGCATCCGTGATGGCAAAGTCCAAAAGAAAACCAATCATTCCGGCGGAACCTTGGGAGGTATGACTGACGGAGCGCCTCTGATTCTTAAAGCTGCCTTTAAGCCCACCCCTTCCATTGCCGCCACACAGCAGACTGTCAACAAGGCCGGCGAAGAAATTGATATCAGCATTCACGGACGTCACGATCCGATCATCGTGCCCCGGGCCGTAGTTGTGGTAGAATCCATGGCTGCGATTACAATAGCGGATGCGCTTTTTGCCAATATGTCCGCACGGTTAGATCGGGTGATTGACTTTTACAAAAATGTCTAACCATTTTTATGAACACAGGAGGAATTAAGAAATGTATCAGTTTACAGAAGATTGTCTGATCGGAATTCCGAAAATCGACGAGGAGCACCGCAAGCTTTTCGGATTAATCAATGAGGCTGCGGATCTCCTTTCCGTGACACCGCTTGCACCTGCAAATGTCCAGAAAATCCTGTCCGAACTGAACAGCTATGTGGCAACCCATTTTGCCCATGAAGAAGCTTATATGGCAGAGATCAACGATCCTGAACTTCCACAGCAACAACGAGAACATAAGGCTTTTTCCAAGCGGATTTCCGAATTTCGCAGTCAGGAAATTACGATGGAAAACTCCAACGCACTTCTGAACGAGATTATGTCCTTTCTCGTACGTTGGCTCTATCGTCACATTTTAAGCAGTGATATGATGATCGGAAAACTGACTCCCAAGGAGGATCCTTTTGCATTTACGAACATCTACCGCACAGGGATTGAGCAGATTGATCAGGAACACGAGCATCTGTTTGAGATTGTCCGCGAGACAAATGATCTGATCCACAACAATCTGCTCCACGATAAGTATGATGAAATCATCCATTTGATCAACGAGTTGAAGGAATACACCAGATTTCATTTTTCAGATGAAGAAGCCTACATGGAATCCATTAACTATCCGGGCTTAGATGCACAGAAGCGCGCACACACTGCTTTCGTGGACCGGATCATGGAAATTGACATCGACACTTTGGATGAGATTGACGACCATCAACAGGAATATCTGGAAGAACTGATCACTTTTCTTGCCGGCTGGCTCACCAACCACATCTTGAAAATGGACAAGGCGATTGGCTGTTAATCCAGCGCAATCGCCTCGTCTTCTCTTCTCCGCAGAATATCAAATTCATCCAGTTCCACGCCCAGATCCACATAGAAGATCTGCTGTGGATGCGGGCAGGACTCCATCGGAGTTCCCTCCTCGTCTTCCATTCCACGCACGGTCACCGTCACATTGTCGCCGTTGGGCTTCATAATCTCAATCTCTTCACCTACCGAGAATTTGTTTCTCTGCTCAATGCAGTACATGCCTTTTTCATTCTTTTCTCCCACGATTCCAAGGTACGTATATCCCTTCTCATAGGTGTTGTTATCGTAGATCTGCGTCTCCTCCGACGGCTTTCCGTAGAAAAAGCCCGTGGTAAACTGACGGTACGTGCAGCTCTTGATCTGCTCCATGTACCAGGACATATTCGCCTGGTATTTCTGCGGTGACTCCAGATAATCGTCAATTGCTTTGCGATACGTGCGGGCAACCGTTGCCACATAAAGCGCAGTCTTCATTCGTCCCTCAATCTTATAACTGTCAATCCCGGTCTCGACCAGGTCCGGAATGTGCTCGATCATACACAGATCCTTGGAGTTAAAGATGTAAGTTCCCCTCTCATTCTCAAATACCGGGAAGTATTCTCCCGGACGTTTTTCCTCCACCACGGAATATTTCCAACGGCACGGATGCGTACAGGCTCCCTTGTTGGCATCCCGTCCCGTAAAATAGTTGGACAGAAGGCATCTGCCTGAATAGGAAATACACATGGCACCATGCACAAAGGTCTCTATTTCCAGCTCATCCGGAATACGCTCACGGATTTCTTTGATTTCCGACAGAGACAATTCCCGGGCCGTCACCACACGGGTAGCCCCCTGCTTGTACCAGAACTGGAAGGTTCCGTAGTTCGTATTGTTGGCCTGCGTGCTGATATGCCGATCGATGTCGCACACCTCACCTGCAATTGTGAAGACTGCCGGGTCCGCAATAATGAGACCGTCCGGCTTATCCGGTTTCATTGCATTCAGTTCGGTCAGATACTCCCGCACACCATCCAGATCGTAATTATGCGCAAGAATGTTCACCGTCACATAGACCTTCACGCCGCGGGCATGGGCAAAGGCAATTCCCTCCGCCATCTCTTCCATGGAAAAATTCTTAGCCTTGGCGCGGAGACCAAAGGCCTCACCACCGATATACACAGCATCTGCTCCATAGATGACCGCGATTTTTAACACTTCCAGACTGCTTGCCGGAACAAGCAACTCAATTTTCCTCATATTCTACTCTCCAAATTATCGTTTCTCACTGACTGTGATGCCGTCTCCCACCGGAAGTACAGCCGTCACCAGATCTTCACGGTGTGTCAGCTCATACAGATATTCCCGCATTCTTTTATGAATTGTCCGGTTTCGCCGGGTCACCACGTAATGAGACTCTATGATATCTCCATCCTGAAGCACGTTGTCGGACACAAGGGTTCCTCCGGTCTTTAACAGTCTTAAGATATCCGGCAGAAAATGAATATACTGTCCCTTGGCTGCATCCATGAAGATCAGGTCAAAGGGCTCCTCCAGCGTCTTTAACACCTCCGTCGCATCTCCCTCAATGAGGGTAATCTGCTGTTCCTTCCCAGCCCGCTTAAAATTCTCCCGGGCAATGGGAATCCGCTTTTCATAGTTTTCGATTGTCACGATTTCACAGGGTACCGGATTATATTCCGCCATAAAAATAGATGAAAAGCCTACGGCGGTTCCCACCTCGAGAATCCGCTTAGGTTTTTTCATGGCCAGAAGCAATTTCAAAAAGCTCTGCATACTTTTCCGAATAATCGGAACGTAAGAATCCAGAGCTTCCTGTTCGATTGCATCCAGCACCTTCGTATTCCCTGTATCCAGCGAATTAATATACGTTACCAGACGTTCATCAACGATCATAACATGTTCACCCTTATTTCAAAACGGGAGCTATTCCACTTCCTCTTCGGGCAGTTCGGTTCCTGTATCCGCCTCACTGCTCTTAGTATCCATATCTTCCTCTGTACTCTTCTCCGGAACCATTCCCGCCATCAGCGCTTTGGGCTCCATCGACGTATTCAGCGTATAAACACCAGGCTCTATCTTCTTCGCATAGGCAGACATCACAAGCTGAATGTAGAAAAGATTGCTGTCACGGACAAGCCCTTTCTCCTCCAGCATAGTAGCTATCTCCCGATTCGACATGTCCTCTTTGACCTGGACCAGCACATCCTCCCCCGGAGCCTCCTCCATGGCCGGCTCTGTAAAAAGGCGGTATCCATAGTCGTATCCCACTCTGCCCAGGCGGACAGCGCCGTAGATGACCAGCAATAGGATCATGACGGAAAAAGCGATTTTGATAAATGTAAATAAAGCCTTGTTAATGTTCATTGGTTACTCCTTGTCGTTCCTGCCAGAGGTTCTGCGTTTTACACTTCCATAATGATCGGCATGATCATCGGACGTCTCTTGGTTTCCTTCCATACAAAGTCACCCAGCGCATCCTTTACCTCATTCTTAATCTTGCCCCAATCCGTGATTCCGTGATCCATACAATAGTCCATCGTATTCTCCAGCACCGTCTTCGCCTCATCCATCAGGCTCTCTGAATTGCGCACATACACAAATCCCCGGGAAACGATATCCGGTCCTGCAAGCACCTGTCCGCTGCCTGCTTCCAGCGTCATCACAACAATAATGATTCCATCCTCTGCCAGTCTCTGACGGTCACGAAGCACAATATTACCCACATCACCGACTCCCAGTCCATCCACCATGATGTTGCCCACCGGCACGTGTCCGGTAATCTCAGCACCATCTTCATCGATTTCAAGAACTTCTCCTGAGGAAAGGATTTTGATATGCTCAGTGTCATAGCCAAGCTCTTCCGCTATCTTAGCCTGTGCAACCAGATGCTTGTATTCTCCGTGTACCGGAACCGCATACTTCGGGTTGACCAGAGAGTAGATCAGCTTGATATCCTCCTGGCAGGCGTGACCGGAAACATGTACATCCTCAAAGATGACATCCGCGCCCTTTCGCATCAGTTCATTGATCACACCGGTAACCGATTTCTCATTTCCCGGAATCGGATGGGAACTGAACACAATGGTATCGGTCGGCTTAATGCTGACCTTTCTGTGCATTCCGGTAGCCATGCGGGACAATGCCGCCATGGACTCTCCCTGACTTCCGGTCGTGATGATCACCGTCTTCTCATCCGGATAACTCTTCAACTGGTCTACATCGATCAGAATGTTGTCCGGCAGGGACAGATAGCCCAACTGGGACGCGATGGAAATGATGTTGACCATGCTGCGTCCTTCAATGGCAACCTTTCGCCCGAACTTATCCGCGGAGTTGATAATCTGCTGTACACGATCCACGTTGGATGCAAAGGTTGCGATAATAATTCTTGTATTTTTGTGTTCGGAAAAGATATTATCCAAGGTCTTTCCCACCGACCGCTCCGAATTGGTAAAGCCCGGTCTCTCCGCATTGGTACTGTCACAGAGCAGCGCAAGCACGCCCTTCTTACCAATCTCACCAAAGCGCTGCAGATCAATGGCATCCCCGAATACCGGCGTGTAGTCCACCTTGAAATCTCCGGTATGGACCACAATACCCGCCGGAGAGTAGATGGCCAGAGCCGCAGCATCCTGAATACTGTGATTGGTGCGGATAAACTCCACGCGGAAACAGCCAAGATTAATGTGCTGTCCGTACTTGACCACCTTGCGTTTGGTCTTCTTGAGCATATCATGTTCTTCCAGCTTGTGCTCAATAATTGCCGTTGTAAGCTTCGTTGCGTAAATCGGCACATTGATATCCCTGAGCACGTAGGGAATTGCACCGATATGATCCTCATGACCATGGGTGATAAAAAAGCCCTTCACCTTGTCAATGTTGTCCTTCAGGTAGGTAACATCCGGAATGACCAGATCAATTCCGTACATATCGTCCTCCGGAAAGGCCAACCCGCAGTCCACAACAATAATACTGTCTTCGTACTCAAAGGCAGTAATGTTCATTCCAATCTGCTCAAGACCTCCCAGCGGTATGATCTTGAGCCTGCTATTTGATTTTTCCTGTTTCTTCATAAATCCTCCTGATATTCCTTGCATCTGTCATCACAGACACGTCATTTCATAACAATCCGTTCATCCACATTTTAAGAAAATGTGACCTCTGTCTCCTCGTCTGTCAGTTCTGAAAATACCTTAGCCAGCGCAGCAAATTCCACATCATCATCCACCATCTGGTAAAGTACTTCTTCCTCCTGCGTACTTATCTCTTTTAAAATATATGCTTCACAGTCTCCGGACTCACAGCCCTCTGAGACCAGTAAATACCTGGTTCCGTTCAGCGTCGTTTCCTCCTCGACGGCAAACTCTGCCACTTCTCCCGTCTCTGGATCAGTAAACTGTATTTTTTCCATAATAATCCCCTTATCTACTGCATTGCGCAGTAATCCAGATAACCCTGCAGAATGAGTATTGCCGCGATCTCGTCCACGTAATCCTTTCGGTTTTCTCTCCGGATTCCCATCTCCATCATGGACCGGTCAGCTGCAACAGTAGTAAGCCTCTCATCCCATAGGATGACAGGAAGCCCTGTCCGCCGCTCCAAAAGTTCTTTGAATTCCTTCGTCCGCTCGCAGCGTTCTCCCTCTGTATTGTTCATGTTTTTAGGGTAGCCAAGTACGATTCTCTCCACATCGTACTCGCCTACCAGTTCCTCAATTCTCGCCAACGTCTGCCGCAGCTTGGTCGGAGCCTTGCGCCTGATAATCTCCACGCCCTGCGCTGTGATAAGCAGCTCGTCACTCACCGCTACGCCAACCGTTTTCGAGCCAAAATCTAATCCCAAAATCCGCATCGCCAATTATTCCCAAGCATTATTCTTTATATATGCTCTTAAGACCTCTTCCACCAGTTCATCGCGCTCCACCTTCATGATCAGGCTTCTTGCATTATTGTGGCTGGTGATGTATGTCGGGTCTCCGGACATAATGTATCCAACGATCTGATTAACCGGATTATACCCTTTCTCACTTAGAGCCTGAAACACAATCTTAAGGACATCTCGCACCTCAAGTTCAGGTTCCTTTTGTACAGTAAAATATTGTGTGTTATTTAAGTTCTCCATATTTGCCGTCCTTTATGTAATGCAGTCCGCATTACCTGTCTTGTCCGAATCACACTGTTTCATTTATTTTAAACGAAAATGACCAAAAATACAACTACCAAAACAGAGTCTGTATCGATTCTCCCTGTTCCTACCGTTTCATCTCGTATATTTCTGCCTCGATCGGCTCTGTAATCATGCCACTGACCATGGTATTTTCCAGAGGCTCATCCGAACTTACCGCCACCTTTACATACTCTCTCGTATATCCAACATACACCTGCTTACCAGCAACGGTCTGTGCTTCCTCGATCAGGGCCTCCTGCACGGTATTCCGGTAATAATCCCGGAATTCTTTTGACATCACATCCGCCAAAGCAAGAAGCACATTGCTCCTCTCAGTCTTTTTTTCCTCCGGGATCTGGTTCTCCATCACCGCCGCCCTGGTTCCCTGACGCTTGGAATATTTGAAGATGTGCATCTCATAAAAGTGAATCCGCTTTAAAAAGTTTACCGTCTGTTTAAATTCTTCCTCCGTCTCACCCGGAAATCCCACGATGACATCCGTCGTAATGGCCGGATGCTCAAAATAGGCTCGAAGCAGTCTGCAGCCCTCCTCATACTCCTCTGTGGTGTACTTGCGGTTCATCCGCTTTAAGGTGTCATCACAGCCGCTTTGCAGGGACAGGTGAAAATGCGGACACACCTTGGAAAGTCCAGCCAGCTCCCTGACAAAGTCCTCCGTCACGATCTTTGGCTCCAGCGAGCCGAGACGGATTCTCTCAATACCGTCAATCTTATGGATTTCCTGAATCAGATGCAGCAGATTATCCCCACAGTCAACACCGTAAGAACTCAGATGAATTCCGGTCAAAACCACTTCCCTGTATCCATTGGAGGAAAGCTTGCGGACCTCCTGTATCACCTGATCCAACGCCCTGCTTCTCACCCGGCCTCTGGCATAAGGGATAATACAGTAGCTGCAGAACTGATTACACCCGTCCTGAACCTTGATAAAGGCACGGGTGTGCTCCGACGGCTTTGACATAACCAGCTCCTCAAAGACCTGCTCCTCGTGATTGATGTCCGCCACTGCTGCAATATGACTTTGCTTCTGATCCTCGAAATACAGCTCCAGAAGGGATACCAGCTGTCCCTTCTGATTGTTGCCAATCAGGATATCGATGGAGTCATCTGCCTCAGCCTCCTCCTCCTTTGTCTGCACATAGCAGCCTGCAGCCACAATGACAGCCTCAGGATTCTTCTTTTTGGCCCGATGAAGCATCTGACGGGATTTGCGGTCCGCCATATTGGTAACCGAGCAGGTATTGATGACATATACATCCGCCTTTTCCGTAAAGGGAACAATTTCATATCCGGCATGTTCCAGCTGCTGCTGCATTGCTTCGGTTTCGTATGCATTCACCTTACAGCCTAAGTTGTGAAGTGCCGCTTTTTTCATAATTTCTCCTTTAATTCAATTGACTTTTCCTCCAAAAACCATTACTATCATGATAGAGTAATACTTATAAGGAGGTTTTCTTATGAAGACAGTACAGATTTCTTTGAATTCAATAGGAAAAGTAAAGTCATTTGTTAATGCAATCTCACAGTTTGATTTCGACTTCGACTTAATTTCTGGTAGATATGTGATCGATGCCAAGTCTATTATGGGAATCTTCAGTCTGGATTTATCCAAGCCGATTGACCTGGCTATCCACACTGAGACCGATCTCGACGAGATCATGGAAGTACTTAAGCCATACATCATCGAGTAATTGTCAAATATGACAGACCATACAAGCCCCCTCAGGATTGAGGGGGCTTTTGTGTTTCCTATGCTTCTACAACAATCGTCTCCGTCGTATCGATTGCAGTCTGCATCAGTTCATCAATCTTCTCCTCCAGTTTCTGCTCCGAGCGTTTAATACTTTTCAGGCTCGGTTTCGTCACCGGATGCTTTGCCACGAAGATCGTGCAGCAATCCTCATATGGCAGAATGGAAGTCTCGTAGGTATCAATGCGCTCTGCGATCCGCACAATATCCTGCTTGTCCATGGCAATGAGCGGACGGTATACCGGCATGGTACACACCTCATTGGTCACAGCCAGAGACTGCATCGTCTGACTTGCCACCTGTCCGATGCTCTCACCCGTAATCATTCCCAGGCACTTGCCTTCATTGGCAAAATGCTCTGCAATTTTCATCATATAGCGCCGCATAATGATCGTCAGCTCCTCATGCGGGCATTTTTCATAGATATACAACTGGATATCCGTAAAGTTTACGATATGCAGCTTGATCGGTCCGGAAAACTTTGCCACCTTCTGTGCCAGATCGATCACCTTCTGCTTTGCGCGTTCGCTGGTGTACGGCGGCGCATGGAAATAGGTTGCCTCCAGTGTCACGCCTCTCTTGGAGATCATGTATCCTGCCACCGGACTGTCGATTCCTCCTGACAGGAGTAACATGGCACGCCCTGCGGTTCCAAGCGGCATTCCACCCGGTCCCGGAATCTCTGTGGAATAAATATTGATCATCGGACGAATTTCCACATAGACCATCACCTGAGGATGATGCACATCCACCTTAGTTTCCGGAAACGCCTCCAATATCCGCTCTCCCAGTGCCGCATTGAGTTCCATGGAGGTCATGGGATAATTCTTCCGCGCCCGTCTCGCATCCACCTTAAAGGTAAAATGCTTGTCCGGATACGCTTCATCCACATGCGCTACCACCGCTTCGGCCAGACGGTCAAAGCCCTCGTCCTCCACCAGAATAACCGGGCAGATTCCCACGATTCCAAACACTCTCTGCAGTGCTTCTACTGTCTCATCGTAATCGTAGTCCCCTTCCGTCTCCACGTAAATGCGTCCATTCTCCTTGCGGACTGTAAAATTACCATCCACATTCTTAAGCTGATATTCAATATTGCGCACCAGCGCATCCTCAAAGAGATAGCGGTTCTTGCCCTTAATCGCAATCTCTGCGTATTTGATCAAAAATGCCTTGTACATAGCCTGCTCCTTCTAATGCCTTGTATACTTTTGCAGCATAGGAATAACCTCCTGCATCACAGCAATTGCATAATCCAGTTCCTCTCTTGTGGTATTGACGCAAAAGCTGAAGCGCACCGTCGAATCCAAAAGCTCCGGCTTCACACCGATCGCCTTCAAGGTTGCGCTGACGGCCGGCTTGTTGGAAGAACATGCGCTTCCCGCCGACACGTAGATTCCCCTGTCCTCCAACGTGTGCAGAAGCACCTCTGCCCGCACGCCTTCCACACTGACGCTCACCACGTGGGGGGCATTCTGTCTGTCACACCTTCCATTAACTGTCACACCGGAAATCTTCGTCACTTCCCCGATAAAATATTCCCGCAGGGAATACAGATTCTCTATTTTCCGGTCAAAATCCGTATAGATTGCCTCTGCCGCCGCACCAAGACCGGCAATGGCCGGAACGTTTTCCGTTCCTGAGCGCATGCCCTTCTGCTGCCCACCACCCTGCAAAATCGGTTTGATCTTCGTCTTATCTTTTATATACAGAAAACCACTTCCCTTCGGACCATGAATCTTATGCCCGCTGACGGAAAGCAGATCAATATGCATTTTCCCAGGAAAAATCCGCATTTTCCCATAAGACTGAATAGCGTCTACATGAAACAGGGTTCCGGGATTTACTTCCTTAATGATCCGGCCCGCCTCTTCAATGGGTTCCACCGCACCAATTTCATTATTCACCTGCATAAGTGAGACTAAGATCGTGTCCGGCCGGATTGCCGCCCTAAGATCGTCCAGAGAAATGATTCCCTCCCGATTTACCGGAAGAACCGTCACCTCATAACCATGTTCTTCGAGCCACCCCATGGTATTCGCCACGGAGGCGTGTTCAATGCAGGAAGTAATCACATGCATGCCGCTCCGCTTGTTGGCCTCTGCAGCTCCGATAATTGCAAGGTTATTGGACTCCGTGCCTCCGGAGGTGAAGACGATCTCCTTCTCCTGGCACTTGAGTGTCTTTGCAATCTGCTTTGCCGCATTTTTTATATAGTTTTCCGCCACAACGCCCTTCTGATGCATGGAGGACGGATTTCCGTAATCCTGCGTCAAAAGCTCCACCATCAGATCTGCGGCCTCCCTGCAGCATCGTGTCGTGGCAGAATTATCCAAATATGCTTCCATAATCTGTCTCTCGTTTCCTGTCCTTAATCGTCCAACTCATAGACTAACATAGATAGCGTTGCAAGTCCAGCCGTCTCCGTCCGAAGAATTCTTCTCCCAAGAGAAATCCGATGCATTTGCTCTGCATCGACAGTCTGAATCTCCTCGGGTGCAAAGCCTCCCTCCGGTCCGATAAAGATACCGATGCTTGCCCCTCTGGGAATTGACCGGATCTGTTCTCTGGTAGCCGCAAGCCCCCGCTCATTCTCATACGGGACCAATGCCACATCCAACTCCTTCGCCCTCTCTAATGCCTCCTGAAAAGAAATGGGCCTGCACACCTTGGGAATGATGGTCCGCTTGGACTGCTTTGCCGCACTCTCCGCTATGGCCTGCCAGCGTTTCCCCTTACTGTCAGCCTTCTTGTCATCCAGCTTTACCACACAATTCTTCATGGCTACCGGGATGATTTCATACACCCCCAGTTCAACTGCCTTCTGTATGATCAACTCCATCTTATCGCTTTTGGGAAGGCCCTGAAACAGATAGACCTTATTGGCAAACTCCGTTCCCAGCTCATCCCGCTCTTCAATCACTGCAAGGACCTCGTCATCCGTTATTTCCTCGATATGACAGAAAAAAGCCTGATCCGACTGCCCGCTTACACGGATTTTCTCCCCCGGTCTCATGCGAAGTACATGACTGATATGATTCACATCAGCCCCGGTAATCCGTATCCGCTCCTGCCCGATATTCTCATCGGGCACAAAGAATTGATACATCCTTTGTCCCCCTTACCGATCTGTCCTGATTCGTTCCATACTCTACATTTTCCGGGCAGTTATATTGACCCACTCACCCTGATGGTTGATTTCCACAACCTGAAGTCCTGCTGCTTCAATAGCGGCCTTTACCTCATCTTCCTTAAAATCAATAATGCCGGACGTGATAAAGTATCCACCCTTCTTCAGGCGGGCGGGAATGACCGGTGCCATGGCAATGATGACCGGCGCAAGAATATTGGCAACAACAATGTCGTACTCCTCTGTTCCGACCTTCTGCTGCAGTTCTTCATCATCAATAAGATTTCCGACATAGAACGTACCGAGAGCCGGATCCAGATGATTGACGATCATATTGTCATGGGTGGAAGTCATGCAGTCTGCGTCCAGATCCGTCCCCACAACAGCCCGCGCTCCAAGCTTCAACGCAACAATGGAAAGGATACCGCTTCCACATCCCACATCCAAAACCTTCGGGTCTGCACAAACCGGATTGGCAGCTGACGTTCCCCGAATGTATTTGAGCAGCTGACGGATACACAGCTGTGTCGTCTCATGTTTTCCCGTACCAAAAGAAATTCCCGGATCGATCTCGATCAGGAATTTATCTTTGTCCTCTTCCTTTAACTCCTCCCATGTAGGTTTGATCAGAATGTCATCGATGTAAAAAGAAGAGAAATACTTTTTCCAATTGTTAATCCAGTCCAAATCCTCTGTCTCGGAGGAAGAAATGATACCGCTCCCCACCTCAACCGTAGCACGCAATTCTTCCAGACCTCGCTTCACCTGCTTTAACAGCGCTGTCTGGTCCGAGCCGTCATCCTCTACATAAAAGCTGACATGGCTGATTCCCTCATCCGGCGGAAGCTCCGGCAGAAAGTCAATGAACATATCTGCCTGTTCCTCCTTCGTGAGTGGGATATTATCCTCAATCTCAATACCCTCAATGCCGAGCTCCATCAGCATAGGACTCATAAAGTCCTCTGCTGCCGTGGTGGTCTCGATCGTGTATTTTTTCCATTTCATGTTGCCTGATTACCTTTCGTTTTCTTCTAAGGTTCTACTGTCTGCGCTCCTTCAAAAGCCGTCCGAACAACTCTTCCTCACTCATTTTCGGAATCTCCTGTTCTTTTTCCTTAAGCACGTTGTAAGTCGTCTGCTCATTCACAAGAAGCGTGTTGGTATCCTCGCGGTACTCCACATCCGTAGTATCCTCTGTATTGCGGATTCTGTCATCCTCCCGGAACGCCTTATTCAGTTCTTCTACAAGACTATGTCTATCCATATGTTATCCTCTTTCCCCGTTGAACTCCCAGTTCGTTATTCTATCCGAAAAACGCATACGCAATTTCTTCGGCAAAATCACGAAAAACCGTTGGTTTTCCGTGATCGCGGGCGCGCTCGCATAATATCATACATCTGCATGATGCAAGCATCTGCATCCGTCTGATACTATGCTCACTTTTGCCTTCGCGTACATTATATCATAGTTTACAACAAAAAAGCAACGTATAGTCACCCATACGTTGCCTTATATCTCATACAAAGCACAGAGCTTATCGTACTCGCTGTTAATCTCCTGAATTGTATCCGTATCCCCATCCAGATTATCCGGATGATAAATCTTGATCAGATCCTTATACCGTTTTTTGAGAGACTGCTTGCTTCCAACTCCGGAGAAGAACAACTCGCCCTTTACAATATTGCTTTCCTTGACAGCACGCTCCGAAGCGCGGCTGTTCGTCTCATAATCCGTCACACGACTGTAAAATGCCTTCTGTTTCTCCACATGAGCCTTCTCGGTTGCAAGCTTTTGCAGTTCTTCCTCAAGAATCTTAAACTTCATCTCAAAAAGCTGCTGCTGCTGTTCCAGCCTGCGGTCCTCTATCTCAACTCTGCGTGTAAACTCCCGGCGTTCCCGTTCCAGCGAGCGCCGCTGCTCATCTAATGCTCTGCGTTCTTCCTCCAGCGTCATTGCGCAACTCCTTCATATCACATACACATCAGTTCTATCGCAAAAACCTAGATATAGGTTCTTTTTTCTTACACTACCAGTCACATCATACAACATTTTGTAGTATAAATCCATAGGCGTTTTGCACTAAAGTGTATATCGGAAAGAGGGGTTCTATTGTTTAGAGGTCATCCAACGATTCTTTGAGCTTATCCATAAAGCCCTTCTTTTTCTCCTTGCCTCCTGTCGGAGCGCCCCCCTCTTTTGAGAGAGAACCTCCTGCCAGTTCATCAAAGTGGCGGAGTGCATCCTTGGCCTCCTTGCTCAACCCGGTCGGTGTCTGAACCACCAGAGTCACATAATGGTCTCCACGCACCTCCTTGTTGCGGATGGAAGGTACGCCTTTTCCCTTAAGACGAATTCGCGTTCCGGTCTGTGTTCCCGGTGCCACGGTATAGATAATGTCACCATCCACGGTCTTAATCCGAATATCGCCACCCAGGGCTGCGATACCGAATGAAATGGACGCATTGGAGAAAATATTCATATCCTGACGTTCAAAGGAACTGTTTTTGGATACAATCACTTCCACAAGAAGATCTCCTCTTGGGCCTCCATTGTATCCCGGCTCTCCGTAATCCCGGACTCTTACGCACTGTCCATTGTCGATACCGGCCGGAATCTCTACCTTCTTCCTGATCTTCTTGGCAACGTATCCGGTTCCGCGGCAATCAGCACATTTATCCTTTATTACCTTGCCCCTGCCCTGACATTCCGGACATGTCTGTACATTCTGCATCATGCCAAACAGAGACTGGGTAGAGTATACAACCTTACCTTTACCACCACACTTTGAACAGGTCTCCGGTGATGTCCCCGGCTTGGCCCCGGTTCCGTGGCAGGTTCCGCAGGTCTCCTTATAAGTAAATTCCAGTTCCTTCTCACAGCCGAATATCGCCTCTTCGAAGGTAATCCGCACGCTCATACGGACATTGGCTCCCTTGGACGGCCCTGTGTTGCCGGAGCGCCTTGATCCACCTCCGAAGAAATCTCCGAAAATATCTCCAAAAATGTCACTCATGTCCATGCCGGAGAAATCAAATCCGCCTCCGCCGGCAGAACCATCAAAAGCAGCATGACCGAACTGATCATACTGTCTTCTCTTGTCCGCATCGGACAATACCGCATATGCTTCCTGCGCTTCCTTGAATTTCTCCTCACACTCAGCATCACCCGGATGCATATCCGGGTGATACTTCTTTGCAGTCTGGCGGAACGCTTTCTTGATTTCATCCTCAGTCGCTGTCTTTGAGACACCGAGGACCTCGTAATAATCTCTTTTCTCTGCCATAACCTTATCCTTGTATTATACTTCCTTGAAGTCTGCGTCAATTACATCGTCATCTGAAGAACCTGCATTTGCGTTGGCATCTGCACCGGCAGCTCCTGCAAATCCGCTCATATCCGGACCTGCACCCTGTGCGCCCTGTGCAGCCTGTGCCTGCTCGTACATCTTGGCAAATACCTTCTGTGCGCTCTCTGTGAGCTTCTCCTGTGCAGCCTTAAGCTCTGCAACATCTGCTTCTGTCATCTGATCAGCCTCCGGATGTGCATCCAGAATTGCCTTTACTGCGCTGATGTCAGCCTCTACTGCAGACTTGTCAGCCGGATCGATCTGCTCGCCAACCTGATCCAGAGCCTGCTGCGTCTGGAATACGAAGGAATCTGCATCATTTCTTGTGTCGATGGCTTCCTTTCTCTTCTTATCCTGTGCTTCAAACTCAGCAGCTTCCTTTACAGCCTTATCGATTTCCTCATCAGACATGTTAGATCCTGCTGTAATGGTGATGTGCTGCTCCTTGCCGGTTCCAAGATCCTTAGCGGATACATTTACGATACCGTTGGCATCAATATCAAACGTAACCTCGATCTGCGGTACACCACGACGTGCTGGTGGGATACCATCCAGACGGAACTGTCCAAGGGACTTATTATCGCGGGCAAACTGTCTCTCACCCTGTACAACGTTGATATCTACGGCAGTCTGGTTATCTGCAGCGGTAGAGAAGATCTGACTCTTCTTAGTAGGAATCGTTGTATTTCTCTCGATCAATCTTGTAGCAACACCACCCATGGTCTCGATAGACAATGACAGCGGAGTTACATCCAGAAGAAGGATCTCGCCTGCACCTGCATCTCCGGCAAGCTTACCACCCTGAATAGATGCACCAAGTGCTACACACTCATCCGGGTTCAATGACTTGCTCGGCTCCTTGCCGGTCAACTGCTTTACCTTATCCTGTACTGCCGGAATACGTGTAGAACCACCAACAAGAAGTACCTGTCCTAAGTCTGCATTGGTAATTCCTGCGTCCTTCATTGCATTCTGAACCGGAATAGCGGTTCTCTCTACCAGATCATGTGTCAGTTCATCAAACTTTGCTCTGGTCAGATTCATATCAAAATGCTTTGGTCCCTCTGCAGTTGCAGTGATGAACGGCAGGTTGATGTTGGTTGTGGTAGCGGAAGACAGTTCCTTCTTTGCCTTCTCTGCTGCTTCCTTTAATCTCTGCAGTGCCATCTTGTCTGAAGACAGATCCACACCCTCTGCTTTCTTAAACTCATCGATCATCCACTGTGTGATCTTGTTATCAAAATCATCACCGCCAAGGTGTGTATCACCGTTGGTAGACAATACTTCAATGACACCGTCACCGATCTCAATGATAGATACATCGAACGTACCACCACCCAGATCATATACCATGATCTTCTGCTCTTTCTCATTGTCCAGACCATATGCCAGAGCTGCTGCTGTCGGCTCGTTGATAATACGCTTTACATCCAGACCTGCAATCTTACCTGCATCCTTGGTTGCCTGACGCTGTGCGTCGTTAAAGTATGCCGGAACTGTAATAACTGCCTCTGTAACCTTCTCACCCAGATAACCTTCTGCATCTGCCTTCAGCTTCTGAAGAACCATAGCTGAAATCTGCTGTGGGCTGTACTGCTTGTCGTCAATGGCAACCTTGTAATCGGTACCCATATGTCTCTTGATAGAAGAAATTGTCTTCTCTGCATTTGTTACAGCCTGACGCTTTGCAGGCTCACCGATCAGACGCTCTCCGTTCTTGGTGAATGCAACAACGGAAGGAGTTGTTCTTGCACCCTCCTGATTTGCGATAACGGTAGGTTTTCCACCTTCCATAACAGCAACACAGCTGTTGGTTGTTCCTAAGTCAATACCAATAATCTTGCCCATTTTCTTTTCCTCCTGATATATGAATAAAATTTGTTTCCTTGTTCTATATTTCAACACCCCAGGGTGTTAAAACCGCTTCTAACTCACTACTGATACCATGCTGTGTCTGACAACCGTATCCTTGTAGTAATATCCCTTCTGCAGTTCCTGTGCAATGGTCCCTGCTTCCAGTTCTTCATTTTCCACCTGCATGACCGCGTTGTGAAGTTCCGGATCAAATTCCTTTCCCTCTGTCTCGATCGGCTTTACTCCAATGGCCTCCAATTCTGTCATAAGTTGCTTATAAACCTTATCCATTCCGGTGACAAATGCATCTTCTTTCTGATCCTCCGGCACCGCCGCAAGTCCTCTCTCAAAATTGTCAACCACCGGAAGAATCTTCTCAATAATGGTTCTTGCGCCCATGTCAAACATCTGGGATTTTTCCTTCTCGGTTCGTTTGCGGAAGTTATCAAACTCAGCCATCTGACGCTTCAGGCGATCCTGCAGATCTTCAATCTGTTCGTCCTTCTTATCCTTTTTCTTTTTGAAAAAGCCATCTTTCTTGTTCCTGCCATCTGTATCTGCTGTCTCGTCCTTCTTGTCAGGATCTTCCTCTTCGCCCGAATCAGCAGCTTCTTCCTCCGGCTCATTTTCCGCATCTGCGGCGGTATCTGTTGCAGTATCCTCCGACATTGTTTCATCTGTTTTTCCTGCATCTGTTTCTACTGCATCTGTATTTTCTTCCTGAACCTCTTCTTCCATAAGGTCCTTCTTTATTTCTTCTTCCATCATATTCCACCTTTCTCATAGTATACACGCTGCACGCTCATGACTTTTCATCTTTCCTGGGCTTCGTAAAGATGCCATCCAGCTGTGACTTCAGATTTTTCAGATTATCCATCACATTCTCGTAATCCATTCGTTTCGGTCCGACAATTCCGATGGTTCCTTTGACGCCCTCGCCCAGATCATAGGTCGCGGTGACAACGCTACAGTCTTTCATGGTCTGTATCGGAGCTTCATTTCCAATATAAACCTGAATACCTGTCTCGCTCTCCTGATCCGCCAGAGATTCGGTCACAAGACTTAAGAGTTCCTCTTTCTCCTCAAATGCAGACAGTAGATTGGTTGCACTCTCAGATCCGGAAAGCTCTGGATATTTCAAAATGTTGGTCGCGCCGCTGGTGTAAATCTGTAAATCTTCATTTTCATTCAGAGCGTTTGCCAATGCATCCAACACTTCTCCCACAATGGTACTGTGACTTCCCGCCTGTTCTTTGAGCTTTGCAATAGTTCCAAGATTGATTTCCTGAATGGAAAGCCCATTCAATGCGGAGTTCAACAGGAGATTCAGCTTCAAGAGCGTCTCATTATCCAACGAACTCTCCACATCTATCATCTGATTTTTGACCATATTGTTATTCATAACAATAACTGCCAAAATGTGTTCATCGTCCACATGGGACAGCTGTATGAACTTAATCTTGTTCGTATTATAAGCAGGTGCGGAAACCAGTGTCGCATAATTTGTATTGTTGGCAAGCAGCTTCGCCACCTGCTTCAATACCTGCTCCATCTTCTCGGTCTTCTCAATGACGAATTCTTTCATCTCCGTCACTTCCCGATCCTTTTCCTGCATCAGATGATCCACATAAAAGCGGTATCCCTTGTCGGAAGGAATGCGGCCGGCTGAGGTATGCGGCTGGATAATGTAACCAAGCTCCTCCAGATCCGCCATTTCATTTCGGATGGTTGCAGAACTCAAATTTAAATCCGTGTACTTGGAAATGGTTCTTGACCCAACCGGCTCACCCGTCTCTAAGTAGTTGCGAATGATCGCATCCAGAATTTTTTCTTTTCGTTCGTCTAACTCAAAATTTTTGTTTTCCATCCGTCTCCCTCGTTGTTAGCACTCAATTAATTGGAGTGCTAATATCTTTCTGTTAATAAAATAGCACCAAGGGTTTTTATTGTCAACACCTTGGTGCCAATTTTATATTTATTTTATGATTTTCTTGTTTACTTCTTTTTAAATTCATAGTTTTTACAAAATCAAAACAAAAACTTTGCCATACAATAATTGGCCAGATCCATTCCCCGTTCAGTGAGAGAAATTCTCCCTTCTGCAGACAGAAGAAGCTGCTCCCGTTTTAGTCCCTCAATAACCTCGCGATACACTGCTTCCACCGGCATACCGAAATTCCTCTCAAAATCCGCCCTTGTCACTCCCTCCGTCATGCGAAGACCCAAAAACATAAATTCTTCAATCTGAGCATTCCGTGACAGAATATCCGTACTCACATGCAGATTCGAACCAAACCAGTCGCCCTCCGCCTGCCGTAAAAGCGGTGAATCCTCCTCAAAAAACGCTTTCTGAGGAAGTATACACAGTTTCCGACAGTTCTCGATATATGCATAAATATCCCGCGTATTGGCATAACGGACATTTTCGATCATAGATGCTGCGCCAAGCCCGACACCCAGATAATTATCCCGGGTCCAGTATCCGATATTATGTCTGCAGGCATAGCCGGGCTTCGCGTAATTGGAGATCTCATACTGCCCATAGCCCGCCTTTTTCAGCACATGCTGCGTGAGTTTATAGATGCGGTAAGCCTCATCCTCCGTTGGAAGAATATCCGTTTTCATGCCGGCCTCCTGCTTTACAGCATCGAACTTATACTTCTCATAAAAAGGCGTTCCTTTCTCAATGATCAGTGTGTACGCCGACACATGCTCCGGCTTTAAGCGGATGATCTGCTGCAGGGTATCTGCAAATCTGTCCGCAGTCTGATAGGGAAGTCCACTCATCAGATCCACATTAATATTGGTAAACCCGGCATTTCTTGCGAGCTCATAGGTTTTCAGAAACTGCTCATAGGTGTGGATCCGCCCCAACAACTTCAATTCCTCATTATTGCAGGACTGAAGCCCGATGGAAAGCCGGTTGATCCCCGCTCTGCGATATGCGGCAAGCTTTGCAGCCGTCACAGTGCCCGGATTGCACTCGATGGAAATCTCTGCATCCTCTGTCACAGAAAAACTTCGATACACGGTATCCATGACAGAGACAATCAACTCCGCGTCCAGCCAGCTGGGCGTTCCTCCCCCAATATAGATGGTAGAAACCTGATATTCTCTCATGCACGCTCCGTAGAAACGAATCTCCTCCAGCAGAGCGTGGATGTACTGTGCCTGTGTCCGGCTGTCAGCCGCAAAGGACAGGAAATCACAATATTCGCATTTTCGCACGCAAAAAGGCGTGTGTATATACAACTCCAAATATTTCATAGATTAATCTTCATCCAGCTTCAGCACGCTCATAAAGGCTTCCTGTGGAATCTCCACCGTACCGATCTGGCGCATACGCTTCTTACCTTCCTTCTGCTTTTCCAGAAGCTTCTTCTTGCGGGAGATATCTCCGCCATAACACTTCGCCAGAACATCCTTTCTGAGCGCCTTCACGGTCTCCCTGGCAATCACCTTGCCTCCCACGGAGGCCTGAATCGGTATTTCAAACAGATGCCTTGGAATCTCTTCCTTTAAGCGCTCGCACATTTTGCGTCCCCGCTCATAGGCGCTCTCCTTGAACACGATAAAGGACAGGGCATCCACCATCTCCTTATTGATCAGAATATCCAGCTTAACAAGTTCGGAACGCACATACCCCTTCAGTTCATAGTCAAAGGACGCATAGCCTCTGGAACGGGACTTAAGCGCATCAAAAAAGTCGTAAATGATCTCATTCAACGGAAGATCATATTTCAACACAGCACGGGTTTCTTCTATATAATCCATGCTGATGTACACGCCGCGCCTCTCCTGACACAGCTTCATGATAGCCCCCACATACTCGCTGGTCACCATGATCTCCGCTGAGACAAAAGGCTCCTCCATATAATCGATCTCAGAAGGATCCGGCAAATTCGATGGATTTGTCAGCTCGATCATCTCGCCGTTGGTCTTATATACCTTATAGATAACACCCGGAGCTGTGGTAACCAGATCCAGATTAAATTCCCTCTCCAGACGTTCCTGAATGATTTCCAGATGAAGCAGCCCCAGGAATCCGCAACGGAATCCGAAACCGAGGGCAAGGGAGGTCTCCGGCTCATATTGAAGCGCCGCATCATTGATCTGCAGCTTTTCCAACGCATCTCTCAAATCCGGATACTTGGCACTGTCTGCCGGATACATTCCACAGTAAACCATCGGGTTAACCTTCTTGTATCCCGGCAGAGGTTCTGCACAGGGATTGTCCACTTCCGTCACCGTATCACCGACCTGGGTGTCCCGTACATTCTTGATACTTGCAGCTATGTAGCCTACCATTCCGGCGGACAGCTCATCGCAGGGAATGAATTGACCTGCGCCAAAGTATCCCACCTCTGTCACCAGATCCTCCGCGCCGGTCGCCATCATCCGGATCTTTGTGCCAACCTTTACAGAGCCTTCCATGATGCGGCAGAATACGATAACACCTTTATAGGAATCGTAAATTGCATCAAAGATGAGTGCCTTAAGCGGTGCGTTCGCATCTCCCGTAGGTGCCGGAATCTTTGTGACAATCTGCTCCAAAACTTCATCAATATTAAGTCCGGTCTTGGCGGATATTCTCGGCGCATCAGATGCCTCTATACCGATCACATCCTCAATCTCTTCAATTACCTCATCCGGTCTCGCACTGGGCAGATCAATCTTGTTGATGACAGGCATGACATCCAGGTCATGATCCAACGCCAGATAGACATTGGCCAGAGTCTGAGCCTCCACACCCTGAGCCGCATCCACTACCAGAATGGCTCCGTCACAGGCCGCAAGACTCCTGGACACCTCATAATTAAAATCCACATGTCCGGGCGTGTCAATCAGATTGAAAATGTACTCTTCTCCGTCCTTCGCTTTGTATATAATGCGGACCGCCTGGGATTTGATCGTGATTCCACGCTCTCTCTCCAAATCCATATTATCCAGTACCTGAGCCTGCATTTCCCTGCTGGTCAGTGTCCCTGTCCTCTCTATAATACGATCCGCAAGTGTTGACTTACCGTGATCGATATGGGCAATAATACAAAAATTTCTTATTTTGCTCTGATCAATCGACATCTCTTTTCTCCTAATTCCTAACTTATATCATAAATAATTCATCATAGCTTTGCAAAAGCTTATGCTTGATATCATCACTGGCAAAGCTCATCTCCACGGAATCTCTGTAAATGCGCTCACTCATGCGCTCATTCATCATTCCGGCATCGGTAAGACGCACGTATTCATCCGTGCAGGTGGTTCCGCTGACCGTGCGGTTATCTGTATTCACACTAACCGGAACACCGGCATGATAGAACTCCATAATGGGATAATCCGCGAACTCCCGGATAGCCTTCGTCTGGAGATTGCTGGTAGGACACATCTCCACGCCAATCCGTCTGTCTGCACACAGTTGAACCAGATCATCGTGACCGGCCATGGCAATTCCATGTCCCACGCGCTTTGCTCCAAGCTCAATTGCAACTTTGACATTCTCGCTGTCTCCACATTCGCCCGCGTGAATCGTGTACGGCATTCCGTACTCTTTTGCCTTCGCAAAAAAATCGGCATAAAGAGAATTTGGAAACGCCTTTTCATCCCCGGCCATATCGCATCCCACGACCCCATATCCATAGAGCTCTCTTGCATCCTTCAACATGCGAAGATTCGTTTCCATATCCAGATGACGCATACCGCACACAATAATGCCTGTGTAGATATCCGCCTTTTGCTCCGCGCTGGACAGGCCTTCCTGTACATTCTCGATCACATCCCTGACAGACAAGCCCTCTGCGGTGGAGAAGGAAGGGGCAAAACGCACCTCCAGATACTTGACCTGCTCCTTTGCCGCAGTAATCGCCAAATCTTCCGCAGCTATGCGAAGTCCCTCTTTGGTCTGGATGCAGGAAATCGGCGTGTCAAAGCATTTCAGATATTCCGCAAGACTCTCACAGTCCACCGGAGCCTGCAGCATGGTAAGAAGTTCCTTCTCCTCAAAGTTTTCTCCCTTTTTTGCCAGAAGTTCCCGAATGACATCCACGCTCATGGATCCGTCCAAATGACAATGCAATTCAATCTTTGGCATATTATAAGCAACAAATCGGTTCATTCTGTTGCCTCCCTTTCTAGATCAGTGTATCCAAAATAGAGGTTCCTATGGTTCCCTCCGGCATCGAAACTCCAAAATTCTCCGCGATTGTCGCCCCGATCACCGCAAAGGTATCCACCGTATCCAACGGTCCGTTTCCTTGAAGTGCAGGTGAAAATGCAAGAAATGGAACCTGCTCCCTTGTGTGATCGGTTCCCTTGTAGGTCGGGTCATTGCCATGATCCGCAGTAATGATTACAAGATCCTTTTCCCGCAGCAAAGACAACAGTTCCCCCAGTTTCTCATCGAACCGCTCCAATTCCTCCGCATAGCCTGCCGGGTTTCTTCTGTGCCCCCACAGCGCATCAAAATCCACTAGGTTCGTAAAACAAAGGCCGGTAAAATCCTGCTTTGCAATGGCAATGGTCTGCTCCATTCCATGCACACTACTGTCGGAATGGTTGCTTTCCGTAATTCCCTCACCCACAAAAATATCGTTGATTTTTCCTACAGAGATCACATCCAGACCGACATCCTTTAACGCATTTAAGACCGTCGGTCCGGTTGGCTTTAAGGCATAATCGCGGCGGTTGCTTGTCCGCTTGAACTCTCCTTTGCGCTTTCCCACATAAGGCCTTGCAATCACGCGTCCCACGCGCCAATCATCCCGCATGGTCAGTTCTCTCGCAATCTCACAGTAATGGTACAGGGTATCCAGCCCCATGGTCTCCTCGTTGCCACATATCTGTAACACAGAGTCCGCGGAGGTGTACACGATCAGCTTTCCCTCATTAATTTCCTGCTCGCCCAGCTCTTCCAATATCTCTGTTCCGCTGGCGGATTTGTTGCCGATGATTTTTCTTCCGGTACGCTCCTCAAGTTCACGGATCAATTCCTCCGGAAACCCATGTTCCGTAAAGGTGATAAAGGGCTTCATGGTACGAATCCCCATCATCTCCCAATGTCCGGTCATGGTATCCTTTCCGTTGCTGGCTTCGTTCATCCGCATATAATATCCGCCAGGGTGCTCTACCGGTGCAACCTGCACCAGAGGCTTTAAATTCGCCAGCCCCAGCTTCTGCAGATTCGGAATCTCAAACCGCTCCACACTCTCGGAAATGTGACCCAGAGTATCCACGCCCACATCCCCGAACTTTTCGGAATCTGCCATCGCCCCAACTCCCAGGGAATCCAATACAATTACAAATACACGCTCAAACTTTTTTGCCATACGCTCTCCCAACCGTCTACAACTCTTTGACAATCTTCACAATACGACTTGTGCCCAGTCTGCTTGCTCCAAGCTCAATGAACTTTTCGGCATCCTCCAGCGAAGAGATTCCGCCTGCCGCTTTCATCTTCACATCCGGTCCGATATGCTTTGCAAAAAGCGCAATATCCTCAAATGTTGCTCCTGCCGTGGAGAATCCGGTGGAGGTCTTAATATACTCTGCTCCGGACTCGGTGACGATCTCACACATACGAATCTTCTCTTCCTCCGTGAGCAGACAGGTCTCAATAATCACCTTGAGCAGGCGTCCTTTACAGGCTCTTTTTATCGCCTTGATCTCATCCAACACATACGCATCATTTCCGGCCTTCAGCATGCCGACATTGATTACCATGTCAATCTCATCCGCGCCATTGGCCACTGCGTCCTCTGTCTCAAACACCTTTGTGGCAGTGGTATGATTACCGTTCGGGAACCCAATTACCGTGCACACCTTCATCCGGTCTCCCATATACTCCTTCGCCTGCTTCACATAGCATGGGGGAATACACACCGAAGCCGTTCCGTACTTCATCGCATCAACGCAGAGAGCCTGAATCTCCTCCCAGGTACTGGTCTGCAATAACAGTGTATGGTCTACCATTCCAAGAATCTTTTCTATTTCCATCTCATTTCTCCTGTAAACAAATTATGCTTGTAAATTTTTCGGACCAAAGCCCATAGGCAGGATTTCCCGCAGCGTATACACCTGATACTCGTTTTCCTTTGCCGCCAGAATTACCTGAAAACTGTCGTAATCACAGAATTCCATCATCACCTGCCTGCACACACCACAGGGAGCACAGTAACCAAGTTCCGTTGCATTTTCTGCCCCGCCAACAATCGCGATGGCAGCAAATTCGCGCTCTCCTTCACTTACAGCCTTAAAAAAGGCAGTCCGCTCGGCACAGTTGGAAGGTGTATAAGCAGCATTTTCGATGTTACACCCCGTGTATACGTTACCGCTTTTCGTCAGAAGCGCAGCCCCAACCTTAAAATGGGAATACGGCGTATAGGCCTTCTCTCTTGCCTGTAAAGCAAGTGCGATCAGTTCGCTTTCCTTCATCTTGCTCTTTCCTTCCTTATAGGATTTCGAATTGTCAAAAGGGGGTTACATCAATATCAGCCGGCGGATAGCCTCCACTGCCGTCCGGATTGCGGAACTTGTGTCATGCACCTGTTCGTTGGGCAGACCCTTCAATGCCCGCTCCTGATTTGCCACCACCAGAAAACAGGACGCTACGCGTACCCGAAGAAAGCTTCCCGCAATGAACAGAGCCGCCGACTCCATCTCCGATGCCAGGCATCCCATCCGAAGCCACGCCTGCCATTTGTCCTGAAGCTCATAGCTCACAGGCATGACCTCCGGCTCGTGCTGTCCGAAAAAGGAATCCTTGCACTGTACCACACCCACATGGTACGGAATGGAGAGCTCTTTTGCCGCATCGATCAGCGCATTCATGGCAGATACGTCCGGCACCGCCGGATATTCAATCGGTGCATATTCACGGCTTGTCCCTTCCATGCGGATTGCCCCGCTTGCAATGACCAAATCCCCTCCAAGCACCTCCTCCTGCATTCCACCGCAGGTTCCAACCCGGATAAAGGTGTGCGCACCGCATTTGGACAGTTCCTCAATGGCAATCGCGGCAGACGGTCCTCCGATTCCGGTGGATGTCACACTGACCTTCACCCCGTCCAGTGTTCCTGTATAAGTGACAAATTCACGACTGTCAGCCACAAGAACCGGATTATCAAAATACGCTGCAATCTTCTCACACCGCTTGGGGTCTCCTGGAAGAATCACGTATTTCCCTATGTCCTCAGGTCCAACCCCTGTATGGTATTGTTTTCCTGTACCTTCTGCGTAATCAATCATAGTATCCCCCCTTAATATATGTTCCATGATACCATACTCCGGCCTGTTTGTCCTCACTTCTTTCTCAAAAAATTTTAGTTATTGTTTCCAGACAACACTTTATCCAGCAAATCAGCAAGGGGTTCCATGGAATTCATTGCCTCCTCCACCGTGTTTGTCTGCGCTCCTACTTCCACCAGCATGGACTTCGGGCAAAAATGCATGTTAAACCGGTAGCCTTTCAGATAAATCTTTCTGGTCAGATCCGGATAATATTCCGCTGCTGCGACCTGCATTTGCAGGGACATGGCAAGATTGTCTTCTATGTATGGATTTTTGAGATATGGAATATCGCCCATGGCTGTGGTATGGCTGAGCCCATTGAAAAACATGATTTTCGCCATCTTTTTTCCATTCTGCTCCGTCACAAGACGCACATCATCCCCCACCCCATCCCTGTGCAGATCGATGACAACCTGTATGGACGGGTTTTCCTCAAGAATTTGTTCAATATAGGGAGCTGCCGTGGAATACGCGCGGTCCCTGTCCGGAAGATCATAGGTTCCGGTATCATGCAGCACCGTATAGCCTTTTTTCTCCAGAAGCTCCGTCAG
This sequence comes from uncultured Lachnospiraceae bacterium, assembly GCA_945868435.1. Classification (GTDB taxonomy): domain Bacteria; phylum Bacillota; class Clostridia; order Lachnospirales; family Lachnospiraceae; genus Roseburia. Next base: position 40,486 of record CAMBLG010000014.1, read on the forward strand.
GTAGTCTCCGACCCCCACCACCGTCGTGGACGGATCTCCCTCCACCGAATCCCTGTACCCCTCCTGGGAATGGGTATGATAGATCAGAATCTGAGGTCCGTCCACCTGCGTGTCCACCGTCAGATCATAGCTCAAAAGTTTTTCCGCATCAAGCTTGTCACTTCCGATGGTCGTTGTATTGTCCACCTGATAAAAATGCTGCAACAGATAATCGAAATCCTGCAGCTTTTTCCGATTTATCGTTTTCTTTTTCCCATCTGCGCAGGCGATGTCCTCTTTCTCGTCCTCTTTTTCCCCAGCTTCTAGACTCTCGTCCATCTTTGGAGTATCTGAATTGTTTCCGGAATTCTCTTTCGCGTTTTCATTTTCTGCAATCATCTTCTGTGCGCTGGCATTTTCCTGTGCCGCAAGATTCTCATAATCCGCCAGATCCTCCGTCTGCGATTCATACCACAGCAGTGTCTCGTTTGCTCCTATTGCCGGGTAAACCGACGCTGTAACATCTTTATAAATTCCATTGCCGCCCTCTTTTTGCGTGCTCATAAACCCCGGCATATACACATTAAGTACCCCGTTGTAAAACCGGACAGACAGTTCCAGCCCCACTCCGTCCCACAGCATACCTCCCCATTGATACAGACAGCTTCCGGCCATGATTACCGGAATCATCACAACAAAAAGAAGCAGATTTCTGCTTCTTTTTCTATGTGAACTCCAATTGCGGCCATAGCCGGAAAAGCGTTTCGAACGCGGCCGATTTCTCATGCATTGTCTCCTTCCCTGCAGCGTCCGCGGGTTTCTTTCGGGCGATGCCTAAAGGAATTATATGCTCTGGGATTCTTCCTTATTACCGAGAAACGCCACGTTCAAGCCTTCCGATATGAGGAAGCTCAAGGTTTTGATCGAATCATCAATGTTTTTCGGTGTCACAAACAATCCATTCAACTGCGGTGACAAAAGCTCCCTCGCCAGCTCCTGCCGTTCCCGTTCGTCCAGTTCCTGTAAATCCGCCAGCGACATGGCTTCGATCAGCGTTGTCATAGCATCCGAAACAATGGTCGCCGCATCCACCACCGTTGGCACTCCCAGGGAAATCACCGGAACCCCGATGCTCTCACGATTAATAGCATTGCGGTGGTTTCCGATTCCACTGCCCGGCGTAATTCCCGTGTCCGTCAACTGTATGGTCCGACCCAGACGCTTTACATTTCGCGCCGCCAGCGCATCCACGGTAATGACAAAATCCGGGTTAGTCTCCTTCACAACGCCCCGAAGAATTTCCACACATTCCATTCCGGTCTGGGCCATGACCCCCGGCACGATTCCGCTGATTCTGCTCACATCTTCATCGGAAAAGGCATAACGCCCGAACTCATTCATAATGTGCCTTGTAATAAACAGGTTATCCACAACCCTCGGTCCAAGCGCATCCGGTGTGACTTCTCGATTTCCCAGGCCCACCACCAGAACAGAGACATCCAGGCCTTGTCTGAGTTTATCCGCCAGATCCTGTGCCGTTTCTTCCATTTCCCGGTCAACCGGTTTGCCTTCCCTCTCTCGCATGGATTTTTCTTTTGATTCCTGCGGAAGCACCTGACGTATGATTCTGGCCAGTTCCAGCGAAATATCACGGTGATACCCCTCGTCCTCTTCCACCATCTCCGGTGCCTCAATCGTGACATAAGTGCCCTTTGGCCGCCCCATGGCATGCGCTGCGTTTTCGGTTTCGATGACAACTGTGCTCACTACTACGCCGTGTTCCCGCTTCTCTTCATGAAACCGAACGCCCTTTACCGTGCCCCGTTCTTCCTTCAGCCTCTCCTGCGATTCCAGTGCCAGATCCGTCCGAATCGGATATGCTTCTTCCAGCAAACTAACAGCCCCCCTTTATGCTTCTAATCACTTATATTCCAATTTCAGTTCCTGTGTGCATGACAGGATCCCTTATATGACTGGATTCTTTGTATGACAGAATTTCTAATAATGTAATAACAATTTTCCCACTTTTTTTAAAAATATGTATTGACAGACCGAACGGCTTGGCATATTATATTCTAGTATGTTTGCGATGAAGCGTCCGTGTCTGTTTCACCGCAGGTTAGAATGAAGAATATGATTGGATTTGGAGGTGGACAGGTTGGCTAACATTAAATCCGCTAAGAAGAGAATCTTAGTTACAGAGACTAAGACTGCTAAGAATAAAGCGATCAGATCTGAGGTTAAGACTTCTATTAAGAAGGTAGAGGCTGCTGTTGCAGCTGGCGATAAGGCTGCTGCTGCTGCAGAGCTTAAGAACGCTACTTCAGTGATCGAAGCTGCTTGCACAAAGGGCGTTTACCACAAGAACAACGCTGCAAGAAAAGTTTCCCGTTTAGCAAAGTTAGTAAACGGTGTTGCTTAATTAAATCACCCTATAAGAACAAAGGTCTGGTGCCCGTCACACCAGACCTTTTCTTTTTCACATCATGAATCTTTTTTACTGTACTGCGTAATGAAAAGTTCCACCGCCATAGTGTCTCCCATCCGGCCGGTCTTCACTGCTTCCTCATACCCGACACCATCACGGACGGCCTGCTTCAGTTGATCCATGGAAAATGCACGGCACTGGGACTGGTATTTCTTCACCGCCCACTCCGGACACCCCGCCTTACTTGCGATGTCTTTATTCCCAAATCCCTGATTAGTCATAGCCTTCACTACAATAAGGCGTTGAAACTGATTGGTAATCAGATAGAGAATGCGCATGGCAGGCTCTTTTAATGCCAGCAGATCATAATAGAGGTCAAAGGCCTTTTTCTGCTGATGGTTGGCAACCGCATCCACCATGTCAAACACCTTATTCTCGGTCTGCTCCGTCGTGACTGCCTCCACGTCTGCCACATCAATGTAATCCTTATCCAGCGTATAACACAGAAGCTTTTCCAGCTCCTTGTCCATATTCTCCATGTCGCTGCCGGTCTTGGTGACAAACAGGTTATAGGCATCCCTCGTAATGTTCTTGCCATTCTTTCGGATGCGGCCTTCCACCCAACGGGCCAGCGTCTCATCCGTCTGCCGCACAAATTCCACCGCATTACCTAATTTCTTAACCGCCTTATACATCTTGGTCTTGCGGTCTACCTCCTGCTCCACGAAAATAAAATACGTGGTATCCGGCACTGAGTCCATATAGTCCGCAAGTTCCTCCGCGCTTTTTTTGAACAAACCGCTGTCCTCAATCAGGATCAGTCTGCGCTCCGCAAAAAAAGGCAGTGTCTCCGCCAGGTCAATGATTTCCTTCTGATTGATGTCCGCTCCTTCAAACCGGGAAAAATTCATAGTATCTTCCGGTTGAACCATGGCCTTCACCAGCTTATCCCGGTACTGACGGATCAGGTAGGACTCCTCGCCATACAGAAGATAGGCCTGCTTCAATTGTCCTGCTTTTATGTCGTTATCAATTGTCTTCATTATGACTTAGTTATACTGCTGCGGTTTTTCGTTGATTGTAATATACTCTGCCACAGAGCGGTCAAACGCTTTGATATGATACAGAATCCAATCGACAACCTTTGTCTTCACCTGGTTTACAAATGCATCGGTCGGTCCCTCGGACTCCTCCAGCATATTTTCCAGATCAGATACCGTCTTTTTGAATTCCTCATGCTTTTCTCTGTGCTTCGCCAGCTCCGGATATCCCACAGATTCCTGCAGCTTCTCCTCCTCCGCGAAATGGAACTCTGTGTAATCCATCATGTAGTCCAGCATCTTGATAGCCTGAACTTTATTCTGCTCTCCAGCCTCACAGCTTGCCACAAATCGAGAAATACGCGAAATCAGTTCCTTGTGCTGCGTGTCAATCAGTTCATTGCCTGTAATCAGGTTGTCATCAAATACCAATTCCATTGTTATGCCCTCCTTTTTGCCCATTCTACCATGTGCAATATCTGTTGTAATTATAGCACGGTGCAACAAAGAAATTCAATACAGTTGATGGTAAATATTCTTTGATGATAGCTTCTCCATGCCCCGCATGGCACTCGCTTCGACATAGGACGCTTTCACCGTTATACGAATTTCGCCGTTCTGGTCAGTTCGCAGTATTTTACTATCAACCTGATTGAGTCTCTCCAAAGTCTCCTCCCCCGGATGTCCGTAACGGTTATTCTCCCCGCAGGATATGGAGACAATTTTCGGCTGTAATGCCTGCAAAAATTCATAACTGTTGGAATACTTTGAGCCATGATGCGCCGCTTTGAGGAAATCCACTTCCTCTATTGCACCAATCGCCAGCAGTTCCTTCTCAACCTCGGAAGAGATATCCCCTGTAAAAAGGCATGAACTCCCATCCTCCTCCAGCCTGAGTACAAGACTAAGTTCATTGATGTCTTCCCTCTGTTCTCCCGCCGTGGGGTACAGACAGCGGAGTCTGGCACTGCCTGCCACAAGCACATCTCCTGCCTGCATATAGACAACCTTCGTCCCCGCCTCCTGTGCCACCCCCGCCAGTTCCACTGTCTTCTCATTTTCCCTGACCGCAGCCGCAAAAACCAGATGCCGAACCGGATAACCACTTTCCAGCACCTCTGTCAATCCGCTGATATGATCCTGATCCGTATGACTGACAAACCAGTAGTCAATTCCTTTCACTCCTTTGTATTTCAGAAATGGCAAAATGCGGTTGTCTCCAACATCGGGCACATCCAGACTTCCTCCGTCAATAAACATAGTTGTACCGTTTGCAGTGCATACATAACTTCCGTCCCCCTGCCCCACATCCAGTATATCCACCTCTCCCTTCTCTATGGGATGACACAAAATCACAGAAATCATAAAAATCAGCCATGTGCATACCATCAGTTGCCGTCTTCCTTCCAGAATCATTTCTCTCTTTCTGCACATTCCCGCAACCATTCCCTCTTTTTTCTCTTCCAAGCCTCTCCCCCTCAATGATTCCTGTAACTCCTCCCCGATCTCTCTTGTTCTCAACAACTCAATCCGTTTTTCTTCCTGTAACTTTCCTTGTCCGTATCTGTCCTGCTTATCCTCTCTCTGTTTTCTCAGGACTTCTGTTCTTCGTGCCAGAACCCACAGAAAAATGCCTAACATAATATAATACAAAACGATCTGCCACTTCGCCGGACATCCTGTTATCACGCGGGCCCCCGGAAGTGAAAGCGTTAGTTCACAGGCCCATTGATACAGCCCCAAGATCCAGTTACAGGGCTGCATAAGGATTGTTCCAAGCCCCAGACACCAAACACCTGCCACTGCCGCCACTCCGCCGACACCTACAACATACTTCACAAGCATTAGCACAACTGAATTCAAAAAAAGTGCATAGATTGGCAGTTCATAATAATACAACGCCACAAGAGGAAGCATTGTAATCTGAATGCCAAGCCCCATCAGAAAAGACTCCCTGCATTTATCCTTCCATGACTTTTCCCTACGCCTCCTGACAGTAGTCTTTCTAACCTCATCCTTTCCGAATTCGCGGCTCTTATCTCTTTTCCTTTCAGCAGCCTTTCTCCCAATTGCATATCTTTCAAATGCCTTCTCTCCAATGCCGGTCCCCTCATATAAAATAGATGAATGCTCATGGAAACAGTTGCTCCACCCCACCAGAACCGGTCCGGTCACTCCGACGCCAAGTACTGCCACCACGGAGAGCCAGAAGCCGGAATAATGAACCAGAAAAGGATTGTCCCACAGAAGCACAATAATCACCAGCCCCAGTGCACTTAACATGTCATAGCCTCTTCCCAGGACATCCGCCAGAAGATACACCAAAAGCATTCCAACAGCTCTGCAGGTGGACATACTTCCGCCTGTCATCCAGCCATAGGACAGCATCACAAAAGACACAAACACCGCACAGCTTGCGTAACGAACTCCACACCTCCGCAACAGGCGATACAATCCGATTCCAAGCATAGTTACATGAAGCCCGGAAATGGCCAGAATATGCCCTATTCCCGCCAATCTGTACAGAGATTTGATCTCTTCATTCAACTGGGACTTTTCCCCCAGCAACATTGCAGGCAGGATTCCGTCTGTTCCTTGACATCCTGCAATGCTTTCTGAAAGCCGCTTTCGAATCTGCATAAGAAAATTCGAATAACGATTTCCGGTTCCATGTACCGCTTCCACCGTATCCACCCACACGCCAAAATCGATTTTCTGGCTCTGGTAATAGCTTCGGACATCGAAGCCACCCTCATTGGCTGCCGGTTCAAATAATGAAATTGTTCCTGTAATCACAGGGATTTGCCCGATGGAAAATTCATCGGAAGACGCATATGCCAACACATCATTACAAGGCATATACTCATTGGACCGATCCATGACACAATCGGTCAGACGATAACAAACGCATCGTTCCCTCTCCTCGATACGCGTAATTTCTCCCACAAGACGGACCTGCTGTCCATCTTCAAATTCCGGCAGATAAGATGCCTGTAATCTCGACTCACTCTCCGCCCGCAGCGCGCCGGCTGCAAACAGAGTGAAAATGAGGAGAAAAATCAGACCTCGTCTCGGCGATTTTTCCTGCCATGGTCTCGCATATACGACAACCACCATAGCAAGAGGCAGGGCATACCACGCCCTGCCGGCACCAAACTGCACTCCTGCCAGAAACATGCACGCAAGCAAAAGAAACGGTCTCTTCCTCACATACACTCCTTATTCACTTCATTCTTCCGTCGTTTCCTCGATCGTCTCACTTCCCTGTACAAGACTTTCGTCCGCCTCATACATGGTCGCCAGATCATAGTTGTAACGACACTTTCCGCTGGTATCTCCGTTGATGGATATCTGGACCTTTTGAACATTTCCCAGTTCCGTCAGAGAATCTACGATTGAGAATAATACCACCTGTTCCGTAATCTCCGGATTCTGATTCAAAAATGTCTCATCCAGACTCACATAACAGATGCCATCCACCACGGAAACATTGATCAGTTTGGTCTCGGCCGGGATCGTGCTCTGGGCACCGCTCTGCTTCGGTCCCTCCATCAGCTGCTCCATCACCAGCTTCTCCATGGAAATATTCGAGCTGTAGTGAACAACTCTCGTCTCCTCCACCAGACCGGTTCCATCCATATTTGCAAAATACAGTGTCAGCGTCGTCTGCTGACTGGCGTTAATCTGTCCGCCCGGATTCTCCACAAAGGTGTCCGCATTCATGCTGCCAACCAGCTCTCCGCTATAATTGAGCAGCGGCTGCGACTCCACCGTGAACATCACGTAAGAATATTCTTCCACCTGCAAAAGCGTTTTCGCAATGGCTGCCCGGGTAAGGATCTCATCCGTCGGGCTGAGTTGATAGTACTCCTGACTGAAATCCACGGTGAGCTGATAAGAGGATTCCTTATACCCCAGCACCTCAACATTGGTTGGTATCGTCTGACGGACCGTCGCATCCGACGGTTGTGTCTGAAGCGCTGCAAGAAGCTCCTCCACCATTGCAATTCCGTTGGTATTTTCCAATTCGATTTCCTGCGGAACAATTTTGGTTCCTTCCGTATTCAGATAAAATACAACATATCCCTCTCTGTCCTTGCCACCTCCACAGGCTCCCAACAGGAGCAGGGCAAGAAGGCCGAGCAATATCACATACACTTTTCTGTTCATGATCTCTCCTATGCAATATAGTTAAGCGGAATTCTCACATCGAAGGTCGTTCCTTCGCCCAATACTGAGTGAACCTTAATGGCACCTCTGTGCATCAAAATGCAATTCCTCGTTATTGCAAGTCCAAGTCCCGTTCCACCAATCTCCCGGGAATGTGATTTGTCCACACGGTAAAATCTCTCATAAATCTGATCCAAAGACTCCTCCGGAATACCGATGCCGGAATCTTCAACCTTCAGATACATATACTGATGATCCGCGTTCAGGGACACATGTACCCATCCCTCACCATCCGCACGATTGTACTTGATGGCATTCTCCACAAGGTTTGTGATGGCAAGCGTAAGCTTTACCTCGTCCACCTCCGCCGTCACCGGCCGGAAGCTCTCCAACACAAGCTCAACCTGCTGCTTGTCCGCGATGGGCTGCAGCCGCTTTAATATCTGCTCCAACAGCTCATTGATGTTCACAGAAGTCACATTCAGATCCGCCGCAGACTTGTCCATCTTTACCAATGACAAGAGATCATTGATGATCTTGGTCTCCCGCTCGATCTCGCTGGTAATATCCTCCATAAACTCCTGATACAGTTCCTTCGGTGCATCCGGCATGCTGTTGATAGAATCTGCCAATACCTTCATCGAAGTAAGCGGCGTCTTCAGTTCGTGAGACACGTTGGATACGAATTCCTGACGGGATTCATCCGTAATCTTCATGCGCCCGATTACTTCATTAAAACGCTTACAGATCAGTGCAGTCTCCGTATAATCGTTCACCTGAAGGGCATCATCCCCATATCCTTCCTTGATTGCAGCGATTCCATCGGACAGTTTTCCAAAGGGCTTCATAAAATACAGAATCACAAGGATACCGAAAAATACTGTTGCCACCACAACGATCACAAGTATGATGGTCGCAACCTGGCTCAGATATCCATGGTTCAGCACAATATTATCCGTAGAAACACTGATCAGCATGACGCCCTGCACCGTACTGCTGGTATCATCGGGATCAATGATCGGAATCGTCATTTCAATGTAGTGATTCTCCTCGTCATAATTGGTGACTTCTTGTCCCTGAAAGCTCCGGATAACCTCCTCCGCAATGATCGTCTTATTATCATCCAGATTATAGGTATCATGGTACACCTTAAAATTGTCATCCACAATGATCACGCGCCCATCATAGATGGTGGTAAGCAGACTGATCTGCGCCTGAATGATATTGGCTTCTGAGCTTCCCTTATCCATATATTCACTTGTCGCAATCTGATTCGCCAGAATCTTGGCCTGACTTAGAATCTCACTCTCGCGAATGGACACTGCCCGTGCTTCATAGGAATTCAGCACCCCAATACAGAGTATCAGACTTGGCAGAATCGCAATCACCAGAATCAAAAGAATCAAACGGAATTTTAGACTTTTTATAAACTGGAAAAACTTCGTATTTTTCTGCATGTAACCGCAACCTTTCCCATATTACTTCTGGTTGTAATAATAGCCGACACCCCATTTGGTGTGCACATATTTCGGCTCACTCGGATTGGACTCGATCTTCTCGCGAAGTCGGCGCACATGCACATCCACGGTACGCACATCTCCCGGATAATCCTTTCCCCAGACCAGATCAAGAAGATTCTCTCTGCTGTACACCTTGTTTTCATTTTTCACAAGGAGCTCCAACAGATCAAATTCCTTGGTCGTCAGGTTGACCTCCCTGCCAAGAATGAACAGTCTTCTGCTGTCCAGATCCAGGCGCAGATCTCCCTTCTCGATCACCGAACTGCTCACAGGCTTCTCCTTCGGTCCCGAAGTTCTTCTCATAATGGCTTTAATTCTCGCCTTGACTTCCAGAATATTGAAAGGCTTTGTGATATAGTCATCCGCGCCGTATTCCAGTCCCAGAATCTTATCCATATCATCGCCTTTTGCGGTAAGCATGACAATCGGCATATCGGAAAATTCCCGGATTGCCTGGCAGACCTCAAACCCATCCATCTTGGGAAGCATGATATCCAGAAGAATCATATCATACACATTGGTTTTGGCCATATTCAATGCCTCTTCCCCATCGTATGCACAATCCACTTCCATTCCGTCCTGTTCCAGACTGAAACGGATTCCCTTTACAATCAACTTCTCATCGTCTACTACGAGAACCTTTTTTGCCATCTTACACCTCTGCCTTACTTCACCGCTATATAGTCTCTCATCTTCTCATAGAGTGCGCTTCCAATCCCGGATACATTCATGATATCCTCCGCACTCGAAAAATCGCCATGCTCCTGTCTGTATGCAATAATTGCCTCTCCCCGCGTCTGTCCCACTCCGGGAAGCTGCATCAACTGCTCAAGCGTGGCTGTATTGATATTCACTCTGCCATCTTCCTGTACTCCTGCTCCGGAGGTTCCAGCGACACCGGCTGACTCCTGCCTTTCCCTTGCTTCCTCCTCCGTCGGAAAACAGATCATCTGTCCATCGGAGAGAAGCTCTGCCAGATTCCAGTAATCCTGTCCTGCCTCATCCGTTAATCCACCTGCCGCATCCACAGCATCCACGATTCTGCTCCCTGCCGGAAGCTCATACACACCGGGAAAATTGACCTCACCACAGACGTAAATGAGAATATGTCCATCCTCTTCTTTCGCCTGCACGGTCTGTGTGTCCGCCTCTTCCGTCTCGAAGTGCGCTTCGCTCTCTTGTGTAACTTCCAGATACGACTGAGTCTGCTTTCCACAGCCCACCAGCAACATACCTGACAAAATGAATACATATAACTTACCGATATTCTTCATACCGAATCTCCTTCCATACATTCCTAATACTTATTACAGACTCTGTTGGAAGGAGCCTTGATGCATTCTCTATTTTAACGATTTATTACAAATTTTACAAGTATATTTCAATGGCAATCAGAAAATGTTTTTTCCAGACGCAAAATCATCTCATCCACATCGGCTTTCGTAATGACGAGCGGCGGAACAAACCGAAGCACATCCGAGCCTGCCGTAATGACAATCAGCCCGTTCTCCAGCGCTTTGCTCGCCACCTGTCCAACCGGGATCGTGCACACAAGACCGCGCATCAGTCCCATACCTCTATGGGCAGTCAAAAAATCATATTTTTCCACCAGAGCATCCAGCTTCTCTGCCAGATACGGTGCCACCTCATTTACATGAGACAGTATCTGCAATTCCTCAAACTGATCAAAGACAGCTGATACCGCAGCACCTATGAACGGATTGCCGCCATAAGTCGTACCGTGGTCCCCCGGTGCCAGCGACTTGTCTGCCACTCTCTGGGTCATGAAAAATGCACCCACGGGCACGCCGCAGCCCAACGCCTTGGCACAGGTCATAATATCCGGCTTCACGCCGTAATTCTGCCAGGCAAACATCTGACCGGTACGTCCCATACCACACTGAATCTCATCCAGAATCAGCAGAATATCATTCTCGTCGCACAACGCGCGCACGCCCTCCAAGAAATCCTTCTCTGCCGGATAAATTCCGCCTTCTCCCTGAACCGTCTCCATGAGAATAGCGCAGGTCTTATCCGTAATCTGTGCTTTCACACTGTCCAGATTATTAAATTCCGCGAACTTCACGCCCGGCATCAGAGGCTCAAACGGCTCCTGATAGTGGGCATTGCCGGTTACGGACAAAGCACCCAGGCTTCTCCCGTGGAAGGAATGCTGCATGGCAATGATCTCATGGCCTGCGTGTCCATCTCTGGTATATGCGTATTTCTTGGCCGCCTTAATTGCTCCTTCAATTGCCTCTGTTCCGCTGTTCGTAAAGAAAATGCGGTCCATCTGACTGGCCGCTAGGGCCTTCTGTGCCGCCTCGATCACCGGCACATTGTAATACAGATTTGAGGTGTGAAGCAATGTGTCCACCTGCTTCTTCAAGGCTTCTGTGTAGGCCCTGTTTCCATACCCCAGTGCGCACACCGCGATTCCTGCCGCAAAGTCCAGATACTCCTTTCCATCGGTGTCATACAGATGAACACCTTCTCCGTGGTCCAGAACCAGGGGAAAACGGTTGTAGGTGTGCAGGAGTTCGTTCTCTGCGGTATTGATATATTCCTGTGTTTTCATGGTTGTTCTCCTTACTGCTTGATAGATGCAAAATTCATTTATGCTTAAGCGATATTCTCTTAAATGATATTCACTCAGCCGGGTATGAAATTGGCTTACTCATGATAGAAGCGCTCCTCGGAATCACCTAGAATTGCGGTTCCGATTCCTTTGTTTGTAAAGATTTCAAGGAGCAGGCAGTGTGCAATTCTGCCGTCCAGAATATGTACACGGGACACGCCATGCTCAATGGCGTCAATGCAGTTGTTCAGCTTCGGCAGCATGCCGCCTCCGATATAGCCGTCTCCGATCAGTTCCTTTGCAGCAGAAACCGTAAGTTCTGAAATTAAGGTATCCTTGTCGTTTGGATCCTTGTACACGCCCTCAATATCCGTCAAAAATGCAAGCTTTTCCGCCGACACCGCACGGGCAATGGCACAGGCCGCATCATCCGCATTGATATTGTATGTCTCATACTTATCGTCCATACCAATCGGGCACACAATCGGAAGGAAATCCTTCTCCAGAAGATCATACAGAATCTTCGGATTCACTTCCTTGATCTCGCCGACATAACCGATATCCTGACCGCCCGACAGCTTTTTCTCCACCTTCAGAAGACCGCCGTCCTTGCCGCTGATACCCACAGACAGAACGCCCAGCTCCTGTACCTTCTGCACCAGTGACTTGTTCACACGGTTCAATACCATCTCCGCAATCTCCATGGTCTCCGCGTCGGTCTTGCGCAGACCATTGACGAACTCAGCCTCCTTTCCGGACTTTTCCACCCAGCGGCTGATCTCCTTTCCTCCGCCATGCACGATGATCGGCTTAAATCCAACCAGCTTTAAAAGTGTCACATCCTGAATGACCTGCTTCTTTAAGTCCTCGTCCACCATGGCGGATCCGCCATACTTTACCACAATAATCTTGCGGTTAAAACGCTGTATATAAGGCAATGCCTCGATCAATACCTCTGCTTTTTCCAACCATTTCTCCATGTTCTGATTACCCATCTTTTCCTCACTTTCATAACCGGCTCACAGGGAGTCCTTCTTATCTTGTAAAATGCGTGATATTCGCATCATTCAACGTAAAATCATAATAGTTCAGATCATCCCGGAAGGTCCAGCCCGCACCCTTCCAGAAATGATTGCCAAGCTCATTGCTTTTAAACGCAATCAGGCTCACTTTGTTAATGTGTTCCTCCTGCAAAGCGCGCATGCACGCCCCCGCCATGGCTCTTCCGATTCCCCGGTTGCGGTAGTCCTCATGCACACACACATGATAGAAACAGCCCCTTCTGCCATCGTGCCCGCAGAGGATTGCTCCGACGATCCGTCCCTCTGCCACTGCCACCATACTTGTTGTCGGATTCCGTTTGAGAAAGCGTAAAACGCCTTCTCTCGAGTCATCGATGGAGCGGATTCCAAACCCGTGAATACTCATCCATAGTTCGTACACCTCGTCATAATCCGCCTCCGTCATAACCCGGATCTCATATTCCTGTGCTGCCATATCTAATCCTCCTAGCTATCTGTCTCCTATGGGAAGCACGGAACCATATTGAGGCCCTCCGCCTCATCCAGTCCGAACAGCAGATTCATGTTCTGCACAGCCTGCCCCGCAGCGCCTTTTACCAGATTGTCCAAAGCTCCCATCATGACGATACGCCCGGTGCGCTCATCGATCACAAAATTTACATCAACATAATTGCTGCCCTCTACCCACTTGGTCTCCGGGCAGACACCCTTTTTCAACACGCGGACAAAGCGCTCTGTTGCATAATACTTATCGTATACCGCCTTCACTTCCTCGTAGGTCGGATATGTACCGTCCGGCTTTTTCTTAAGCGTTGCATACTCCGTCGCCAGAATTCCACGATTCATCGGAACAAGATGCGGTGTAAAATTCACCAGAATCTCACGACCCGCTGCGTAACCAAGCTGCTCCTCAATCTCCGGTGTGTGACGGTGGCTGGTGACACCATATGCCTTCATGCTCTCATTCACTTCGCAGAACAGATTCGGCGTCTTCGCTCCTCTTCCGGCTCCGGAGGTTCCGGACTTGGCATCAATAATCAGCGTATCCGGATCGATCAGCCCTTCCTTCACCATAGGATACGCCGTAAGAATAGAACAGGTGGTATAACAGCCCGGATTGGCAATCAGCCTTGTGGACTCATTCACCAGTCCCCGGTTGATCTCGCAGAGACCGTAGACCGCCTCCTCGATAAACTGAGGACTCTTGTGCTCAATCTTGTACCATTTCTCATAGGTAGCTACATCTTTAATACGAAAATCCGCACTCAGATCCACGATCTTGACCTTGCTTAAGATGTCCTCCGTCAGCACGCCTGCCAAAAATCCCTGTGGTGTCGCGGTAAAGATTACATCTACTCTGGAAGCAAGCTCTTCCATATTATCATCCATGCATTTTGCATCTACCAGTTCAAAGAAATTCTGATAGACATCTGCATAATTTTCATCAATATAGCTGCGTGAACCAAACCACTCAATGTGCGCCTCTCTATGATTCATTAAAATGCGTACCAGCTCCGCTCCCGCATAGCCGGTTGCACCGATAATTCCAACTTTAATCATCTGGATATCCTTCTTTCCTATTGTTATAAAGGGTTCTGAATTAGTTACTATACAATAATATAGTACAATGTCTTGAATCCGTAAATAGCAAATATCCACAAATTTATGTATATTTATGCAAAATTATGTATATTTTTTCACTTGATTAATAAAGGGGGATGATGTATAGTAAATTTAGTTTTGAATACTATGACGCATAATATATCTAACTTAGATGGCCATGACACATAGTAAATCTTTAATAATAATGAAGAAAGGACGTAATTCAAACATGAAAGAGAAAGTTGTATTAGCGTACTCCGGCGGCCTTGATACTACCGCTATCATCCCGTGGCTGAAGGAAACCTACGATTACGAAGTCATCTGCTGCTGTATCGACTGCGGACAGGGCGAGGAGCTGGACGGACTTGAGGAGAGAGCCAAGCTGTCCGGTGCATCCAAATTATACATTGAAGACATCATCGATGAGTTCGCTGACGATTACATCATGCCATGTGTACAGGCCGGGGCAGTATACGAGCACAAATACCTGCTGGGAACCTCTATGGCACGTCCGGGTATCGCAAAAAAGCTGGTGGAGATTGCCAGAAAAGAGGGCGCTGTTGCCATCTGCCACGGTGCTACCGGTAAAGGAAATGACCAGATTCGTTTTGAGCTTGGTATCAAGGCTCTGGCTCCGGACATCAAGGTTATCGCTCCATGGCGTGACGACCGTTGGGGCATGGATTCCCGCGAGGCAGAGATTGAGTACTGTAAAGCACACGGCATTGATCTTCCGTTCTCTACCGACTCCAGCTACAGCCGTGACCGTAACCTGTGGCACATCAGCCATGAAGGTCTGGAACTGGAGGATCCTGCCAACGAGCCAAACTATGATCACCTTCTGGTGCTGGGCGTATCTCCGGAAAAGGCTCCGGACGAGGGAGAATATGTAACTATGACCTTTGAAAAGGGTGTTCCTACCAGCGTAAACGGTAAGAAAATGAAAGTATCCGATATTATCAGAGAGCTCAACCGTCTCGGCGGCAAGCACGGAATCGGAATCATTGATATCGTAGAGAACCGCGTCGTTGGAATGAAGTCCCGTGGCGTCTATGAGACACCGGGCGGAACTATCCTCATGGAGGCACACGATCAGCTGGAAGAGCTTGTTTTAGACCGCGCTACCATGGAAGTGAAAAAGGATATGGGCAACAAGCTGGCTCAGGTTGTATACGAAGGCAAGTGGTTCACTCCTCTCCGCGAGGCCATTCAGGCATTTGTCACCTCCACACAGGAGTATGTGACCGGTGAAGTGAAGTTCAAGCTCTACAAGGGCAACATCATCAAAGCCGGTACAACTTCTCCATACTCTCTGTACAGCGAGACACTGGCAAGCTTCACGACCGGTGACCAGTATGATCACCATGATGCAGAGGGCTTCATTACCCTGTTCGGACTTCCGCTTAAAGTTCGCGCAATGAAAATGCAGGAGCTTGCAAAGAACAACAACAAATAACACATCGAAACATAAAGAGAAAAGGGATGCCATTATGACATCCCTTTTTTGTTTTATCCTCACACTTTATTTCATGCTTTGTTCTTACCCATCAAACGCTTGGACTTTACAACCTTAAGTTCCAGCAGCCGATTCATAAAGTCCGCCACTTTTCCGTTGGCAAGCGCATAGGTCACACAGATGCTGGCGCAGATGAAAACCACCAGCGCGCCTGCGCCCCACTCGCTCATATACTCATAGACTCCCGTAAAGCGGAGCACATCCCTGACCATACGATGCAGCATGTAAATCGGCATCGTATGCTGTCCGATAAAGGAAATCTGCGTTTTCTTCTTCGGAATAAAAAACATAATCGCCCAGGAAATCACAAAGGCTGCTATCATAAGCGAAAGCCTTACAAACGGACCGCTCCAGTATGAATCCAGCTCGTAGTAGGAAATATTCTCATATACCATCTCCAGTTCATCATAAAGCCCCGGCCCAAATATGAGAATCGCCAGACAGATCACAATGGCGGCCGGAACCACACACCTTCGGAAGGATGGTGTCAACGCCTTTTGCAATGCGGCAGAATCCAGATAGTATCCCAAAAAGAAAAACGGGCCAAATACCAGAATCCGCGACAGGCAGAGAAAATCACCGATTCCTTTAAAAAATCCTGCAATCAGCGCAAGAATGACACTGCATAGAAGCACCACCGGAGGCTTGCTGTTCCTGATCAGCGGAATAATCAGATACCACGCGACCATGGCAAACAGATACCAGGGGGCTCCGCTCTGGGTAAAGAAATTGATCTCAGAAAAGCTGCGGTATCCAAACGCGGCATATACTACCTGAATTGCCACTACGAAGATCACATACGCTTTGATCAGGTACAAAATCTTTTTATAATTATACTGCCCATCCCGATAGATGCGCTTGGCAAAATACCCGGATACAAACACAAACAACGGCATGTGGAACACGTAGATCAAACGCTTCACAACCACAAGATAATTCCGTCCGTGGATAGGGAGCAGGAAATGTCCCAACACCACAAGAAAAATCAGAACCGCTTTTAAATTGTCAAAAAAGTAATCTCTCTCCTTCGTCTCCATGATATTATGTACACTTTCTTTCCTATCCTTCTGTCACTTATCCCTCAAGCCCAAAGTATTATAGAACTTTCATTTTCAAAATGCAAGACAAATAAAAACTATTCTGCCAGAAGCTGCAGATCATATAGTTTCTTATATACGCCATCTCGCTGCAGGAGTTCCTGATGCGTGCCGCTCTCCATGATCTGTCCGTGATCCAGCACGATAATGTTATCCGCATGCTGGATGGTTGACAGGCGGTGGGCAACCATGATGGTGGTTCGTCCCTCCATCAGCACCTCCAGTGCCTTTGTGATCAGGCTTTCCGTCTCCGTGTCGATATTGGCGGTAGCTTCATCCAGCACGAGAATCGCCGGATCATACACCAGAGTCCGGGCAAAGGATAGAAGCTGCCTCTGTCCCGCAGAGAGCGTACTGCCACGCTCCGTTACCGGCGCATCGTAGCCGCCCGGCATTTTCTCGATGAAGGTGTCCGCATGGACAACATGGGCCGCCTGCTTGATCTGCTCTAAGGTAATCTCCTCGTTATAGAGAGAGATGTTGTTCTTGATATCTCCCGTAAAGATAAACACATCCTGCTGCACCTGACCGATTGCCGTCCGAAGCACCGATTTGTCGATGTCCAGAATGTTGACTCCGTCGATTAAGATCTCGCCCTTTTGGATGTCAAAATACCGCCCGATCAGATTCAGGATCGTGGACTTTCCCGCTCCGGTGGCTCCCACAAACGCCACCCGCTCTCCCGGCTCAATGACAAAGCTCACGTCCTTTAAAATGTAATCCTCATCCTCATAGGCAAACCACACATGGCGAAACTCGATTCGTCCCTTGATGTCCACCGGAACCGGATGCGCCGGATTCACGATCTGCGGCTTTTCATCCAGAATACTGAACACCTTTTCCGCGGACGCCAAAGAGGATTGCAGAGTTCCGAATTGCTCCGCCAGTTCCTGGATCGGCTCGAAGAAATTGCTGATATAAGTGATGAAGATGAACAGGGTTCCCATGGACAGAGTTCCATGCAATACCCCGTAGCTCCCGGTTCCGATCACCAGCACCATTGCCACCACGGACAACAGGTAGATCAGAGGACGGAAGGTGGCAAAAATCATGACCTCCCGCCAGTTCGCCTTGTACAGATCCTCAGACCGCTGCTCAAATTCCTGATATTTCTGCTCTTCCCTGGCAAAGATCTGGATCAGCTTCATACCCGACAAATGCTCCGACAAAAAGGTGTTCAGTTCCGTGATCCGGTTTCTCGTAAGCTGATACGCCTTTCTGGAAAGATACCGGAAGAAAAAGGTCAGTGCCGCCACCACCGGAAGCAGTGCAAAAGACACCAACGCCATCCGCGGGCTGATGCTCACCATCACAATGGCATATCCGATGATCTTCACCGCATTTTTGAACAGCTTCACCAGAATGGTGGTAAACAGCTCATTCACCGCCTCCGTATCATTTGACACGCGGGTCACCAGCTTTCCCACCGGTGTGGTGTTGAAGAAGCTCAAGGACAAACTGTGGATGTGGGTAAACACTTCCTCACGCATGCGGTAAATGATCTTCTGTCCCATCTTCTGGAGCATCCACGTATCCAATGCATTGAAAGCAAAACCCAGAAGCAGCATTACAAGATAGACTCCGGCCGCCAGCAAAAGTCCACGGAATGCTTCATCCGCCGTCAGCGCCGGATTATTGATATACTGATCGATGGCGTCGCCGATGATGATGGGGCGGTACAGCTCCACTGCAATAATCAGAAGCACCAGAAGCGTTGCGCAGGTCATGGTCCATATATGGGGCTTTAAGTAGGTAAGTAATCGCTTCATAACTGCTTTCCTCCCTTCTGCTCCGCAAAGCCGGCCGCACGGACCGCTTCCCCATGGACGGCCTCCAACTGCTGCTGTTCCACCATCCCATGGTAGATTCCATCCTGCCGCATCAGTTCCTCGTGATTGCCGATCTCCTTCGCCTTTCCATCCTCCAGCACCATGATCCGGTCCGCATTCTGTATCGTTGATACACGGTGCGCAATGAGAATTGTTGTCTTTCCCCGTCGGTTCACTTTCAGATTCTCCAAAATCTGCTCCTCTGTATCCGTATCCACGGCGGAAAGCGCATCATCCAGAATCAGAATCGGTGCATCCTTCATCAGTGCCCGGGCAATGGAGCTTCTCTGCTTTTGTCCTCCGGACAGGGTGACGCCCCGCTCTCCCACAATCGTCTCATATCCATCCGGGAATTCCGCAATGCTGTCATGAATGCAGGCCGCCTTTGTGGCCGCAACGATCTCTTCCATGTCCTCATCCTCCACGCCGAAGGATATGTTGGACCGCAGTGTATCGGAAAACAGAAAATTATCCTGTGGCACATAGGCGATATTTTCCCTGAGCTCCTTCAGAGGAATATCGTTGATATCCCGGTTGTCGATGAAGATCATACCGCGCTTTGTGTTGTACAGATGCAGAAGGAGATTCACAAGAGTTGACTTGCCTCCGCCTGTCTTACTGACAATGGCAAGAGTGGTGCCTGCCGGGACATCCAAAGTAATATCATTCAAAACAGGCTCGTTGCTGTCCTGATGGGTAAAGGTCAGGTGTTCCAATCGAATATGACCGGCAATCTCCTGTTCCTGCGACGGCACTTCTTCCGCTGCCCGGATTCCTTCGTCCCCATTCTGCGGATCCTTCACCTCAGGCTCCGCATCAAAGACTGCCTTGACACGCTTTAAAGATGCTCCTCCCATGGAAAACATATTCACAGCCTCCCCGCAGGCCAGCATCGGCCACACCAGCATATTGATATACTGGTTAAACGCCACAAATCTTCCCAGACTGATCTGCCCGTTCACCGCAAGATAGCCTCCGAACAGTAGCGTGATCAGACTGGAGAGACCGATGATCACATCTAGAAGAGGCATCACAAGCGACTGCATTCTGGCGATGTCCAAATTCTTCTCCAGGTTCTTCTGATTCTCTCTGGCAAAGGCATAACGCTGCGCTTTTTCCCGCACAAACGCCTTGATCACGCGAATCCCGGAAAAGCTTTCCTGCACAAAATCCGTGAGGTCTGACACCGCCTCCTGTCTTGCCTTGAAGCGCCCCATGATCACTTTGCCGTAATACAGTTCCCCAAACAGAATGAACAGCATTGGAATGACCGCCATCAGCGTCAGCCGGACATCCACGTAATGCATCATCTGCACGATTACCATGGCGGACATGACCACCGCATCAAACACACAGATGACCGCCATGCCAATAGCCATGCGAATGGAATTCAGATCACTGGTAAAACGCGTCATCAGATCTCCGGTCTTGTTCTGATTGTAAAATTCCACATCCATTGTCTCCAGATGCGCGAACATATCATTGCGCAGTTCCTTCTCGATGGAACGGGATGCTCCAAACAGAAAGTATCTCCACAGAAACCGTCCGACTGCCAGCGTCAGACCCAACAGAAAAAGAATGAGCAGGTAATGTGTAATCCCTGCCCAATCAATATTGCCGGCTTTCAGTCCATCGGTAATGTTACCTGTCATCTTTGGAATAAAAACGTTCGCGATGTCCACGATAAACAGAGTAATAATCCCCAGAATGTACTGTAACCTATGCCTTTTTATGTATTGAAAAATAAATCGTAACGTAGTCACAACCTACCTCCATCACAGTGATTTGCTTTCATCATTCGTAATAATATGATAGGTGTTCTTGCCACTATTCTTAGCCTCATACATGGCGGAGTCAGCGCCCTTCTCAAGCTCTTTCATCGCAAGATGCTCTCCTTTGGCACACATAATTCCGACACTGCAGGTTACTGACACAACCTCTCCGCTTTCCAGTGTCACCCCCTCCTTCAAACCGGAATAGAAGGCATCCATGACCAGATTCAGATTGTCACTGATCCTACGCTTGAGCATACAGAAGATAAACTCATCTCCTCCGTTTCGGCCTACAACACCCGGAACCGCTTTTCTCAGACTTGCCGCCACATGCTTTAACACTTCATCACCAATCTGATGTCCGTATTTTGTATTAAAGTCCCTGAAATTATCTACATCCACAAAACCAATTGTAATCTCGATACCAAGTTCCGACGCACGGCTTACAAGCTCCTCCATATCCTCATGGATAGCCTTCTTGTTCAGGATACCGGTCAACGGATCCAGCTCCACGTCCTTCTCCAACTGCTTCTGCTTCTGCTTCTCCTGTCTGGTCTGGTGCTCGACGCACTCCAGAAGCATGTTGATCTGTTCAGCAATTTGTCCAAGCTCTCCGTTTTTATCCACATGAATTCTCATGGAATAGTCATTCCGCTCCTGCACCTCCGATAATGTGCCCCCAATCCGGTCGATTGGCTGTGTGATCTTGCGGGTCAGCAGATAATTGGCGCCAAAGAGGACGAGCGTTACGCAGACAAGCGACAACACGCCTATCAATATGAAGGACGAGGAAGTCTCATTGCGCTTACTCATGTTCACCGTGACCTGAATCAACCAGTCAGAATTCTCAATTCCGGAATAATACGTGATATATTTCACGCCGTCCGCCTCAAACCGGATGCTTCCCTTGGAATTGGTGTTGCGATTGATGGCATCCCACTTCTCCTTGTATTCCTCGCACTCTGTCACTTCGTGGGCATTCTCAGAATAGGATTTCTTTCCAAACCTGCCTGCTGTAATCACCTCGTCAAACCGATCCTTGATACAGATAATATCATTCTTGGTAAGTGTAGTGTGATAGCGAAGCATATCAAAGTATGTCGTATCGATCTCCGCCAGAACGAAACCGATACAGTCCTCATCGCAATAGATTTTCTGGCAGGCGAGCACAACACGCTTTTCCCCATCATCAAACTCACGGGTATACACGCGGCCGAGATAGAAATCCTGATTCAATATATCTGCGGATACATTTCTGAGCGTACTGCTCTCCTGCAACATAAAATTCTCGGTAGAGCCGACTACTTTATAATTCACATCGACAATAGATACAGACACAACATATTCTGCATACTCTCTGCTCTCCTGCAGCACATCTTCCATATAATCATAGTAGGTACTTTCAGGGTCCAACGTTCCATCAATAGAAGCCTTCACCGCCTGCTGCACAGACTTTGTCTGCGCAACCTGAAGCATTGTCAGTCTCTGGTTCTCCGTATAGGACTCGATATTCATAATAATAGTATTGCTCAAGGCTTCCAGATTATCACTTTCCATTTTTTCAAAGTTTCTCTGAGTAGAAGCGATCATTACGCTGCCAAATATATACAGAGGAACAAGTGAAAAAACAAGAAGCATTGCCATGATCAGTCGTTTTATCTTCACCTAAAATCTCCCTTAAT
This sequence comes from uncultured Lachnospiraceae bacterium, assembly GCA_945868435.1. GTDB lineage: Bacteria > Bacillota > Clostridia > Lachnospirales > Lachnospiraceae > Roseburia. The sequence goes on from CAMBLG010000014.1 coordinate 62,721, forward strand.
TCGGCTAAATGTCCTATAATTGATTATAACAGAGATTTTCGGGATTACAATAAATATTTCGAAAAATGAAGATGATTTAAGAATTCACCCGTCTCTTCCTTTCGGTTGCATCTCTTCCGTTCTACTGATACAATAGAAGTATCTATTCAGAACCCCACCTCGTATATTCACGAGAACGCATGACGGAAATTATTGGGAGGAGGAGATTTATATGAAAAAACATGTGATACTTTTATTGACCGCAGGGCTACTGCTTTTTACCGGTTGCAGCAATCATTCCGATGTTGTACCGTCCGGCACGGAAACACTCCAACAGGAACATACATCCGACAACAAGGCTATAGATAAGAAAAAGGGGAAGGAAGCTACTGCCACCGCTCCAAAGGATTCTCACTATTCCTGGCAGGAAATATCCGTCACTCTGCCGCGCGGATGGGCTGACAAGTGCGTCATTGTTGATCAGGATAACGGATTTTCGATTTTTCAGAAGGCCTCTTACGAGAAAGAGGAAGGGCTTGGCTTCATCTGCGGTTTTCAGCGCAGTAATGAATACTGGTACTATGGCGCCGGCGAGACACTTCTTGCCTACACCGATGATGGTGTGCTCTACTATCTGATGCAGCCCACGGATGTGGCTTGTGATGTCAGTCAGGAGGACATCGTAGACGAATATGGCAGCATGTGCGGACAGGTGGAGGAACTGAAAGCGTCCGTTCAGATTACTGCTTCTGATCTTCACTTGGACGCAGAGGAATACATTCTTCCAACCAGCAATATTCTACCATTGGATTCCATAGCACTTGCCAACCTGTCGGGCAATGATCTGTGGATTGCCAAAAATGAACTCTTCGCCCGACACGGCAGACAGTTTACCAATTCCTATCTGCAGATGTACTTTGACCGCTGCAGCTGGTATGATGGAACCATTCCGACCAGTGAATTTGATGATCATGCCCTGAGTCGACTGGAGCTGGATAATCTGGAGCTGATCCTTGACGCGATCGAAGATTACAACAAGGCTCATCCTTACCCGAAAACCTATAGCACTTCCGACACCGCCAAGGCAGACCTGACAGGAAACGGCAAAGCCAACAAGATTTCCTACAAGGTAAAGCCTTTGGGTGACTGGGACTATAAATGCGAGCTCACCATAGACAAACACACCTATGTCATCAGCGACATGGTTTACATGGCATCTCCGGTTACAGATGCATTTTACATAACCGATATCTCGGAAATGGATGACTCGTTGGAGATTGCGATTCTGGATTACGGCCCGAGTGATGATCCTGTCACTTACTTTTTCCGATATGACGGCAGCAATCTCTCTCTGCTGGGTGAAGTCGGCGGATTTCCGTTCACGGATCAGACCGGCGGTCCCAACGGCTTTGACGGGCTTGGAAACATTACGGGAAGGGTTCGCATGGACTTGATTGAGACCACATATCTGGAAGGATACTGGCGATTGGACGACGATGAGATTGTCTACCAGGATTACTACTGGCACAAGCTTCTGCCGGGTAACAGTCACACCCTGTACGAGGATCTTCCGGTGCATCTGTCCATGGACGATGCCTCCGGCACAACCACCATCGCAGCCAATACCAAAGTATATTTCATGGGATCAGACATGGAAGAATGGATTCTCGTCCGAGGCAAGGACGGCAGCAAGGGATATCTTCATGTGAAGGACGGAAACATTGTGGATCTGGGTGTACCTGCGGACCATGTAATCTCCGATCTGAATTATTTTGACTAGACATTTAACTCAAGGCAGGCGTGTAACGCCTGCCTTAAACATATAACGGATTATTATTTATATACTTTATTTTATCAAAATCCACCATTCTATCCCTGCTTTTAGTTTTATCAAAAATAACCATCTCCACGCCAGTATCTATTTGCATTCTAACTATACTACTGTAGTTTAATTTGCTAAAACACACATTTTGAAGCTGTTGTACCCGCAACACCATTCTGCCCGGTTGCCTTCTTCGACACATAGAATCCTATGGTCTTCCAGTGCGGCGTTTTGGATGAGGAAGCTTTTTTGGCAGTTAAAACAAAGGTGAGCTCCCCAGTCGTATCATCAACATCTGCAACAACGTCGTTAGACGCATGCACTTCATCCGGCGGATGAGACAGGACAATAGTCATCACAAGAAAAAAGAACACCGGAAGGAAACGCCACCTGTGCGGCCGCCAGATCGCACTCTCCCTGCTTTTCCGAAACATAAATACATAACCTCCTTTCCTAGTTTCTCCATCATAGTCACAACCCCAGGCAAAAAGTCAAGAAAAGAGGGGCAAAAAAATTGAGAGCCGGAAACCGCCGGCTCTCAAACTGCATTATCAATTAGTTTGCTATGAAGTAATTAGCTAAGTCATCATTCGTTAATCCGTAGATATAGATGCGTTGATTGCTTGGATTTCCAGAAACGCTGATTTCCAGCTCATCACAATAAGTAACCGTCTTATGGTTCTCCAGTCCTTTCATTGCTGTATAGTTTCCGAAAATGACTTCATTTTGTTTTGCGCTCTTGGCAGATGGAACACTGCCGCTCTTGACCTTAAAGGTTGCATACACGCGGACATAATAGCTTCCGGTTCCCTGGTCTTTCCACAAGGTGGACGGATCCACAACAATTTTGGAGCTCTCCACTACAACCTTTCTTGCTTTTGCCTTCTTTACATAATTGTTAATATCGGCCGTCATGCTCTCGGGACTATAGTAAGTATTAGCAAGAGCTGTCTTCCAGGAAGAGGTAAAAGTCTTTTTGTAATTTACATTCAATCGAAGCTCCAGGTTTTCTCTTACTTTATCACAGATCAGGTCTCGATCCTCTGCACACATACGATCCGTTACCTGGGCAGCTGTCTCATACTTCCCATCCTTTCTCTGCTTGGTATACCACATGTTCTTTTCATAATAGGAATTCGGAAAACTTGCAAGGATGTACGGGTACTCC
>CAMBLG010000015.1 GCA_945868435.1 uncultured Lachnospiraceae bacterium
CCTGGGCATGTTCGGGACTTGCACCCGTTAGAGCGCGCCCATGGCGCGCGAACTAGAAAAAGCTCCACCTGCCAAGCAGATGAAGCTCTCCTAATCCGATTCCATTTTCTTTTTCTATCTCTGCTGCCAGGCTTTCACGCTTCCCGCCAGCCGGTCCATGCCATCCTTCACCAGCGCACGCCGGGTCGCTACATTCAAGCGCATGAAACCATCTCCGTTGGTTCCGTAGGCGCGCCCGGACGCCAGATACAGCCCACTGTCCTCCCGGATAAAACGGTAAAAGGCATTGGAATCCTCCGTCAGGGCACGACAATCCAGCCACATCAGATAGGTGGCTTCCGACGCTACCGGACGGATTTGCGGAATATTCTCCTTCAGATACTCCGTCACGTAGCGCTTGTTTTCCTCCACATACTCCCGCAGTTCATCCAGCCACGCCTCCCCATGGGAAAAAGCGGCAATGGTTGCACACATGGCAAAAGCATTTGGTTCTGCCACTTCATCCGTGTTGAGCTGCCGCCACATCTTATGGCGGAGCTGCGGATTCGCGGCAAAAACAGCCGCGGTCTGGATTCCCGCCAGATTAAAGGTCTTGGTGGGTGCGATACAGGTCACACTGATGTTCCTGCAGGTCTCATTCACAAAAGCAAAGGGCACATATTCTTTGCCCGGTGCTGTCAGGTCGCAGTGAATCTCATCAGAAATTACGGTAACGCCATAATTTGAACATAGTTCACCAACCCTGGCAAGGGTTTCTTTGTCCCATATTTTACCGACTGGATTGTGTGGATTGCACAGGATCATCAAGGTCGTCTGTGGATCCGAAAGCTGTTTCTCCAGCTTATCCCAATCCATGGTATACTCATTTCCGTCATACAGCAGATGGTTTTCCACGATCACTCTTCCGTTGTTGCGAATGCTGTTGAAGAAAATATTGTAACCCGGTGTCTGCACCACTACCTTCTCCGCCGGTGTCGTCAGCTTGCGCACCGCACTGGAGATGGCCGGCACAACCCCCGTGGTAAACACCAGCCAGTTGGGATGGATTTCAAAATTGTGCCGCTTTTTCCACCAGTTCACATAGCTCTCTTCCCATTCTTTTGGCATGATGGAATAGCCGAATACTCCCTGAGCCGCCCGCTGCATCAGCGCCTCCGTCACCTCCGGCACCGTCTCAAAGTCCATGTCTGCCACCCACATGGGAAGCTCCCGCTGTGGCACATCCCATTTGAGAGAACCGGTTCCTCTCCGCTCCACTACTTTATCGAAATTATAGGTCATATCGTCACGCTCCTTGTTTCCCAAAAAATTCATTATACCATTTCAATACACATAGTATAGCGGATTCTTTATCAAATTACAATTTATTCTCCCCGTGCCGGCATCCACACCCGCATCTGATTCTCCCCCCGGTTACCCCAGGTATAATACGGCACAGCAACCGCCGTACACGGAAGGTGCTTCGGCTGCTCCATGGAATACAATTCGTTCCCCGTCACAGTTCGGACCGCTTCTGCCTCTAGAACAACCGTACCTCCCAAGAGTGTTTTATCATAAGGGCGAACCGTAATCTTTCCATCCTCAACCAAAGAAAGGGACAGCACATCATTCTCGTTATCTTTCCCCTCAAAGCAATAGACCAACGGCCCCCGCATGACTGTCACACATCCACTGAGCCGCGGAACCTTTGTGTTCGGGTACACATAATAAGGAGCGTCATACAGCATGAGGGAAAGCGCATCCCCGGTCTGTACCGGAACATACAGGTATCCCTTCTGCAGCGTGAGCGTCCGTCCGTCTGCCTTCCAGCTTCCGTCGCCATCCGGGATACTGACGCTTTTTCCATTGAGAAGAAGGCTGTTCTTCCTGCTCCAGCCAGGGATACGGAGTGCCAGTGTCTTACCGCCTGCAAGCACACGGTAGGAAATCTCAAATTCGTACGGATAGCCGGTCTCACAGGCGATGTGCAGCCCGTTCTCAAAAGAGACCTCTCCATCTATAAACAGATGACAAAAAGCAGTGCCCTCGTTTTCTCCATAGGCGTATTTTCCGATGGAGGACAGGGTACGAGCCACATTTGGCGGGCAGCAGGCACAGGAGTACCACTTCGGACGCTGAGTCAGGTCGTGCTTATGGGTTACGGCCTCACCGGAGATTCCCGGAACAATTTCCAGCGGATTCACGTAGAAAAAGCGTTTTCCATCTAACTGCATTCCGGCTAACACTGTGTTGTAAAGCGCGCGTTCCATCACATCAGAATAACGTCTGTCCGTCTCTTTTTCCAGCATCCTGGATGCAAAGAACATCAGCCCGATGGACGCACATGTCTCCGCGTATGCGGTATCCCCCGGCAAATCATAGTCCTTGGTAAACGCCTCCCCCTGCACTGTGGAACCAATGCCGCCGGTTACGTACATGCGCTTTTTTGTGATGCTGTTCCAGAGAGTCCTGCAAGCTTCAAACAACGCTTCATCATCGGTCTCCGTTGCCACGTCTGCCATTCCGGTATAGAGATAGACCGCCCGCACCGCATGGCCCACCGCATCCTTCTGCTTTCTCACCGGCGCATAGAACTGTCCGTACTCCTTATCCTCAAAATGATTGCCCCAGATGGTCCAGTCACGCCTTTTTGCCTCCTTCTCATAGAAATCAGCATCCACGCCCCGGACATCCACAAAGTGCTTGGCCAGTTCCAGACATTTCGGGTCCTTTGTCAGACGGTACATTTTCATCAGAGCAAGCTCCACCTCCGGATGTCCCGGATAGCCCGCGTTCCCTTCTTCAATGAATACATGATAAATATGGGCTACGTTTTTCTGCATAACCTTTAAGAGCTTATCCTTCCCTGTGGATTCGTAATAAGCGCACGCCGCCTCCATCATATGTCCCGCACAATACAATTCATGTGCCTCGTGGAGATCCTGCCAGCGGTGCTCCCGCTCCTTGATGGTAAAATAGGTATCCAGATAGCCGTCCTCATCCTGCGCCTCCGCAATCAGATCAATGACGGCATCCACCGTAGCCTCTAGCTCTTTGTCCGGAAAAATGCTGAGAGAATATCCCGCCGCCTCAATCCACTTGGCTGCATCACTGTCCTGAAATACCCAGCCGTAAAAGCCGTCGCCCGTATCCTCTCCGCGAAGGGCATGCCCGGCATTGATGAAATTCTGAATAACATGGCTTTTTTCCGTGTCCTCCGCCTCATCGCAGAGAACCGTATACTGATACGGGATGACGACATCCTTGATCAAGCGCTGGTAATGACCAATGAAGCCTCCCGCAGGTTTATATGCTTTCTGGTTGATCTGGTGTGATTGTTTCATGATTTTCCTCCTTGCTTTGTACGATATTTCCATGATTTATTTGAACCATTTGTTTTTGTTCCATTTATCCTAGTCTTTTGATGCTATTGACATTTTGCCCCTGTATATGTATTATACTCCTATATTTTTCTATTTATATATCATATTTTCTTTTATATATGGACAATTATCGTCAATTGTTTTATATGTTTTATATGTTGTTTTACACGTGATGAATTTCACGACAGGTGGAGTTATCGCCAATCATTTTATACGTCAGTTTTAGGGATGGCAGTTTTCGGATGATTCCACATGTTCTGTAACTGTCAGTACTGCCAGAAAAACAAACCAGCAAGGAGTAAGTCATGCACGAACTGATTCTATGGAACAACAGTATGCCGGTCATCAATGGATGTGACAAATTGGTGGCACCGGAAGATTTTCTACACGCAGACCGCATTCTGGATTTTCATGTTCTGATATATGTTGTGGGGGGAGCAATCTATGTGACAGAGGATGATATAGACTACAACGTAGAAGCCGGCGGACTTTTGTTCTTAAAGGCCGGCGTCCATCACTACGGAAAATACAAGATTAGCCGGGGCACCCGCTGGCACTTTGTCCACTTTTATCTGGATTCTCCGATAGCCCACCCTGAAACAGTTTCCACCGGCATTGCAGTAAAAGAATATCATTTGATTTCGGATTCCATGCCATTGCCCAAGCAACTGTTCCAATTGCAGGGCACCGACATCGAGCAACAAATTTTTGCCCTAACCGAGGCAGCCCACTCCGCAGATGCAGGTCATCTATGGACGCAGAATGCACGTCTATTCGCACTGCTGTCAGACATCGGATTTTATAGCCAAACTGCAAATGCCTCTTCCCGCTCCGACTCTCGGTCCCTGTCTGTACGCATCTGTAATTATCTGAAAGATCATATGAACGAGCCCTTCCGGGCAGAGGATCTGGAAGCACATTTTTACTTGAGCTACAAACACATGGCGGCAGTATTTAAGAAAGAGCAGGGGGTTACCATGCAGGCCTACCACAACATGCTTCGCATGGAGCAGGCCTGCCGCCTGCTTCAGACGACCCTTCTCTCCATCGGGGAAATTGCAGAGAAGCTGGGATTTTCGGATCTGCTGTATTTCAGCCGCTGCTTCCACAAATATTCCGGCATGAGTCCCAGTGCATACCGGAAGGCAGTTCTATCTCATTATTGAATTGGGTCTCTCAGATCATTTTTTCTCCCAAGACCCGTGTAAGGCTGTTTCGGAATCATTCTGATTCCTATTTTCTTTCCTAATCTGCTGCCGCTCGGGTCTTACAGACCATTTTCTCCTCCAAGACCCGCGGCCGGCTGTTTCAGCACCATTCCGATTCCTATTTTCCTTTCTAATCTGCTGCCGCTCGGGTCTCTCAGACAGTTTTCTTCTCCAAGACCCGTGTCAGGCTGTTTCGATGCCATTTTGATTCCTATTTTTCTTCCTAATCTGCTTCCGCTCGGGTCTCTCACAACTTTTTTCTCCCAAAGACCCATGACGGCTCCTTCTCGCACGTTTCAAATCTAAACATCACCTTAAAATTACTTTTTAATAGTATTCAGAGCCCCTCCCATACATTCGCAAAAACAGCCCGTCTACCGGTCTGTCGCTTCTTCGAAGCTTTCTTTTTGCTCATATATGGGGCGGTGACTCTATTCGAGCCACCTTACGAATAAGATAATCAGCCTCTTACATGCAAGCATGACGATTCTGCTTATCTTATTCTAAGGGGTTCTGAATAGTTACTTTTTAATAAAACAAGGGCACATGCGAACTGCATGTGCCCAAATCTCATCTTTTGATTCCATCTACTGAACGGTTGTATCACTCTGTTCCTTCGAAGCGTAATACTCTTCGAACTTCTTGTTTGCTGCCTCCAAAGTTTTCTGGCTGATGTCCGGAAGGTCCTGTCCCCAAGCCTTGGTAGCCTGCTTAAATCCCTTCTCCATGGCAGCCTGCATCTCCTTCATCTTGTCCACATCATCACCGGCAAGCGCGCTGGCAAAATCAAACAAACGCTCAGAAGTCTGCTTTACGCCATAATAACCATCTTCGGAAATATCCTTCTGCGCCTGCAGCTTGGTCTGTGCATCAACGGTAAAGTCACCCTTGGCCAGGAACTTCCACATGTCGGTGGCATTGGCATAGGATGTTGCCTGTTCCGTCATCATCTTCTTAACGATGTCTGTAAGCTGCGCCTGTCTGGATGCTTCATCCGCCTTCAGCTGCTGAATTAATGCTGCGCGGTCCTCCTTGCTCATCTTGTTGACAGAGTATGGTGTCTTCGTTGTAGAATTCTCTGCATTCTCAGACTTCTCATAAACAACGCCTTCCGTGGCCGTCTTGTCCGTAACTGTGGTGGAAGCCTCTGCATTCACGCTCTCAGCCTCCGGCTGCTTTGCAGAAGAATCCACTTTGGAAGGGTTGTAGGAAGCATAAGATTCAACAGATGCTACACCGTTCATTGTGTTTACACTCATCTTCTCATCCTCCTTAAAACTATCCCTTATTCATCTTGTTGTATATACACTACTATATACCCTATCGACCATTTTTTCAAATACTTTATAGCAGACTTACAGAAAAAAGACCGCTATAGGATACTCCCTATGGCGGTCTTAAGGTTATTCAAATATGCAGTTCTTACAGTGCCTTAATGCGCTCCAGTGCACGAACCGTATTCTCATAGTTACCGAACGCAGTCAGACGGAAATATCCCTCTCCGCTTGGTCCGAAGCCTGATCCCGGAGTACCGACCACATTGGCCTTCTCCAATAAGAAGTCAAAGAACTCCCAAGAGGTCATGCCTGATGGAGTCTTAAGCCAGATATATGGCGCATTCACACCGCCGAATACAGTGTAACCTGCTGCCGCGAGTCCTTCCTTAATGGTCTTGGCATTGTTCATATAATATGCCACCTGCTCCTTCAGCTGTGCCTTGCCCGCATCGGAATATACAGCTTCACCTGCACGCTGTACAATGTATGGTGCTCCGTTGAATTTGGTTCCGTGACGGCGAGCCCACATTGCATTTAAGGATACCTCACCACACTTCAGATCCTTCGGAACTACTGTAAATCCAAGACGCACACCAGTAAATCCTGCATTCTTGGAGAAGCTGCGAAGCTCAATGGCACAGGTTCTCGCGCCCTCACACTCATAGATAGAGTGAGCTACATCGGACTCGCTGATGTATGCCTCATATGCGGCATCGTAAATGATGACTGCCCCAACCTTATTGGCATAATCCACCCACTCCTGCAGCTGGCTCTTGGTCAGTGTGGTTCCGGTCGGATTGTTCGGCAGACACAGGTAGATCATGTCCGGTGTCTCCTTCGGGAACTCCGGTACAAAGTTGTTCTCTGCGGTACATGGCATGTAGATGACGTCGCTCCAGGTCTCCTTCTCCTTATCGTAGGAGCCGGTGCGGCCTGCCATAACATTGGAATCCACATACACCGGATAGACCGGATCACAAACTGCAATGCGGCTATTGGCAGAAAACAGTTCCTGAATATTGGCAGAATCACTCTTGGCTCCGTCGGATACAAAGATTTCATCCTCTGAGATATCACATCCTCTTGCGCGGTAATCATTGTCCGCAATTGCCTTTCTCAAGAAATCATATCCCAGATCCGGTGCGTAGCCACGGAAGGTCTCGGCATGTCCCATTTCATCCACGGCCTTGTGCATAGCCTCGATGATCGCCGGTGCGATGGGCTGTGTCACATCACCGATTCCAAGGCGGATGATATTGGCATCCGGATTGGCTGCCTGATATGCATTGACTTTCTTCGCAATGGTGGAAAACAGGTAGCTTCCCGGTAATTTCTGATAGTTCTCATTGATCTGAAACATAATATATCCTCTCTTTCATTTCTATAATCATAGCTATTTTCAACACGCTTTGCTAATGAGCATGTCGTTTTTTACGTTACAACTTTATCACGTTATTCTACCTATGTAAATAGATACTTCCGTGCAAAATGCTCAGCCTTCTCCCATAAGGCTTAAAATCATCTGGGAGACCTCCACAAGTCCGGTTCCATTGTCCATACTGCGCTTTTGGATATAGCGGTGCGCCTCCTCCTCGGAAAAACTGTTGCGTTCCATCAGAAGAAGCTTTGCCCGCTCGATCACCTGGCGGTCTGCCTCCGAGCGCTTCCGCGGAATGTTACGCATACGCTTTTTGCGCTGGCGTACCTGTCCTTCCATCATCTCCACTGTCTGAAGAAGCTCGTGCACCTTCATAGGCATAGCCAGACAGACCAGATTCTCCACCTGCTTGTCCTGAATGGAGGACGCCGATGCCAAAAGCAGCATTTGAAAGCCCTCCGGCAGATACTCATACAGCTCTGTGTACATCATGTCCACAAAGCGAGGACCACATACCACAATGCCGCCCTCCAAATCTCCCATACTGGCCAGGGCCTGCGCCCCGGTCGTACAGGAAGCCTGCACACTGTAACCGCTCTGCGCCAATATTTTTTTTACGTTTTGGGCAATTTCCTGCTTGGGAAATGCGACTACAATACTGCTGCTCACCGTTCTCACCTGACTAAATCTTATACAAATATTCTTCGATTTCCCACGGGGTTACCTGAGCACGATACTGGGTCCACTCTGCCTCCTTCGCTTCCACGAATTTTCTGGAAATATGTTCACCAAGTACGCTCTGTATCAATTCATCCTTCTTAAACTCCTCCACTGCCTCGTGCAGATCTGCCGGAATGGAATCAATAGCCAGACGTTCCTTGTCTTCCGGAGTCAATTCAAACACGTTGCCCTGGACTCCCTTCGGCGGCATCGTCTGATTCCGGATACCATCCAGCCCTGCAGCAAGGCATACCGCCAGTGCCAGATATGGATTAGCTGACGGATCCGGGCTGCGAAGCTCCACACGGGTTCCCTCTCCTCTGGTGGAAGGAATGCGGATCAGCGGGCTCCGGTTCGTTGCAGACCATGCAATGTAAATCGGAGCCTCATAGCCAGGCACCAGACGCTTGTAGGAATTCACAAGCGGATTGGTGATTGCTGTCATACCCTTGATATGCTTCATGATTCCACCGATGAAATAGTATGCCTCTTTGGACAGGCCAAGCTCTCCGCTCGGATCATCAAAAATATTCTTTCCATCCTTTGACAAAGACATATTGATATGCATTCCCGAACCGCTGACACCCTGCTTGGGCTTCGGCATAAAGCTTGCGAAAAGTCCGTGCCTTTTGGCAATTGTTCGAACAGCCAGCTTAAAAGTCATGATATTGTCCGCCGTGGTCAATGCCTCGTCATATTTAAAGTCGATCTCATGCTGAGCCGGTGCCACCTCGTGATGGGACGCCTCAATCTCAAATCCCATATCCTCCAAAGTCAGCACCATATCTCTTCTTGCATTCTCCCCCAGATCCACCGGACCCAGGTCAAAATATCCCGCCTTTTCATGAGTGATGGTAGTCGGCTGGCCGTTGTCATCCTGATGAAACAGAAAAAATTCACATTCCGGGCCAACATTGAAGCTGTACCCCATCTTGGCTGCCTCATCGATCTGCTTCTTGAGTACCATGCGGGATGCCCCTGCAAAAGGTGTTCCGTCCGCATTGTACACGTCACAGATAATGCGGGCTACCTTGCCCTGCTGTGGCCGCCATGGGAAAATCGTAAAGGTGTCCAGATCCGGATACAGATACATGTCGGACTCCTCGATGCGCACAAAGCCCTCGATAGACGATCCGTCAAACATAACACGGTTATCTAACGCCTTTTCCAACTGACTGGATGTAATGGCGACATTCTTCAATGCCCCAAAAATGTCTGTAAACTGCAGACGGATGAATTCCACATCCTCCTCTTCCACGATTCTGATAATATCCTGCTTGCTATACTTGCTCATCTATGCTCTCTCCTTTACATATTGAATTACTTTCTCGTATGACATCGGCCCTCCGAACAGGTCCAGTGCGCTGCCGATGGTAACATTCAGCCGGTTGTTTCCAAGCCGGTATATGGCATCCAGATCTTCAAAGCTGTGAACGCCCCCCGCATAGGTGATGGGGATTTTACCCCACTCGCCCAACAGACGGACCAGATCGGTCTCAATTCCGCTGCTCTTGCCCTCCACATCCACTGCATGCACAAGAAATTCCGCACAGGAATCCGCCAGCCGGTCAAGAAGCTCCCTGTCAATCTTTTCATCCGTAAATTTCTGCCAGCGGTCTGTCACGATGTAGTAGCCATCCTCCCGGTAACGGCAGGACAGATCCAGTACCACATGCTCTCTGCCCACTGCCTGCACCAGCTTATCCAGGTTCTCGTAGTTGATCTTACCGTCCCGAAACACGTAAGATGTGACAATGACTGCGGAGGCTCCGGCCTCAATAAACGAGGCTGCATTGTCTGCCGTAATTCCGCCGCCCACCTGAAGCCCGCCGGGATATTCCTTCAGGGCAAGAAGAGCCTGCTTTCGCGTTTCCTCATAATACTCACTCTCAACAGAATTCAAGAGAATAATATGCCCCCCGCGTATCTTCTGTTCCTTATATAGGTGTGCATAAAAAGCACCATCCTGCTGCGATACAAAATTTTCTCTCGCCGTATCTCCCTGATCCCGCAGACTGCTTCCCACTATCTGCTTGACCCTGCCATTATGGATATCGATACAAGGCCGAAACTCCATGTGCCCATTCTCCTTCCCTCACAGGTGTGTTCATTATAATATCAAAAAAGGCATAGAAACCCCTTGTAAAAGGCCCCTTTGCCTATTCCCACTACGCTGTTCATGTTTTGCTACAATAATATGATAATAACATAGTTTTTTTCATTTGTGAATGTCAAACTGTTATAACTTTCGGCAATGGTTTTTATTAATTTTTCTTATAAAGTAATTGTTTTTTATAAATAGGCTTTTTTGCTATCTTGACACGGAACTTCTAATTTGCTATCATCAATAAAATTATAATTAACATATATATTCAATAAGAACATTTTTAGAGAAAGCGAGGATATTGAAATGGGTACTATTATCGGCGAGGGAATTACATTTGACGACGTGCTTCTGGTTCCACAGTATTCAGAGGTTACACCTAATATGATCGATCTGAAGACGCATCTGACCAAGAAGATCGTATTGAATATTCCTATGATGAGTGCAGCAATGGATACCGTTACCGAGTCCAAGATGGCAATTGCTATGGCAAGACAGGGAGGTATCGGTATTATCCACAAAAATATGTCCATTGACGCGCAGGCAGATGAAGTCGATAAGGTAAAGCGTTCTGAGAACGGTGTCATCACAGACCCATTTTCTTTGTCTCCGGAACATACATTGCAGGATGCCGACAATCTGATGGCTAAATTCAAGATTTCCGGCGTTCCGATTACAGAGAACGGTAAGCTGGTGGGAATTATCACCAACCGTGACTTAAAGTTCGAGACAGACTTCTCCAAGAAAATCAAAGAATCCATGACCTCCGAGGGACTGATTACCGCTCCGGAGGGCATCACTTTAGAGGAGGCAAAGCAGATTCTTGCCAAAGCGCGCAAGGAGAAACTCCCACTGGTGGATGAGAACTTTAACCTGAAGGGACTTATCACCATCAAGGATATCGAGAAGCAGATCAAGTATCCGCTGTCTGCCAAAGACGAAAAGGGACGTCTGCTCTGCGGTGCCGGTGTCGGAATTACCGGCAACATGATGGATCGTGTTGACGCTCTGGTAAAAGCACATGTGGACGTCATTGTCGTTGACTCCGCACATGGACACTCCAAGAACATTCTGACCGCCGTTAAGAGCATCAAGGAAAAATATCCGGAGCTCCAGGTCATCGCTGGTAACATTGCCACCGGCGAAGCTGCCAGAGCCTTGATCGAAGCAGGTGCAGATGCTGTCAAGGTAGGTATCGGCCCCGGTTCCATCTGTACGACCCGTGTCGTAGCCGGAATCGGTGTACCACAGGTATCAGCAATTATGGATTGTTACGCAGTTGCAAAACAGTACGGTATCCCGGTCATTGCAGATGGTGGTATCAAGTATTCCGGAGACATGACCAAGGCACTGGCTGCCGGAGCCAATGTATGCATGATGGGCTCCATGTTTGCAGGCTGCGACGAAGCTCCCGGAACCTTTGAGCTGTTCCAGGGAAGAAAATACAAGGTATACCGTGGCATGGGCTCCATCGCTGCCATGGAGAACGGAAGCAAAGACCGCTATTTCCAGGAAGGAGCAAAGAAGCTGGTTCCGGAAGGCGTGGAAGGACGTGTCGCATACAAGGGAACTCTGGAAGATACCGTATTCCAGTTGATCGGCGGTATCCGCTCCGGTATGGGATACTGTGGTTGCGCAGATATTGAGACCTTAAAGGAAAACGGCAAATTCGTAAAGATTTCTGCCGCATCTTTAAAGGAGAGTCATCCACATGATATCCATATTACGAAGGAAGCGCCGAACTATAGCTCGGATGCGCTCTAAAATATCACGCATCCGTCGTATTCATTAATTTTTTGAGGTGAATTTTATTGGAAGCTGGCGATATAGCAAAACTAATTATTTTAGTCGTATTACTTCTGCTCTCCGCATTTTTTTCATCTGCGGAGACAGCACTTACTACAGTAAACAAAATTCGTCTTCGTACCTTATCGGAGGCGGGCAACAAACGGGCAGATAAGGTACTTAAGGTCACAGATGATTCCGGCAAGATGCTCTCAGCCATTCTGATTGGCAACAACATTGTCAATCTGTCTGCATCGTCCCTCGCCACAACTCTCGCCACAAAGTTTTTCGGCAGTGCAGGTGCGGGAATTGCAACCGGAATCCTTACCTTCCTCATTTTGATATTCGGTGAAGTAAGTCCGAAGACGATGGCAACCATTTATGCGGATCGTCTTTCGCTGGCCATCGCAGGTGTGATTGAATTTTTCATGTTCATCCTTACTCCGGTGATCTTCATCATCAACAAACTGTCCATGGGCTTTCTCTTTCTGCTCCGGGTCAATCCGAAGGATGCCGATAAGCAATTGACGGAAGAAGAGCTTCGCACGATTGTGGATGTCAGTCAGGAAACCGGTGTTATCGAGGGCGAAGAACGTGATATGATTCATAACGTGTTTGACTTCGGTGATGCAGAAGCGAAAGAGATCATGGTTCCCCGCATTGATATGACCTTTGTTCAAGCGGATTCCACCTATGAAGAAGTGCTTGAAATTTTTCGCAAAGATATGTTCACCAGACTTCCTGTATATGAAGATTCCACCGATAATGTCATCGGAATCATCAACGTAAAGGACTTCCTTTTACAGGATAATAACGAAGAGTTTTCGATTCGATCCATGCTTCGGGAACCATACTTTACGTACGAACACAAGAATACCGCAGAGCTCTTTCTTGAGATGCGGCAGTCCTCCATCTCCATCGCCATTGTACTGGATGAATATGGTGATACGGCCGGTCTTATTACATTAGAGGACCTTTTGGAGGAAATCGTCGGCGAAATACGAGACGAGTATGATGCCGATGAGGAAGACGATATCACGCCGATCAACGACCGGGAATTTTATATTCTTGGCTCCGCCAATCTGGATGATGTCAGTGATGCTTTGTCCGTTCATTTTGAATCCGACAACTATGATACCATCGGAGGATACTGTCTCGGTCTTCTCAATCATTTTCCTGAGAAGAACGAAATCATTCTTACGGATGACAATATACTGCTTCGCATAGACCGGGTAGACAAGAATCGTATTGAACGCATTTATGTCCGCCTTCCCGAGAAAAAGCAGGAGGAAGAAGCATAATAATGGGGGAACCAATTCTTTTGGTTCCCCCGTTGATTTACAGAGACTTCCAGCTCTCCGCTCCTTATCCCAGCACCTGCCTGAGCAATTGTCGCAACTGGGCATCCAGAGCCCAACGGGATTTCGAAGCTAAGCCTCCCCGGCTCTCCGGAACGAGATTGCCCTGTGCATCCTCAAAATACTCGCTGCTGATAAAACGGAAACGCACCACCCTCGCGGCCTCCTCCACAGGCTCCACCGGCAAATCCGGCGTGACAGATGGAGCATCCGGCTCAGGTGTTGTCGTCGGTGGTGTGGTTGGTGTCGGAGTAGGTGGTGTCGGTGTAGGTGGTGTCGGTGTAGGTGGTGTTGGGATTGGCGGCGTCGGAGTAGGTGGTGTCGGTGTAGGCTCTGTCTCTTCAGTGTCTTCCGGCCACACCGCATACAGATCAATGCGGGGAGAATATTTGAGTACCCAGCCTTCATCGATCATAATCCGGAGTGGAAAGTTGCTTTCCGTCGCGCCTTGTGACAACGCCCACCCAATCGGTTCCACTCCATCCTTATTCCATCCAAAAGAATGCAAAATTTCTTCTGCTCTTCCCATACGAAGTAGAATCTCCTCCTCTCTGGAATCCATGGAGGACAGATTACGGTGTAAAACCACCTTAAGTGACATTGGTTCCGCTTCCGCAATCATACGCATATCCTCATTCACATAAAACGAGTACTGAATACGTGGAACACGATCAGAACCTCTCCATGTAGTAAACGTATACCCCTCTTTGACTTTTGCACTGATGGTAACCTTGGTTCCATAACAATAATTTCCACTTCCTGACACAGATCTAATTCCCTCTCCGGCGTCCACACGAACCTCACGAAACAATCCTGCAATCTGTTTATTGAAATAACTCCGCAATGACTGTTTTGCAGCAGAGTTCCAACTGGCAGCTCCTGCAATCCCGTTGTAGTCCGTGTAGACACTGCCGGAGGATGGTCCATTATCCGTCATTTTTCCCTGAACTTTGCCCTTCTTAACAGTTGTCATACAGGCATTCCACACGATCTTGCATTGTCCATTTTCCATAGCCCTTGATGCCCTGGTGTTCAGACGACTTTTCAGAGAATCCAACGGGAGACAATACAGATTATACTCGTATCCCGATTGGGTTTTCGTGTGAATACAGCCCATATAGGAGCCATTTAATTTAAAATACAGCGTCTGCAAATTTTCTCCGCTTGTATTTTTGACAGTAACCTTCCAGCCCAAAGTCCGAAACTGTGTCTTTGTCGTCGAACTCTTGGCCTTTACAGCGTATAAAATGTCTCCGCTGTACTTCCCCATAGGATGAAATATTACGTCATCTCCGTAGGTATTATAGAACGTATATGCATTATTCCATACACCAGCCTTTACCTCCACCGGCTTCTCGCACCAAATTCCAACAATAAGAGCCGCCGTAAGCACCACCGCCAGCATGCGTTGTCTCACCGGCAGTCTATACGGATATTTCTTCATCTTCTTCCTCCTCTACAATCATAGTTTTGTTGCACTGAATTACCTTCTGTGTCCCCGTGGGGAGAAAGAACTCCTCCTTCACAGAAACCGACAAAATTCCCGTCCGCATATCACATGCAAGTATATCTACAGATACGCGGGAATCCGACCGGAGCTGTGAAATTAAATCTTGTTTTACGAAAACAGACACTTCTGCATCGCTGTGCTCTTTTGCATAATACCTCTGCATATTTTGCTTTACGACCTGCGCCACGCAATTCTCCACCTCGTTTTTCCGGCTGGAAATGCTGTAGATGCTTAAGCAGGACACGATCGTATATATCGCAATGACACAACCCAGTAATCCCAGAATGACATTCTTCATTTTCCCCTCCAATAATTACAAAATACCTGATCCGTTGTGTTCACCGACAACACTTTCTCCTGTTTAACCGAGTTCCCTGCCATTGCAAGGAATCCAGTATCAGAGCCATATTGTACAGTGTTCACAATTAGTGAGAGCATTGCAATCGCCACAATCACCGCAACCAGAGTCCCTCCAAACAGTCTCGCAATTTCTTTCATACAATTACTTCTCCTTATCCTTACTATCGAACGCTCACAGAAACCATGGCAAACCCTTGCATTCCTGTTTACAAACCACCGTTTCCCCATAATAAAACCATAGTTGCCAACAATCCGTTTTTCGCCAGGATCATCCCTCCCAACACTGCAAAAATCAGGAATGCTCCCACTGCCGCAAGCACGGCTCCTCCATATTCACGTAAAATCTGCTGCATCTCACACCCCCGCCAGCCGTGTCAGGAGCTGTCCGAACATCACCAACACACTGCTTCCGACAACTAACATAATGATACCGATTCCATATTCTTCTACCAGTTGTTCCATTGTTTAACTCCTTTCATAAGACCTCAACTTATGCCCGGTCATGTGGCAAACCAAATGCTTTTCCCTACCTGGCATATCCTGTAAATGTATGCTCTGTCTGAATGCCCAGCGGAATTACCCGAAACGGAAATGTCAAATCTACGCGGGCCATCTCCACTCCCTCGGTAGACTCAGGAATCTGCGCTGCACTGCTTGCCGACACTGTGCCTCCACCTTCATAAAACAAGGTAACGCATAGTCCGCATCCGGCATTCTCTGCCTCACCATAACCAGCCCTGAGCACCTCTAACGCATAATCACTGTTCTCGATCTCATCCACAAGTCTGGACTGCAGATCCTGTGCATGTAAAACCTCCATATAAGCACTCAAAATACCAATGGAAGTAACCGTCATAAACAAAATCAAAAATACGCCCAAAAACGTTTTAACAATCTGACTCATCCATGCCTCCTATCCGATTCCTGCGCTGCCGAGGAACGAGAGCATAAACACAGCCATATCGATTACAAGCTTTACCGAAGCTGTCACCACCGGAGCCAGAAACAGCAGATACATCCCGCTGCTCAGATTACTTATCCGCTCTTTCTCAGCCGCATCCAGCATCTCCAGATTCCGATCAATCAATTCGCCCAACTGGCGGTCTCCCTGATTACTGTGCCCCATGGATAGAGAGAACAACATACTCATGGCCGAATGCACCTCTGCAATTTCAAAGCCTTGCAGAAAATCGTGATAAGGCTCCGCGGACTCCGGTTCCATGGCAAGGCGTTCCGCCAGCAGGTCCAGTTCCTTTTCCAGCACTCCCGGAACATGCTCTCTGGATTTCAAAATCGCTACCTGTACATTTTCACTCTGCAGAAGCAGCACAATATCCAAAAGCCAATTGGGAAATGCGACCCTGATTCGCTTTATCAGGCTTCGCCTGGCCAAATGCCTCCCCACTCTGTGCTGGTTCAACATAAGCAGCAATAAAAGAACACAGATTGCCACCAGAGCTTCCTTTCGGAAATATATGGAAACCGCCATGCCAATTCCACAGGGCACTGCCAACACGATTGAAAGCAACCGGTCTCTTTTCGAATTGTAGTTCCTATATTCTTCCATCCGCTTCCCGCCATCATCATCGCAAACGACATCCAGTTTCAGCCAGTCCTCCTCCATAAAGCGCTGTGCTCTCAAAAAAATCCAGTCATCCAAAATCAACACGATACCTGTGAGAATCTGGCAAAGCACGTTTTGGCTAATGTCCATATTCATGACCGGAAGGTAGAGAATCATGCCACAAATAATCAAAGAAGCCGCAATGGACATCACAATATCCGTAAACATTTTTGAGCGTTCCTTCATTGCCAAAAGTGTCCGCTTTTCCCACCTCTTTTTATCCGCAAGCAAAAGCTTGATTGGACGTTCAATCTGACCTCCATAGCTCTCCACATGAAGTATAAACGCGTGAGCCGTTCGTATTCTTGCGCAGGGATACTGCTCCTCGATCAATTGCAGTGACTCTCGCATCACATCCGTATCATCAAATGTCATATGCATGTGGGCCAGAGCGTCCCGCACTACCTCACGCATTGGACCGTCCGCCAATGCGGCTTCCGCATCAGCCAACGCCCGCTCCACCTTCTCTTCTTTGCAGAATGCGTAAAGCAGCGCGTCGAGATACTCTGATGCCTCATCGAAGCGAAGCTTCTGTTCCCGCATTCTGTGATATCGTTTCCTGTGCGAAGCCAGCATAATGAGAAAATAGACTGCAAGAATTCCGGTGGTGATCCAATGCATTTTTAATAAGATATGCAGACAGTACACGCCCGCAAGAATCAGAAATACAATCATCCCTTTCCCTCCTTATCAACTTCCAGTTCCCTCTCCAACAGCTTCGATTCCAGCGGATCCATAATCTGTGCTCGGTCAAACCTACGCAGCACGACAGCAGGAAATTCTTTCAATATGAGTTTTCCATCCTGTACTGCCATAAGAATCCGGTTCTGTCCCCGCTCCCGAAGGAAAAAGCAGACCTGATCGATATAGCGGTAGGTCATATTCTGCTCATTCTGCCGCTTACGAATCAGAACCCCCACATCCACGGACTGATAGATGTCGTTCTCCAGACGATCAGCGTCCACTCTGCTCTCAAGCATGTTGAGAATTCGATCCGGTATGTTTCTCACATCATCCGTGTGAAGTGTTGTCATTCCGCACACTCCGGTGGACCAGCTCTCCAACAGATAACGTACTTCCTTGGAACGCGCTTCCGACAGCATAAGCCAATGGGGATTCAAACGCAGACTGGTCTTAATCGCATCCGCATAAGAAAACACATCCCCATCCACGCGAAGCTCAATGCAATCCTTTCCCGGATTGGTCACGGAATAGCGAAGCTCCATGGTATCCTCAATCGTGATCACACGCCGATTTCCCGGAATGTATCGGGAGAAAAATTTGACACATTCCGTCTTTCCAATCCCGGGCATCCCACAAAAAATGATGTTCATGTCTGCAAGGACACAGTTAATGAGCAACGCAAGGATATCCCGGCTGCAGTAGTGTTCCTCCAACGCCTTTTTCGGCGTGAGTCGAATAATCGGCGGTGTTTTCCGGATACTGATGCTCCGACCCGACCGCGCCACCGACTCATGCACGATCGTGACACGAAGCTCACTGGTCTCTGCCTCCAGCTCCGGATAACGCTTATTGAACTGCCTGCTGACAACGTTGGCGATACGCTGTGTAAACTGTTCCACAAATGCTGAGGTCAGGTTCTCTTCCACATAGGACTGATTTACACGATAACGCTCGTTATAAATGTTGGTCAGCCAGATTTCCCGCCCGTTATAATCCACATCTGTAATCTCATCATTGGCAATGAATCGCCAAAGTGGGCCAAAATATTCTTTTCCCAGTTCCATTTAAGCGACCTACTTTCCTGCGATCCCTGTATTTGCATTGGCCTGCGCAATAAAATTGTTGATTAGATTGGAAAATGCATTACCGATCGGTCCACTGGCATCTTTGCCTACTACGGCCGTAATGACAAGAATGACTGCAAGAATTGCAACAACTGTAATTAATACACCACCATACTCCTGAAATATTTCTTTCATATCCTGTTCCTTTCTTCACTGTGTGAAATCGAAACATTGATCCTGTATACACATTCCAGAACTAAATTGTAATGGGAATTGCCTGACACCGGAACGGTGCCGACATAAAAGAATGCATACCTACCATATGCATGGATTGCGAAAAAAGATAGTTTTAATAATACATGATTTTTGAAATTTGTAAATACCCAAAATAATTTTTCTAAAAAAACGCCTCCCTGCGGAGGCGCCTTTCCTTCATCCATTACTGTTCATACCTGCGGGTCAATGCGGATAAGTCGTTCGCAAACTTATCATTGTTGTCATTGTTTTCCCTGACTTCATTCATATGTTCGGAAATCTCCACAAGATTATCCGCGATCTCCGTAACTGCTTCTGCCGACTCCTGTGCCGCATGATTAATGGCATTCACGGACTTCGTGGATTCCTGTACCTGGCTGAGCAGATTCTGGGTAATATAAGAGAAATCCTGCATCTTGTCGAACATAATCTTGGAGTCACCCTGATACTTCCGTCCGACCTCCACCAACTGTGCATAACTGCCCATGGTCTTATCTTTCATGAAAGCCACCACATTATTGGCTTCGTTCGCCAGACCTGTAACTGCATTGACCACAGAGTTGGAAATCTCCTTAATCTGACTGGCGGTGCTTCCTGTCTCTGCCGCAAGCTTGGTAATCTCATCCGCCACCACTGCAAAGCCTCTTCCCGCTTCTCCCGCTCGGGCAGCCTCAATGGATGCGTTGAGCGCCAGAAGATTCGTCTGATCTGCAATCTCCATAATATTTGCAGTCAGTGTCATAATCTTCTCAGCCTCCTTAGACTGTTCTATCTTCTCCTTCAGTGCACGCTCTACCGCATCCGCGCGCTCTTCGACCTCTTTCTTCTCCTCCTCGGATTTCTTCATGATCTCATAGGCTTCGTTATTGCTGTTCTGCGCGTAATGGGCGCCGTCCTGCGCCTCCTCATTCATTCCCTGAAAAGCGGTCTCCATATCCTCCATCACATTGGAAATCTCTGTAATATTTGCGGACATCTCCTGCAATGTGGCTGAAAATTCCTGCATCACACTGGACATCTTGGTCGTGCCATCTGTCGCATTCTGAAGCTTCTCCCCAACCTTGTCAATTGATTCTGCAAGATTTTGTGCATTGCGTTCAACCTCTGCAAGCAGTTCCTTCATCTCCTGCTCATGCTGAAGCGTCTCTTCCTCCACCTTTGCATTTTTCTTAAATAACCCCATAGTCTCCTCCTAAAGTAGTTTTCTAACATATATATGCCAATTATATCAAAAGTACCTCTCTTCGTAAAGAAAAAAAGAGAAAACCCCTAGTTATATGGGTTTTCTCGAATAAATTCATCCAATATTTCTGCCGCACATCCAATCAATTCTTTGCAGGGCCGTTTCTTGTAATATTCCGGAATTCTCTGCTCAGGAACAGAGGAATCTTTCTTGTGGTCAAGCCCCAGAAGCTCTCTGCACACAATTGAACCGTTTTGTTCCTCAAATCGGTGCGCCAATTCCTGTACCTTAGCATACAGGGCTTTCTTGCCTTCATAGTCACCAGGCTGATTATATCCGTACAGCATACCTGTGACAAAAAATATTCCCGAAACACTGCCGCAAACCTCCCTCAGTCTTCCCATTCCCCCTCCGAACGCGGACACCATCTGTGCCAGTGTCTCTTCATCCATGTTAAAGAGGTCTGAGAATGCCAGTACAACAGACTGAGTGCAATTGTATCCCGTCTCAAACAGATGCATTGCCTTTTCCTTTCGTGTCATGCCATTCTCCTAAATATATAATGTAGTTTTAATTAAATAAATATTTTATTTTACTCCTAATTATGATTTCAGAAGCTTTTCTACACTCACAAGACGAACGACCGTCACAAAAACCTTCGCCGCCTCTGTCAACTCCTCCAGAGATGGGTATGTCGGTGCAATGCGGAGCACGGAATCCTTCGGGTCCTTCTTGTATGGGAACGGTGAACCTGCTCCGGTCAGAACAACTCCCGCCTCCTTGCATTTGTCAACAATTGCCTTTGCGCAGCCATCCATTGCCTCAAAGCTGATGAAATAGCCACCCTTTGGCTTCATCCAGTTTCCGATTCCTCTGGATGCAATCTCCGCTGTCAACATCTCATCCAACATCTCGAACTTTGGCCGGATCACAGCCGCCTGTTTCATCATATGCGCCTTGATTCCATCCATGTTCTTAAAATACGCTACATGACGAAGCTGATTGATCTTATCGTGTCCGATTGTCTGCATGCCAAGACGCTTTTTGATGTCTGAAATATTTGCCCCGGAAGATGCAATTGCCGCAATACCGGCACCCGGGAAACTCACCTTGCTGGTGGAGCAAAACTCAAATACCATATCCGGGTTTCCCGCCTTCTCGCATTCATCGAGAATGTTTAAGATTTCTGCCTGATCACTCTCATAAATATGATGCACCGCATAGGCATTATCCCAGAAAATGCGGAAATCTGTTGCTGCAGGCTTCAAAGCTGCAAACCGGCGAACGGTTTCATCCGAATATACAACGCCCTGTGGGTTTGAATATTTTGGCACGCACCAGATACCCTTCACTGCCGGATCCGAATTGACATACTGCTCTACCAGATCCATATCCGGTCCTTCTTCCGTCATCGGAATATTAATCATCTCGATACCAAACTCCTCCGTGATGGCAAAATGCCTGTCATATCCAGGAACCGGACACAGGAATTTCACCGTCTCAAGCTTGCTCCATGGTGTATTGCCGCAGATTCCAAACAGTTCTGCCCGCGCGATTTGGTCATACATAATATTCAGACTGGAGTTACCATACACGATAACGTTCTCTGGCTTTACGTTAATCATCTCCGCAATCAGGCGCTTCGCCTCCGGAATTCCGTCCAGAACACCGTAATTGCGTACATCTGTACCATTTTCACTCACAGCGACTGTCTTGGAGTCAACCGCATCCAACAATCCCATGGATAAATCCAGTTGCTCTGCGGACGGCTTTCCTCTGGACATATCAAGGGCGAGTCCCTGTGACTTGATCTTACAGTATTCCGCCTCCAACGCTGCCTTTTCCTGTAACAATTCTTCTTTTGTCATCTCCATGTAAGATTTCATGTGTGGTTCCTCCTTAGCCTTATTCTGGTTACATATTCTATATTTCTTCGATTATTATCCGTAATTATTCATCCGGGTCTTCATGAATTTTCTTAAAGTATTCCCGTATTGTTTGTTCATATCCGTTCTCCGACGGTTCATAGAATACTTCGTCCGTCAGTCCATCCGGAAGATACTGCTGCTTCACGTAATGATTTTTGTAGGAGTGAGCATACTTATATCCAAGCCCATGTCCCAGCTTCTCTGCCGCTCCGTAATGGGCATCCTGCAAATGCGCCGGAACCGGCGGTGTCTTCGTCTTCTCGACAACCTTCATCGCCTTGCTGATCGCCTCAACTGCCGCATTGCTCTTAGGCGCACTGGCCATATAAGTGACCGCCTGTGCGAGAATGATCTGCGCCTCCGGCATCCCGACACGCTCCACTGCCTGCGCCGTCGCAGACGCAACCACCAGTGCCATCGGATCCGCATTGCCGATATCCTCAGAGGCAAGAATCATGATTCGCCTTGCAATAAATTTGACATCCTCCCCCGCATAGAGCATTCTGGCCAGGTAATAGACCGCAGCATCGGGATCAGACCCCCGCATGCTTTTGATAAAGGCAGAGATGGTATCATAATGATTATCTCCTGTCTTGTCATAAGAAATCACGCGTTTCTGAATACATTCACTGGCGACATCGATGGTGATATGGATCACCCCGTCCTCACTTCGTTCAGTGGTCAGAATACCTAGTTCAATGGCCGTAAGAGCGGCTC
Organism: uncultured Lachnospiraceae bacterium; assembly: GCA_945868435.1. Classification (GTDB taxonomy): domain Bacteria; phylum Bacillota; class Clostridia; order Lachnospirales; family Lachnospiraceae; genus Roseburia. The sequence continues at coordinate 22,518 of CAMBLG010000015.1, forward strand.
TGGCATCCCCGTTAGACACATCCGAAAGGAATTCCAACGCATCCTCATCAATCTGCGCGTTATAGGAGCCCATGCCTTTTTCCTTGTCGTTCACTGCACGAAGCAGCAATGTTCGTATGTCTTCTTTGGAAAGTTTTTTCAGTTCAAAAATGATAGATCGGGACAAAAGCGCCCCGTTTACCTCAAAATACGGATTTTCCGTCGTGGCGCCAATCAGAATGATCGTGCCGTCCTCCACAAACGGCAGCAGATAATCCTGTTGTCCTTTGTTGAACCGATGTATCTCATCGATAAAGAGAATCGTCTTCCTGCCATACATCCCGCGATTGTTTTTGGCAGCCGTCACAACCTCTTCCATATCCTTCTTGCCGGAGGATGTGGCGTTAATCTGCATAAACTCCGCGCTGGTGGTATTGGCAATCACCTTGGCAAGCGTGGTTTTACCGGTGCCCGGAGGTCCGTATAAAATGATGGAGCTCAGCTTATCCGCCTTAATGGCACGATATAGAAGCTTATCCTTTCCCACAATATGCTGTTGACCGACCACCTCTTCGAGAGTTGTCGGTCGAAGGCGGGAGGCCAGCGGAGACTCACTCTCCATATTCTGTTCCCTCATATACTCGAATAGATCCATTCCAATCCCCCAACTCAACCTGAAGATGAATAATTCGCTTGTCAATCTTGCATTTTCAGCTTTATTGCTTGCGTTTATACCGTATGCAATATGTTTTTATGACAGATTAAGTGCCGAAAAATTCATTTCTCCTACAATAGAATACATGAATCTTCGGCACTTTACAATACGAAAGTTTATTTTCTACAATATGCATGAAAACCTGAGTTTTCCCGCACGCTTACTGGCAGAAATCCCCAATCAGCGCTTCACATGCGCTTCAAGGGCATTGTTTGCCACACCGATTTCGATTACATCCCCTGTGGAAACTGCATCCGACAAAATCAGCTTTGCAGACAACGTCTCCACATACTTCTGAAGGAACCGCTTCAGCGGTCTTGCTCCATACACCGGATCGTAACCATGCTCAACCACATAGTTCTCCGCTTCCGGCGTCAATTCAACCGATATCTCACGATCCTCCAGGCGACGATTCAGGTCATTCATCATCAACTTAATGATATTGCCAATGTTATCCTTCGTCAAAGGCTTAAACATGATGATCTCATCCAGACGATTCAAGAACTCCGGGCGAAAATGTCCGCGAACCTCTTCCATGACACGTGCCTCTGCCTCCGGCTGAATACTGCCATCCTCCGCAATGCCCTCCAAAAGCTCTGCGGAACCAAGGTTGCTGGTCATGATAATGATGGTGTTTTTAAAGTCCACCGTCCGTCCCTGGGAATCGGTAATCCGCCCATCGTCCAACACCTGAAGCAGTACATTAAAGACATCGGGATGCGCTTTTTCCACCTCGTCAAAGAGTACCACGGAATATGGTTTTCTGCGCACTGCCTCGGTCAGCTGTCCGCCCTCATCATATCCAACATATCCCGGAGGCGCTCCGATCAGGCGGGACACAGAGTATTTCTCCATATATTCGCTCATATCCAGACGCACCATATTGGACTCATCATCAAACAGACTGTTGGCAAGCGCCTTGGCGAGCTCAGTCTTACCGACACCCGTTGGTCCCAGGAAAAGGAAGGAGCCAATCGGCTTGGTCGGATCTTTGATTCCTGCCTTGGAACGGATAATTGCCTCGGTCACCTTCGTGACACCATCATCCTGTCCAACCACACGCTTGTGTAGTTCTTCATCCAGATGCAGCGTCTTGTTGCGCTCGCTCTCCGTCAGCTTGGCCACCGGGATTCCCGTCCAACGGGAAATGATCCTGGCAATTTCCTCCTCGCTGACATTCTCATGCACCAGAGACAGATCACGGCTCTTTAACTTCTCTTCCTCCTGTTCCAGTTGCTTCTCCATCTGTGGAAGGACGCCGTACTGCAGCTCTGCCGCCTTTTCCAGGTCATAATTCTGCTGTGCCTGCTTCATCTCATTGCGCGTACTCTCAATGCTTTCCCTCAGCTTGCTGACGCGGTCCACCGCATCCTTCTCACTGCTCCACTGTGCCTTTCGGTTATTGAGTTCATCCCGAAGCTCCGCCAGTTCCTTCTGCAGGTTGGAAAGCCGCTCCTGACTCAGATGGTCGGTCTCCTTTTTCAGTGCCGTCTCCTCGATTTCCATCTGCATTACCTTACGGTTCAGCTCATCCAGTTCCGTCGGCATGGAATCCAGTTCCGTCTTGATCAAGGCGCACGCCTCATCCACCAGATCAATGGCCTTGTCCGGCAGGAACCGGTCGGAAATATAGCGGTTGGACAGCACTGCAGCTGTCACCAGTGCCGCATCTGTAATCTTGACACCGTGAAACACCTCATAGCGCTCCTTTAATCCACGCAGGATTGAGATGGTATCCTCTACGGTCGGCTCATCCACCATAACCGGCTGGAAACGTCGTTCCAAAGCCGCATCCTTTTCAATGTACTCGCGATACTCATCCAGGGTTGTGGCACCTACGCAGTGCAACTCGCCTCTTGCCAGCATTGGCTTAAGCAGCTGTCCCGCATCCATTGCGCCATCCGTTTTGCCTGCGCCCACAATCGTGTGCAGCTCATCGATAAACAGGATGATCTGCCCGTCGGAGTTCTTTACCTCATCCAGCACAGCCTTCAGACGTTCCTCAAACTCACCGCGGTATTTTGCACCTGCCACCAGCGCACCCATATCCAGAGCAAAAAGCTTCTTATCCTTTAATGCCTCCGGCACATCTCCCCGGACAATACGCTGTGCAAGCCCTTCTACCACTGCGGTCTTGCCGACACCCGGCTCACCGATCAGAACCGGATTGTTTTTGGTCTTTCTGGACAAAATGCGAATGACATTGCGAATTTCCGCATCTCTGCCGATGACGGGATCCAGCTTCTGCTCCCTCGCCCGTTCCACCATATCATAGCCATATTTCTCAAGGGTATCATAGGTCGCCTCCGGATTGTCCGTTGTCACGCGCTGGTTCCCCCGCACGGTAGACAAAGCCTGAAGGAAACGCTCTCTGGTCAGCCCATACTCGCGGATCAGTTCCTTCATTGCCTTGTTTGGATATTTTAAAAGGCATAAGAACAAATGCTCCACCGATACATAGGCATCTCCCATCTGTTTTGCCTCATCCTCCGCGTGAACCAGTACCTGATTCAGATACTGTCCGACACGCAGCTCTCCTCCGGACACTTTCACTCTCGCATCCAGTTTCTTCTTGGCATTCTCGGTAAAATGCGCAAGGTTAATTTCCATTTTCTCAATCAGCTTGGCGATTAAGCCATCCTCCTGCTCCAGGAGTGCTACCAGAAGATGTTCCTGTTCAATCTCCTGATTTCCATAATCGTAGGCAAGCTTTTCACAGTCATTCACTGCTTCAATTGACTTCTGCGTAAACTTTTGAATGTTCATAACACTTACCTCCTGTTGTTTTAATTTTCTACATCTTAGCACGTTTTGTTAGCACTCGCAATAGGTGAGTGCTAATTTTTATAGATTTTTTATGAAATATCACATTGATCCTGTTACATACGAGAAAAAGGACCGCCGACAGGCAGTCCTCCTATGTATTCCAATATGAATCTGATAACTCTAACGATGGTACTTGTTTTTTTGCTTCTCCTCATACATCATTGCATCCGCTCTCTTGACAACCTGCTCAATCTCACTTCCTGCCCCCGCAGCATATCCAACCGAAGCAGACAATGTAATTCGGGATTTCTTATTGGCAAATTCCAAACACCCTTTCCAACGGTCTACAATATCACTTACGGTTTCCAGATCAACGTTCTCCAGGACAGCGACAAATTCATCGCCTCCGATTCGATACACGTAATCCTTAACCCTCACAGACTGGTGTATGGTTTGCGCAATACCGCTAATCAGCAAATCCCCCTTCTCATGCCCTTTATTGTCATTGGTCTCTTTCAACCCATTCACATCCCAGAAAATGACGCCAATCCGCTCTACCGATGGGTAATAATTCTCAACCATGTCAAGATATTTGTTTCGATTATAGAGCTGTGTCATCTCGTCCGTCTCACTTAAATGGCGAAATTCCTGCTCACGAACCGCCTGTTCGTGCATACACTGTGAGATGTGCTGTATCACCGGCCAGATAACAAGAAGAATCATACACCTCGGCAATACGTAAAACAACGGCAGGGTGATCCACGGGTTCGGATTCAACACGCCAAAATCCACCAATCCGGAGGCTTCATCCACATACTTTCCCATGACACCATTGGTCAAGCAAACCATGTTCGCATCACACACACCCAGATAATATCCGGCCATTACAATAATGAAAATACTGATGACAGACAAGATGTAAGAAAATACCGCCACCTTCCTGTCCGAGTACTGACAGGCGTACAAAATCGGCAGAATGGAAATCAGTACCACATGGTATGTTAACATGACACCCATAATTGTGGTAATTACCACGGTGGCAAAAATCAGCATATATTTAATCCACCATTTATCATCTCCGACGATCCGTACTATACCAAATATAATAACAAAACACGCACAGGTTCCACTGAAGGCGATTGCAACAAGCTCCAGGTCCACAATAAATATATTGGCCAGATCCAATAATAACACTACGCCGGAAACCAATAGTGTAATCAGTATACATTTTATGGTAAAACGGTTGGCCTTCGCTTCCTCGCTGGCACTATAGACTGTTTTTGCTCTCTGCATTCATCTGTCCTCTTGTACAAATCCACACTACATGTCTTTTATATTATCCACGGCATGCAAAGCCTCGTCAAGTACCTTTTTTAAGGTTGCTGCGGACTCGTGCAGCGCTGTCACTTCATCCTGATCCAATGTGATGGGAACCTTGGTCTCGTATCCATCCTTTCCGACAATGCAGGGCATGCTGAGCACTACATCATCAATTCCGTATTCTCCATGCATCATCGTTGAAATAGGAAGAATCGACTTTTCATCCCGGATGATTGCCTCACATATGCGCTTCACTGACATGGCAATTCCATAATAGGTTGCTCCTTTTCTGGAAATAATCTCATATGCACTTCTTCGAACCTCTTCGGCAATGCGCTCCGTTGACTCCACGTGATTGTAGTGACCTCTCATCTCACAGAAATCATCCAGTGGGATTCCCGATATATTGGCACTGCTCCACGCCGCAATCTCACTGTCTCCATGCTCCCCTACGATAAAGGCGTGCACGCTTCGGCTGTCCACAGACAAATGCTGTCCCAATATTGCCTTCAACCGCGCACTGTCCAGCACTGTCCCCGATCCGATGACGCGATGTTCCGGATATCCACTGATCTTCAAAGCCGCATAAGTCAGAATATCCACCGGATTGGCCACCACAAGAAGAATACCGGCAAAATTCCGCTTGACGATCTCCGGTATAATAGATCTGAAAATCGCGATATTTTTGTGCACCAGATCCAGTCTGGTCTCCTCCGGCTTCTGGTTTGCTCCCGCAGTAATAATAATGATGGCGGCATCTGCTATATCATCATAGCTTCCTGCATAAATCTGCATTGGTCTGGTAAACGGGATTCCATGAGAAATATCATAGGCCTCTCCAATTGCTTTCTCCTCGTTTGCATCCAACAGAACCATCTCTGTAAAGAGAGCGCTCTGCATCAGCGCAAAGGCGGAAGCGGAACCTACAAACCCACATCCGATAATTGCGACTTTTCTGTTATTTACCGTTCCATTTTTGTTAATCTTTGATTTAACTTCTTTATTCTCTGTATTATTTTCTGTGCACATATAAGTTCTCTCCCTCACTTGTTCTATGTACACTAGCATTTCCCAATATCATTTTTTTATTACAGAGCGAAGTTATTCTTTTTCAAATCTAAAATTAATATTCCCATTTTTCAAAGGAATCAACCGAATAATCCGCATTCGGTGCCGCATCATTTGCCGGGGAAATATTGGAATTCACATAAAAGGTATGCATCCCCGCCTGGGTTGCACCTAAAATGTCCGTTCTGGAATCATTCCCCACGAACAGCGTACGTTCTACCGCAAGATGATATCGATCCACCAGAATTCCAAAGAACCGCGGATCCGGCTTCTTAGTCCGATAATCGGAAGAAATCAAGATATCATCAAAATACTGGGCTATCTCCAGCGTATGCATCTCATACTCCGTAAAAATGCGCTGGGCGTTGGACAACAGGTAGACCTTCTTCCCCTGCTTTTTTAAGCTTTCAAGCATCTGGGCTGTTCCCGGATACACCCGTACATACTCTGTAGAAAGAACCCTGAAAAACTGTCCTGCATGCACCGCCAATGCCTCGTCTGCCTCTACTCCCTTTTCCCGGAATAACGCCGAAAATACATCCGTAATCTCAATCTCCGGAGATGCCTCGTGCGCATATTTCGGATCATCCTCCAAAGTCTTCTTCAGTTCCTGTTCTTTTCCGTTCACCAGCTCCCCATACCGCTTCTTTAATTCCATCGGCTCATAGGGTGCATCATAATATCCGTAAAACAGCGCAAGCTTCTCCCACACCATCGGCAGTTCCTCATCCGTATGGATATCCACCAGTGTTCCATATAAATCAAATACATAGGTATCATAATCCATCGGAAGCAGTGCACTGTCCATTTTCTGTCCCATCGTAGCTGTTCCTCCTCATCTTTTGTATATATCCATTATACTAGCCTTTGCCTTAACTGTCCAAGTATTTTTCGTTCCATCCTGGAGACCGCCACCTGATTGGTTCCCAGAATTCTTGCCACCTCTGACTGTGTCTTATTTTCCATATAGCGCAGAGAGATGAGCCGCGCTTCCTCCTCATTCAATCGCTCCAATACCTGAGTCAAAGCAATATGATCCAGAATCGGTGCTTCAAAGTGCTGTTTGTCTTCCAGCTGTTCTTCTAACGTCAGTCCTCCCTTCTCCTCTCCCCCCGCGACGCTGCGCTGAATGGAATCCACCTCCATTCCTGCCTGCGTAGCCATAATGATATCTTCATAGGACAATCCTGTTTCTCTCTTTAACTCCTCAACTGACGGTTCCTTATTGTCAGTCTTTTTCATTTTTTCTCGGACGATTGCGATTTTCCTTGCATTCTCCTTAATCTGGCGACTGATATGAATCATCCCGTCATCCCTCAAAAACCGCCGGATTTCTCCCATAATCAGGGGTACGGCATATGTGGAAAATGCAAACGACAACGACGGATCAAACCGGTCAATAGCTTTGATCAGACCGATCGCTCCAATCTGATTCAGCTCCTCCACTTCCACCCCTCTGCCTATAAACCGCGCAGAAACCATATAAACAAGCCCCATATTCTCTGTAATCAGTTGTTCCCTGACCACTTTGTCTCCCTCCTGTGCTCTTGCAATGGCGGTTCTCCATGCTGTATCATCTGTAGCTGCATTATTCTTCACAGCCCTCCGCTATGTATTTGGTCAGAATGATCCGTGTTCCTTTTCCTTTTCTACTCTCCACAAGGAGCTTGTCCATGAAAGCTTCCATGAAAGAAAATCCCATACCGGATCGCTCCAGCTCCGGTTTCGAAGTGTAAAACGGCTGCATCGCCTGTTCCACATCGTCAATTCCAACTCCCTCATCCTCCACAATGACGGTCAGTTCTTCGCCATTTCGCTCGCATACAAGCTTTACCTGCCTGCTCTCATCGTTGTATCCGTGTATGATTGCATTGGTCACGGCCTCTGATACCGCTGTCTTCACATCCGCCAGCTGCTCCAACGTGGGATTCATCTCTGTCATAAACGCTGCCACGAGCATGCGTGCCAACCCCTCATTTACCGATTTTGCATCAAAGGATGCTTCCATATGATTCCGTATCTCTTCCATCTCTACCTCCCATTTTAGAAATCTGTACGTACAATTCGGTCAAGTCCCGATTTTTCAAATATCCTCTTTGCACGGTCACCCATGTGGATTGCAAATACATCTCCATGATACAACTCCATGGTATGCTTTCTCCCGATCATCACACCGATCACGGAGCTGTCCATAAACTCGGTATTGGTAAAATCAAATACTACCTGTCTGACATGCCACGAATCAATGAGAAAGTCAATTTCCCTGCTGATACTCTTGGCCACATGGTGATCCACCTCCTGCGGCATCGGCACAAACAGGCTCTCCTTTTCAATCCTGTACTGTAGTTCCATGTTCTTCTCCCTTCCCTATAATTAGAAAAAGACACCAGCAGCTTTCGCTCTGATGTCTTTTGTAAACATTCCTGATTCTGTTGTATGTTACTCCTGGGCATCTACATAATTCTGCGCAGTACGTGCCCGTTCCGTATTCGGATAATTGTCGATCACATACTGGTAATACGGTCTTGCCGATGCCAGATCACCACTCTTGCGGTATGCCTGTGCAAGGTAGTAGGCTGCATTGCCCTCTCCATAATCCTCCTGCTCATCTACCACCTTCTGCAGGCAGCCGATGGCATCTTCATAATGCCCATTAGAGTAATAGCTGTAGCCTTCATTATAAAGTGTCTCCAGATACTTCTCCTGTACTTCCGCATTCAGTTCCTTATATATCTTTTTTGCACTCTTGGAAAGGTATGCAGTATCGACTTCCTCCAACGCATCCCCGGCAGTCACAGTATCCCCGGATGAATATGCCACATATGCCTTCAAAAGCTTTTCGTAAGTACCAATCTGGTCTTGAACCTTTTCGTTGTTATTGGCTTCCTCTTCCAAATCCCCCTGCAATTCCTCAATCTGTGCTTCCAGCTGCTTGATGGTCTGTCCGTTGGTAGACACCATATCACTGGCCTCCAACAGCTTCTTCTGAGCTTCCGCATTCACCTTGCTTCGCACACTCGGGACAATTAAAAAGGAAGTAACTGCTGCACCGATAATCAGGCCGATTACTATGGAAATCAAAGTGGAACCCAGAGAGGATTCCTTAAACCGCTTCGGCATGATAATGGTCTCATTGCCGCTCTGATACGAAATCAGGTCATCCTCTTTCGGTTTCTTGGATGCCCCGCTCTCCTTTAATCTGGCATTGACTTCCTTGAGATATCGAAGCGTCATGGTGTTATTGGCGTCAATTCGTCCGGCATTGCGCAGGGTCTTCTTGGCCAAATCCAATCTACCATCCTGCATGTAAAGGAGAGCCAGTAATTGATGTCCTTTTACCAGTTTCGGATTCAGAGCCAGCACCTTCTTCAACTGAATGATAGCCAGGTCTCGACTGTCCTGCCGGCAATAATGTAATGCCTGATTATATTTCTTAATCGTCTGATTAATAGTCTCCAACTGCCCACGATTCGTCTGGATATCATCCAGATAGCGATTCGCCGGATTGTCCTCCGGCTGATAGCTGCGGCTGATAACCCATTCACTTAAAGCATCCACCGTCTCCCCCATCTCGTAGTAGACCAGACCGAGAAGATTCCGTGCCTCAATATTATTCTTATTGAATTTCAGACTCCGCTTGAGACTCTCGATTGCACCCGATAAATTCCGAACGCCGGCCTGTTGCAGCCCCTGATTATAATAAGAATTTGAGATACGAATCACCTTATGAAACATCCTCAAATCCGCTCCACAGGACGGACAACGCTTTCCTGCTCCCGCCTCGACTCCACATCTATAGCATATCATACTAGCGTCCACCTCTGGTATCCCGCAGGATCTCTGTAATAATGTCTGTCACATCCGTCAGATCATGGTTATATATTGCATCCTCAGCCTCCTCGACCTCGAGTGACGGCTGGAAATTCTTTAATTCTTCTTCAAAATTGATCATTTTATCCTCCACAAAAAAGCCACTATATTTATTATAATATAGTGGCTCAGATATGCAAGCAAATTTCTATCCGGTTTTCAGAAAAAAATCGCAAAATTCGCCTTCTTTTGCAGGACCTTACGCCCTCAGTTACAACAAATCGTCCAATGCTGTCATCACAACATTGCCCTGACGCTTGACAAAATCAATAGAATGCTGCTCGTCCTTGACCCGAAGCATGGTCTGGTCAATTGTGACGGTTGTTCCTGCGTATACCTCATGGATGACACGCACAAACGCACCTTTTCCTCTCTCGACAATATCATTCAACCGATCCAGCGCCTTGGTATCCGAAGCAATCTCAGCCTGTTTCGTCATCTTCGTACGCAGCAGCGCAATACGCCGTTCATCTGTGCTGATATTGATTCCTTTCTCATGTGCAATCGTTTCCAACTGGGTAAGCCCTTCCGTAATCTTCTTGAGCATGGCATTGGCATCTGCCAACCGACCTTGAATGTCAATGATCTCCTTAAGCACTTCCGTGCTGGCACCAACATGAACCTGTGTTTTCACCTCATTCACATTCCCCAGGGTATTCACCTCGATTCCACTGGTCCCGTATGCATACCCTCCCACAAGGCTCGCACGCTTGCCTTCCATATAGATTCTGTCATAGCTGACCATATTGCAGCTCAATGCGGATTCCACTTCGATAAAACCCTCTGCCTCAATGGTACTATACTCAAAAAATTTGGCATGAATATTTCCCTTGGAACGAATGACAGCTTTATAGGCACCCAACACACCGCCTCGCAGCACAATGTCTTTCCCCGCCTCAATCGTGCAGGCCTCACATAAACCATCCACTGTAATGGAACCGGTGGCCTTCACCACTGCACCTACCGAAACATTGCCATGAACGATGACATCTCCTCGAAAATCAATATTACCGGTTCGGACATCCACATCTCCACTCACCTCATAGACCGATAAAATCTGAATACGGTCGTTTTTCATCTCGATCTTGCCGGTGATATCTGCCGTATACGTATGATTATCCGCAGAGCGCGAAAATCCCTTACCGGATAACGGAGGCTGCGGCCTTCCTCTCTTGGCTAACACAGGTCTGCCTGTAACCGCAACGCCATCCACGCCGTCAATGGGATCCGTATAAGTCGCAATAACCTGCCCCTCTTCCACCATCTCGATGGTGTGAATACTCCAATAGTCAACAGAGCCATCCTCACGAACGGTTGGTTTGTTGTTCAGATCCATATTAAAATTGTACTGATAGAATCCATCCTGCCCGTCAACGGGCTTCGTTCCCTTTGCAATACGCACTTCGCGGCCAAATATCCGACCATTGATCATGCGCTCGACCGCTGCCTCATCCACGCCATGATTCACACGGGACTTCTGGATGAAGGCCATAACTTCCTCCTTGGTATAGGGCTCCCCAGGAGGCGGTGGTGGCAAAAGAAGAAACGCTTCCATCTCGTCTGCCGAGATTCTCACTTTGGATTCATTGTTATCCGTTAACGCCATACACGACTCCTAAATTTGATAATATATGACTATTGTACCATCCCGCTTCTGAAAATTCAATTTCTATCTACGATTTTCGCTTTTTTTCTGAAAATTTATTTCATCTGCGCCAGACGTTCCTCCACCTGTGCCATCATCTGTTCATATTTCGCAAGCTTCGCCTTTTCTTCTTCTACCTTTTCCGGCTTGGCATTGCTTAAGAACTTCTCGTTGGAGAGCATTCCTCTGGAGCGGGCCAGCTCCTTTGTGAGCTTCTCCTTCTCTTTATTCAGACGCTCTTTCTCTTTTGCAAAATCTACAAGATCCTCCAGCGGCAGGTAAACAACTGCATCCGGAATCACTACCGATACCGCATCCTCTCCGATTCCGCTCTTATCCGCCTGAACCGTGATTTCACTGGTAAACGCAAGGTTTACATATACCTCACGGTTGTTGTCGAACACCTCACGGACATCCGCATTCTCGGATACAACAAAAAGCTTTGCCTTGCGTGAAGGTGGAACATCCATCTCTGTACGCACATTACGAACGCCTTTTACCAAATCCTTGCAGCGCTCGATCGCAGCCTCTTCCTCCGGGAAGTTCCATGCATCCGTATACTCCGGCCACTGGGAGAGCATGATCGTCTCCTCTTCGCTCTGCAGTGTGCAGAAGATCTCCTCCGTGATAAAAGGCATATACGGATGAAGCAGCTTCAGCGCATTGGTCAGAACCGTCTTTAAGGTCCACAGCGCAGCGTTTGCAGATTCCGGATCCTCCTCTTTCTTGTAGGTACGAACCTTGGCAATCTCAATGTACCAGTCGCAGAACTCATCCCAGATAAAGTCATAGACCTTCTGTACCGCGATACCCAGCTCAAACTTATCCATGTTCTCAGTGGCATCCTTTGCCAGTGTATTGACTCTGGACAGAATCCACTTATCCGCCGGATGCAGCTGATCGAGAGACGGCTCTGTAACGGTTGTGCCTTCCAGATTCATCATAATGAAACGGGATGCATTCCATACTTTATTGGCAAAGTTTCTGGATGCCTCCACACGCTCCCAGTAGAAACGCATGTCATTGCCCGGCGCGTTACCTGTGATCAGGGTCAGGCGAAGGGCATCTGCGCCGTACTTATCGATAACCTCCAGCGGATCAATACCGTTTCCTAACGATTTACTCATCTTTCGTCCCTGGGAATCTCTTACCAGGCCATGGAACAATACGGTGTGGAACGGTGCCTCCCCCATCTGCTCATAACCGGAGAAAATCATACGGATTACCCAGAAAAAGATAATATCGTATCCGGTAACCAGGACGTCATTCGGATAGAAGTAATCCAGATCCTCTGTCTTGTCTGGCCAGCCCAGCGTAGAGAACGGCCACAGTGCAGAAGAGAACCATGTATCCAGCGTATCCGGATCCTGTGTCATATGCTTGCAGCCACACTTTGGACATACGCCCGGATTGTCAATGGATACCACCATCTCGCCACAGTCATCACAATACCATGCCGGAATGCGGTGTCCCCACCAGAGCTGACGGCTGATACACCAGTCGCGGATGTTGTCAGTCCAGTTGAAATAGGTCTTCTCCATTCGGCTTGGAAGCAGCTTAATGTCTCCGTTCTTAACGGCCTCTACTGCCGGCTTGATCAGTTCATCCATTTTAACGAACCACTGCTGCTTGATCATCGGCTCAACGGTGGTGTGGCATCTGTCATGGGTTCCTACATTATGGGAATGCGGAACGACTTTAACCAGAAGCCCCATCTCCTCCAGGTCTGCCACCAACGCCTTACGGCACTCATAGCGATCCATTCCTGCATATTTTCCAGCCTTCTCGTTCATGGTGGCATCGTCATTAATTACGACGATTTCCTCAAGATTATGGCGTTTTCCAACCTCAAAGTCGTTCGGATCGTGAGCCGGAGTAATCTTTACACAACCGGTTCCAAACTCCTTGTCTACATAGGCATCTGCAATGACCGGAATCTCACGTCCTGTCGTCGGCAGAACAAGCATTTTGCCAATGATATCCTGATAGCGCTCATCCTCCGGATTAACTGCCACAGCCGTATCACCGAACAGTGTCTCCGGACGGGTGGTGGCGATCTCAACGAAACGGCCCTCCTCCCCAACTACCGGGTAGTTGATATGCCAGAAAAAGCCATCCTGCTCTTCATGCTCCACCTCTGCATCGGAAATGGAGGTCTTACATACCGGACACCAGTTTACGATGCGGGAACCCTTGTAGATGTATCCCTTGTCGTACAGCTTTGTAAATACTTCCTGTACCGCGTGGGAGCATCCCTCATCCATGGTGAAGCGCTCACGCTCCCAGTCTGCGGAAGAACCCAGCTTACGAAGCTGCTTTACGATGCGTCCGCCGTACTCATCTCTCCACTCCCAGCACTTCTCCAAAAACTCCTCACGGGTCAGATCTGCCTTGTTGATTCCCTGCTCCTTCAAGGACTCGATCACCTTAACCTCCGTTGCGATGGACGCATGGTCGGTTCCCGGCTGCCACAGTGCATTGTAGCCCTGCATTCTCTTATATCGGATCAGAATGTCCTGCATGGTGTTATCCAATGCATGTCCCATGTGAAGCTGTCCGGTAATGTTTGGTGGCGGCATCACAATGGTAAACGGCTTCTTGCTGCGGTCTACTTCCGCATGAAAGTAGCCATTGTCTTCCCACTTTTTGTATAAGCGGTCCTCAATATCTTTTGGGTCATAGGTCTTTGATAATTCCTTGCTCATAACATCTTCCTTTCGTTTAGATAAAATAAAAGAACCCTCCATGTACATCTGTACATGAAGGGCGAAAACTCGCGGTACCACCTTCGTTCATCGGAATATCCGACATCTCAGTCCGGCCTGCTTACGCCTAGCCGGCGGTTCGTTAACGGAAACCACACGGGAGCACCTACTGTATTCAGCACTCCGGTTCAAAAGCTACCTTCCACATCTCTTTGCTGCAGACACCTTTCAGCCGGTGAGTGTCATTCTCTTTCAGAAGTGTGATGTGTACTCCTCTTTCTCACTACCTTTGTAATATCTTTAATCATCATAACCGCAGGACTTTTGTTTGTCAAGTCAAACTTTCCCTTTTCCGAAGTTCTGCATTCAGCGCATTTAAGACGCGCTTTTTGTCCGCGCTCCACAGCGGTGCCACAAGCGTCCGCTTGTCCCCATCTCCGGTCAGGCGATGCACCACCATCTGAGGCGGTATGAGTTCCAGACAATCCGCCACAAGCTTCACGTAAGCCTCCATGGTAAGCACTTCAAATTTCCCGGACAGATATTCCCGCTCCAAATCCGTCCCCCGGATGACATGAAGAAGCTGAAGCTTGATTCCATCCACACCGCTTTGGCCCACATAGGAAACGGTCTGCTTCATCTCCTGCTCCGTCTCATAAGGGAGTCCCAGAATCACATGGGTGATCACCGTAAGCCCCGCTGCTTTCAGCCTGCACACCGCGTCCTCATAGACACACAATGGATATCCCCTGCGGATGTAATCGGCTGTCCGCTCATGCATGGTCTGTAATCCCAGTTCCACCCACACCGGCTTTTTCCGGTTCAGTTCCGCCAGAAGCTCCACCACCTCCTGCGGCAGACAGTCCGGCCTTGTAGCAACCGACAATGCCACAATATCCTCCGGTGCCAAGGCTTCCTCGTACAGCTGTCTCAGCCGCTCCACCGGCCCATAGGTATTGGTAAAAGCCTGAAAATACGCAATATATTTTCCGTCCTTGATTTTCTTCGACAGCAGCGCTTTCCCCTGGGCGAGCTGCTCGGCAATCGGCAGTCTCCGGTTCTGGGCAAATTCTCCCGCTCCGGCACCGGAACAGAAGATACAGCCTCCCGTGCCCAGCGTTCCATCCCGGTTCGGACAGGTAAATCCTCCATCCAGCGCAATCTTATAGACTTTTTCTCCAAAGGTATCCTTCAGATACTGATTCAGTGAGTAGTACAAGCCCCTTCGTCCCTCTTCATCTGTGCCTTATTTTCATACATTCTTCGGTCTGCCAGCTTACAGAGTTCTTCAAAATCCGGAGCTTCCACCGTCATGGCAAGTCCCATTGCGCAGCTATACCTCGTCTCCTTTGTTTTCTCACGAATCTCCCTCACAATACCCAGAAGTTGTTCCTTTCCGGGTCCAAAGGCAAGGATCAAAAATTCATCTCCGCCCATACGATATACAAAACAGTCCTGCCCCAGACACTCCATAATACAGGCCGCAATGGAACAGATGGCATCATCCCCGACCGCATGTCCTTCCTGATCGTTGAGTCGTTTCAGATGATTCAAATCCACGGAAATAATTCCTGTAACCCGGTTTACATTTCGCTTCACGTCCGCATATAAGCTTCGCCGGTTAAATGCTCCGGTCATGACATCCCGCTTAAACATCTGGATATTGGTATACATATAGAAAAAGGTAATGGAGATAACCCCCGAAACATTGATCACACCATCATACCCAAACATCGACTCCATACAGGTCGCAACCACTGTCACAAGGATCACGAACAGCGTAATTGCAGGCTCGGTCCGATTGCCGCTCCGATACGCCCGCACCGTCACCCACATCAGAAGAATCAGATAAATTGCGCATGCCACAAAAGGACTGTACCCCAGCGGTCCCCGCACAAACTGATTCTGTGCATCATAGGAAAATGCGATGCCACTGAAAAATGCGGAAAATGAAATCAGAACATTCACATACATTGGAAGACGCAACAAAAACCATGAGATTTTCTGCTTCCGGCCGATATAGGCAACCATCATATAGATAATGCAGGGTCTCAGAGAATATCCCACTGCCGATACGAAAATGCGCAGCAGACTTGGCTCCGCCCACGTGGCGGTCCAGTATTCCACACTGTCCGCCAGCACAAGCATCAGCACAAGAACTGACGCCGTGGAAAACATGCTCACTGCTTTCCTGTCCATGATGCGATTGGTATGTATAAATACAAGCATGCACAATGCCAAAACCACTGTCGCAAAATTCAACTGAATAAAGTAATGTACCATAATCTATTCCCCCGCCCCTATGGAATCAGTGTAACATGATTTTTTTTAAAAATCTATAAAAACTGTTGTTAATCAGCGGTTTCTCCATTCCAAAACGCCGTTTCCGTATGGCATGCACACAGAAACAGCGTTTCTTTCATACAACGATATTATGATAATGTTTTAACTAATGATGCGTATGCAAACTCGCGCACTTCCTTGTAATCCATGACAAAAAAGGCACTTTCTCTTTTTTCTTCTCCGTTCATGGTAAGAACAAGATTCACAACCATTCCGGCCAGAGCCAGACGCCTTTTGACCTTATCTGTCTCATTGAAGCAGCCTTGCTTATATCCTTCCTCCATCAGCGCATCCCCTTCTTCAATCAGATATGAATGCATACCGTCAAACACATCCTGCGGAATCCGGGTCTCAAGCATCTGACAGACGCCTTCTTCTCCCGCACTGATCTGAATCATCTTGACAAAAGTCGTGTGATAGCTTTTGTTATCGTGCAGCCAATCCAGAATCCCATACATTTTCTCCTTGAAGTTTTTCTTTTTCTCCAGAAGTTCCTGCAGTTCCCGAATCCTCAGACCATAATCGAAGAATAACGCCAGCGTGATCAATTCCTCCTTGGAGGAAAAGTATTCATATGCTGTGCCTTTTCCAACGCCGGCCCTGCCAGTAATATCCTGAACCGTCAGGCTGCCTGGGTCTGTCTTTTCATGGACAAACCCAATGACTGCCTCAAACATCAGCCGCGCCTTTTTCGGCGGATTTATGAATTGCTCCAGAGTAAATCCGTTACTCATTACAACTCCTCCTCTACCATGCTCTTCTCACGATTAAAGGCATCGTATATACATGGAATCACGATCAGTGTCAGGACCGTTCCGTATACCAGTCCACCGATGATGGTAATAGCCATCGGTTTCATCATCTGTGAACCTTCTGCCTGACTGAATACCGTGGTGCACATAGCAAGAATGGTTGTCATAGCCGTCATAAGGATTGGACGGATACGTGTCTTTCCGGCCTCTATGATGGCCTCCTTCTTGCCGGTTCCTTCACGTCGTGCCTGATTAATGTAATCAATCAGCACGATACCGTTATTAACGATCAAACCTGCCAGCATAATGAAGCCGAGCATTGCGATAATGCTGACCTCCTGCCCTGAGAGATACAGTGCCAGGAAACCGCCGGTAAACGCAAGCGGAATCGAGAAAATAATGATGAACGGTGACAGTAAAGACTGGAACTGCGCAACCATGATCAAATAGATGAATACAACTGCCAGAACCAGCATGAGTACCATCTGACTCATGGCATTGTTGATTGTCTCATCCTCACCTGCCATGGATATGCTGTAGCCCTCCGGCACGTCCATCTGATCAATCTTTTCCTGTACCTTGTCACCGACAAGCGTTACATTATGGTCCTCGTCGATACCGCAGGACACCGTCAGGTAACGGGTCTGGGAATCACGGCTGATGGTACTTAAGGTAGTCGTCTCCTTCATCTCACAGATGTCGGTCAACGGAATCTCTTCCTCTTCCCCATCCTTGTTCGTGTAAGTAAAGGTCAGTCCCTTAATATTCTCAAGGGTTGTATCCGCCTGTTCCTCCGTCTGCAGATAGACCTCGTAATCCTTGATATCGGTGGAAATCGTCGTTGCGCTGGTGCTCTGTGCCATCTCGCCATATACCAGCTGATATACCTGCGCAACCGTATATCCGTACTCTGCCGCCTTTTCCTTATCCACAGAGATGGTCAGCTGCGGAGTTGCATTATCCAGTCCGTCATCCACATCGACGCAGCCTTCTGTCTCCTCCAGCACCGCTGCCACATCCGTTGCAAGAGCCTGCAGCGTGTCCAGATCATTTCCCTTGATCTCAATAGACAGTCCCTCTCCGAAAAATGCGGAATAGTCCATGGAAGAAGAGGAAACAGCCACTTCCACATCCATATCATCGGTGCGCTCAGAAATCTGCTTGCTGACGCTATCGGAACCGACATCCGCATCCTCGTCCAGAAGAATGTACATGCTGACGGAATCTGATCCGCCGCCCATCAGGCTCATGGTCGTGCCGCTTCCGATCATGGCACCGATGGTTTTAACTCCCTCGATATCCGAAATCCGATCAATCACTTCGTTGGAAGCCTCCGTCAATTCCTCAAAAGTTTTAGTCTCATCCTCTTTTGCACTGATGGTCACAGAAACCTGATTGGTTTCCATATCCATATCCATGAAGGTCATACCTCTGGAAAGTGCAAGTACCACGCTGCCTGCAAGAAGGACAATGGACAAAACGAATACCAGAGGCTTGAAGCGCAGACATCCACTCAGGACTCTGCCATACCAGTTCTGGAATTTTTCAAACCACGGATGGCGAATCTCCCTTGTTTTACGCAAAGTCGCTGATGACAGTGCCGGAACAAAGGTCAGTGCTACTACCAGACTGGCCAGAAGCGTATATGCGATGGTCAGTGCCAGATCCACAAACAACTGTCTGGTAATACCCTCTGTGAAAATAATCGGCGCATATACGCTGACGGTTGTGAGGGTGGATGCAATGATCGCACCGGTTACCTGAGAAGCACCCTGAACAGCGGCCTGCTTCACCGAATATCCCTCGCCCCGCAGACGATAGATATTCTCAATCACTACGATGGAGTTATCCACAAGCATACCGATACCCAGCATCAAACCGGACAGAGAAATCATATTCAGCGTAATATCGGTAAAATACATCAACACAATTGCTGTGATTACAGACAACGGAATGGAGCACGCAATCACAATTGTCGGCTTGATATCCTTTAAGAACAGAAGCAGCACGATAACTGCAAGAATCGCACCCCAGATCATGTTGGAAAATACACTTTCCACGATCATATCAATGTAGACACCCTGATCCATCAAGGTGCTGAAATGCAGATTCTCATCTGCCTTCTCCATGCTCTCGAACTTATCCAGAATACGATCGGTAACCTCTCCTGTGGAATACCCTGTCTGCTTCTCCAAAGAGATGATCACACCCGGATTA
Organism: uncultured Lachnospiraceae bacterium; assembly: GCA_945868435.1. Classification (GTDB taxonomy): domain Bacteria; phylum Bacillota; class Clostridia; order Lachnospirales; family Lachnospiraceae; genus Roseburia. The sequence continues at coordinate 41,898 of CAMBLG010000015.1, forward strand.
CCATTGATAACCGCATAGGTCTCATCGGAATTATCCACCATCTCGATATCAGCTACATCGGACAGGCGAATGACATCCACATCATCCAGTCCCATATCGATCAGAACAAGATTTTCAAGCTCTTCCATATTGGAAACGGAATCTCCGACACGTACCAGATACTGGGTATCCCCATCCATGGCATAACCGGCCGGCATATCAAAGTTCTGCGCTGTGAACAGGCTCTTGATCGTGTCCTCAGACAGGATCTCGTTCACATCAGCGGATTCCAATGCACTGTCCTTTGCATCATCCAGAGAAGCCTGCGCATCCTCCAGCGAAGCGGCTGCCGTAGCCAGTTCCGCTGAACTTCCACTCATTTCAATCGCTGCCAGGGCTGCATTGGCATTCAATGTATCCAATGCCGACGCTAACGTGGTCTTCCCTTCTGCAATCTGCTCCAAGGCACTCTCTATGGTCGCGATACCGGTATTCACCTGGGTCAAGGTTGCCCCCACCGTTGCGGAAGCCGTTGGAAGGTCTTCGTATGTAGAGACTTCAATGCCCATTGCGCCGAGGCCAGCAAACTGCTCCGCAATCACTGCATTCAGGCCCTCGATTTGCGCCTGTACCTCCGGCAGCTGTGCTGCCTCCGGATTCTCCTGAAGCACTGTCATCAGGCTGACATACGCATCCGATTCCATAAAGGCATCGAGGCCGGACTGAATCTGCTCCAGTGACTTCTTCTGCTTATTCAGATCCTTCAACTGCTTGTTTAAATCTTCTTCATTCTCATACAATTCGTCTCTCTGGCTGATGACCTCGTTGATGGCAGACGACAGATCATCCTTGCCTGAATCCAACGCATTTTTGCCATCATCTACCTTGGCAGACGCATCATCCAACTCCTTCTGCGCATCCGCAAACTGCTTCTTGATTGCTTTGCGAATCTGCTTGTTGAGCTGTTCTATTTTATCCTCATTCAGTGTAACTTCGATGCTCTCCTCGATCTGTCCGCTGGCAGAAACAGAAGCGACACCTTCCAGACTCTCCAGAGCCGGAATCAGTTCCTGATCTACGTAATCCGAAATCTCGCCCTCACTCATGCCAGCGTAATCGACCGCAGCCGTGAGCACCGGAAGCATATCCGGGTTAATCTGCATGATCATCGGCGTACCGACGGAATCTCCCCAGCTGCCGGATATCTGGTCCAGCTTCTGCTGAATCTCGATAACAACGGAATCCATGTTGGCGTTCTGCTCGTACTCACAGGTTACGATAGAGTAACTGTTGTAAGAAATGGAGCTTACATTTTTAATGTTGGAGGTCGTCGCCATGGACGCCTCAATCGGAGCGGTAACCTCTGTCTCTACCTTCTCCGGACTTGCACCAATATCCGTTGTGATAATCAGCGCATACTGAAAACTCATGTCCGGCAGCAAATCTGTCGTCATACGCGTCAACGACACGATACCGAGCACAATGACCAACAGTACGCCAACCAGAACGGTAAATGGCTTTTTCACACTGTATTTGGAAATCATCTCTTCCTCCTTCTTGGGATCGCACTTCCCAAACTTATCTTCCGACTTGTTCTGACCGACCGGTCGGTCAGTCTGTTTTCATTATACGAATCCAACTTGAAATTTCAACCCTCCGTCCCCATAATTTATACTTTTTTTATAAGTGTGAACATGGGCACTTTTTCTGAAATTCCGCCTGTATTTTACACATAAAAAAGGGATCTCCCAGCTCCTGCCGGAAAATCCCTTCACTTTCATTCTCGTCCTAATTAGCTTCAGCAAACTTACGTCTACCTAGTCCTGCTCATTATCCTCTTCGTCCACAATCGCTGCAGATGCACCGGAAACTGCTGCAATCACTGCGATAATTGCTCCCAACACTGCCACACCGATGATCACACCGATAAAAATCAGAAGTCCTACATTAGACATGTTCCACGCCTCCCTTACAAGCTTCTTATCATGCGCCCGTTGCGCATGCCATTACTCAATGGCTGTTAGTATATCATGTGCATTCGCGCGTGATATAATTTCGTTACGCTCATTATATCATATTCTCCGATACCTGGCAAATCTGTCTTAGAGACACTGTGCAAATGCCTCAGCCACCTTCAAATCCGATGGATACGTAACCTTGATATTGCAGGGATCCCCCATGACCATGTAAACCGGTACTCCCTTCAGCACCAAAATCTTGCACGCATCCGTCAGAGTCTTTTTCTCCTCCTCATTCAGCAGCGCATAGGTTTCCTTCAAAAGCGTTACCCGAAAGCTCTGCGGTGTCTGCTGTTGATACATACATGAGCGGTCCGGGATTGCCTCCATATATGTTCCATCATGACTCTGCACAATGGTGTCCGTTGCCGGAATAGCAGTGCCACAGGCTCCATAGGTCCTGGCCGCCTCGATATTCTCCTTGATAATGCGTTCTGTGGTAAACGGCCTTACCGCATCGTGTGTCACCAGTATCGTTTCCGCATTCACCTCGTAGTTTGTCTCAATATATGACAGAGCACACATCAGTGTCGCGTTCCGATCCTCACCGCCCGCCAAAACCTGCACCTTGCTCCCGGTGCCCATATACTTCTCAATCAAGTCTCTGGTATAATCCACCCAGTCCGCCGGTGTCAGTACCAGTATCTTTGTAAACGCATCGACACGTGCGAATTGCTCTATGGTATGAATGATAATCGGCTTATTCCCCACCTCCAGGAACTGCTTGGGCTTCTGTGCACTCTGCATCCGTGTGCCCATGCCTCCGGCAAGGATTGCCGCAAAAATGGTTTCGTTGTTCATTTGATGTTCACCTCACAATACGTTCAGCGGTATTCGATAGGATATCTCAAAGCGCTCAGGTGGTATTCAATAGATATCTCAAAACGCTCAGGTGGTATTCAATAGGATATCTCAAAACGCTCAGGCGATACACGAAATTTCTTCAACCTCCACCGAGTCTGCACCGACCTTGATTTCAGACAGTTCTCGAACATACGCCACATTACGCAATTCACGTTACGTAATGGAACGTCGGTGCTGTCGGTTCCGGTTTCAGAAATTTGTATACCCCCCTGAGCGATTAGATACATGGCTTGCGTAATAATATAATGAGCGTAGCGAATTATATCACGCGCGAATGCGCATAGGTATTAGCCACAGGCTTATCATACCTCCACCGGAATCCTATATCCGGCTTCGGTCATACGATTCTCCAGTTCTTCCACTGTGATTCCAAGCTTCTGGGCACCCCTTTCAATGCTGTAATCGCCCTCCTGTACGGATTCATATACCTCGAAGGCTTTTCCCTCGGATCTGCCTTCTAATCTGCCCTCTAATCTGCCCTCTGCTCTGCCTTCTGATTTTCCATTCTCGATCAACTTTGTCAGTGCTTCACACATATCTATCACTCCATCCTTCTTATGATAATCCTTAACCTCTACCAATTCCTCTGATTTCGAATACTGCGCTATCATGTCATACGTGTCTTCTTCCAATTCCGTTAATCCAAAGTCATATTTCAAAACGCTCAGGCGATTAGATACATGGCTTGCGTTACAAGTTTTATGCCTCCACCGGAATCTTATATCCGGCTTCGGTCATACGATTCTCCAGTTCTTCTATGCTAATGCCCAGCTTCTGGGCACCTCTTTCGATACTGTAATCGCCCTCCTGTACAGACTCATATACCTCAAAGGCTTTTCCCTCGGATCTGCCTTCTAATCTCCCCTCTGCTCTGCCCTCTAATCTGCCTTCTGATTTTCCATTCTCGATCAACTTTGTCAATGCTTCACACATATCTACCACTCCATCCTTCTTATGATAATCCTTAACCTCTACCAATTCCTCTGATTTCGAATACTGCGCTATCATGTCATACGTGTCTTCTTCCAATTCCTTATATGACGCATCCCCAAGAACCAATTCCCGCAGTGCCTCCGGGTCCTTGGAAAAACGGATAAAATCAAACACCTGCTTCACATCCGTGTGAAACATGCTGGTGTCCTTCAAGCGGCGAATGTCGATGAGATTGATTCTGTAATTCGACACCATGGCTCGTAGCGACTCCGGAATCCCCTCAAAATTCAACATTCCATGCAGATCCAGTGCACCGTCCCATGGCTCCTCTCCATAATACAAAATGAAGGTTGCCACCGGATATAACCGGCTGTCTTTCTGAAAGCCATACAGGTATTCTCCCCCGCTAAGCCCAGAAGAATTCTTTCGGACAGACCTTCTTATTTTCGCAGCCTGACGCTCATATTCTCCTGTGTCGTACGACAGGCTCCGAAGTGGCATGGAATAATCAATCATATCCTGATTCTCAATCCCAATAATTGCAAAATTCATGCCAAACGCAGTCTTACGCACCAAATCGCGAACACGAAACGAATCCCTCTTGCGTCCCGACCTTCCTGTGTTCCGTATAAATTGTGGAATACGCCAAACTCCTGTCTGCGTATCCATATCAGACAAATCGGTGTCGGACACCACCTGTTCCCCCATGCAGCCAATGCCGTTAATAATATCGGCAAAACGGCTGTCATCCGAATAAAACTCCTTGGATAACAAATCCTTTTTCATTTGAATCCCCCTGTCTCCTATGAGCAGGAATCCAATGTGAAAATTCCTGCTTTTTGTAAGTTGTGATATAAAAGCATGAACTCTCTACTTAAGGAAATGATAGCCAGTCTCGTGTAACAACTGTTCTAACGTGATCTGCCAATGCAGATGTTATGTGATAAAGAAATAATGCTTTGACGTGAGTATAGCATAGCCGGAGTGAAAATTCAATTTCTATTTTTGGAAAAGGCGCTGCCGCACACATGCACGGCAACGCCTTTTATGATTTCATTTATAATACTGGAATTGTAATTCTTACTTTACTTTAACCTTCACAGTGATGGTCTTGGTCTTGCCGTTCTTCAAGGTAACCTTTGCCTTGATAGTAACGGTTCCTGCGTTCTTGGCAGTTACCTTACCACTCTTGCTTACGGTTGCAACGGACTTCTTGCTGGTAGAGTATGTAATCTTCTCCACATTGTCCATATTCAGCTTACTGCTCATCTGAACAGAAGTCTTCTTGCCTGTCTCTACAGTGATAGAAGTCTTCTTAGCCTTGACGGTTGAAAGAATTTCCTTCTCCACCGCCGCAGCTTCCTTGGAATCCAAGAGCTGATAGGTTGCACCCTCTGGCAGCGTCACTTTGACATTACCGGACTTGCTTACAGTATATGTCTTTGCATTCACCAATACATATTTACCTGTCTTCGGATCAATGGCCATAACCTTCAGCTTATTTCCAGCCTCAAGATCCTCTGCATCCGCCTTGATGGTGTACTCAATCTCTCCCTTCACGTTGGTTACATTGACAGAAATCTCTACCGATGAAACTCCTGCCGCATCGGTAATCTGTGATACTACTGCTGCAGAAATCGTTCCGGTCACACCCGTCTTCGAACTTGTTCCCTGCTTTGTAACCTCAGCCTGGGCACTGGTCACTTCGCCGGAAGCATTCTTTTCAACCGTTACGGTTGCGGTGGTATTCTTTGCTATGCTCTCAATTACAGAGGTCTCTGTGGATCCGAGTACATTGCCCTCTGCATCCTTTTTCGTTTCCGTAGTGACCGCTACCTCTTTACCTGCCTCGTTGGTTACGGTCTCGGTTTTGGTCTCCGTAGTCGTTCCATCCGGGTTGGTGGTAACGGTTGTGTTGTCAGTGGATGGTTCTGATGGTGCGACAACGGAACCGCCACCGGAAGGACTGGTTGACGATGAATCTTCAATAATATAAAAATCATCCCATGACCCCCAACCGTCTTCTGCTATGTTAGAACCTTTCACTGTAATCGTCACAGTCGTATTGTCTTCCGTAATTTTTACTTTTGAGATGGATGTATCAATCCAGTTCTTCCATCCCATTAATTCATCTGCTGTCGCCGTAACTGGAGCACTATCACCTACTTGTATACTATAAGTAAATTCAGCGTCATCTCCGACATCTCCTCCTTGTATATATCCGCCGAACTTATACACACCGCTTTTTGCAATCGTTACTTTTATTACTGCCTCATATGAAAAAGCAGAAGCACTCCAGAATTTCAAAGCATTCGTTCCAGTCCTAGCATTTCCATCTGCTTTAATACCTACTATATCTGAATTATCGAATTCCCACTCGTTTGTCTCTTCCAGACTATAATTTGGCATATAATTGACGGGCAAAATTGTCACAAAGCACTTTACATCTTTTGACAAGCTTCTACCGTCTACTTCAACTGTTACCGTTCCTTTTACAGTATATTCTCCAACTCCTCCGGCCTGCGCTTTTGCAATATCTGTCTGATTCCAGCTCACATCAACATCTTCCTCACTGGTTGCATTATTAAACCCTACCTTTGCCTTTGGAAGTTTCTCTTTGATGTCATCACCGTAAGTAATTTGTATTGAATCTATCGTAGCACTGGAAATTGCTATATTGTTCTGTTCTACATATGTACCAGTTGTCACATAATTAAACACCTTTAATGATTCCAATGGATGACCATACATATCAAACATTGCCTGATTATCCATCGCAGAACCACCATACCATGTAGCAGCATCTACCTGATAACCACCTGCATAGCTTGATGCCCATCCGGAACCATATGTCTCCCATTTCTGAACATTAGAATTACGAATTGACTGATTCAGATTTCCATTGGAATCATAAGCATACTGTACCGGAATCCAAGCCGGCTCCCAATAGAAAGCACCGATACCGGCTTCGCCCACATCTACCACAGCCTTCATCACTGTACGAACTTCTGTCGCCTGACCTAATACAGAAAATTCATAATGAGGCGTATCATTAGTACCAACCCGAATCTGGTTGTCATGACCGTCTCCATCCTCCAAAGTCGTTGCCCAAGAAGTCTCTGCTACCATTACCTTTTTACCATAGGTGTCTGCAATGTTTTTCAAAACACTGGTAAGATTTGATGTTTCCCCATGGAAGAATGGATAGTAAGAAGATGCAAAGACATCGTAATCAACATCTGCTGAATTTAAATTTTCTGCATATCCAGCATATCTTCCGGCAGTCTGTGGATCCGCAAAGTGTAACGCGATCATAATCTTTGAGCCGTTTTCAATATAATCTCCATATTTTTCATCTTCTACTTCTCTTACTGCTGAACATCCTGCACTAAACAATTTGCATATATTATCCCAATCCTTCTCTCCACAGAAATAAGCATTTGTCTCATTTCCAACCTGCACCATGCCAATATTTACGCCCGCTTCCAATAACTCAGTAAGGCTATCTTTTGTGTATGTGCTAATGGCCGCTGCTTTTTGGTCTACATCATAATCAGCCCAAGCCTTCGGTGTATACTGTTTTCCCGGATCTGTCCAAAAATCAGAATAATGGAAATCAATCAGAACTTTCATTCCGGCTTTGGTTGCCCACTTTCCAATCTGTTTTGCTTTTTCTAAATCATTGGTTCCTCCACCATAGCCATTGCCATTATTATCATACGGATTATGCCATACACGGATTCGAACATAATTTACACCACAGCTCGCCAATAAATTAAAGAAACCTTGGTCATCCAACTCATTGCCTTCGAAGTCATAATACTTAACTCCACTGTTTTTCTCCGAAATGTAGGAAGAAACATCCACACCTTTAATGAAATCATCACTTAGATTACTTATTTTATCAATTTTAATTCCGGCTGAAATTGCAGTAGATGTATCTACTTCCTCTTCTTCGTCATCTGTTGATATATCCGCAACATCTTGCGTTTCTGTTTCATCTGTATCATCTATTTTTTCAAGAATAACGTTATCTACATCTCCCCATCCTCCTGCTTCACAGACGATATAAAAGCCTACTTGTACCGTTTTATCTTCACCCAAATTAAATACACTATTCTCTCCAACCGTAGTCCATACATTCCACCCCGGATCACTTACACACTCCGTACTAACTCTGCCATCAAAATATACATATACTTTCATTCCAGCAGCACCCATTGCCTCCGCTGTCAGTTTATAACTTCCGGCGGTAAGCTCAATCTCCTGAGTCATAGAATATACTATCTTTTTACTTGAATAGAAATCGTATATTTTCCCATAAGTAGCTGCCGCTGTACCTTCTGCATCTTTGGTTTGATGTGTAGCCGGCTTTTCTGACGCAGTCCACCCAGTTAATCCATTATCAACATTATCAAAACTTCCATTTGTGATTAGATTACTAGATACGTCCTCATCAGTGAGCAGAGTTTTTTGCTCCAACACAAAGTTGTCGAAATTTGCCCAATATTCTGATGGTACAGCACCAGTGATCTGTATTTTTATATCAGAATCTACATCCAAAATAAACTCATCTGTAGTAACGGATGACCAACCTGTAGTATTTGCAGTTGTAGGTATCAAAAGCGTTGTAATTACAATATCATCACTATTCAGTACATTTATACTCAGACCTGATGCCACTGCTTCCGCATTCTGCTCAAACGTCAGTCTGTATGTTCCTGCCGAAACAGCATTTATTGTTCTCGCCATGGAAACAGAATTATCGCTATCCGTACCATTATAGAGATTTAAAACACCAACACACTCGTTATTAAGCCATTTTCCTTCGCAGGTACTGTTTTCCCAGTTACTCATCGAAAACGCCCATCCATGAGCATAATTCCACCAATCATTTCCCTCGTCTACACAGGTATTCAAATTACCATTATCAATATACGTAGTACTTTTCCACGTATATTCCTCTTCTGCTTTCACCACATTTTTCCCGATTTCGGAAGCCAACACCATAGTAAATGCCAACACAAATGCCATCATGCCACTTAAGAATCTTTGCCATTTCTTCCTCATCTTTTTCTCCTCTCCTTCTTGAACCTTAACCCTATCAAACCTGACACTATCATTCACACCAGACAGAATTGCGCAACCTCAAATCAGGTATTTCTTGTAAGTACTCTGGTTTTCAGTTGCGCAACCGTTTGTTCTTTGATATCTTCATACTATCATGCGCGATTAATTTCTTCAATTGACGTGTTTTCCAATACTTCGATTCCGTTTTTGGCAATTTTCACGAAAAGGATTTGCTTTTTTGCACAAACCAGAAAAAGCGCAAACTTTACGTTTTGTTGCGCACCCATACGCAATTTGTTCATTTTCCCAATCGTCCACCTTGCAGAATCTCGTTTTTGCCTGTTTAGAATGTTTTTTTGCCTGTTTTACATTTTTGTTTTGGTAGGCATTTTGCACATGTCACAATCGCCTTTTCTCCAGATAAAAATCCGCTACACCGATCCTTTCCCGGCATAGCGGATTCTATAGCAATATTGAAATTTTTCTAATTGGTGGCTTCCAGAATCCACAACTGGCAATCGCCGCCCCAGTAGGTCCACTGTGCGATATTGCCGCCTGCGGAGCTGCTCCAGTTATAAACATCCAGACAGGAGCTGTCGGAGGTCGTGCCGGTTAAGATTGCATACACGCCGGAGGATACCTCCACCACCTTGAATTTCTGGTTTGAAGTTCCCTTGTAGGTATACTGCAGAACATTGGCTCCGTCTGCCTTGCTTTTTCCTGCGACATCCACGACCTTGGAATATCCGGATGCGCCGGTGTAGATGTAGTAATATCCATCCCCTGCGGAAACGAGCTTGAACTTCTGCGCATCACAGCCATTGTAGGTCCACTGCTGCACGTTGGCATTGTTGGCAGATGAGCCGTTTGCCACATCCAGATAAAGTCCGCTGTACTTGCTCTTAATGTAATAGGTTCCGTCCAGTGTTGAACTGCTGCTGATGCCGGATGATGTAGTACTTGATACGCCGCGAATATCATTGAATACATACAAGGACTTCATCGCATTGCCATTCTTGTCAAAAAGCGCCATGTTATCCCAGGAAGATCCACGGTCTGTGGTAGAATACAGGCTGACAGATGAACTGTAAAGCTTCTCGTAATTGCCGGATGTAGAGGATGCCCAGCCACTTCCATAGGTTCCCCAGGTGGAAGAATCCACTGCAATCCACTCCGGCTCCCAGTAAAATGCGCCAAGACCATATCCGGACTTTGTAGAATTTACCTGCGCAACTGCTGCAAATACATCGCGGAGTGCCTGTGCCTGACCACTTACGCTCACTTCGTAATCATAGCAAACCATGGAATCCGCACTGCTGATATTGTTGCCTTCGGAATCGGCATTGTCAAAGGTGTATGGGTAACCGGTTTCTGCAACCATAACCTTCTTGTCATAAGTCTTTGCAATGTAGGTAAGCTTATCCGCAAGGTCGCTGGTGGAACCATGCCACATCGGATAGTAAGAAGTAGCAAATACGTCATAGTCTACGCCCTGCTCTGCGAGACACTGTGCATACCACTCGCCTCTTTCTAGGAAATCCGTAAAATGCAACACCTTCAGCATGCTCTTACCATAAGCGCTGTTGATATCGTCTACTGCATAGCATCCCTGCTGCATCAACGTTGCAACACCGGAGCTTAAATCCCACACATTGTCATACAGACCGCCAACGCCTGCCATTGCTCCGTTGGTCTCATTTCCAATCTGGACCATTCCGACGTCCACACCGTAATCCAAAAGCTCTTTTAAGCTGTCGTATGTAAAGTTGTATACCGCATCCTTTTTATAAGCAAGGCTGTAATCTGCCCAAGCCTTCGGCGCAAACTGCTTTGCCGGATCTGCCCAGAAATCGGAGTAATGGAAATCGATGAACACCTTCATTCCAGCATCTGTCGCGCGTTTTCCAAGCACCTTAGCATTGTAAAGGTCACAGTTTCCCGCACCGTAACCCTTATATGGAGATGAGGAATCATATGGATTATTCCATATACGGATTCTCACATAATTAACACCTGCGCCAGAAAGAATCTCAAAGATATCATCTGCCTGTGTTCCGTCCAGATAAGAATATGTTGCACCGCTCTTTTCCAGCGCAATGACTGCGGATATATCCACGCCTCTTGCGAAGTCACTGGGCATATTCGAAACTGTTGAAACCCCTGAAACAGATGTTGCAGCCTTTGCAGTTTCAAGATTTCCCCCGCTCATCATCAAAGAAACTGCTGTTACCCCTGTCATAATTCCGGCCACTACTTTTTTGAATGCTTTTTTAATCATTACCCTCTCCCTTTCACTCATCAAACACCCTGCACAATTTACATATACCTGTTCTATGTTATAGTTTGCGCAACCGTTTATCCGGTTGATGAGCTTAGTTTAGCACGCGCACAATCATTCTTCAATCAACAGTATTTACAATGTTTTTCAGCGCTATTTGTCATATTTTCACACGTTTCTGCTATCGTTTTGCACAAAGAAAAAGCGCGCAACTCAAGCATTATTTTTGCGCACTTCAATCTTATTTGTTCACTTTTTTGCCACGTTTTCTCCAGCCGACTTGTTTTTGCCAGTTTATGTACGTTTTTTGCCAGCTTTTTTCAAATTTATTCATCAACAAAATGCACATAGCTTTTTGGCATCGTTCAAGGGAATTCTATCTATTTTATTATATTATTCCAAGTCCCGCCTTCTACATAGCATCCTCCTTTGGGTCTCACAACTCATTTCCGGCTCTGAGACCCAACCGGGCTCTATTTTCTGTCATGCTTTCCGGTTCACCGGCTTCCGCTCGGGTCTCACAACTCATTTTATTCTCTGAGACCCGCTCGACCTCTATTTTCTGTCATGCTTTCCGGTTTACTGACTTCCGCTCGGGTCTCACAGCTCTTTTTATTCTCTGAGACCCAAGCGGACTCTATTTTCTGTCATGCTTTCCGGTTTACTGACTTCCGCTCGGGTCTCACAGCTCGTTTTATTCCCTGAGACCCAAGCGGACTCTATTTTCTGTCATGCTTTTCGGTTTACTGACTTCCGCTCGGGTCTCACAGCTCGTTTTATTCTCTGAGACCCAAGCGGGCTCTATTTTCTGTCATGCTTTTCGGTTTACTGACTTCCGCTCGGGTCTCACAGCT
>CAMBLG010000016.1 GCA_945868435.1 uncultured Lachnospiraceae bacterium
CACGGTGGTGTGAGAGGTCGGGATTTCTCACAGGAGAAATTCCTCCTACTCGATTAGCGTTCGCAGATATTCCTTCTGCTCCGGTGTGATCCGGTTGCTCTCAATTGCCTTTCGAATGGCCTTGTGGTGTGTCCACTCCGGAAGCCGGTGTTCCTCCAGATACGGAAGTGTCGCTTCGTACTGCTTTGCCAGTGCGGTGGCAAAGTACCACGCCACCATCATATTGATATAATATTCATCGCAGCATTTTTCCGCTGCCCAATCCAGATAGGTGACTTCAAATAAATCATCCAGATAATAGCGCATCAGCACCTCTATGCCAAAACGGACGGCATAGGGGGCGGAGGAGGCGAGCCAGCCTTGAACGGCCGAGAGAAGCAGGTCCGTATGGCGGGCAAGGACTTTCGGCGACATCATATCGCATGTAGCCCAGTTGTCCACATAGGGAAGAAAGCGGTCCAAAGCCGCGATACAGGCATCATAATCCTTTATTCCCTCGATCAAAAAAGCGTGAAGGTTATTTTCGTCATAATATTGATGCGGAAGCTCCGAAAGAAAGGCGTCGATCTGTTTCTGCACCGCATCGTCCTTTTTGGCTTCTCGAAGAAGCTCTTTGGCGAAGCTTCGCAGCGCGGGAGTTCGCACGCCGATGATTCGCTCCGGGCTGATATTCGGAATGAGCTTGCCGTGGAATGCTTTATAGTCCTTGTCCTGCAACTGAAACAGTTGCTCTCGTATCTCTTTCATGGTGAATCTCCGTCGAAATCTTTTTATTATGCTAGTAAATAATTTAGTATTTGTGACGATTCACAGCCTTCCACCCACATGCGCACTCGTCGCCTCTTCGAGGCTCCAGTCCCGCTCCTTTCGGAGATAAGACTGCTTATGTGTGTGGAGTTCCTGCTTCGCAGGCCCGATATGGATTCGTAGACAGCCTCTTACATGCGAGCATGACGAGTCAGTCTATGAATCCATATGGGCTGTGAATAGTAACTAGTACACCGATTTCTAAATAACTACACCAAATAACTTGCCTATTTTCCCGATTGCACATGACAAAAAGCCTCGACGTAGCCCGCTACGCCTACGTTTTTTGCCATGCACAATCGAAAAAATATTCTGCGTTATTGGTCCAGTTATTTACGAAACGATGTACTAGTATTTTAAATCAATATCTCCGGTGTCGTTTGTGAGATTCACGCTTTTTCCCCGGTCAGTTCCGTCCTGGGAGAAGCTGCGCTTGTGGTCTGCGCCATTGACTTTCACATCTCCGATGGAGGTTTCCATATCGATGTTGTAGTCGGACAGATCTGTATTGCTTTCCACATCAATGTTGCCTACGGAATTTTCCACAGTCAGCTGCATAAAATTACTGTCCTTGATGTCTACGTCACCTACATCCGCTGAGATGTCCAGTGTGTTGACATCTGCCTGTTCAATATTGATGTCACCTACATCAGCGATAAGCTCCAAAGATTCAAATTCACAGGAATCCAGGTTGATGTCACCAACGTCTGCATCGAGATGAAGGGATTTGCCCTTGATGCTGTCGATGTTGAGGTCGCCCACATCTGCCAGAAGTGTAAGCGCATTATAGTACACGTCTGCGGGGAGTGTGAGAGTTACGGAGCATTTCTTGTTGCCGAAGATGTTGTTGACGCTGTTCTGCGTAATGTAGAGCGTATCGTTTTCTACCTCGTACTTCGGTTCAAGTCTGGCGTTGCATTTGTAGGAAATAGAAGCTGCATTTCCCGACTTTAAGGTCAGGCTCATGACATGAACATCCGCATCAATGGAAGTAAAGTTATCCAATGGCTGATCCTGCCTGGAAATCATGGAGCCGGCATCTTCCTTTTCACCGTTTAGCGAAAAAATCGGAATGCCCCAACCATCAGAAAGTGATGTGCCCCATCCGATGATGTGGTAACAGCTTCCGGCAATGATGCACAAAACAGTAACGACGGTTAAGACCGTCAAATATACATTTTTCTTCATGATATACGTCCCTCCTACTTCTTCAGAGTGTTGTTGATCAGTGAAGCGATGATTCCGGCAATCGGCCAGATAATCCAGGTGATCCACCAGTCAAAGGTCAAAAAGCTCCAGATCAGATAAAGGCAGGTCACTGTTGGCCAGTACACAGACATAATTCCTGTGACTGCCGGATGGATATACTGGGAGTTATTCTGCTGGGAGGTGGTGTAGCTTCCACCCACGGTTCCCTGCTGATTCAGCTTTAAAAGCGTGTTGTAGCTTCCGATTCGCATGCTGCCGATCACAATCATGAACACGCCGATTCCGGCAAAGACGAACAGTAAGGCTCCGGAAAGGTTCTCCCAGAAGTAGCTGTAGTTTGTGAACGAATCTATGAGGATAGACGGCACAACGCTGAGCACACACAGAATGACACCGATGGTGAGAAGGATTGCGTAGGTTGGCTTGTAGCTTTCTGCCTGTTGATGCAGATACTCGGTTGTGGCAAAATCCGTCACATAGTTTTCATTTTGCAAATATTTCCATTTCCCGATCATGACACCGGAATAGATGAACAGTCCCACCGCGATTGCGATGAGGACGAACATCAAGCATACGCCAAGTGCAGACATGGCATCTTCATTCATGTTCCATGTGCCTGCAATGCCGTCAAAAAGGATCGGTGCGCATACGGATAAGATGCAGAGCATAACTCCCAACGCGGTGAAAAAAGCGTGCTTGGAATGCTCGGCGATGTAACGCTTCACGTCCTCCAGCGGCAGTGTCTTTGCGTTGCTGACCGGAGTGGAGTGAACGATTTGCTCAATTCCAAGATCCTTTGCCAACTCATCCAGATTGCCGAATTCGGAAATGACTGTGCCCACGGCCTCATTCTCGGATTTGCCCTCTGCCTTAAGCTCGGTGTATTTATCCTCCATCATCTGCCAAAGCTCGTTTTTCGCTTTGTACACCTCCGGGGTGTTGGGAAGATTGAGGAACATTGTTTCCAAATAGTTTCTGATTGCTTCCATTTTCTAATCTCCTCTTCTTAACATAATATTCGGATAGGCTCCGAAGTCTACTGTTTCATAATAAATTTCTCTACAACTTCCTGCGTGAGCATCCATTCTTCGCATTTTTCCCGGTAATACTGGCGTCCCAGCTCGGTGATACGGTAGTAGGTGCGGCGTTTGCCGGCGGTATTGTCCTGATCGGAGAAGGATTCCACATATCCGTTCTTCTCCATCCGGGTGAAGGCGGAGTAGAGTGTGGTTTCCTTGATCACATATTTCTCGCCGGAAAGCTCCTTGATCTGCTTGGAAATCTCGTAGCCGTAAGACGGCTTATTCAGCAGGAGGTAGAGGATCATGGTGTCATTGTATCCGCGAATGATATCGCTGCTGATTTGAATCATGCGTATCCTCCTTTCCTACGTCTGTCGTACTACGATAGATAATGGTACGTCTGTCGTACTACGCCTGACGTAGTAAAGATAACATAGGTCAATATATATGCCAAGAGAAAATTTTTTAAGAAGAAATTGGATGCGGAATATATTGGAAGAGTGCGCACTCTTATGATAAAATGACATTGAATAAGAACTAGGGAGACCACTTTATGAAACGCTTGGATTTTGCGCACCGAACATGCACCGGTTCAGATGGTGACGAAAGAAGTACTGCGCCGGCACAGAGGAGAAAATGCATATGCCACGAATCATCGAATATCCAATTGAACAGCTTTCCGGCGTACAGAAGATTAGTGGCTTCTTAAAATCCAAGGGCTATTCCGAGCAGAATCTTGTGAATCTAAAGAAGGATTCCGACAGTATTCGCTTAAATGGCGCGTGTGTACATCAGAACCGGATATTGACGGAAGGAGACGTTTTGTGTGTATGCATCCGGGAGCAGGAGAGCTCCGAGCAGATTCTTCCGGTTCCATTGCCCGTTTCCATCGTCTATGAAGATGAGGATCTGATGGTGATCAATAAGCCTGCGGGCATGCCAATCCATCCGTCTCGCAACAACCCGGACAACTCCCTGGGCAATGCGCTGGCGTGGCTGTATCAGGAGCGGGGAGAGCCCTTTGTGTTTCGGTGTATCAACAGGCTGGACCGGGACACCTCAGGGCTTACAATCGTGGCAAAGCACATGGTAAGTGCAGCCATCTTAGGCCGTATGGTTCAGCAAAAAGCGGATGAAGGAGGCATTCATCGGGAATATCTGGCCATTGTGGATGGCAGGCTGGATGTAAAGGAGGGAACCGTTTCAGCGCCGATTGCCCGAAAGGAAAGTCGCTGTCTGGAGCGGATTGTGGATTTTACTTACGGAGATTCTGCGGTGACGCATTACTGTGTTGTGGAGGAATATCCCTGTGCAAGTCTGGTTAAGCTGATTTTGGAGACCGGGCGAACCCATCAGATACGCGTGCATATGAAATATCTGGGGCATCCGCTTTTGGGGGACTTCTTGTACCATCCGTTGTATGCTGCAAATCAGATTGATCGCGTAGAGCATCCGACAGCTCCGTGCGGCTGTGATATCGGGCGGCAGGCCCTTCATGCCCACAGGTTGAGTTTTGTTCATCCAATAACCGGAGAAGCACTTACATTTACGGCAACGTTGCCGGAGGATATGCGGGCGTTACAGAAAAAATGCATTGTTGACAGTCTTCAAAAACGAGAATATAATTTTAGAAAAAGCATTTATGCCGCAGAGCAATAGAACTGACTGCGTGCAGAAAAGGGGGACATTATGGCTAACAAATATGCAGGAACACAGACTGAAAAGAATCTCAGAACCGCTTTTTCCGGCGAGTCAGAGGCGAGAAACAAGTACACGTATTTTGCTTCCGTAGCGAAGAAGGAAGGATATGAGCAGATTTCTTCTCTTTTCTTAAAGACAGCGGACAATGAGAAAGAGCATGCCAAGATGTGGTTCAAGGAGCTTCAGGGAATCGGTGATACCAAGGCGAATCTCACGTCTGCGGCAGAAGGAGAGAACTACGAGTGGACAGATATGTATGATGGATTTGCCAAGACTGCTGAGGAAGAAGGCTTCCCGGAGCTTGCAGAGAAGTTCCGTCTGGTAGCTGCCATTGAGAAGGCTCATGAGGAGCGCTACCGTGCATTGCTTCACAACGTAGAGACTGCGGAAGTCTTCGCTAAGAGTGAAGTGAAGGTTTGGGAGTGCCGCAACTGTGGTCATATTGTTGTTGGAACCGAGGCACCGGAGGTATGCCCGACCTGCAACCATCCACAGAGCTACTTTGAGTTGAGAGCAGAGAATTATTAAAATGTTTATCTGTTAGAACCTGTGCTCATGTAATTGTATGGGTGAGATTCCATGTGAAATTACACCTTTAAGGTGACAAAGAAATAGCGTCGGTGTACAAATAAGTTGGGGAGTATCTGCGGATACTCCCCTTTGTCATATCTTCTTTTTACATATATCGTTCAGACAGCATATCTCGCAGTAAGGTGTGGTGCGTGCCGTACACACGGCGCGTCCATGATCCACCAGCCGATGGCAAAAGTCGTTGCCCTCTTCCGGTGGGATAATCTTCCACAGAGCCATCTCCACCTTCTTCGGTTCCTTGATGCCGTCCACAAGGCCGATGCGGTTACACAGACGGATGCAGTGGGTGTCTGTGACAATTGCAGGTTTTCCGAACACATCTCCCATGATGAGGTTAGCACTTTTGCGGCCAACGCCTGGCAGGGATAAAAGCGCGTCAAAATCGTCGGGAACTTGTCCGTTGTATTTGTCCCGAAGTTGCTTCATGCAGGCACTGATGTCCCTTGCCTTGCTTTTTCCAAGGCCGCAGGGATGGACGATTGCCTCAATCTCTTCCACCGGAGCATCCGCAAGGGCGTTCACATCCGGGAACTTTTCGTAGAGAAGGGGCACAATCTTATTCACGCGCTCGTCGGTGCACTGTGCCGCAAGGCGGACGCTGATCAGAAGCTTCCAGGCCTCTGTATAATCCAGGGTGCAGTCGGAATCCGGGTAAGCTTCCTTCAGACGCCGAATCACCTCTAAAGCCAAATCTTTTTTTCGCATCAGTAACTCCTTTCCTTTTTCTGCCATTTTCGACAGAGTATAATACTTGCAATCATGAGAACCGGGAAGCAGATTCCAAAGAAAATGCCGATTTTTAGATTATCCGAAAAGGCGCTGGAGATGAAGCCCACAATAGTCGGTCCGCCGGAGCAACCAAGATCTCCCGCCAAAGCCAAAAACGCAAACATGAGCGTACCACCGCGCCGCAGAACCGCGGATGCCTTGCTGAACGTGCCCGGCCACATGATACCAACGGAGAGCCCGCACAATGCGCAGCCAATCAGGCTGATCACCGGATTCGGAACCAGTGAAATCAGAAGATAGGCAAGTATGCACAGAAGGCTGCTTCCCACCATGAAACGGTCCAAGTCGAGTTTGTCCCCATATTTTCCATAGTAAGCGCGGGACGTACCCATGAGTGTCGCAAAGGCCAGCGGTCCGGCCAGATCTCCGATGGCTTTGGTTACACCCAGGCCTTTTTCAGCGAAGGTAGAGGCCCACTGACTTACCGCCTGTTCGCTGGCACCGGAGCAGAACATCATCAGAAGAAAAACCCAGAAGATTTTCTCCCGAAACAGCTCAGAAAAGCGCATGCCGCTTTCCCCATCCTTGATGAGTGGTGCAATCGGAGCTTTGAGGAACAGAATGGCGTTTGTAATTGGAATCAGCGCCCAGAATGCGGCCAGTAACTTCCAGTTTCCAATTCCGACAACCTGAAAGAAGATCGTGGAAATCAATACGACACCCACGTGTCCCCAGCAATAAAAAGAGTGCAAAAGACTCATGGCTTTTTCCTTATTATCAGTAGGGCAGCTTTCCACGATAGGGCTGACCAGAACCTCCAAAAGTCCGCCGCCCACGGCATAGACCATAACAGATATGAGAATGCCGGCAAAGGCATTTGGCAGAATCTCCGGAAGAAACGTGAGCCCCAAAAGTCCGGCTGCAGCAAATGTATGCGCAAGAACAATGGACACCCGATATCCAATCCGGTCCACAAAGGCCGCGGATAGCAGATCGACACACAGCTGGATTCCGAAATTGAAGGTTACTAATAAGGTAATCTGCCCCAGCGGGATATGATAGCTGGACGAAAACGTCAGAAACAGTAATGGAATGAAATTGTTTACAATGGCCTGCACGATGTAGCCGATAAAGCAGGCGTTAATGGTAAGTTTGTAATTCTTTTGTCCGCTCATGGAAATGCTCCTATGTATAATTGTAATTTTCTCTTAATCATCGTATGACATCGGAATCATAATAGCAAAAGTTTTCCGGCAAAGCAAGCACTCCAACCACATAAGCAGTCTTAGCTCCGTAAGAAGCGGTGGGACACCATATAGAAAAGAAAAATTTGTGGCAGGGTATAAAAGTGAAACTCTTTCCTTATACTACCATTGTTAATTTTTGTAGAAAGAGGTGCGATATGGTATTAACAGAAAAAGAGACAACCGTTATTGAGGATCTTCGTCAGCAGGAGCAGAGCTGTATTGAAAAATACAAGCGCTATGCGGCGGAGGCAAAGGATCCGGTACTCCGTGACCTGTTCGAAGATCTGGAGAAGGAGGAGCGTGAGCACTATGAGTCATTGGGCAAGGTGTTAAACGGAACAGTTCCGCAGTGCAATTGCAATGACAAAGAGGGTGCTATGTATCAGCCAAAGGCAACCTACACCGGCATGACTGAGAGTGAGGACAAGAAGAATGACTGCTTCCTCGCAACAGACTGCATCGGAACTGAGAAAATGGTGTCCGGAACCTACAACACAGACGTGTTTGTATTCGGTGACAGCAAGATCCGTAAGCTTTTGGCGGATATCCAGATTGAAGAGCAGAATCACGCAGAGAGGCTCTACAAATATAAGACTGTAAACGGAATGTCATAACCTTGAAGTTGGATTTGCCCCTGGGTCTGGGAGAAGAAAGGATGTTGCTCAGACCCGGGGCAATTACATATAGAAAGAAAAAGAAGGAAAATGAGCCGCTGAGTCAAGCTCCACGGGTCTCAGGAGAAAAAAGTGCGTGAGAGACCCAAGAAGCGAGAAAAATAAAAAGAAGAAAAAGGAAAATGAGCCGCTGAGTCAAGCTCCACGGGTCTCAGGAGAAAAAAATGCGCCAGAGACCCAAGAAGCGAGAAAAATAAAAAGAAGAAAAAGGAAAATGAGTCGCTGAGTCAAGCTCCACGGGTCTCAGGAGAAAAAAGTGCGTGAGAGACCCAAGAAGCGAGAAAAATAAAAAGAAGAAAAAGGAAAATGAGCCGCTGAGTCAAGCTCCACGGGTCTCAGGAGAAAAAAGTGCGTCAGAGACCCAAGAAGCAGGAGAAAAACAAAGTAAGAAAGGTTACTATTTGCAGTCCTCCACCCACATGCGCACTCGTCGCCTCTTCGAGGCTCCAGTCCCGCTCCTTATGGAGCTAAGACTGCTTATGTGTGTGGAGTTCCTGCTTCGCAGGCTTGATAAGGATTCATAGACAGTCTCTTACATGCGAGCATGACGAGTCTGTCTATGAATCCATATCGGCTGTGAATAGTAACTAAGAAAGAAAAATAGTATGAGAAAACAGTTGACAATGGAAGCGCGCATGCTATAATAAAAACAAACATATGAATAATTGTTCATATGTTAAGGCGAAAATAAAGCAACAGATGAAGCGGAAGCAATGTATATTGCTGAACGTAGTCCCAAACTGTAAAATGCAATAGGTAAGCGGAAATGCCGCGGAAAGGATTCAGTTATGAAGAAGACATATAAGATTGAAGTGGATTGTGCAAACTGTGCCAACAAGATGGAAGAGGCAGCGAAGAACACTGCCGGTGTTAAGGATGCAACTGTGAATTTTATGACACTGAAGATGAGTGTGGAATTTGAGGATGGTGCGGATGTAGCTGCTGTCATGAAGGACGTGCAGAAGAACTGTAAGAAGGTTGAGGACGATTGTGAGATTTATTTATAAATACGAGTGGTAGTCCATAAATTGAGGAATGAGATTATGAATAAAAAGCAGAAAAAGGTATTGATACGAATTATTGTGGCAGCAGTTCTCGTTGCCGTGCTGTGGATCATCGAAGAACAGGTGGAGCTGGCAAATTGGCTTTCTTTCCTATTGTATCTGGTTCCATATCTGGTTATTGGCTATGACATATTGAAAAAGGCGATAAAAGGCATCTGTAACCGTCAGGTATTCGATGAGAATTTTCTGATGGCGGTGGCAACCGTGGGTGCCATGCTCCTGGGGGATTACCGGGAAGGCGTCGCCGTTATGCTGTTCTACCAGATTGGAGAACTGTTTCAGAGCTATGCGGTGGGTAAGAGCCGCCGGAACATTACCGAGCTTATGGATATCCGCCCGGACTATGCCAACATAGAGAAGGACGGAAAGCTGGAGCGCGTGGATCCGGATGAAGTGGCGGTCGGCAGTGTCATTATCGTGCAGCCGGGCGAGAAGGTTCCGATTGACGGAGTGGTTGTGGAGGGAAGCTCCACTTTGAATACTGCGGCTCTGACCGGGGAGAGTGTTCCGCGGGATGTAAAGGCAGGAGAAGAAATCATCAGCGGATGCATCAATCTGTCCGGCGTACTTAAGATTCAGACCACAAGGGAATTCGGGGAGTCTACGGTATCCAAAATTCTGGATCTGGTGGAAAATGCGAGCTCTAAGAAATCCCGCTCTGAGAATTTTATTTCCCGATTTGCGCGTTACTACACACCGGCTGTCTGCTACGGAGCGCTGGCGCTGGCCATTCTGCCGCCGGTTGTGCGGATGCTTTTTATGGGGCTTTCGCCGCAGTGGGGCGATTGGATTTATCGCGCGTTGACCTTTCTTGTGATCAGTTGTCCATGTGCGCTGGTAATCAGCATTCCTCTGAGCTTCTTTGCTGGAATCGGAGGGGCCAGCAATCAGGGGATTCTGGTGAAGGGCTCCAATTATCTGGAAGCGCTTGCAAGTACAAAGTATGTGGTATTTGATAAGACCGGAACCATTACAGAGGGCGTGTTTGAAGTGACAGGTGTTCATGAGGATGAGCACTGTAAAAATGCAGAGCCATCTGCGTACACGGAGGAACAGCGGCTGCTCATTACCTATACGGCGTTGGCAGAGTGTCACAGCACACATCCCATCAGCCATAGTCTGAAACGTGCATATATGCAGCTCGCCGGGCAGGAACCGGACATGGAGCGTGTCTCCGATGTGGAAGAAATCAGCGGCCACGGCGTGACTGCAAAGGTGGACGGACATACGGTAGCTGCAGGTAATGGCAAGCTTATGAAGCGCATGGGCGTGGACTATTCGGAATGTAAGGGAACCGGAACAGTGGTGCATCTGGCAATCGATGGTGCCTATGCCGGTCATATTCTGATTTCGGATAGAGTAAAGGCGAATGCCAAGACGGCCATGGAAGCCTTGCACCGTGCAGGTGTGAAGAAGACGGTCATGCTGACCGGCGACGCCAAAGCAGTGGCGGAGCAGGTTGCCGCAGAGGTCGGAATCGAAGAAGTGCACAGTGAACTGCTTCCGGCGGATAAGGTAACGGAAGTGGAACAGCTGCTATCCCGCAAGAAGGATAGGGAAAACTTAGCCTTTGTGGGAGATGGTATCAACGATGCGCCGGTTCTCACGAGAGCAGACATCGGTATCGCTATGGGTGCCATGGGGGCCGATGCGGCCATCGAGGCAGCGGATGTTGTGCTCATGGATGATGATCCGTCCAAGATTGCCAAGGCAATCCGGATTGCGAAAAAATGCATGCGCATTGTTTATGAGAACATTTATTTCGCCATCGGCATCAAACTTATCTGTCTTCTTTTGGGAGCCGTGGGTATCGCCAATATGTGGGTTGCCATCTTTGCGGATGTGGGAGTCATGGTCATTGCGGCGCTGAACGCGATCCGCGTCCTGTTTGTGAAGAAACTGTAATTGGGTTTGAAGGGGATTCTTGCATGTGTTGTATGTAAGGCTGGGCACAGTAACAATGACCTTCTCGCTCAGAGTGGTGTAGGACCGGTTCAGATGAAAGAAGTTCAAAGGCTGAGCGTTTATGAGGATTATGGAGTAGTCACAAAAAGAAAGGACATACATATGAAACACGATTATACAGACGTAGAATGTTGCAGCGAAACCTGTATCCATCAGGATCTTGTGAAGATCGTCAACGATACCATGCCGGACGAGACAGAACTGTACGACTTGGCGGAGCTGTTCAAGGTGTTTGGAGATTCCACAAGAATCCGTATTCTCTTCGTTCTCTTCGAGGCGGAGGTGTGCGTGTGCGATCTGGCGGAGACGCTGCATATGACACAGTCGGCAATCTCCCACCAGCTGCGCATTTTAAAGCAGAATAAACTGGTGAAGAGCCGCAGGGAAGGGAAATCCATTTTTTATTCGCTGGCAGACGACCATGTACGCTCCATAATTGCACAGGGGCGGGAACATATTGAAGAGGATTAGGCCTCATTTATTAAGATTCGGATATGATTTATATTCGAATCTTAATTATTGTTTAAAATTAGCGAAAGAAACGCATTTTTCAAAATTCTTGCGCTATAATGTGTATCAGCAAAGAGATTGTACAGTACATATCTCTGGAGTAAATGGCAAAGAGAAAGGGAAAGGATGAGAAAAATGGAAACGAGCGAAACAAAAGAGACCATGGCAGAACAGCCATTGGAGCAGAAGACACCTAAGAAGAAAAAGAAAGGAAAAGGTGTGCTGTGGGCGATCGTCGCCGTGATATTGCTCCTGGGTGTAGGTGGCAGTACCGCGTTGTCTGCGTTTACACTGTTTACGTTGAAGGATTTTATTGTCAGTCAGGAGGAAGAGGAGAATCCTGAGACAACGGAGGATTATGTAACGATTGCGGAACAGTATGAGATCCGGCCTACTACGGAGATATCCGATGCATATAAGTCCGGGGACACTTCGGAACTTACGGATAAACAGAAGGAAACGTTAGACATGGCATCGGCCGCGCTTCAGGAAATGAATATTACGGATGACATGACTGACTTCGAGAAGGAAAAGGCGGTATATGACTGGATGACAACTTCCCTGCAGCAGGACCGCGGTGCGCTTACGGTTATTCCAAGTACACAGGAGGATTGTGACAATCCATACGGTGTACTGAAGTATCACAACGCCGTTTGCGTTGGATATGCAACCACCTTCCGCATGTTCATGCAGATGCTGGACATTGAGTGTATGGTGGAGCACAACACGGAGAAGTGGCATTCCTGGGATCTGGTGAAGCTGGACGGCGACTGGTACATAACGGATATTTATTCCGATGCAGGCAACAACAATTATGCGCATTTTAACATGACGGATGCCATGTGGGGACAGCAGCAGAACTGGGATCATGATTATTTCCCGGCAGCCAATTCTCTGAAATACAATATGGCATATCGCAACAAGGTCGAGGTGGATGATATATACGGAATTGTGACAGCGATGCGTGAGGCGATGGATAAGCAGGAAGGTTCCCTTATGATCAGTTTTAAAGAGGAGATCACAGACGAAAAGGCCCAGATTGCCAATACCATTACAACTACGATAGACAACGCATTGATGGCCGGAGGCTACAAGGATATGCCATATTGCCTGAATACATGGAACTGGATTCAGGATCCGGAGGATGACAGATATCTGTTCTGTGTATACATGGGTGAATACAATTCAGACCAGAATGCAAGTGCAAATCTGTCTGAGGAAGAGATGCAGAAGATTCAGGAGATGGTAAATAAAGCATTTGAAGATCTGACGCCTTCCGGAATGGGTGGCATGGAAGGATCAGGTGGCATGGAAGGATCAGGTGGCATGGAAGGACTGGAAGGCATGGAAAGTACCGAGACCATGGAAAATACCGAGACCATGGAAAATGTGGAAGTCAATGTGGATGAAAGCGTGTACAATGATATCTGATACGCAAGACGAAGAAAGCATAGAGAGCAAATGGACAGTACCTGAGGGTTAAGGTGAGTGATGTTATGAAAAAATTTCTTAGTAAGCTGTTGGTGATCGTTGCAATGATTACCTGTGGATGTGGGAGCAGCCGGAATACAGAGATCGTCAGCATGTATGATCTGCGCGTGGCCATGGAGGCGGCGGATGACAGCCTTCCTTCCATGCTGAATGCCAGCAGTGCTGAGGAGAATGCAGAGGAGAACTTTAAGAATATTTCAGATCTGGATTACAGCAAGGTGGACAGCTATTTTGTCAGCTATTCGGAGGAAGGGCTGGCAGATGAGATTGCAGTGATTGCAGTGAAGGATCCGCAGGATGTGAAGGAGGCCAAGGAGAGCTTGGAAGATCACAGGGATGACCGGTATAAGCTGTTGGAGCAGTATGAGCCGGAGGAGGTAAAGCGCATTGAGGACGGAATCGTTTTTTCCACCGGTTCCTACGCGGTACTCATTATATGTGATGATCCAGGTGCTGTGAGGGCTGCCTTTGAGGACGCAGTCAGCGGAGAAGAATAGAGGAAATGAGAAGAGGGACTGTTGCTTAAGTTGCAACGGTCTCTCTTTTTGTATTGTCGTCCTGTGTATATTTTGCGCACATCTTTGAGAGAGATTTATACATCCTTATGGTAGATTCATATTGACCTTTATTATAGAATGATGTAAAATGATTTAATAAAAGCTGAAATAAAAGAATTCTATTGGAGGGAATATGGGGACAATCACGGATGTGGCCGCCAGTGTGTGGGAGCGCATTTTTGATTTTGGAGACGGGCAGATGGAACCCTATCTGTTTCTGACCCGGGGCATGCGGAGCGTTCTTACCGCAGATGAGGCGCTGTGGCATACACCGAACGTGAATACAGCGGAGGAGGAACCGGTAACACCGGAGAAACGGACACTTTCTGTAGAGAAGAATGCTGTGGAGCTTACGCTTCCGGCTTATTCCGTCAATGTGATTAAGATGAGAAGGAGAGGACTATGAAGAAGGGTGCAAAAATCGGAATTGCCGTGACGGCAATTATAGTTGTGGCAGGAGGGGTGACCGCAGGGCTTTTTGCGGGAGGTGTTATTGGTGAGAAGCCCAGCGGAGATTATGAGGTGAGCTATGAAGGAATCGAGACCGGAACTGTCAATGCGCGTGTCTCTGTTCATGATCCGTCCATCATTGAGGTGGATGGAAAGTTCTACATCTTTGGCTCGCATATGAGTGCAGCCAGCACGGAAGATCTCCGGACCTGGACCGGAATCGGCAATGGATATTCGGCAAGTAATGCGGTATACGCGGACTTGACGGATGCCAACATCGCCGCTGGAGAATATGCATACGCAGGTGCCAAAGACAGCCTGATTCCTACGGATGACGGCGGGTATCATGTATGGGCACCGGATGTGATCTACAATGAGGCGCAGGGGCTGTATTATATGTATTACTGTACTTCCTCCACATGGAATGCTTCGAATCTCTGCTATGCCACCTCTGAGACGATAGAGGGACCGTACACCTGGAAGGGCGCGTTGATTTACTCCGGTTTTACATCAGAAACCATAAGCGGAACCGATGTGCTGGATTATGTCAGCGAAGATTACGCCATGGAAAATTATGTGACAATCGGCAATGAATACAATTACGAGGACTATCCCAATGCCATTGACCCCACCGTGTTCTACGATGGAGAAGGCCGGATGTGGATGGTGTATGGCTCTTGGTCCGGCGGTATCTTTATTCTGGAGCTGGATCCTGAGACCGGTCTTGTCATTCATCCCGAGGCAGATCCGGAGAACAATGTGGACCCATACTTTGGAAAACGCCTGCTGGGCGGTGGACACAAATCCATCGAGGGACCATACATTCTCTACGATGAGGAGAGCGGCTATTACTATTTGTATGTATCTTATGGTGCGCTGACCAGCAACGGTGGTTATCAGATTCGTGTGTTCCGTTCCGACAAGCCGGACGGTGAGTACGTGGATATGAAGGGACAGTATCCGACCGAGGGACTGAATCATGCATACTACGGGTTAAAGCTTTCCGGCAACTACTTCCTGCCGAGCCTGAAGCAGGCATACATGGCGACGGGACACAATTCCGCAATCATTGCCAGCGACGGCAAGCGCTATATCTGCTATCATACCCGCTTTGACGACGGGATGGAGAACCATTCTCCGCGAGTAAAGCAGTACTTCCTGAATGAGGAGGGCTGGCCTTGCATGCTGCCCTATGCGACAGACGGTGAGACTATTTCCGAGAGTGGATATGACAAGTCGCAGGTCATCGGCACGTACTACATGATCAATCAGGGAATGGAGATCGATAATGCGATTGCCGAGCCGTTTATGGTAGAACTGACCAAGGGCGGAAAGGTATTCGGAGACGGAATCGAGGGTACCTGGAGCATGAAGAACGGAACCTGCTATATGCGGCTGATCTACGATGAAGTGGAGTACAGCGGTGTGTTCTGTGAGATGAAGGATGAGGCGGGAACAAACGTCATGACCTTCTCGGCAGTCGGCAATAATGAAAGCATCTGGGGTGTGAAGTATGAGCAGTAAAGAGAACGGCGGAATTAATCGAAAACGCGTGGAGGATGTAGTAAAGAGTCTTCTGCAATGGCTTGTAGTGTCCTGTCTGGGTTTTGCATACTGGCTGGCAGTGCTGCTTCTTCTGTCCCTGTTTTTGAACGGAGTATGGCATGTTGCGTTTGAGCAGTTGCTGACTTACAGCATCGTGCTGGCGGTCATTACTTCAGTGGGGTATGCAATCGTTATGATTCGGAGAAAGTTCGCCCACTGATTTTACATTTCATACTCAAATTTTACATGATTTATACATATACAATCACATAGAGTTTACAGGAATCGTCTACCATATAAACCATTGGTAGACGATTTTTCTGTTTCCAGATTCCGCAGCCGTTATCATATTTTGTTCAAGTCAGAATCGAGTTTGTACCAGAAACGATTCCGGATAGACAATGGTAATTTGTTACATTTACGCTGTTTACTTGTTGCAATGGAACTCTGGTACAGTCGATTCTTCGACTTTCACAAAACAGATAAGTGTCTGCGGAATTAAGTAAATAGAAACATACATGAAGGGTAAGCATATGGGAAAATTCGATACAGAAGATAAAATAGAGCAGGTTAGAAAAGAATGGCAAAATGCCGACTTTCAGGAAGTGCACCGCCTGGCGCGGGAGAAGGTCCTGAGGAATCTCAGAGAACTCAACGGATTCTACATTGTCAAGACCGGACACGGCTTCGTGCGCTTCGTGGAAGAACGTATGAAGACACCGGAGAGCATTTGCGGAAAGCTGGAGCGCAAGGGCTATGACATGGATTTTGAGACGGCGGTAGAAGAACTGAATGACATATCCGGAGTGCGTTGTATCTGTCACAGCGTCAAGGAAATCTACTGGATTGCGCGCCAGATTGGAAAAGACGATCGGTTTGAGGTCCTGAAGGTAAAGGATTATGTCCGAAAACCAAAGAAGAATGGGTATGAGAGTTATCATATCATCATGAACGTACCGGTCAAGCGTGGAAAGAAAGAAGAAGCTGTCCGTGTGGAACTGCAGTTGCGCACATTGATTATGGATGCGTGGGCAAGCATGGATAATCGAATCTGCTATAAAAAGGGAGAGACCGTGCCGCCACAGGTACAAAGGCAGATCGAAAAATACGCCAAGATTGGGCGGCACCTCGACAAACTGATCGAGCGGGGAATGGAAGCTGCATCCGGTCAGTGATATTGCTTCTTGAGAACTGAGTTGATTTCTTTTATAATGAAAATAGGTAACATATATGAGATGGAGCCTGAGTAGTTGCGGAAAAAGATAATATACTTGTGGTATGTGTGTCATATATTACAGTGATGAAAATTATAAGAGAAATGGCAGGAATAAGTATGGAACAGAAGATGAGACAGGTAATTGCGGGTCTGCTTACATTTATAGTTTTTACAGGGCTGACCGCTTCTCCCTGTGGTGCAGAGGATGTGATTCCGGGTTCGGCAGTTTCGGTAGTGAGTGAAGTTGCCGGGGAGGAAATAGAAGTGACAGAGCAGACAACCGAGGAGAGCACCGAGGCAATAGAGGAATCCACGGAAGCACCGGAAGTAAAGCCGGATGCCATCAAGCTCACAAAGCCTGTATCATTCAAGACCACCGCAATAAAAGACGGTATTAAGCTGAGCTGGAAAAAGGTATCAAAAGCGCAGCAGTATGAAGTGTATCGCAAGAAAAAAGGCGCAGATTCCTATAAGCTGATTGAGACAACAAAAAAGTGCGCTTATAAAGACGAGACCGCGAAATACGGAGTAACTTATGCCTATAAGGTAAGGGCAATCGCGGTGTCTGAGGGAGAGACCTACAAGAGTAAGTACACCGAAGTAAAAAAGTGTTGTACCTATCGGATTGATCCGTCAAAGCCAATGGTGGCGCTGACCTTTGATGACGGACCGAGTATTTATACACCGGGCATTTTAGATGCATTGGAAGAGAATCAATGCCGTGCCACGTTTTTTGAGGTGGGAAACCGGGTGGAACAGTATGAAGATACGGTTCTTCGGATCGATGAGATGGGCTGTGAGATTGGAAATCACTCGTATGATCACGCCAATCTGGGAAATGCTTCGGCTTCGAAAATCCGCAAGGAAATCTCCTCAACGGATGCAAAGATCAAGAAAGTCATAGGAAAAAAGCCGGTGCTGATGCGCCCGCCCTATGGAAGTATCGGCACGACTCTTCGGCAGAATGTGGGCAAACCGATGATCATGTGGTCTATCGATACGCTGGACTGGAAATCGAGAAACGCGGATAAAGTCTATCAGAATGTAATGAACAACGTCTCAGATGGTGATATTATCCTGATGCATGACCTGTACAGCTCTTCGCGGGAAGCGGCAAAGCGTATTATACCGGAGCTTAAAAAGAAGGGCTACCAGCTCGTGACAGTGTCAGAGCTGGCAGAATATAAAAAGGTAAAACTGAGTGCCGGAGAACGGTATTCCCAGATAAAAGGGAAGAGTAAAGCGAAAACGACTGCCTGCGTGCAGTGGGAGCCTGCGTTACATCCAGCCATAACCGTTGCTCAAGAGAAGCGGTGGCAGATCACCGGCGTGTGATGGATGCTCCTGATTCGTTGGACTGTAATGTGTTCCGGCATTGGCGAAAGG
The DNA here is from genome assembly GCA_945868435.1 of uncultured Lachnospiraceae bacterium. Lineage (GTDB taxonomy): Bacteria > Bacillota > Clostridia > Lachnospirales > Lachnospiraceae > Roseburia. The sequence goes on from CAMBLG010000016.1 coordinate 18,165, forward strand.
GTCCGTTTCGGTTCCAGTGCAGTCTGCCCCCTCGTGAATGTGAAAACCGTGAAAGCCCTGGGAAGGCTTTTGATCTTTGTCTGTAACTTCCTGAACTTCCACCCAAACAAGACTCCCGCCCTGAGCGGGAAATAGATAGAGCCGTCCGGTAATATTCGGATGGCTCTTATTTCCTTTTATTTGTGCATATGCAACCGGTTTTTCTCCAAACATAGCAAACCTCTGATGCTTCGTTACCATTATGGTATGTGGCAACTTTGGAGTTGTTACAGGAGTTATTTTTGCAAATGGGGAGAAAATTCTGTTGTATCTATTCAGAACCCCTCCCCATACATTCTGTTTTAAAATTTACAAAAATCTTACCCGACTGTGGTGGTGAACATTACATTTGTATTTTATGATTTTTTCAACATGTACATGGAATTCTGCATAAATGCGGAACGTTTGAGAATATGTGCTTCAAATGAAACAGAAGCAATCGATGAGAAGAGGAGAAAAATCATGAAGAAAAATGTAACGCGTGTGACTGCCGGAGTGTTATCTTCTGCATTGCTGGTTGGAATGCTGGCAACAGGTGTACCGGGCAAGGTAACGGCAGCGACAGAGCACTGGAATGACGCTTCCCAGGAGGCAACTGATTGGACAAACTGGAAAAACAACTGGGAGAAATACAGCAGCAATTACGAACATGTATCCCTTACACCGGGTGTTGATGAGACACAACTGAACTATGCATGGTACAGCCATACCGTAGAAACGCCAAAAGTTCGCATTGGAACGAAGCAGAACATGAGCGATGCGGTAGAGTTTTCAGGAACTCAGAGCGAGGCCGTAACCATCGGAGAGGTAAAGTATTACTCCAATAAAGTAACGGTTCAGAACCTGAAGGAGAACACAAAGTACTATTATCAGGTATATCAGAACGGTGCTTGGCAGGATGCACAAGAATATACAACTAAGTCATTCTCAAGCTTTTCATTCCTGTATGTGGGAGACCCGCAGATCGGTGCATGCAAGAATCAGACAAGCACGGAAAAGGATCAGATGAATTACAGCAAGGATATCACTTCTACCGGAGCTGACAACCTTGCTGCCCGCAATGACGGCTACAATTGGAATAAGATTCTGACAGAGGCTATTGAGGATCACAGTGATGTAAGCTTTATGGTATCTGCAGGAGATCAGGTAAATTATGGTGCAAATGAGCGTGAGTACGCTGCATATCTTGGTGCCGAGGCGCTGACTTCCCTTCCGGTAGCAACGACCATCGGTAACCATGATTCTTCATCTGCCCAGTACTCAATGCATTTTAACAATCCAAATACGTTCTCCGATGCAGACACAACCTACACATTGGGTAAGACCGCAGCGGGAACAGATTATTACTATACTTATGGAAGTGTATTGTTTATCGTGCTGGATACTAACAATTATAACTGTGCAACCCATGAGAATGTAATCAAGAAGGCAGTCAGCGAGAATCCGGATGCAACATGGCGCGTGGTTATGTTCCATCAGGATATCTATGGCTCCGGTCTTGATCACTCCGATTCCGACGGAATGGTTCTCCGTACACAGCTGACACCGATCATGGATGCATATGACATTGATGTAGTGCTTCAGGGACATGACCATACCTATTCCAGAACATATCAGCTCGAGGGAGATGGGGAGTCTCATTTGAAGTATGATCCCAGCGCAGATATGACATCCGCAGAGTATCTTGCACAGAACAACTGCTATGAGATCGTAAGTGACACCGTAGACGGCACGATTGTAAATCCGAAGGGAACTGTATATTTGGAAGCAAACTCTGCAACCGGTTCCAAGTTCTATGAACTGATCGCAACCCAGCAGGATTACATTGCTGAGCGCAGCCAGACCTGGACACCGTCTTACTCTGTTGTAACCGTAACAGACAACAGCTTTTCTGTAACTGTCTATGATGCAGCGACCAGACAGGTGCTTAAGGGATCCTCGACATATACGATTGTAAAGGAAACACCGGCAAAGCAGACTGCAAAGGCAAGCAGCAAGAAGAGCGGACAGATGACAATCAGCTGGAAGAAGGATGCTTCCGTAACCGGATATCAGGTTGTCTATGCAACAGACAAGAAGTTTACCAAGAAGGTTGTTAAGAAGACGGTAACCAAGAATGCCACCACAAGCTATACTGCATCAGGATTAAAGAAGGGAACCTACTATGTAAAGGTTCGCTCTTACAAGACGATTGATGGACAGAAGGCCTACGGGGCTTACAGCAAGACGGTAAAAGTAACCGTAAAGTAATAGGAAGTCAAACATGAACCAGAATGATCAAAAGACAAAGCAAATAATCTGGTGGAAAGTTGGAGTGGGAATCCTGTGTATCATGGGATTCCTGTTCCTGTTGGTGCGTGTCAATCAGTTTGAGAAGGCACCGCTTATTTCCACGGAAGGTTACACCTATGAAAAGGCGATTGTGGTTGCAATCACCAAGGATAATCTTGCGGAGGACGGCAACCGGTACGGAACCCAGGAGGTTGTTGTTCAGATCAAGAGCGGTGAGTTGAAGGGGCAGGAATTTGATGCTGTCAACCCAAGCGGCTCCCTGTTCGGTGCTGAGTGCGAGGTGGGTACAGGGGTGATCGTCATTGTGAGTTCCAATGAGGACAGCGTGGTTGTTACCGTATACAGTCTTGACAGGACCAAAGCAATCTATCTGTTTGTGTTATTGTTTGCCACGGCGGTATGCCTGATTGGCGGCAAAAAGGGTGTTATGGCAGTTGGAAGTCTGGCGTTTACCCTGATCTGCATCGTGTATCTGATGTTTCCGCTGATCTATCAGGGCGTTTCTCCGATTGCGATTACCATTGTCGTGTCAGCCCTGGCAACCGTTGTGACGTTGGGACTTCTGGGCGGAGCCAGCCAGAAGACGGCGGCGGCAATTCTGGGAACGGTGGCAGGCGTTGTGATCGCGGCGGTGGCGGCGCTGGTTTTCGGAAAGGCAGCAGGCATCAGCGGTTACAATGTCTCTGACATAGAAACCTTAAACTATGTGGCGCAGAACAGCAGCATCCGGATCGGACAGCTTTTATTTTCCGGTATCATTATTTCCGCATTGGGAGCAACCATGGATGTGGGAATGTCCATTGCCTCCACTATTCAGGAGGTCAGCGATACCAATCCGTCATTGGGAATGAAGGAGCTTTTTTTCTCAGGAATTCATGTGGGACGGGACATGATGGGAACCATGACGAACACATTGATTTTTGCTTACGTGGGAGGTTCCCTCACGACACTGATCACCAATTATGCCTATGATCTCAGTTACCAGCAGCTTGCCAATTCCTATGTGATCGGAATCGAGATCATGCAGGGATTATCGGGAAGTCTTGGTGTGGTATTGACAGTTCCGATTACGGCAGCACTTGGCGCATTTTTCGTTGGGCGAAAGAAGGAACGGATAGAAAAGAATAGGACCGGCAACTCGTAATGAGATGTCGGTCCTTGTTTTTGAAACAATTCTATTTCTGATCCTTTAACTCTTTTTCCAGCTCTCTTGGACGGAAATCCATTCCTCTTGAGGAATCTGCATCCGGATCATCTCCGAAGTGGTAATCGTTGCCCGGAAGAATTGCATTCAGAACAATTCCTGCGATGGCAGCAATCGCCAGCGCTGTCAAAGTAATGGATGTTCCGGCAATGGTGAAGGTAAGACCGTTGGAGAAGCCCAGACCACATACCATGATCACACCTGCGATGATCAGGTTTCTGGACTTGGTAAAATCTATATGATTCTCAACGACATTGCGGACTCCGATGGCAGAGATCATACCGTAAAGGATGAAGCTGACACCGCCGATGATGGAAGAAGGCATAGAGCCAATTACCTCGGATACCTTCGGGATAAAACTCAAAACGATTGCATAGAGTGCAGCCAGACGAACAACCTTCGGGTCGTGCACGCGGGACAACTCAAGTACACCGGTGTTTTCTCCGTAAGTGGTGTTGGCAGGTCCACCGATCAATGCGGACAGAGAGGTCGCAATACCATCACCGATCAGTGTACGGTGAAGCCCCGGATCCTCAATGAAATTCTCGCCGACCGTTGCAGAAATCGCTGACATATCACCGACATGCTCCATCATACTTGCGATGGCAATCGGCGCCATGACAAGTATGGAGGTAATGTTAAACTTCGGCAGCGCAAAAGGCGGAAGGCCTACCCATGAGGCAGAGGCCACACCGGCAAAGTTTAAGATTGCGGAGCCATCCGGATTGGTGAATCCCAGCAGATGGAGTACCAGTGCGAACACGTAGGCAATGACAACACCCAGAAGAATCGGAATAATCTTGAACATTCCTTTGCCCCAGATGTTGAAAATAATGATGACTGCCAGTGCAACGATGGCGATGAGCCAGTTCGTTGACGCATTGCTCACTGCGGATGGAGCAAGTCCAAGCCCGATACAGATGATGATCGGTCCGGTTACGACTGGCGGGAGAAAACGCATAACGCGCTGTACGCCTACCAGCTTGATGATCAGTGCCAGTACCAGATAGAGAAGACCGGCAACGAAAATACCGCCGCATGCATACTGCAGCTTTTCAGAATCCGGCATATTCTGGAAGATGCCGGTGTCCATGCTGGCAATGCTGGCAAAGCCGCCAAGGAACGCGAAGGATGAGCCCAAAAAGGCCGGAACCTTGAATTTGGAGCACAGATGGAAAAACAGTGTTCCGAAACCGGCACAGAAGAGCGTCACCTGAATGGAGAGCACCTGGCTGGTACTTCCAAAGTAGCCGTTTACCAGGATCGGAACGAGAATGGTTGCTCCGAACATGGCAAACATGTGCTGCAGACCAAGCAGCAGCATTTTCGGAACACCCAGAACTTTGGCATCCCGAATGATGTCTTTTTGTTGATTCATACTAAATTCCTCCTGTATGTTAAATATATTGGTTGAACGATGGGTAGGGTTCGGAATCGGTGGTTTTTGTCCGTTCCGCTGGTGTTTCTCCGATGGCTGTCAGGTAGAAATTGACGATTGTCTGTGTCTGATAGGGAGAAATCCAAAGTGTGCCGATGCCGAAAGAAAACAGATTCATAATCTGTAGACCGATAAAGCTGAGATAAATGTACAGAAGCTTTCCCTTGTGACCCTTCATGGTGTGGATGCTGTTGCGAAGGCAATCCCATAGGCGCATATCCGGGTGGTCGATGACAAAATAGACCATCAGGACAAGGTTGAGTGCCAACAGGATTTCGATTATGAAGCTGACCAGTGCCAGTATTCCGAAGAGAAGCCATCCCGTTGGTGAGTCCATATAGTTTATGATTGCTATCCCTGCAAAAACCGGTATCATGCCTGTCAGCATGATCAGTAGTTCAATCAATCCTGCCAGAATAAACCGATCCGGTCTGTTTCGGAAGGGAAAAAATACCATACCAAGAGAATATTGCTTATGACGCGCTATATTCAGGTGTAGATACAGAACGCCTGCCGACAGCGTATAACTGATCAGTGCAATCAGGAATTCTGCAATGTAAAAAATGATATTCTGTGCCAGTGTCGGGTGTTCCCCCTGGACCATAGAAAATGGGAGTTCTATCGCGAGGGGGATAATTCCCGCTACGAGCAGTGCTCCCATTGGTATGCCATAATGGTGGGTAAGGTTCTCCCTGGCAATTCTTTTTAGTTCCTTGCATGTCATGTTCATGTTATGTGGCTCCTGAATTATCAAGTATTCTGCCTGTGTGCTCCTTCACCTATGCAATCAGATCAACATTTGCTCCCCGGAGTATGGTGGCGTCTGCGTTCTTGAGCTCCTTCTGGTAAGGATTCTCTTCATTGTTATATCGGATCATTGTGTTGGTGGTTCCGCCGGAGACATAACTTCTTCCGCATTCCGGACAGGTTGCCATATGGATAGATACGGTGGCAGATACAACTTCACCGTTATTTTCCGCGGCCTTCTTGTAAGCATTGTTCACATGCTCGCCTTCATGGGCGCGGACTCTGGCACCGGCTGCCTGCGGGGAAATGTGGGCAGGGGCTTTAAAGGATACATTTTCATCGGAGCCATCCTGATATTTGCGATGCTTACAGGTCTCACAATCAGCAGGGGATGATTTGCGCCCTGCCTTTTTCTTCTCATCCGGATCAGCCTTCTCGGCAGGCGTTTTTCCGTTGGGCTTCACAGCCTGGGAAGCGGCAGTGCCGGCCGCCTTGTCGGAATCGGGGCGGGCAGCAGACATGGAATCCGGCGCAGTGGAGGCAGCCCCATTGACATAGCTTGTCCCCGGGGTGTAATTGTTAAGATACATACCATAAGCGGTTCCAATTGTCATGTGGATTCCTCCTTCCCTTTTATTGTACTTATTATAGCATGGTTTGGCCCAATAAAACAATGCTAATTTGCGGTGTGCGTTCGTGCTTTTAATTGCGGTAACAGGTTTGACAAGCCACAGGTTCCATAATATACTAAAAAAGCGTTCCCACTGCGTAAATGCAGGGGGAGTGAAAACGACAGAACCAGATAGAAAAGGATACATTATGAAAACCGATCCAATATCCGATAAGTGTTTCTATATTATAGGCTGGGTACTGACTGTACTGGCAGCGGCAGTGCTGATTGCGGTGCGATTAGGCGTATTTGACCGCTTTGGGGGATTGCCACCATGCATCATTCACAGCAGGACAGGACTGTATTGTCCGGGCTGTGGAGGGACCCGTGCCGTCAATGCACTGTTGCATGGACACATACTGACCTCGCTCTATTATCATCCACTCGTGGTGTATACGGCAGTTGTGGGTGGATGGTTTATGATTTCCCAGACGATTCAGCGCGTATCCCGCGGAAAACTGCGTATCGGGATGCATTATCGGGATATCTACCTCTGGCTGGCGTTGGCGATTGTGGTGGTCAATTGTCTGGTCAAAAACCTGGTGCTGCTTGTTGGGGGAGTAAAGCTGATGGCTTAGTACGACCCAGGGTAGAGCTGCTGCATCATTTCCTCGTAATCCATACCGTTCATTTCTGCGTAAGCTCGCAGGATACCTTCAATACTTCCGTATTCCCTCAGGGAGTAGAGAAAAGAACTCGTAAACAGAACGATGCTGAAACCGAGACCAATCAGACCGAGGAAAATGCCAATCTGAGCTTTATTTTCAAACGTCATCTGTCCTCCGCGGGACAGGACACCAAGAATGACTGCCAGAGCACCGCAAGGAATCGCAAGATACAGGCACGTGCAGCTGGCAATGGAAATGATTCCCAGGATCATGGCAGCAATCTGCATCCGCTGGGAGCCCTTGCTCGTGTAGGGGGAGTCATAGGTTGTATACATGTTCTCAAACATTGGCGTATTCCTCCAACTTATAACGCATTTTCTTACGAATGTTTATTGTAAATAGTGTAGCACTTTATGTATAATAGGAAAAGCAAAAAATGTAACGAAAGGACGTTTTATCATGGATATCAATGCCAAAATTGCAGAAGAACTCGGAGTTCGGACAGGCCAGGTCGAAGCAGCCGTTAAGCTGATCGACGAGGGCTGCACGATTCCATTTATCGCGCGATACCGGAAGGAGGCAACCGGTGCACTGAATGATGAGGTGCTCCGTGAGCTTTTCGAGAGACTGACCTATCTGCGCAACCTTGAGGAGCGCAAGGAAACGGTGCTCGCATCCATCGAGGAGCAGGGAAAACTGACGGACGAGCTGAGAAAGCAGATTCTGGAGGCGGAGACCCAGGTGGCTGTAGAGGATCTGTATCGCCCGTATCGCCCGAAGCGCCGCACACGTGCCACCATTGCGAAGGAGCGTGGACTGGAACCACTGGCAGAGTTTATCCTGCAGCAGTCAGGGGAGCCGCTGGCGGAGGAGGCTGCCAAATACGTTGACCCGGAGAAGGAAGTCGGGACTGCAGAGGATGCGTTGGAAGGCGCAAAAGATATCATTGCCGAACTGATTTCGGATAATGCGGATTACCGCACCCGCATCCGTGAGCTTACCATGAAGCAGGGACACCTGACTTCTGTGGCGAAGGATCCCGAGGCAGAGTCCGTGTATGAGATGTACTACGAATTTGACGAGGCCCTTGCCAAGGTGGCGGGACACCGCGTCCTTGCCATTAACAGAGGAGAGAAGGAGAAGTTCCTTGTGGTGAAGATTGAGGCACCGGAAGAGGAAATTCTGAACTATCTGGAGCGGCAGGTAATTACAAAACCTGACGCAGAGACAGGGGAAATCCTGCGTGAGACCATTGCGGATGCCTATGACCGCCTGATTGCGCCGTCCATTGAGCGCGAGATCCGGAATGATCTGACGGAGAAGGCCGAGGATGGAGCTATCAAGGTGTTCGGAAAGAATCTGGAGCAGCTTCTCATGCAGCCTCCAATTGCGGGACAGGTTGTGCTGGGCTGGGACCCGGCATTTAGAACCGGATGCAAGCTGGCAGTGGTGGATGCCACCGGTAAGGTTTTGGATACGACGGTCATCTATCCGACTGCGCCGCAGAACAAGGTGGAGGAAGCCAAGGCGGTCTTAAAGAAGCTGATTTCAAAGTACAAAATTACACTGATTTCTCTGGGCAACGGAACCGCTTCCAGAGAGTCTGAGCAGATTATCGTGGAGCTGCTAAAGGAAATTCCTGTGACAGTTCAGTACATTATTGTCAACGAGGCCGGTGCGTCCGTATACTCCGCAAGTAAGCTGGCAACCGAGGAATTCCCGAATTTTGATGTGGGACAGAGAAGTGCCGCTTCCATGGCGAGACGACTCCAGGATCCTCTGGCAGAGCTGGTGAAGATCGATCCCAAGTCTATTGGTGTCGGTCAGTATCAGCACGATATGAACCAGAAAAAGCTTTCGGAAGCACTGGGCGGAGTTGTGGAGGACTGCGTAAACCGCGTCGGTGTAGACCTGAATACGGCGTCGTCATCCCTTTTGGAATACATTTCCGGTATCAGCAAGGTAATTGCCAAGAACATTGTAGTGTACCGTGAGGAAAATGGAAAGTTCACAACCCGATCCCAGCTCCTTAAGGTGGCGAAGCTTGGCCCCAAGGCGTATGAGCAGTGTGCGGGCTTCATGCGAATCACCGCAGGCAAGAATCCGTTGGATGCCACCGGTGTTCATCCGGAGTCTTACAAGGCGACAGAGGAGCTTCTCACAAAGCTCGGATATACGCTGGAGGATGTGGCAAGCCGTAAGGTTTCCGGCATTTCCAAGAAGATCAGTGACTACAAGAAGCTGGCGGAGGAGCTTGGCATCGGTGAACTGACGCTTCGGGATATTGTTAAGGAACTGGAGAAGCCGGCCAGAGATCCGAGAGAGGATATGCCAAAGCCAATCCTGCGTAGCGATGTGCTGGAAATCAAAGACTTAAAGCCGGGCATGATATTGAAGGGAACCGTGCGCAATGTCATCGATTTCGGTGTGTTTGTGGATATTGGTGTGCATCAGGATGGTCTTGTCCACATCTCAGAGATCTGTGATCACTATATTAAGCATCCGCTGGAGGCGGTCAGCGTGGGAGACATTGTAGAGGTGAAGGTGCTCTCCGTAGAAGAGAAGAAGGAGCGCATCCAGCTTTCCATGAAGACCGGAACCAATCAGGTGAAAAAGCCATCCGGCAGTTCCGGCGTCAAAACGAATCGCGGAAACGGCGGTGGCAAGGGCGGAAAGAATGGTGGGAACCGCAAGCAGAGCAAAGATCAGCCGTTGAATCTCTCCGGTCTGAAGAATTTTATGAGAAGGTAGACGGTATAATAAAACACCACCAGGTTATGTAAGAATGACTGTATTATACGAGGAGATTTGTTCATGAATATACCAAAAAAAGCAGTATTAGCAGCGATATGTTTTATCCTACTTGTCTTTTCAGGAGCACCGAATGCAAAGGCGGCAGCTGTTGATGATGCCGTTGAAATTTTCAAAGAATGTCCTGTTTACAGTTTTAACATGGATTCAATCAAAGATGATCACATTATTGTGACTTGGAAATATTCCAATAATTACACAACAGATTCTGATCATGGCAATTACACAAACCCATTTATTGATATCGAAGGATTTGAAATTCAGGTATGTACAGATAAGACTTATCCGGAAGATAAAGTTAGAACTTACACAACAGCGGATTATGTTGAAAATGTTCAAAGTGCGGAATATACCTATAAAATCCCCGTATCTATTCTCGGGAAAAATGGTGGCAAATTATATGCCAGAATACGTGCGTATGGAAAAATCAAAACAATAGAAGGAATCCTGTCTTCTGACGAGCCAACCAATATCCGGGTGGGGGATGTCGTATATGGTAACTATCAAAATCTCACCTGCTGGGGCGGCTGGTATATTCAAACAAACTACGAAGAAAAAATGGAGCGCGACTACTGCGAATATGTTAAGATAACCAAAGATAACTGGGGAGGTATGTATTCGTTAATAAAAAGTGGGTACTATTACTGCGATTCAAATGGTGTCAAAAGCTATTATGACCCCAATCGTGACGGCTGGCTTGATCCATCGGAGATATTCAATATACATACCATTTTCAATTACAAATATGAAAAATCTCCGAGCACCCATAACTATGAGTTATTATTCAAGACTAACACATATCAATGCAAAATATCCGATCTGGATGGTTTACAATTTTTACCATGGGTTTCCGCGATTCAGATAAGAGATTATACTGCAAAAAAGCTGGATTTATCGCAATATGGTCATATAAGATCTGTATCAATCCGGGAATTATGGCGAAGCAAACTGCAATTAATCGCACCATACGCCAAAGAAATTTCAATCGAATCTGAAACCGGAGGTTCTTGGAATAAGGCAAAATTATCATCCGTTGATGTTTCAAAATGCAGTGCTGTCGTACATTTAACACTTGGTGGTTCATACTACAAATATATAACAGCCAAACTGCCGGCTTCAGCCCAAAACCTGCGATGGATTTCACTGTCTTACAGTAAAGATGGCACAGTCAATTTAAACAAATACAAAAATCTGAACCTGGCATATTTTTATGCGAATAAATTTACCAAATGCAAGATGGAGCAATGTACAAAGCTTGACTATGTCTATTTCTATTGCTCAGACCAGATTGCATCCGTAAATTTGAAAAATGCGAAATCATTAAAAGGTGTAGATATTTATGCTTGTAAAAAGCTGACTTCAAGCGGAGTGCAAACCGTCAAAAAAACCAAAATCACCAAAAACAAAGGGCGTTGGTGGGAAACTTCGAAATCGTTTAAAAAAATAGTAGATAATATATACGAATCTATGTAAAAAAGCGTTGACATTTGAATCTTACATGCATACAATAATGTGGTAAAGTAAATAGGAGTTCTTCGGGGCAGGGTGTGATTATAAAATGCAAAAATGCTGTATTTCCGGGGAAAATCCTATGTTTGAGAAATATTTGGTGACAATTTAGTGACAAATTGAGTGATTTATTTATAGGAGAGCTGTTAGAGGCTGCCGTATCCAGTTGGGTGCGGCGGTCTTTTTGACTTTAGAAGATCATGCTGTTTTTCTTGTAAAAGGGGAAATTTGGGCATATAATAATTTTGAAGGCTGGAGAATATCTTTAACGGATGGGAGGTAATTGTATGGCACCTACAGCAACAGTAGTAAACGATTTGTTAAATACATTAGAGGAAGATGATCTTAATGCGGCAATTCGATATATTCAGTTCCTTTCTGTTTCAAGAAAGCAGGAAAAGGTAAATCAGAGCAAAGAGGCATTACAGGAAATACAGCGTATGTTTGCCGATGGAGATAAAGGTTGGAATTCAGAAGCTGAGATGATAGAGGATATGGCAGAATTTAGAAGGAGTCGATTGAATCAATGAAGATTTTGCTAGATACAAATGTGCTAATCTCTGCTTTGATATTCGGTGGAAAGGCAGGACAACTTCTATCTATGTTATTTGATTCTGAACATGAATTGTATGTTTCGGAATATGTAGATAAAGAATTTAAGGAAAAACTGGATATAAAATGGCCGGATAAATCGCAAAGGATATATGAACTGTATCACAAGATGGCATTTCACTTTTGTGAAAGCTCCAAAAGTCAAATGGGAGAACTTAGGGATGTAAAAGATATTCCGGTTTTGAGTGATGCATTATATCATGAGGTTGATATGATATTGACAGGAGATAAGGACTTTTTGGAGGCTGATTTAGAGCATCCATTGGTGTTTTCGCCGGCAATGTTATATGGGTATTTAACTCGAGATGAGGAGCTTGAGTGATAAACGAATGAACGAACCAAAACATGGTACAATTATTGTAGCTGATTTTTGAGCATGGGATTCAGACAGAACCCCATGCTCTTTTTCTTTTATGAAATGTTTAAATGACTTTTACGAAGAATATATTCATTCACAGAACTGCGCGGTATTTTCCAGCACCGTCCGATCCGGAAGGCTTTTATCTCATGGTTGTTTAGGAGATTGTAGGCTGCATTACGTCCGATGCATAAGCTTTCACATAACTCGTCTAAAGTGATCAGATCTTCGATTTCATTATCCATAGTGAGACTCCTTTCAAAATTCAAATAGTATTTATTCCAATGTTTTATATAAAAAAATATTCTGTAATCAACCATAATTTAGGAGGTAGAATTATAAACATAAAAGTAAGCAGAGAACGTAAGACAATCACTAAGGAGGTAAAATCATCATGAATAAAGAGAATAGGGAATATGATTGGCATACTTGATATATATAGGAAAATAAAAATTAGTATTGTTTTAGCATTTATTCAGATTATATGTATTTTAGATTTATCAATAACAATTATATCTAATTATGAAACTAAGTAAAAAATATATAGCAGATAGGAGAAAGACAATATTGGTGAGAGATAAGACTGTTACTATGAAGTGTTCAGAGACAGAGCTTGATAGAATTAGAAAAGGTGCGTCGAAATGTAATTTACCAGTCAGCGTATATTTAAGAGAATTGGGAACCGAAGGAGGCTATACAAGAACTGCCAAGAAGAGGAACTTAATTGCGTCAATTGTTCGAATGACACAATTATACAATGAAATGGATGAATATCCACAAATACAAAATCAGATAAAGGACGAGGTGAAACAATTATGGCAAAGTTACTCAATATAAATAAAAAATCAAATGGCGGGAAGACATTATATGCAGATGAAAAATCAGTGGAAAATTTATGTAAGTATGTTGTTGGAGAAGATGGTGGGCACAGTAGTCAGGAGATATTAGGGAGAGGCGAGTTTGGAGTTATGAAATCAGAAACAACACAGGATATGGCAACACAGATGCTGATTGTTCAGAATGACTATAAGATCAATCAGAGAGGTGGGCGCAGAATGGCCCATATGTGCAATTGCATTTCAGAAGAGGAGTTTGGAAAGATTGGATGTAATGAAAATCTTCTGGGGAGTTATTTTGATGATTGTGCCAGAGATTTTTATGAAATGGGGCATCAGGTGGTTTACGGGGTGCATCTGAACAATCATGCGGAGGACGAAGGGACACATGCATTTGCGCATGTTCATTTTGCGATTAATAGTATTAATTTCAATGATGGGAAAAAATTTCATATGAATAGGAAAGAAGTATACGAAGAAGAAAATGTGATGAACCAACAGTTGGAAGAATACCAAAATCAGTCAGCAGTAATTTTTAAAAATGCTGATGTTTGGAGAAGAGGGCAGGATGGAGTAGCTGGAAAAGATTAAATGGTTCAAATATATATTATTAAGGTGACGCGTTCCTGGCGCGTCCAGACTTGGGTAAACGGAACGTACAATCATACTATATGTTGTAATAGAGTTGAAGTTAAATGCGGTGGTTCTTATAGATTAAAAGTTGATGAATAATTTAGACTAACAAGTAAAGTGCATTTTATGATGGGTGTGAAAATAGAAAAGGAAAAATACAAGGATATTTACCAATGAAATGATATTGAGATTAGAATATAATAAATAAAGTTGTGAGATATCAAAAGATACATAAGGAAATACATTTTATGAGGAGGAAACTTTTATGACAGTAATATTTATTCTGGCAATTATTTACACAGTAGTTTTGCGCATTCTTGATAGGACTATATTTGAAAAGGTATATTTTGGAAACGCAGGAGAGCAAATTCTTTCTGAAATATTTAAAACATTCTTTCTTGGATTTGTCTTGTCTGTGCTTACAGTGTATTTTTGGTGGATTGCAGTAATTGCAGTATTAATTGTAGGTGCTATTGTGGCATTGACAAAAGCAAAAAGTCCGGGTACGAGGGTATATTATTTTGGAATATTTGTGGTTATTGCTGTTGTAATTGGTATTATCGGCTTTTTCGCTAAAAAAGATATAAGTCATAATGATGATAATGAAACAGGAATTGTAAGGATAGAACAAATGGCAGATGAAAGTAGTGATTGCCAATTCTGCGGTGTGGAGTCGAGTATTCTGTAAAGATAAATCAAGAAAATATTGGAAGTAATTTCAAAATAAAGAATGGGGCTTACTGTCGCTTGACAGTAAGCTTTTTTTGTTCGATTCGAGTGTAAGATAATTTGAAAAAAATAATGAAAATTACAAGGATATTTACCAATGAAATAACATTGCAAAGAGGCTATAGTGTAGTAAGGAAGGTGGTTATATGGATGCAGAAGATAAAGTGACTAAATATGCAGGTGTTTATAATGATTTAATGGAGTTGTTGGGAGAGGAAGCTGTTCAGATTGTATTTCAAAATATGGCTGGACAGCAGATTACATTTCCTAAGCGATTGTATACAAAGGAGTATGTGGTACAAGAAACAAAATGTATTACAGATAGTGCTGAATTGAAGAAAGAGGCATTAAAATATGGATATACAGAGCGGCGGTTAAAGCAATTGATTAAAGAAAAAAAATAAATATTCCTAAAAAACTGTAAATGGTTATATGAGGAGGAAAATTAATGATTTGCATAAAATGTGGTGCAGAAATATCGGATAAGGCAAAATTTTGTATGAATTGTGGAAACGCTATTGATCAAGCAAAGCTAGATTCTTTGAAGCATAATGAGAATAAAACAATGGATGAAATAGTAATTCATCAAAATATGTCTGATGAAGAGATAAGTAGGTTAGGTCAGCGTTTGGATGATGTTCAAAAAGGACAAGAGAAACAGGCGGAGAAAAATGGAACAGTTTTTTATATTGCAAATCAGAAATTAGTTTTGTCCAAAGCAAAGTTAGACTTGATTAATATAATAAATCGTGCAAAGACTATAACGGATAAGACAAAACTCGAATTTAAAGTACATTATAATAAAGAGGTTACAACTTTTGTTGAATATATAGATCAAGATGAATATATACGTGATCTCTTTATTAATACTATTAAAAAAATATCAAGTGTATCATCCAATACTTTTAAAAGGTGTTCTGTTGATGAAATTGGATCAGAATTTGAAAGTATAAATGGAGGATCAACATTATTACAATCTCGAAAAAATTTAAGGTTATGTTTGGCAGAAAAAGAAAGATTAGAGGAGCAGCTGCAAAACATAGGAGGGTTGCTGGATTTACAGAAAGAGACTAGAGGAAGAGTTGTTGGCTATGGAAGGGGAATATCAGGATTATTAAAAGCTAGTATAGAATCTTCAATAATTAATGCGGGTATAGGTGGAGTTTATGATATAAAAAATGGTATTAAAATGAATAGTCTAAAGAACAAGTGTACAGCCGAGTTAAATGCTTTTGTAAAGAAATCTGAAACCAAAGAAATTCTTTTAAGAGATTTTAATAGTGATATGGATAATTTATTACAAGCATTTATGAATGCAATTTGTGATAAAAATGACATAAGTGATGCTGCGTTTAATATTGATTGTTCGGAAGAAAATGTGGAGGAAATGCAAGAACAAGCAGAAAAGGTCTTGGAATTGAACGATGATGAACAATATGTTTTTTTGCTTGAGGAATTTCCGTGGAATGAAAATATATATATTGATATATTTGAAGAATATGGAGATGATAATAACGATCTTTCGCGCTATGCTGATTTATTTAATATGAAGGTTGTAGAGCGCATAAAAAAAGAAAAAGACGAAGAAGAAAAAGAAAAAATTCGCGCGAAAGAGAGAAAAATACAAGAAAAAAAGAGAAAACAGGAAGAAAAGGAAAAACAGGAGAAACTTCAGGAAGAAAGGAAAAAGAAAGAGAAGTATGAAAAATTAAGAAAAGAAAGGGAAGATATTCGTAAACTAAAAGAAGAAATTGATTGCCGAATAGAGTTGGAAACACAATTAGAGGCATTGTCCCAAAAGGTGGAGATGACTGGTGATATTCGTGAACAGTATGATCAAGTAGAACAAGAGATACAGAAATATGCAACTCAAATTAAGGAATTAGATAATTCTTCGCAAGTATACATTAGGGATATTAGCAAATTAGAAGAAAAAAGAAATCAATTGCAAAGAGAACTCGATAATACGGGACTATTTGAGCGACAGAAAAAAAAGAGTTTGAAATCTGAAATTGACAATTTATTTGGTGAAGAAGTAGTACAGAAACAAGCTTATACAAAGTTGCAGAATCAAGAATGTCAGATAAAAGAACAGTACAAGAGGACTGTTAAAAGGCGAGATGGACTGGTTTTTCAACATAAGACAAATGTAGAAAATAAAAAGAAAGAAGTTGTAGCTGGATTAAATAAATATTATAGCTCACATATTGAATCTTTTCACATGATTAATAGTAATGAGATTAGTTTTGGAAGAAAATTGTGGCGGGTATTAGAGCATCATGGAAGTCAATTTTTGTTAATAGACAAATCAATTTTAGTAGTGCCAAGGAGGTATGAGGAATCTGATGCAAAAGTCACATGGGCAACATGTTCTCTTCGGGGATGGTTAAATAGCGAGTATTATTCTGAATTCGAAGAACAAGAGCGAAAGATTATTTTTGAAACTAAATTAGAAGAAAGCGATGATTCGGTATTTATATTAAATGCTAACGAGGCACAAATGTATTTTAAAAGTGACCAAGATAGAATCGCTGATATAAATAAAAGAAATCAAAAGTGGTGGTTAAGATCTTCAGGAGAACCTAAACTGTCTACAGATATTGTGTGTGCTGATGGAAAGATAGGAGTAAGTGATACAAATAATTCAGCTTGTATATATGTACGACCTGTAATTAAAATTGACTTTTCACTTTTCTATAATGATGAAAAAATACAAAATAAATATAGCAAGTTGTTTGGCTGTGATATTTAATATGAGATTCTATACATCTTTATTTGTTCAGCAGAATTTAAAGTATTGTAAAGGTAAGAAATTTTGATAATCAAATAGAATTGAGGCACATATAATTACATTGTAGCAAAAGCAACTGGGCTTACTGCAATCACGCAGTAAGCCCCTTATTTTTATGGAGGTACAGTATGATTAACTTAGGTAACAACAGATACATTATTGGCTTTGACAATGGATACCAATTTGGCAAGACGGCAAATACCATGTTTGATAACGGAGTGTATCCGTTGGGAAAGGTAGAGCCGTCGGTCAGAGAACATTCACTGAAATTTGATCGGAGTTATTACAAGGTTGCAGAAGGGAGGGCTGCGATTACGGAAGATAAGATATCAGATGAAAACGCGAGGCTGCTTACGATGGTAGCAATCGCAAAGGAACTGTCAGCGGCGGGAGTACACAAGGCAGAAGTGATTCTTGCAGTTGGGCTTCCCTTTTCCGATTACGGCAGAGAGAAAAGAGAACTGATCCGCTATTATGAGCAGAAGCCAGTAATGAAATATGAGTTTGAGGGAATCCGGTATGATGTGACAGTCAGCCGGATTTTTGTTTTCCCGCAGTGCTACGCAGCTATTTCACCAAGGCTCTGCAATATGAAAGGTGATTACCTGATCGTGGATATCGGAAGTAAGACAACGGATGTGGTGTATCTTCGGAATGGGCTTCCGGTCGAGAGCCGATCCATTACGATCGAGAGGGCAATGGTCAAGTGGATCCGGCAGATTCAAGGCAGCCTGCAGGTTCAGTTTGGAAAGAACATACCAGAGAACGAGATTCTGAAAGTACTTTTAAAGAAGGGAAGCCAGCTTCCCAAAAGCTACGTCAACCTTATAAGGAAAGAAATCCGGGGAAGGATTGAGGAATTGGTGTTGGATCTGAAGGAGCGGGAGTATGACATGGACTATACCAATGTGATCTATGTGGGCGGCGGAGCGGTGGCAGTCCGGAACTTTTCAGAGTATAGGACAAATGTGGCGTATGACTGTGACATTCTTGCAAATGCGAAAGGATATGAATTTCTGGCAGATCAGATGTTAAGGAAGCAGGGGGCGGCATGATGGCAGAAAAAATGGTGGTCAGTATGCGATTCCATATGGATAACTCTGAGGACAGGAAACTTTATGAGTTCCTGAAACAGGATGCCGGGGATGTTATGTCGCTTGCAGCTGTAGCGAAAGGCCGGATCAGGGATTCGTATCATGCGGAAAAGAGTATGGAGGAGAATGTAGAGCTTCTGGAACAGATAAAAGAAGTGGTCAGGGAGGAAATGCAGGTATCCGGAATGAAGATGGTTGGAGCTATGTTGGCGGGAATGAAGGGTACAGGTGACATAGAGCCGCCGATTCCGCAAGAACAGGAAAACCGACTGCCGCAGGCAGGTGGGGAACTTCCGAGAAGTGCATTGGATTTTCTGGACGGATAAAACCATGAAAGAATATGCTGATGGAGGAGATAGATTTGCTCCTAAATAGAGACACCTTGGAGCAGATTTGCAGCTTAAAGCAAGTTCTTGTTGAAGAGAGCAACAATTCTGCAACATGGTGAAATATGTCTGCTACAGTATGAGGTTATGAGCCTTTGCAGAACGCTAAATACAATGAAATCAATGATATATTATTTATGGGAATCATGGTATTCATGTTACTTGGGGAGCCTGTATGGCTCCCCATCATTTTTGCGAAGGAGGACTCGAAAAGTGAATAGAAAAGAGAGAAGTAGTAAAAATGTAAATTTTATTTTAAGGAGGAATGACAAATGGCAGTATTAGTAGAAACGATGTACAGCACAAGGGAAAAGCCGTGGCATGGGCTTGGCACGGTTGTGAAGGAGGCACCAACATCAGAAGAGGCACTGCGCCTGGCAGGGCTGGACTGGAACGTGGTGCAAGAGCCAATCTATACTCCGTTCAGGGAGAAGATTGATGGATTTAAGGCAAATGTGAGAGATTCGGATCGGAAGGTGCTAGGTGTCGTTAGTGACCGGTATAAGGTTGTTCAAAACGTGGAGGCTTTCAACTTTACCGATGAACTGTTGGGGCAGGGTGTCCGCTATGAAACAGCAGGTTCACTGTCAGGAGGAAAGCGAGTCTGGCTTCTGGCAAGACTTCCGAGGGAATACATCATTGCAGGGGAAAGGATCAGCCCGTATCTAGTGTTTTCCAACACGCATGATGGGAGTGGTTCTGTCAAGGTGGCTGTGACACCTGTTCGTGTTGTGTGTAATAATACTCTGAATCTTGCACTGGACACGGCACAGAGAAGTTTCAGCATGATTCACACGGGAAAGATTGCAGACAAGATTCAGGAGGCGCGCGATACCCTTTTCATGGCAGAGCGTTATATGGATCATCTGGGAGGTGAGTTTGAAGAACTCCGCAGGCAGAAGGTTACAGATGAGCAGGTTCGGGAATATATTGAACTTTTGCTTCCGATGGAGAAGAATACGACCAGAACGCAGGAAAAGAATGTGCTCCGCCTGAGAGAGGATCTGGCAAAACGCTATTATGAGGCACCGGATCTAAAGAAAGTTGGAAATAATGCGTACCGCTTTATCAATGCAGTATCTGATTTTGCAACTCACGCCGATCCGTTACGTAGAACGGCAAATTACAATGAGAATCTTTTCAGTCGCACGATTGACGGAAATCCGTTGATTGACAAAGCATACCAGCTGGTCAAAGAAGCTGCATAAATAAAATCTAACTATGGGCAGGTGTCATAGCGGCACCTGCCCTAATTTATGGAGGTGCCAATCATATGAAAGTAGTTGTAAAAACCAATAATTTAACTAGGGAGGAGTGGCTGAAATACCGGACAAAGGGAATCGGAGGATCCGATGTGTCCATTATTGCGGGAATCAACCCGTTTAAGTCCGTATATCAGTTGTGGCTGGAAAAGACTGGGCAGGTGGAACCGGAGGAAGAAGGCAGTGAATATACCCATTTTGGGACACTGTTGGAGCCGATTGTGCGGAAGGAATTTATGGAGCGCACAGGCATCAAGGTCAGACAGAAGCACATGCTCCTGCAGAGTGAGGAGCATCCGTTCATGTTTGCGGATCTGGATGGTGTCATTAACGAGGATGGACAACTGTGCATCTTTGAGGCGAAGACGGCATCGGCATATAAGCAGGACGTGTGGGAGGAAGAAGTGCCTGCACCATATATCCTGCAGATACAGCACTATATGGCTGTGACTGGAGCAAAGAAGACATACATTGCAGCTCTTGTGGGTGGAAACCACTTTTTTTACCATGTGGTAGAGCGGGATGAGGAAATGATCGCAAAGATTATTGTGATGGAAAAATATTTTTGGCAGCATCATGTCATGGGAGGCGTGGAGCCTCTTCCAGATGGCTCGGAGGCTACCACAAGATATTTTAATGAGCGGTTCCGTAATTCCAATGGGGAGACAATTGAACTTCCTGATGAGGTGCTGCCAGTCTGCGAGGAATATGATAACCTCACACGGCAGATTAGGGAACTGGAGACGGCAAAGAATGCCGCAGCGAACCAGTTGAAAAGTTATCTTGGGGAAGCCGAAGCCGGAACCGTGGGAGACAGGAAGATCACATGGAAATCTGTCAGCAAAAATTCTGTGGATACAAAACGTCTGAAATCAGAGCATCCCGATATTTATACAGATTGCCTGACACAGAGCAGTTACAGGAGATTTCTGGTTGCGTAGGAAAGGAGTGGTTCGATGAACAAGATTTTTTTGATGGGAAGACTGACAAAGGATCCGGAGATCCGATACAGCCAGGGCGACAATCCAATCGCGATTGCGAGATATTCACTGGCTGTGGACAAGAAACAGAAACGGGAGGACGGCATAAAAGCAGACTTCTTTAACGTAGTGGCTTTTGATCGCCTCGGGGATTTTGCGGCAAAGTATCTGCGCAAAGGAATCAAAATCGTCCTGTCCGGAAGGGTGCAGACCGGAACCTACGATAATAAGGAAGGTGTTCGGATGCCGTTTTTTGAGGTGGTGGCAGAACTGCAGGAATTTGCAGAGAGTAAAAATGCCATGCAGACTACAGATCCTTCCAGAGCAGATGACAGAGACCGTTATCCTGCAGAAGGGGGCTTTCTGCAGATCCCGGATAATCTGGATGACCTGCCGTTTGATTAAAGGGAGGGAGCAGAACATGCATAGGATGAAAACGAAACAGAGAGACAGAAGGCTGCCGTTTTGCAGTTTGATTTCAAAGATGATCTGCATGATTCAGGTTTTAGGGAAGGAAGTGTGATGGATATGGAAAAGAATAATATTCGGCTGCTTCGTGCTGATGAAATTGAGTGTCGAGTAGGCATGATTAGCGAAAAAGGGCTGTCTTTGTTACTGTATAAAGATGCGAGGGTGGACATGAAGATTCTGGATGAAGTGTACGGTCCTCTTAACTGGCAGAGAAAGCATGAAATGATTGGAGGAAACCTTTACTGTACGGTCAGCATCTGGGACAAAGAAAAACAACAGTGGATCTCCAAGATGGATGTGGGAACCAAGAGCAATACCGAGCAGGAGAAGGGCGAGGCTTCGGATTCTTTCAAGCGTGCCTGCTTCTCCCATGGGATTGGCAGGGAACTTTACACAGCGCCTTTTATCTGGATTGGCGCAGAAAAGGTCAGCATCAAAAGGAAAAATGACCGTTACACCACTTATGACAAGTTTAAGATCAGCAGCATTTCCTACAATGAAAACCGTGAGATTATGGGTCTTTCCATAATAAATCAGGACGAAAGAGTTGTCTACAGTCTGATCGACAGGTCTTTGGGGCAACAAGGACTGCCTGAACTGCAGAAAAAGCAGAAGGAGCATGTGGATCCGGCTGATGAACACGCGGAGGCAATTAATAAAGAACTGGCAAGGACAGGAGTTGCCCTCGATACGGTTTTGCAGCGTTATGGTGTAAAGAGTGTGCAGGAGATGGATGATAATACATATAGGAAAGCAATGAACAGCCTGAAACGGACAAAAGCGAAGGCTGCTTAAATGAAACAATTTTTATGCCGGAGGCAGTCATGTCTCCGGCATACTTTATAAACGAAAGGATGGGTAGAAGATGATTACATTTGAGGAATTTACACAGGTGGTTATGGAAGGATTACAGCAGCTTGTAGGAAATGGGTGTCAAATAAGAAAGACGCAGAGTATGAAAAACAATGGACTGAAACGAACCGGGATAACTGCAGTCAGGAAAGAGGGGAATGTATTCCCGGTCATTTACCTAGAGCAGTTTTATAATGATTATAAATTTGAGGACTGTACAATAAATGAGATAGTGGAGAAGGTATATGCACTACTGGAACAGCATTCGGGAAAAACTTTAGACCAATTCAATGTAGATGATTTTCAGGATTGGGATAAAACGAAGACACATGTATTTGCAAAATTGATAAATGCCCAGATGAACAAAGAACTGCTGGAGGATGTTCCGCACAGAATCTTGATGGATCTGGCTGAGGTATTTTATGTGAAGGTCTATGAAAATCAAATGGAGGGGGTTGGCACAATACCGATCCGAAACGAACATAAATCATTCTGGAAAGTCGATGAAGCCATACTGCATGAAACTGCTCTCGCTAATATGGCTGCCGACCAGACGGAATTCACAAGCATTGAGAATTTGTTGAGCCATTCTTCGGAAGAGCTGGAGTTTGAGGGTGGTGGCATGTATATTCTCACAAACAGTAGCAAACTCTTTGGGGCATCTGAACTTTTGAAGAAAGATATTCTTCACAATATTGCGGAGAAATTGCAGGACAATCTAATTATTTTGCCAAGCAGTACCCATGAACTTATTATTCTATCGGAAAAGGATGCACCGTCCGAAGAGAAAGCGGCAGACATGGTGAAGGAGATTAATGCTACATGTCTGGCTCCTAATGAAGTACTCTCGAATCATGTGTATCGATATGAACGACTTACTCAAGCGGTAAGTATCGCGGCATAGGGAAAACAAGGCTTTTACTACTGTTGGGAAGGTGTTATACTAATGCATATGAAGCTACGTGGAAATTCCATCTGATATTTAAAAAACGCTATTTTAGGGCGTTTCTGGAAGGATGGAAAAGATGGAAACGGTGGAATTACGGAACAATAATCCATAAATTCCATCATTTCCATCTTGAAGAAAATGGAGGGGACAATATGCAAAATCTTAATAGCAATATTGAGTTGAGTGAGGCTGAGTTAAAAGCAGTTGAAAAACCGAATGAGAAATTGAGTGAGGACGATAGGTTATTGATTATGTCTGCGATTGAAAAACAGAATAGGCTGATTGACGAAGAATGTAAGGAGCATTATATGTTATATTTGGTGCAATACTTTTCAGATCCTCATAATGCTTCTTTTTTACGTGCTTTAAATATTTGCCTGTATGAATATAGACCGTCGCATGTTCGGGATATTATACAGATTTTTGCTGATATGTATGAGATTAGGTGGACGGATATTGGGTGGAGGAAAGACCAATATATGTATCATCAGAGACAGATTCAACAGGTAATTTCTTCTGACGATAGGTTGATTAAGAAAAATCGAAAACTGAAATCATATATTTCCTATTTTAATGAAATGATAAAAGACCAAGAATTAAATGGGAAGATTGAACCGATTAGTGATATTTTGAAAGGAATGAAAAATCATGATGCAATTTCATCGAGAATTATGGAAGAAATTAATATACTAATGCAATCTGGATTTACTCAAAATGAGATTAGTGTTCTAAGTGGAATATCTTTGCAAAAAATAAAAAAGTTCTCAAGTCAAGTGTTTCCAAAGAAAGTAAAGGAAGAAGATTTGTTGAAATTTGCTGAAGCGTTTGACTGTTCTGTATATTATTTATTAGGAAAAACACCTGATCGATTAGGAATACACTCTGTTTTTAATAATGAAGTGAAGGATAAGAATTTTGCAGCAGTATTTGATGATTCATATGTTGATTTGGAACAGCTAATAAAATATCTTATGGCTCAATATAATGATTTAATGTTAAAACGGCTTTTTGTGATTATTCGTATAATGGACAAGCGAGATGCAGAATATTTTCAAAAGATGATAATAAGTTTATCAAAATTCATAGATAATGCTCGTGTATATATTAATCCTGATTTGCCAGAGGATGATCCTCAAAAAGAAGTAATAATGCATAATTTTCAGAGGAAAGATTAAAAAACAAATTATAAAGACTAAAAAGCAGCTGGGTTATTTCTCGGCTGTTTTTTTGTGGGCATATATCTGAAGATTGGTATGTTTGGGTAAGGCGATTTTTGAACTTTTGCAGTTCTGAAAAAGGGAAAATTTCTTGATACAATCGAATTGAGCTCAAAAAACAAACGATCGATCGAGGAAAGGATTCAAATATGAACGTTAGTAAAAATTATATCGTAAGTGACAATTCTAGTCAAGAGAAATGGAGAGAAACTGTAGTTTTTCAAAATGAAGATGGACCATTTACGATTGAAACAGTGAGTTTTAGCAATAAAAAACAAGCGCCGGTTCAATTTCACGCTAATGAAATCGACAATTTGCTTGTTTCCAAGAAGAAGGTGCTGGTCCATCAAACGGAAAAAAATATCTTTGTTGCCGAGCAGCTGAAGACACAGGAAGATAAGATACAGGCTGCGTTCATCTGGAAAGGTTGCTCTATTGAAGATTCTATGACGAAAGAGCGAATTGACTTTGCACGAGAACAAGGGCTGGTACATTACATTAATCCAGAGCAGCATGAGGGGGCAAGTCGCATTTTTAATCCTAAAAATGGAAGTGCGCTAGGTTTATGTGACGAAAATGGAACTCTTTATGAAGAGATTCCTGGAACATCTGATTTCGTTTATGAGAATGGTTGGCTTATCTCGTTGGAAGAAGGAGAAAAAAGAGCTTTTAAGCTAGTTTCTGCACGTATTTCTGTAGAACGTATTTCCGAGAAAGTGAATTACACTGGAAAAGTGTTCGAAACAATTTGGAAAATCGAAGTTTATGCTGCCGGAAAGGAGAAAGTCTGGGAGATTTCAGAGGAGAAAGTTGCAACTGATTTTCTGAACAAGCTTAAGGGTATGCCAGGAATAAGCTTTGCAAGTGGAATCAAAACACCCAATTCGATTCTCAATTTTGTTCGACAGTTGGCTGCGTCTGCTCCAACGGAACATGTTTTATGTGACGCAGGTTGGCAAGAGGTCGATGGACATATGCATTACATCCAAGATGGGCACTTTCCAGTCGGGTCATACACAATACGCACAGGAAGGTTGGTAGGCACAGTACCAGGGAGGAATGGAGCAGATATTTTCTTGCAAGCGGTCAGGCTCTTTGATGATAAGTCTCTAGCAGGTCCTATGTTGACATACGCTGTATACGGTGTGTTGTATCGAGTCTTTATCGACGCAGGAGTATTTCCTCAAACAGTGCTCTTTTTGGCGGGACCGACCGGATGTCAGAAGTCATCGGTTGCAAAAATACTATTTCGGTTTTTTGATGATGAAATTACAAACAGCCCGCATAATTTTCAGTCAACTATGGGATCGATTGACCAGCTAGTGAATCAGGGGAGAGATGGAACGATGATGCTGGATGATTTTTGTCCGAATACGGGCAACTGTGATGAGAAAGATTTGTATAGAAAGCTCGAAAGAGTGATTCGGTTGTTTGGAGACGGATCAAGCCGTAAAGTCTTGGATGCAAATCATGAATCCTGTACAGTGGCTAAGGCTCAAGGAGGAGCAGTGATTACTGGAGAAATTCCGGGGCGAGGAAAATCATCTCTGCTGCGAATGTTGAACGTTGAGATGGATTATCACGCCATTAATCTGGAGGTGTTAAACGAGTTCCAGGCGGAACCTAAGCTATGGTCAACTTTTATTGCTGAATTTATTTCTGGTATCGAATGCAACTACGAGCAGGTTCGAGATTTTTTGCGAGATTCGTTTGGGCAGGTACGAAAAAAAGGGATGACCATTTTTAAGGATGGGCGCGTGGTTGATCACTATGCTGTTTTAATGACAATTTGCCAGCTTTTACAGTACTTTTTGCAGGGAAAAAACGTTGACAAAGAAGTTGTTTTGTTGTTACGGACACAATTTGAATCGGGGATCTGTCAAACGTGTCAGTATTCAGAAGATTTGGCGAATGATAAAGGTCGGTTTGCTTATTATCTAGAAGCGCTGAGTAAAGTGTTGGATCTATTTGTGGCTCAGATTGCACCTGATAAGACAGCGTTTGATAAGAACACATCACTTTGGGGTTACCAAGGAACTAAGGGCTTGGTATACATTAAGGCTGACCTTCTTGAGCAAGCAGTAAAATCGAATTTATTGGAACGGGACAAGCTTGAGTGCTTTATGCCAAACAAAGAGTCTTTTGGGATTTTGGCGGAGAATGGTTTGATAAAATCATATCGCAACGGAATAGGAAAGCATACATACACTTTAAGTGCAAAAACAGGCGGGGTATCGAATCGATTAGTAGGAATCTATCAGGACAAGCTGAGAGAAATTGTGCTCAAGTTGGGGTAAGGACAGGAGGGTATATATGGATTCAAACACGAAGAATGTGCCAATTTACCATAAGGTTACCCTTACGGTTGAGGAGGCCGCTGCCTATTCGGGTATTGGTCAGAAAAAAATCCGCGAGCTTGCGCGGAGGGATGATGCAAATTTCGCATTATTCTGCGGGCAAAAATTGTTGATTAAGCGTAAACGATTCGACGAATATATCGACCAGGAGTTGGTGATTTGAGTTGGCACGGAGGGCTGTCATCTGCTATAATGAAGATGACAGCTCGCCTTCATAAAATAGGAGGGAGAATATTTGAAACGAAAGAGCAGTAATGGTATAACTCTAAAAAGCGGAGAGTATGAGAAGAAGGAGGGCGGATTTATTTACCGCTGGACAGATGCAAGAGGAAATCGTCATTCTGTCGGAGCAAAAACACTGAATGAACTACGGAAAAAAGAGCAGATTGCATTGGAGGAAAAGGTCAGAGGTGTTTCCCGTGCATCGAACACTCTGTATCAGCAGGTGCAGATGTACCTTTCTACGAAGGTGACTCTTGCCAAATCGACACGCGCCAATTACGAATATTATCTGGAACATTCCATCAAAAATGCTCCGATTGGAAAAATCAGAATTTCGGATCTGAAAAGTTCGGATATTCTGAAATTTTATGCAGAACTTACGAAGAATGAGGGATATTCTGCGGGAACCATCAAGATTCTGCATAAGTTGATTCATCCGGCATTGGACATGGCGGTAAAGGACCGACTGATCTACAACAATGTATCAGAAGGCTGTATTAAGGATTATGCGGAGGAGGCAGAGAAGAAATACGCTCTTTCACAGGAAGAAAAGGAAGAATTTTTGGCGCGGATAGAGGACAGGCAGCCATGTTATCTGCCGTTTGTACAGTTTTTGTTTGCAACCGGAGTACGTCTGTCGGAGGCGATTGGTCTGACATGGGATGATATTGTGGAGACAGAAAAGATAAAGTATATCAGCATCAACCACCAGATTCAGTACCGGAGAATTGATGGTAAGGTTATTCAGTATGCTTCGGAAACGAAAACGTCATCAGGAAAAAGGAGAATACCGATTACGCCGGAGGTCGCAGAAATCCTTGCAAGGCAGCGGGACATAAACTTTGAAATTCAGATTCCAGAGCATTATGAAGTGGACGGGTATCGGAACTTTGTCTTCCTTTCTCAGGAAGGAATGTGCCTGAACCACAATACAATTCGTAGTATGATGACAAGGCTTTCAAAGGATAACAAAAAATATCCGGTGTCTATTCGCCACGTATCACCTCACATCTGCAGGCATACATATGTAACAGAGATGGCTGCAAAAGGATGTGACCTTAAAGTTTTGCAGGCGCTGGTTGGACAGAAGGATTTGAGAGTTACTTATACGGTTTACAATCATCTGGACAATAAGCGAATCTGCTCGGAGATGCAGAGGCTCGGCTTGTTGGATGTCGGTTGATAATTTGATTTTGGTGACAATTTGGTGACAAATTGAAGCGCGAATATGAAAATGTATGCCAAGATATGCCAGCAAAGTATGAAAGCCGGTGAAGCTTGAAAAACTTCGGAAAGCCAAAGAAATAGGCAAAGAAATTGAAAAAACAGGTTGACATAACAGTGCAACATGCATACAATAATGTGGTAAAGTAAATAGGAGTTCTTCGGGGCAGGGTGATATGAGAGATTCATAGATTCCCGACCGACGGTGACACCGTTCTGATTCAGAGCGGGGAAGTCCGTGAACCGCACATTGTGCGGCCGATCCGGTGCGAATCCGGAACCGACAGTATAGTCTGGATGAGAGAAGATGTTTTGGATGTGTACAGATACGCATATGTGATGAAGATTCATCCGTTTATGTGGCTACAAGACATATGAAGCTTGCATGGAACTGGACAGATCCGAGAATGGCTTATGAGCCCCGGTTGGATAATCAACCGGGGATTTTTGCTTTCTGTGTGGTAGACCTGAAAAAGTGCTGCATGGAAATCAAAGCTTCTCCTGGGATTCCTAGCAATAAGGGACTGCTTGGGTGGGAGCCGGAGCGGTTACCAATCAATTTTTTTGAAAAGGAGAATCCAAAATGAGTAACGAGACAAAAACAATGACCAAACACGTGGAGGATACCGCTTCCGCAAAGACAACCACAAAGAGCAGCAGTGCAGTAAATGTGCGCTATATTGCAGTGACAGGCATGCTTTCCGCAATCGCATTTATTCTGATGTTCCTTGATTTTTCCGTGCCGTTCATGCCGTCCTTCATTAAGTTGGACATTTCGGAGCTTCCGGCGCTGGTAGGAAGCTTTGCCATGGGACCGGTATGTGGAGTGTTAATATGCTTGATCAAAAATCTGCTGCATCTGACCATCTCAACCACAGGTGGTGTTGGTGAGTTGTCCAATTTTGTATTGGGAGCCATGTTTGTCCTGCCGGCAGGTTTGATCTATCGTCACAAGAAGACCAAGAAGAATGCAGTGGTCGGTTCCTTTGTGGGAGCACTTCTTATGGCAGTATTCAGCGTGGTATCCAACTACTTTGTGGTATATCCGTTCTATTACAATTTTATGCCGAAAGAGGCAATCATTAATGCATATAATGCGATTCTTCAGGTGGTGGCTCCAAGTGCAGAACTGACAAGCATTTTGCCATGTCTGATCGGGTTCAACATGCCGTTCACCTTCTTTAAGGGATGTATCAGCGTTGTGATCACATTGCTGATCTACAAGCATATTTCCCCGATTTTAAAGGGAGAGAACCGCTAATACATAGGAAACGGTGCTAGGAGGAACGCTAATTTTTGCGTTCCTCTTTCTTTTTTGGGTATGTAATGATATAATGAGCGCAAGTGAGTCAACATGCTTGCATGATTGACGAACGGCGAATTCTGATCGTGACCGGTTTTGTCACGATATAATAAAGAGTTATAGTCTGTTCGCGCGAATTGGGCGGCACAGACCGGACAGAGGTAAATATGAACGTTTCATTTGATGTGAAGCTACAGGCGAAAGACCTGTTTCGCTTCAACATATATCAGACTTATTCCAGTCTTCACGGATGGATTTCCATCATATTGGCAATTCTGGCATGGGTGATGGCCGGAGTGACCTTTGGACAGGCAGAGGTAATGTATACCATTCTATATATTGCCTGCGGCCTTTTGTTTTTATTTTATGTACCGGTGTCTTTGTGGCTGCGGGCCAAGGCGACGCTTAAGACCAATGAGGTGCTGGCGAACACTCTGCACTACGAGGTGACAGAGGAGTGCATCCGGGTCACACAGGGAGAACAGGATGGCGAGCTGCCTTGGGATATGATCTATAAGATGGTGTCCAACAAACATCAGATTCTCATTTACAGCAACCGGATTAACGCATACATTATTCCCCGGGAGCAGTTGGGAGAGAATTATGAAGGACTCCGTGAGATCGCGGAAAAGAAGCTTGAAAAATACCGTGTAAAGTTTCGCTAGTTTGAGACATTGGGAAGGAAAAGCGATTGATACAGGAATTTGAGAATAACGGGAAAACAGATATAGAACAGGAACGCATCATTGAGACCTTTTCACCGCAGGAGACGCTTGCTCTGGGACGAAAACTTGGAGAGGAGGCACAGCCGGGAGATGTCTGCACGCTGATTGGAGATTTGGGCGTCGGCAAGACTGTGCTGACGCAGGGAATCGCGGAGGGGCTTGGAATTACAGAGCCAATCTGCAGTCCGACTTTTACCATTGTACAGGTGTACGAGGAGGGCAGAATGCCTTTCTATCATTTTGATGTCTACCGGATTGGAGACATTGAGGAGATGGACGAGATCGGATACGAGGATTATTTCTATGGAGACGGACTTACGATGATTGAGTGGGCCAATCTCATTGAGGAACTGCTTCCGCCCAATCGTAAGGAGATCACCATTGAGAAGAATCTGGACAAAGGTTTTGATTACCGCAGGATAACCGTACGGACACGGATGGAGGATTGACAGAGTAGGATGAAGATTCTGGCACTTGACAGTTCGGGGCTTGTAGCCAGCGTAGCTGTTGTAGAAGATGACAATTTGCTTGGTGAGTACACCATTAATTATAAGAAAACGCATTCTCAGACGCTTTTGCCGATGCTGGATGAAGTGGCAAAGATGATCGAACTGGATTTGAATAGTGTGGACGCGATTGCGGTGGCTGCCGGTCCGGGTTCCTTTACGGGGCTCCGCATCGGATCGGCTACGGCCAAGGGACTGGGGCTTGCGTTGGACAAGCCGATTGTGTCGGTTCCCACAGTGGATGCACTGGCATATAATCTTTGGGGTGTATCGGAGCTGGTGTGCCCGCTTATGGATGCGAGAAGGCAGCAGGCATACACAGGGCTGTACGCGTTTTTCGATGGAAATATGAATACGGTTCTGCCACAGTGTGCAATCGGGATTGATGAGATTGTGGCAAAGGTCAATGAGACCGGGCGTGCTACGATTTTTCTTGGCGACGGTGTACCTGTATTTTCTACTTATATAGAGGAAAATGTAAAGGTGCCGTATCGTTTTGCCCCGGCACATTGCAATAAGCAGCGGGCAGCGTGCGTGGCTACATTGGGTGCAGTTCTGTTTGCACAGGGCATCGCAGAGGACGCGGCGGCTCACAAACCAGAGTATCTCAGATTGTCTCAGGCAGAGCGGGAACGAAAGGAACGGATGGAGAAGAACTTTCAGGTGGGAGACGTGGTATGATCATCCGAAGAATGTCGGAAGCGGATATCCATCAGGTGTCGGAAATCGAAAAGGAGACCTTTTCCCAGCCTTGGAGTGCGCATGCGTTTGAGGAGTCTGTGAGAGATGACAACGCAGTATTCCTCGTGGCTGAGGATGTTGGTGAAAAAGGCGTCCCTGAAATTGTGGGATACATCGGAATGTATGTGTCTGCCCCGGAGGGAGAAATTACAAATGTTGCGGTGGCAGAAAACGTCCGTGGGAAAGGCTTCGGGAAGGCATTGGTTTCGTCGATGCAGAAGGAAGCAGAGGCGCTTGGTGTTCAGGTGATTTTTCTGGAAGTCAGAGACAGTAACGCTTCGGCCATCCACGTATATGGGCAGATGGGCTTTTCGGAGATTGGAAAACGCAAGGGCTTTTACGATTTCCCCAAGGAAGATGCCCGCGTTATGCGGTGGCAAAGCAATGAATAGGTAAGGATAGATTTATGTTAGACGTATGTTTGTTAGGAACAGCCGGCATGATGCCGCTGCCGTATCGGTGGCTGACATCCATGCTGCTTCGCTATAACGGAAGCAGTCTGTTGGTGGATTGTGGAGAGGGAACGCAGATTGCAATCAAGGAAGCGGGACTTAGTTTCAAACCGATTGACATCCTGTGTGTCACGCATTTTCATGCAGACCATATCAGCGGACTGCCGGGACTTCTCCTTACTATGGGGAATGCAGAGCGGACAGAACCGTTGACGATTATCGGACCCCGCGGGCTGGAACGCGTGGTGTCTGCACTTCGCACCATTGCCCCGGAGCTGCCGTTTGAGATTACCTGCGTGGAACTGGAGGAGCCGGATGTGTACCTGGAAATGAATGGGTATCACATTCACGCGTTTCGGGTAAAGCACAATGTAGTTTGTTACGGATATTCCATTGAAATTAAGAGAAACGGTCGGTTTGATGTGGAGCGTGCAAAGGCGCAGGATGTGCCAATGAAGCTGTGGAGTCGTCTGCAGAAGGGGGAAACCATCGCACAGGATGGAATAACCTATACGCCGGATATGGTTCTGGGACCGGATCGAAAGGGACTTAAGGTTACTTACTGTACGGACAGCCGGCCCACTGATGCGATTGTGGAAGCGGCCGCGGAATCCGATCTGTTTATCTGTGAGGGAATGTACGCAGAGAAAGAGAAACTGGCGAAAGCAAAACAATATAAACATATGACTTTCTATGAGGCGGCAGAGATGGCGAAACGGGCACAAGTGAAGGCGTTGTGGCTGACACATTTTTCCCCGTCATTGGTGAGGGCAGAGGATTATATGCCTGCAGTGAAGAAAATTTTTGCCAATGCTTTTCTGGGAAAGGACGGCAAGAGCGTGGAACTCATGTTTCAGGAGGAGTAATAGATGAAGAAGGCTGGCATTGTTGTTGCGGCTTTGTTATGCGTTGCTCTGGTCTGCGGCGGGTTTTATTATTTGAAAAACCGGCCGAGCGGGATTGATAAGGAAGAGAACCTCACAGAGGTTCAGAAGATTATTACCCGGGATCTTGACCAGCAGTATCCGCCAACACCCCGTGAGGTTGTCAAATTTTATAATCGCATCATCATGAGCTACTATGGAGAAGACTACTCCGATGATGAGTTTGAAGCCTTGGCAGATCAGGCGCTTCGTTTGTTTGATGATGAGCTGGCGGCCAATAATCCGAAAAGAGAATACATGGCTGCAATTCACAAAGAGGTCGAAAATTATGCGTCCCGCAAGCGTTCCATTACCAAGGCGAATGTGTGCGACAGCCGCGATGTAATATATCTTGAGGACCCGGATAACGGAGATGACATCGCATACGTTACCGTTTCCTATTTTGTTAAAGAGGATAATGCATACGATAAGACCTATCAACAGTATGTATTGCGTAAAAGCGATACGGGGGAATGGAAGATTCTTACCTACTATCAGATAGAGGCAAACGAATCAGAGGAAGAAGATGACTAAGATAGAGAACGAACATGAAATAAAAATACTTGCGATTGAGAGCTCCTGTGATGAGACTGCAGCGGCGGTCGTGGTAAACGGGCGGGATATGCGCTCCAATGTGATATCTTCCCAAATCGATCTGCACACACTCTATGGCGGTGTTGTACCGGAGCTGGCGTCGCGTAAACATATTGAGAAGATCAATCAGGTGATCGCCCAGGCGTTGTCCGACGCGCATATGACATTGGACGACATGGATGCCATAGCGGTGACTTACGGGCCGGGGCTTGTGGGAGCACTCCTTGTGGGGGTGGCGGAGGCCAAGGCTATCAGTTATGCGCGAAATCTGCCTCTCGTGGGAGTGCATCATATTGAGGGGCATATCAGTGCCAATTACATTGAGAATCCGGAACTGGAGCCACCATTTTTGTGCCTTGTAGTGTCGGGCGGACATACACATCTTGTGAAAGTGACCGATTATGGCAAATATGAAATTCTTGGACGAACCCGAGATGATGCGGCGGGAGAGGCTTTTGACAAAGTGGCCCGTGCGATCGGGCTGGGGTATCCGGGAGGGCCTAAGATCGAGAAAGTATCCCATGAAGGCAATCCGAATGCAATCGTTTTTCCGAGAGCTAAAGTAGGGGATGGTGTATACGATTTCAGCTTTAGCGGCTTGAAATCTGCAGTGCTGAATTATTTAAACGGATGTAATATGAAGGGCGAGACCATTCATCAGGCGGATGTTGCGGCATCTTTCCAGCAGGCGGTGACGGATGTGCTGGTGGGACATGCGGAGCATGCGATCGAGGAATTTGGAATGAACCGGTTCGCGATTGCGGGTGGCGTTGCTTCAAACGGAGTGATCCGGAGTGCAATGGCCGAGATGTGTGAGCGAAAAGGCGTCGGATTCTATCACCCTTCTCCTATTCTTTGTACAGATAACGCAGCAATGATCGGGGCTGCGGCTTATTATGATTTCATAGCGGGAAAACGCGCCGGGTTGGATCTGAATGCGGTGCCGAATTTGAAACTTGGTGAGGCATAAATAGTTGCTGATCATTCGTGATGATACTAACTATTCACAACTCTTCACCCACATCGGCTTTGAATAGTAACTTTGTGATGAAAAAATGCAAATTTATGGTTGACATCGGACGATATTGATGGTAATATAAGTTCTGCGCTGATTCGAAGCGCACAAATATCTGAGTCGGTAGACAATAGATACGGAGAGGTATCGAAGTGGTCATAACGAGGCGGTCTTGAAAACCGTTTGTCCGCAAGGGCGCGTGGGTTCGAATCCCACCCTCTCCGCTTGGTGGTAACACCAGTGGAAAAGAATTCGTAAGAATTCTTTTTTCTTTGCCACCACAATTGATAGGCAGAAGTACCCAAGCTGGCCGAAGGGACACCCCTGGAAAGGGTGCAGGTCGTTAACAGCGGCGCGAGGGTTCAAATCCCTCCTTCTGCGTTTGCTCGAAAATTATAAAATGATGAAAAAAAGTGTTGACACTGAGTACTTATCGTGATAATATAATCGAGCTGACCGTTGTTGCATGAATCGACAGACGGCGGTAAGAACCTTGATAACTGAACAGTGAAAAACCTTGAAATGATTCCAAAATGAGAAA
>CAMBLG010000017.1 GCA_945868435.1 uncultured Lachnospiraceae bacterium
AAACATTTTTCCTGTTATCATCCGTTAGATCTTTGAGATCATTATTTACGATATCCGCAACAAGAAGAGAAGTAAAACGTACTCTAAAACTGTTCCTGCTAAATACAGCTACAAATTTGACCTTCTTGTCTTTATTCAGTTTCGCTTTCTTCCTCTAATAACTTTATTAATGCAGAAGGTTCAAACACCTTAACAGAAGATTTCGCATAGTCTTTCACATTTCTGGTTACTATGCAATCCATTTCTGAACGAATTGCTGTTTCCACCATAATAGCATCTTCATAATCACCAATTTCAGAAGATATTGCTTTTCGGCAATCTAAAGAAGTCGTATCCAACAAATGAAACAACGTAAAAAGTTTGCTCAAAATCTTTCGTGTTTCTGCATCGCTATGTGTTAAACGATGTGTCAGATAATATATATCTGTAACTGACTTTGCAGTAATATAACCCTCAAATTGCTTATTGGCAGAATATATAAAAAGCTTTTGTGCAGCTTCTGCAAACGGAACACGAGACTGTAATGCATCGATGATCACACAGGTATCAACTAAAACTCTCATATTGTATTCAACCTTTCTTCCCGTGCTTCTTCCAGAGTCATATCATTTGAAAGAACACCAAACAATGACTTAGCAACATCTACTCTATCCTGATATGGGTTAGACAATTTTGCAACAACTTTTCCGTTACGAGTAATATAAATATCCTCTGTTTCTGCAAGCATAAGATATTTGCCAAGATTAGTTTTCAATTCAGTTGCGGTAATAGACATATCATCATCCCCTTTCTTAAAGAATAACTATTTATCGTCTTAAAAAGAAAATCTCTCTTTTCAATTATATTATACACAAATCGAACGATTTTATCATCAAAATCGTTCGATTTGTGCAAATTTTAATATTTACCAAACTTCAAGGCTAT
This sequence comes from uncultured Lachnospiraceae bacterium, assembly GCA_945868435.1. Lineage (GTDB taxonomy): Bacteria > Bacillota > Clostridia > Lachnospirales > Lachnospiraceae > Roseburia. The sequence continues at coordinate 925 of CAMBLG010000017.1, forward strand.
CCTCCGCATCAATCCACATTTGCATAGTCCTATCAAGATACAACCTTGCATATTCCAGTGGATTATCTATCGCAAGAGCATTCAATGCACACTCTGAATTAGGAGTAGTCTTTAACCCTTCCTCTGCCTTTGCACAATCTATCCTCAGAATATATCCTGCATAAGTGCATATATCAATGCTGTTGTGGTAAATGTTATAATCTGCATATATTATATTCATCCAATCAATCCCTTCTTGAAAATGTATCATAAGCATTTCATCCAATCCCAACTGCCATTTTCATAATTTGTTATAAGTTGTTACCAGCTTTTCTTTCTCCGCTCCGCTTCGGTCCGCACAGAGCAGATGTCCACCGGACATCTTGTGCCCTTGTTTTTTCCCTTATGAGGGTTCATAAACAAGGGTAGAACGATATAACACAATACAAGATGTGACGGAGAGGACACCCACGAAAACTTTAGTATTTTCAATGGTTTGACGAGATTTTTATAACAAGATATAACAGTTTTTAAATCCCTTAAAATACCTCAAGTGAGAATTCAAAGCTTCTGTTGCTTTCAATCTCTCCACAAGACTGAAAGTTTCAGCACTCAAAACGAAGCTTATAAAACTGCTGTACCCATTCAGGGTATGTTTTATATATCTCGCTATCCTGCATTTGTTTAATTGTTCGCCGTCCTACTCTTCTATCTAAAATAGCAAAAATGCGTATAAGGCAGTTACCACTTATAAGTGCATCAGCAATTGGCATTTGCAGAAAATCCGTCGCGGCTTGTAGGAAATCCCAATCAGAAAGAGTTCCTTCCTCTTGCCATTTGTTCCTCAAATCCAGTGTGTCATCCCAAACTCCTGTCTCTTCCCATCGCTCATTCATATCGCTATCTTGTTTGTACATATCAATCCATGAGAAGACAACAAGTTCCCTCCCATCCAACTTGATTGATGCTCGTCCATATGAATTATGAACTTTATGATAACGTGTCAGGAAATAAGATACTCGATTCCTTAACGAATCACACAAACATTCATTTAATTGCTTATTAAGACCTGACCATGATTTATAATGCTTCATCTCTAACTCCTCTACAACTTCTAATTGCCTAATTTATATTTACAAATATAGAATACTTTCATGTCTATTTCAAGGCATATTCATATGCCCCTATTCAACAGGTACACCATTCCCCAAAGAAAATTACATTTTCACCCACACTTACTACAATAAAATTTCCCACAGATCCGAGCATCAAAGATTCTCCAAACCCGTGGGAAACCGTATAACATTTTACCGAGAAGCATATATTTTTTTATAGGAAACAATAGACCTATTTGATTCAAACAATTTTTTCAAACACCCGGACAAAAGCGTCTCTATCGATTCACCACAAGCAACAGGACAACCAGTGCTGTCAAAGCTACTGCGCAAATGCACGTTGCTATGTTGATCACCTTTCGGTAATATCGTGGGAACATATCAGAAAAATCGGAAAAGATTCCTATTCCCACCAGACCGCCGATCGTATTCATAAGAAGGTCTGTGATATCACTGGCACCAATGGCTAACAGATATTGCAGGGTCTCATAAATCAGACTTGTTGCACAGATCGGAAGCGCTTTCCACAGAAAATGCTTTTTCTCCCAAACACTGCTCAACAAAATACCGTAAGGAATAAATGCAAAGATATTCTGAATAATTTCCTCGTAATTCAGTCTTCCATTTGTCATTACAGAGGCCCCAAAGGGAATCAGATTGATGCTCCGGTAATGCCCCAATTCCTCCAATGAAAACTGCATTTTAAAAACAATAATAAAAGTCAGTGCAGCCAAATAAAATATGAGTAAAGCAAGCGACATCTTTTTTGAATCTATCTTCATAATCCAAATTCCTCCTCGGTTCATTCCTGCGCCGCTTCTATCTTAGCACACGTACACATGAATAGTCCTATAAGGGATTCTTAAGAATTATGAAGAATTCCTCCAGTGTCAACCCCCGGCTGGACATAAACTGCGCCGCCTCTTTTCCCACATAGCGAAAATGCCACGGCTCGAACGCAATTCCGGTGATATTTTCTTTGTCCTTGGGATATCGCAGGATAAATCCGTACTCTGCACAATGTTCCACAAGCCAGCGGTTCCCCGGCTCGTTAGCCTGCGTCAGATCCATCTGGGTGTTGCCGGAACAGAGAATGTCCAGCGATAAGCCGGTTTCATGCTCGCTGTGCCCCGCCGGCAGTGTCTCTTCCAAGGTTTTTGCAAGAGCGGCTTCATAAGTCATACCTTCCTGCATGTATTCCGTCACATCTTCATCAATCAGTTCCTGCTGCCGTTCCCTGCTCCGATAGGCTGAGGCGATCCAATATTCATATCCTTCATTTCCCGCTGCTCTCAGCATATCCACCAGATCATCATACATCACTGAAGCTGCCTGCAGTCTCCCGTTGCAGATACTGCGCAGCATCGGATCATAATCCGGGGATAATTCGTACTCCTTATTGGCAATCACCAGCAGTGACGGATATTCCCGGTACAGTCTTAAGCATTCCCTCCGATCCTCCTCAGACAGTACCTCTGAGGCCTTGGAACCAGTATCCTGCCCCATTCCCATTTCTGTCTGCGGTTCATCCCCCGGCATACTTGTGGCATCCGCCTCGCTCTCCCCCAAATGATCGCTCCGGGCGGACGATCCGTAGACTGCATTTCCATATGCCTGCTCCTGTGTTCCCGACACCGCCGCATAGATCCACTGCACTATGGTAAATACGCCAATGAATCCCAAAATCCCCCATATTGCCAAAAGAATATAGAGGGTTCTTCGAATTCTGCGCACACGCTTTTCTTTTCTGGAAATTCTTTCACATGTTCCTCTTTTTCGTTCCGCTTCCATCTTCAACGCCTCCTCCGTATGTTTCCCGTCCTGTCATTTCATATGTCATGATCCTTAACAGGCACATTATTACACACGGATGCATCGCATTTTCTGCGAAAGTGCATCAAAGATGCATCATAATTTCATCGTAACTATTCAGAACCCCTAAGAATAAGATAAGCAGAATCGTCATGCTTGCATGTAAGAGGCTGATTATCTTATTCGTAAGGTGGCTCGAATAGAGTCACCGCCCCATATATGAGCAAAAAGAAAGCTTCGAAGAAGCGACAGACCGGTAGACGGGCTGTTTTTGCGAATGTATGGGAGGGGTTCTGAATAGTTACATTCCATCAAAGAATTCCGCACAATCCCATGTTTAATTCTCTCTCGCTTTTTTTATAATAGTCAAACATATTCAAATACAGTTCAAGCTCATTGCCGGACCCCGGATACAGATATACCCAGAATGTGTTATCATCGCTGCCCTTCCAGCTTACTGAACCTTCCCCACTGTCAGAGGTTGCCAGATCTACCACACCGGCGGAATTTGCGTCACTTATCATATGATTCACAGATCTCCATTGCACATCTTCCAGTTCCCAGTACGAAATCCATCCTTTTACGAATTCCTCATGTTCTCCCACCAGACACTGTTCACTCCATGAATCCCACTGCTCCTGTACATCTTCGTATGCGACGTATAGGGTCACTGCATAGATTTTGTGAAATTCACTGTCAATCTGAACAGAAATAGTTCCATCATCCGTAAAACAATCCAGCTTCCACAGATAGATATTCCGAAGCTGATCCCCGTCTGCTTCCTCCATAAACGCTGCATCCGATAACATATAAAGCTCCATAAAGCTTCTCTGACTGATGGAGTGAATACTGACCTTCTGGGGAAGCAGAAGATCATCATACATCTTCTGCAATTCTTCATTGACAATCTGCATAAGCTCTGCGTCACTTACATTGTCCGTCCGCTCTCCAATCTGCAGCTTGTAGATTTCTTCCCCCCGGAAAACACAACCGGCAATGGCATCCAGCTTTTCCGCAAACGAATCATAATACCGGATTTCATACGGCTCATAGGAGACCTGCTCATAAGAAGCCTCTCCCAGCGTCTGCCTTTCATATATCCTGCCCACCGCCTCCGGCACAAATAGGGCAATCACAACGGCAGCCAGCAAGAAAAACAACACCAGTTTCGTCCAAATACGTCCCTTCATTTCAGTTCTCCTTTTTTGTAACTCGCATCAGCCAGGCAATTCTTTGGAAAAAGCATGGTAATGCATGTTCCCTCTCCCTGTGTGCTCTCAACATTCCATTCTGCACCGTGCACCTCAATAATCTGTCTGCATATTGCCATCCCAAGCCCTGCACCGCCTTCCTTTCTCGCCCGGGATTTGTCCACCATATAAAAAGCCTCCGTCACCCGTTCCAGTTCCTCTTTCGGAATTCCCCTTCCATTATCCTTCACACAAATCCCATATGAAAAATCCATACCGGAGGGCAATTTTGAATCCTTCACCTGCAATCTCCTGCTTCCCGTCACAACAATATGTCCACCCTCGTCACAGGCCTTGCGGCTGTTATCCACCAGATTCGAAAGCAGAGATAACAGCAGATCCATATCCCCGACAATCGCTCCATCCTCCATGTTCACCTGCATCTCAATCTTTTTGTCTGCCAGTTTTACTCTCATCAACTGTACCAGCCGTTCTCCCAGCTCTGCCATATCCACCTTGCCCATGCTTGCACCAAGCTTGCCGATCCGAATCAATTCCATCATCTTGTAGGACAGGCTTTCCAGCCGCCTGCCCTCCCGATAAATGTATCCGGCAGACTGCCTCCGATCCTCGTCATTCAATTCCATAGTCATAAGCATTTCCGCGTACCCGATAATGGAAGTCAGAGGTGTCTTCAATTCATGGGCAAAGGCCCCGGTAAATTCCTCCTGCCGCCGCGCATTCTCCCGAAGCTCGTATATATTATTCTCAAGGCGGTCTGCCATTCCGTTAAAATCCTGCATGAGATCGGCAATCTCATCCCTGCCTTTTACCTTCACTCTCCGCTCATATACCCCATTGGAAAAAGCCTTCGTTGCCAGCGACAATTTCCGGATTGGTGCAGTAAACCCTGCAGCAAAAAGCACAGACAACACCGCGGCAAGACATGCCAGCACCACAAGTGTCACACGATAAGCGCGGTAGCCATTCTCCCAATTGTCATAGACATCTTGGATGTTTCTCCTGATTTCCAGGTAGTACGTCTGCCCGATACAGTCCATCCGCGTCATGGCTTCCATCTTATGTATTCCGTTATCCAGAGTCAGCCGCCACACACAGTTGTCGTCGGATGACGCATTTTTCAACAAATGGTACAATTCTCTGTCCGAGGATTGGGATGGATAAATGCACCTGCCGTCTTCGTCATACACAACGACCTCATTCACACCATCCCCCACATTGTCGGCAACCGATTGGGTCAGCTGCTTGATTGTGCGCTCATCTACGGTGTAACTCTCCTCCAGCCCCTCCACCGAAGCCAGAAATGCATATTGAAGCATGCGCACTTCCTCCATGCCACGCTCCGTCTCTTTATCCAAAGAGGATTGCAAAAACGACTGCAACAGAACTGTTCCAAATATTGTAAATGACAGCAAAATGATCGCAAGCATCCCTGTCAGCAGCTTCCAAAACAGCTTCATCTCCTGTCCTCCTGTCTATAGACTATTCCGCCTGCTCACTTGTTTCATCACGGAATCGGTATCCCACCTTGTACACCGCCTCAATCTGCTTTTCCAGCCCTGCCTTTTTGCGCAGACGTTGTACATGCAGATCCACGGTACGACTATCTCCCATATAGGGACTTTCCCACACCCGTTCATAAATCATTTCCCGGTAGAGTGCGACATTGGGATTCCGGACAAAAAGCAACAGCAGATCAAATTCCTTATAGGTCAACTCAACGACCTTCCCCGCTTTGGTCACAGTTCTGGAGGGGATATCTATGAGAAGCCCACACGCATGAATCTGCTGTTCCGCCTTATGGTAACGGCGCAGCACAGTATCCACCCGGGCCAGAAGTTCTAAAATCTCAAAGGGCTTTGTGATATAATCCTCTGCCCCCAAACGAAGTCCCCGTACCTTGTCAAGGGTTTCGCCTTTTGCAGTCAAAAAAATGACCGGTGTTCCAAGCGTCTTCGCATATTCCAGCAATTCATATCCATCAATTTCCGGAAGCATGATATCCAATAGGCACAGATCGTACACGCTTTCCTGTAATAAATCTGCCCCCTTCGTTCCAGTGTTGGCCACATCACAGACATATCCCGCATTTTTCAGATTAATACGGATCAAATTTGCAATGGGCTCCTCGTCTTCCACGATCAAGATTCGAATCATAACCGATTTTCTCCATTCCCAAGTGTCTTCATCTCAATTAAGTATGTTCATTCCAATAGGCATTATATTTCTATAAACATCTATGCGTTTCACACAATGCATTCACCGATTATCATTATACCTCATAATTGTATCATAGTTGTAAAACCTTGGGGAAATGCTATAATGTACAAAAAGCTTCCGGCGGTTTGCCAAAACACCGGATCACACACCGAAACTAACAGGAAGGGAGAACCCTATGAGTACATTAAACCTGACACTGCTCACTGATCTCTACGAGCTCACAATGATGCAGGGTTACTTTAAATCAGGGAAAAAGGACATTGCTGTATTCGATGCCTTTTACCGCAAAAATCCCTGTGACGGCGGCTACGCCATCTGCGCCGGATTGGAACAGGTCATCGATTACATTGAGCATCTGCATTTTGATGCAGACGATATTGCATACCTGCGGAGTTTAAAAATATTTGATGAGGATTTTCTGGCTTATCTGTCGAATTTTCACTTTTCAGGAGATATCTACGCAATCCCTGAGGGAAGTGTCATGTTCCCGCGGGAGCCGATGCTCAAAGTTGTGGCGCCCATCATGGAGGCGCAGCTCATCGAGACCGCGGTCTTAAACATTATCAATCATCAGAGTCTGATTGCCACCAAAGCCGCCCGCGTGTGCTATGCCGCAAAAGGCGATGGAGTAATGGAATTCGGCTTACGGCGGGCCCAGGGACCGGATTCCGGTACCTATGGCGCAAGGGCTGCTGTGATCGGCGGCTGCAAAGGCACCTCCAACGTGCTGGCGGGGCAGCTCTTCGATGTTCCGGTGCTCGGAACCCATGCCCATAGCTGGATCATGAGTTTTACGGATGAGTATACGGCATTTGAGACTTACGCCAAGCTCTATCCGAATTCCTGCACGCTACTGGTGGACACATATGACACCCTAAAATCCGGCGTTCCCAATGCCATCCGTGTATTTGAGGAGATGCGTAAAGCCGGTACACTCTCCAAGAACTACGGTATCCGCATGGACAGCGGAGATCTTGCCTACCTGTCGAAAAAAGCCCGCCTCATGCTGGATGAAGCAGGCTTTCCGGACGCGGTCATTGCCGCCTCCAACGACCTGGACGAATATCTGATCGAGAGCTTAAAACAGCAGGGGGCCGCCATCACCTCCTGGGGTGTCGGAACCAATCTGATCACCAGCAAGGACAATCCGTCCTTCGGCGGTGTATACAAGCTGGCCGCCATTCAGGACGAAAAGGGCAACTTTATTCCCAAGATTAAGTTATCGGAAAATATTGAAAAGGTTACCAATCCCGGTAATAAAACCTTCTACCGCATTTACGACAAGGCTTCCGGCAAGATTCGTGCCGACCTCATTTGCCTTGCGGATGAAGTGTTTGATGAAAGTAAGGACTTAAAGCTTTTTGACCCCAACGCTCCCTGGAAGAAGACCCGTCTGCCGGGCGGCAGCTACACCATGCGGGAAATGCTGATTCCGGTGTTCAAGAACGGAAAAGCCATCTATCACTCCCCCTCTGTCATGGAGATCCAGCAGATCTGCAATCGGGAAAAAGCTTCTCTCTGGGATGAAACCAAGCGTTTCACCAACCCACACGAGATTCATGTGGATCTGTCCCAGAAACTCTATGATATGAAGACTGCACTTCTTGAGGATATGCATACGATTGAGGAAGGTGAATAAAGCCGTCTTCCCGCAAATAAAGAGTCGCAACATTGCGACTCTTTATTTTTCATCCTCTCCCCAGAAATCCACAGGCTCGTAGTCCTGCAGCTTGGCGAGAAAACCCTTTTTCTGCAATTCTTCCTGAATCATATCCAGTATCTCCGTACTGTCCGCGCGGATTGTGTGATAGTGATACCCGGAGGTAACATTTTTCAGCAGACTGGATTTTCCGCTCTCCAGCGTCTGCACATACTCCCGCACATCTCTGCGGGACTTGATATTCATGTCTGCCCGAAGCACGCCATACACCTTGTGATAGACAAACACATCTTCCACGACGCCGCCCAAGTCAACGATCAGGTTCAATTCCTCCTCTACCTCATCGTCACTGTGAATCACCTTGAATACACGGCTTGTGGCATTCTCCTCCTGTACCAGATACCCCCGGTTGGTAGACAGAATGTTGGTTCCATTGGCTCGAAGCAGTGCGATATCCTGTACTACCACCTGTCGGCTCACCGCAAGTTCCTTTGCAAGTGCAACTCCCGGAACCGGTGTGCCGCTTTGGGACAGCCGCTCTATGATTTTTTTTCTTCTTTGCTCTCCGTTCATGCTCCAATCCGTCCCTTCAACTCCGGTCGTCGTGTTCTTTTCCTGCAACTCTTCGACCGCGCAACCAACTGCCCTTACGCTCTGCTTTCCTCCAACGGATGCAGATTCTTCAGAGAAATGTCCAAGATGGGAGCGGAATGTGTCAGTGCACCACTGGAAATAAAATCGACTCCCAGATCCGTCAGCCTTGCAATATTCTCCTTGGTCACGTTACCGGATACCTCGATCTCGGCTCTTCCATCAATGTAAGCAATGGCTTCCTTCAATTCATTGGTTCCCATATTGTCAAGCATAATGATGTCGGCACCGGCTTCCACTGCCTCCTTCACCATCGCAAGGTTCTCTACCTCCACCTCGATTTTTCTCACAAAAGGCGCATACGCTTTTGCCGCCAGGACAGCCGGCTTCACACCACCTGCCGCACCGATGTGGTTATCCTTAAGCAGTACCCCATCCGACAGGTTGTAGCGGTGGTTATTTCCGCCACCTACCCGCACCGCATACTTCTCAAAAATGCGATTGTTCGGTGTCGTCTTTCTCGTGTCCAGAAGCTTCGTCTTCGTTCCTTTCAAAAGCTCTGCCACACCGTGGGTGTAGGTTGCAATACCGCTCATACGCTGCAGATAATTCAGAGCGGTGCGCTCCCCACACAGAAGTGTGCGGATATCACCGGTCACCTTCGCCATAAGCTGGCCGTTCTTGACCTCGTCTCCATCGGTCACATAGAACTCCACCTTCGTATTTTCATCTAACAGGGTGAAAACGCGCTCAAACACCTGAAGCCCGCAGATGATTCCGTCCTCTTTACAGATGAGATCCACTTCCCCCAGCTGTGGGTGCGGCATCACGCTGTTGGTGGACACATCTTCACTTGTAATGTCCTCCTTAAGTGCGCTTAAGATGAATGGGTCTACATTTAATTTTAACGTTACCTGATCGTACATCGTTCTCTCCTCCGTTACACTGTCAATATTCTTCGTCCCTGCAAGCCATCAATCGCCCCGGAATAACTGTCCTGTTTTTCTTTTTGTTCCAGCTCCGCCTCAGCGATTGCATCCCTTACCCGGGTATGGTTCTCGCGGCTCAGCGTCTGATGATCCATATATCGCTTAGCATCAATATTCTCAAACAACGCGTGGTCTGCCACAGGAATATCCTTCTGCTGACCGATCTGTGTCGCCGCGCGGCCCGCAAATACGAGGCTTTCCAACAGGGAATTGCTTGCCAGACGATTTCTGCCATGTACACCATTACAGGCAGTCTCTCCCACCGCATACAGCTGCTCCATGGAAGTCCTGCTGTTGTGGTCTACCCATACACCGCCCATGAAGTAATGCTGGGCCGGCACTACCGGAATACACTCCTTCGTCACATCATAGCCCTTCTGGCTGCAGTATTCCACAATATTGGGAAAATGCGTCCGAAGCTCTTCCTCCGGAATCGGTCTGAGATCCTCCCACACATAATCGGTGTGATCCTTTTTCATCTGGTCGATAATAGCCTGGGTGACCACATCTCTCGGCAGCAATTCATCCACAAACCGGTTCATATTCTTGTCATACAGCCTGGCGCCCTCACCCCGGACAGATTCCGAGATCAAAAAGCTCCGCTCTTCCTCCACCGGAGAGTACAGTGTGGTCGGATGCACCTGCACATAATTGATATCCTTCAATCTCACATCATGCTGCAGTGCAATGGCCAGCGCATCCCCCGTCAGATGACGGAAATTCGTGGAATGCCTGTACAGACCTCCGATTCCGCCGCAAGCCCACACTGTGTTCTTCGCCTCAACGGTCTCGATGGTTCCATCCGGCATCCGAAGGATCGCTCCGTAGCAGACATTATCCTTACACACAATGTCCACCATGACCGTATATTCAAAGATGGTTACATTCGGCAATTTTCTCACCTGTGCCAGGAGCTTGCTGGTGATTTCTTTTCCGGTAACATCCTCGTGAAAGAGGATCCGCTTATCGGAGTGCGCTCCCTCACGGGTAAACATCAGCTCTCCGTTCTCATCCCTTGCGAAATCCGCACCGTAGCTCATCAGGTCCTGAATCACCTTCCGGGAGGAGCGGATCATGATTTCGACGGACTCCCTGTCGTTCTCGTAATGTCCTGCCTTCAAGGTATCCTCAAAATAACTGTCATAATCGGATTCATCTTTCAGCATACAGATTCCACCCTGAGCAAGAAAAGAATCACTGCTTTCCACATCCCGCTTGGTGACGATGGTAATCTGCTGATCTCTCGGAAGCTGCAATGCACAGTATAAGCCCGAACAGCCGCTTCCCACAATTAATACATCCGTTTTCATATGTTCTCACTTTCCCTTGATCGATAATCTGATCTTTACCGAGCCTGCTCTCTAATCCGAGCGCTTCAATACTACATGACATGAAGTATAGCACATATCTTTACAGGTGACAAGACAGTAAATAAAAAAGAAGGACCGATTCGATCTGGAATCAGTCCCTCTGTAACACCCGTTTTCAGGCTAATTGAAGCCAACCACTTTCTGGCTGATACGGTATGCCGCCACCGATATTTTCCTGCCTCCCTTGCCCGGCAGGTTCATGGTGCGCCCCATGATACCACGGCGCAGCTTGTGGAAAAGCGCAATATCCTTTTCCTTTATATAGCCCCACAGTTCACGCTTTTTCTCAAGATTCTCCTCCGTACCGGAACGAATCAGCATAATGGTAGAGATCACCGTAATAATCTCAAGATAATTCAGCATATACTTGCGACACTTCGGGTTCTGCACCTTCCAGATATCCACATCATCAATCATGATCTTATTGACACGGATCTGCTGATCAATGCGGCCGATCATAACCTGTTCATTGACGGACTGATCATCACGGCCGATAAAATAGCGGTAGAAATCCACATCCATGTAGTACATGGTCCGCACGTGCGGAAGCGGCTTATACACATAAATATTGTCCACGTAGAAGGTGTGCTTCGGCAGCTCCAATCCGCATTCCCGCAACAGCTTTGTGCGGTAAATGACGGAATGCATCAATATGTAATGACCCTTGTGAAAATGCTGCACATCACTCCATGTAAAAATCTGATCCACCGGGAAGCCTGTCTGACGCATTACCTTCTTATGCTTTGCGCCCTCCTTCTCATACACGTAATTGGCCAAAAGCATATCCAGTGTTGTGTCACTTCCCGCCAGTTCCCGCAGCTTATCAAGAATTTTCTTATAAGCATCCGCATCTACCCAGTCATCGCTGTCCACTACCTTAAAATACAAACCGGTTGCATTGCGGATCCCGGCATTGACAGCCTCTCCATGTCCACCATTCTCCTGATGGATTGCACGGACGATCGTCGGGTATTTCTCCTGGTACTCGTCTGCGATTGCCGCAGTATTATCCTTCGTGGAACCATCATCCACGATCAGGATCTCCACGTCCTCTCCTCCCGGCAAAATGCTTTCGATACAGTGCCGCATATAGCTTTCCGAATTGTAACATGGAATTGCAAATGTAAGTAATTTCATGACTTTATACTCCTTCTCTTAGGAATTAATCGAGTGCGTCCGCCAAATCCATCGCTTTGCGGCACATTGCATCAATATTGTAGTATTTGTATTCCGCCAGCCTGCCCAGCAGATGAAAACGCGGATAGTTCTCCGTAAGCGCCCGGTATCTGTCATACAGCTTTTCGTTCTTCTCCTCAAGGATGGCGTAATAAGGAATCTCCCCTTCCGCCCCCGTGTATGCGAAGGGATACTCTCTCACAATGGTCGTACCCTTAGCATCCTTCTGACCCGTCAGGAACTTGAACTCCGTAATTCGGGTAAAGTCCTCACTTACCGTATAATTGACCACACTGTGATCCTGGAACGAATCCACATCCAGGTGCTCAAACTGAAAATCCAAAGACCGATAGGGCAGACGTCCGAATCTGCAGTCAAACAATTCGTCGATTGCGCCTGTGTATACCAGATCTCCCGTGAATTCCTCGCCCTGGAAATATATCTTGCCATCAACAAAGCTTAACACATCCGTACAGTCCGTATTGAGCCATACCTCAATGTTCTCATGCTCCAGCATCTGCTCAAACATCGGTGTAAAACCATGCAGTGGCACACTCTGATAGGTATCTTTAAAATACCGGTTGTCATAAGAGATGACTACCGGCACACGCCCCGTCACCTCAGGACTGATCTCCTCCGGCTTCTGCCCCCACTGCTTCATGGTATAATATAAGAACACATTCTTGTACACATATTCCGCAATCTCGCGGACATCCGCATCCTCATTCTCCCTGAGCTGCATGATCGGTACACGGCTTCCCTCGCCATAGGTTTCAATCAGCTTTTTCTCCAGACGTTCAGCCTTGTCCCTGTCATAGACCATATGTAACGTATTCAGGTTAAAAGGCACCGGAATCAACTGGTCCCCTACCTTTGCCACAACCTCGTGTCCAAAATCATACCACTCCGTGAATCTGGACAAAAAGGCTCGGACTCCTTCATCTCCCGTGTGGAAAATATGCGGACCATATTCGTGGATCAGAATCCCGTAATCATCCGGCTTATCGTAACAATTGCCGCCAATATGGCTTCTGCGCTCAATTACCAGAACCTTGCGGCCCTTCTCCTCTGCAAGCTTCCTTGCGACGGTTGCACCTGCAATTCCCGCGCCAACTACAATACAATCAAACATATCCTGTTCTCCAATCCCAATTTTATATAAGGGGCAAAATCATTCTTATCCCTTTTATTATACACATTTTCTGTGAACAGTCGAATTGTTTTTTGCTTAAGATTGTTTAACTTTTTGCTTAAATTTGCCTTTTTTCTGTGCGCAATCGTTTGTCCTTCGACTGGAACTAGTACTAAGGTCACTACAATTTGTTCATATTTTATTTACAAAAATCTCATAAACAAAACACACCAGCGTCACATTTGCTCCGTATACTAACATCATAAGATAAGTAATTAACTTTTTCTTTTTCATAACCCTCGCTCCCCATAGAGGGGTGCGAGGACCTCCCTAAATTAAGAATTTTTCTTTCTCATACTAATCTTTTTCATATAAAACCGGTACGACAAACGTACCGGTTTTCCTCATGTCGGTGCGTCCGCATCGTTTATATCCGTCTCACCGCCCTGCTCCCAATCTTAATGTTCATGTAGTCCGCGTAACGCTCAAACGCGCTGGGAATCGCATAGCGCTCTCTTGCATCCTCCGCCTCCACAAAAAGGAGCGCATCCTCCTTCGCCTGTTGTTCCTCCTCGATGAGCACCGCATACGCTTTCATATGCCACTCCACATGGGAAAAGATATGCTTTGCATCCGAGAGCGGCTTGATTCGGATTGGTGCATAGCCCAGCTTCTTGACGCAGGCAAGCGCCTCCTCCTGTGTCATGTGCCCCTCATAATTCGGGAGCTCGTAAAGTCCTGCCAGAAGCCCCTTATTCTCGCGTTTGCGGATGGCAACCTTATCTCCATCCCTGATAATGAACACCGTTCTTTTTTCAATTCTGCGGGCTTTTGCCTTGCTTTTTACCGGAAGTTCCCCGGTACGCCCCTGAAGGTGTGCCTCGCAAAAGGAAGACCACGGACACATTTCACAATGCGGTGCCCCGTTGGGCACACAGACCATCGCTCCCAGTTCCATGAGTGCCTGATTGAATACCCGTGGAACCACCTCATTGTTCTGCATCAGCTCTGCCAGTCTTTGCTCCATGCGTTTTCGCACGGACTGCTTCATAATATCAGAAGCATCTCCACTGACCCTTGAGATGACTCGAAGCACATTTCCATCCACGGCCGGAACCGGCTTATTGTATGCGATAGATGCGATGGCTCCAGCCGTATAGCTGCCGATGCCTTTTAACGCCATAAGCTTTTCGTAATCGTCAGGAATCACACCTTCGTATTGCTCCACAATCTGCCTGGCGGCAGTATTGAGATTCCGCACACGATTGTAATAGCCCAACCCCTCCCAAAGCTTCAGATACCGATCCTCCGGGCACTGTGCCAACGCCTGCACATCCGGCAATTCCTTCATAAACCGCTCAAAGTACGGCTTGACCGCTTCCACTCTGGTCTGTTGCAGCATAATCTCCGAGATCCACACTGCATATGCTGTGGGCTGGTCCCTCCACGGAAGCACCCTTGCATGACTGAGAAACCAATCCTGCAAGGGTGCCACAATTTGTTCCAAATGAAAATCTTCTAACATACGCTCTCCGTCCGGACTTTGTATTATTTTGCCTGAAAGAAATACGCGCTGTACGCCGGCAGATTGACTCCACCATTGACCGCACAGGTTTCTCCCGTAATAAGATCTGTCAGTTCCTGTGATCCTGCATCGAATCCGGCAAAGAAATCCTGATCCATGGCATTGACTGCAACATATACGCGCTCGCCCTCCCACTCGCGGCAGAATACGCAGGCTCCGTTGGTGAGCACAGTGGAAGTAAAGCTGCCATACTGAAGCGCCTTGGAAGTCTTCTTTGCCTCAGCCAGCTTCGCAATCCACTCCGTCAGTTCATTGCTCTGGGGCTCATCATAGGACAGGCGAAGGTTCGGATCGCCCTCCTCCTTCTTTCCGGTTGCTCCCCACTCACTTCCGTAATACACACATGGGATTCCTGGCATACCAAAGGCCACCGCATAGATTAACGGCAAATGCGCCGGATTGGTAAGGATGGAAGCCACTCTGGTCACATCATGATTATCCACAAAGGACAACAGATGCTTTCCCTTATAGAGTGTCCACTGTTCCGGTCCGAACTGTCGCAGAAGCGAGTGGTTGATCTCAAACATATTCATGGAATTAAAGCTGGAATAAAGTCCTTTGTAGCACTCATAGTTTGTCACAGAATGCAGCATTTCATCATTCATAAGCTGATTGTAGTCTCCGTGCAAGGTCTCTCCCACAAGGAAAAACTCCGGCTTTAACTCATCACAGAATTTTCTTAAACGTCTGACAAAATCATGATCCAGGCAATATGCCACATCCAGGCGGAGCCCGTCGATATCAAACTCCTCTACCCAACCGCGAATTGCGGAGAAAATATGCTGAATGACATCCTCATTCCGCAGATTCAGCTTGACAAGGTCGTAGTTGCCTTCCCAGCCCTCGTACCACAGACCGTCGTTATAGTTGGAGTTACCGCCGAAGTCAATGCGGGAAAACCAGCTGACATAGGGAGAATTCTCCCGATTCTTCACCACGTCCTCAAACGCCCAGAAACCACGTCCAACATGATTGAACACGCCGTCCAGCACAACCTTGATTCCTTCCTTGTGCAGATTCCCACACACTTTCGCAAAGTCTTCATTGGTTCCAAGTCTTGTATCTACCTTTGTGTAGTCTCTTGTATTATATCCATGGGTATCTGACTCAAACAGCGGGGAAAAATAGATTGCATTCGCTCCCAGCTCCTTGATATGACCAATCCAATCGTTTACCTTCAAAATCCGATGCTCCGGCACACCATCATTCTCAAACGGCGCTCCGCAAAATCCCAACGGATAAATCTGATAAAACACACTTTCATACGCCCACATATTACTATCCTCCTAAAAATAAATCTATTTTACAGCAGTTTTTCTGCTCGTAAAACCTCAAATCTTCACATACACATGTACAATATAATAAAAGAATATCATATTTTGTGAAAATTGGAAATAATATAGTCCAAATTACCTATATTTTTCTGTTCCTAATGTGCTCCCCTGGCTTCATTCTACTGCGTTTCTTGACAGCAGAAACCGAAAGTGCTATTTTATATTGCTGGTAACACAACTACAAATCATCCAGTTCTGGAGGACAATCACATGAATAAAGATCTGACAACCGGAAATCCGGAATCCGTTTTATGGAAGTTCTGCATGCCTTTATTCGGCAGCATCATTTTTCAGCAGCTTTATAATATCGCAGACAGCTTTGTTGCCGGGCAATACATCGGAGAAAACGCGTTGGCTGCAGTGGGCAACAGCTACGGAATTACCATGATCTTTATTGCATTTGCTTTCGGCTGCAACATCGGCTGTTCTGTCATTGTCTCTCAGCTGTTCGGGGCCAAAGAATACCGGCATATGAAAACTGCTGTATCCACAGCCATGCTTTCTTCCGCAGTGTTGTGCATCGTTTTAATGCTGTGCGGACTTCTTGGCTGTACACAGCTTCTTCATTTGATTCAGACCCCGGATGCCATTTTCGCCGATTCAAAATTGTACCTGAACATCTACATATGGGGATTTCCGTTTCTCATGTTTTACAATATAGCAACCGGTATCTTCTCCGCCCTCGGAGATTCTAAAACACCGTTCATCTTTCTTGCAATATCATCAACCGCCAATGTACTGGTAGATATTCTGTTTGTAGCCTGTTTTAACATGGGAATCGCCGGAGTTGCCTGGGCAACCTTTCTGTGTCAGGGCATAAGCTGTATTCTGGCAATGACTGTTGTTCAAAAACGACTTGCCTCCATTCAGACAAAAGAAAAAGCGCCCCTCTTCTCCTGGACGCTCCTCAAAAAAATAACTGCAATTGCCATTCCAAGCATTTTGCAGCAAAGCTTTATCTCTGTTGGAAATATTGTAATTCAGGGTATCATCAACGGCTTTGGAGAAGGAGTCATCGCCGGCTACTCCGCAGCGGTTAAGTTAAACAATCTGATCATAACGTCCTTTACCACCATCGGCAACGGACTGTCCAACTACACCGCCCAGAATCTTGGTGCCGGTATTCTGTCCCGCGTGAAATCCGGATTTAAAGCAGGCATTAAACTGGTATGGATGATCTGCATACCGATTGTTCTGGTCTACGTCCTTGTAAGTCCGATACTAATTGAGGCTTTTATGAATAATCCTTCCGCGGACGCTTTGAGTTCCGGAACTCTGTTTCTCCGGATTGTGTCACCGTTCTACTTTGTCATTGCGGTAAAACTCATTGCCGACGGAATTCTAAGAGGGGCCGGTATGATGCGTCAATTCATGATCAGCACCTTTACCGACCTGATTCTTCGTGTCTTACTTGCCCTCGTCTTATCCCTTCAGTGGGGCTATATCGGCATCTGGTGCTCCTGGCCTGTAGGCTGGTGCATCGCCACGGTGCTGTCAGTATGCTTTTACCGGAACGGGCCCTGGAAATCCAAGTAAGATTGCACATATGTATACATAACAAAAACGCCTCACGCACATGACTCCGCAGCTCATGTACGAGAGGCGTTCCTGGTTTAGAAGAACGGTCTCACGCTCCTATGTAGTTCAGATTATTAGAAATCTGTAAGCTCAGCAGCTCTCTTCTCCAAGAAAGCGCCCATGCCTTCCTTCTTGTCATGGGTGTCATTGACAACACCGAACAGGTTTGCTTCCATCTCAACAGCGTTTCTGATATCCATGTCATAGCCGTTGTTGATCGCAGCCTTAGCAACAGATACTGCATAGCTTCCCTTAGAGATAATCTTTGCAGCCATAGCCTTCGCTGTAGCCATCAGCTCTTCCTTTGCTACAACCTTATTGACAAGACCGATGCGGTATGCTTCATTGGCATCAACGTTGTCACAGGTGAAGATCATCTCCTTTGCACGGCCCATACCAACCAGACGTGCAAGTCTCTGAGTTCCGCCGAAGCCAGGAATGATTCCAAGACCACACTCCGGCTGTGCGAAAATTGCATTGTCAGATGCAATACGGATGTCACAGCTCATTGCGATCTCACATCCACCGCCAAGGGCAAATCCATTGATTGCTGCGATGGTAACCTGACGCATATTCTGAAGCTTGAAGAATGGCTCAGATGCTTTAATACCAAATGCACGCGCTTCCGGAGCTGTAAAGTTCACCATCTCGGCAATGTCAGCACCGGCAACAAATGACTTGAACTCGTTGCCCTTCTTATCCGGACCACCGGTTAAGATTACAACCTTAATGTCGTCATTCTTCTCGATCTCGCTCAGGCATACATTCAGCTCATCCAGTGTCTCACTGTTCAAAGCGTTCAGCGCTGCAGGTCTTGAGATTGCAAGAACCGCAATGCCATCTGCTACGTCAAGTGTCAAATTTTTGAATTCACTCATCGTAAAATTCCTCCTAATATTGTGATACGTTCTCCTTCGCTGATTTCTCAACTGTAACGATGTTATTATCGTATCACTTTGACAATTTTTTGTCAATCAGTACAACGCTTTTTCTCTGTTGGAAAATCTATCTCAGAGATTATCCGGAATATCCGGTTTTACTGCTGACAATAAAACTCAAAGTCATCAATGGTTCCCCAGCCCTTGGCCGCACACTTTACGTACATGCCAACGGTGACATCACTGCTTCCGTCCACCGGAATATCCTTAATCTGTGGTTTTTTCCAGTTGACCCATCCATCCAGAACCACAGCCTCAGACTCATAGCGCTCATCACCAACCAGAACATACAGCACGACAACCGCGTCATCTCCCACATCGCCCCCCTGGATATTGGCGACCGCAGTATAATCTCCTGCCGCAAGACCGGTTATGGTCTGCTCTACGGTAAATTCCTGCTCCTCCTCACTGTAGAAGTGGAAGGATTTTTCTCCGGTCACGGCGTCTCCTGCCTTTGTCTGGATATCTGTACAGGCGTTGCCATTCGGATAGTCCACCGCCCACATAGACACATCGGATTCCTCAAAGCTTGGATTCTGCACATAGTTGACATTCAGCACTTTGATACTTGCTGTAATTGTAGTACCGTCCTCCGTTGTTCCTTCCACCGTGTACTCTCCCGCCACATTGGTATCAATTGCAGCCACCTGATCCTCATCCCAGGTAACCGGCACCCCGTCCGTGATGGACGGATCATTGTAAATGGCACTGACCGTCTCCGGCATAACAAGCGGTTCCTTAATTCCGGATTCAATCTTCACCTCGCGGTAAGCCAGAATCTGTGGCTCACAGGTCGCCCCGTAGTTCACATATTTGAACACATCCAGAGAAGGCAGTTTATGCCCTTCAAAATCAAAGAATGCCTGATTATCCCAGGAGCATCCGCCATAATATTTGCCGGCATCCAGCGGATCATACATCTTGGCGAAACTGCTCGCCCATCCGCTTCCATGTTCCTCCCAGATCTTGGTATTGCTCTCATAGTCGCTTCCCACCGGAATCCATGCGCCCTCCCAGTAGAAAACGCCAAGCGCTCCTGCCTCGGAGGCGTGTGCAATGACATCCCGGATGCAGGAAGCCTGTCCCTGCACGGATACCGGATAATCCTCCAGTGCATCTTCCGCAGACACACTGTTACCGAAATCATCTCCATCCTCACCCGTGTACAGATAACTGGTTTCCAGAATGCAGGTTTCTTTTCCGTACTGCTCCTTGATTTCTGTAAGCACGGAGGTCATGTTATCCATGGTTCCATGCCAGTACGGATAATAAGAAACTCCAAAAATGTCGTAATCCACATTATAATCCTGCAAAGTCTGCGCTTTGTTTAAGGTATCATCAAAATTATCGATTTCGGTATAATGCACCGCAATCTGAATATCCTTTTTCTTGTCCGCAGATACCTGTCTGACCGCTTCGCTGGCCGAGGTAAGAAGCTGCATGATGCCTTCTGTGTCATGTTCGCTGGATAATGCATTATTAATTTCATTTCCGATCTGAACTATTCCCACATCTGCACCGGCTTTCAGGATCGTGTTCAGGCTTTCCACTGTAAAATCATACAACAGCTGTGACTTTTCATCGATATCTTTTTTCCTCCATGCTTTCGGACACTGCTGCTTTGCAGGATCTGCCCAGAAATCCGAATAATGGAAATCCACCAGAAGCTTCATGCCATACTTTGCCGCGCGCTTTCCGATGGTGGCTGCTTTCTCCACATCATTGTTGCCGCCGCCGTAACCATTGCCATCCTCGTCATAGGGATCATTCCACACACGCACCCGGATGTAATTCACACCGGAATCCGCTAGAATCTTAAAAAGATCCTCTTCCTTGCCATTCTCATCGTAATAGACAACACCGCTCTCCTCCTCGGCAATTACAGAAGAGATGTCCATTCCTTTGATAAAATCCTCCGACAAGCCCTCCACCGGAGCAACGAAAATATCTGCCTCTTCAGACCCAGTCGGAAGCTTGGGACTGTACGAACCACACCCGATCAGCAGTGACATAACCGTTGCTGCCACCATAAATAAACTAACGATTCTTTTTCGCATATTTCCTCCCTTTCAAACAAAATGCGCATGTAAATATAACAGTCAAAATCATTTGACTTAGGTAACTATTCAGAACCCCTCCTCATACATTCGCAAAACCGCACGACAAGTCGTGCTTTCTCGCTGCTACGCAGCTAATTTTGCTCATATATGGGGCGGTGACTCTATTCGAGCCACCTTACGAATTAGATAACCAGCCTCTTACATGCAAGCATGACGATTCTGATTATCTAATTCTAACGGGTTCTGAATAGTTACTGACTTAGTTATATTTTACATGCGCAATCGGTTGCGTACAAGTATTTTTCAAAAGTAAAATGTACCAAAAAAGTATGGTCCTTTTTGGGCAGGATTATAGGTCCGGAACATTTTGATCAACAATATACTGAATAAACTCCTGCAATGAAATCGGCTTACTGTATAGATATCCCTGGTAACACCTGCAACCCAAATTTTCCAGAACCTGACGCTGTTTCTCCGTCTCCACATACTCCGCAATCAGCCCAATATTCAACTCGTTGCCCAGCTCGGCAATGGATGCCACAATCTTCTGATTTGTCGGGTTTGTAAGAAGATTTCTCGTCAGTGATCCGTCCAGTTTTACAATGCCAAAATAGTTGGACTGCAGGTACAGAAGTGATGTATGTCCCATTCCGAAATCGTCAATCAAAAGCATATGTCCCGCTTCCTTTAGCTGGTTTAACTTTTTGCTTACCACATCTGTCTGAAGCAGGATATCCTGCTCTGTAATTTCAATCCACAGCTTCTCCGGTGCTATGTCGTATTCCTGCAAATGGCGTTCAATACATTTCTCCACATCCCACAGCAAAGAATGAGCCGTCAGATTCACAGAAACCTTAAATGGTCCGTCATAGCTCTTCTGAATGTCGGATATTCCCCGTGACACCTCTCCCAAAATAAAGTCCTCCAGTTCCGGCAAAAGACGCCCCTCCTCCGCAAGGTAAATGATCAGAGGCGGATAGATCATACCATATACCGGATGTTTCCATCGAAGCAAAGCCTCAGCTCCCACGCATCTTCCGTCAGCCGACACCTGCGGCTGATAGAGCATGAACAATTCACGGTTGCGTATGGCATGGTGAAGATCCCGAAGCAGTACACGGGAAATTACGCCGATGTGGTCTCCTCTCGTGAGGAATGCCGGGCGCTCAATACTCTCTTCATTCGCCTGCAATTCACGGATCAACACGTGTACCTGCTCCTGATAGCGCACACTCTCCATCTTCTGATTCAGTCGCAAAAACGGAAGATAGATCAACACTCCTATCGCTATGCACACAAGCTGCAGAATAAGTCCCCGGATGCTTCCGGTGGCCGCATATCCGCTGAATAATACCGGCACGGTCCATGTTATATCCTGGACAAGCAGCGGAACAAGCCCCGCCGCAGTCGCCGCATACGCAATGCAATAGCTGACAACCGGAGTCAGAAGAAACGGGATAAACAAAACCGGATTTAAGATAATCGGAATCCCGAAGGTCAGCATCTCATTTATGTTGAAAACCAAGGTAAAGGAAGCAAGGCCCGCCAGCTTTCCCAATCGATTTTTACGGAAAAACAATAGCAGTGCAATCAGGACACAGATGGTCGTTCCAACACCGCCCATCATCACATAAATATCAAAAAAGGCCTTGGAAAATACCGTATCTCCGGTAAACGCAAAATTATTCTGGGCAACCGGCTCCATGATATGGCTTCCGTGCATGCCGAAAAACCACAGCAAATGCACCATGATGGTATATAAAAGACCCGATGCAAAGCCACTGTTCGGATCAACTGTTTCAAAGAAGCGGCACATATATACGGTAATAAATTCCTGAAGACTATACACATCAAAGACTGCGTGAAGCAGATGATTAAATCCTGCCACCACTGCTGCAATGATGAGTAATGGGAAAAGAGTCTGAAGCGCCGGAACACATATCCCACCCATGCCAACGGTAAAATTCTCCAGCGTCAGCCAGCGAACCTTACGGAGGGCAGAAAATGCCATGCAGGCCAAATATGTAGTCACAATCGCAGAAAAACATCCGAGAGACCCAATAGATCCAATATCAAAATGATCGCTTCCGATATTCAACTGCGTGGCAAACGCCACCAACGAGACGATCACATACATTCCGGCGAAGTCAAAGCTCACATTTTTTTCCAGCGCATAGCTGAGGCTCAGCGCAATTACCATGGCAATTGAGAAAATTCCAAAGGTCCCCTGGTAGATCATGTTCAATATCGCATACAAAACATGTCCGCTGCTTCCGGTCAGCCAGGTCTGGTAGGCTTCAATCGGGAAATCCCGCAATGCACAGGCCATCCCTCCAACCAGCACAAGCGGAATCATCATCCCCAGCCCCCGCTTCACTACATTTGCAAAGAAGCTGGTTTCAAACCGATATATTGCACTCTTAACAAATTGACTCATTGTATTACCCCATTTTCCCCAACGATATTACAAAAATAGTATGGAATCAAAGTGTTGTTCAACTCCATACTATTCAGAGCACATGAAACTATTTTTTCGGAACAAGCTTCTCGGTGCCACCCATATACGGCTGCAGAACCTTCGGAATATTTACCGAGCCGTCCGCATTCAGGTTATTCTCCAGGAATGCAATGAGCATACGAGGGGGTGCAACCACTGTATTATTCAAAGTATGTGCAAAATACTTATTCTTATCTTTATCCTTTACACGGATCTTAAGTCTTCTCGCCTGTGCATCACCAAGGTTCGAGCAGCTTCCCACCTCAAAATACTTCTTCTGACGCGGAGACCATGCCTCTACATCGCAGGACTTCACCTTCAGATCCGCCAGATCTCCGGAACAGCACTCCAGAGTACGAACCGGAATATCCAGACTGCGGAACAGATCCACCGTATTCTGCCACAGCTTGTCATACCACATCTTGGATTCCTCTGGCTTACAGATTACGATCATCTCCTGCTTCTCAAACTGATGAATTCGGTAAACGCCGCGCTCCTCAATACCATGAGCTCCCTTCTCTTTGCGGAAGCATGGGGAATAGCTTGTCAGGGTATACGGAAGCTTGTCCTCATCATTGATCGTATCGATAAACTTACCGATCATGGAATGCTCCGAGGTTCCGATCAGATACAGATCCTCTCCCTCGATCTTATACATCATGGCATCCATCTCGTCGAAGCTCATAACGCCTGTCACAACGTTGGAACGGATCATAAACGGTGGAACAACATAGGTAAAACCTCTGCCTATCATAAAATCTCTTGCATATGCGATCACTGCTGAGTGCAGTCTGGCAATATCTCCCATTAGATAATAGAAGCCATTGCCTGCAACCTTACCTGCTGCATCCAGATCAATTCCGTCAAAACGCTCCATAATCTCTGTATGGTATGGAATCTCAAAATCCGGTACCACCGGCTCGCCAAACTTCTCAATCTCCACATTGCAACTGTCGTCCTTGCCAATCGGTACAGAAGGATCGATGATGTTCGGAATCGTCATCATGATCTTGGTGACCTTCTCAGACAGCTCCTTCTCCTGCTCCTCCAGCTCTGCCAGACGGGCTGCATCCGCAGCAACCTGCTTCTTAATTTCCTCAGCCTCATCCTTCTTTCCCTGTGCCATCAGAGCTCCGATTTCCTTTGACAGCTTATTCTTGCTGGCACGAAGCTCGTCTGCTTCCTGCTGTGCGGCTCTGGACTTGGCATCCAGTTCGATCACCTCATCTACCAGCGGCAGCTTGTGATCCTGAAACTTCTTTTTAATATTTTCTTTGACAACCTCCGGGTTCTCACGCAAAAACTTTAAATCAATCATATTTCCTCCAAAAATAAATAAACTCTTAGATTATTGTACTATGTGAAATCTGAAAAATCAACATTTTCTATTGATTCCAAAGATAACATCGTGGTTAATCTTGCGATAGAAAAGTGCTTCCATATCATCCCGTTCCATCTGAAAATTTCCCAACATCCACATAACCTTGGCAATCACAGACTCCAGCGTCATGTCATAGGACTCCAGAAAGCGGCAGTGGCTCTTCATGTCATGTCCCACCTCATACACCGTCATATCGCTGCCTTCATGGGCCACCTGTGTGGACATGACCACAAGCGTATTGGGGTATGTCTGGCACAAATGGTAGAATTCATCCGCAATAGACTCCGGAATTCCGCCCACACCAAAGCTCTCCACAATAATGCAGTCATAATGTTCAAAGAGAAACGGCAGAATAGACGGTGAAATTCCGGGGATCAGCTTGATCAGATAGACATTGCTATCCAGCTTCTCATAGAATCTGACCTCCTCCTCATAGGGAAGCATCGGAATATAACGCATAATACATCCGTCCTGAATGACCGCCAGATAGGGATAGTCAATACTGGAAAAAGCATTATAGCTTTTTGACCGGACCTTCTTGGCTCTGGTTCCCGCAATGACTTTTCCGTCAAAAACGATCTGAACCCCCTGAGACATGGCATCCGACGCATAACGAAAACTGTCCAGCAGATTGGACTTTGCATCGGTAATCTCCATGTCAATGGGTTTTTGTGCCCCTGTAATCACAATGGGCTTTGGGGAATTCTGAATCATGTAGGACAGGGCTGCTGCCGTATATGCCATCGTATCGGTTCCGTGGGCAATGACAAATCCGTCATACTCCTCATAGTTTGCACGAATTGTATGCACAATTTGAATCCAATGCTCCGGCCTGATATTGGAACTGTCCAGATTCATCGGCTGCACCGTACTCACATCACATATCGTTTTCACCTGCGGAATATAGCTCAACAGCTCCTCCGGAGATATCTGTGGCTTTAAGCCGTTCTCTGATTTTTTCGATGCGATGGTTCCTCCCGTCGCAATGAGCAGCACTCGTTTCATGCCATCTCCTCCCGTCACCTAAACATCGTCCGCAAAACAATCAAGAAGCACCAGCTACAGCAGGCGCGTAGCTGGCGCTTCGTTCTCGTTTTCTTTATGAAAAACTCTTCAGCGGATACTTGTCCGTCAATGTCTTAACAATTGCTCTCGCATCGTCCACAGCAGACTCGCCGTTCTTGATCAGAAGAGCGATTGCCTCTGCAACCTGATCGAAATCATCTTCCTTTAATCCTCTTGAGGTTGCAGCCGGTGTTCCGAGACGAATACCACTGGTTACAAATGGTTTCTGCGGATCATTCGGAATGGTGTTCTTATTGGCAGTGATATGAGCGCTGTCCAAAAGCTTCTCCACAACCTTGCCGGTCAGTTCGTATGGGGTCAGATCCACCAGCATCAGATGATTATCCGTACCATCGGATACAATCTTGATATCACGGGTCTTCAGTCCGTTGCACAATGCCTGTGCGTTCTTCACGATCTGTGTCTGATACTCTTTGAATTCCGGCTTAAGTGCCTCCTCGAAACATACAGCCTTAGCCGCGATCACATGCATCAGCGGACCTCCCTGTGTTCCCGGGAAGATTGCCTTATTGAAGTTGTATTTCTCATTTACCTCATTGCTGCAGAGAATCATTCCGCCTCTTGGTCCACGCAGAGTCTTGTGTGTGGTTGTGGTAACAACGTCCGCATACGGGATTGGGCTTGGATGAAGACCGGCAGCCACCAGTCCTGCAATGTGTGCCATATCTACCATCAGAACCGCTCCAACCTCGTCGGCGATCTCACGGAATTTCTTGAAGTCGATGGTTCTCGCATATGCGGAAGCACCTGCGATGATCATTTTCGGTTTGCACTCCAGTGCAATCTCTCTTACCTTATCGTAATCAATGAATCCCTCATCATTGACTCCGTAAGGCACAATATTAAAATAGGTTCCGGAGAAGTTGACCGGTGAACCGTGGGTCAGATGTCCGCCGTGATCAAGATTCATTCCCATCACAGTATCCCCCGGCTTTAAGATTGCAAACTGTACTGCCATATTTGCCTGTGCACCGGAATGTGGCTGCACATTGACATATTCACAGCCAAACAGTTTCTTTGCGCGTTCTCTCGCCAGTTCCTCGACAACATCTACGCACTCACATCCGCCATAATAACGCTTACCCGGATACCCTTCTGCATACTTGTTGGTCAGGATGCTTCCCATGGCAGACATAACTGCCGGACTTACCCAGTTCTCAGAAGCAATCAGTTCTATGTGACTGTTCTGTCTGTCAAACTCAGCCGTGATGGCTGCAGCGATTTCAGGATCTACTGTCTTGATGTCATCTAATGTGTACATGTTCTTCTCCTTTATGCATATTTATTCTTGGAAAATGTCGTCAACCGACGTCACTTATCACCAATTATAATGAATTCCTTTCCAATTTGCAATTGCTTCCGCCTAATTCGCGGAAAATAATGTAAATTCATGCATTGCAACTGCCAAAACAATCTGCAGCACAAGAATGGCCGGCATTCCCACAACAAAATACCAGTGCTTCGTCTTATGATGGAACGTATACATTCCCGCCCAGGTTCCGATGCTTCCGCCTATGAGGCTCACAAGAAAAAGCGTTTTTTCCGGAATCCTCCACGCATGCCGTTTTGCCTTACTCTTATCAATTCCCATCAACATAAAACCGATGACATTCACCAACACCAGATAGCCAATCACCAGTATCTTTTCCATATGCTTCTCTCCTCCTCTTTGATCTGTCACTTCGGATAAAGTTTTCCCGGTCCTTAGACTCATCAATATTGTACATATCTGTTTCTCCGGTCTCATAACAACAATAGGCGCCACATGTAATGTGACGCCTACCGAATTCTTTATGATTACTTATTCTTCTTTGCCAGACGATCCTTGCCCAGATGAAGCTTCATCGTATACCACAGGCTTGCTGCGATAAAGATGGATGAATACGTACCGCTGACCATACCAACGATAAGCGGTAACGCGAACTCGCGGATGGAAGATACACCCATGATAAACAGCAGCAAAACCATCACGATGGTTGTGAGTGAGGTATTGATAGAACGTGAGAGTGTCTGTGTCAGAGACTTATTGGCAACCTCTGCAAGAGACTCCGGTGTCTGCTTCTTCACTCCATGCATATTCTCACGGATACGGTCAAAGATAACGATCGTGTCGTTGATGGAGTATCCGACGATGGTCAGCATACATGCGATAAATGTATTGCCGACAGAGATACGAATCAATGCATATGCAGTCAGCATAACAAGTACATCATGTACCAACGCAAGAATAGAGCTTCCCGCCAGACGCAAATCCTTGAAACGGAACCAGATGTAGAACAGCATGAAGATACATGCCACTACAACCGCAAGGATTGCATTCTTACGCATCTCACCACTGATGGTGGAACCGATGCTTTGGCTCTCAATGGTGGACTGGTCAACGCCAAACTTCTCCACCAACATATTCTCCACAGCCTCACGGGTTTCTAGATCCAGTGTCTTAGTCTTAATTGTTACCACATCACTTCCGGATACAGTACTTGCCTGAATGCCATTGTCACCGATTACGGCTGCAACCTCAGGTACGATGGTCTCCTCAACCTGCTCAATGGTATAATCCTGTCCAAAGTCTGCTGAGATGGATGTACCGCCAACAAACTCAAGGCTGAAGTTCAGTGCGCGGGCACCGCTTGCACTGTATGCTGCCATGCCAACAAAACCTGCTACAATTACAACAAGAGAAATTGCAAACCACTTTACACGGTGCTTCATGAACTCGATGGCCTTGCGCTCCTTAGCGCGGCCATACAGTTTCTCATTCCGGCATCCAACTGCATACAGGGACAGATTTAAGAGTCTTGATACCACAAGCGCTGTAAATACAGACACAAGAATGGAAATCATCAAGGTGTATGCAAATCCCTTAACGGTTCCGGAACCAAGCCACATCAATACCAGGGCAGCGATCATAGTTGTCACGTTACCGTCAACAATTGCGGACAGTGCCTTCTTGTAACCTTCCTTGATAGAAGTAAGAACGCTCTTACCGGATGCGATCTCCTCACGGATACGGGAGATAATAATAACGTTTGCATCCACCGCCATACCGATACCAAGGATAACACCCGCAATACCCGGCAGTGTCAATGTAATCTCAAATAAGTAAATCAGTGAAATAACCAGTGTTGTGTAGATACCAAGTCCTACTGCAGCAACCACACCACACACGCCGTACATTACAATCATGAACAGCATAACAAGGATCAGACCGATGATTCCGGCCTTCACACTGGTGGTAAGTGCCTTTCCACCAAGAGAAGCACCTACAACAGAAGACTCCAACTCCTCCAGTTCCAGATTGATGGCACCGACACGGATAAAGGTTGCAAGCTTTTCGGCTGCCTCATAGTTCTCCATACCATTGATCACACAATTTCCGTCGGAGATCACTGCACTTACCGACGGTACACTGATAAAATGATCATCATAGTACACACCGATGGAATCCTTTGAATTATTATAGGCCTCTGAAGTAGCAGCCTCCCAGATTTCTGCTGCATCATCATTGAAGCTCAGTTCCACAACCGGCTCGCTGGAACTTGTAGTTTTATTTGTATTGTACCCTGCATTGGATGACTTTACATCATTTCCGGTCAACACAACGGAACCGTTTGCAATCAGGGTATCAATATCGGTTGTAAGCACATAGTCTCCGGCAGTGCTATCGTAATTGTAGTTCGCATTGCCCTCGCTGTCATAGTGCTTGATAAAATACAGACTTCCCGGACTTCCCAAATCCTGAAGTACGGCATTGGCATCATATACACCCGGAATCTCAACCGTAATACGGTCATCTCCGACCGGATACACAGAATACTCTGTGCTGTAGCTCTCTGCACGCTCCTCCAGCTTTGCCAATGTATCATCGAGATCCTTCTGTGAAGGATTATCATCGACGATTCGATAGGTGATGGATACACCACCGGACAGATCCAGACCAAGCTTGATTCCCTTGGACTCAACCGTATTGTCTGTCTCTGCCTGACTCACGCTTGTTGTTGACATTATCGTTCCGGTAAAATATCCAAGACCAATGAGACAGGCCAGGATCACCGCAATAATAACGACGCCCTTACTTTTCTTCATGTTTGTTTCCTTCCTCTTCTTTTATTTCTGCCTCGGCAGCTTTTATCATAATCGCACACTCGATACGCTTTTTCTGAAGCTCACAGCCCAGATCATAAGCATCTGTGATACTTCCATGAAAGTTGTATGAGTTTGCGGCACATCCACCACTGCAATAAAATCTTGCAAAGCAGTTCCTGCATTTTTCTTTTGCGTACACGTTGCAGCATTTGAACTCGTCCTGAATGTCTGTAGCTGTCACACCATCCCAGACATTTCCCATCAAAAAGTCCTCATTGCCCACAAACTGATGGCACGGATACAGATCCCCCCACGGGGTTACTGCTAAGTACTCTGTGCCGGATCCACATCCGGACAGTCTCTTATATACGCACGGACCGCCTTCCAAATCAATCATGAAATGGAAGAAATTGAATGCATTGCCCTCGCGTTTGCGGCGAACCATCTCAGCCGCAAGCTTATCGTACTCTTCAAAAAGTACCGGAAGATCTTCCTCTGTCAGCGCATATGCATCCGTCGGCTGTGCCACAACCGGCTCCACCGAAATCTGCTTAAAGCCCAAATCCGCCAGATGAAGAACATCCTTTGAAAAATCCGTATTGAAATGAGTAAAGGTTCCTCTCACATAGTAACGTTCCTGATTCCGGCTCTCCGCCAGTTTCTGGAACTTGGGAACAATCAGATCATAACTGCCTGCACCCTTTCGGAATGGACGCATCCGGTCATGAACTTCCTTGCGCCCGTCAATACTGAGTACCACATTGTCCATCTCACGATTGGCAAATTCCATGATATCATCATCCAGAAGCACACCGTTCGTTGTCAGCGTAAAACGAAAATGCTTGTCGTGAAGCTTCTCCTGCTCTCTTCCGTATGCAACCAGTCTCTTGACCACATCAAAATTCATAAGAGGCTCTCCGCCGAAGAAATCCACCTCAAGATTTCTTCTGCTTCCGGAGTTGGCAATCAAAAAATCCAACGCCTGCTTTCCGGTCTCATAATCCATGAGCGCCCGGCGTCCGTGATACTCCCCTTCCTCCGCAAAGCAGTACTTGCAGGCAAGATTACAGTCATGCGCAATGTGCAGACATAACGCCTTGACAACCGTAGGGCGCTTTTTGAAGTCGATGATATGATTCTCATATACATCCTCTGTGAACAGTTCCTCGTTGTCACGAAGCTGCTCTACCTCCCCGACTGCCTCCTCAATCTCTGCCGCTGAATACTTGTCCGACAAAGCCTGAACGATTTCTTCTTTCGTGTGCTCCTCGAACAGTTCAATCACATCATAGGTCACATCGTCAACTACATGGATGGCTCCCGAGTTGACATCCAGGACAATATCATAGCCATTGTTCTTAAACTGATGAACCACTATAATATTCCTCTCTTTCAATTGTAATAAAAGTAATATGCACAACAAACGACCGCGCACCACGTACGCGGTCATATCTGTTTGCATTCTCAATTCAACTTATTGGTTTCCTCTACAAAAACCCTCACCTTCGGTTCGGGTTATTATAAGCAGGCTTCGCCTACTTATAAGATTCACAAGTCTGGTTTCCGACGGTGCAGGAAGTCTTGCAGGCAGACTGGCAAGAAGTCTGGCACTCGCCACAGCCGCCCTTCTTAATTGTATTCTGTAACTTTCTTGTATTTAAGGTCTTTACATGCTTCATAATAATGATCTCCTTTGTCTTAACTAAAAATCTATGGGAATCCTCAAACAGTTGCCTTTCAAAGGTCATCCGCTCAGAGAGTCCACACGACAGATTATAACACAGCAACCTGAATATGCAAAGCTTTTTTGCAGATTTGGTGCAGATTTCCTATGATTTCTACTTTTTTCCCTCTGCATTCCCGACCTGTTTTTTTCTGGACAATGTGCCCAGCAGCCCCGAGGCCACACACAGAATCAGTTCCATCGTTCTCACAGTCTCAAGCTGCATTCCTGCTTCCAACCATGAAATCACAAGCAGCACCGAATAAAAAGCCGCACCAAGTCCCGCTCCCCACACCATGGCGGGAGTAAATCCCATCCTCCGTATTATCCGTCCGCCGATCAGGCAGGGAACAATATACAGCCCTGTAATCCCCATCCGGATCACCTCTGTGGAAAATCGTACCTGATAAGACACCCACGCAAGCAGAAAGAACAGCCCTGCCGTCACAAAACATACTGCCAAAAGTACCCCACAAAATTTCATACCTGCCCCCGGCTTATAGGGCTTTTGTTCCGGCTTCTCCCCAGTTTCCGGCTCCATTCTCTCTTCACACATCGATGCTTCTCCAACTGAACATTCTCTATCATCTTATGCATGACCATGAGCCTGTATTCCTGATTCTACAGTTCGCAGTTATTGACCGTTCTCGGGAACGGAATGACATCACGGATATTTGCCATACCGGTCAGATACATAACGCAGCGCTCAAATCCCAAACCGAAACCGGCATGTCTTGCAGATCCATACTTGCGCAGATCCAGATAGAACTTGTAGTCATCCTCACGAAGCCCCAGTTCCCGGATACGGGCAAGAAGCTTGTCATAGTCATCCTCTCTCTGACTTCCTCCGATGATCTCACCGATTCCGGGCACCAGACAATCCACTGCCGCAACCGTCTTGCCGTCCTCGTTCAGTTTCATATAGAAAGCCTTGATTTCCTTCGGATAATCCGTTACAAATACCGGACGCTTGAACACCTGCTCCGTCAGGTAGCGCTCATGCTCCGTCTGCAGATCACAGCCCCAGGACACTTTGTAGTCAAATGCATCATTGTTTTTGGCCAGGATGTCAATGGCCTCAGTGTAAGTCACACGTGCAAAGTCATTGCTTACCACATTCTCCAGTCTCTCAAGAAGTCCCTTGTCCACAAAGCTATTGAAAAATGCCATCTCTTCCGGCGCATGTTCCAATACATAGTTGATGATGTATTTTAACATGCTCTCCGCCAGCATCATGTCATCCTGCAGATCCGCAAACGCGATCTCCGGCTCAATCATCCAGAACTCTGCCGCGTGTCTGGTGGTGTTGGAATTTTCCGCGCGGAAGGTCGGTCCAAAGGTATAAATATTCTTGAATGCCATTGCATACGTCTCACCGTTCAGCTGTCCTGACACGGTAAGGTTCGTTGGCTTGTTGAAAAAGTCTTTGCTGTAATCCACACTGCCATCCGGATTCTTCGGAAGATTGTTCATATCCAGCGTGGTCACCTGGAACATCTCTCCCGCGCCCTCACAATCGCTTCCTGTAATGAGCGGTGTGTGCACATACACGAAATCCCTCTCCTGGAAAAACTTATGGATTGCATACGCACAGAGCGAACGCACGCGGAACACAGCCTCAAAGGTGTTGGTTCTCGGACGCAGATGGGAAATCGTGCGCAGATACTCGAAGGTATGACGCTTTTTCTGGAGCGGATAATCCGGTGTAGAAGAGCCTTCGATCGTCACTTCTTTGGCCTGAATCTCAAAAGGCTGCTTCGCCTCCGGTGTCGGAACGAGTTCTCCCCTTACGATAACTGCTGCGCCGACATTGATCTTCACGATCTCATCATAGTTGGCCAGCGCATCTGCGTATACCACCTGAATCGGCTCAAAGAATGTTCCATCATTCACAACGATAAATCCAAAATTTTTGGAATTGCGGTTGCTTCTGACCCAGCCTCCAATGGTAACCTCCTGATTTTCATACTGCTTTGTGTTACGGAATATCTCGCGGATATTAATCAATTCCATAATACATCCTCCTTCTGTCTTTCATCTAATCCCTTAATATAATCCCTTTGCGGCGTTCAAGCTCCGCCGCGCATTTTATAAGCACGTTTCAGCTTCGTTATTCTGCACTGTCATCCTCAGACGAATTGTCCACGATCACATTGGCGTGATCCACCACAAAGCTGACTGCCTTATTAACACGGTACAGCTGGCGAAGCGCCTGCTCCCCATCCTTGGCATCGCCAATTCCATAGTATTCATATACGGCATTGGCATCGGCAAAACCGCCATTGTCCGACTGGATGATATAGTCGATAAACTGCGTGAACTCTTCCTCATCCACTTCAATGTTCTCAAGATCCGCAATGCGACCGAACAGAAACTCAATCTGAATCTGCTGTGTCAGCGATGTCTTCCAGTTCTCTCTCTCTGCCTCGAGGGTCGTTCCGTTGGCAACCAGAAATGCCTCAAGCGTCTGCCCCTCTGTACAGTTATCGATCGTGGTACTGTACTCAAGCTCATCCATACGGGCCTGCATATAGTCCTCCGGAATTTCAACATCACTGTTCTCCAGGATATAAGACTGCGCCGCACTGATCGAAGCCTGGGACTTGTACGTCTCCACCTGGTTGGTCAACATGGTTCTCACGTATTCCAGCAATTCATCCTTGGTGTGAAGATCGCTCTCCCCAAAAGCAGCCTCCACAGCCTCGTCCGTAAGTGTATCCATCGTCACCGGCTGATAGATTCCCTTAATCGTAATCTCGAAGACTGCAGGCTGTCCAGCCAGTTCTGCCGACTGATACTGCTCCGGGAAGGTCACATCCGTATGCAGCACGTCTCCGACTTTTGCTCCAATCATGCCATCACAGAATCCATCAATGTAACCGCTCTGTGCAGTGACATCCATATTATTTACCGGATCCATTATGACATCCGTTGCCGTGCCGCCCTCAAATGCCACATCATCCTTGTAACCGACATAGTCAATTTTGACATAATCGCCCTCCTCTACCACATCACGGTCCGTAACCTCCACATTTCCGGCTCCCATACGGGAGAGGAGCTGCATCGTCGTATTCTCCACGTTCTCATCGGTCACCTCATAGTTTCCGGTAATCGTAAGATCAATTCCGTTATAATTGGAAAGACTCTTAACCTGCTTCTCCAAATCAATATCCATCTGCGCACTCCGCGCCCCATCATATGTTAAAGTTGCTGCTGCCTCCGTTGTCTCCTGTGTGGACTCATTCTTCGACTCTCCACAGGCAGTCACGCCGACAGCCATTGTCATGCATAATAAAAATGCTACAATTCTTTTCTTCATACTTGATTCTAATCCTTTCTTTTCGCGTCCATCCCGGACACAACTCAACTTATATAAAATATCATAAATAACGCCAAAATACAATAATATCTGCATCTCTCGTTGATTTTTGTCCGAATCTTTGTTACAATGAAGGTCGGCAAATTGATACCATGAGGAGGATCCCAACGTGAAACCATTTGGAATTGTAATGTTAGTAATTGCAATCATTCTTGTAATTGTAATGATTGTTCTATATTTTCTCGGCAAAAAAGCCCAGAAACGCAAAGCCGAGCAGGACGAACAGATTGCGGCTGCTGCACAGACCGTCAGCATGCTGATCATTGACAAAAAGCGAATGCGGATGAATGAATCCGGTTTACCGCAGCAGGTATTGGAACAGACACCAAAGCTCATGCGCCGATCCAAGCTTCCGATTGTCAAGGCTAAGGTTGGTCCAAGAGTTATGACTCTCATCGCAGACGAACAGATCTTCGATATCATCCCGGTCAAGAAGGAAGTCAAGGCAACGGTCAGCGGTCTTTACATTACCGGAGTGCGCGGTCTCCGCGGACCATTGGAGAAACCTGAGACAAAGAAGAAAGGCCTCCGTGCAAAGCTTCAGGCCAAGTACAACGAGGCAAGCGCACAGCTTGAGTCAGAGAAAGCTGCCAAGAACAAAGCCTCCAAAGAGAAGTCTTCGAAAAAGAAATAACTGTATTATAAAAGCCAGCGGCAGTTCTGCCTGCTGGCTTTCTTTTTATGACAACAATGTAAAATGCCTGCTTCCCCGCGGCACCGCCGTCAGAGTAATCCTGCAGTTGGCGAGATGTTCATTGTTGATATCCAGGCCATACAATACTTCCACCTGAATCTCCTCATCACGCTCATCCACGGACACCCGCTCTGCATCAATTCCGATCTGAAGGCCGCCGTATGGCGTATAATAATAGGTCACGTTCTGCTTATTCTTCTCAAACACCATATGAACATTCACCACACCTTTTTTCGTGAGTTCCATATAGTCATTCCGCACCTTGATGATATTCCTGGTGGACTCCTCCTGCCCTTCCATCACTTCATCATACAGAAAATAGTGTTTTCCGTTTCGGAAATAATATTCACCCGGCGCAATCACCTCGATCGCTTCGCTTTCCTCTCCCAGAGCGATCTGTAATCCCTGTACTTTCAATAAAACTTCTCTGGTCATCTGTTCTCCCCTGTATGTACATCCATGCATTTTCTTACTAAACCGATAGTAGGAATCATACTTTTTCACAAACCATAGTATAACGTTTTTTCTATGAGATTACAAACCCCATTTCTGTAAAACCTCAGCAAACCGGAAACGGATTTGGTAATTTCTTTCATTAAAGACATCCGCATACTCCTCCGGTGTCAGCACCTCCCGGAGCGCTTCATCCGCTTCCTCCTCCACCACCTCATACACGGTTCCCTGAAAACACATATTGGGATAGAGCACGCACCACCAGTTATGACCATTCCCTTCCCCCAACGTAATCTCCAACGCCTCATACTCTCCCGCAGGAAATGTATAAGAGCCATAGGTCTTAACCGGAAAATCGACAGTTGCCAGTCGTGCAGATGCGCCGTATGAATATCCTTCTTTCTCCAGCGTCTCTTCCGCCACCGTGACAATCTCATCCATGTGCGTTGTCACGATATTCTTCGTGTCGGAAAGATCCCTGGCCTCCTCAAGCTGTGGGGCCAGATAATTGCCGATTGCATCCCGCACCTTTTCCTTTACTTTCTGGTCCTTATCACTGTCGCTGTTGGCAAGTATATGAAAACGCAGAATTTTTTCTGCAATTCCCTGCTGATATGGATCGGGCTCTGCACTTGCGCCTATTGCCTCACACCGACTCATCCGATCATAACCGATTAGCCCTAAAGCTGCAATAATAATGATGGTTACTATATATTTTCTCATTCTATGTATTCTCCTATCCTTGCTCTGATAGTATAAGAATACCCAGAATTCAAATGCTTATTCAGTTCATGCAATCCTATAATTTTCTTTCCACAAAATTGCCCCCTCCTCCACAGTCAAAAGCGGAAGTTCCAATGTCTTAACATGATTTTCCGACTCATCCATAAGTGTTCCGAGATTGATGAGTTCGCTGTCATGTTCCTTCTCATGATTCTTCAGATATTCCTCCAGATAGCTACCCAGATCGGTGGGAAGCGCCTCTTCCGTATCAAAAAGCGCCGTTACATCATTTGTCACACAGACATAGGTATTTCTTGGAAAAAGCTCCTGTTGCTGCAGATATTCGATCATGTTTTCATATACGCCCTCCTGCTTAAGAAAAGTGGAAGAAAGCACGAATACTTTCATGTGATTGCAGTCCGCCTTTTTGTCCAGTTCCAGTGTGCTGGCCGATACCGCCTCTTTGAAATCCGCTCCTGATGTCATGGGCGCATCCACCTTAGCCTCCTCTGTGTCTGTCGCATCCTTATTGCTTAACTCCGGAAACCCGTAGGCAAACTGCACCTGTCCCAGCCTGTAATCTACCGCTGCCAGCATCGGGAAACATCTGTCCTCCAACTCCGTCGCGCTGCAGCCGCTAATCTGCATAAGCATTACAACAATCAGAATCGTTACTACACACTGTTTTCCATTTCGTTTTCCGTGAATACATCTGTTTTTCCGATAATTCTGTATTTTCATTGTTTTCCCCACTTACACTCCTTTGCTCAGGCACATTGCATAAAAGTATTGATCTGTCTGCATTGCCAAACAATAACTGAATTGTTCTTGTCCTTTATCTCTTCCGCACTCCGCGTGACTTGCCGACCACAAGAATCAGTCCCGGCAGCAACACGAGCAGCGGCATTCCCACATAGCATACATAATTTTGAAAGAATCCACTCCATCCCCGATAGTAAAACAACTCTGCCGCAGCGAACACCATCACCGTTATCCCAAGCAGATACCAGATGTATCCCCGGGATGGTCTGCCGGACGGCACAAACAGCCTCATCAAAAGCTCCGTTCCGTAGAAGAGGAACAGATTGATCAGGGCAAAAAGCGTAAAGAACCAAATACCCAGCATAAATGCATCAAACCGTTTTAAAAAGCTGCTGCGAAGATGAATATTGCTCATGAGTGTCACCGCCGGATATCGCATGGTCTTAAGTGCCCCGCTGCCAAAGCTTCCCAGAAGGATAAAATAAAGAAGAAAAAGCACAAACACCGCCGTCCAAAGAGCTGCAGCCACTGCCCGAACCATCTTTTTCTCCCTGCCTTTCTCCATATATGCCGGGAAGAATAATACTGCAAAAAGCGGCATGAAACAGAAAAAAACCAGAATGCTTCCCTTCATCGTGTTCCCCGGCGCGCTGTCAAAAAAGGGACCAATGTAGTCCCACTGAATATCGAAAGCTGCCAAAAGAAGCATGAGAAACAGAAGTACCGCCAGCAGAACGAACAACACCTCATAGATGCGGGCCCGGCTCTCAATACCTCCGTGCACGGCATAGGCCGCAACGATCAAAATCAGGGTCAATAGCAGAGTATAGGATTCTTCCGGAAGCAATCCCAGTTTCATGACATCCGCAAAAATATATGCGCCAAAACCAGCCACCCACACCGCATGTAGTCCGAGGAACCCAAGGATCAGTTTGGTGAGCCAGGTGGGCAGATAAGCTTCCAGATAGGAGGTTACATCCATTTTCATTCCTGCAATGATTTTTCCCAGATACCAGAGATAGGCGCTCGCAATCGCTCCTCCGATTATAATTGCAAGTAATCCGTCAGAATCTGAAAAATATGCAAGCCTTGATGGCAGAACCAGGGTACTGATTCCAATCAGATCAAACACAAACAGGCGGTACACCTGCCGCACGGAAATCTTATTATTGCTTGCAAACATAGATATCTTGGCCTCCTGCTTTGAACTACTTTCGTTTCAGCTTCACGCGCTCTTTTTCATTGGCATAGATTGGCCGGTGTGTCAACCTTCTGAAAGGTGCTCTCCAGATAGAATCCCGCTCATCCTCATATCCGCTCAAATCCGCTCCCACAAAAGGCATGAGGTACGGAATGCCAAAGCTCTTCAGCCTTGATAAATGAATGAGGATTACAAGAAGTCCCACTAAAAGCCCGAAGAATCCCAGCCATGCCGACATGATGATCAGGAAAAACTTGAGTATGCGAAAGGAAAACGCAAACTCCTCATTAGGAATGGAAAAGGAGCAGAGCGCTGTAAACGCCACCACAATAACCACGATGGGGCTTACGATATTCGCATCCACAGCCGCCTGCCCAATGATCAGCCCACCCACGATTCCAATGGTGTTCCCCATCGCTCCCGGCAAACGGACTCCCGCCTCCCGCAATAGTTCAAAGGAGAGCTCCATCAGTATCACTTCCAGAGCCGCCGGGAATGGCACACCGATTCTCGCCTCCCAGAAGGACAGAAGAAGCGGTGTCGGCAGAATCTGCGTATGAAAATTCGTCACCGCCAGGTACAAGCCCGGCAGCGCCATGGAAAAGAATACCGCAAAATACCTGAGTATCCTCGCAAACGTTGCCTCCTCAAACCGGTTGTAATAATCATCACTGGTTTTTATGAAAGAATTAAAATCAGTCGGAAGAATGAGTGCTACCGGGGAATTGTCCGACAGCACCACCACGCGCCCCTCCATTACCGCAAGCGCAGCCCGGTCCGGCCTCTGGGTTGTCTGAAATTGTGGAAACGGAGAATACCATTTGCGTTCCGCAAGCTGCTCGATCACACCGCTGTCCAGTACTCCGTCAATCTCATAAGCCTCCAGCCGCTTTTGAATTTCTTCAAGCACCATCGGGTTTGCCAGATCCTGCATGTAGACCATATCCACCTTGGTATGAGAACGCACGCCCTGCTCCAGTTCCTTTACCCTGACGCGGGTGGAACGAAGCCTTTTTCGTATCAGAGCAGTATTCATTTTGATGGAATCTGTAAACCCCTCTCTGGATCCACGGATTGATTTCTCGGAATCCGGTTCCTTAATCGCAGCCCCGGGATACCCCTTGTCCGCAATCTTCAGTGCTTTATCATAACCGTCGACAAACAGGATTGCATCCCCTGTCAGCATTCCCTGTGCCGCATCTTCCACATACAAAAAAGGCGTCACATCCGAGATTCCCATTGCGTTTTTATCCAACACGGAGTTAACCTCTTCATCCGGCGCCTCACCCAGATACGCCAGCGCCCGCCCCAGAGCCGTTGTCTCAAGAAGCATATTGCTGACGGACACCTCGATGTACGCAATAAAGCATTCCCGGCTCTTATTCTGTCCGAGTGCCATACGGCGCATTTTAATGTCCGCACAATCAGTAAAAAGTCGCTGGTATCTGTCAATATTTAATTGAAGGTCTGTTGATATTCTGGTCTTTGCGTCACCCACTACGGTTGTCTCCCACTACACGTTTTACCTTTAGGGTAACCGTTTTTCGTGAGAACATACATGCGTATTAATCCTGCTGCTGGATAACCGCCTTAACCGCAAGTGCCTGATTCTCCACGTGCTCATGCATAGCCTGAACCGCTCGTTTTGCATCCCTCGCCTTCACCGCATCCACGATTGCTTCATGCTCTGCAATGAGTGTCGGATAATTCAGCGGATCCTTCACATATTCCACACGATACCGATACACCTGCTCCCGCAGGTTATTGAGCAGCGTCACAAGCTTCGGATTACCGGTTGCCTCATAGATGATGTCATGGAACCGAACGTCCGCCTCCGCAATCTTTTTCACATCTTTACTCTTAGTGCTGGCTTCAAATTCCTCCTTGACTTCCACAAGCTGCCCTAACTGTTCTTCGGATATTTTTCCGCAGGCCAGACGCACCGCCAGTTCGTCCAGCGCATCACGGATTTCCAGCACATCCTCCATATCTTTAAGGGTCATCTTCGCGACCTCAGCGC
Organism: uncultured Lachnospiraceae bacterium; assembly: GCA_945868435.1. GTDB lineage: Bacteria > Bacillota > Clostridia > Lachnospirales > Lachnospiraceae > Roseburia. Next base: position 41,680 of record CAMBLG010000017.1, read on the forward strand.
CCCGGCGCGGCATGGTCACTGCCAGACCTTCCTGCTCCAGCATACGGATAGCCTCCCGGATCGGAGTTCGGCTGACACCGAGCTTCGAGGCAAGCTGCAATTCCATCAGGCGCTCCCCCGGTTTTAAATCTCCCTTAAGTATTGCCTCCCGCAAGGTGTTGAACACCACATCCCGCAGTGGCAGATACGCGTCCATATTTAATGTCAAATCGTCTGTCATAATATCCTCCAAACGTTATCGTCTGTTATTATAAATCGATGTCAGATAAACCTGTTTGGCCTGCCCTGCTGCCCGCACAGCTTCAAACGCCTTTTGAGCCACTTCCTCATCCTCAAAAAGTCCAAATACCGTCGGGCCGCTTCCACTCATCATGGCTGCCTTTGCCCCGGAATGAAGCATCTGTTCTTTAATCTGGTCTATGACGGGATACTCCGGTATCGTCACAGACTCCAATACATTGCCCATATGGGCACACACACCATCCAGATCTTTGTTCCGTATATCCCGCACCAACGCATCAATATCAGGATGCATGGTATGCTCATCCAGCTTTAAATTCTGATACACAAATTTGGTCGATACGGAAATCGGTGGCTTCGCGATCAGCACCGGACATTTTACCATAGGCGGAAGCTGTGTCAATTTCTCACCGATCCCCTCCGCCAGTGCAGTCCCCCGCATCAGACAATACGGCACATCTGCTCCAAGCTTTACCCCGCGTTCCATCAATTCTTTTCTGCTTAATCCGAGATCATAAAGCTGATTCATGCCATAGAGCATTGCCGCCCCGTCCGTGCTGCCTCCTGCCATACCGGCCGCTACCGGAATCCGCTTAGTCAGATTGACCTCCACGCCCTCCGTAATATCAAATTCCTCCATCAGAAGCTGTGCCGCCTTGTATACCAGATTGCTCTCATTCACCGGCAAAAAGGACAGATTGGTGCGTATCCGAATCCCCGACTCCTTCGTCTTACGGATATCCAGCCGGTCGTACAGGTGTATGGTCTGCATGATCATCCGAACCTCGTGGTATCCATCCTCACGTCTTCCCGTCACATCCAGACCAAGATTGATCTTGGCCAATGCCTTCAATGTAATCTCATCCATAGATTTGCTGAATTTGCCTTTCTTCGTTAGTGTATTCTGTATACAAGGATTGTATCACAAAAAATACAATTGCTCAAGTGCAACGGTGTTTTCGCCGCCGCAATCTATCGGTCCTTTCTTCCCCGCCAATAGGTGGCAAAGTAAATCACCGAAGCAATGATCACGATCATCGGTCCGGTTGCCACGTTGGTGTAATAGGATAAAACCAAGCCCAAAATTCCGGAAAATACCGAGAATATCACAGAAAACAGGTGATATTCCCGCATATTGGAGGACAGATTTCTTGCCGATGCCGCCGGCAAAATAAGCAGCGCATTGATGATCAGAATCCCGACCCACTTAATCGACAGCATAACGATGAGCGCCACCAGTACCGCAAACATATTATCCATGACCTTTACCGGAATATCCTTGCTCTTGGCCAATGCCCGATGAATACAGACCGCATTCAACCAGTTAAAACATACCAGCCAGAATACAATCGTCACCCCAAAGATCACTACCAGATACAGAATCTCCCGATTTGTGATACTTAATACATCTCCAACCAAAATGCTTGAATATTTACTGAAGTTGCCCCCCTTGGACAGGATGGCCAGTCCGACAGCCACGGAACAGGATGAAAAAACAGAAATAATCGTATCCGTGGAAGCCGTATTAGCACTTCCGATCTTATTGAGAAGCAGCGCAAACACAATGGCAAAAAGTACCATTGCAAGACTTGTGTCCTGCATACCGCACACAACCCCCACAGCAATTCCGGTCAATGCGGAATGCCCCAGGGCGTCGGAAAAATACGCCATTTTCTTATTGACGATCATCGTTCCCATCAGGCCGAAAAGCGGCGTGATAATGAGAATTGCAAACAGTGCGCTTCGCATAAATCCATAGTCTAACCAGGAGGTCCAATCAATCATCGCTTCTCTCCTCCTTGATCCATCGTTCTTCTTTGTCAATTGCAAAAATGCGTTCAAACTCTGCACTTTCAAACACATCCTTTGCACTTCCCTGCTTGACTACGGTCTGGTCCAAAAGCACAACATGATCCGCATATCTGCGCACATAATCCAGATCATGGGAAATCAAAATAATTGCCAGATCATAATGCTTTTTCAGATAATCCATGGTCTCGAAAAACAGTTCCATACCATTTTGATCAATGCCGGACACCGGTTCATCCAGAAGTAACAGATTCGGCTCGTCCATAATGGCAAGAGAGAGCAGTACTCTCTGCAGCTGTCCTCCGGACAGATTGCACACCTGTTTGTCAATCAGATCCTCTGCCTCGAACACCCGGAGCGCCCGACGGATTTTCTCCTGAACCTTGCGGCTTTTCGGCAGAAAAACCGGATAATGCGACTCAAAGCTTGCCAGAAGATCATACACACTTACCGGCGTATTTTTCTCGATATTCACCGACTGCGGCACATACCCGATTTTCAGTCGCTGCATACGGCCGTCCTTGGTATCCTTGAACTCGATCTCTCCGGTGTGTGGGATATCATCCAGCATCGCCCGGATCAATGTGGATTTTCCCGCACCGTTCTTACCGATGACCGCATTGAGCGAGCCACAGTGAATATGCAGGTTCACATCCTTAAGCACCACCTGCTCGCCGAAGGTAACACCCAAATGATTCACCTTGATGCAATGAAACCCGCATGGGGTTATAATTTTTCGCATACGCTATCTCTCCATCTCTCTTCCTTCTTTATAAACCTCTGCGCTATTTCACAAAATAAGCTTCCAGAAGCTCAATATTATGCTCCATGCCAAGAAGATAGCTGTCAGCCTCATAATCTCCCCGGTTCAGCGGATCCAGATAAATAACGGAGACATCCGCTTCCTTCTGCACGGTCTCTGCCATGCTTTTGCCATACAATTCTTCTGCCAGAATAAGAGACGCTCCATCCTCATTAATTGCCCGAAGAACTTCCGATACTTCCCCCGCACTGACCTGTCTTTCCTCGTCCAGATCCATCACGCAGCTCACCTGCATACCATAGTCGTCAGCCACGTAATCATACGCTTCATGGAACAAGATCACATCCGTTCCCTCAGCCGCCTCCGCCACTGTCTGCTGGCGTTCTTCCAGCCGCATCAGTTTGGAATCGTAAATTTCAGCGTTTTCCTCATAGAGCGCACGGTTATCAGGATCTGCTTTTGCAAGGCCCATCGCAATGGTCTGCACCATTTCGCGGTACATGCCCACGCTCATCCACGCATGGGCGTTAGTCTCGTCGCCATCCGATAAAAGCTCCAGATACTCACAGGTGGAAACGATCGTAAGATTGGGATATGCCTTGGCCACATCCTCCATAAATGCTTCGATTCCACCGCCATTGATAATAAATACATCCGCTGTACTTAAGAGCTTCATATCCTCCGGCGTAAGCTGAAAATCATGCAGACATCCGGTCTGTGGTTCTGAGAGATTCTGCAGCTTTACCCCCGGTGCATCTCCCACCACATTCATGGCAGCCACATACATCGGATAAAAGGAGGTTACCACCGTCAGCTCCTCTTTGGACGTATCTCCTTCACTGTAATTCACATAGAGATTTGTAAATCCCATGCCTGCCACAAGAATGACACACAGCATTACCACAACAAACACATACTTGTTTTTCATTATTCTTCCCACTCTCAAATTCTTTCATGATTTCTTTTTTGCAGCCGATTTTTTCTTCGCTTTCTTCAGAGTTTTCCTGGCTACCGGACGGTCTGTTTTCTTCCAGCGGGCCTTTTTCTCCGGCTTCGCATCCTCTGTCTTCTGTTCGTCGGAAACGGTTTGTGCATCCTTATTTTTTCGCTCGAGTTCTTCTTTCACGTGCTCTGGAAGCTCAATCAGCGAATCAATGAGCGCCCAAATCTCTTCACGCCCTTCTTTGGTCTCCGCGGAAAACGGAATCACAATGGTATCCGGCTCTACCTGCAGTACCTGGCGGATTGTCTGTACATGTCGGGCAACCTGTCCCTTTTTCAGCTTGTCTGCTTTAGTGGCAATAATGATTGGAGCAAAGCCCTGGTCGACCATCCACTCATACATGAGCTGATCGTTCTCCGATGGATCGTGCCGGATATCAATGAGCAGGAACACTGCTTTCAGACGCTTCGACGTGTGAAGATAGTTCTCGATCATCTGCCCCCACTTGGCCTTGATCTCCACATTGGCATTGGCGTAGCCATAGCCCGGAAGATCCACGAGATACATGGAATCATTGATATTATAAAAATTGATGGTCTGTGTCTTTCCCGGTTGGGAAGAAGTGCGCGCCAACGCCTTTCGGTTCATCAGGGCATTGATCAGTGACGACTTGCCCACGTTGGATTTCCCGGCAAAAGCCACCTCATCATAAATATTGTCCGGAATCGTACTTGTAATTCCGCACACGATTTCCAGACAGACGTTTTTGATAACCATATCTTCTCCTTCCCTCTTGAAAGCCATTAAACTATTAACAAAGGCTGCCTTATGCAAACGCAGCCTTCGTTACCTGTTCCATATGTTCTACCAAAAGGATTTCCATCCCCTCAGTAATCTCTTCTGAAATCTCGCTCAGATCCTTCTCGTTCTCCTTCGGGATGCAGACCGTCTGCATTCCGGCATTCTTCGCCGCCAGAAGCTTCTCTTTTAAGCCTCCGATTGGAAGCACCCGGCCCCGGAGCGTAATCTCTCCGGTCATGGCAATGTCCGCGCGCACCGGCTTACCTGTCACAGCGGACAGCATGGCAAGAGCCATGGTAATACCCGCAGAAGGACCATCCTTCGGAACTGCCCCCTCCGGGATATGAATGTGGATATCATGCTCCTTAAAATAATCCGGAGCAATTCCATACTCCTCACTGATGGAGCGGATGTAACTGATTCCCGCCCGGGCGGATTCCTTCATGACATCGCCCAGCTTTCCGGTAAGCACAAGTTCACCCTTGCCCGGCATCACATTCACTTCGATCTCAAGGGTAACGCCTCCGACGCTGGTCCAGGCCAGGCCGCGGACAATCCCCACTTCATCCTTTTTATTCTTCTTATCCTGACGATATTTTTTCTTGCCCAGATATTCCTCTAAATTATTGCGGGAAATGCGAATCTTGTCCTCTTCCCCCTGATAAATCTTTCTTGCAGCCTTGCGGCAGATTTCACCAAGCTTTCGCTCCAGTTCACGGACCCCGGCCTCTCTGGTGTAAAAACGGATAATTTCCTGCATGGCCTTGTCGTTGATTTTCAACTGGGAAGCCTTGAGCCCGTTCTTTTCGAGCTGCTTTCCCATCAGATGCTCCTTTGCAATGTGGAACTTCTCATTCTCCGTATAACTGGACACTTCAATAATCTCCATACGGTCCAGAAGCGGCTTCGGAATATCCTGCATAGCATTGGCCGTCGCAATGAAAAGCACCTCAGACAGATCCACCGGGAGTTCCACATAGTGATCCCGGAATTTGCTGTTCTGTTCACTGTCCAGCACCTCCAAAAGTGCCGCAGAGGTATCTCCCTTGTAGTCACTGCTGACCTTGTCGATCTCATCCAGAAGCATCAGCGGATTTTTTACTCCTGCCGTGCGAAGCCCCGCTACAATACGTCCCGGCATTGCACCGATATAGGTTCTGCGGTGTCCGCGGATCTCCGCCTCATCCCGCACGCCGCCCAGACATACGCGGACGTATTTCTTGTCCAGCGCTCTTGCAATGGAGCGGGCGATACTGGTCTTACCGGTTCCCGGTGGTCCCACCAGACAGATGATCGGGCTCTCGCCCTTGCTGGTCAGATTCCGCACTGCAAGGAACTCGATCACACGCTCTTTGACCTTCTGAAGACCATAATGATCCTCGTCCAGAATCTCCTGAGCATGAGTCAAATCCTCATTATCCGTTGACATCTTATCCCAGGGCAGCTCCAAAAGAGTTTCAATGTAGCCACGGCTGACCGTACTCTCAGAGGAATTGGAGCTGATACCGCGAAAACGCTGAATCTCCTTGTGAATACGTTCCCTCACTTCCTGCGAGCAGGTAAGCTCCCTCAACCGGTTCTCATACCCTTCTGCGTCGGAATCGGTGTTGGTCTCACCCAGTTCCTCCCGAATGAGCGCCATCTGCTCCCGCAGTACATATTCCTTCTGATGCTTTTCTACGCGCTCTCTCACCTTCTGCTGAAAATCATTTTTGATGGCAAGAACCTCGATTTCCCGCAGAAGCATACTAAGAAGCACTTCATACCGCTGTGTCAGCGAAATTGCTTCCAAAAGCTTCTGCTTCTCGCTGTAGCGCACCGGAAGATTGTTGCCCACATAATCCAAAAGCCTTGACAGATCCCAGATTTTTCCGACCTGCTGCAGAACATCCTGTGCCAGCTTGCCATGAATTTTGGCATACTTGGTAAAGGTTTCCTGCACGCTCATGATCATGGCTTCTTTCGCCTGCGCCGGAAGTTCTTCCTCATCCTCCTGTCCGTATGCGATAACCCGAACCTCAATATATTCGGTATTCTCAGTATATCCATATACCTCCGCCCGATTCGTGCCCTCCACAAGAATACGCACAATATCATTTTGTAATTTGATTACCTGCTTGACCTCTGCCACAATTCCGATGCCATACAGGCCATCCGTCCCCGGATTCTCCTGCTCCACATCCCTCTGGGTCACAAGGAAAATACGCTGATCCATTGCCATGGCAGCCTCCACCGCCCGCATAGAACGGTCTCTGCTTATGTCAAAATGCGCAATCATCCCCGGCAGAATCGTCATTCCCCGCAACGCCACCGCAGGTAATGTTAATGCTGTATCTTTCACCTATACTTCTCCTGTGAATCCTACTTTCAAAACTCTGGCTTTCCGAATTACGATGCCAGTTCCTTGGTCTCAGCCATACCCGTTTGCGGAAGCTCCAAGTGTTCTTCTTCCTCGATGGCAAGGTTTTTCTCAACCAGTTCTTTGTCAATCACACAGCGGCTGATGGACTCGTCAGACGGGATGCGATACATCAGATCCAGCATGATCGTCTCCATAATCGCACGAAGTCCACGGGCTCCGGTCTTTCTCTCCAAAGCCTTATCCGCAATCGCAACAATGGCATCATCCGTAAACTCCAGACCCACACCATCCAGTTCAAACAGCTTCGTATACTGCTTCAGCAGAGAATTCTTCGGCTCCTTCAAAATGCGGATCAGAGCATCCCGATCCAAAGAATCCAAAGACACCGTAATCGGCACTCGTCCGATAAACTCCGGAATCAATCCGAACTTAACGAAGTCCTGTGGCAGTGCGCGCTTGAACGCCTTGCCCACATTCATCTCATCTTTGGACTTAACCTCTGCATTAAAACCGATGGATGACATATCCATGCGTGACTCAATAATCTTCTCCAGACCATCAAAAGCACCGCCGCAGATAAACAAAATGTTGGTGGTATCGATCGGGATCAGCTCCTGCTGCGGATGCTTTCTTCCTCCCTGTGG
>CAMBLG010000018.1 GCA_945868435.1 uncultured Lachnospiraceae bacterium
ACCTGTGACCCTCTGCTTGTAAGGCAGATGCTCTCCCAGCTGAGCTAAGATCCCATTCGAGTCGGCCTGTTTTCCTGACCGACTCGATTATTATATCTTGTACAAAAGCGTTTGTCAACCTATTTTATTAATTTTTTGCACAATTTTTGAAACTTACGTTACTGTGAATAATAATAACCAATTTTTATATCTTACGCTAAAAGCCTCTCCACCAGCTTCACACAGTCCGCTGCGTCCTTGGAATAGCCGTCCGCGCCAATCTCATCGGCAAAGCTCTGGGTGATACATGCGCCTCCAATAATGACCTTGCTGGCGCAGCCTTTGGCTTTGCACAGTTCCACCACGTCCTGCATGCGCATCATGGTTGTTGTCATGAGCGCTGACAGCCCAATGATTGCCGCATTTTCCCGCATAGCAGTCTCCACGATTGTCTCTCCCGGCACATCCTTTCCCAGATCAATGACATTGTAGCCGTAGTTTTTCAACATGAGCACCACCAGATTCTTGCCGATGTCGTGGATATCTCCCTCCACGGTGGCAATCACCAGTGTCGGCATATCCTCTCCTGAATTCTTGCGCTCCAGCATCGGTTCCAGATAGTCGATGGCAAGCTTCATGGTATTGGCACTTCCGATCAGCTGTGGCAGGAAGTATTTCTTCTTCTCGAAAAGCTCTCCCACCTCATTGATTGCCGCGATCAGATAGTCGTTAATGATCGCATCCGGAGTGCATCCCGCATCCAGGGCACGCTTTACCTCATCCAATACGGTTCCCTTATTGCCTTTGAGCACCGCCGTGTATACCGGATGTGCCTTTACTCCGTCCTCCGCCGCATCAGAAGCCTTCCCCTCCGAAGCCTGCGGCTTTTTCTTCACGACCACGGTCTCATAGGCTTCTTTGCTCTCTGCGATGCGATTCATCCGCTCGATATAACGGATATCGCTGCCCGGCTTATTTAAGAGCATGTCCGATGCAAATGCAGCATTCATGAGAAGCTCCTGGGACGGATTGGCAATTGCCATGGTCAGTCCGTTCTGAATCGCCATGGTCAAAAATGCGGTGTTCACAAAACTTCTCTCCGGAAGACCAAAAGAAATGTTGGACAGACCACAGATGGTAGGAAGCTTGCGCACTTCCTTACAATATGAGATCGTCTCATAGCATTCTTTTGCCGCCTCCGGATTGGCTCCGATGGTGGCCACAAGGCCGTCCACCACAATGTCCTCATGGCTCATGCCGATTTCCATAGCCTTCTCATATACGGTCTCGATAATACGCTGCTTCTCTTCCTTATCCTTCGGAAGACCCTCGTCGGACAGCGGCAACAAAACGAACATTGCCCCATACTTTTTGGCTAGAGGAAGCATTCCCTCGATTTTCTCTGCCTCCAGAGAAACGGAGTTGATCAGCGCACGGCCCGGGTACACCCGAAGTGCCGCCTCCATGACATCAATGTGACTGGTATCCAGACAGAGCGGACAGTCCACCGTAGATGCCACTTCATAGATGACCTGTTTCATCATTTCTTTCTCATCAATCCCGTTCATTCCCATGTTCACATCGAGAATGTCCGCGCCGTTTTCCTCCTGTTCCATGGCCATCTGGCGCACCAGGTCCAGCTTGCCGCTCCTTAGCTCTTCCTGCAGCTTTTTCTTGCCGGTGGGGTTAATGCGTTCTCCCACCACAAGAAAACGGCCATCCAGATCGATCTCAATCTGCTTACGCTCGGACGTAAGCACCCGCCTGTGGGTCTTTAACGGCTCATGGAGCGTCATCCCCCGCACCGCATCACTGAGCGCCTTGATGTGCGCATCTGTGGTTCCGCAGCAGCCTCCGAGAATGGACGCTCCCGCCTCCACCAGTGCAACTCCTGCCTCTGCAAACTCCTCCGGTGTCATGCGGTAAACGGTCTTTTTCTTTTTGACCGGCGTCGTCTCCCCCTCCGGAAGGCACTCACACTCCACCAGCTCCGGCAGCCCTGCATTGGGCTTTGCCACAATAGGCACAGTGGCATACTCTGCCATCTTACGAACCGGCTCCACCATCTCCATAGGACCTGTGGAACAGTTGATTCCAATAGCATCCACTCCCAGCGACTGCAACACAACAACCGCGGTCTCCGGCTCCGTGCCAAAAAGTGTTCTTCCATCCTCATTGTAGGTGAGCGTCACCATAATCGGCAGATCGCACACCTCGCGGATTGCAAGTACTGCAGCCCTGGATTCCTGCAGACTCATCATGGTCTCCACTACAAAGAGATCCACACCTGCCTCACAAAGCACCCGCGCCTGCTCCTTATATACCTCCACCAGTTCCTCAAACATCAACTCGCCCATAGGGTAAAGCTGCTGCCCGGTCATGGTCATATCACCGGCAACCAGCGCCTTTTCCCCCACAGCTTCTCTCGAGAGATGCACCAGCTTCCGGTTCATCTCCTCCAGTCGTTCAGCCAGGCCGTATTCCTCCAGCTTAATCCGGTTCGCTGTAAACGTCGGGGCATAGACAAGATTACTCCCCGCCTCCACATAGCGCCGTTGCAGATCCAACAGTACCTTGGGATTCTCCAGCACCCAGCTTTCCGGGCAGACTCCGACCGGCATGCCAGCCTCCATGAGATTCGTTCCTGTCGCGCCATCCAGAATAATGGGGCCTGTTTTGATTAAATCTGAAAATTCCTGTTTTGTCATCGTATCTTCTTTCCCAACTAAAATAATCGTTATTAAAAATGATTGGTAATGATTCAAGGCTTGACTTTTCCATCACCTCTCTTATAATAACCTATGCCTAGCAATTTTTCAAAATATAAAATAGACAATTTTACATTTTTATTACCGACAGGAGGTAGTTATGTCCCACATACAACTGGTTGCCCTCGATCTGGACGGCACCCTTTTCAATAATCAGAGTGTAATTTCACAGGAGAATCTGAAGACCATCCGCACGATCACGGATGCCGGTATTCATGTAGTAATTTCCACCGGGCGACCCTTTAACGGCGTCCCCTTTGTCCAACTTGAAGGAACCGGTATCGACTACGCCATCACGGCCAACGGCAGCGGAATCTACCGGATTTCCACCGGGGAATGCCTGTTTGATGACAGCATGCCGGAGGAACTGATTCTGCCGATTCTCGACTTTCTGCTGCAAAAAGACATCAACATAGACGCATTCATAGCCGGAAAAGGCGTCTCTCCCACCAAATGCCGTGAAACCGCATTAAAGCTTTCGGTCCCGGATTCCATCAAGGCATATATTGTGGATACCCGGTTCCGGGTGGATGATCTGGCAGATTACATCCACTCAAACCATCTACAGGTTCAGAAAATGACCTTAAACTTCCTTCGCGAGCCGGACGGCACCTTAAAGCACCGGGAAGAGGTTCGCGCCTTTCTGGAGGGAAATCCGCAGGTAACCTGTGTCTGTGGCGGCTACAACAATCTGGAATTCACCCGGGCCGATGTCAGCAAGGGCGCAGGGCTTTTGAAGCTGGCTGACGCACTGGGCGTTGCTCCCTGTGATACCATGGCAATCGGCGACACCGAGAATGACATTTCCATCATCGATGCCGCCGGAATCGGTGTTGCCATGGGAAATGCCACACCGGATGTGAAAGAAGCTGCAGACTACATTACCTGCTCCAACGAGGAAGACGGAGTAGCTGCTGCAATCCGGCATTTTCTCCCGGAATTGTTCTAAATACCGTTAACCGCGCAGGGCTGCGACGTTTTGCCTGAGAGACAAAATCACCGCATCTACCATATCTTTGGTGGTGTCACGTCCCATGGTAAAACGTACGCTTCCCGGCGCATATTCTTCCGGCACATGAATGGCCTCAATGACGTGGGATATCCGCGTCTGTCCTGTGTTGCAGGCAGAGCCTGCAGATGCACAAATCCCCTGCTCCTCCATCAAAATCAAAAGTGAGGTGGCATCCACCCCATCAAAGCTGAAATTCAGATTTCCCGGCAGGCGCTTGACCGGATGCCCGTTGAGCCTTGACCCCGGTATCTCATGTAAAACCCTCTCACAAAAGTAATTGCGCAGCCTGATCAGACGGCTTCTCGTATACGGCATTTCACAGGCGGCAATCTGAAGCGCCTTTGCCATTCCCACAATTCCCGCAACATTTTCGGTTCCCGCGCGTTTTCCTCTCTCCTGACTTCCTCCGTGAATAAAGGACGGAAGCTCCTGCTCCTTATTCACATACAGAAATCCAACCCCCTTGGGTCCGTGAAATTTGTGAGCGCTGGCGCTCAACAGATCCACCGGAAGTCTGGACATCGAAAGCGGAATCTGTCCAACCGCCTGCACCGCATCCGTATGGAACACAATTCCGCGCTGGCGTGCGAGCTGGCCAATTCTTCCGATGGGCTCTAATGTTCCGATTTCATTGTTTCCGGTCATGATCGTGATCAGTATCGTATCCTCCCGGATGCTGTCCGTCAGCTCTTTCACGTCCACCAAACCGTATTCGTCCACATCCAGATAGGTAATCTTATATCCAAGTTCCTCCAGATATTCACAGGACCGCAGTACCGCATGATGCTCAATGGCAGAAGTAATGATATGCTGTCCCTTTTTCTTGTGTGCCCCCGCAATATTCTTGATGGCCCAGTTGTCCGACTCGCTTCCCCCGGACGTAAAATAAATTTCGCTGGAATCCGCATCGATTACGTCCGCAATACAGCTTCGCGCATCCTCAATCGCCTTTCGATTTCTCTTGCCCAGGTCATACGAGGTAGATGCATTACCATACTCCTCCGTCAGATAGGGCTCCATCGCTTCGTGTACCTCAGGCAGCAGTTCCGTAGTCGCTGCATGGTCCATGTAGATCTGGGCCCTGCCGTCTGCCATTACCTCTCTTTTTTTCTCAATCATAATCCGCGCCCCTTCCCCATACAATAGTTATCAAGGTTTCCTATCGGAGTCTCCCTTGAATATATCCAAATTAATGAAAAATCCACTCATCACCGGCTCTCTGCTCATGACCGCCGCCGGTGTCATCAGCCGCATTATCGGCTTCTTCTATAGAATATTCCTCTCCCGCACAATTGGTGCAGAGGCACTTGGAGTCTATCAGCTTGTGAATCCGGTAATGGTCATGTGTTTTGCACTCACAACCTCTTCCATTCAGACTTCCATTTCAAAATTCGTGGGGGATGTTACCGGATCCTGCAGGGAGACTCTGTGCGACGAAAAAAAGGCGCGATGCTACCTCTATCTGGGACTCGCACTGTCCATCATCCTCTCTCTTTTGGTGGGCATCGTCATTTACCGAAACGCAGACTGGCTCGCCTTGAACATCCTTGGAGAAGTGCGCTGTGCACCGCTTCTGGTGCTGCTCACCTACTCGCTCCTTCCATCCAGTATCCACGCCTGCATCAATGGCTACTATTACGGAAAAAAGCATGCCTTAGTCCCCTCTCTCTGCCAGCTCATTGAACAGGTGGGGCGCGTTGGCTCCGTCTTTTTGATCTATCAGGTACTGATGGCAGAGGGAAAAAGCATGACGGAGTGGCATGCGTTTGCCGGGCTTGTCATCGGAGAATGCTTCGGCCTTGTGGTATCTCTTCTGGCATACGCCACAAAACCGCGTATTCCACTGCGGGACTATCTGTCCTTAAAAGACTGTCTCGCGCCGATGGGCCTTGCCCTTGGAGGGATGATTCTCCCCCTCACGGTCAACCGCGTACTGGTGTCTTTGAGCAGCAGTCTGGAGAATCTTTTGATTCCGCAGCGGCTGCAGACATTTGGCTACTCCTCAAGGGATGCGCTGTCCATCTATGGAATTCTCACCGGAATGACGATGTCCATCATCCTGTTTCCCGGGGTGCTGACCAACTCCTTTTCCGTGCTTCTGCTCCCTGCAGTATCCGAGGCCAAGGCACAAGAAAATAACTCCAAAATTCATGCCGTCATTCAGAAGGCCGTCGTCTATGGCCTTCTTCTGGGCCTGGTTTTCACTGCCCTTTTTCTGGTGGGAGGAGATTGGATCGGCGTCCACCTCTTTCACAATGCACTGGCCGGCAGCTTTATCAAGAGACTTTCCTTTCTCTGTCCTCTGATGTATATCACAAGCCTCCTAAACAGCATTATGAATGGGCTTGGCATGGCGAAAAATGTGCTTGGAATCAATCTTCTCGCATGCCTGATCCGCATCAGCATGATCTGGTTTCTGGTACCGGTACAAGGCATCGGCGCATATCTGTGGGGCATACTCATCAGCCAGGTATTTGCGGCGATTGCCTGCATAATCCTGCTGAGAAATCAGGGATGAATATATTATCCGTCACCACAGCAGAGCGCAAAAAAGCGACCTCGACAAGTAGTCGAAGTCGCTTTGTGTGCTCTACGTTATGCAAATTATACGCGGGAAAGGTACTCACCGGTTCTGGTATCGATCTTAATGGTATCTCCCTGCTCAACGAACAGTGGAACATAAACGGTTGCACCGGTCTCAACAACTGCAGGCTTAGTTGCGCCTGTTGCGGTATCTCCCTTAAATCCAGGCTCAGTTTCTGTAATCTCAAGCTCAACGAACAGCGGAGCCTCCACTGCAAATACGTTGCCCTTATGAGAACAGATCTTAACCATCTCGTTCTCCTTCACAAACTTCAGGGAATCTCCAACGCTATCCTTGGTCAGATCCACCTGATCATAGGTCTCAACGTCCATGAAGTGATAGAAATCGTCATCGGAATACAGATACTGCATATCCTTGCGGTCAATATGTGCGGTTGGGCACTTCTCAGTCGGGCGGAATGTCTTCTCAACTACACCACCACTGATGATATTCTTAAGCTTAGTTCTAACGAATGCTGCACCCTTACCTGGCTTAACATGCTGAAATTCAATAATCTGATAAATATTACCCTCGAATTCGATGGTAACACCATTTCTGAAATCTCCTGCTGAAATCATTCGATCTTCCTCCTTAAATTACGAGTAAAACTCTCACTAGTCGATTTTACTATAAAATGGAATACTTTTCAAGCATTTATTTACGCTGCTCGATTTCTGCGATCATGTCCACGCGGATTGCATGGCGTCCTCCCTGAAATTCCGCATCCAGATACGCCTTCACAATGTCCTTGGCCTTCTCGATTCCAACGATTCTTGCACCGAAAGCGATAATGTTGGCGTTGTTGTGCTCCTTGACGAGATGCGCCGTGGTCGTATCCGAGCAGACGGCTGCGCGAACGCCGTTCACCTTGTTGGCTGCCAGTGAGATTCCCACACCTGTTCCACAGATCAATACCGCACAGTCTACCTCGCCCTGAGCTACTGCACGTCCCACCTTCTCGCCAATCTCCGGGTAATGACAACTCTCCGTCGTATCCACACCGTAATTGACAACCTCGTGTCCCAACTCTTTCATATACTCACTGATGGCATTCTTCATATCTACTGCCGTATGGTCATTTCCGATTCCGATTTTCATCCTTTATTCTCCTTGCTTCCCGTCTGCGTTTTCGCGCTGGACGGATATTTTGTTCCAAACAACTTTACATGTATACGATAGCACAACAAAATCATTTTCTCAAGATATCTCTTCAGTACAATCTGAATTTCTTCTTTGGGATGAATAGGTTTTACCAGAATCGTCCGAATTCCGGCAAGATTGGCGCCGCACACATCTGTAAAAATCTGATCTCCCACGAACAGCGTGTTGGACGGATCTGTCCCCATCTCCTCCATGGCCTTTCGATAACCGGAGGGCTTGGGCTTGCCGGCCTTGTATATATACCGGACATGCACCGCATCATGAAACATTTTCACCCGGGGTTCCTTGTTGTTGGACAGGAGCATGCACTGATAGCCCAGCTCCTTCAGATGTGCAAACAAAGAAATCGCCCGCTCATCCGCAGGCGCTCCATGGGGAACCAGCGTATTATCAATGTCAAAAATGATACCGCGGTATCCCTGCTTATATAATCGATCAAAATCAATCCGGTATGTGGAATCCAGATATTCCCCCGGATATAACGCAAAACTCATATATTATCCTCATCCTGACAATAGGATTACCTGATCTGTGGTTTTGTATGTATTACAGGAAAAAGTTCTCTCCGGACCTCGGAAGCCCTGCTGCCTGATCAGCTGTCTTGGTAACTTCTCCCTGATTCTTATTCCCGACAAAGTACTGATACTGCTGAAGAATCTGATCCTTATCCAGATCCGAAATCGCCTTCTGGGTATCCAGACTATAGATGTCACTGTCTGCGCCCTTAAGCTCGTGACGCTCGCCCGGACGATACTGCTGCGCATAGTCATACTGCGTATAATTCTGTTCAACCGCAGTCTGCGCTGAAGCCTGAGTCGACATTGCTACGCCAACCGGTTCCTGCTGAACAGAATCGCTCTGCTGGGATGCCTGAATCTGCTGATTGCGGATTTCTGAGGCCTTTATGGAATTGTAATCATAAAATCCCGCATACGGGCGGATTCCCGAAATATTCATACGCTTCCCACATTTCTAATTTCAACTACTGTAACATCTTCTTCAATTCGTTCATAAATGTATTCACATCTTTAAATTCCCGATACACAGATGCGAATCTTACATAGGCTACCTGATCCAAATCCTTTAATTTATCCATGAGAAGCTCTCCAATCACGGTACTCGGAATCTCCTTCTCCTCACGGTTAAAAATCTCAGTCTCCACATCATCGATCAGCCTGGTGATCTGATCGGTAGATACCGGTCTCTTATGGCAGGCACGAAGCACACCGCCCTCAATCTTGGAACGGTCATACTGCTCACGATTGTTATCCTTCTTGATGATAATAAGCGGAATTGTCTCTACCTTCTCATAGGTTGTAAAACGTTTTCCACAATCATCACAAAGTCTTCTTCTCCGGATAGAATTGTTATCATCCGCCGGTCTGGAATCAATTACTCTCGTATTCTCACTGCTACAAAATGGACATTTCATGGGATTATCCTCCTATACACAGTAAGTATAACTTTCCTTAAATTTATTGTCAACCAAACAGATTTAAATTTTGTGTTTCATCTCTTTCTCATCGAAGTCTACAAGTATTATATCGGGTCCAATCCGAATTACTTTACACCATGGGACAAAAAATTCGCAGTCCTTTCCAAACAATCCCATATATTTCGCCGGTCCCGGAACAATGAGAGCAGTAATTTCGCCACATTCTTTATCAAACTCAATATCCCGGACGCAGCCGAGGCAGCGGCAGTCATTTTCGTTGATGACTTCCTTATCGCAGAGCTCAGAAAAACGCATAAGACATCCCAATTTTCTCCTTGAGATATCCTATGCGCTCCGGCTTATCCATATTCCTTTATACACAGCCCTTCGTGTCACAGAGATTTTCTTATGTACTGCCTGTTATACGTTGAAACGGAATAAGATCACATCGCCGTCCTTGACCACATACTCTTTTCCTTCCAGACCGACAATTCCCTTCTCCTTTGCGGCCGACAGGCTTCCGCAATCAAGAAGATCCTGATAATTGACAACCTCCGCGCGGATGAAGCCCCGCTCAAAATCACTGTGGATCTTTCCTGCTGCCTGAGGTGCCTTGGTTCCCTTTTTGATGGTCCATGCACGGCACTCATCCTCACCGGCGGTCAAAAAGCTGATCAGTCCAAGCAGGCTGTAGCTTGCCTTGATCAATTTCTCAAGACCGGACTCCTTTAAGCCCAGTTCCTCTAAGAACATTGCCTTCTCGTCATCATCCAGTTCCGCAATCTCCTGCTCAATCTGGGCACAGATGACAAACACCTCGCTGTTCTCCTCTGCCGCAAGCTTTCGAACCGCTGCCACATGCGGATTACCTGCACCGTCATCCGCCAGATCTCCCTCTGCCACATTGGCCGCATAAATCGTCGACTTGGCGGTCAGCAGATTGTAGCCATTGAACCAAGCCTGCTGGTCCTCATCATCCGGCAGTTCGAAGGTACGGGCCATCTTGCCATCCTCCAAATGCTTTTTCACAGCCTCAAGAAGTTCCAGTTCCTTGGCCAAGGTCTTGTCCATACGGGCCTGCTTTGCAACCTTGGCGATACGGCGCTCTAAGATTTCGATATCGGAAAAAATCAGTTCCAGATTGATGGTCTCAATGTCTCTGGCCGGGTCAATGCTGCCATCCACATGCACGATATTCGTGTCCTCAAAGCAGCGCACCACGTGCACAATAGCATCCACCTCACGAATGTTGGCCAAAAACTGATTGCCCAGACCCTCGCCCTTGCTGGCGCCCTTCACCAGTCCTGCAATATCCACGAACTCGATTACAGCCGGAGTCACCTTCTTGGTGTGATACAATTCACCCAACTTTTTAATCCTGTCATCCGGCACTGCCACGATTCCCACGTTTGGATCGATGGTACAGAACGGATAGTTCGCCGACTCCGCACCGGCCTTGGTCAGTGAATTGAACAGTGTGCTTTTTCCAACATTCGGAAGTCCTACGATTCCTAGTTTCATTTATTTTTATTCCTCCTTAAAAGTCCACATACGATATTCACTATACCATACAGGGGCATAAAAGTAAATTCTTTTCGACTTGTTCTTGCTTCCTTGCTTCCTTCACATTCTGAAGCTGATAGGTTGAGTAAAATTCCGGCGCTTCCGGAAACAGCGTAAATAGACAGTTACGCTGCTGCATTAGCATTAATCTGGTCAATAACCTTTCTGATTCCCATCCATACTGTCAGGTCAGTAAATATATATTCCATCTACATCACCCCCACAACCCCAGATCATTTGTTACATGCCCCTTGATTTTCGAACATATGTTTGATATAATTATTATGGTGCTACCCTATACGGTAGGCGGTTAGCCTTCTTCAGAGAGTCATAGCTCTGTTTACATAGAAATCCACTTGTGGAAATCTTGTGAGGAGGTTTTGTGCTTATGCTTACAACGGAACTTTTTATAGCCATTATCAGCTTATGTTTAACTTGCTTTGCTCTTGGTTATACCGTTGGTTCCAGGAGCGATAAATAGACACAAAAATAACCGCCCTGTCCTGAGAAAACTAGCGGTTATTTTTTACTAAACATATATCAGGCTAACCGTCTATCGGTAGCACCTTTTGCTATTATACTACCATTTCACCGCTTGTATGTCAAACAAATATTCTATTTCCAATCATTCCTACGGGCTACTCGCAGAGCCCATTCGCATTCCGCTTCGCTTCATGCAATTCTATCCGGCTTAGAAACTTTCTTTTCTTCCACAAACCGTGCTCTGTCAAAGAATTCTCTATATACTGCCGTAATAATTCCCAGAATATATTTTACAAAACACTCGTAGTTATTTTCGTCTTCCATCCACCCTCTCGAACTTTCCTGAAGAGAATCATAATAACTGTCTTTTGTTCGCTCTATCAGTTTTTCCAAACTAATATATTTACCAACAATATAGTCATTCTGATATAGCAATAATAAAGTCAACAATCTGCTCATTCTTCCATTTCCGTCATTAAATGGATGAATCTAACAAGCTTATTACCACTTGCATCTTCTTCCTCAATTATATTGTCAACAGTCTTAACACGACTTCGTCAAAATCAAATTTAACTTCATCATTTTTATCAAAAATGACCAAGTTAAAATTATTATGACGCAATTGAAAAAGGACCAGCCCAAGCTGATCCTAATCCTCTATCCCATCCCCGATTCTATTGTTTCTTAGTTACGTTTCCCACACCCGCATTTTATTTCATTTTTTGTGGGCCAATTTGGGGCCATTTATCAAAAAGATACATGAACTTAATTCTTTTCAGAGACCTTACTAATCTTGCTCATTCACTTTCACAGAAATCAATCATAACTTTGGTAACGTTCTGACTTTCCACATAACCACATGCCCGCAACCCTTCCGAAATGACCTTATACCAGTTCTGCGCTGAAAGCCGGCAGACGGTATGATCATCCAGTTCGATCGTGCACGCATCCTCTTTATCGCAGTTCATGCAACAGGAAATCCGATACATATTTTTCCGGCTGATGGCACCGATCTCCTCCAGCAGATTTACCATACGGTATACCGTTGCCGCACCGATCGATCTGTCTATGGATGTCGCTTTATAATAGATTTCTTTGCAACTGGCGCATTCCTCCCGCAGAATTACGTCAAGCAGAATCTGTCTCTGCTTGGTAATTCTGCAGCCTTTTTCTCTCAGTTTTTGAATGACCAGTTCTTTCTGCATCTCGGTTCTGTGAAAGTTTGCGACATCCCTGTTTTGTCTGTTATCATTTTTCAAATCCCGGGACATCGTTCTCTCCTTTTAGCGGCAGTGGCCTCCGCACTTACTGCAGTCACAGCCGCATTGCAATGATTTTCCGTTTTTCTTATCACGAATCATACTCTTTATAACCAACGCAATAACACACACCAGTAAAAGACTAACACAAAAAGTTGCCATTTTATCTTCTCTCCTTATATGGTCGGAACAGGAGATACAGCAGTCCGATGATAAGAAGTAACGCAACAACTGTTCCCACACCAAATGCACCTGTTGTAATCAGTGTTCCAATCTGATAGATGCACAATGCAACCACATATGCCAGCACGCACTGGTAACCAATTGCGAACCAGAACCATTTTGCATTGTTCATCTCTCTCTTGATTGCTCCCATTGCAGCAAAGCACGGTGCGCATAAAAGGTTGAATACCAAAAATCCATATGCTGCAACCTCTGTCATAACGCTTGCGAGGCTTTCCCAGATTTCTGCTCCATCTTCGGCCACTTCCGCAAAACCAAACAGAAGTCCGAAAGTTGCGACGACATTCTCCTTTGCAATCAGACCGGTAACAGCCGCAACTGCCATCTTCCAGCCTTCTCCAGCCTGTGTCCAGCCAAGCGGCGCGAAAATCCATGCAATGGCATTACCGATGGCTGCAAGAATACTCTCATCCAGCTGCTCTGCCTCCAGCATGCCAAAGCCGCCGTCTGTCCAGCCAAAGCTCATTAAGAACCATAATACGATGGTAAATAACAAAATGATGGTTCCTGCCTTCTTGATAAAGGACCAGCCGCGCTCCCACATGCTTCGCAGCACATTGGAGACCGTAGGCCAGTGATATGCCGGCAGCTCCATAACGAAGGGTGCCGGATCTCCTGCAAACATCTTTGTCTTCTTCAGAATAATACCGGAACAGATGATAGCTGCAACACCAATAAAGTAGGCACTCCATGATACCCATCCGGCATTGTCGAAGAACGCACCGGCGATCAACGCAAAAATCGGAAGTGCAGCCCATCGGTTCGTGACAATGCGGTCAATCTTATCGGAGGTTGTCAGTTTTTCCTTTTTCGCCTTGGTTACACAGTCTCCGATAATGGAAGAGATGTATACATAGCGCTCATTGGTGATGATACTCTCCGTGTCATCATCAAACGCCTCTTCCATCTGCTTGATTTCATTCGAAACCTCCTCCAGCGTATACGGGGACAGGGAATAGATACCCGGCAAGTCCATGATGATGACATCCTTATGTCCCTTTAACTTTCCTTCCTTCTTTTCTACGGTTACACCCAGCCAGTTTCCCACGAACTGATTGGAACCGGTCAGTGCATTGAACAATGTTGTTTTACCGCTATTCGGATTTCCTGCAAGCGCAATTTTTACTGACATATGTTTTCTCCTTCCCTTTTCCTTCCTCTCTCATCCCTTCCTTCGTTTATTATTGAGATTCGTTTTCATTTCATTAGTTAGCTTACCCTAATTATTATTAGTTACCAATTACTTTATTGATTATTTTTTCTCAATAAGTAAAAGAAGCCTTTACGTTCCACCCGGAATCGTAAAGGCCGAGAAGCACACAGAACTCACCTTTTGTGGAATTTGCTATTGATAATATATCCCAATAGCCCTATCCCAATGCCACATCCAATATCATCATGACACTGAAGCCCACAGCAAAAAATATGGTTCCGATGTTGGAATGCTCACCTTCTGACATCTCCGGAATCAGTTCCTCCACAACCACATAGATCATTGCTCCCGCCGCAAAACTGAGCAGATACGGCAGTGCCGGGACAATGATTCCCGCCGCCAGAATCGTGATCAGCGCTCCGATTGGTTCCACAACTCCAGAAAGGACACCGCCTGCGAAGGCTTTTCCCTTACTCATACCCTCGGCCTTAAGCGGCATGGAAATGATTGCTCCCTCCGGGAAATTCTGAATAGCAATTCCGATTGCAAGTGTCAACGCACCCATTATAGAGATGCTTGCATTCCCGGTAAGGCAGCCCGCATACACAACACCTACCGCCATTCCTTCCGGAATATTGTGCAGCGTAACTGCAAGAAGCAGCATGGTCGTCTTCTGCAGTTTCGTTTTCGGTCCCTCTGCGGCTTCACTTCCGATATGTAAATGAGGGATCACGTAATCCAAAAGAAGCAAAAACAGAATTCCAAGCCAAAAGCCTACCACTGCAGGGACAAAGGACCACTTGCCCATATCCTCGGCCTGCTCAATAGACGGAATCAAAAGACTCCACACCGAAGCCGCCACCATGACTCCTGCCGCAAATCCCGTAAGAATTCTCCGTAAGGTATCACTCATGGATTTTTTCATAAAAAATACGCAGGCCGCGCCAAGACTTGTTCCAAAAAACGGAATCAAAACTCCGAATAATACTTTTATCATCTTTTTCATCGCTCCTTCTTCGATTTGTTATATCTACTTTTGCTTTGAAAATATCACACTTATATATTATATTCAAGCAAACAAAATAAGAGCAATTATTTGCCCTTATTTTGTTATTCCTATTCGATTTTAGTCCCTCGACTCGATCACTAGCAGATACCCTGCCTTCAGGTCGATCTGTCCCTCATCCTCCACGATCTCATTGCTGATGCCAAGAGAATTAAATCCACCCATAGTGTAGTCCTGAAGCGGATATCGAAAGCCCGTAAGCGTCACCCCTGTCACATCTCCCATGTACGGAATCAGAGAAACAAAATTCCCATATTGCTCGTCCCTCCTAATAGTGAGCGGTCCATCAATCATGCGGATGCGGTTATTAGCATCCAGAATCTGGATATCCATCCGCTCCTCCAACCCGATCCCAAGAAGTGCAATGCTCCCGAGGACATGATCCATCCTGCTTCCCGTTGCCCCAAGAATCGTAATATCGTCTGCACCACGGCTGATAGCTTCACGAATGGCATGCTCCGTATCTGTATCGTCCTTCACCGGGTTCAATATACAGATATCGATCTGCTCCTGACTTCGAAAATGTTCCAGTGTATCCGGATTTACCGAATCAAAATCCCCAACAATGATATCCGGCTGGATGTGCATCTGATACAGAAGCTCCATCCCCGAATCCACTGCAATGATCACCTCAAATCCACCTTGCTTGATTACTTCTGTAGCAAATTTGTCGTCACACTCTCCCCCGGTTACAATTAAATATTTCATTACGTCCCCCCATATAATTATCGAGCTTTCAGCTCATAATCTCCAGAAAACGCGATACGTTTTCCTTAATCTCTCCCTTAAACACGGCAGAACCGGCCACGATAATGTTCGCTCCCGCATCCATCACTGTTTCCACATTATTCAATGTGATGCCGCCATCCACTTCGATGTCAACCTTTGCCCCCTGTGCATCGATCATCGCCTTGATTTCCCGTACCTTATCCAGTGTGTAGGGAATCAGCTTTTGTCCTCCGAAGCCCGGATTAACCGTCATGACAAGCACCATATCCACCTTGTCCAGCGTATGCCGGATTGCAGTTACGGGTGTCGCCGGATTGATTGCCACACCTGCCAAAAGGCCCTGCTCCTTAATGGTGTCGATCGTACGGTCAAGATGCTTGCAAGCTTCCGCATGAACCGTAATAATATCCGCTCCCACCCGGGCAAACTCTTCGATATAGCGAATGGGCTCTTCCACCATCAAATGCACGTCAAACATGCGCTCTGTACAACCCCGAATCGAAGAAATGATTGGAAATCCAAACGAGATACTCGGCACAAAGTTTCCATCCATCACATCGATGTGCACATATGCTGCTCCTGCCTCATCCAATTGTCTGATTTGATCTCCCAGCATGGAAAAATCTGCCGCCAGGATCGATGGCGATAAACAGTTCATGTTTCCCTCCTAATATTTGCGAATATTTTTCATCTCCTCATACAGAAGACAATAGTTCTCGTAACGCAGAGGATGAATATTTCCCTGCGCAAGAGCCTCCTTCACACCACAGTCCGGCTCATTTATATGACTGCACCCAATAAAACGACAGTTCTTCTCGTAAGGAATAAATTCCGGATAACAGGTCCAAAGCTGTTCCTTTTCCAATCCCGGCACATCCATGGAGCTAAATCCCGGAGTATCCATAATAAAAGACGGCATCCCTTCGTCCTGTCCCTCATCCGGAAAGATCGGAATAATTTCCGAATGGCGGGTGGTATGCTTTCCCCTCTCAATCTTTTCGCTGATCCCGCCGGTCTGCATATGAATCTCCGATTGCAGTTCATTGATCAAAGAGGATTTTCCCACACCGGATGGCCCGGCTACCGTTGTCGTCTTTCCTTTAAGCAGCGCCTTCAATCCCGGAATTCCATCTTTTGTCCTGGCACTCACAAAAAGAATCGGATACCCGGCTGCCGCATAAATCTGCCGCAAGGCCTCCTGCTCCTCCTCCGTCACCAGATCCCGCTTATTAAAACAGATGGTCACCGGAACCTTCTGGTATTCCATCATACACAGAAAGCGATCCAACAGATTCAAATTCGGCTGCGGTTTCGCCGCTGCAAAAATAACCAGTGCCATGTCAATATTGGCAACTGCCGGACGGACCAGCGCATTCTTACGCGGAAGCAATTCTTCCACGTTACCGATATGCTTGTCCTCATCAATGACGGCAATCTCCACCATGTCTCCCACTAAGGGCTTGATTCCCTGCTTGCGAAATACGCCTTTCGCTTTACATTCATAAATTCCGGTTCCTATCACGTATACGTAATAGAAACCGGAAATTCCTTTTACTATCTTTCCCTGCATGCCATACCTATTGCTTCGTGAAGGTTACACTGTGTGACTCCGTGCTTGTGGTAGTTTCGGACAATCCCTCTTCATCCACTGCGACAATGGTCCACACGATTTCCAAGGTTCCGGAACTGCTTGCCAAATCACTGAAGCTGACAGAAAGAGAGCCGTTCACATCCGCGGAGCCGCTATGGGTCGTTCCGTCACTCTCTGTCAACGTATAGCTTGCACTGACCGCATCCGCCGGTGCACTGTAAGAACCATTGTAGCTGTAGCTTACATCCTCCGTACCCAGACTGATGGTAATGGTAATCTTCGTTCCCGCCGGAACGGTCTTGCCGCTCTTCACGCTCTGGCTGATGACCTTACCTTCCTCTACGGAATCACTGTAAGCCTCGTCTATGACGACCTCAAGTCCCATAGACTCCAGCGTATTTACAGCGCTCTCCTCCGAATCACCAAGCACGCTCGGCACAGTAACAGATTTCTTTCCCTGGCTGATCACGATAGTCACGCGGCTGTTCGGCGCAACGGAAGATCCACCTGTCGGGGTCTGACGGATAACCTTACCTGCATCCACGCTGTCACTGTACTCATACTCCTTGATTGGCTGAAGCTGCTGACTCTCTAAGGTTTTCACCGCATCGTTTTCCATCATTCCGGTAACATCCTTGACGGTAACAGTCTCCTCATTGGAACCGCCCTGAGAATAATCAATATTCTCCGTACCGGCAATCACTACATTGACGGTTGTTCCCTCCGGAACCTGAGTTCCCGCTGCAATATCCTGGTCAAGAATCGTTCCTGCCGGTTTATCGGACTTCTGGGTCGCAATCACAAACATATACAAGCCCATCTGATCCAGTTCATCCTGCGCATCCTCTTTCATCTTATCAATCAGGTTGACCATGGTAACCAACGTCTGGGTATCCGCCTGGGTTTCTGTATCAATCTGACTCTCAGTCTGCTGAGACTCACTGTTCTCCTTATCCCCTTTGTCACGGTAGCGGAACAAGCCAAATACACTGCCGATCAGATAAATGATGACAATCAGGATAACAGCAGCCATGATAATGCCAAAGACCGTAACTGCTTTATCCAGCTTCGGATTGAGTCCTTCCTCTTCTTCCTCCTCATCATCCTCTTCCGGTTTCAATCCAGCAGGGAGTACCGGTCCGTCTGCCTCTCTCTCCGAGGCAGCCGGTTCCACACCTCTGTCTTTGATCTGCTTTAATTCATCCTCGCTGATCACTTTGGTTTTGCTGTTGTCAACCACCGGCGCAATCTTCACAAAATCCTCATCCGGGTTCTTCAACGCCTCCCGCAGATCCTTCAATAGTTCTCCGATCGTCTGATAACGACGATCCGGATTCTTCTGCGTACATTTTAAAATGATCTTCTCCATACTGATCGGAAGATTTGGCGCATAAGCACTGGGCTCGACCATATCCTCCTGCAGATGCTGAATTGCAACTGCCACCGTCGTATCCCCGTCAAACGGAACACGTCCGGTAACCATCTCGTACATGACAATACCCAGAGAATAGATATCGCTTCTGCCGTCTACAAAGCCATTTCTTGCCTGCTCCGGAGAGGAGTAGTGCACAGACCCCATCACATCCGAGCTGATGGTGTTGGCCGATGCAGCTCTCGCAATACCAAAGTCTGTCACCTTTACTTTTCCCTCTGTGGAGATCATAATGTTCTGCGGCTTGATATCACGGTGCGTAATCTGCTTATTGTGAGCAGCCTCAATACCTCGTGCAACCTGGATTGCAATGCTGACTGACTCCTTAAAGGAAAGCTGCCCCTTTTTCTCAATATATGTCTTTAACGTAATGCCCTCGACATATTCCATCACAATGTAATAGAGACCATCCTCACTTCCGACATCGTAAATATTCACAATGTTCGGATGCTCCAATCCCGCTGCGGATTGTGCCTCCGTGCGGAACTTTGTGACAAAACTTCTGTCATCCGAAAACTCTGCCTTAAGTACCTTGATTGCAACAAACCGGCCAAGGATATGATCCTTCGCCTTATATACATCAGACATTCCGCCTGCGCCTATCTTATCGAGAATCTCGTAGCGATCTGCTAAATATGTTCCAACTGTCAACATGCCTTCACCTCATTATATAAATGGTTCTATGATCATAACTGTAATATTATCTCTTCCGCCATTATGGTTGGCAAGCGCAACAAGCTTCTGGCCCCGCGCTTCCTGATCCGCATCGGATCGAATTACATCACAGATGACAGAATCTTCAACCATGTTGGTGAGGCCGTCTGTACAGATCAAAATCCGATCATTCTCCACAAGTTCTACCTCAAAGAAGTCTGCCTCCACATCTTCGGAAGCCCCGATTGCCCTGGTGATAATATTTTTATCCGGGTGCACTCTCGCCTGGCTGGCATCCACCTTGCCAAGCCTTACCATCTCCTCCACATAGGAGTGATCCCTTGTTATCTGTCTGATATCCCGATTCACAACATACAACCGGCTATCCCCGACATTGGCCACATACAATTTGTTATCGACAATCGTAGCCGCAACAAGTGTTGTTCCCATGCCAAGCTTATCCCTATCCTCCCTTGCTTCCTCCATCAGAAGCTGATTGGCCTTGACTATGGCTTCTTTTAAGATTGAAACCGGTTCTTGACCCGGGTTCCTCGTCACGGATGCAACCACTCGCTGAGTTGTGTACCGTGAGGCGTAATCGCCCGCCTTATGTCCTCCCATTCCGTCCGCTACAATGTAGAGGTTCGGAAGGTTTCCAACGGGTGTGTCCGATGCAAAGCAGTAATCCTGATTCATCTCGCGCAAGACACCGGTATCCGTTATGGAATACGTTTTCATCCGCTTTATCCTTTCTCTTGTACATAAAAATCCATTCACATTATCATAACATAATATCGATTAAGATTCAATATTCATGTGCTTTCGTCTCAGTTGTCCGCATGCGCCATCGATATCCCGTCCCATCTCCCTGCGCACGGTGACATTGATTCCATTCTTCTCCAATTTGGCTTTAAACGCCTGTATCGACTCCGTGTCCGACTGCACATAATCCCTCTCCTTAATTGGGTTTACCGGGATAAGATTCACATGGCAGTTCATGCCTCGGATCAGTTGCGACAACTCCGCCGCATCCTCATCCGTATCGTTGACACCTCCCACCAGACTGTACTCAAAAGTCACCCGACGCCCGGTCTGCGCAAAATAGTATCGGCATGCATCCACCACCTCATGGATCTCGTACTTGTTTGCCACCGGCATCAGAGACAAACGCTTTTTCTGGTTGGAAGCATGCAGCGACAATGCCAATGTGATCGCCAGTTTTTGATCCGCAAGTTCACGCATCCGCGGCACAATCCCACAGGTGGAGACTGTAAGATTTCGCTGGCTTATGTGAAGTCCGTTCTCATCAGTCAAAAGCTCAATGAACTTCAGCAGGTTATCAAAATTATCCATGGGCTCTCCGGTTCCCATAACCACCACATTGGAAATCCGTTCTCCGATGTCCTTCGAAATCCGATAAATCTGATCCAGCATCTCGGAAGGCGCAAGACCGCGCACAAGCCCATCCAGGGTTGAAGCATAGAATCTGCAGCCCATCCTGCAGCCGACCTGGGAGGAAATGCATACGGAATTGCCGTGCTTATAGCGCATCAGCACACTCTCAATGACATTGCCATCCGACAACGCAAACAGATATTTTCTTGTGCCGTCTATCGCTGAAATCTGAACATCCACCTGCCGCAGGCACACCAGCTCACAGGTTTCTTTCAGCCGCTCCCTGAACTCCTTTGAGAGATTCGTCATCTCGTCAAAGGAAGCCGCCTGCCTTACATGCAGCCACTCATACAGCTGTTTGCCGCGGAATTTCTTCTCTCCAAGTCCCACGACAAATGCTGTCAGTTCCTCCATATTCAAAGACTTGATATCCATCTTATTCTTCATGACTTCTCTCCGTCTATCTTCCCGGCTCCCTCACCAATCTGGCAAGGAAAAATCCATCATGTCCATCCCTCGGAAACATCTGCTGCATGGATTCCACCGAAAAAGCGGGATATTTCTGCACGAACCAGGAAACATTCTCCTCGTTTTCACTCTTTCGGACCGTACAGGTGCTGTATACCAGGGTTCCGCCGGGTTTCACATACGTATGCACCGTATCCAGGATTCGGCGCTGCAGTGCAGAAAGCTCCTTTGCCTGCTCTTCCGTCATCTTGTAACGGATATCGGTCTTGCGGCCCATAACCCCCAAGCCGGAACAGGGCAGGTCACACACCAAAACATCTGCTTTGCCTTCCGAATCAGCATCCGCTACTGTAGCATCCATCTGCACCGCCTTCATGTTGGTAAGACCATGCTTTATAATATTCTCCTCGATCAATCCGACTTTGTATTCGGTCAGGTCTCTCGCCTCGACCATGCCGGTTCCCTGCAAGAGTTCCGCCATATGGGTGCTTTTTCCACCGGGAGCCGCACACACATCGATTATGTAGTCCCCCGGCTTCGGGTTCGCGGTAATTGCCACCTGCATGGAGCTCAGATCCTGCACATAGAACCATCCCTTCCGAAACGCATCCAGTGAGCCCAGATAATCATACCCGGACAGGGAAAACCCATAGGGAATGTTGCCCACCGGCTCCACACGTACCCCCTGGGCTTCCAATGACACCCGAAGCTCCTCCGGTGTGCATTTACCCGTGTTAGTACGAATTGTAAGCTTCGATTCCTCTCCCAGCGCCGCAAGCATCTCTCTTGTCTGCGCTGGTCCATAACTGTTCAGCCACTCCCGGACGATCCATTCCGGCACGGAATATCGGACGCTTAACGCCTGAACCGGATGTTCCTCTTCCTTGGGCCATGAGATGGCATCCGCCTGCCTTGCGATGTTCCGCAACACGCCGTTCACAAAACCGGATAAACCGGACAGTCCGCGTTTTCTCACAAGCTTCACCGCCTCATTGCACACCGCGGAATCCGGCACCCCATCCATATACAAAAGCTGATAGACGCCCATCCGCAACACGTTGCGAATCACAGGCTTCATTTTATGCACCTTTGTCTTGGAAAATGCGTCAATCACATAATCCAGCGTCAGCCCGCGCTCCACCGTTCCTTCCGTCAGGCGGGTAAGAAACGCCCGCTCCTGCTTGGACAGATATTGATACTTGTCCAACACCTGACGAAGCACAAGATGACTGTACTGCCCCTCCTCGTTAATCGCCAGCAGCATATCCAGTGCCAGCGCTCTGGTATTGACTCCGTTAGTCATCGTTTCGTCTTCCTCCGAACAACAGGATCACTCTTAAGAGCTGCAGAATCGCCGCGGCAGCGGACGCCACATAGGTAAGCGCGGCGGCCCGAAGCACCTTGCCTGTCTTACTCAGTTCCTGCTCCCCTAAGATACCCTGCTCTCTGAGCATCATCATGGCTCTTCTGGAAGCATCAAACTCCACCGGGAGAGTGATTAACTGAAAGAGTACCGCAAACGAAAAAAGTATGATACCGATATTAATGATCGTCATGGACATACTGTTGTTCATAAATGCTCCGATGAGAATGACCGGCCACGCCAGAGCTGACCCGAAATTTGCCACCGGAACAAACGCGCTCCGAAGGCGCAACGGAACATATCCTCTCGCATGCTGAATTGCATGTCCACACTCATGAGCTGCAACGCCTACCGCTGCCACAGAGTTGGAATTGCACACGATGTCCGACAAATTTAAGGTCTTGTTGGACGGATTGTAGTGATCGGTCAGGCTCCCGGACACGTGGCGTATCTGCACATCCATAATACCCGCTGCCCGCAAAATGCGCTCTGCAGCCTGTGCCCCTGTCATTCCCGACATGCTGCGGTATCTGGAATATTTGTTAAAGGTTGACTTGACTCCGGCCGATGCTAGCATACAGATGATCGCGCCGATAATCACAAGAATATAGGTTGGATCCCAATATAAATACATATGTGTCTCCTTTCCTCGCCTAAGCCCTCAAAAAAGTTCCCGCCTGAATGGGATACCCATTGCAGAAGGAAGCGATGTCCATACGCTTTTTGCCCTCAAGCTGCACCTCCAGAAGCTCAAGCATTCCGTCTCCTGTCTGTACACACAGCTTTCCTTTGCCGGCAGGATACATCTGTCCCGGCTGATACTCACTGCTGCCCTCTACCACACGGGCCTTCCAGATCTTGAAGGTCTTCCCGTCCAGATAGGTATACGCGCTGGGCCACGGATTTAAGCCACGGATCAGCCGCTCGATCTCTACAGCAGACTTATTCCAATCAATGTTCCCCAGTTCCTTGTTGATCATGCTTGTATGGCTGCTGGCCTCATTGTTCTGCGGCGTAAACACCGCCGTTCCCTTTTCCAGCATATCCATGGTCTCCACACAGAGCTGCGCGCCCACCTCTGCCAGCTTGTCAAACAGACTTCCGCCTGTCTCATCTTCGCTCAGACGAACCTCACGCTTTGCGATCATGTCACCGGTATCGATTCCCACATCCATACGCATGGTGGTGACACCGGTAATCTCATCTCCGTTGATGACCGCCCACTGAATTGGCGCTGCCCCCCGATACTTCGGAAGCAGGGACGCATGAACATTCAGGCATCCGTACTTTGGCATGTCCAGGATACTCTTGGGCAGAATCTGTCCAAAAGCCGCCACAACCATAATATCCGCCTCATATTTCTTCAAATACTCCACATTGGCATCATCCCGGATCCGCACCGGCTGAAACACCTCAATTCCGTGCTTTAAGGCACATTCCTTTACCGGAGGAAACTGTTCGGCTTTGCCTCGTCCCTTAGGCTTATCCGGCTGTGTCACCGCAAGCACGACCTCATGTCCCGCCTGAACGATCGCCTCCAGAATACTCACCGAAAAATCCGGTGTTCCCATAAATACTACTCTCATATTATTCGCCATCCTCGTCTTCGTATACTACATCGTGTAAGCCACCCTCGACTTTTTCCACATACAGATGTCCGTCCAGATGCTCCAACTCATGGCAGATTGCCCTTGCAAGAAGCTCCGTTCCCTCGATCTCGCAGGTCTCCATATCCTCGTTTAAGAAGCTTGCCTTCACATAATTCGGTCTGGTTACCACTCCGGCCTTCCCCGGAATGCTGAGACAGCCCTCATCCCCGGTCTGTTCTCCGGAAGACTCAAGAATCGTCGGGTTCACCATGACAATTGGGCCCTCTCCCACATCAATCACCACCACTCTGCGCAAAATCCCCACCTGAGGTGCCGCAAGTCCTACGCCATTGGCCTCATACATAGTCTCAAGCATATCCTCGATCAGGATCTTAAGCTTCGGTGTCATCTCCGTCACTTCCCTGCATACCTTTCCAAGTACCGGGTCTCCCTGTGTACGAATTGTTCTAAGTGCCATAATTATCCTCCTTACTACTGTTCCATCTTCCAGTCTGTTCTATGTGATTCTTCTGTAACTGATCTATTCAGAACCCGGTGGCCGGGTTAAAGTCAAATTGTATCAGGGCACCGGAAAAAGCGTTTTGGCTTTGGCAATAGTTCTCCAGCGCATCCTTCATCTGCACCAGTTCTTCATACTGTTCCCCCTTTAGGTAAACGACCTTGCGATACACATCATTCACCTTGGCAACCGCCGCATCCGCCGGACCCACAACATGAATCCGAAATGCCCGCTCCACCACCTGCTTCTTAAGCAGCTCCGCTACAAGATCCGCAGTCTCCTCCACCTTCTCGAGTACTGCTCCGGTGCAGTGCACCACCAGCATATTCCAGACCGGCGGATACGACATCATGTACCGATACGCAATCTCTTTGTCGTAAAAGGCCCGGTAATCCTGATTTCTGGCCGCAACAATGGCGTAATTCTCCGGATCATAAGTCTGAATGACTGCCTGTCCCGGCTGACGGCCCCGGCCCGCACGCCCCACTGCCTGTGTCAGAAGCTGAAAGGTGCGCTCTGCCGCGTGAAAATCGCTGACATGCAGCGACATGTCTGCTGCCAGCACTCCCACCAGTGTCACATTGGAAAAGTCGTGACCTTTGACGATCATCTGCGTTCCGATCAGGATATCCGCCTCCTGATTGGCAAAGGCCGACAAAATTTTCTCATAGGAATCCTTGGCCCTGGTGGTATCAAAGTCCATGCGCATGATCCGGGCAGACGGAAACCGTTTCTGCACCAGTTCCTCTATCCGCTGTGTGCCTGCCTTGAAGCTTCCCAGATACTTGCTGCCGCAGGACGGGCACACCTGCGGTTCCGGCTCTTCGTATCCGCAATAGTGGCAGATCATCCGGTGCCCCTGATGTAAACTTAAGGACACATCGCAATGAGGACATTTTACCACATATCCGCACGCTCTGCATGAAAGAAATCCCGATAACCCTCTGCGGTTTAAAAAAAGCATGATCTGCTGGCCCTTATTCAGCCGGTCCTCCATCAGTTCCTGCAGGCGTACGCTCAAGATGGAGCGATTCCCCTCCATCAATTCTTTTCGCATATCCACGATCTCACATTCCGGCAGCGGTTTGTGGTCAACCCTCTCCGTGAGGGTGAGTAACCGGTAGTTGCCCTGTTCCACCTGATAAAAGCTGTCCACCGACGGCGTAGCCGAGCCCAAGATCACACTGGCGCGATTCATCCTCGCCCTCTGGATGGCCACCTCTCTGGCATGATACCGCGGTGCCGTCTCACTCTTGTACGAATTCTCATGTTCCTCGTCAATAATGATGAGGCCCAGCCGTTCAAACGGGGTAAAAAGCGCCGATCGCGGACCAATCATGATATCGATGTCTCCCGCCTTGGCACGCTCGAACTGATCATAGCGTTCCCCTCCCGACAGTCTGGAATTCATAATGGAAACCCGGTCTCCAAACCGGTTATAAAACCGCATGACCGTCTGATAGGTCAATGCAATCTCGGGAATCAGTACGATGGCCTGCTGCCCCTTCTCAAGGACACGGGCGATCAGTTCCATATACACCTCGGTCTTGCCGCTTCCGGTTACCCCCTGCAGGAGATAAGTCTGCGGATTCCCCCTGTCCATGTCGAGACTCACTTCATCCACAACACGCTGCTGTTCTTCATTCAATATCTTATGATATTCCTGCTTCGTCAGATGTGCCACCGGATTGCGATAGCTCGCAGTGGAATGGACCGCAAGGATATTCTCCTGCTCCATTGCCCGTATCGTCGCCGCCGAGACATTTAGTTTCTGCGTCACCAATCCATAGTCCAACACCTGCTGACCGATCAGCTCCCGCAAAAGCCTCGCCTTCGCCTTGCTGTGTTTGCTTTCATACAACGCCAGCTTGGCCCTCGCTCTGGTTTCCGGAAGCAAAAGCTCGACACTCCGCTTCTCAACACTTTTGGTCTTCTGCTTGATGGGAATAACCGTCTTCAATGCCTGATTCATGGTAGAACCGTAATTTCTTCGCATCCAGCCGGCCAGCGCGATCAGCTGGGATTCGATGGCAACACTTCCCTTTCGGATTCCAAGCAGAGGGCGGATCCGTTCCACGTCCCATTCCGGCTGATCGGTAAGCTCAATCACATATCCGGTTATAATTCTCTTTCCGAAAGGAATGTCCACCTGAACCCCTACCGCAATGTTCTCCATTAGTTCCGGGGGCACAAGATACTGAAACGTTTTATCCAATTTGTCCACCGATATGTCCACGATGACATTGGCATAGACAGTCGGCGCTTTCGTCTGTGTATTCTCACTCATGTTTACTCAATCATACGTTTCAAAACGCAAAAAACTCCTCATATATCATATATGTCTTTTGTCATTTTTTCAAGCATAACCATGCATATTCTATCTGCGTCAGGAGATACTGATAGCATGAACCGAAAAACATTTTTTATTTGCGGATTAACCGGCTGGTGCATGGAGATACTCTTCACCTCCTTTGCCACTCTGTTGCAGGGGGACTTCCGCCTCACCGGACGAACCTCCGTCTGGATGTTTCCCATCTATGGTATGGCAGCGGTCATCGGTCCGATTTATAAGAAAATTGAACATTGGCCTGTCCTCGGAAGGGGAATTCTCTATGCATGCGGCATCACGGCCACGGAATTTATAAGTGGAAGCATTCTCAAACTTTTTTCGGCGTGTCCGTGGGACTATTCCGACAGTCTGCTGCATATTAATGGAGTAGTACGATTGGATTATTTTCCCTTCTGGGTTGCGGCGGGCCTTGTCTTTGAACGGCTCTTATGCTATATGGAAGAAAAACAATCTTCTTTGGCGTAAGTAAAGGCAGGGCACAAAAAAGGAGACTCTCCCTACGAGATGTCTCCTTTTTTGTGTATATCCGTCCTCCGTTAATGGCTTCTTCTGCGGTTGGGATTCACATATTTCTCCTCGCAGTATTTGCAGCGGTACACTTCCTTTTCCTCATCCGTCAACAGGAAAATCTGATCCAGCTCCTGTTCAATGGAAGTGACGCATCTGGGATTTTTGCACTTAATCACATTCTTGACCTGCTTCGGCAGCGTCAGAATTTTCTTCTCAACGATCGTATCCCCCTTAATTACATTGACGGTAATGTTGTGATCGATAAAACCAAGGATGTCCAGATCAAGCGCCTCCACCGGACATTCCACCTTGATAATATCCTTCTTCCCCATCTTATTACTCTTGGCATTCTTGATGATTGCCACGGTACAATCCAGCTTGTCCAGCTTTAAGTCATGATAAATCTGAAGACTCATTCCCGCCTGAATATGGTCCAGAACAAAGCCCTCGTGAATTCCACTGATATTAAGCATGTTCGTCCTCCTTTGCAGCCTCCAGCAACGTCAGGATCAATGCCATGCGCACATACACGCCATACTGTGCCTGCTTAAAATAAGCCGCTCTCGGGTCATCATCCACCTCGACAGAGATCTCGTTAACCCGAGGCAGTGGGTGCAGCACAAGCATGTCCGGTCTCGCCAGTTCCATCTTCTCCTTGGTCAGAATATAGAAATCTTTCAGGCGGACGTAGTCCTCCTCATTGAAAAAGCGCTCCCTCTGCACTCTTGTCATGTAGAGCACATCCAGCTCTCCCATGGCATCTTCCAGCCGCTCCATCTCCTTGAACTCCACGCCGTTGGCCACCAGCACGTCCTCTCTGATGTAATCCGGAAGTCTCAGTTCCTCCGGGGAAATCAATACAAACTTCACGTTGTCATAGCGGATCAGCGCATTGATCAAAGAATGCACCGTCCGACCAAATTTCAAATCTCCACACAGGCCGATGGTCAGATCATTCAGTCTTCCTTTCAGGGAACGAATGGTCAACAGATCTGTCAGCGTCTGGGTCGGATGCTGATGTCCGCCGTCTCCCGCGTTGATGACCGGAATCTTAGACTTCTGGGATGCAACAAGTGCCGCGCCCTCCTTCGGATGGCGCATTGCGCATATATCTGCATAGCAGGAAATCACACGGATTGTGTCAGAAATGCTCTCACCCTTCGCCGCTGAAGAAGAATCAGCACTGGCAAAACCTAACACAGATCCCCCCAGGTTCAGCATGGCCGCCTCAAAGCTCAACCGGGTTCTTGTACTTGGCTCATAAAAACAGGTGGCAAGCTTTTTGCCGTCACATGCATGGGCATATTTGTCTGGGTTCTTCTCGATGTCTCCGGCCAGATCCAACAGGGTGTCCAGCTCCTCCACCGTGAAATCCAGAGGACTCATAAGATGTCTCATATTCTTCCTCCTACGTTTATGCATTTTCACTATCATATAATAATGCTGACCCGATTTCAAGATAAAATACATTGCATTTTTATATTTTTTTAGTACAATAAAATAGAGAATTTTTTTGTAAAATCAAAAGAAAAATCAAATGAAAACCAAAATGAAATCATGGGAATTGGGAGGGTAAGCAAATGGCTGATGAAAAGATATTAGAGAATACCATGGACAATGAAGATGAGGTAATGTTTACGGAGCGGAAGCGCATACTGTTCTTCGGTCTTCCCTGGACATTTACCAAATACACGATTACGCCGAGTCTGCTCACAACAGACCGGGGGCTTTTGAATACGGTGGAGGATGACTGCTACATGTACAAGATTCAGGATGTCAAGCTCACGGCCTCTCTGATCGAGCGCATTTTCGGTCTGGCTACCTTAATCTGTTACACCGGTGATGTGACGGACTCTGAGCTCAAGCTGATCCACATCAAACACGGAAAAGAGATCAAGTCCTATCTGCTCAAAGCGTCCGAAGCAGCGCGCTTAAAGAGACGCACCCTAAACACCATGGATATCAGTGCCAAGAGCCTGGATATCGACCTTGACGGAATCCCGGATGACATGTAACCCGAACATGGGTAAGTGTTAACACGGTCTGCAACAGCAGCTGCACAGAATCTGCATACACAGAAGGCTCATACAGAAATTGTTGTAACTGCTGTATGGGCGTTCGTAGCTGCTTCCCATATTGGTATACCAGGTGCCGCCATACTGCAGGTTCTGCTGAAACTGACGATACTCCAGGTTGCTGGGTTCCAAAGACACCGCACGATTGATGTGCTCTAAGGCCGTAGCGGTATTCCCCATTCCCTGATTGGCCATGGCGCTGTAGTAATACCAACGCC
Organism: uncultured Lachnospiraceae bacterium; assembly: GCA_945868435.1. Taxonomy (GTDB): domain Bacteria; phylum Bacillota; class Clostridia; order Lachnospirales; family Lachnospiraceae; genus Roseburia. The sequence continues at coordinate 29,601 of CAMBLG010000018.1, forward strand.
CGCTGCGCTCGGAAAACGGAATATCGTTCAGCACATGGAGCGCTTCCTCGAAGCTTCGGTTGCGCAGATAATTGATGGCCGCCTGCATCTTTGGCGACTGCTCCTGATTCGCGGAACGATACGTATTATTGCCATAATAATATGTGCCGGAGAAACCTCCGAACGGTCCTTCCTGCGCAGTACGGGAACCGCCTGTCCTTCCGGTGCTGCCGTAATTTCCGGAAGTTCCCTGCTGGCGTTCCTTCATAATCTGGTCATACGCCTGCTGCACCTGCTTGAAGCGTTCTTCTGCCTGCTCTTTATTAGGATTGTTTACATTTGCATCCGGATGATATTTACGGCTCAACGTCCGGTATGCCTTCTTGATTTCTTCATCCGAGGCGCTGCGGCTGATTCCCAGCACCTGATATGGGTCTGTCATGCTTTTTCCCCTATGTTATGATTACTATTGTTTCGGTTCTTTTTCTTCTTTCGTTTCAGTTGCAGATATTCATACTTGGACCACACACCGGAGTAGAGGATGTTCCTCAAAATATCCGCATGCAGAAGAATCGGCAGCCGCTCGAAGGACTTGGCACACTCCGACATCATACTGGTCATCATGAGCCGGCAAAGAGTCTCAAATTCCTGCTCATCCTCTGTCTCCATAAAACGCAGAGGATTGTAGGAATCCTTCTTCTCATCCTGTCTGAAATCCTCATACGCATCCATGAGATACACAAATTTGCCCAGATAAAAGCCAAGTGTCCTCAGCTCATCATACCACTCGTCTTCTCTCCATGCAAATATTTCTCCCAACATTTCTCCGGTAAGTCCCGCTACCAGATCAATGTTTGTCTCCTTGTTCTCCTCGTACTCTGCCAGCTTCTCGATATAACGTTCCACCGCTTTCGTCTGTCTTGGATAGTTTTCTGCCACCCGTTCGTAATCACTTTTCAGCATAGCCGCAAAGGTCTTCTTGGTGTAGCTCTTATCATCCTTCCAGTCATCCACAAGATTGTAGTATGCCAAAAGCACATTCATCTGTGCCGCATAATCCTGAATCTCATTGGTGCGGTACAGACGCTTTTTGACCGGATGAACCATACAGGTAAACTGCGCACTCTCCGTCTTAGGCTCATACAGTCCGGTCAGGAGCACCACCAGAAAGGTCATATCATAATTTAAGAGCACCTGTCCCTTTGCTCCGCAAAAGTCGCGCAGACTTCTGCACAGTCCGCAGTAATAAGAGCGATACATCTGCTTATTTTCTTCCGATAATTCCTGACTGTTTACATTGATATAGCCAAACATTGGATCTCCTCTATACTCGCTTATGACTTGCGGATGAACTTCTCTCTGCATTTCGGGCAGGAGATTTCGATCTTGCCGTGACCCTTAGGAACTCTTACTTCCTGCTTGCAGGTCGGACATTTGAAAAAGCGATAAGTCTTCATCTGCTGCATGCGCTTTTTCTTCTTGTTCCACTGCACGGTACAGTTGTATCTGAAATTCACATACTTCTGGTTTTCCTCATATCGCTTCGCTGTGTTCCTGGAGAAAACTCTGAAATACATATAAATCATTAACGCCAGCGCCAGAATACTGAATATCCCCAGTCTCGTAAAAAGTCCCAGCAGAAGCAGAATCAGCACAACCCAGGATTGCATCCGCGCCAGTTCATCCATTCCGTTTCGTCCCGACATGAATCGGTATAATTTTTCTCTCATAGTCACAGCCTCTTTCTTGATATTTGGTGATAACAAAAATGCTACTTTCAGCACTCATTACTACCAAGTGCTACAAGTAGCATCTTACTCTCCAAAAGATTCCACGTCAACTGACGTATTGTCTTTTAAGAAAGAGTTTAGAATCTGTTTATAAGTTGCATTGAGCAGAACGATAAGCCGGGTTATGTCGTTGGGTGATCATCTATCTAGGACGACTGTCGCCAGCCGCCTCAAGCGACCTACCTAAAGCTGGCGGGCCACGTCAACGCTTTGTTTCGGTCTTGCTTCGAATGGGGTTTACAATGCCCCCTCTGTTACCAGAGGAGCGGTAGTCTCTTACACTGCCCTTCCACCCTTACCACTGAGAGGCATCAAAGATGCAACTCCTGCGCACTTGCCTTCCCGAAGGGAATTGCATGGCAAGTGCTCCTTGTGGCGGTTTGCTTTCTGTTGCACTTTCCTTAGAGTTTCCTCCACCGGCCGTTAACCGGCATCCTGCCCTATGAAGCCCGGACTTTCCTCACCTGCGGGATTTCTCCACTTGCAGCCGCGATCACCTGTCCTGCACAATGCGTAGATACTATATCATGTGCTTCGCACATGATAAGCCTGCGGCTGATACCTATGCGCATTCGCGCGTGATATAATTCGCTTCCGCTCATTATATCATAAAATATTTTGGGTTGCAAACTGTTTTCACTACCAATTCAGCTGCACCCAAATATTCGCAAAATCGCACGGTTCCCGTGCTTTCCCGCTGCTTCGCAGCTAATTTTGCTCATATTTGGGCGCTCACCTCATGTGCATCACAATGATGTCTTTGCCGTGCAAGCACGCCACGACATCATTGTGATGCACATGGCTGAACTGTTGTTATACGTTAAAACAGCTCCCCCCTATAAACTCTCTGATCAGCGAGCTCTGCTGGATGCCCTCTGCCGGAAGTGGCAGAAAATAATCCAGAAACTTCAACAGCCGCTTTGCCTCCAGATACTCTTCACTGTCCCTCGGAATCTGGAACAACAGAGGCTCCGCATACACCTTCAACACAGCGATCTCGTAAATAAGCGCCGAATTGAACATCACATCCGCGCTGTCCTGGAATGGGAAAATATACTTTTCCTCTCCCCGGCGCACAGAATCCCACATGGCAATAGTCTCCTGGGCGCTGGTTCCACGGGTTCTCGCATCCCTCACAATGCGGCGGAGCAGACGCCCGTCCGTAGTGGGAAGCGGATTATGCTCATCAATGTTCAGCTGTGTCAGCGCAGAGATATAGATCTTAAACTTACTCTCTGCCGGAAGGGAATAGGACAGCTTATCATTCAATCCATGAATTCCCTCAATGACCAGAATGTCCTCCGGTCCAAGCTTTAACGTTCTTCCCCGATACTCTCTCCTGCCGGTCTTGAAATTGAAGGAAGGCATCGATACCTCTTCCCCATTCAAAAGCTTTGTCATATCCTGGTTGAAGAGTTCCACATCCAAAGACTCCAGACACTCAAAGTCGAAGTTGCCATTCTCATCCCTCGGGCACTTGTCCCGATCCACATAATAATCGTCCAATCCGATTGGATGCGGCTTTAAGCCTTTTGCCGTAAGCTGAATGGACAGACGGTTGGAAAAGGATGTCTTTCCGGAGGAAGACGGCCCTGCAATCATAATAAACTTGATTCCTCCATCCCGTCCCCCGCTCCTGGCAGCAGCTATCTGGGCTGCGAGAGATCCGATCCGCTCCTCCTGAAGTGCCTCCTGCAGCAGAATGATCTCCTCCCCACGCCCGGATGCAATGGCATCATTCAGCGCGCCGATGGTTCCGACTCCCAGCATCCGGCTCCAGCTTCTGGACTCTTTTAAGGTGTGATACAGCTTCTTCGAAGTCTTCAGCGGCTCTACTACATCTCCCTGTTTATTCGGGAATCGAAGAACAAATCCCTCTCCGTATGCCTCCAGTTCAAATGCCTTCAGCATTCCGGTGGACGGCGCCATATATCCGTAAAAATAATCGTCCATGTTCCCGATCCGATACAGATTCACGCGGGAGCTTCTGCGGTAATGTAAAAGCCGCTCCTTATCCGTCATCCCGTATGACGCAAACATTTCCTCGGCTTCTGTGGATTTTACGCTGTGCTTTTCGATGGTAATATCCTGCTTCACCAGCTTACGCATCTCTTCCGCAATCATAGCGACATGCTCCGGGGAGTTCTCACATCCCTCCAGTTCGCAATAATAGCCCTGTCCCAAGGAATAGAATACGCGCACCTGCACCTCATTGTGCCACAGATTCTGGACGGCCTTCTGCATGAGAAGCGTCACACTGCGCCGGTAAGTCCGTTTTCCGTCCCGGCTGGTCACGGTTAAGAAGGATACCTCGCAGGACTTTACGATCTTCTTGTTCAGTTCCCGCAATTTTCCATCCACCATCGCCAACACAATGGTATCTTTATAGTTCTCCTGAAATCGTTTGGACAGTTCGTACAGTGTCGTCTCCTCCGGCACCCGGACCGTCTCGATTTTCTCCGGTGTAGCTTCCACCTTTAACTCAAATTCCTGCATTTTTTATTGCCCCCAATATTGTATATGCAGACTCATTGTACCGGATTTCCTCCCGCACCTCCTGCATACGTTTTTCAATTGCTCTCGACCACGGCTGCTTTTCCAGCTGGTCAAGGATCTGACTCAGCTGCTGATGATGCCTGACCAGAAAACGTCGAAGCACCGGATTGCCATTCTTAAGCAGCAGCGGACCATAGATATCGCATGCGATGACTGTGTCCTCGTTCATCCTATCCCAGGCACTGTCATATGCCACGTTTTCCACGCGCATCATCGGATAATATTTCCCATCCTCACACACCATATCTTCATCTACGATTTTATACTGATGAAGCCTCAGATATTCCCGCACCTTGCGAATATCCGACTGCGGCTGCAGGATCAGTTCCTTCGCCTGCTTGCACACAGCCTCGCCGTCTGTCAGAATATGTATGACCAGTTCTCCGCCCATTCCTGCGATCAGAATGGAGTCTGCCTCTCCCACCTGCAATGCCTGTACACCATCGGAAAGTCTTGTCTCAATGTATTCTTCCATGTGGTTTTCCACAATGTTCTTCTTTGCGCGTTCCAAAGGCCCCTTGTTAATGTCCATGGCGATTGCGTGCTTTACCTTGTTCTTCTCCACAAGTGCAATCGGCACATAGCCATGATCCGTTCCCACATCAGCAAGAATGCCGCGGGACGTGACCATGGCCGCCACCGCCTTCATCCGTTTGGACAGTTTAACCATGTTACTCTAAATAATCCTTTAATTTTCTGCTTCTGCTTGGATGACGAAGCTTGCGAAGCGCTTTGGCCTCAATCTGACGAATACGCTCTCTGGTAACGTTGAATTCCTTTCCAACCTCCTCCAAAGTCCGTGCTCGTCCATCTTCCAGACCGAAGCGGAGCGTTAACACCTTCTGCTCACGCTCGGTCAATGTTCCCAGCACCTCTTCCAGCTGCTCCTTTAAGAGCGTAAATGCAGCTGCATCAGCCGGAACCGGCACGTTATCGTCCTTGATAAAATCTCCCAGATGAGAATCCTCCTCCTCACCGATTGGTGTCTCCAGAGAAACCGGCTCCTGGGATATCTTTAAGATTTCCCGCACGCGGTCTACCGGCATATTCATAACCTCTGCAATCTCCTCCGGAGCAGGTTCGCGCCCCAGCTCCTGTAAGAGCTGTCTGCTGACACGGATCAGTTTGTTAATCGTCTCAACCATATGCACCGGAATACGAATCGTTCTCGCCTGATCTGCAATGGCACGGGTAATCGCCTGACGAATCCACCATGTTGCATACGTAGAGAACTTATATCCCTTGCGATAATCGAACTTTTCCACAGCCTTGATCAATCCAAGATTTCCTTCCTGAATCAGATCCAGGAACAGCATGCCACGTCCCACATAACGCTTTGCAATGCTGACAACCAGACGAAGGTTGGCCTCTGCCAGGCGCTTTTTGGCCTCTGCTCCCACGCCCTCATCCTTCTGAAGCTCCTTGATTTCCGCGCGGATTTCTTCCTTCTCCGCCTCGTCATCCGTCTCTTCAATGCGGGATTTCAAAATCTGAATTTTCTCAGCGGCAACATTTCCCGTCTCCATCTTCTGCGCAAGCTCGATTTCCTCCTCCGCAGACAAAAGCGGCACCTTACCGATTTCTTTCAAATACATGCGGACCGGATCTTCCACGCTTACGCCGTCCGGAACAGACAGATCGATGGATTCCATCTCCACCTCGTCGTCAGCTTCCAGGATAATCTCGTCATCATCATCGTCGTCATCGACAATTTTCAGCACATCCACGTTGTGCTTTTCCAGAATATCCAGAACCTCCTCCATCTTCTCGGCGTCCAGATTCATATCCTTGAAAAAGTCGCTAATCTCCTGATATTCCAGAATATTGCGCTTTTTCTTGCCGATCTCAAGGAGTTCTTTCATCTTCTCCTGAAACTTTGCTTTCATTTCCTCTGTCTCTACTGCTGCTACATTTTCTTCTTTTTTCTTTGCCATTTCGCTTCGTCCTCTCAGGTTACTTTCTATTTTGTCCTTAATCGATGGAACTATACAGTTTTCATCAATTGTAACATTTTTTCCAGCTTTTCCAAGGCTCTCTTGTCCTCCACAATCTGCATCAGCGCATTCATATCGGTAGGGTCTGCATGCCTTGTCCGATAGTCAATACTGTTCTGTTTGATGCGGAGAATGGTTTCCTTAAGTGCCTTGTCCATGTCGTTTTTTGTCTCCACTTCATGGATTCTCGCGTTGAACAGGGCTGCGACCTCTTTCTGCTCCTCTTCCTCCGGGAACATACTTACAATTCGTGCCGGATTCACACTTTTATCCCGCTCATACTGGCCAAACAGCTCTTCTGCCACACGATGATAAAGCTCCTCGGTAAAATCATCTGCCTTGATCAGCCCCTTAATGGTCTCAAACAGACCGGTATCATTCACGAGCCACGTAAGAAGCAGCTTCTGGGACTGCTTCATGCCATCTTCTTTTTTCTTATTCTCGTTGATACCGCTCTTTAACGGGGTGCGTTCCCGCACAAGCCCACCGCCCACTGCCAGGTTGTTCACAAGGCGTCTCAGATTTTCAAAACCGATCTGGTACTTGTCCGCGACTGCTTCAATATAATTATTCCGCTCCAACTCCTCGGAAAAGGTCAGAAGCTTTTTCGCGATTTCATTATAAAATGCGGTCTTCGACTCCGGATCGTTCATATCATAACTTTCTTCCAGTATCCGGATCTCAAACAGGAAGGAATTCTCTGCCCCGTCAATCCGTTTCTGGTACTCCTCTGCGCCCAGCGCCTTGATAAATTCATCCGGGTCCTTATAGGGCCGCATATTAATGACTTTTGTAATAATCCCGACTTCTTTCAGAAGCGGGATAGCGCGAAGCGCTGCCTTCACACCTGCCCCGTCACTGTCGTAGGTCAGGTACACCTCCTTGGTGTAACGCTTCAGCAGATTGGCATGTCCACTGGTCAATGCTGTTCCAAGGGACGCCACTGCATTATCAAATCCAGCCTGATGCAGGGCAATCACATCCATATAGCCCTCACATAAAAGCAGCTGGCTTTTTCTCGTACTTCTTGCAATATTCAGTCCATACAGGTTCCGGCTCTTGTCGAAGATCTTCGTCTCCGGGGAATTCAGATACTTGGGTTCCCCATCCCCCATGACACGCCCGCCAAAACCAATGACGCGGTTATGTACATCCATGATCGGGAACATCGCCCGGTTCCAGAACTTATCATGGCCGCCCCGCACCTCGTCAATACTGACAAGACCGGACTCTTTTAAGATTTCATCATCGTATCCCTTCTTCTTCAGATACCGGTACAGATCGTCACTGTACTGGTCCGAGTATCCCAGTCCGAATTTCTGCATGGTCTCATCCGACAGCTCACGCTTTTTGAAATACTGGTAGGCTTTCTCGCCCCGCGGGCTTCTCAGAAGCGAATAGAAATACTTCGCCGCCTCCTTATTGATCTCCAGGAGTCTAGCCCGTTTATCGGCCTCCCTCTTCTGGACGCTGGTCATCTCCTGCTGCGGCAGCTCGATTCCTACCCGGTCCGCCAGCGTCTGCATAGCCTCCGAGAAGGTAAAATTCTCATACTGCATCAGAAAGGTGAACACGTTGCCTCCCGCACCGCAGCCAAAGCAATAATACATCTGCTTGTTGGGCGACACAGAGAAGGAGCCTGTCTTCTCATTATGGAAGGGGCATAGTCCGAAATAAGTGCTGCCCTTCTTTGTGAGGCGTACATACCCGCCGATCACGTCGACAATGTCATTGCGCGAACGCACTTCTTCAATTAGTTCATCTGAATAATATGGCGTATGTACTCCTCCTTTCCTATTTCAATTTGCAAAAACTATATATACGCTCAGCCGGGTGTCAATACCCATCAACCTGCCAGGCTTCCGGCATAAAGTTCTCCTTGAACTTGGTGATAGCGTACTGGTCGGTCATACCGGAAATGTAATCGCAGACAACGCGTCCACGATCCTCCCCCTCCTCCAGCATTGCGAGAAGTTTGTCCGGGAGCTGCTCGATGTGATCCATATAGAAATAGTACATCTGCTCCAGCATCGCCTTCGCCTTCACTTCCTCCCCCTTCGCAACGGGGTTCTTATATACATTCTCAAACATGAAAAGGCGCAGATCCCGCAGTGCCTCCGAGGTCTCCTTCGACATTATGATGTCGTCCTTTCCCATGCTGTTACTGATGATATCGTGGATCAGGTGATCCAGGCGCGTTCTCGTATCCATCCCAAGCGTCCTGCGAAGCTCCAGCGGAATATCCTCCTCCCGCAGTATCTGTGCGCGGATCGCGTCATCAATATCCGAATTCACATAGGCAATCTTATCCGACAAGCGCACAATCTTGCCCTCCAGCGTATGGGGAACCGTCTTGGTCTGGTGATTGAGGATACCGTCACGCACCTCCCATGTCAGGTTCAGCCCCTCTCCGTCTTTCTCCAATTTCTCCACGATGCGCACGCTCTGCTCATTGTGTTTAAAACCGCCCTCATAGATCTGATCCAGAATAAATTCCCCCGCATGGCCAAAAGGCGTGTGTCCCAGATCATGGCCCAGCGCAATGGCCTCCACCAGATCCTCGTTCATCCGCAGTGCCTTGGCGATGGTTCTGGCATTCTGCGACACCTCCAGTGTGTGGGACATGCGGGTCCGATAATGATCCCCCATAGGCGTTAAGAACACCTGCGTCTTGTTCTTCAGCCGTCGAAATGACTTACTATGTAGAATGCGGTCACGATCCCTCTGGAAAACGGGCCGGATATCGCATTGCGGTTCATCCTTATCCCTGCCCCGAGAATGAATGCTCAGACAAGCGTAGGAGCTTAGATTTTCCTGCTCCATTGCCTCGATTTGTTCTCGAATCGTCATAATAAGCTCCTTTGTAAAAAAATGCCTCTATTCTTAATATTCGACGAAAAAATGAAATTTCCTTTTTAATATCCACCTAAAATATCTAAAAGTTGCTGCCTCAGTACTCCGGTAATCTCATTCTGATAACTTCCATAATAGAAGTGGTCGTCCCGCACCAGAATACAGCCAATCCAATGTCCGGGCGTCGACTGCTCTGTCAGCGCCTCTTCCATATCCTCATATCCGTACAGGGAAAAATACGCATCGTAGCTGTCAAAATCCTCCAGCTGATATGTCACCTCTCCAAATTTTGCCTCCAAGGCTTCCACGAAGCTCCGGTCACAGGTCGTATACCCGGTGGGTTCATGAGAATAGGACGACTCCGATATCCACTCCTCATCCCAGAGTAGATAGGTGCTGTCCTGCATCCACTCCATGCTTTGCTCCAGCTCCCCCGCCGGCGCAAAGCTTCCGATCGTATCTCCGTACACCTGTAAATGAGATGTCTGGCCCGTTGTATCATAATACAGCACATTTGCTACGGTAAGCTCATATAACCGGCTGTCACATTCCTCGCCTTTTTCCCCAAGATATCCCTTCGGCGTGCCCGTCTGGTACAATTCCAACTGCTCATCCACCGGAAGATAGATGCGACCATGGTACTCCATGGGTCCCAGTTCATAATCCTCCGTCAAGAATTCAGCAACCTTCTCATAACGGTTTGCGGAGTCCTCCGGCGCCGTCAATACGATAATCAGCACCACTGCAATTGCAGCCACACTTCCAACCATAAGAATAACGGCATGCCTTCTGTGCTTCGCATCCATCTCCCGGAATGTCTTCACACTGGACTTCCACCAATTTGCCTCCTCTTCCGTCAGATTCTTCTGCGTGGTGTAACAGTTCACCGCAAAACAAAACGTCAGAATCCCCAGTATCAGCGTAAAAAGTACCGCTCCCAACAGGCAAAGGATTTCCTGCCACAGTACAAGCTCCCTGCTCATCAGCAGATAATCGATCAGACAGTTTCCTTTTCCGAGTGTACTATGTTCTGCGCCTGCACGGCAGATAAGCCCGATTCCTTCACACGCAAGGGCAAAGGCTGCTCCATCCAGCAGCGCATATGCCACCCACAAGCCCTGCCTTTTCATGACAACCAGCGGAAAAAGCGACAGGACAAAGGCAAACATCAGAATTCCCGCAAAAAAGTAGGCCCATTTCTCCATCATGGAAGTTGCAAACAGTTCCCTCAGATATTCCATGGCGCTGCTTCCGTTGATATTGCCCCAGCCCTTCACCCTGGAAAAAGTCAGAGCCACCCGCAGGCATCCCCATAAGAAAAGATAGCCCACGCTGTAAAACGTCAGCATCCTTCCCACAATCTTCCGGTCTGTGGTTCCCGGCCGATAGGTCACCCGGTCTCCCGCACCTGCCAGCACACGCAGGCGATAAAACACCACCGCAAAGGCGATAAATGCAGGAAGGCCTCCCATGCTGCCGATAAATCCATTGATAAACATCATAACAATAAAAGCCAGCGCCACGGACGCCACCAGCCGAAGCGGCTTGCTCTCCAATGGCTCTGAAATCTTATAAAATCTTTCCATATGCATGCTCCTAAAAGGGATTGTCTTACAAAGCGAAAAAAGGGAAGCCTCAAAAGCTTCCCTTCATGTGATGCAGGAGATGGGACTTGAACCCACACGATATTGCTACCACAGGCACCTGAAGCCTGCGCGTCTGCCAATTCCGCCACTCCTGCGAACAAATGATATTCTACCGAATTTTGAAGCTAATGTCAATACCCAAATATAGATTTAAAAAAATAAAAAAAGATGAAAGAAAACGTTGACATTTGGATTTGGTTTTGTTATTATAATCAAGTCGTCGAAAGACATGCGGAAGTGTCGGAACTGGCAGACGAGCAAGACTAAGGATCTTGTGATCATTGCGATCGTGTGGGTTCAAGTCCCATCTTCCGCATTCTTGTTAAATGGCTGGAAACCTTGATTTTAGCGGGTTTTCAGCTTTTTTCTTTGTCTGGAAGCAAATAATATTTTGGTCACTTTGGTCACTTTTTGCTCCTACGGTACCTTCTAAAGCATTTCGGACGATAAGATCTGTCACATCAGAATCCTCCGTATTATATATATAATGCTTTAATGTAGTCGATTCGTCTGCGTGTCCAAGCATATCCTTTACAATGCTTATGTTAACTCCGTTGTGTAAAAGAGTTGACGCATAGGTCTTCCTAATCTTATGCATTGTTTTGACCGGAATACCAATGTATTCGCATCCTCTCTTGACCTGAGCATCCACTGCATCCGGAAGAAGCGGACAATTATCACGGACAAACAGAAAATCCTTGTAGCAAAATCCGTTCTCATTGTTAATCTGCTCTACTCGATTGATTATCTCTTTTGCCCGGTTTGTCAGCGGCAACCATCTGTCTCCATCTGCAGACTTAGTGTAATCTACGATTTGAAATCCGGCACTCTTTATATCATCAATGTCACTCGTATCAAATTCTTCTACAAGCTGACGGTGTATATGGATCCGTTCTCCAACGATATCAGACTTGCTTATTGCGAGTATCTCTCCCTTTCTTGTACCAAGTTCAAAATCAAGCAATACAGCCAGGGGTGCAGTATTTGATGGATTGTTCTGCAATCTGCGCTCCATTTCTGCTATAAAACGCTCTTTCTCGTCGTTTTGGAACACCTCTTTGATGCTCGGCTTTTTTCCGCTGCTTGCAAACTTTTTCCTATTGACCTTGATACGATACGGATTCTTCTCAATATATTCCGCATCAACCGCATACTCCAACATCTGCTTCAGTATTCCGCACATGTTATAGAAAGCCTTTTTCTTCAGATTATGTTGGTTCAATGCCGAATTGAAGAAATCATCAATGTCAATTTTCGTAAGTTTCTTTACGGGCAGAGAAACAAAATGCTTTTCAGTTTTATAGAACTTGTTCCAATCTGCCATCATCCTCTTAATCGTACCGCCATTCACTGTTTGTGACTTATAACTCATGAACTCGTAGAACAGCTTTTCAACGGACAACACGTTCTTATTGTCGTTCTGATTGCTCTCATCATCCAAAGAACGGTAGAAATCGTAAATCATACTTTCCAAGTCACTCTTATTTTTTCTCTTTATTTTCTTCCGCTTCTCAGCTTTTGAATCGTCTGGCAGGTATGTATACCAGACATTCTCTTTTTCACTATACCATACTGAATATGGATGTTTCTCTAAAATCTCCTTCCTCTTCTGCATCTCAATTTTTTCCTGCACAAGTGCTGTGTCAATCATACCATTTTCAATGGCGAATTTCAACAGTTCAGAATCAGACATTGAGATGTCTGTCATAGGCTACGCCGCCCTTTCTCCTTTCCGATATAGTTGTCATATGTATATTTTTGCATAAAAATACCAACCGCTTGATATTGGCGGTTGGTAGCAATATTATATATATTTCCTATATCCACATTTTGCACAATGTACGTTATTTCCATTATCGTATAAAGAAGAATTGCATATTGGACATATTTTTGGAACTTTCTTCTTATATACTCGCTTTCCGCATATCGCGCAATGGTAATTATCTGGATTGTCATACATTTTCGTTCCGCAACACATCATAAATAGCACCTCCGATATATATGATAATACCTCTACAACCGCCAATATTCAATTGTCAATGTACTACAAATTTAATCTTCCGGCTTCTCACAACACTCAAACTCAATTACCCACACCCATGGATTTGCGTCCCATCCGTAGCGGTCAATGTCGGATTTCTTGATGGTTGAGTTCCAAAGTTTTTCCCATTCCATCATCACTTCATCACATTGACTGCACTGTTCTTCTGTCCCATAACAGCACTGCGAACCGCTTTCTCCGTATGTATTAAGACAATCCAAACAATCCGGATAAGCTCCCTCTTTTATCACATCAACCGGATTCATCTCCTGCAACCGCTCCACCCGCACATCCGTAACCTTCAGCCAGATACGGGCGG
>CAMBLG010000019.1 GCA_945868435.1 uncultured Lachnospiraceae bacterium
AGCTAATCAGACGCGGGTCCATCTCATACCACCGGAGTTTTTCACACGGTATCATGCAATACTGTGCGCTTATGCGGTATTAGCAGTCGTTTCCAACTGTTATCCCCCTGTATGAGGCAGGTTACCCACGCGTTACTCACCCGTCCGCCACTCAGTCACAAAATCGTCATTCCCGAAAGAAATCTTATAGAGTGCTTCGTTCGACTTGCATGTGTTAAGCACGCCGCCAGCGTTCATCCTGAGCCAGGATCAAACTCTCATGTTATAAAGTATATTTTCGAAGAAAATGACTTCTTCAAAAATTGATCCGTTCCAGATAAATCTGGCTTCTATTCAGAATCGCTTCTGAATTTACTGTTTAAGGTTGTTCTTGAATGAACAAGATAACCCAGCTCGAATCCGCTTTCGCTTCTTCTCGCTGATTTGGCATTCGCCAAATCTCATCTTCGTAAAATGCTGTTCCTCAAGCAAGCTTGGTCACATCATTTTTCTCGATGAGGTTTTTCTCATTTTGGAATCATTTCAAGGTTTTTCACTGTTCAGTTATCAAGGTTCTTTGTTGTTGTCAGTCTTACGCGACAACTTCTTAAGTATATCAGCTTCGAAACTGTTTGTCAACAACTTTTTTCACTTCCTCAAAAAGCATTTCTGCGAGTCAGCTTGTTAATAATAGCACGGTAAAAACACAAAGTCAACCACTATTTTTGAATTTGTGGGAATAAATTTTGACACCACAACATCTAGGTTGTGGTGTCACATTATAAGAACATCATTAAAATTGTAAGCACGAGATTATTCTCGTATAGCCACACCAGCAGTTCTGATTCATAGATAAAGCCAATCAGCCCGCTTCCAACGGAGGTTGCGCTTCCCATTGCCACGAACGCAAACGCCAGCCATACCAGCAGGATTCCCTTGATCAACCCTGCCAAAGCTCCCAGGAGACGGTTCACCTCTCCGATTACCGGAAGCTTTGCCACCAGATCCAGTGCAACCGAAACAAGATGAAATGCTATTAACGCTATCAAAAGTACGAGTACGAAAGCCAGCCCCCGCATAGCCAGATTCGTCGCCCTGCCTGACACTTCTGCATAGACACCGGTCTGTTCCAACAGATGGCTGGTGATTTCTCCCGTGTCAATCAGTCTGTCCTGAATCACCTCCGGAAGTTTTATTCCCAGCTCGCTCAATGCCGTATCTGCGAGTCCCGCACCCACGCCTGTATCCTCTGTACCTTCCGGAACTTCCGCATCATCGGGTTCTCCCCCGGTCTGCCCGTCATCCTTCGACGCCCCCTGCACCAGTTCATGAAGCTTGTCATTACAGTTTTCTTCAATGTGTTCATCAATTTGGGTATGTTCTGCAAGCACTTCAGACATGAACGGAGTCGCCCATGTAACAAATACCAGGATCAGCACCCAGGCCACCACGGAATACACTACACGCAAAAATCCGCGATAGACTCCCCATGCAATATTTCCGGCTATTATCAAAATCACCAATATAAGTAACCAGTTCATCGCAGTCTCACCTCATCGGTCTCATTTTCCAGTACAAATGTGTAGCTCACGCTGTCTCCTCCAGACATGACTTTGAACAGCTCCTTATCAAATGTAGTGGCAAATTTACGAATACTGTGGATTGTAAAAAGCTCGCAGCTATACGTATCCCTAACACATATTTCATTGCTGTCCAGGAACTCAATATTCGTATATGGAATGGCAGTGTCATTTTCCATAACCACGGAACCGTTCATATCGTAAACCTTGATATGCCAGCTTCCCTCCGTATCTGGATTGCTATAGGTGAGTCCGACGTATTTATTGTTATGGAACACACTCTGTGCCTCTACTTCATATGTAACCTTTCGTTTCTGTTCCGGCTTCTGCTCCCCTTCAAAAACGATGAATCCCTCATTCGATATGGCGACCATCCGATCGGCACTTACAAAATCAATTTCAGGAATCAACACACCTTCATAGGTATAGGTTCCTACATTGTTGTCAATCTCATTCTGCCCTACAGAGCCGAAATTATAAAAACTGATTACGGAGCAAACACTTCCCGCGTTCACATCAACCATATCCACCGCCAGCTTCTGCGCATCGTTGGAAAGCGCGATATCCACCGGAAAGCTTCCCTTTTCCTGGAAAAATTCACCGTTGGCCAATTCCTTTCCATTGCTGTCATACAGGCGCACATAAGCTACCGCATTTTCTTTCATCAGTACAGCAACTGTACCCTGATTGGCAATGCACACGCGATCGATTGGCACCGATGTCTCAATCTTCTGCACCACCCCGCTCTCTGTCATGATATAGATTGAGGTTCCGCCCTGATCGTAGATTGTAAGATATTTTTCGCATATGTCCAAAACCGGCGAGTTCATCTCGAAGGACTGGTTCCACAGCAGTTCCTCATCGTCCCCCCGGTAAATAATTCCATCGTTGCTGTACTCGATACATTTGGAAAGAAAAGTCGCGTATCGAGTAGCCTTGCTGTCCTGCCGTTCCGTAATACTTCGCACCTCATAGGAAGAGTAGCTTCGAAGAGCCGTCCACAACTGCACGCCCACCATCACAATCGCCAAAAGAATCAACACCCGCACTACATGCCCAAATGTTTTTCTTCTGTGTTTGCGTACCTGCGCGTCAATCTCTTCCAACTCTATACTATCTGTCTCTACTGTTTTAAAATCGCGTTTGCTTGCCAAAAAAAATCCCTCATCTCTTTTGCTTTTGTCTTATTATTATATCATTCCTTCCCTCTCTACGGAAGTAACAATTTCTGGCCGACTCGGATATCGTCGGAATTCTCCAGTTCGTTCACTTCTGCAAGCTTTTCCAGCTTCTCAGTTGAACCGTATACATGCTTGCAAATTCCAGTCAGAGTATCTCCCTCCTTCACCGTGTAATATTCCGGTATATCCGCAGATGTCTCCTCACTTTTTTCGCTTTTATTGTCCTTCGCCTGATTCGTATCCTGAACCACATTTCCCGTATCATCCGAATCATTTTGTCCATCATCTTCTGTCTTTGTAACATCTGTTCCGGCTTCCTGATCAATTTCCGCCTTCTCGTCCAATGACGGAACCTCTCCCATAGGCGCTTCTTCTACAGGCACTAGATTTAACGTCTCTGAAATCTGTGAATCCACCTGCGAGCTTTCTTCATGATCCGGAACCTGAGTCCCCACCAAGACCTCTGCCCCAGCCTGTTGTCCATCAGTGCCCTTTATCATGCTGACCACCTCCTGAACCCCCGGAAGCTTAATTCGATCCTGATAAACTCCAACACCGATCAGCCCCACCAGCAGCACCACTGCCGCAGTCATTGCATAAGAGGATGCTTTATGGCTGCCTCCGGTTTCACTCTGCCGCACAGAATCGCGGTAGTGAGGTGTCACAGTTTCCGGTTCCGGCTGTTCCTGTAAACGGGTTGTCCTCTGTCTTTTCTCCTCCGGCAGTTCCACTGACACCTCAGCCTTTTGTGTCTCCTTCTGCGGGGAAAAATATATGTAGAATCCCTCCTTTTGCTGCAAGCGGCTTCCCTTATTCAAATAGAAGTACTCTTCCCCTTCCATGCTGTCCATGAGAAAAAGCACCTGATGCGCGCCTCCGAACTGTTCTCTGTGCATCTGCTCCAATTCCACCGTCATGCGTGGCACAAATCCTTTGATATCCAATGCCCATCCGACAATGATAGAATTTTCATAGGAACGCTTGATTTCCCGAAAAATATCGGACCATGCATGGTTATTCCATTGCGGCACATTCTGAGAAAAATCCAGATCCCGCACCGGTATGGCAGCTTCCACAAACGTCGTATAGCGGCCCTTCTCACACTCTGTATGTCCCATAAATATAAAAACGCGCTTCGCGGCATAATCCTCATCATGTACCCGTTGATATGCCGAATTTTCAATGTATATTCTGTCTTCCTCGGATGGTGTCCCAATTTGTCTGATATTCTTTAGATTCCGTTCATTCCCTGTCTCAATATCGATCATTGTCCGCTCCTTTCGCATTTTACGAAACCCATACTAGCACATGTGGGACGAGGAATTTCGGGAATCCTGTCGCATGAATATATTTGTAGAAACAAAAACAGGACCCCTGACGGAGTCCTGTTCAAATCCTTATGTTTTATTTGCAGAAAGCTTTCACCTTCTTGTAGATTCCTTCTGCATCCAGTTCATACTTGTGAATCAACTCCACTGCAGGACCTGACTCACCGAAGGTGTCATTCACACCAATGCGAAGCATCTTCGTAGGCGCCTTCTCACAGAGAACCTCTGCCACAGCGCTTCCCAGTCCGCCAATTACGGAGTGTTCCTCAACTGTGACAACCTTGCCTGTCTTAGCGGCTGACGCAAGCACAAGTTCCTCATCCAATGGCTTGATTGTGTGGATATTGATAACTTCAGCGTCAATACCATCTGCCTCCAGCAGTTTAGCTGCCTCAATTGCATAACCCACTTCAAGTCCGGTTGCAAGAATCGTGACATCCTTACCTTCCTTCAAGGTGATTCCCTTGCCAATCTCAAATTTATAGTCCGGCCGATCATTAATAACAGGAACTGCCAAACGTCCAAATCTCATATAAACCGGGCCGACATGCTCATACGCAGCCTTAACTGCTGCCTTTGCTTCCACATCATCGGAAGGATTGATGACCACCATTCCCGGGATCTCACGCATAAGCGCAAGGTCTTCCAGACACTGATGAGTTGCACCGTCCTCTCCAACGGAGATTCCGGCGTGAGTTGCACCAATCTTGACATTCAGATGCGGATATCCGATAGAATTGCGCACCTGCTCATAGTTACGTCCTGCCGCAAACATAGCGAAAGAACTGATAAACGGCACCTTGCCGCAGGTAGATAATCCCGCTGCAATACCGGTCATGTTACACTCTGCGATACCGCAGTCCCAATGGCGATCTGGAAACTCTTTCTGGAAGATACCGGTCTTGGTCGCACCTGCCAGGTCAGCGTCCAGTACGATCAGATCCTCGTGCTCTCTTCCCAGCTCTGCCAGAGCATTTCCGTAGCTGTCTCGTGTTGCAATCTTCTTTACTTCTGACATAATGCTTCACCTGCTTTCTTCAGTTCTTCCATAGCAATGGCATACTCTTCATCACTCGGAGCCTTTCCATGCCATCCGGCTGCGTTCTCCATGTAGGATACACCCTTACCCTTGACAGTCTTGGCGATGATTGCGGTCGGCTGTCCCTTGGTATTCCGCGCCTCCTCAAAGGCCGCACGAATCTGATCAAAATCGTTTCCATCGATAACGATGGTGTGGAAATTGAACGCCTCAAACTTCTTATCGATCGGATATGGCGAGCATACCTTGTCAATCTCTCCGTCGATCTGCAGATTGTTGTTATCCACGATTACAACAAGGTTGTCCAGTTTTCTGTGGCCTGCCCACATGGCTGCCTCCCAGATCTGACCCTCCTGAATCTCGCCGTCTCCGGTTAATGTGTAAACGCGATAATCCTTCTTGTCAAACTTGCCTGCTGCAGCCATTCCGACGGCAGCGGACACTCCCTGTCCCAGAGAACCGCTGGACATATCAACGCCCGGGATATGCTTCATATCCGGATGTCCCTGCAGATAGGAACCTGTATGACGAAGTGTTGTCAGGTCTTCCTTCGGGAAATATCCCCTCTCTGCCAATACAGAATAAAGTCCAGGGGCTACATGACCCTTGGATAATACAAAACGGTCGCGATCCGTGTCCTTCGGATTCTTCGGATCAATATTCATTTCCTCAAAATACAGATATGTAAATATATCTGCCGCAGATAATGATCCGCCCGGATGTCCGGACTTCGCACTATGTACTGCTGTAACAATGCTCTTGCGAACTTCGTTCGCAATTTTCTGAAGCTCTAAATTGTTCATAGTGTCTCCTTTTTAAAGTTCTGTTCTACCTTGTAGTGCTCTAAGAAGAGTAACTTCATCGATATATTCCAAGTCTCCGCCCACGGGAACCCCGCTGGCAATCCTTGTAACCTTAATACCTGTCGGTTTGATCAGCTTACTTATGTACATTGCCGTTGTCTCCCCTTCCAGGCTGGAGTTCGTGGCGATAATTACCTCATCCACGTCCCCCTCGAGCCGGACCATTAGCTCTTTAAGTTTTATATCGTTAGGCCCAATCCCCAGCATTGGAGAAATTGCGCCATGAAGAACATGATAAACACCGTCATATTTGCCGGTTTTTTCATATGCGACGAGATCCCTTGTATTCTCCACCACCATGATGGTTTTTTTGTCTCTCGTCATATCTTTACATATAGGACAAATTTCTTGATCTGTCAAGTTAAAACAGCATTTACAATACCTAACATTCTGTTTTGCGGAAAGGATTGCAGAAGATAACGCCTCCACATGCTCCTCCGGCATGTTCAGAATATGAAACGCCAGCCTTTGGGCAGACTTCGCCCCAATCCCCGGCAGAGCTGATAATTCTTCGATTAACTTTGATATTTCGCTGCTGTAATAATCCATTAGAACGGAAAGCCTCCACCCAGGCCGCCCGTGATCGATGCCATGGATTTCTGGGATGCCTCATCAACCTGACGCAGTGCCTCGTTGGTGGCCGCCATGATCAGATCCTCCAGCATCTCGATATCATCCGGGTCAACAACTTCCTCTGCAAGCTTTACCTTTATGATCTCACGCTTGCCGGATACGGTCACCTCTACCGCGCCGCCTCCTGCTGCTGCCGTGATCTCCTTCTCCTCTAATTCCTTCTGGGCCTCCTCCATCTGCTTCTGCATTTTCTGGGCCTGCTTCATAATGTTATTCATATTTCCCGGCATTCCACCCGGAAATCCACCTCTCTTAGCCATGTGTAAGTCCTCCTTCTTGGTTTAAAAAACTTCCTCTTCTATTTCCATAGTGATCATATCCCGCAGATCCGGAACGGTCTCCTTTGCCGTATGGCCACTCTCGTTCTTCTGAACTACAATCTCCGGTTCTTTTCCAATACGTCTGCCGATAATCTCCCGGAAATTGCTCATACTGCCCGCTCGATCCTCATTCAGATAACCGAAGGCCGTGGGATCGTCGAACACCAGAAGGAGTTCTCCCCCGGCACCAAGGCTCGGCACCGCTTTATTCAAATACTGCCTTGCAATTCCTCCCGCCTCGGAAATCATTGCCTGCCAGTTTTTTATGATCGCTTTGATATCCTCCGGAACCGCCTTCGGCAACACCGGCTTTTCGATTGGCGCTGCGGTCCCCGATGATGTCGAATTCGCAACCGGGGCAGCAGCGGTAAATGCTCCACTCTCAAGCTTATGCTCAAGCACATCAATTCGTTCTGTGAGTGAACCGTAATCCATCTCCATCTCCGGTTTGCAGAGCTTGATGATAGCAATCTCTATCAGGATGCGTTTTTGTGCGGCAAACTTCACCTGATTTCCCAGTTCTGAGAAAATGCGAATATACCGCATTAAAAGCTCCGGTTTTACCATGGAAGCCTCTTCCTTCAAAGTCGCAAGATTGTCCGCAGACATATCAAGAACTTCCTCCATCTCATCAGAGCTCTGGATCAAAAGAAGGTTACGCATGTACCAGGTGAAATCATTCACCAGCTGTCCCATCTCACGTCCCTCGTCCACCAGTTCATCCACTGTCTGTATGGCACCCACAACATCCCGTGCAATAATCTGGCGCAAAAGCCGGGAAAATACTTCCATATCTACCGCACCAAGCACCTCCAGTACATTGTCGTAGGTCAGTTTCTCACCCAGGTGAAAAGCGATACACTGATCAAGAAGGCTCAACGCATCACGCATGGAGCCATCTCCCGCCTTCGCCACGTAACGCAGCGCTTTTTCCTCCACATCCACCTGTTCCGTCTGCATCAGTTCCGCAAGGCGGTCTGCAATCGTATCGATGGAAATTCGATGAAAATCATAGCGTTGGCATCGGGACAGAATGGTGATCGGTATCTTGTGAGCCTCCGTTGTGGCAAGAATGAAAATAACATACGCCGGCGGTTCCTCAAGAGTCTTGAGCAGTGCATTAAAGGCTCCCGGAGAAAGCATATGTACCTCATCGATGATGTATACCTTATACTTTCCTTCCGTCGGACGATATGCAACCTCTTCCCGGATCTGACGGATATTATCCACGCCGTTGTTGGAAGCGGCATCAATCTCTATCACATTCATAGAAGTTCCTGCGGCAATGCCCTGGCATGTAGGGCACTGTCCACAAGGACTTCCGTCTACCGGATCCTCACAATTGACTGCTCTGGCAAAAATCTTGGCAACGGTCGTCTTGCCCGTTCCCCTGGTTCCGCAGAACAGATATGCATGTCCTATACGGTCAGCCCGAATCTGATTCTTTAAAGTTGTAACAATATGATCCTGCCCCTTCACGTCCTCAAACTGCTGGGGGCGGAACTTACGGTATAGCGCCGTGTAAGACATAGTCGCTTACTCCTTCTGAAATGCTGCACGCATTAGTCTCCGAAGCTGATTCCTGTTCTCTTGGCTTCCTTGATCATCTGGCTATCCGGGTCTACTACCTTCAGCTTGCCAGCTACCTCTTCAAGCGGTACGCGCTTCGTTTTATTGTTGATCATGGCGATCATGCAGCCATAATCCTCCTCCATGATGGCCTTGGCTGCTGCTGAACCAAGTCTGGTACAGAGCACACGGTCATATGGACACGGGCTGCCTCCGCGCTGGGTGTGTCCGGGTACAGTGACGCGCACTTCAACACCGCACTTGTCTTTGATCTGATCCGCAACCTCGTAGGATACAGATGGGTATTTGCGTTCCGCAACCTTCGTCTTGTACTCCTTCTTAGACAGAGCCGCATCCTCTTTGGATATAGCGCCCTCTGCCACCGCAAGGATCGTAAAGCCCTTACCGGCCTTACTGCGCTTCTCGATTGCCTCAACTACTTTGTCGATATCATACGGGATCTCCGGAAGCAGAATAATGTCCGCACCGCCGGCAATGCCCGCATACAAAGTCAACCAGCCAACCTTATGGCCCATGACTTCCACAATGAACACGCGGTTGTGGGAGGCTGCAGTTGTATGAATGCAGTCGATTGCATCCGTTGCGATATTGATGGCACTCTGAAAACCAAAGGTCACATCCGTTCCATAAATATCATTGTCAATGGTCTTCGGGAGATGAATGACATTCAGCCCCTCTTCCCGAAGCAGGTTTGCCGTCTTCTGTGTTCCGTTACCGCCCAGGATGACCAGACAGTTCAGATTCAGCTTGTGGTAAGTCTGCTTCATGGCCTCGACCTTGTCCAATCCGTTCTCATCCGGAACACGCATCAGCTTAAACGGCTGGCGGCTGGAACCCAGAATCGTTCCACCCTTTGTCAGGATACCGGAGAAATCGGCAGATGTAAGCAGCCTGTAATTGCCATAGATCAAGCCCTTATATCCGTTCTCAAATCCATATACTTCCAACTCATCCACATTGCAGGATAAGCCCTTGACCACACCTCTCATAGCCGCATTCAATGCCTGGCAGTCTCCGCCGCTTGTGAGCATTCCAATTCTCAACATACTCTTTCCTCCTGTAATTCTGCCGTCCGGCGCTTATCCAGCGCACAGACAGCGTTCTCATGTTACATAACTTGCATTACCTCTTGATATAGTATTTCCTCACAGTTGTCTTTATTATAATATATCTTAAAAAATAGAACAAGAGCGAACACTCAAAAAAAGCGCCCGGACAACGCCGGACGCCTCTTCTTTTATGCTTATACCTGTTCTAATATATTTACTCTGACTTCAGATTATTCAAAAGCTCTTTCACCTGATCCGCGGCGGAGACAACCATAGTGCCGGATGCGGAAATCTCCTCCGTTGCTGCAGCCAGATTCTGAATTCTTCCATTCACGCCTGCAATAATATCCATCAAATCACTGGTCTCCTTTAAAATTGCCTGAGTAGACTCCAGAACCTTCTGCTGGCTGACGCTGCTCTTGGTCGCCGTATTCTTGGAATCTGCAGCCAACTGGTTAATCTCGTCCGCAACAACCGCAAAGCCTCTTCCGGCTTCACCGGCCCTTGCAGCCTCAATGCTGGCATTCAGGGCAAGCAGGTTCGTCTGTGATGCGATGGAAACAACCTCCGCATTGTTCTCACCCAGTTCATTGATCAAATCCTGTATTTCCTTCATGGAATCATTCAAACGCTCGCAGAAATTCGACACATTCAGCACATCCATTGAGATTCCCGTGCTCTCCTCCGCGTTGTTCTCATTTCCCTTGGACATATCATCCAAGGACTGATACAGTCCTACAAAATGCTGATTAATCTGGGCGATCGTCTCCTCGATCACCTCATTCTGCTCTGCCAGCTTCGCCTTATCGTGTTCCACCTCACGTGCAAGTTCCAATGCACGTTCCTTCTCTTTTTCCACTTCATCCTTCACATAATGGATGCAGTTTTCTTTGTAATTGAAGCCATTGAAAATTGCGACAGCCATCTTCTCGCAGGTTTCATAACCGCAGCACTCGCAGTTGATTTTTCTGGACTCCGCCGTATGCTTATTCATGTCATTGAATATTGCATCCAGCTCACTCTGGTTAGGAATCTGATAACTGCATTCCTTAGACCGATCCGTGTAGACACGTAGGAAATCATTCAAATCCAGCTTCTCAAACTGCTTGTTGAGTGCCGCCAGTCGCTGCTTTGGCGTTCTCTGTCTCGACCATGCACTATGCTTGGAGTTCTTCTTGCTCTCCTCCCGAATCTTCTGGATATTGAACAGCGCATCATCTGTTTCCGCCTTATCTTCCTCAACTGCTGTACCATACAGGCAGCCCGCACTGCAGTTCAACGCGTCCACAAACAGTTCCCGGTTGCGCCCCTCTGCAATCTCTTTTGCATGCTTTTCGAAGTAGTTGTAAACATGCTTCTCGCCTTCTACCTGACGGATATAGACATCCTCACCCAGGAACCAGTACACATTCTCTTTTAAGCCTCCCGGCATCGGATAAATCGAGCCAAGGCCGTACTCAATCTCGTCGGTACTGAACGGACCTCCGATTTTATGTTCCCGCACATACTTCGTATTTCATTCCGTCTTTATCGCATCAGTATATCATACTTTTTCCTATAATCTACCACTTTTTAGTCACAATGCTCTATTTTTCATTCATTTTTATATTTTTACCAGTTAATTTTAACCAATTCAGGAAGATGCTTTTATGCATCTTCCTGAATTGGTATCAGAATCTGAAGTTCAAACCAGTTGCCCCCGTTTGCTATGCATTTTTCAAGGTCTTCCCCACCGGAATGGTATAGCTGGATACAACTGTCTTACCCCCGTTTATGGTCGTCTTCACCTGCACGGTGATGGACTTGATATTGACTGCTTCCCCAGCACCCAGCGTATAACTGCTTCCTGCGGTCTGCGAGCCGGTCACAACACATTCCGTAATCTCCGCATTCTCTACGCCGGTAACAGAAAGACAGTTCTTGGCAAGTTCAACCGCATTCTTGCAGGTTGCCGTTGCTTTGCTCCGCACGACCGTCACCTCCGGAGCAGCCTGAGTGTCTTTAATCTTGAATGCGCTGGATGCAGTTGCAATGCTGGTTCCGGAACTGTTCTGCGCATAAAAGCGAACTGTGACGATGTAATTACCGGTTGGTGCCTTTGTGCACACGGTACCATTAAGACTTAATGCCTTCAGTGTAAATTTATCACCGGAGCCCAGATCCACCTCCTTCTCAGATGGTGTCTGCGTCAGGTCTGCATAGTAATATAAGTTATCTTTCATAACCTTGACGGAACTGATATAGACATATCCGTAGAACACACCTCCGCGGTACTCTGCCACCCGGATATTAATATCTCCACAGGTGCTGATATCGGAGTCCTTCGTCAGTGCGATATCGAGTTCCGGATTATCGATCACAATGTTGTAAGACACAGTACCGTTTTCCGGTGGTGTCTGTACCACAATCGTAAAATTCACCTGTGCCTTCTGCGTTCCGCAGGTGAGTGTCAACGTATAGTTGTAAGTACCCGCGATCCGACCATAGGTATTGACCACAATCCGGTCTGTCGCCGCATCGTAGGTGACAATGTCGGCCTTGTAAACGCTGTTATCTACAATCTGTGCTGTCTCGTCCTTCAGGGCGAACGCCTCGCCGTACTGGTCAACAGCGGTAATCTTGATATATTCCCTGTCCCCATATGCCATACGGCTGGAGGTGTATACAACGCTCTTGTCAGCTGTAATGCCTGACAGATACGGCTGATCCACTACAGACACCTCGTAGCTGTATGCATGGGTCTGTTTTCCGTACCTGGCAGTAACAAGAATCTTCACGGTTCCCTTTTTGATTGCGGTCACCTTCGCAATTCCGTTTTCACGGTTATTGATAAGCAGGGTGTCCGGATCCGAGGACTCATACTCCACGGAATCGTATTTTAACACACCTCCATCGGTATCTAATGCGCGAAAATGCATATAGTAATTGCCGCCTGCTGCCACTTTTCGGTTATCCTTGTAATCAGCCGCGTCGTAATTTGGAACTGCCTCTTCTGTAGTCAAAGTCAGATTCGTCTCTGTTGCAATGCTTGCCGCAACACAGGTAATCTGCGCACTGGCAGACAGAACAAGTGTCGGGTCATCCTGACTTGTATAAACCATTTTGAATGTACCGGTATCACCCTCACTCGTCATGTAAATCTGATTCTTTTCCTCGATGATGTATCCGTTTGTAATCTTGGGCTCTTCATAACGAATCGTTCCCGGATACTTTGCAGATACCTCAATTCCATTGGCATCGTAAATACCATATTCAATCGTAGTTGCCTTGGCAACCGTTGTCTCAGTCGTCAAAACCTTCATCTGCGCAGGCTTTCCTACTCTTGCTATGAAGCTGTACTCCATAACACCATCCGTCAGCCTGTATGTTTTCCCATCCTCAAAGCAGGAGTACGTTGTAAGAATCGCTTCTGTTCCATCACCGGAAAAAGCGATATTCTTAATCTCGACCTTTGCTCCCGCAGCGTTGTAGAGCGTAAAACTGTCCTTGTCTACCTGATCTCTTGCACTGCTGGAAAATACTGCCGCAGCCTTATCTGCTGCCACCTGCTTTGCTGCCGTCATGGTTCTTCCAACTACCACCGTTGCCTGCGCGGTTCTCTTGGCACTTCCGCTCTTGGCCGTCGCAGTGATGGTATAGGTTCCTTCTTTCTCAGGTGTAAATACGCCGGTCTTCGTCATGGCAGATGACACATCGCTTCCATCGGAGCAGCTTACAGACCAGGTGTTGGTGCTGGTTCCGTTTGCCGGTGTCAGCTTATACTGGAACTGATAAGATTCTCCTATATAGAGCCGTTCCTGAGAAAGCGCATCACTCACAATCTCGATCTTCGTGGTCTTTACCTTTATCTTGGCATTCCCGGAAGACAATGTAGAAACCAATTTTCCTGCCTTGGAATAAATCTTTGCTGTCACATTGACAATCTTATTCTTTGCCGCTGTCTTTCCTTTGGTATTGATAGTCAGTGTATTGCTGACTGATGTCTTTGTGGCAGTAGTCGTGGTCTTTTTCAGCTTGGCATAGCTTTTACCGGTTCCCGTCACCGTCCACTTAACCTTCTGCCCCTTTGTCAGATTCTTAATAGTGTATGTGTATACACCACCTTTGTCACCATTCTCGTACAGACTGCTGTACGTCTTGGCGAATTTCGGCTTTGCTGCAGCCTCCGCGGAGACCGGCACCATTGTAATCACCAGTGCCAGAGCGCAGAGAACCGCAAGTACTCTCTTGATTTTGTCAAACATAGTTTCCCCTTCTTTCTTCATACTTTTTCTTTTACAGAACCACACTCCTTGTGTGTATTCTCGTTACTAAAACACTATATATGGTATCTTAGCATAATCTTTCATCTTCCGCAATCTTCCAATCAAGAAAACATTGCCTATTTTCCGATTCCGCATTATAATGAATATATAAGAAACGATGCCGTCGTTGTGCGGTGGCTGCAATGAGAAGATACGAATGATAGAGGGGGACATTAGATGGAGAGGTACAGACGAGTGCCGCTTGAAGTGACGGCGGCAAAATACGAACTGAATCAGGGCATGGAGGATGGCTTCCGTCTCTATTCCCAGATTGTAACGAGTGAAGGAATTGTAACCGATGGCATGGTGAAGATTGAGCGCGAGGACGGTACCATTGTCTGCCCATATGTGCGCAACCGTCGAGGGCTGGTATTTATTCGTAAAGGGGATTACATTATCTGCGAAGCGGATGAAAACGGCAGAGTTGAAAAGCATGTGTGCGGAGAGGACAAATTCCACAGACGTTTCGAAAAACTTTAATTTCATAAGTAGGCAAAAGCGTATGAAGTTGTTGCACTTCATACGCTTTTTATATACGAACCGCGCAGCCCAAGGCCATTTCCTTCCGTGCTTCGGGATGCATCGCCGCGCACGAACCGCTCCTTCAGCTTATCTGCCTCCACATCGATTGGTTCCGCAGACACATTGATCACTTCCAACACGATCTGCCCGTTATCGGCATACGTCTTTACAAAAATTCTGGTATGTTCCATGGAATATTTCACAGCGTTTACAAGAAGATTCTGAACGATTGTGTAGGCATAGACACTGTCTCTCCAGCAGTTTTGACATGGAAAATAAGATCTCCTTATCGTCGTCAACGACCAATATCTTTTGTTGATCCATAGCTGCTCCCTCACATGCATATTTCATTCATATCATTATCATACACGATGTGTTTTATTTTTTTTAGGATAAAATTCTTACATGTTTCTTACGAGGTTGATGAGTACAAAAATCGCGCACCTTTTGGCAGGTGCGCGATTTTTACTGCATTATATATGCATAGGTCTCATTCCCCATAGTCTTTCATCTCCTCGATAAATGAATCAAGATTATCCGTCAGAGTGCCAGCGTCATGTTCCCTGACCATCCATGCATAGGTTTCTGTGTATCGAATTGGCGTTTCTGCACTGCCGCCTTTCAATTCTCCCTCACTGGTACTCACCAGCAAATAAGCATCGCTGAAAAAATCGTTCTCCTGCTCCGCAAAGGCCTCCCACTGCGTGGTATCCATGGTTCCGGTCTCGAATAACGACACGGAGATTTCATCGGAGGCTTCAACGATTTTCTCTGCATTTTCGCCCAAGTAAAACACTTCGTACTGGCAGGATGCCAGATCATGATCAATGAGCGGGAAATACCTCATGATAGAATCCGCGCCTTCCCGCGACACAAGGTAAAACTGGCATCCCAATGCATAGTTTGCCGGAATGCTCTCACTGTATAGCACTTCATCGTTCTCCACCACAGAGAGCATACCTTCGCCTCCCTGCTTGACACCCTGAATCATAATGGTTTCCTCAATTCCATTGCGATTCAAATCTGCTGAAAAGCTCAGGTCTTCCAAGGATGTCACCTGCGCTTCCGTCGTCTCATTTGTGTCAATTGTCGCACCAACCTGTTCTTCCGTCTCTGTATTTATTACCGAATCCTTTGAGGCCGCATCGGCTCCACAGGCGGTCAACGCCAGAACCGCCACCAAACTAATCCCTGAAAACATCTTGTGTCGCATGCACATTTCTCCTTCCATAAATATCTAGTAGCTTATCATAAACGCTCTTCAAATTGCTCATTCTGCAACTACGTAATTCTGCTGCTTTACCAAATCCTCTTTTATCCTTTCAAATTCTTCTCCCCATGCTTGATCAAGTGCGATCGGATCTGTTATCTCAGTATGCTGGCTCTTATATTCATGTTCCAATGTCGCAACATATTTTTGAATAGGAAGATTAACCTCGTAGACTTTAAATTGATAATTCCAATATGCGTCCTCCGATTCAAATGCGGATATAAGCTCCCGATACTCCTGCTCTGACATTGTCGTTGTCAAGATATCTTTTAATTCGTCCAGATAGTCATATATTTCTACATCTGTAACGGAAAAGCCATTCATGATTGCAGCCACATAAAGAGCATTTCTCTTTTCTGCATATGCGATTGCAATCTCTTCCGGAGCAGAATTCCCCTGCAGTTCATAAAACTTCTCATATTGTTCAATTTCGTCGTTTGCTATTATTATATTATCTCCAATTGCATAAATACTATCTGTATCCATTTGCTTAGCAAGTTGCTGTATGTTACCATTGGCAGAAAAATACTGGTCAATATCTCTTGTCCTCATATCCTCATTTTCTGCAATATAAGACGCAAATTCAACATCTATTTTCTGTCCAATTGACAGTTCATCCGTTGCCGATGCAGACGCACCACTTTTCACCGCCCATACAAGTACCACCGCAAAAAGGCATACGAAGCCAGCTGCTTTGATTTTTTTCATAGTGTTTCTCCTTTCTTTTCAATCAACCATCTATTCTACTTTAAATTAAGAGTTAACGAATGAAACGTACTTCCCTCCGTTCCACCGGTAAACATTCCCCCATCACATGTGGTATAAAATGGAAGGTAAGAATAATTAGTTGTCGCATATGCTGTCTTCCATAAATAAAGTTTTTCATGCCTCTTAAAAACGTTCTTTTTTGATGAATAATTATAAGTAAATTGCTCCGATAATTTAACTCGAAAAGTTATTGTAGACCATCCCCCCTCTGGAACAGCATATGTTGTTGTATATTCATTCTCTCCTGTTGAACGAACTGTGTCTGCATATATAGTATCGCATTCTCCAAGTCCAAAAACAAGTGCACAAACTATGCAAATTACAATTAACAAGCATTTTTTTGTCATAACAATATCTCCTTCACGTATAGTCCCTTGAAACTTCTTTAGTTGCTAATTCCTGCGAATTACTTCGCCCTCTCCTTTCCTCTATTCTCTGCATCCGTTTGCGCAATTAGATGCAGGCATTTATGTAAATGTACATCACATACTTCTAAAGCAATAGTCATATGTTTTTGAAGAAAAGTGCCATCCGGCACAATTCTTCAAAGATTATTACCATATTCCATACCGCCCCGTAGCATTGACAACATCATTGCTGGTATTCCGTATAAAGAAGCGATAATTTCCGCTTTCTGTAATTCTAAATACTTCATCAATTGATTTTTGCCCTGTAACATACCAGCTATCCTATCTTTGACACGTCCGATATTGAAACAATGGTTGCTGAAAATAGTCCAAAATACATAAACCGTATTATCAAGCAGTTGAAAGCCTTTGCCAGAGCCCACAACTATGATAAGAATTATGATCCTTACAAAGCCGCTTATGGATCAATGCCAACTCATGCCGCCTCCAATCAGGCAATACAGCAGATGTACATTAATGGTCATTTCTGTTATGCATATAAATTTGGAATTATTACAAATGGCCTTGGTATTGTCCGTGACATTTCTCCTTTGCAATCACCATTACCTATGGTTAATAACTTTTTCTCAAGATATCTATCGTTATACTACATTTCTAAGTAGACAGCACTATGAAACAAAATTGATCTTAGTTAGTTTCCCATGATCCATCTGATATACTTCATCTGCCAGCTCTCTGATATCCGAATTAATATGGCTGGAAACCAATACAATTGCACCTCTTTTTGCTTCCTCCCGAATTATTTTATAGAAAACTTGAACTCCATCCACATCAATTGCATTGGTTGGTTCATCTAAAAACAAAAAATCCGGTTGTTCCATAATGGCCTGTGCAAGCAGCAAACGATGTTTCATCCCCAATGAATATTTCCGAAAAAATCTTTTATCTTCTGGATCTAGGCCCACACGCTGAAGAGCCGAATCAATCTGTGTTTTTCCAATCTTATGTCGTATTTCAGCCAGCAGTTCCAGATTTTTCCTACCTGTCAATTCCGGATACATTGATACATCATCCATGACAAGCCCGATATTAGGTTCCACCACCTGCAGAGGTTCTCCATTGTATAGAACCTCTCCCTCCGTTGGTTTTACCAGTCCTGACAATAGCCGAAATAGCATACTTTTTCCACTTCCATTTTCCCCAACGATACCGGTAATCGTTCCACCTTTCAGTTCTATTTTTATGTCATCGAGCACGACCGTTTTCTTCAATATCTTACACAAGCCTCGCACTTTTAATTCATTCATTTTAATCTACCTCCCGCAAAGATATATCATAGTTTTTTAAAAGCACAGTTCCACCTACAGCCACAACCACTGTCAAACTGTACAAATATAAAATTTTTGCCTGTACCTCGACTGTTTCCATAGCCAACACACCGGAATAACTCATAGGATTAATAAACGAGATCCATGGATTGCGAAGCGATCCTTTTGCAATAATTTCCAATATAATAATTCCAACCCAGCACCCCAAAAAGCCTACTCCCGTTTTCCCAAAAATAATCCCGAGATTCACAACAAGTGTTGTCAACATCAGAAGGCTTACACAAACAGCAAGCAAAATGAAAAAACAGCGCCATGTTTCCTGATCCGGCTTTTCAGAAGATGTCATACAACATCCCCAAAAGCCGCTTCCCAGAAATAGCAGAGCGTACCACACCACATAAAAAAAGAGGGAAATACATTGTTTTCCAAACCACACACATCGGTGGGAAATTCTTGAGAAATAGTAAGCAGGCATATATGTAAAGTGTCTACTGATATAAGTACCAAACAAAAGATGAAACAAAAACAGATACACCAGCTTTCCCACTATCAAAATCAAATTTGAATAATCACCATCTGACACCTGCCCAAATACGGTGCCAATTAGTAGCTGAGTCACACTTACATCCGTACGTTCACCGGACACTAACGGAAGAAACGGATATATGGCAACCGGTATAATCAAAAATGTTTTTCCTAGGTTTTTATAAGTTTCACACATCTATAAATTCCTTCCTGCACATCATGCGATAGGACCAATAAATAAACCCCACAAGAATCAGCATGAATACCCCAAATGCAGGATACACTTTTCCCACATACGACATTGGTGAAACATAGTCCCACATATTAAAATTTATAAAGAGGTGACCTTTCTGCATATGAT
Source organism: uncultured Lachnospiraceae bacterium (assembly GCA_945868435.1). Taxonomy (GTDB): domain Bacteria; phylum Bacillota; class Clostridia; order Lachnospirales; family Lachnospiraceae; genus Roseburia. Next base: position 19,009 of record CAMBLG010000019.1, read on the forward strand.
ATGTATAATAAGACCATATAAACAAAATATTCCCACCAAGCTGTGTCAAGGCAAATACCGGCACGAACAACAGCAGTTTAATCCGTCTGAACCAAAAGGAAAGCGCTAGTAACGCAAGCCCTAAAAGGCCGACAAAGCCTCCAAGGAAAATCAAAAATACCATCAAATATATAATTGGATAGTTGATAAAAAAGGAAGGGAACAATACATCTGTTCCCACTGCCCACGAGGAATCGCTACTGAAGTCTACCGCAGAACCATAGGGTGATGGTATAAGGCTACATGTATGATTAAAAAACAACATACATAGGAGAAGATTCAAAGAAAATGGTATAACTACAATCAAAAACTCTGTCCAAAAGACTGCGTTCATTTTTGCCTTCAGATATTCCTTTCTGTTTTCCCGAACACAGATTGCTGCAATTGTATTATCTGATACATCCCACTGAAATGACATGGCTGGAATTGCAATTAAAAAACTCAGAATAACAATGAATCTTGACCATGCCGAGGAATCACCCAGTCCACAATAGTGCCAAAATCCCGCCATGTTTTGCACCATCGGATTCATTTTTTCATAGATAAATGCGTAAATAGCATGCACAAGACTAATTAGGAATGCGAGCCAGACCGCTTTTTTGTGAAATATTAGCTTCCATTGCATCCGAAACATCATATATACCTCCCAAATAAATTGTTATATCCAATTTCTAGTTATCATGGGCATACGAACCTGCATATGAATCAAAATGAATCTCCGCCTTGAAGGTGTCTCCCACAATGCCAATATGGAACGCTCCTCCCAATGCGTGGGTGTATGTATCTACGATTGCGAGCCCAAGGCCATTTCCTTCCGTGCTTCGGGATGCATCGCCGCGCACGAACCGCTCCTTCAGCTTATCTGCCTCCACATCGATTGGTTCCGCAGACACATTGATCACTTCCAACACGATCTGCCCGTTATCGGCATACGTCTTTACAAAAATTCTGGTATGTTCCATGGAATATTTCACAGCGTTTACAAAAAGATTCTGAACGATTGTGTAGGCATAGACACTGTCTCCTTTAAAAAACAAATCATCCGCCAATTCATACTTAAAATCCCGTTTCTCAGAACTATAGGTATCACACACATCCGCCGCAACCTGCCGGACCAGCCTGCTGAGATCGAGTTTTTCCATGGAGAGCTCTGCGTTTCCGCTGGAAGCCTTTGACAGTTCCGACACCTTCTCTATCATTTCTTTCAGCAATTCGGATTTTTGCATACAGATCTGAACATAGTCCTTCATCTCCGGCGATAATTCTCCTTTCTCCATGAGGGCAAGATAACCGACCATTGCGGTTAAAGGGGTTTTCAGGTCATGGGCTACGTTGGTCAGCAGATCAACACGAAGGCTCTCCGCTCTCGCCTTCTCACGAATTGCTTCCACCTCGAAAAGGTAAGCTCTCCTCCCGCGCTCTTTGTCACATTCCACCGTCAGTGTGATGAAAGCGCTGAGGATTGGAACCAGATATAATCCAATGGCGATCCATGTCATTCGGTAAGTAATCAAATCATCTAAGAACGAACCATATTGCCCGTGTATCCGGAAATGAAATTCAATCCCCCTCACACCAAATTCGCCGCACTGCAATAAAACCGTAAGCAGACATACATAAACCAGACAAACTGCCAGAACGATTCCTCTCAGTTTCGTGTATGCATGTAAAAAAATTTCCCCATCGGCTGTGGCATTTTTTTCCGTTATGTCTATTACGGCATATCTTACACCGAAGACGATACCAATCACACCTGTCAGGAATGATAAAATAACACCGACTACATTGTATACGTGCGGAACCTGGCACATAGCCCACACAAAGGACACGGTAAATGCAACCGCCGCTCCCAATGCTATATCTTTATTGACTTCCTTTTGCTCCAGCATCGCCTTAATATTTTTCCATCTTGTATCCAATTCCCCACACCACCTTTATGTATTTTGGATTTTTCGTATCCGGCTCTATTTTCTCACGGATTCTTCGAATGTGCACCATGACAGTATTTTCAACCGAATAATCGGCGTTTTCATTCCACACCTTTTCGTATAGTTCTTCCGCCGAATAAACCCTGCCAAGATTGTTCATAAAAAATTTTACGATCTTGTACTCTGTTGCCGTCAGCCTTTTCTCTACTCCATCCACCAGGATCTGCTTGCTGTCCATGTCCAGAATCAGACCGCCATTTTCAATGATGTTGTCCTTCTTCGTTTCCTCTTTTGAATTGCTCCATGCCCGATATCTTCTCAGCAACGCTTTCACCCGCGCGCCAAGCTCCGCCGGATTGTAGGGCTTACTGATGTAATCATCCGCCCCCATCGTCAATCCGTATACCTTGTCCTGATCCTGCGTTTTTGCCGATAGGATGATTACCGGAATATGACTGACCTCTCGAATTTTCATCAGCGCTGCGACTCCATCCAACTTCGGCATCATAATATCCAAAATGATCAAGTCTGGTTTTTCCTTCTCAAACTGCTCCAACGCTTCTATGCCATCCTTTGCCTGAATGACATGAAAGCCATCATATTCCAGCAGTTTTGACATGGAAAATAAGATCTCCTTATCGTCGTCAACGACCAATATCTTTTGTTGATCCATAGCTGCTCCCTCACATGCATATTTCATTCATATCATTATCATACACGATATGTTTTACTTTTTTAGGATAAAATTCTTACATGTTTCTTACGAGTTTGATGAGTACAGAGACGAGATACGCTTTGCGAATCTCGCTCTGATTAGCGGTCGTCAAATGTCCACTTGTGCAAGCACTGTGCCCATTTTCCTCGTCGCCATAACAAAAAACGCGCCACCTTTGGGCAGGTTACGCGCTTTGTACTGCATTATGCTGAAATAGAAATGTCAGATTCTATTGTAATTCCCAAGTCTCCCAATCATCCGAAGAAATATACCGAAACTCCTGTCTGTCATCCAAAACTCCGGCAAGGATGAGTTCCCAGGTGTTTTCATCATCAACCGCCTTTTTCAAAGAAACACCATCAATATAATAGTACAACGATGCGTCCGGCACATCCAGTTCGTATGGCTTCCAAGTTGCACCACCATCTTCCGTCATATATGCGTAGGTCTCACTTCCATGGTTCTGCGTAATGATGAGTCCCTTCGTCTCTGTGCAAAATCCGAATCCTAACGGATAATTTTCCATTCCATGTGACAAATTACAAACCGGTTCAAAGGATTCACCACCGTCCTGTGTACGGTATACATACTTCTCCATTATCCCACAGGCCGGAGAACTGCAATAGAGCAAATATCCCTCGGTCTCACTGACTGTGGACAGATAGATGTGCGTTCCGTTCTCACTTTCCTGATCATACAGATCGGACGCAGTCCAATCCAGCCCCTCCGTAAACGCTTCGATTTCCTGCTGAACAGTCTCATTTTCTGCCCACTCCCCATAGTCTTTCATCTCCTCGATAAATGAATCAAGATTATCCGTCAGAGTGCCAGCGTCATGTTCCCTGACCATCCATGCATAGGTTTCTGTGTATCGAATTGGCGTTTCTGCACTGCCGCCTTTCAATTCTCCCTCACTGGTACTCACCAGCAAATAAGCATCGCTGAAAAAATCGTTCTCCTGCTCCGCAAAGGCCTCCCACTGCGTGGTATCCATGGTTCCGGTCTCGAATAACGACACGGAGATTTCATCGGAGGCTTCAACGATTTTCTCTGCATTTTCGCCCAAGTAAAACACTTCGTACTGGCAGGATGCCAGATCATGATCAATGAGCGGGAAATACCTCATGATAGAATCCGCGCCTTCCCGCGACACAAGGTAAAACTGGCATCCCAATGCATAGTTTGCCGGAATGCTCTCACTGTATAGCACTTCATCGTTCTCCACCACAGAGAGCATACCTTCGCCTCCCTGCTTGACACCCTGAATCATAATGGTTTCCTCAATTCCATTGCGATTCAAATCTGCTGAAAAGCTCAGGTCTTCCAAGGATGTCACCTGCGCTTCCGTCGTCTCATTTGTGTCAATTGTCGCACCAACCTGTTCTTCCGTCTCTGTATTTATTACCGAATCCTTTGAGGCCGCATCGGCTCCACAGGCGGTCAACGCCAGAACCGCCACCAAACTAATCCCTGAAAACATCTTGTGTCGCATGCACATTTCTCCTTCCATAAATATCTAGTAGCTTATCATAAACGCTCTTCAAATTGCTCATTCTGCAACTACGTAATTCTGCTGCTTTACCAAATCCTCTTTTATCCTTTCAAATTCCTCCTCCAATGTTTTTCCACACGTTTCTCCTATTACTTAGCAATTATGTCTATTATAATAGACTCATCAGAGTTATACAACTATTATGTTCCTTACCACCCTCCTATATTGGATAAACTTGATGCCGTGTTGCTATCGAAAGTAATCCCACTGATAACTACTTCCGCACCCTGTTTAATATTCCAATCGGAAAATGAAGTTCCGTATCCCCAACCAGATGATTTTGCCAGCCATGTTTTTGTTACAAGTCCTGCCTCCTTCAGTTTCTTGCACACGAGGCTAGAACCATATACCCCTGTGGAATATCCCGCTTGAGACAGCATATTCTTCAACACTCGAAAATGTTCTGTTATGTTGCCATCAATCTCCGAAGAAGTTGCATCATAATCTACCGCAAAATAAATAACACTAGAAGGTTGTCCATTGGCCTGTGCCTGACCTATCGCATCTCCAGCCTCTATTGACGCAATTGAAGCACTAAATTTGTCGTAGCTTTGATGTATATTTTGATATACAACCACACGTTTAAGCCCAGCCGATCCTATTGCCGCAGCTTCAGCCGCAGTCATTCTTTTTGAATTACCTGACTTAGAATAATATCTGGCCACAAACGAATATCCCTGATTTTTAATATTTGTCAAACAATTACTCACATTTGAATATGTATCTAACCCTTTAACTGACATATTTGTTTCCTCCATAGATTACAATCTTATAGTTTATCTTTTGAAACTTCTTTAGTTGCTAATTCCTGCGAATTACTTCGCCCTCTCCTTTCCTCTATTCTCTGCATCCGTTTGCGCAATTAGATGCAGGCATTTATGTAAATGTACATCACATACTTCTAAAGCAATAGTCATATGTTTTTGAAGAAAAGTGCCATCCGGCACAATTCTTCAAAGATTATTACCATATTCCATACCGCCCCGTAGCATTGACAACATCATTGCTGGTATTCCGTATAAAAAACTGATAATACCCACTTTGGGTAATTTCAAACATATGCCTAATAGCTTTTTCCCCTGTAACATACCAGCTATCTCCATTCGGTTTCACCAGGCCCACCTGTACCGACTTTCCGGCAGGCGCAATATCTACCGCCACAGAAACAAAATGCCCTTTCTCTACATAAAAGGTGCCACCAACCATCTTCACACCTGGAGTGAGTTCCCAAGATATATCTGCGCTTCCATCTGACAACAGGCTGGCCATATCCGCTTCATCCGACACATATATGATTTCAACTCCCTCATCGGCTGATGCCGGTGACGTATATTCTGTCAGTTCGATGTATTTATCCTCAATCAGTACCTCCGTCTGGCGGGACACCTCAGCCGCCACGTCTGCCGCGGCGACCGCTGCCATACAGACCGTGCCTGCACTTCCCATGAACAGACAGAAGGCAACCAGTGCAACGATCACTTTGGATCGCGTTCTTGCCTTGTAAGATTTCTTCACATGTTCTACTCGTTTTCTCATTTCGCTTTTCCTTTCTATCAAACCGGATGCCATTCCCGAAACACTTACCTTCTCCTGCATCATCGAAAGCAGCGTTTCAAAGTATCCCTTCATTGTGCCCATTCTTCTGCAGACTGCGTAATCGCACGCATACTCACTCCAGAGGTTCACCAAGCGGACATACCACCACGCCACCGGATTGACTGCATGCGCCACAGCCATGATGTATACCAGTCTCTTCACCAGCAGATCGTGCTGCTTAATATGTGTCAGTTCGTGCCGGAAAATCACAAGTAGTTCCGCCCGCTCGTAATGTCTGGCAGGAAGCACCACCATGGGATGCCAGACCCCAGTCACAATCGGCGTCTTCTCGTATTCCGACAAACACAGTCTCACCTTTTGTGGTTTTAAGTTCAATTCCCGGCAAACCTGTATGTACAGTTCCCGCGTTTTCTCATCATCACATGGCCTGGCCAGCATCATTCTCTTTATTAACCGGATCCGCTCCACAATGTAAAAGCCCAACGCAACAAGTACTCCAATTCCCCAGATGATTACAAACAACCGGCCAACCCGAATCTGAAACCCGGTCGGGCAGAACAGATCCCCATACCACCGGTAACCGTGGGAATTCAACTTGCTCAATATCACATACGCAATTGGCACAATCCAGAAAAACATAAGCAGCTTCAACAGCCTGTATGTTATGTGCAAAAAGCCCATGCGCTCCAGTATTCTCCCTGCCACAAACCACAGGATTGTTACCAGCGCCCCTGTGGCAGTCGTAAATAGCAGGGGATACATAATATCAATCGTCCTCACTCTCCATCAACTCCTTTATTTTGGCGACCTCTTCCTTCGACAATTCCTGCGAATCACAGAGTGCAGCCACCAGCCTGGAGGGTTTTCCCCCAAACCAAAAGGCGGTCTGTTCCTGCAACAGCTTGGCTTTGTACTCCTGCTCGCTTTTTTCCGCATGCACATACGAAGCCTTCCCCTTGCGATAGGTGCTGACAAACCCCTTTTCCGCCATCTTATGCAGGAACGTGACAACGGTGGTCCGTGCATAGTTCTTATCGTAACGGACCGCAAGCTCACGGATCAGATCCTGCACTGCAATATCCTCCCGGACATCCCATATCGTTTTCATAATCAGGCACTCGCAGCCACTCAGTTCTCCCATAAATGCTTCCATATCTTTTACCTCGCGTCTATTTTATTAATCATGTCTATTATAATAGTCGCATTGGATTTATGCAACTGCTTTTTAATACGCAGCCTTGAAAGCATTTAATTCCCACGAAACAAAAAAGTGCAGTCTCCACGGACCACACCTTGCATATAAACAATTTAGGATGCTATGCGTTTGCAGGCATTGAGTTTGCCACTTCCTGCACTTTTTCCAATGAAATACAGGCAACGGCAGCCCGCCATTGCACACGCCCTGACGAAACTGCCGTTTAAATCGAATATAATATTCCAAATACTCCGAACATCCCAACCGACTGGTTACAATTATTACTGCGCCACTGCGGACTCCACCGTTGTCTCTACTTCCCCATCCTTATTCTTGCGGGTCAGCAGCCAAATGATGCCAATTACATAGACCAGTGTACAGATCAGGCTTCCCTCCATACCGAAGTCGCCACCATTCAACAGCTCCTTACCTTCAACCGGGTTCATGGTGAGGAATGTATTGCCCAGCGACATTCCACTAACCTTGATTCCATAGAAATTTCCCTGCACCAGATTCCAGACCGTGTGGAATGCACCAATTCCCCAAATGCTTCCTCTTCTCACGAAATACAGAGATGCAAAGATACCGAACAGTGTCAGGTTAACAATAGCCAGCACACTGATTCCGCTGTTCAGAAGATGCAGTGCTGCAAAAAGCAGAGAGTTTGCCAATACGGCTGCGTATACCGGATATCTGCGGGCATAAGAGCCCAGGAAATATCCACGGCAGAGCACTTCCTCTGCCATGCCCTGTACCATGTAGCCCAGCAGGTACAAGACAAAAATTCCAATGGAAAATTCCGGCGAGATTCCGCCGAACTTCAATCCTCCGGTGAGCAGTCCAAGTCCCACGCAAACGGAGAAAAATGCAAATCCTGCAAGAATTCCAATCCCATACTCTTTCAAAATATCCTTCTTCACGAAACCAAGTGTACGCAGCTTACGCTTCTGAAGAAGACGACAGAACAAAAATACCACCAGAATTATCATGATATCAGAAAATAGCATCACGATCGAATATACATCCGATGACATCAGTTTCTGCTGTAGTGCCATAGTCGCTTCCAAAATGGCCTGTGAATCTCCGCTGGCAGCCGCATCCATGTACCCTTTATCGGTGAACATCATGATCAACTCCGCCGGAATCATAATCAACATTTGTGCAAACGTACTTGCAATAAAAACCACAACAAAGATCAAAAGCTCCAGTATCCAGATCAAGCCTTTCTTAGCCTCCGCCGCTTCCTGCATGCAACGCGAGCGTGGCAGTAATTCCTTCATGTTCATAACAAATCCTCCTGTTTACCTTAAAATCCTTTTTATAAATTATAACGCATTTTTCCACTTGTGTCTCTTAAGATTGCCTTAACACTGGGTTAACATTCTGACTTTTCACTCCAATGTCCGCATCCAGCGCTTTTTCCGGAAGATTACAACGGAAATCAGAAGGCGAACAACCTCCTCCATGGAGAGAATAAAGTAAACATAGGTAATCGGCAGGTCAAACACGAAGGCCGACAACAGGCCAAGTGGCACACCGAAGATCCACGTGCCGATCAAATCCACCCACATGACATACTGGGTTTTTCCTCCGCTTCGGATGATGCCACCCCCCAGAATCATATTCTGCACCTTCACCGGAGACACGATGGCAAATACCACCAGAAGCTGGTATGCCATGGTGCGCACCTGCGGCTCCACATTGTAGATTCGCACATAAAACTTCCCCAGAAGAACCAGCGCAACGGAGAGGACCAGGGAGCCTGCCAGTCCATACCACATCAGTCTCTTGGAATCCTTGTAAGCTTTATCGTACTCCTCGTTGCCAAGGGATTTTCCGATGAGAATTCCCGCGGCCTGCGCCAGTCCGCTGAGTGCTCCGATCATCAGCCCCTGAATTGGTCCTGTCATGGTCATTGCCGCGCAGGCATCGGTTCCAATATTACCATAGATGGCAGCATACACATTTTCACCGAGACTCCACATAAACTCGCAAACGAGAATCGGCGCAAGAATACCAAGGTACTGCATGCGCTCTGCGTGGGCAAACCTGCAGGAAAAAGGCATTTTGTACTGTCGCTTTTGCAGCTGGACAAACAAAAGTACCAATGTTACAACGCAGGCTGCAATCTGGGCGATCACGCTGGCGATTGCTGCCCCCCGCACGTCTGGCCGGATTCTGTCCCACCGTGGTAAGTGTTGGATGGACTTTCTCACACAGGCCGATGTTATCAAAGCCGACAATGGAAAGCTGCTTCGGAACCTGTATGCCATTGGCCTGCGCGAACTGCATCAGCTCGATCGCGTAGACGTCTGACACCACAAACGGGATGTGCATATTATCCCGGAGTTTCTCATAATCCGAATCGCAGAAACCGATGAGAACAAGTCCATCCATATTCCACATGGACGCAAAACGGATGATCTCATTCCATTCCGTCGTTGCCTTCACCATCATAAAATAGCCATTCTTTTCCAATTCATAAAGGAGCGCATTCAAAGAAGATGCAATAAATGCATCTTCCAGTACGCGCCCCTCGTATTTTTCATGGTCGTTTACCACCACGCCCACGATTCTTGAGTTGTTTTGAGACAGTAAAATCCCAGCCATGCTCGGAACATACTGACGCTGTTCCAAAAGCTGTTGCACCCGCTTTACCGTCTCATCTGAATGTCCCTCCCACCTATGTGAGCTTCTTCTAATATCAGATTACGAAATTTTACTAAAATTTTCAACGGTTAATCGCGTAACCTCATCCAAAATTCGAGTTCGATTTTTATGCATTTTGCCAGAATTACTATGATTTCGAAGTCTTTGCACACATGACGGAAGTAACAACGATCAGCCCGCTCATAACCCCCGGCACCAGCATTCCCAGCAGAATCGGGAACAGCAGATTGCGTAATTCCAACCTTCTGTATGCAATCGCGGTTACCGCACACTGCCCCACAAGCTGCACCGTCCCCAGGATCAACACCATCCGAAACAGCTTTTTCAGTTGAAAACGCAGAATACTTCTGCGGGACACCGGCAGATACTGAAGCTTTTCCATTATGGATTTCCGCTTTCGTTCTTCTGTAATGGTCGTGTACGGATTCATGTATAAAACCAGGCCTATCCACAGCAGATAAGTCATCAGAACATACATCATCTGATCCAGGCTGTCCCCGCCATATTCCTGAGACGGAATCCAGAACAATGCGGTGCCAACTGACAGCAGAATTCCGGCTCCCAGCCATGCGCCCACACTTGAAACCTCCCAGGTCTGCAGATTTTTATAGAATTCCTGAAGCAGCCGCACCTGTCCGCGGGTCCGGTCCTTCCTCTCGTTTTTGTCCATACGCACCTCCTGTCCACACTCCATTCCATGCATGTTTCCTCAATAGAAAATGTGTCATCAAATCCATTCTATTCCCACAACTGATCCCGGTTCTCTCCAAAATACGTCATCTTTCCCTGCTCTAAAATGCCAATGTAATCCATCTGCTTTTTCAGTTCCGAATCGATGTGGCTGGTCATGAGCACCGCCGCCTCCTGCTTCTTAATCACCTCATGCAGAATTTTGAAAAAATCGATTCGAAACACCGGATCCATTCCTGCCGTCACCTCGTCCAGCACATAGAGCAGTGGATGATGCGCCATGGCAAATGCCATCTGAAACTTCATCCGTTCCCCTCGGGACATCTTGCCATAGGTTTTTGCCGCCGATACCTTCATCGTCTCCATTGCATTTCCAAACAATTCCCGGTCAAAATCATCGTAAAAATTCCGCATCAGATCAACGTTCTGGGATCCGGTCCGCTCCTCGAAAAAAGCATTGTCCTCCGACACGAATCCGACTTGATTGCGAAAAGCCGTTCCGTGGGTGTAGTGCTCCACACCGTCAATACGAATAAGACCATCGTAACGCTTTTTCTCCTGCATCAGATACTTGATACAGGTAGTCTTGCCCGCGCCGTTTGCACCCACCAGTCCCATCATATAACCTGCAGGAAGCGAAAAATTAATATCCTGCAGCCGGAACCGTCCAAAGATCCCTGTCACATGATCAAATTCCAATATTATACGTTCCATTCTGTATCCACCATCTCCTTCAACTCTTCACAGCTCAGTCCTGCCTGCTTCGCGTCTTCCACCAGTTCGCCGAGCCTTTTTTCCAGCATCATGAGCTGCTTTTCCCGCAAATAATCGGTATTGTACTCGCAGACGTAGAAGCCCTTTCCCGCCACGGACCGAATCAGCCCCTCTTTCTCCAATTCCTCATATGCGCGTTTGGTCGTAATGACGCTGACATTCAGTTCACCGGCCAGCCCGCGAATGGAAGGCAGCGCTTCCCCTGCCGACAGATCACCGGTCACAATCGCATTTTTCAATTGATTTATAATCTGCTCATAAATTGCCAGGGTTCCCTGCGGCTGAATCACAAGTTTCACAGTTTTTCCTCCCTTATCGCAAACAATGCCTCTTCCTGCATCGTTTTCCAATATCCCACGTACCTTGCGGCGAACAACAGTGCCAGTGCCGTCAGGCATCCGATCAGCACCTGCTCCCAACGGGCCTGCGCTAAGATGCCGCCCTCTACCGCCGCAGAAACATAGATCAACTGCAGAATAATTATCAAAACGCAGCCAATCACCCGAACCGCAATCCTTCCCCAGCGACTGATGTCCAAATCCTCGCCCCCTTGGTTAGAAGCCGCCGCATCCACGCCCACACCGAAAAGGGAATACAGCAGCATATTACACGCTGCACCCAGAGTTCCCAGCCAGTCATTGCCAAATGCCATGCTGACAATCGCTCCCACGATGCCCAGCAGCGTATGCAGGACAACCTTGAACCGATAGGTTCCGCGGATATAGGTTTGTCGCATCTGTGCATCCATGGGGCATAAAAACAAAATCTTTGGCATCCGAATCGGACAGAACACCGACTCCAATGTACACCACGCCATAGGAATTGCCAGTGCCAGATAAATTCCGGCTCCCGTACCTGTGTCATAAAATTTATAAGGGGCCGGAAGTACGAAAAAGGCATATGCGATCCAAAACGCATTTAGCCCCATCTGCCGTTTATCCGCCCCGCTTTCCCGTAACCCGGATACATATTGTCTTACTATCAATCGCAGCATATTGCTCCCCTCTTTTCTCAGATTTCCCCGTAAAAGTTATTTCATTGGCTTTTGGATTGTCACCTTTTCGTGATAAAATACATCAGTTCCTCAATGGTGGGCACAGCTACCGTAAGATCCCGGTCATCCGGCAGTCTGCGACTATTCTTCACAAGTGCCCGCGTGCCGTGCTCCCCCTCTTCCACATGAATGACCAGTTCCCTGGCAATTGCCTTAATCTGCCACGGCTCGCCGGTGACCAGCCGGTATGATTCCCGCAAGGTCTCGATATCGCCGGAGAATACGCTTTTTCCGTTTTCCAGATAGAGAATGTAGTCGGCCACCCGGTCCAGATCATCCGTAAGATGGGTGGAGAGAATAACGCTCCTTGTACCGTCCGCGATAAACTCCTTCAACACCCGGAAAAATTCCCGGCGAAACTCCCGGTCAAAATTTCCGGTAGGTTCATCCAGCACAAGCAGCTTTGCATCATGCGCCAGTGCAAATGCAAACTGAAACTTCAATTTTTCACCTCTGGAAAGCGACCGGTATCTGCACTTCGACTTCAGACCAAACCGCTCCAGATATGTCTCCAATGTTCTGCCGCTATAATTCTTAAAAAACTTCCCGTACCTTTCCCCGTTGGCAGTTAAGGTCAATCCCCCGTCAAACATATCTTCCAGAAGCACAACTCCGGTCTCCTCCCGAATTGCCACTTCGTGATCAGCATAGCTCATTCCATCAATTGTGACCGTCCCCGCATTTGGCTGATACAGCCCAAGAATCACGTGCAAAAGCGTTGTCTTTCCCGCTCCGTTGGGTCCAATCAGTCCCAGAATGTACCCTTCCGGAAGCTGCATGGATATATCTTCCAGGCAAAATTTACCGAGTCGCTTCGTGATGTTCTCTAATTCCACAAGCATAGGTTTTCCTCCATGTGCATAAACCATATATATCTATATATACAGTTCATGTACATATTTGTCAAGAGGGTTCTGCCATTTTTATAAATCCATCGTTACTATTCACAGCCAATGTCAATGATCTTCCACGCCTCCAACAGTCGTTCATAGGAAAAGACGGCATTGGCCGGGCTTGTAGAAGGAAGCTTTTCGATTTCCCGCTTTGTCTGTGGATAAATGTACTTCTGATACAGCTCGTAAGACTTCGCCCCATTGGCGTAAATCTTGCAAATGTCTGCCGCCTCCAGTATTCCGGAAATATCATTCGGCACAACATCCCGAATACTGGCATCGCTGGATCCGCTGATAGTACAGCTTGCAATCACATCCCACACCGCGATTCCATGACCTAATAGCAACGCCTTTTTCTCCGGAACATTCTGCGGTACAGGGCAGTCAAACACCCCTGCCACTACCCGCCAGAAACGGTTCTGGGGATGCCCATAGAAAAACTGCTGTTCTCGGGATTTGACCGATGGAAATGAACCCAGGATCAATACTCTGGAATCCGAATTATAAACCGGTTCAATTGTGTGAATTGGCATTGCATTCTCTCCTCTCTCCGCCTACATTAAGTCCAACAATCTCCCATACATTCTACAACATGCTTCCGCACCGCACATCCCTTCGCCAATTTTTTCTCGAAATTTGGACTCCTCGGGTCTCTCAGAGCATTTCTGCTCCTAAGACCCGCGGTGGCTTCCTGGACCTGCTTTTTCTTCTTATTTTTTTCTATTTTCCTTCGCTCCCTCGGGTCTCTCAGAGCTTTTTTGCTTCTAAGACCCGCGGTGGCTTCCTGGACCTGCTTTTTCTTCTTATTTTTTCTATTTTCCTTCGCTCCCTCGGGTCTCTCAGAGCTTTTTTGCTTCTAAGACCCACGGCGGCTTCTTGAACCAGCTTTTTCTTCTTATTTTATCTATTTTTCTTCACTCCCTCGGGTCTCACGGAACATTTCTGCTCCTAAGACCCGCGCTAACATGATTTGCGGTAAACAAACTGAATTATATAAGATTAAGAAAAGAACCACCCCATAATTGGCGAGAGCACGATCATCACCACCGAAAATGCAAAGGAGCAGACCGACACCAGCGTGGCCCGCTGTTCTGACGGAATCATACTGTTCAGCAAAATATCCGTTCTCACCTCAAGAAAATCATCGGAAAAAGCCGCAAGAAATCCTCCTGCGCAGATTACGTAGGGATTCCCCGTAAAAAGCGTGAGAACTGCAACTATTATTCCGGTGATACTGAACATTACGATACTTTTATATTTTCTTCCTGTAAAAAGCGAGACTGCCTTGCCTCCAAAAGCGGCTCCCAGTCCCATGACAAACAGGGCAGGCCCCAAAAGCGCAGGCTTTAATCCGACCTCAGGCAGCTTTGCCTGAAGAAAGAAAAGCATCAGCGTCGCCACAGATCCAATGAGCGCATTGACAAAAATAATTCCTCTCGTTTTTCTGTTCTCCCGCAGGAAAGCAAAGCTATCCTTTACACAATTCTGAAGCTGAACCAGGATTGGATCCTCACACCGCTTTTCATTTGCAGGAACCTCCGTCAAGCGATAAGCGAAAATCAGGGTCACAAGTCCCACTGCCAGATCAATGCCATAGGCAATCCGATACCCCAGAAAAAGTGCCAATCCTGCGCACAAGGTCGCCGTTGAATTACTGATCCGGTACAGCATCATCTCTGTAGACGCAAACTTCTCGTACTGCGTCTCACGATCTGCTTTTTTCAAGCTGTCATAGGCCAGCGCTTCGCGGGTTCCTGATGAAAAATTGTAGCTCAAAGCAGAAAGTCCAATAGCCAGAGCCACCGTCCAAAAGGAATTGGATAAGATCATAAATGTCCCTGAAATCAATGTCAGATACTGACTGATGATCATGGTTTTTCTTCTGCCGAACACATCCGCCACAACTCCGGACGGAATCTCAAAACACATGCTCACAACGTGGAATATGCTTTCCAATATTCCAATCTGAACAATGGAAAACCCCCGCAGCGCAAGAAGCGCCACCCAGGACGCTCCGGCAATCTGTAAACTGCCGATTGCCGTTATAAAATATAAGTTTCTAATCTGTTTTCTAACTTTAAATTTACGCATAAAAAAATCTCCTTTTCAAATCTCATTACGGAATCTGATCAGGAGATAGCGGTCTGTATGTCGGTTCAAAACGAACGGTTAACACCGAAAAAAGAGCGCACTATCCCCGTGAACGTTCAAAATGGCTCCTTTCATAAGGTGAATGTTCACGGTTTTCCAGTTCATTCGATATGCGCTCCTTTCCTTCATAATCACATGCGCATTCGCGCGTGATATAATTCGCTTGCGCTCAGTATATCATAGTATTTTCCTAAACACAATCTTTTGTCAAAAGACTTTATATTTTATACCATATCTTCCAAATAATTTTATACACCTCTCAACTCGCCAGATCCCGACGCAGATACCCGACATACGCCATCACCACCGCGATTGCAAGTACCGCTGCGCCAATTGCGACCGCACCTGCGGAGAGTTCATTTCCTGCAAAAATCTGAGATGCATTGGCGTAAGAATAGGGCCCGATGTCGATATAATCCTCAAGGCTTGGAATCACACGCGCCATCAAGTCATAGAGATACAGAAAAAGCGCAAGTCCCAATCCCATACCCAGTTTATTTTTCTTACTCACCGCAGACACCGCAAAGCAGATGGCAGCAATCTCCAGATTCATTACAAGCTGCATTCCCATGAATGTCATAAATTCCTGCCAGGGCACATCCTCCCCCAGAATGACAAACCCAAGTACATAGAGAACTCCACAAACCACTTGAAACAGCAGGATTGTCAATGACAAAGACAATGCCTTTACCGTAACGGCTTTTCCACGGGAGATTGGCAGGGAATACAAGAACTCCCCGGTGTGACCGTCCTCCTCCTTTGACAGCATCACCGTCGCCACAATGGCGGCAAACATCCCGCCTCCCAGACCATGTATCGTTCCGATTTCCGTAGCGAAATATCCGGTCAGCGTTGCAAGGCTTAAGGTGCTCATTCCAAATGCGTCCGCAAACGCGCCCATAGAAGAAAAGCTCTCTGCCATCTCCGCCATGCTCTCCTGCATCCCGGAATATAAGAGAATGCATGCCAGACCAAGACCGCCTACTACCAGACTCCAGATCAAAAGATTTTTTCGATTTTGTTTCATTTCATGTTGAAAAAGCGCTACCATAATTAACCTCCTTTTGCCAACGAATTTCTCTTCTTTTCCAATCAATCCGCACGCTACTTTCCTTCGTAATAATGCATGAATACTTCATCAATGGACGGATCTTCAATGAGAATATCCGAGATGTCATGCCCGATCAGCTCATCCTTGATCTTATTGAGATCTCCTTTGTACAGATAGTCCAGATGCTCACCATCCCGCACCATTTTGATGCGTTTTGCGTTGCTCCTGGTTAGATTTTCCACCGTGTCCACGCACATCAGACGGCCTTCCTTCATAATGGCCACCCGGTCGCAGTAATTTTTCACCTCGGACAGCACATGGGTAGAAAGCAGGCAGGTTGCACCGGCCTTCACATATTCATCAATCAGTGAAAAAAACATGGTCTGCATCAGCGGGTCCAAACCACTGGTGGGCTCATCAAAGATAAACAGCTGCGGCTTGTGCTGCATTGCGCAGACGATACTGACCTTTTTGCGGTTTCCCAAAGAAAGTTCACTGACTTTCTTAGTGACATCCACCTGTAGACGCTCGCATAAAGCTTCGCTCTCCTGCCGACAGTCCAGCTTTCTCATATCCGCCGCCAGACGGATCACCTCTTTTACCGTCATCCCCGGATAAAACATGGCCTCCGACGGCATATAGCCGACCTCCCGAAGAATCTGCTCATGCTGCTTTACCGCGTCTTTTCCAAGGATCTGTATACTGCCCCTCTCATAGCGCAAAAAGCCCAACATGGACCGGATCGTGGTGGATTTCCCTGCTCCGTTGGGCCCGAGGAATCCCATCACTTCCCCTTTCCGAACCGAAAACGTGATGTCCTCCACGCCACGATTTTTCCCATAATGCTTCGTCAAATTCTTTATTTCAATCACATGTTCCATTCCGTCGTCCTCCCTTTTCATTTACAATAACACGTATGAAAAAAGGGAGCAATATCGGCTCCCTTAAGTGACACTTTTTTTACCCTATGTTGCACAACTATTCATTTTTATCTCTGGTTTTGAACATGCGCAGATCATCGTTCAACAGCTTATCGTCGATCCGTCTGCGGGTTCGGTATACAAAGAAGACGCAGACATAGAGGAAGATGACATACGCCGCAAAGACAAAGGTTGCCACCGGATTACGATCCAGCCAGCCACACAGATAGGACAGTCCGGTATAGATTCCGGTACACAGCAGGACCGCAAACAGTTCTTTGGCTTTCAATGCATCCGCCTCATCAAAGTTCCAGAGCACATACACCTGCAAATATCCCATGACATACGTGGAAAAAATCATCTCTGCCATGTGCCAGATGCTGGCGTCCGATCTGCCGCAGATCAACCGGTATACGCAGTAAAAAAACAAAAGCGCATAAAAGTAAAGACATGCCTTGAATTCAATTCCGATCTCCTTGGTGAGATAACGCTCCCACAACGTGGGCTTATCACTTTTTTTACTCATGCTCCCGCCTCCTCTCACAACTCTCCCAACTACGCAAAAGCCTCCGAAATTCCGATGCATAGGTTCTGGAAATTACAATGTGTTCGCCGTTTTGCATCATGGCATCGATGCGGTTGGACGGCAGGCTTTTTAGCCTCTCCACCTTGTCGATGTTGACGATCATGGATTTGCTGCACCGGAAGAAGGAAATGTCCTTCAGCCGCTCTTCCACTCCGCTCAATGTCATGTCCAGACGAATGACTTTCTCCTTCGTGTAAGCAAAGGTCTTATCGTCCACCGTCTCAATATACAGGACTTCCTCCGGCGCAAAAAGCACGGTTTCACCGTCCACCCTTCCGGGCAAACGCGTTTGTCCCCGATTCATAAATTGCAGGATGCGTTCCACCTCCGGTGTGAGTTCCCTGTAATTCAAGATCAGCTCATCCTCACCGTCCGTGATCCGATGTATGGAATACTTCATGTCCACGCTCCAATCATTGTGCTCCTTTTTTGAAAAACTCCTCACAGAATTTGTTCCACTTGATCTCATATTCGTCATGAGGAAGTTCTTCCATATCGTACGGAGTTAAAATATTTCTTTTCACTGCTTCCTCAACAAATGGATAAATGTACTCTGCCTCTTCCACAAGAAATCCGCATATCTGCTTCAAGCCCCTGTCAATGGCAACCGACATTCTCGTATGTCCATCCAGAGAAATGTAACGCTCTCCATATGGGAGAAGCGGAATGATTACGTCCTTTTCTGTCGCGGTAAAAGACGCAACCGCACGCTTTTTGTCCCGATCCACATAAAATTGTGAGGGCTGAATATCTTCCAGATTTATTTGAAACTTATGTACATCCGGGAATTTCTGAATCAATGCACCTTTCTCATCATAAAACTGCGTAATATGCTCCGCATAAAACCGAAACTCCTCGATGATCTGCTCATACAGTTCCGGCCGTTCTCCCCGCACCACAGCCTCATTGGCACCAATGATCTCCACTTCATACGGGCTTTTCCCATCCACCAAAAAAGCGCCATGCTGTATTAATACGGTGGCGGAAAAGCGATCGTCGTCGTAGGAATTTATTCGTGTAATATCTACTTCCATAATTTCTCCCTTTTTCTCATTTATGCTAAATTTTTAACCGCTGAAAGTATTCAACGACTTTTATCCTTCGGACCTGATGCTTCGACCCTAAAGCCAGAAGCAGCTGGTTTATTTCTGCCCAACTTTGCTCATGAAATCCTCCTTGGGCAGAAATATGTCAGTAATCAGTGATAAATTTCTCGGTCCAAGAGAGGCAATTTGCATGAGTTTAGACTGATAAAAGAGGTGGTAACATAAAAAAATGTAATTACATCGGTCAATTTCAATTGTGTAAACGCACAATTTAAGGATTCTATTATCTGCTATGATTTATTGTTAAATTCTTAGAAAACCCTTATAAATACTAACTTTTCTGTATATGTGCTTTCCCTTATGTGTTCTCTTGTGCTATATCGTTTCACAAGGATTTACGAACCCTCATAAGGGCAAAAACAAGGGAAGCAAAATCACATAACACATTATAACACAATATGAATGGGCTGTGTGAACTGAATGCCCTTGCAATAGACCATCCTATAGAATATGCTCGCCTATATCTGGACGGAGCTATGCAAATTTGGATAGATGCAGAGGACAGTTTGGAATTAAGGAGATAAAAAGCGGAAAACATACTTTGATGCAAAGACTAAAATTCATTTGTTGAATTATATAGAATCAAGAGTGGATAATAATAAGGCTGTCGCATCGTAAATATATATCATAAGCGAAAAAGAACCAAATTAAAATGCACATTCATTACAAATGCATTGATAATGTAATGAATGTGTGGTATTCTGTAAGAAAGAAAATGGAGGTGGCGTAAATGGCAAGTACAATTCAAGTAAGAGTGGATGATGATTTGAAAGCAAAATCAGATGAATTATTTAAAGATTTAGGTACAGATACAACAACTGCAATCCGTATGTTTTTGACACAGGCAATAGCTGTAAATGGATTTCCGTTTGAGATAAAAAGGGCAAGTGAAAATCCTTATAAGGCATTATCAGAGGTTGAAATGCTTGAAAAGCTAGAGAAATCACGCGAACATGCAGCACAAGGAATGTATAAAGATGCTTATGATGTATCACGTGATATGAGGGCAAAGTATGGATTATAAGGTGGTAGTAACAAAAGATGCTGAAGAGGATTTGGAACGCTTTATCAAGTATC
This sequence comes from uncultured Lachnospiraceae bacterium, assembly GCA_945868435.1. Classification (GTDB taxonomy): domain Bacteria; phylum Bacillota; class Clostridia; order Lachnospirales; family Lachnospiraceae; genus Roseburia. Next base: position 38,967 of record CAMBLG010000019.1, read on the forward strand.
TGATCTTTGAGAAAAAAAGCTTGCAGGCGGCAGAAAATGTGCTGAATGATTATGATGCGACAATCGAAAGCCTAAGACATGTGGCAGGAAGTTTGAAACTGTGTGATAATCCAAGATTGCATCAGTTAAAATATCGTCGTATAAACTTTTTAAACCATAGAGATTTTATGTTATATCGCATTGAAGATGACGTGGTGATTATAGATAATATTTTTCATGAGTTACAGGATTATAAAAATAAAATGAATTAGTAGTTTAGAGATAAATTTGAATTGAGATTTCATATATTCCAAGGTCTCTAATAATTGTTATATTATATTATCACACATCTCACTAACCCTTGAAAACACTAAGTTTGTCGCAAGTGAGCTTTTCCTTAGACTTTCCCTTGTGTTATATCTTCCCATATGGGTTTACAAACTTTGATAAGGGAAAAACCAAGGGCAAGAAAATTATATAAAACAGTATAACACATAATGAAACTGACACGGTGAACTGATTGAAATGTTTCAAATATTCATTTGGGTGTATTAAAAACTCCGCAAAAATGGTATCATCCCGTTTCTGAGACGGTGTGAAATTTTTTCTGTAAATTCAGATCTTCTATGATAATTGATGCGGC
>CAMBLG010000020.1 GCA_945868435.1 uncultured Lachnospiraceae bacterium
TTTATCATAGAAGACCTTTGTATTGTCTAATTTACAGAGATTTTTTCACAGGCTCCCACAATGCGATAATCCCCGATGTCTCATTAAGTAAAATTGTGGAAGTACCTAAAATTAGGCACTTCCGCTTTTTTATGTCTAAATTTTTTGAGTAAGTATTGAGTAAGTAAATTTTGCTTACAAACAAGCACACATTCCAGTTATTAAATCATCATCATCACTAATATTTTTATAATAAGAGTTGAAAGTTGTTTCAATGTTTTCATGTCCTGCAAATTCCTGCACCGCCTTTTTATTGGCGAGGTTATCCAATAAACTGGAAATTACAGAGCGTCTTATTTTATGAGATGATTTTTTAATAATGTCTACTTTTTCACAGTAAGAATATAAGCAGGTGTTAATTCGTTGTCTGTTAAAGTTGTGATTGCTTGCATTTACAAAGATGAAATCACTTTTTAACTTGTGGATTTTATTCCATTCTTTGATTTTGTCTAAAATGCGTTTTGCTTCTGGTGTGAGTGGTAAAATTCGCTCGCCTGCCTGCGTCTTTGTATATTCTACAACTTCCTATTTGTCTTTTATCGGCTTCGTTCCATTTCTTCAAGAATGGCTTTAGCTTTTTGGATATTTCTTTCTTTTAGCATGACCGTTTCTGCTAGTAGTTTGTTATAAAGTTCTACAAGGCGGTTATATTCTGCTGCTAACTTATTGATTTTGTCATTGAGTGCTTTCTTTTCTTGTTCCTTTGTTTTTTTTGTAGTCAGCAGGGCTTAAGTTTTTCTGCTTTTTTGGAATGAATTCTCCTCTTTGCACATCAAAATTATGATGTTGCAATACTAGAGGGAGTTTGTCGTGTATGGACTTAATGAAATCTCTTGTAATAAGCGTTTTGGAAGATAAGCGGTTCTCTGATGTTATTAAACAATAGTCAGCGTGTAGGTGCGGCTTTCCCATTTCATCGACATGACACACTGCTTCGATTAGATTCTCATTGCCACCTAAACGAGAATCCATATAAGAAAGCACAAGTGTATTATAACTATCGAGTAATTCCAAGGGTAAATCTTCGGGAAATGTAAAGATACATTCAACAATCCAATTACTGTCTTTTCTTACTCTGTTTCCGTTTGCTATCACTTTCCTTTGTATTAAGGCTTTACAATCGGCATATAAGGACTTTTCGGGTGCTTTATATATTCGGTTATTACATGATAAGTCAATATCAATATCGGGATTGCTTATGTGGTATTTGTGTAATCGTCTGTTATGTGCGTCAATTCCTTTTAATGCACCTGCTTTATAGCATTGGCAATGAAAAGATAAAACTGCCATAATTCCTCCTCCTTTCATCTGCGACCTTACAAGACCGCCTATGCTTCTAAATCTTGTAAAGGTCTAACCCGCTATACCTTGACAAGCAAGGTCGCGGGTAAAATCATCTTTCGTCATCGTCAAAAGTGTATGGTTTGTATTTTTCTACTAATTCCGTAAATTGTTCCGTACCATCGGAAGAACTGAAAGAAGCCTTTCTTTTACATTCTTCACGATAGCGGTTAATTTTACTGTCTAAACTTTCTTTATCTTCGTTCATTCTTGCCACCTCCTCAATCTAAATATGATTGTTGATTAGTGGTGTAAGTATAAAATTTTATACTTTTGAAAAAATTTTCTCACATTTGAAATGAAATCGAGCATATTGTGAGTAGAAAGTCAAAATTCATAAACACCTCGGCTTTGATTAGGCAGTTTCATCACTGGACTTTCTCAGGGGAAGAACACGCACACGAAAAACAGTAATTCGGTTTCTTTGTTTCCCAGTGTGCATTTTATTTGATTGCTAGCAATTTTATATTTATTTCATTCAGTTATTAAAGATATACAACTTAATAGCTTGTTTTCTGCTGTTCTTTTTTTGTCAAAAAGCACCTTGAGAGCTCTAGAGCGTACAAGAGCGAGCAGAGGAAGATGAGCGAGAGAGCATGAGAAACAACAAACGCTTGAGAGATTGAGTAGTTAAAAGAAAATGATTGCGCTAAGCCCTTTAGGGCTTAGCTTGATATCAAGACCTTTCTTTTTGCTTCTTTTTCTTTAAGCATAAGAATTATGGAGGTATAGAAATGCACGGAATAGAAAGAGCAGAAATAGAAGAACTTAAAAAAATCAATTTAAAGGAGTATTTGCTCCAGTATGACAGAGCAAGTTATAGGGTTCGTAATAATGGAACAATAGTAAAAAAAAATAAATCGCACATCGTGATATATGATGACCATAGTTATCAGTTTAATACCACCACAAAAGCATATAAGGACAATATCGGCACTCTTCAAGTTTTATATGGTTGGGGGTTTATGGAAGCAGTAAATCATTTAAGAGATTATCGAGATAAAAAAGAGATTCCAAAGTTTAATCTATTTGATTGATGAAAAATGTTAGAGATTGTGGTAGAATAGAATTCGTTAATTGAATTTAAATTTGTGGAGAATAGAATTATGGAGTATCGTGAAAATAGCCTAACATATCAAGAGTATGTTTCATTGAGAAGTTCTGTTGGTTGGAACAATTTTGCAGAAGAACAAGTTTCTAATTCTATAAGTAAAAGTATATATAACATTACGGTTGTGGATGATAACAGAACAATCGCAATGGGAAGGTTGATTGGAGACGGAATTTATTATTTGATAGTTGATATAGTTGTAAATCCTGAGTTTCAAGGAAATGGGATTGGTAGCAAAATTATTGATATGCTTTTGGCATATGTTGATGATAGAACTCCGATAGGAGGTAGGTCAAGTGTTCAGTTGATTGCTGAACAGGGAAAAGAAGAGTTTTATATAAAAAAAGGATTTAAACTTATTCCACATGAATTTTGTGGTTCTGGTATGCGAAAGATTATTAGAAAGTAGTATTAAAAATTCCAATTTATGCTTTGAGTAAGTAATGAGTAAGTTGAGAAAAAGAACCGCTGAACTCCTTTCTTTATGTGGGTTCTAGGAATTCGTAAAACTTCGAATCGTTGGAATGATAGGTTATGTCCGAAACAACGAGGCGAAAAGATGTTTTGTGATGAGTGTGAAAATACAAAATGGACAAAACTGGATGTTAAGAAAATAATTGCTCATTTATTGGGCTATAAAGAAGATGGCTCAGATGTAATAGGTGTATATCCGCTTTTGCCAAATGGGACATGCAGATTTATTGTGTTTGATTTTGATAACCATGAAAAAGGTGCAGAGGCGACAGATTTTGCCAATACAGATACTGAGTGGCATAAGGAAGTAGATGCCCTTAGAAAAATGTGTGAGATAAATGGTATTAAGCCATTGATAGAGCGTTCTCGTTCCGGTAAAGGTGCTCATGTATGGATTTTCTTTAAGAAAGCAATACCGGCTTCTGTAGCCAGAAATTTTTGATTTTTGTTATTAGATAAAGGTTCTGCATCAATTAACTTAAAATCCTTTCATTATTATGACAGAATGTATCCGTCTCAGGATGTGGCAAGCAGTATTGGTAATCTGATTGCATTGCCTTTGCAGGGGCAGGCACTTAAAGATGGTAACAGTGCTTTTGTGGATGAAAACTGGAATGCATATCCAAATCAGTGGGATATTTTACTAAATAAAACAGAAAAACTTGGTATAGAGGATATTGAAAAATATATGGCAAAATGGCAGGCAGAACTGGCAGAAAGTCGAGGGATGCTAGCTGGTACTGATATGAATAATAGGCCAAAGCCATGGAAAAAGAAGTGTGAGTTTGTTAAGGAGGATGTTGTTGGCAAACTACATATGGTGCTTAGTAATGGTGTTTATATTGACACGCTAAGGCTTTGATTTTCCGAGACTTGATGTGTTGATGCTTGCAGCACCGGTATCTTTTGAGGGGCGTCTGGAACAGTATGTAGGAAGATTAAATCGTGACTATGAAGGTAAAGAAGCTGTTTATGTATATGATTATATTGATGCTCATATGAGATTCTTTAATAAAATGTATGGTAAAAGATTGAAGACATACAAGAAAACCGGATTTTCTATATGGACGGGAGATGAACAGACTAAGCAGATAATTAATGCGATATATGATTCCGGTAATTACACGGAAAAATTCGAGCAGGATATTGTGGAAGCAGAGAAATCAATTGTAATTTCCAGTCCGGACATACGACAGAATAAGATTGACAGACTGTTATCACTGGTTAAAGATCGTCAGGAAAAAGGTGTAAATGTAACAGTCATTACTACAGATCCGGAGAGAGTTGTATATGGCAGTGCGGATGTATGTTATGAATTAATTAGAGAGATGCAGCAGGTAGGAATTAATAATGGGAGAACAAAAATGAACACAAAAAAGATATATGATGCGGTTGTCTTTGATATGGATGGAGTGATTTTCGATTCAGAGAGAGCTGTCATGAAGTGCTGGATGGAACTTGCCCGTAAATATGGAATTGAAAATATTGAGGAACCCTATCTTGCCTGCACCGGAACCACTATGGAAAGAACGAAAGAAATCATGTTGGAAGCATATGGAGAGGATTTTCCATACGATACTTACGCGAAGGAGGCCTCCCTTTTGTATCATGAGAAATATGATGGCGGAAGGCTTCCCATGAAGCCCGGTGTAGTCGAACTGCTTATGTATTTGAAGGCAGAGAAAAAGAAGATTGCACTCGCTTCATCTACAAGAAAGCAGACGGTCATAAATCAGCTCAGAGACGCAAATATATTGGATTTCTTTGATGCTGTCATTTGCGGAGACATGGTAGAGCGAAGCAAACCGGCGCCGGATATATTTCTGAAAGCCTGTGATGAACTGAAAGTTAAGCCTGAGAATACCTACGGGATCGAAGATTCCTATAACGGTATACGGGCAGCACATGCAGGAAATTTGAGACCTATTATGGTTCCGGACCTTCTTCCGAAGAATGATGAGATGGAAGAACTTTGTGAAGTGATTCTGGAGAATCTTTTGGAGGTCGTTAATTATTTGAAATAAATACAAAACCCAATCACCTTTGGTTGGGCTTGACCTTTCTATGCCAGAGAAGTAAAATAAATAAAAATGCATACACAGGGAGGTACATAATTATGGGATGTTTTCTCGTACCGGTTACAGAAGCCGTTGTCACCACAGTTGCGGCAAGGGTAATCAAGTCCAAAGAGACAAAAGAAACAGTAAACATTTCTTCCACAGATGGTTCTGTTGAGGAAGTGACGAAAATTAAGTTTTCTACGAAGCTTGGCTGGCTGAATAAGCTGTTGTGGGGCGGTTCCGCACTTCTTGCGTTTGAACACATATGGCATGGCGAAGTGGTTCCCTTCTTCCCGTTTCTTACTGCAGTTGAGAATGGAGAAACGGCTGGAATGCTGGCAGAGATGGGCAGCGCAGGTGTTATGATGTCGGTTCTCGTCACCGCGGTATGGGCGGGGATGCTTGCCGTGTCTGCTGTTATGGAAAAGAGAGCACTCCGTGCTCCGGAATGTGAGGAGGGCGTAAAAGCATGACCCTTTTAACCACTGTCTATGCAGCAATCATCTGCACGATCATCTGGTATAAAGGAGCTCCGAAAAGTGAGATGAAAGTTGGGATTCTCTGCTGGATGTACTGGGGCGCTTCTCTCATGTGGCTTGTTGATGCAATCTTCGAGTACGCAGAGCTTGGCGCAGAATACTTTAACCCGGCCCCACGGGATATGCTCAATGATTTTTTCCTGGGACTTTCCGTTGTGGCACTGGGGTTGATTATCTGGCTTGTCATTCTGCTAATGAAGGATCCTAAGGGTGTCATAAAGGCAGCGCTATTTAAGAAAAATAAGTAAAACGATCCCGCTATACTGGTGCGAAACATTGGTATAGCGGATTTCGCTTTATCAGGAAAAGGATGAGTATACCTTATGAAGGTACATTTCGAAAAAGTGGACACAACCGATGAGGAGCATGCAATCATTTATGCGATGGCCGAAACAGAGGATATCCGGTATGCAATCAATCTACTGGAGGGAAACGGCGGAAACATCCCGGTCACAAAGGATGGAAATACCTATCTGTGTAGTCCGCAAAACATTTACTATATCGAGTCGGTGGACAAGAAAACGTTTCTGTACACCAAGGGCGATTGCTACGAGTGCAAGCTGCGGCTATATGAACTGGAAGAAATGCTTTCTTACTATTTTATCCGGTGCTCGAAGGCGATGATCGTGAATCTCAGGAAAGTAAAGTCTGTGAAATCCGAGATGGGTGGAAGAATGAATGCCTCGCTCCTGAACGGAGAGAGCATTATTATCTCGCGCAGTTACGTTAAGGATGTAAAAGGGAGGCTTGGATTATAGCATGAAAAAGATAAAGTTTTTATTTCAGCAGGCAATGACAATTTCAACAGGCATCCTTTTTTGCATCGGACTGGAGGGGGTCTGCTTCCATTTCATGGGAGATGACATTTCTCTGGGGTGGTATCATCCCATTTCAATTATACTGGCAGGGATTTTGTGCGCACTGCCTTCTCTGATCTGGCTGCAGGAGGAACATTTAAACAGACGGCAGTTTATAGTTCGGCTCGTTTTGCACTGCATTTTCCTGTTTGCGGTGGTCTCCCTGATGGGCTACCTGTTTCACTGGTATACGGATATAATCGGCTACTCCTTTGTGGTGGCGGCGTATTTTATCGTGTATGTATTTGTGTGGGGCGTTTCCTACTGGCTTGGTGCCAGGGATGAGAGTAAGATCAATGAGGCATTGAAGGATATTCAGGACGAGGAGTGACAGACAGAGCAACTTGGGACCACATTTTTGCAACTTGGTCGGGTTGCTCTTTTTTTATGTCTAAAATCAGGATATGCAAACATTTGTAATATGTGTGGTTGTTGTAAAGCTGGATGTATGAATGCAGCCTGTTTTTCTATGCATTGTGCCACGAAGCATACGTAATCGTAAAGAATGAATGCGAACGTATATGTTTGAAGCGGTGTCACGATGTGATGCCGCTTTTTTGCTGATGTGGTGTGACAATTCAACCAACGCGAGGTGTAAAGGATGGCAGAAAAAAATAAAGTATCGGAAACAGATTTTCAAAAGATTGAGCTGTGGGCATTGCTGGTCAAATCCTCCCTCACATGCTATAATTGGTTCATTCCAACCGGAAAGTAAGCATAAGGAACGAGTGAACAATCATGGCAAATATAATACCAATCACAAATTTTAATGCCCCCGAACTGGATATCTATGCCCGGCTGTCGGAGGTACAGCTTCTGCGTTACCGGGAGCCGAAGCTTGGCATTTTTATCGCAGAAAGTCCCAAGGTCATTGACCGTGCTCTGGATGCGGGATACGAGCCGATTTCGTTTTTGATGGAGGAGAGGCATGTCGCGTCACAGGCAAAGGATTTGTTGGAGCGCTGTCCGGATGTGCCGGTATATGTGGCCAAGTTGGAGGTGTTAGTTCAGCTTACCGGTTTTCAGATGACGAGAGGGATGCTGTGTGCCATGTATCGGAAGCCCCTGCCGTCCGTGGAGGAGATATGCGAGAATGCGCGCAGGATTGTGGTGTTGGAGGATGTTGTCAACCCTACGAATGTGGGGGCGATTGTCCGCTCCGCAGCGGCGCTGAATATGGATGGGATTCTCTTTACCTCCGCCTGCAGCAATCCGTTGTATCGAAGAGCCATCCGTGTCAGCATGGGAACGGTGTTTCAGATTCCGTGGACCATCATGGAAGCAGCGGATTGGCCGGAGCGTGGAATGCAGACACTTCATGAACTGGGTTTTCGCACTGCGGCAATGGCGCTTCGGGAGGATTCGGTCAGCATTGACGATCCGGCACTTTTTGCCGAGGAAAAGCTTGCAATTGTTTTAGGTACTGAGGGAGACGGGCTGGCAGCGCAGACCATCGCAGACTGCGATTACACCGTGCGGATTCCCATGAGCCATGGGGTGGATTCCCTGAACGTAGCAGCGGCCAGTGCTGTGGCCTTCTGGCAGCTCGGTTGACTTTTTTCATAGCTTTGCATATAATGAACGAGACTTAAGTAAGAGTCCATATATGCGGAAGGAAAAGTTTATGAATATATATGTAGTCGATTTTGAAAACGTAAATTCCCAAGGGCTGAATGGAATCGATCGTCTGGACAGCACGGATCAGGTGATCATATTTTACAGCGAGAATGCGGATAGTATGACTTTTGATCTGCATGAACAGATCAACAAGTCCCGGGCGTACATCTACTTTCAGAAGGTAGATGTGGGAACGAAAAATGCGCTGGATTTCCAGTTGGCCACGTATCTTGGTTATATGATCTGCGAAAATGAAAAGGCGGACAAGCAGGTAACCTATTATCTGGTGTCGAAGGATCGCGGATACCTGAGTCTGATCAATTATTGGACCAAGCGGGATGTGGATATCGTGCTGGTGGGGTCCCTGAATCACAGTATGAAGCTGCGGAGACAGGAAGAGCAGCAGAGTGAGCAAGCGGATTTGTCCGTGGCGCAGTTGGAGGCAGATTCTTCTGATCCGGCATGGGCAGATAATCATGTGTCTCAGAACAAGAATGAAAATATTACGTTGCAGGACAGCAACGACAATGGAAATCAGAAGGTGACATCTTCGGAATCGTCAAACAAAAAAGCCAATGCAGATAACCCGGCAGATTGTCTCCACGAAGCGGACGAAACAGAAAACGTACAGGCAAACGCCGGATCAGACAAGTCAGAAACCGATTCCGGCAAGTCCACGTCGAAGCGCACACGAGGTCGAAGACGCAGCAAGTCAGAGCAACCGGCAGATATGGAACTGCGCATTCAGGTGGAGAAGGCAGTGCCGGACAAGGAAGTCGTGGATCTGGTCGTGAGCTACATTAAAAAATACAAGACCAAGCTCGGCATTAACAATGCACTTGCCAAGGAATTCAAGGACAGCAAGAAAGCCAGCGAAATCTATAAGGCCATTAAGCCTTTGATCGCGGACAAGAAGGGACAATAAATAAAGTGTGCGGATACTCCCTATGACGGAGAACCGCACACTTTTTAAGTTTTATGTATCCGATATCATGAATGTCATTTTTTCAATGTTTTCTGATATGTTCGGATATCCTCCGCCACCTCGCCGCTCAACAGAAGCAGGCAGATCAGATTCGGGATGGCCATGAGGGCGTTGGCAATATCGGAGAAGCTCCATACCAGCTTTAAAGTCTGGGTGCAGCCGATATACACCACAATGGAGAAAGCTATGCGATAGATCATATTGTAGCGGTGTGTGCCCATAAGATATTCCCATGCCTTTTCCCCCTGATATTCCCAACCGAGAATGGTGGAAAAAGCGAACAATGTGATGCCGATTGACACGAGCCATGCGCCGGGAGTGCCCAGAACGGTCTTGAAGGCCTCAATTGTCAGGGCAGATCCCTCAATCAGTTCGCCGGAAGCATCGGTCATGCCGAGGACTCCGGAGCTTGCGATGGCGAGACCGGTAATCGTGCAGACAACGATGGTATCCCAGAAGGTTCCGGTCATGTTGATATAGCCCTGCTGTACAGGACTGTCGGTGCTTGCAGCAGATGCGGAGATTGCCGCAGAACCCATGCCGGCCTCATTGCTGAACACGCCTCTGGCTACGCCAAAACGCATGGCGTTCATCATGGATGCCACGATCGTTCCACACATACCGCCGCCTATGGCTTTTACGGAGAATGCCATCTGAAAGATCATAGAAAGACCGGCCGGAAGATTCCGCAGATTGCCGAAGATTACAATCAGGCCGCAGAGCATGTAAAACAGCGCCATAACAGGAACCACAACGGAGGATACGGAAGAGATTGTCTTGATGCCTCCGATGATGATGATCAAAACCAGAATCGAGATGATAACGCCGGTCGCCTCTACCGGAACGTGAAAGGTCGCCTGCAGCGCGGAGGAGATGGAATTCCCCTGAGTCATGTTGCCGATTCCGAAGGAGGCAATGGTTGCAAAGAACGCAAACAGCCAGCCCATGACGGCACCGAGCTTTTTATGCTTCAGGGCGTTCCGCATCGTGTACATGGGACCGCCGCACATCTCGCCTTTTTCGTTGATCTCGCGGTATTTGACTGCCAGCATACATTCGCTGAATTTAGAGGACAGTCCGAAGGCTGCGGAAATCCACATCCAGACCAGAGCGCCGGGCCCCCCGGATACCATGGCGGTGGCAACACCTACGATATTGCCGGTGCCGATGGTTGCGGCCAGCGCTGTTGTTAAGGCGGAGAAGGATGACACATCGCCGTCGCCTTTGGTGGAGCGTGCCTCCTTGCTAAAGGTGCTTCTGATGGCGTGGCCGAGGTTTCGCCATGTGAGAAAACGCGTGCGGACAGTCAGAATGATACCGGTTCCAACCATAAGTACCAGCATCGCCGGTCCCCACACGAAGTCATCAATTTTCTGAATTAACTCACTAAATTCTTTCATATAAATTGGTACTCTCTTTCCTGCATTTCAATTCATTATAGCAGAATATCGTAAAATAAGACCACCCTTTTGATGGATTTTAAGAAAAAATATCCAACCAATCTTTGATAACTCTTTTTTTATAGGCTGGATAATGGTATAATGATTCCAGTTTACACAACAGGAGGAGTCATATGCGAACACTTCTGATATTTGACAGAAACGATTATAGTTCGGACATGCCGGTGCGTGAAAAATATTCCACACGGGCAGTCATCGTGAGGGATGGCAGGATCGCCACGCAGCATGGAGCGGCCGGAGATTACAAGCTTCTCGGCGGCGGCGTGGAGCCGGGGGAGGAATACCGGATGGCACTTTGCCGTGAGGTCCAGGAGGAGTCGGGGCTTATCGTCATACCGGAGAGTATCCGGGAACTGGGAATGATCACGGAGCGGCGACGGGATATCTTTAAGCCGGAAGAAGTGTATGTGTGCCACTCCCTTTTTTACATATGCGATGTGAAGGATGAGATGACAGCAGCACATATGACGGAAAGCGAGATCGCCAAGGGCTATCATCTGGCGTGGGCGACACCCCAGGAGATTCTTGACGGTAATGCCGCTTTTTGTGAAAGTCAGCCCTGGATATACCGGGATACGGAATTCATTAAGTGGTTGCTGACGACAGATAAAAAATACATAGTTTGAATCATATAGGAGACAAGTACAATGATTGACAAGAAGAAATTGAATGACGCAATGAAGGGAAAGAAGACTCCGACTCAGCCGACGGACCCGAATATGACCCTCGAGGTGCAGAATCCTGAGGTGGAAGAGCTGATGAAGAACTATGCACAGGAGAAGACACCGGAGCATTTGAATCAGCTCATCGAAAAATTGAGACAGTCCCGTATGCTTGTTCCGGCGAACCTGAACGACAAAAAGCAGCCGGTACCATGCCTGATCAAGAGTCCGACCGGAGAATTGTTCCTCCCAATTTACACAAGCAAGCAGCAGATTCCCAAGGAACCGAAGAGCGCGGCTGTCATCAATATGCCGTTTCTCGTTCTCAATAAGCTGGCTGCAAAGCCGGAGAATAAGGCGGCGGGCATTGTGATCAATCCGTTTTCCGATAATCTGTTGTTTAAGGCTCCGCTGGTGCAGAAGATTGAGGAGGTAGAGGCAATGCGTGCCAATGCCCCCAAGACGAAGACTATGCAGCTCACACCGGAACAATATGTGCTGTTTGAGCGCAGGCAGTTCGAGTTTGGTTTTCTGCCGAAGCGCTTTTTCGAGCAGGGAATGACCATGCTTGAAGAGTTGTGTGAGAAGAAAGAAGAATACATAGATGCGCTGTTCGAGGAGTCCTATCAGCAGAAGCGGATGTATCCGTATCTGCCGGAAGATTTCTCAGTCATGGTCATGAACATTTCCGAAGAATTGCTTTTGGTGCGGGTGGATTTCCCGAATCGTGATATGGGCGTTCCTTCTTGCTGGCGCGTGTATATGGCCTGGAACAGGGATGCAGACAAGGGCAGATACTTTACCATTGAGAAGACGAAGGAAAATGGCGTCAGTCTGCTGGGGGAGATTGGCAAAGACTGGAAGCATGTGGATCACGGACAGTCACCGGTGGAGGGCGCAGAGCTCCAGAGGGTGCTGGATTTGATACATGATGCCGAAGCCAATTGCTAGACGTATAGAATGGAGGAACTGCGATGAAGGAATTTTTGAAACAGATTAAGGCAGACTATCTGCTTTCATCGATCTTATGCATTTTACTTGGCGTGGTGTTCATCATATGGAAGGATGGCGTACTCGGTGTGATGGGAAGTATGTTTGCCATCCTGCTCATTATCATCGGTGTGGTTTATCTGGGGAGCTTTTTCCTGAATCTGGTTACGAACGGCGTGTCGGTCCTGATGGGCATCATCATTCTGGCGGTGGGCATATGGTTTTTGATTGAGCCATCGGTCATTGTCAGCCTGATTCCGATTGTCATCGGGGTGGTGCTTTTGTTCCATGGAATCCGTGCACTGAAAGAGACACTTGAGGCAAAAAAGTACGGATTTTCTTCCTGGGGAGTAAATCTTGTGTTAGCGCTTCTGGGTATCGTTTTTGGCATTATCTGCATCTTTGATGCCTTTGGTGTGATGGAAAAGGCAATCATGCTTGTAGGTATCATTTTGGTATTTAACGGTATTTCCAATATCTGGATCGCCGGAACGGCAACCCATGCGGCAAAGGATTATGCGCGCAAAAACGAGACGGTGGATGTGGAATTTGTGGATGAAGAAAAATGAGACAGATGGAATTTAAGATGGAGCGGCCGGGCCTCACAAAGGTGGGGGACCGGCTGAAAATTACGGAAGGAAAGCTTCCGACTTCCTATTATTACACAATTGAACATGCCATTGCCATGTCCGGAAACTATGCGGTCAGTGAGCGCTTAAAAAGCAGGGAAGGCGTGGTTGTGGACGTAAAGGAGACGGAAAAGGGATATTTCGTGACAATGGAGTTTGATGAATAGCAGGATGATCAGAGTGAGAGATTATACGGTCCTTGATCTGGAGATGACAGGACTTTCTGCCAAGACAGACAAAATTATAGAAATCGGTGCCATAAAGGTGCGGGATGGACGGGTGACGGACACGTATGGGACTCTGGTGAACTCCGGGCAGCCGGTGCCGGAGCGGATAAGGGAACTGACGGGAATCACAGGGGAGATGGCCGCGGCCGGGGAATCGGAGGATGAGGCAGTGGAATTTCTGCTGGACTTTATCGGGGAGGATGTCATTGTAGGCCATAATGTCCGGTTTGATTACAGCTTTTTGAAGCAGTGGGCGGTCAATCACAAACGCCCCTTGCAGATGTATGCCTGTGATACCCTTCGTATGGCGAGGGGACTTCTTCCGCCGGAACAGCCCAAGAAGCTGGAATGTCTGTGTGAGTATTTTCAGATTCATAGGGAGAATGCTCATCGGGCACTGGATGATGCCATGGAGACACAGCTTATTTATGAACTTCTGGCGGATATGGCGGAGAAAAAGGCGCAGAACCTCTTACAGCCGGTGGAACTGGTGTATAAGGCCAAGAGGCAGACTCCCGCTACGGCCCATCAGATTGAGCGCCTTAGAGAACTGCGGGAGAAGTATCACATTACGGATGAGATATGCTGGGAGACATTGACCAGAAGTGAGGCCTCCCGTTTGCAGGATCGGTATAAAGCGACCTATCAGGCAGGAGCGGACATCTCCTGAAGCTTCTGTACGATGATGGAACCGGAGATAGAGTCGATGGATTTGGCCTGTTCCATCAGTTCCTGAACCTTGTCGGAATTACCGTTTTGGATATACTGTTCTGCCAACAGAGAATAGATCGGGCTTGAATCCGCATGCTGCGCGACCGCCAGTTCCAACAGTGCGATGGCGCTGTCTTTTTGGCCGGCATCGATCAGTTCTTGGGCGTATACCGGGACAAGAGCAATGTATCTGGTAAAATTTTCTTCATATTCGCTGAGCTCTTCCAGATTGGCAACTCCATATTTCAATTTCAGGTCTGTGTTGGTCTGGTTGATGAGGTTGAGCATTTTTTTAGAGGAGAGTTCGACCAATTCCTGTTCTGCATCTGTGTGAAGATTCTGTGGAATCATATCGGAAGGTATTGTAATATAATCCAGTTTTGTGATATCCTGCTTGCGAGTGTTATTGGCGGCAAGCTCCCGATCCCAGAACTTGCGGTCCACCTCCTCCTGTGAACGGCGCTGCTTGCGCAGGGAGATGTTCAGCACGATGATAAAGATGAGAAACACGGTAAAACATGGCAACATAAAAACAACCTTTCTATCATAAATAAAATGAACAAGTAATCGAAATAGTAATTCTATTATAACGGATTTTGTCAAAGAGGTGAATAGTATGTATAATTTTAATGGCTCAAAAAAGAAAAAGCAATTGCTGGCAGGGATAGCTCTGGTTTTGATAGCGGCGATGATAATTACAAGCATTGTGGCGGCTTTCTTGTAATTTCAGGCTTGAAAATGTGAAGCTTTATGTTAAAATAAGAAGTCAGATATATGTGGACATATAGTTAAGAGGATATTATATTTATGAAGAGATTGAAGACATTAGGCATTTTGGCAGGTGTAGGACTGTGCGCGGCAGTGGTGTTTGCCGGTGGATCAAAGGTTCGTGCGGCAGAAGATTCGGTGATTGCAGACGGTGTATTTATCGGGAATGTCGATGTGAGCGGAATGAATGAGGAGGAAGCGCATGCGGCAGTGGATTCGTATGTGGAGAGTCTTCTGGACACAACTTTTACACTGAGCGGAGAAAATGGTTCCATCGAGATGACTGCGGCAGATATGAAAGTTGCTGCAGATGCCGATACAGCGGTATCGATGGCTATGAATGTTGGGCGTGCGGGAAGTCTCATCAACCGTTACAAGACGCTGGAGGATCTGAAGAGAGAGCCGCTGGTTCTGGATATGCATCTGTCTGTGGATAAGCAGGCAACGGCACAGAAGCTGTATGACAATTCTTCCAAGCTTAGTATAGAGGCGGTAGATAATTCTTTGGTCCGTGAGAATGGAGCATTTCGTTTTGTACCGGGAAAAGAAGGTATCGAAGTTGACATTGTACAGTCCGTGTATGCCATCAATGATTTCCTGGCAGCAGGCTGGGATGGAACCAATAACGAGATTGCCCTTGTGAGCGAGATTGTGGAGCCGCGGGGAAGTGAAGAGGAACTGGCGCAGATTCAGGATCTGCTTGGCTCCTGCTCTACCGATTTCAGTACATCAGGAGCTGGTCGTGCCAAGAATGTGAGCACCGGCTGTAGCAAGGTGAATGGAACCATCCTCTATCCGGGAGATGAATTCGAACTCAGTCCGACCATTCGTCCATTTACCAAGGAGAATGGCTATGAGCTGGCCGGCGCGTACGAGAACGGAACCGTTGTGGAGTCCTTCGGCGGCGGAATCTGTCAGGTTGCAACGACTTTGTATAATGCAGTGATCCGTGCGGAACTTGAAGTTACCATGCGTTATAACCACTCCATGCAGGTGTCTTACGTGAAGCCTTCCATGGATGCGGCAATTGCAGGGGACTACAAGGATCTTCACTTTAAGAATAACTATGACACCCCGATTTATATTGAGGGCTACTGCAGTGGTGGTATGATCTACTTCAATATCTATGGCAAGGAGACCAGACCTGCAAACCGTGAGGTTGTCTTCGAGAGCGAGGTCCTTTCCACTACCGATCCGGAGGTACAGTTCAATTTGGATGCCAGCCAACCGGTAGGCTACTGGAATGTGGAGCAGAGCGCCCATATCGGGTGTGTGGCTCAGCTTTGGAAGATCGTGAAAGTGGACGGCGTGGAACAGAGCCGTGAGATCTTTAACAAGAGTACGTATCAGTCCTCTCCGAAAATTATTACAGTCGGTACCAAGGGACTGAGCAAAGAGCAGCTGGCTACGCTGAACGCGGCAGTGGAGACGAAGGATGAAGCTACCGTCAAGAGTGCAGTCGCGTCCCTGAAGGATAGCTCGGAAGAGGATCAGAAGGACGACGAACAGGACGATAATTCTGACGACAAGAAGGATGATCAGAAGGACGACACAGAGAAACCGTCGAAACCGGAAAAGCCGGATACGAAACCGGAAGATAATACGGATACGGACAATGGCGATAATGAAGGGGAAGGTGATTCGTCCGACTCCGGCGAAGAGAATTAAGGGGCTTTTTACAGGCTGTTTCATATGAGGAATATGGAACAGCCTTATGGTCTATTTATAGATAGTATCATTAACAGTATAGAAGGAATGGCAGAATGAAGGCTGGAAAGCTATCTGAATCGGTACTGAAACGTTCCGTTTTACGACAACTTCATACCGTTCGTCCGGAGCTTGAGACGGGACCGGGAGTGGGGCAGGATTACAGCTCCATACGGCTTCCGGACGGAAAGAGCATGGTTCACGCAGTGAGCACCATGCCGCTCTCCGCCCCGGTCTCAGTGGAAGCTACGGTGTATAATGCGCTGAACAATCTGGTCTGCAGCGGGGCAGAGCCTGTGGGAATCCTTGTGAACCTGTTGCTTCCCACAGCATCCACAGAGCAGCAGCTCCGTGACATGATATGCGGGATAGATGTTCTGTGTGCAAAGGAGGATCTGGTGGTTCTCGGTGGACATACGGAAGTGGTGAGAGCGGTGACGGAGCCGGTTCTGACTGTGACGGCCGTGGGAAGCCTGGATCCTTCTGTCTGTGTCAATGTAAACCGGGTAAAGCCGGGGATGGACATTCTGGTGACCAAGTGGGTAGGTCTTTTGGGAACTGCCTTATTGGCGGAGAACTATGAGGAAGAGCTTCTCACGCGATATGCGCAGCCGTTTATCACGCAGGCGAAGCGTTTCCGGGATTATATGTCTGTGCGTTCGGAGGCCGCAGTCGCCGTACAGTCTGGCGTTTGCGCCATGCATGACATTTCCGAGGGTGGCATCTATGGTGCGCTCTGGGAGATGGGGCAGGGCTCCGGCGTCGGACTTGAAATTGATTTGAAACAGATACCAATCCGTCAGGAAACCATAGAAATCTGTGAGTTTTTCGATGTGAATCCATATAAGCTTCTGTCAACCGGAAGCCTTTTAATGGCGGCGGAGGATGGCAATGCGGTGGTGCGCGCAATCCGACAGGCGGGCGGAGAGGCTGCCGTGATCGGAAAGGCGACAGACAGTAACGACCGTGTGCTGCTCTGTGAGGATGAGCGGAGATTTTTGGAGACCACACAGACGGATGAACTTTGGGAGTTCAATAAGAAGAAGGAGATTGCAAAATGAGAGAGAAAATTTTATCTTACATAGAGAAGAACAGCCGTGTAGATCTTGCGGATCTGGCGGTCATGCTGGATATGGATGAGACTGTGATCATGAATGAGCTGGAGGCCATGGAGCATGAGGGTATCATCTGTGGGTATCATACGCTGATCAACTGGGATAAGGCCGGCGTGGAGAAGGTGACCGCATTGATCGAGGTGCGTGTAACTCCGCAGAGAGGCATGGGCTTTGACAAGGTGGCAGAGCGTATCTACAATTATCCGGAGGTAAATTCCGTATATCTGATTTCCGGCGGTTTTGATCTGATGGTGACGCTGGAGGGAAAGACACTCCGTGAGATTTCCCAGTTTGTATCTGACAAGCTTTCTGCGTTGGATCAGGTGCTCAGCACCAAGACCAATTTTATTTTGAAGAAGTATAAAGACCACGGAACAGTGATGGCTGCTCCGACCAAGGATGAAAGGATTATGATGGCATAATGAGAGACCCGTTATCAAAAACAATTACAACGATTAAGCCGTCGGGTATCCGCAAATTCTTCGATATCGTCAGCGAGATGGACGATGCGATCTCCCTTGGTGTGGGCGAGCCGGATTTCGATACCCCTTGGCATATAAGAGATGAGGGAATTTATTCCCTGGAGAAAGGAAGAACCTTTTATACCTCCAATGCAGGTTTGAAGGAACTTCGCGTCGAGATTGCCAATTATCTCGACAGAAGATTCGGACTGAATTATCATCCGGAGCAGGAAATGTTAATTACCGTCGGTGGCAGCGAGGCGATTGATATTGCCATGCGTGCCATGTTGGACCCCGGTGACGAGGTGCTGATTCCGCAACCCAGCTATGTATCCTATGTACCGTGTGCGGTGCTGGCCAACGGCGTGCCGGTCATTATTGAACTGAAGGCGGAGAATGAGTTTAGACTGACAGCGGAGGAACTGGAGGCCGCAATTACGCCGAAGACCAAGCTTTTGGTGCTTCCGTTCCCGAACAATCCAACCGGTTCCGTGATGGAGCGGAAGGATTTGGAGGCCATTGCAAAGGTAATTGAAAAATACGATCTGTATGTGCTGAGCGATGAGATCTATGCAGAGCTTACCTATCTGGAAAAGCATGTGTCCATTGCGTCCCTTCCGGGAATGAAGGAGCGCACCATTTTGATTAGCGGATTTTCCAAGTCCCATGCCATGACCGGCTGGAGACTCGGTTACGCCTGCGGACCTGCGGTGATCATCAAGCAGATGCTCAAGATTCATCAGTTTGCCATTATGTGTGCGCCTACCACCAGCCAGTATGCGGCAGTGGAGGCCATGAAGAATGGTGATGCAGACGTGGCAATGATGCGGGAGGAATACAACGGCAGACGCCGCTATCTCATGAAGCGTTTCAAGGACATGGGATTGGAATGCTTTGAACCCTTCGGCGCGTTTTACGCATTCCCCTGCATTAAGGAATTCGGCATGACCTCGGACGAGTTTGCAACGAGGCTTCTGAACGCGAAGAAGGTTGCGGTGGTTCCGGGTGCTGCGTTCGGAGATTGCGGCGAGGGCTTCCTTCGTATCTCCTATGCGTATTCTCTGGATGATTTAAAAGAGGCGCTGGACCGTGTGGAGGAATTCATCACGGAACTTAGAGCGGAGCAATCATAAGAGGCAGAGAACGATGGCGAAGCTGAATATTGTATTATATGAGCCGGAGATTCCGGCGAATACGGGCAATATCGGGCGCACCTGTGTCGCAACGGACACACGGCTGCACCTGATCGAGCCCCTTGGTTTCTCGTTGGCAGAGAAACAGTTGAAGCGGGCCGGAATGGACTACTGGAAGGATCTGGATGTCACGACTTATGTGAACTGGCAGGACTTCTGTGACAGGAATCCGGGCGCAAAGATTTATTACGCAACAACGAAAGGACGTCACGTCTATTCGGATGTAAGCTATGAGCCGGACTGTTATATCATGTTTGGCAAGGAGAGCGCCGGCATTCCGGAGGAGATTCTGAAAGAGAATCCGGATACCTGTGTTCGCATTCCGATGATGGGAGAGACAAGATCGCTCAATCTGTCCAATTCGGTGGCAATTGTGCTGTATGAGGCATTGCGGCAGAATAAGTTTGACCATATGAAGCTGGAGGGACAGCTTCACAGACTGAGCTGGGATGAGTAAGGATATTGAGATGGGAATTATTAAAGCAGACAAATTAGTCCACGAGTTTATCCGCAGGGATGAAGAGGGCAATGTAGAATCAATCACAACGGCACTGGATCAGGTAGATCTGGATGTGAAGGAGGGGCAGTTTATTGCCATCCTCGGACACAACGGTTCCGGCAAATCCACGCTGGCGAAGCACATTAATGCACTGCTGAGCCCCACAGAGGGAAGTTTGTGGGTGGATGGAATGGATGTGCAGGAGGAAGAGAATGTCATTCCTGTCCGGAGAACGGCGGGAATGGTGTTCCAGAATCCGGACAACCAGATCATTGCAAGCGTTGTGGAGGAGGATGTGGGCTTTGGACCGGAGAACATCGGGGTGCCTACGGATGAGATCTGGGAGCGTGTTGCCCACAGTCTGGCGGCAGTCGGCATGACCAAGTATCGCAAGCATTCGCCCAACAAGCTGTCCGGTGGACAGAAGCAGCGCGTGGCGATCGCCGGTGTGGTGGCAATGGAGCCCAAGTGCATCGTGTTTGATGAGCCAACCGCGATGTTGGATCCCAACGGGCGTAAGGAAGTGATTTCGACCGCGCATGAGTTGAACAGGAAAAAAGGCGTTACAATTCTTCTGATCACTCATTACATGGAGGAAGTCGTGGATGCCGATTACATCTACGTGATGGAAAAGGGACAGATTGTCATGCAGGGCACGCCGCGGGAAATCTTTTCCCGGGTGGAGGAACTGAAGGAGCACCGACTGGATGTGCCGCAGGTAACTTTGGTGGCGGACGAACTGCGCAAGACAGGGCTGGATATTCCGGCAGGAATTCTGACAAGAGAAGAACTGGTAGATGCAATCATGCGTTTGCGTTAGAAAGGATAGGGAATTGAGATGTCTATTATCTTAGACAAGGTAAACTACTGCTACAGTGAGGGAACGGCATATCAGATTCAGGCGCTCAAGGATATCAACCTCGAGATTCTTGACGGGCAGTTTATCGGAATTATCGGACATACAGGCTCCGGCAAGTCGACATTGACCCAGCTCTTGAACGGACTTCTGAAGGCCACCTCCGGCAATATATATGTGGATGGCAAGGATATCTACGATGAGGACTACAATATGCGGGATCTGCGCAATAAGGTGGGACTTGTATTCCAGTATCCGGACCATCAGTTGTTCGAGACCACCAATTTCGAGGATGTGTGCTTCGGACCGAAGAATCAGGGATTGGATCGCAAGGAGATAGAACTCAGGGCTTTTGAGGCGCTCCGCAATGTCGGCTTTCCGGAGGAGTTGTATTACCAGCCGCCTTTTGACCTGTCCGGTGGGCAGAAGCGCCGTGTGGCGATTGCAGGGGTACTGGCCATGAAGCCGGATGTGTTGATCCTGGATGAGCCAACGGCAGGACTGGACCCGGCGGGACGGGATGAAATTCTCGGTCTCGTCGCCCGTATGCATAAGGAACTGGGCATTACTATCATCCTGGTGTCTCACAGTATGGAGGATGTAGCCAAATATGTGGACCGTCTGATCGTGATGAATCAGGGAGAGGTTATGTACGATGGTGCGCCGAAGGAAGTGTTCCCCCATTACAAGGAACTTGAAGCCGTGGGACTTGCAGCTCCGCAGGTGACATACTTAATGCACGAATTGAAAGAAAAAGGATTGGACGTCAATGTGAATGCCACGACCGTGAAAGAAGCGGCGGAGGACATCTTGCATGCATTACAATAAAGAGGTAAATTATGATTCGAGACATTACAATAGGCCAGTATTATCCGGCAGAATCTGCCATTCATAAACTGGACCCGAGAGTAAAGCTTTTTTCAACATTGATTTATATCATCGCCCTGTTCTGCTTTCGCGGAATAGCGGGCTTTGTAATCATTACCGCAGCTCTTGCAGCAGTGATCAAGATTTCTAAGGTACCCTTCAAATTCATGGTAAAGGGACTGAAAGCGATTGTGATACTGCTTCTCATTACAGGTGTTTTTAACCTGTTGTTTACGCCGGGAGATATTACGATTTGGAGCTGGGGACCATTCAAACTGACGGATGCCGGTATCAGCAACGCCATTCTTATGGTGCTCCGACTGATCTATCTGATTCTCGGCACATCACTGATGACTCTGACAACTACGCCGAACCAGTTGACGGACGGACTGGAAAAAGTCTTAGGCCCCTTGAATAAGATTCACGTGCCGGTGCACGCTATTGCCATGATGATGTCTATTGCATTGCGTTTTATCCCGATTCTCATCGAGGAGACGGACAAGATCATGAAGGCGCAGATGGCCCGCGGTGCGGATTTTGAGAATGGTAATCTGATTCAGAAGGCCAGGAATATGATTCCGCTTCTGATTCCGCTTTTCGTCTCTGCCTTCCGCAGGGCGGATGATCTGGCCATGGCCATGGAGGCCCGCTGTTACAGTGGCGGGGAGGGCAGAACCAAGATGAAGCCTTTGACCTATGATAAGAAGGATTATATTGCTTATATATTGGATTCGGTATTTATTGTGCTTGTGGTGGCGGCCCGGGTATTCGTGCCATTTCCTATGTAATAGAACAATAGAACAGGCCCCATTTACGGGAGCCATCCCTGTGACGCAATAAGGAGATTACATGCGTGTAAAATTGATCGTTGCCTACGATGGCACAAACTATAGCGGTTGGCAGATTCAGCCCAACGGTGTCACCATTGAGCAGAAGTTAAACGAGGCCCTGAGCGATCTGCTGGGGGAGGATATCAAAGTGACCGGCGCGAGCCGCACCGATGCCGGCGTGCATTCGCTGGGAAATGTCTGTATGTTTGATACAGACACGCGCATGCCGGCGGAGAAGATCAGTTACGCACTGAACCAGAGGCTGCCGGAGGACATTGTCGTGCAGGATTCCTGTGAGGTGGATGAGAGCTTTCATCCGCGTTTTTCCAAGAGCCGTAAGACCTATGAATACCGGATACTGAATCGGAAATTCCGTATGCCAACCAGAAGATTGGACACCTATTTCTATTATTATCCGCTGGATGTGGTGCGCATGCAGGAAGCAGCTTCATATTTGATCGGGGAGCATGATTTTAAGAGTTTCTGTGCGGTGAATGCGCAGTCCAAGACCAGCGTGCGCACGATTTTCGACTGCACAGTGACGAAGATGGATGATATCATCACCATCCGCGTGACCGGCAATGGATTTCTTTACAATATGGTAAGAATTATTGCGGGGACGCTGATCAAAGTAGGGGCGGGGGAACTTGCTCCTGCAGATATGCAGCAGATTCTGGAGGCTTGTGACCGCAGCGCGGCGGGCCCAACCGCTCCGGCACATGGTCTGACGATGATCGGGCTGGAGTATGAAGCGTGTCCGTAAAAGAATAACGGAACTTAAGGGGGAAAGCCGCTTGAAACAAATGGTGGGCAATTTTGCCCACCATTTCTTGTAATTAGTCTGCTATAATGAATATGGAGTATTTTGTCATTGAGATACATAGGGGACCGGTTATGAGATCTACAAGAGAGCTTTTTACCAATATAAGACGTATGTCATCACCAAAGGAACTGGAAAAGGATGACTTTGATGAGATGGGTTTTCCGACATATCTGAAAGCGGTTATGAATGAGCGGGGCATAAGGCCTAGTGACCTCATTGTGCAGATGAATATGGAGAAATCCTATTTCTATCAGATTTTAAAAGGCAGACGTGCCCCCGGGCGTGATTTCCTCATACATCTGTCTTTTTTGCTGAAACTGAATCTGGATGAAACACAACGCCTGCTCAAGATTGCCAAGCGTCAGCCGCTCTACCCGCGGAGTAAAAAGGATGCGGCTGTCATTTATGCGATTACACACAAGATGAATTATGAAAAGTATGAAGCACTGATAGATTCTCTGGAGGGGGAACATGATCGAGAAGGAGATTGAGGAGTTCAATCGTTCGTATGAGGATTCTGTAAAGTCTATACAGCTTCCAAAGAGGCTTCAAAAAGATTACAAAATCGTGGATTGTCTTAAGGAATCTGACATCAAACATGTATATTTGCTGGAGGCAGCGGATGGAACGCTGTCTGTTCTTAAGGCATACAAGGCAGAATACACGTCACTTTTGGAAAATGAATATCATATCATGGAGCAATTGAAAAATAAGCGAAATTGTCCGGTTCCAAAGACCATAGATTACTGGACCGATGAGAATTATGTTTTTTTCCTCCGGGAATATATCGACGGCAATTCGCTTCTTTCTATGTACGAAGGCGGCTATTTTGAATCGGATAAGGCGGTTATTCAAATGTCTATTGAACTGTGCTCTGTCATAGCGAAGCTGCATGGTGAAAATCCACCGATCATCCACAGGGATATCAAACCGGAAAATTTCATATGGAATAAAAAAGATGAAAGGCTTTACCTGATCGACTGTGATTCGGCCCGCTTCTATAAAGAAGGACAGGAGCGGGATACGCTTTTTCTGGGGACACCTACCCATGCAGCGCCGGAGGCGTATGGATATGCCCAGTGCGATGTGAGAAGTGATGTATATGGGATTGGGAAAACAATCCTTTATATGTGCTGCGGACGCACGGATGATAAGGCCGTGGTGGAATGTGATATTCCCAAATGTCTGCTCGGCATCATTAAAAAAAGCATCGCATTTTCTCCGGAGGACCGTTACTCAAGGGTAAAGTATATCTATCAGGATTTAAAGAAGCTGTATGACCGGAAATACGAGGAAAAGTATTCTTTTCATAGAATAAGATATGGGGCGGCAATGCTTGCGGCCGTGCTTCTTGCGTTTGGTCTTGGTATCGTCTTTGATCGAAGTGTATTGATACAACGTGGCAGCGGAGTTGTACAGACAGTGGCAGATACTGAGAATACACAAGACTGGGGATTGGTGCCGGTCGATTCGGAATACACAGGACCATCTCTGGCAGAGGCTTCCGACAGGGTGTCTATCGAGGTGTCCGGCTATCGCGAGTATGTGGATCGGATCATTACCTGTTACTATGAGATGGACTTGGAGGGGATGGGAGAAGCCTATGATGAGCTGTTTACTGAGCTCTATGCCGCAGAAGATTTACAGGCTCTGGAGTGGACCGATGTGTCTAAGCTGGATGAGATTCCGGAGAATTATCCCTACAAACCTTATCCCTACCGGGTATGTGATCCTCTGGCGTGCTATGATAACATCCTTTACACGAAAATTGGACATTACGAAGATTACGGCGGTTCGATCTATGGTTTTCTGGATTATTCCCTCAACGAGGATAATGGCATGACGAATCTGCCTTTTTATCAATATTGCAATGGAGATGCTTCAGATCGGGAGACAAATTACAAGGAAGCTTTCGTTGAGGTGATCAATTGCGCCCTCCGGGGGGTTATGGACCAGGATGGGCTGGAGTTTTTGAATCCATGACTTGAATATGATATTTTGGTGCAGCAGTTTGAAATAACTGCTGCATTTTTGGCAGAACTTGAAAAAGATGATATAAATGGTATTTATATAAGAATAGTTACTAGTCAGACGAGATTGTTATGAAGATGAAAAGTGCGAAAAAGGTTCCGGAGGTAGATGAGAATGGGCAGTCCTCAGAATGGATTGGAACTTATACCCAAAACTATGGCTGCGTCGGTCAAAATGGTGCGTGGAGTATCAATGACGATCCCACCTGGAATTTCAGGGAGGGAGATTTTAAGGCAATGGCCGATCTGGGAATCAATTACGTGCGCATTCAGTTTAGCATTAATTCTTTTGCCTATCCCGATTACAGCAAGGATCGCACCAAGGTGAACCGCGAACTCGTGGAAGAACTGGATGATGTTGTGCGGTGGGGGCTGAAATATGGCCTTCACGTATCCATCTGTTTTCAGGGGTATCTGGACGATGATCTGGATGGTCTGGGGGCTATGACCCCGGATGGAGCTAAAGAAAATGATTTTACTCCCGATCTGCTGGCTTCCAAGGAATCTTATGCGTTAAAGGGAAAGCTTTTGGCGGGCTTTGCGGGCAGATATAAAAATGTTCCGGCAAAGAATCTCTCCTTTGAATTACAGAATGAAAACGATCTGGAAGCACAGCCTGTGGATGGAGTTCAGATGATGACCAGTGACCAGATGGCGGAACAGTTTATCATGCTTGCAAGGAGTGTCTGGAATGTTACACCCGAAAGAGGAGTCTCTCTTTCTACTACCGGTTTCAAATTGACAGAGAAATATCGAAAGTATTGGAGCAAACTTGCCGAAGCGGGAATTAACATGGACTATCACTGTTATGAACCCAGAAGTTTTGTGGCACCGAGCGAGTGGGGACATGTGGATGCCTCCAAAATGAAATGGCCAGGTTTTACGGATAACGATGGAATTACCTGGGATATGGAAAAGGTCTACCAGACCTACGTTGCACCTTGGAAGGAGCTGGCGGATGAGTACCATGTCGGCTTTAAGCTCGGGGAGTGTGGGATATTTGTATCAGGCGATTTATTTTCGACGACTCCTTACAGGCAAAAGGATGTAGTGGCCTGGGCAAAGGATTTTGCCACTGTGATGCAGAAGCATCAGGTGAGTTATGCAATCGGGAAATTTGCCGGAGAAACATTAGTGACAACCATTATTCGGGATGCGCTCCCTTCCCCGGAGTTGAATCAGATATATATTAAGAACGCAGTGTACACAAAGAAAACATATAGACTGGAAGAGTACACCCTTACTGTTTATGTGAATGAGGCGCTTGCAAAAGCAGCCTTTGGGAAGAAAAAGTAGAGAAGGAAATATCACAAAAAGGGTATCAAATAGAAAAATTTGCATATACTGTAATAACTGTAGAAATTGCTTGACATGAAGTTTGTGGTCGGGTAAGATAAATGCAGTGATCGCGTTGCAGAAACCTGTGAGGCCTGCGACCGGAGGAGAGCCTGCGGGATCTCCTCTTTTTACTTTAAGGAGATATTCAATATGCCAAAGATTTTTTTGAATTATGATCAGCAAATTGAAAAACTGAAGAGTGAGAAAAATCTACGGATTGATGATACGGCATATGCTACGGATATTTTAAGGCAAACGAGCTACTATTCATTAATTGGAGGGTATAAGGATATGTTACAAAACCGACGGATTATCACTATATCAATCATGCGCAGAAGAAATATGGAAATGTTCCATTGTGGGTACTGACAAATGCGTTAACATTCGGTAATATTTCAAAAATGTATATGTTGCTTCCACAAGATATACAGATTAAAGTTAGCAGGAACTATCCGTGTATCAATGAAAGCCAAATGACTTCTATGTTGACTGTAATGGTAAAATTCAGAAATGTTTGTGCACATGGTGAGCGATTATTTACATATAGAACCGTTGATAGCATTCCGGATTTACCAATACATAAGAAATTAGGCATAACTCAAAAAGGCACACAATATATAAATGGAAAAAATGATTTGTTCTCTGTTGTAATTGCTTTAAGATACCTTTTGAACGATGGCTGGTATAGAGAATTTATAAAAGGACTTAAAGCTTTGATTGATAAGTACCTTAAGAAACACGATAGTATAGAGGAACAAGAACTATATGAGAGAATGGGATTTCCAGAAAATTGGAGAAAGATAACCAGATATAGAAAACAGTAAAAATATAAAGTGTCGGAAATTCTTCTGGATTCGAGCGCAGCAGTTGGGATAAACTGCTGCGCTTTTTTGTGATGTCAGGAGATTTGGCAGGATTTTGATATATTTATACAAAAAATGTCAAAAGTGGGCGGATGTGCCCACCAATTGAGCGAATTAATTTGTTAAAATATAGGAAATAATTACTAGTTGTACAGAATTACAATGTAAGGAGGAATTATTATGAGGAAAGGACTAAAGAAAAGCGCAGCATTTCTTTTGGCTGTCTGCATGATTTTCTCGCTGTTTGCGGGAGTGCCGATGAGTGTGAAGGCTGAAGATGTGCCGCTGACAGGATTGTTTGTAACCGATTGTATTGCCGGCGCTGGCTTTGTTCAAGGCGAAGGCGCTAAAGTAACCTATTCGAAGTATATCACTGCAGATGTGTCGACCGAAGACAGATTGTATCTTAAGTATGCGGATACTAAGGAAGCGGAAGGAACACCTGTGACTGCAGGTGCTATCAAAATTACTAAGGATAGGCAATCCGCAGAAGGAAAAGCAAGTGTCGAAGTATGTGAAGAGAATCCGAATTTTTGTGATTTTACTTTTAAAGAAACAGGCGATTATGTTGTAACATACACTGGAGAAGAGTCAAACAACACAATCACCATTCATGTACATTATCCCCTGCTTGGATTCTACAAAGAAAATAAACAAAATGTAGAGAATTTTATTAGAGATTTCTCGCTTGAAGGCGGAAAAAATAATACTGTCCATGTTATTCCGGATTTTTTGGATGGAGTGGAAGGTATAAAAAGCATAAAATATGAGGTTGAAGTGGATGGCGTGGACCCATCACTTGTTACTTTAGAGAATAAATCTTCATCAGAAAACCCATCAGGTACTGCAGGAGCGACAGTAACGATTGCGGCGGATGCAACAGGCGACTTTGTAATCAAGGTAGTCGGCACTGTAGAATATAAGGATGCCAAGAAGGAAGCGGACATTCTGAATGCATCTCTTTCTTGTCATGGGAAAATGACAGGCCTGGTTGCTGCATGGCCGGATGATTGGAATGATGATGGACCATTTGTAACAGAAATAACAGAGTACGGTAAATACTGGGAATTGAATTCAAAAGTTACGCATGTTTTGTACTTTGGAACCAAGGAGGGTGAAGGAACTCCTGCTCCATATACAGGAACCCTTACGATTACGAAAGTTGATGGTACAACGGATGCGGACACCGCAATTATTAAACATGAGGAAAATGATGCTGTGTGCGATGGCTTCTATGATGTGTATTTCAGTGGGCGCGAAAGCGGAACATATCGTATCACTGCGGAAGGAGGCTCATACATTACTGTAAATGTAGTAGAGCCGAATGCAGGATTTTTCTCTTCCTCTGACATCGGCATTAACAGTTACCTGGACGAACAGGAAATGACATTCTCTGAGAGCAGCAATCGCACCTTCTACTTTGCTTACAAAGAGAAGCTTGGAGATGATATTACTCTTGAAATCGTTAAGGATGAGAACAGACCGATGTTGGAGACAAACGGAAATTCGGATCAAGTAAATTTTACGGAGATATCTAAATCCGGTGAGTATACCGTTTATCAGATTACACTCGGAGAGAATTTTGAAATCAGTTATTGCGATGATTATGATTTTGTTTTACGGATTCGATATCCTGATGAGAATGAGGAGTCTTATGGGCTTATCCTGCATTCTCAAAGAGAAGGCTTTGTGTACACATGGCCGCAATGGGATGATAAAATTGGGGACGCTAATTATTACATAACCCCAATCTATGGTTTTGATAAGGTTGGCAGTCATCAAGATGAGAAGACAATCCTTTACTTTGGAAAGATGGATGCTGACGGAAATGTGACACCGGTGAGAAATGTCGGCGATATTACCGCTGGGGATGGCGCACTCATCGAAAAGTATAAAGACGGAATTCCGGGATTTTATATCGTGACTCTTCCGCAACGTGAAAAAGAATACACCTTTACCTGTGGTGGCTCAAAGATTCGGATATATAGGGGTACGTCACTCATTCGTTTTTACACAGACGAGGCATGCACCGATAATAATGAAATATCAGACTATACATTCTTTGCAGGAGAAAACAAAGACTTCTATGTGAAGTTGGGGGGCTTTTCTTATGAAGAGGATAATGATTATGATTTTATTTTCGGTAAGGATGAGAATAGCAAATATAATGAAGAAAACCAATCTGGAGGCGATTATTATTTCCGAATCAATTATGAAAAGGGAGATAGTACGATAACGTCGAATTCTAATGCACCAATTACCATTACGCAGATAAACGCTGACTCCGATGACCGTAAGTCCGAAAAGATATATAAGATTTCCGTCAAAAATAACGCTCCGGCACAGTTCGGTCTTTACATCGGAACCCAAATTCATTGGGATTGGAAAGAAGAGGAAATTATCCAGATTTGTAAGATGAAGACGGAAGCTGATACGAAAAGCACCTTTAAGGTCGATGAGAAGTATGTTACCATCGAAGAGGCTCCGCAGCCGAATGAGCTGGTTGGAGAAGGGGAGGACGTTATAATAAGGTTACATTGAAGAAAGTCAGTAAAATCAAGTGTTTCCGTTCATTTTCCCAACACAGAAACGAAGCACTTTCACCATGATTTTGAAGAAAATCTGCCCGGGTTGGATTCAAAATGATATGGAAAGAAAGACTTGTAGCAATGACGTAACATGAACATCTGGTTCTGTTACAGATAAAAGTTTAAACGAAAGAGAGGTCATATGAATATGAAACTGACTTATACAAATGTAAATGGATACCTGATTCCGAACCTCACCTATAAATCCGGTGAGCAGATGGAGCAACTTGGCAAGTATGGTTTTCTTCGCAGAGATTATTTGAAAAACCATCGGAATTCAACGTATCAGGTGATGATTTTACAGGATACCATTGGAGAGCATCTTCTGGAAGTGGACAAGGCAGCTAGGCAACGGGAGGAAGTGATTCTGAAACAGTTGGAAGAAAAAGAACCACTGCCGGATAAGGAGAAAGATCAGATGGCATGGGTAAGAGCAGCCAATCAGCACAGAGCGATTGCGGAGGAGATTATCCTGAAAGAATTGATTTATGTATAAGGATTGCCAGTAACCAATCTGGCAGGTAACTGATAAAAATAGAATATTGTGAGCGAAGTAAGGCGTGAGTCATAAAATATGGCTTGCGTCTTTTTCTTTGTCTGAAAGGAAGTGATAAGTTTGAACAAGAAGTTTTTGAAGCATTATATGGAAACCAATCCGGAAGGGACAGCACAGACCTATATCTTTCTGGTGGACAATCAGGATATAGCGTTGAATATTGTGATGTCAGGTTATCAGGCACTTTATCTGGTACAGGAAGATGACGGATATTATTTCAGTGCAGATACCTTTATGGAGGAAATGAAGTCTATTCAGTTTATTGGAAGTTGTCAGAGTGCTTATCATTATGTGGCTGCCTGTACGATGAAGTGGATGAATGATAAGCTGCAGACATTTTTCAAAGACGCTGGTCTTGATGGAAAAGCAGGCTGGCAGTTGTTCAAAGAGAAGGAGTATCTTGGCAAACTGGATAATCAGAAAGAAGTTGAGAAATTACTGGAACAGTATATTCTTCGATTTGAGCGAGATCCGAAAGAAGAACCGGAATTGAGCCGTTTTCACTTATTTGATGCAAAAGGGAATGTGAAAGGTGTCCGGGATATGGAGATTGTAGATTACCTGGTGGAGAATGTTCAGTTTTTTGTGGTGGGAATCACACCTTATTATTATGAACACGGCGTTTTTCTGGAAGACCATGATGGGGTAAGAATGAAATACCGTATCCAGAAGCTGATCTATCGAGATCAGGTACAGAGTGGCGTGATTAAAAGAATCTATAATCTGTTAATCACACAGCCAAAAGTTCACCGAGAGGCATATGAACTAAATAAACAGCCTGTGCGGTGGATCAACTTCAAAAATGGATATTATGATCCGGTTACGGGCGAGATGCTGGAACACAATCCAGATTATCTGACAATCAATCAGATACCATTTCCATATTATCCAGATGATCGTGAACAGGTTCTGCAGGGTGGCGAAAATATCAAAAGGTATCTTGCATCCTCTCTTCCCAATATAGAAGAACAGCAGACATTCTGGGAGTATTTTGGATATTGCATGACACAGGATACACAGTTTCAGAAATTCCTTACGCTGAAAGGAAATGGTGGAACCGGGAAATCGGTGGCAGTATCGCTGATCCAGCATGTAGTTGGAATCACTAATATGTCCAGTATTTCTTTACAGGATTTAAATAAACGATTCTATGCGACTGGAATGTACGGAAAGCTGTTAAATGCCTGTGCAGATATTCCCTGCAAAGCAATGGAGAACACAGATGTATTAAAGAAAGCAGTCGGTGAAGATACACTGATCTATGAGAAAAAGGGACAGGATGCAATCCATTTTCACTCTTATGCGAAGCTGCTTTTTTCTACCAATGAAATGCCGCAGAATCTTGAGGATAAATCAGATGCTTTTTATCGTAGACTACTGATTCTTGATATGAACCGGGTAGTAAAAAGTGCTGAAAAAGATCTGCACTTAAAGGAAAAGGTACAGGCAGAATCCGATTATGCAATTCATATGGCGATGATTGCATTGAAAAATCTGTACGAACAGGGAAAGTTCACGGAGAGCGAACACAGCAAAGAATGTGTAAGAGAAGTGCAACGGACGTCAGATAGTATCTGCGCTTTTATTGATGAGTCATTGGTGCGTGCCAAAGGGAAACGTCTGAAACGAAGTGAAGTGTTCCATATGTATGAGGAATACTGCAAAGAGAATGGCAGACAGGGGCATGGTAAGTCCAACTTTTTCAGGAATATGACGGATAAAGGTTTTCTTCTGAAGCAGTACAATGGTGAGTTCTATTATCAGGATATTGCAGTTAAGGAAGAAGATTTTTGTCCTGTAGATCCAGAAGAAAGAATACCTTTTGAAGAAACAGATATAGATTATAAACAGTTACAATTAAATATGAATCAGGGAATTAAGGGCATTTAGGGCAAAATAAGCAAAAAGAAATGTTACCGGAGCAGGAGAAATAACAAAGATAGCTGCCAGAGTACATAAAATTTTGCTTTTTTTACACTGACTGCCCTTTTTCAGGTATCAACGTTTTAGCTGATACAAATATAGGTTTTTCCCGAATTTGGGAAAAAGTAAAAAAATAAAAATTAAGAAAGTGTGAGGTATGATTATGAGAATGATGAAAAACAACAAAAACGAGACAATTATGGTGATCGGGATTGATCATGGGTATGGAAACATGAAAACAGCCACCAGATGCTTTCCATCCGGTGTAGCCAGATATGACAAGGAGCCAATCTTCCAGAATAATCTTCTTGTTTACAATGGCATGTATTACCAGATCGGAGAGGAACACAAGGAGTTTTGTGCAGAAAAAACGCAGGACGAGGATTATTATGTGCTGACACTGGCGGCTATCGCAAGGGAACTGGATGGGAAAGGAATGAACCGGGCAAAGGTACACATTGCAGCCGGACTTCCGCTTACCTGGGTAGCTACACAGAAAGAAGACTTTCAGAAATATCTTCTCCAGAATGAATGTGTAGATTTTACATTCCGTAATAAAGAATATCATGTGGAGTTTGCAGGTGCTGATATTTACCCACAGGGATTTGCAGCAGCCTTTTACCGTTTACAGGATTTCAAAGGAATCAATATGCTTGTGGATATTGGAAACGGGACTATGAACATCATGTATATCAATAATTCCCGTCCATTAGAGAAGAAATGCTTTACAGAGAAATATGGAACGCATCAGTGTGTGCTTGCAGTCAGGGAATCTTTGTTGAAAGAACTGGGAACAGTGGTGGATGATCTGGTGATTGAGCAGGTGATCCGTACCGGGACAGCAGATATTGGTGAGAAATATTTGACAGTCATTCGTAAAGCTGCCGGAGATTATACGAAAGAAATCTTTCATAAGCTGAGAGAACGGGAATATAATCCAGAACTGATTCGTCTGTATGTGGTCGGCGGTGGCGGTTGTATGATCCAGAATTTTGGAGAATATGACAAGAGCCGGGTGACAATTGTACGGGACATCTGTGCCACAGCGAAAGGTTATGAAGCAATGACCGTAAGGAAAATCCAGAGAAACGGAGGGATACTTGTATGAGAAAAGAACGGAAAATCATCAATACAAATATCCGTTTGAATCTTTGTGATGAACAGGACAGGCAGGCATGGGAATATTTGCAGACGATGGACAGAGAAAAATATAAATCGTACACCAGAGCAGTTGTAGTTGCTTTAAACGATTATTTTTCCAGAGAGTACAGGAATGAAGCAGATCCGTATCTGGAAACCAGAGAAAAGGAAGATGCGTTTCTGGAAAGAGTGGAAACAGCTATCCGGGATGGAGTAAAAGAATCCGTCCCGATGGCTATAGCGAAGAATCTGATGGAAATGCTTGTACCGTTTGTAAAAGAATCGGTAGGAGAAATTAATCTGCCGGACAGAACACTAACAATGGAGAAAACGGATGGAGAGATCGCAGAAGATAATCTGGACTGGGAGAAAGAAGCTGATATGGATGCAGCACTGGATTTTGCGGACAGTTTTTAGATGATTATGAAATAGCAGTAACAGGAAAACAGACTGACAGTAAGGAATAGCTTTACAAAAACAGAATAGCAGAAAAAGACAATGGCAGTGATGGCATTTCAGACATTATGAATTGGAAAAATGTTTATGACTGCTATTTTTATGTCTTTTAGCAGAAATAGAAAGAGATCCAGAAAAAGAAAGACAGAAATAACAGGAAAATATAACAGAAAAACGTTGGCAGATGGGAGATTGAACAAGCAAGGCGAAGAAAAGAATAGAGTGCCGGATACGGCACATGATTGTCCGATACTTCGCATCGGAGTGATGCATGAACAGCCTGCTTCAGAAAGAGAAAATCTATCGAAATGGGAGCTTTTCTCTTTCTTCCACAGTCTGTCCCTGCACCACAAAACCACCGTCATCTCCATTTAGGGTTGATAATGCAGTGTGGAAATGTTGCTTGGTTGGTATCGGTTCAGTGGAGGGGAGATGACAGGCAAGTTTCGCAAAGTGGCAAGCCACTATGCACCGGAGCCAGCCTTTGGGCTGTTCCTAAACTTGCCATGGGGCGTCTGCCCCTTGGAACTCCGGCACGTCAATGACGTAAGTAATCCTGCGAAATGTCCACCGGACATTCCTACGGAACACTTACTGATTGACTAGGACGCTGTCCTGCACCTGTATAAGGGAGCGTTGCACTCCCTTATATATCCCCTGCTAATCTACCAGCCGGAAAGGTTATGGCTGATTTATAAAAAAGATAGAGTGGAGAAAGGAGACGAAGATTTATGCGAAAACGAAATTATACGGTAACGATACGAATGAATAAAGCAGAGTATGATCTGCTCCAAAATAAAGTAAAGGAGTCTGGACAGACTCAGCAGGCGGTTGTAATTCATGCAATAGCAGGTTTAAAAATTGCTTCTGCAGAGGAAGTGGAAGAACTGAAAACGCTGAATCAGATTCTTTCAGAGATACTTAGTCAGCTTCGTGGTGCAGCTACGAATTTGAATCAGATTGCAAGAAAAATGAATACGGATGGTTTTATGCCAAGGGAAGATATTCTGTATTATCTCAACAAAAATATTCTCAAATACAGGAAGGAGAGTGAAAAGATATGGCTATTAATAAGACGATTAATAAGCGGACAAATACACATGGAGCAATGAGAAATTGTATCGAATATGTTTTGCGACAGGACAAGACAAGTGAACTGCTTACTTATGTAACAGGTCCGTACTGCCATGATGAGATCAACTATGATCTGGTGTATAGAACCTTTTTAGAAGAAAAGAAGATGTGGGATAAAGATTCTGGGAGAATGTACGCTCACAACATTATTTCCTGGCATAAGGACGAGCAGATTACTCCGGAGCAGGCGTTAGAATTTGGAAAAGAGTTTGCGGAAAATTGGTTCAGTGGATTCCAGACCTTAATGGCTGTGCATAAGGATAAAGATCATATTCACTGCCATCTGGTTACTAATTCAGTGAGTTATGAAGATGGAAGAAAACTGCATAACACCAAAAAGGATCTGGAACGTATGAAACAGCTTACCAATCAGATGTGCCGAGAACATGGACTGACAGTAGCCGAAAAAGGAAAGCACTTTGATGGAAGTCAGATTGAAAAAGGGGAAGTCATTACATGGAGCAAAGATAAATATAATCTGTTCCGTCAGCAGGTGAAAGACAGCTTTGTAGCGGATTGTGCAATGGCAGTGTTAAAAGCACTGGAAAATTGTATTAGCAAAGAAAAGTTTATAGAAAAAATGAAACAGTTTGGATGGAATGTAAACTGGACAGAGAAACGGAAGCACATTACTTTTCAGAATCAGGATGGAAAGAAAGTGCGAGACAGCAATCTGTCAAAAACATTTCATCTGGATATCAGTAAGGAGGGATTGGAGAATGAATTTAATGGAAATAGGGAAAAATTCAGAGTTGCATTCGACAGAGACAGCAGAGCAGACGAAGAACTCAGAAAGTATTACAGAGAGCTTGACGCAGCCATTGCAGATGCCAGAGGAATCACCGATCAAGCTCAAAGTGGAGAGGGATATTCTCGTACAGAGTTTCGAGAAAGCGAAAGAGT
>CAMBLG010000021.1 GCA_945868435.1 uncultured Lachnospiraceae bacterium
AATAAGATAATCAGCCTCTTACATGCAGGCATGACGATTCTGCTTATCTTATTCTTAGGGGTTCTGAATAGTTACCTTTCTTCTAGAAATAGTCGGAATAAATGCTCCCACTGTTGTAATTATAATTGTAGGTTCCTGCTCTTCCATAGGTGTTGGCTTTAACTGCCTCTGTCTGCGCATAGGAATTGACCAGCGATGCCTGCGTTGCAACACTGTATGCGTAAGAACCGGTTCCATAGAACAACTTCTTCACCTGCTCCATGTCGGAATCATAGAATTGCTGCTTGTCCACAGAAAGTGCTCCGTTGTCTGAGTCTACTGTGATTCCAATCTTCTCAAGCAGATTCTCATTGCCTTTTGTCACCCGCTGCATGGCATCTGCACCATTGGTGATGCGGTTCACGTCAGATTTGGCAGATGCAGACAACAGTGAATTGTAATCCTCCACAAAGCTCTGGACTTTTCCGAAGATTGCATCCACATCATAATTGCCCTTGGAATCCTTTGAAAAAAGCTTATTGCTGCTTTTTGAATACAGTTCCTTCGCCGTGTCCACCAGTTCCTCTGACGCACTCTCAATATTGGCCAGCGTCTTAGCTGAATCCTTGGATGTAGAGGAGGAAGTCGCCTTGTTTGCAGAATTGCTTGAAGAACTCTTCTTAGAACTGTCCGAATCCAGGCTGTAATAGGACTTCATCAGTTTCCCGTAGCTTCCGTTGCGGATCGTCGCGTAATCACTATAGTTGATTCCCAGCAGATCCGTTCCGCCATTGTTTCCCAGACTGGAAAACAACGTACTGATGGATGAGCTGTCATATGCTGACACCTTCATTGAATCACTCCCTTTCCCACGTTCTTACTTTCTTTTACCCTTATCCTACTCACTTTTTGTAGATTTTGCAATATTTTAAACAACCTTTTTCTTTTATATCGTCAGTTTACATAAAAAATAACAATTTCTTTCCTTTTTGTTCATACTTTATTCACAACCCTCTGCTATGATAAAAACATCAAAGGAATCGATAACTTGTTATTTTTCATAATTAGCCCTGTTGCTTTTCGAAGTGACAGGGCACTCCTCTTTTTATAGAGCTTTTTCCGATCCTATGTACCGGTCAATCGATCTGCCAGTCAATCGGCGCAACTCCATTATTCTCCAGAAAAGCATTGGCCTGACTGAAATGTTTACAGCCAAAAAATCCACGATATGCAGATAGTGGGCTCGGATGCGGCGCTGTGAGGATCAGATGCTTCGGGTTCGTCAACATCGGGATCTTACTCTGTGCCGGACGTCCCCATAACATATAAACAATGGGACGATCCTGTGCATTGACTGCCTGAATGATTGCATCCGTAAACTGCTCCCAGCCCTTCCCCTGATGAGAATTGGCCTGGTGCGCCCGCACCGTCAATACCGTATTTAGCAGAAGCACACCCTGATCTGCCCACTTTTTCAAATATCCGTGATTTGGAATGTCACACCCCAGATCGTCATGCAATTCCTTGTAGATATTCTGTAAGGACGGAGGAATCTCCGGCTGATCCGGCAGCACAGAAAAT
This sequence comes from uncultured Lachnospiraceae bacterium, assembly GCA_945868435.1. GTDB lineage: Bacteria > Bacillota > Clostridia > Lachnospirales > Lachnospiraceae > Roseburia. The sequence goes on from CAMBLG010000021.1 coordinate 1,561, forward strand.
GACAGACCATGCGCCTGATGCTCGTTGTGATACGGATCCTGTCCGAGAATCAATACCTTTACCTCATGAAGCGGTGTAAAATGCATTGCATTAAAAATATCGTCTGCCGGCGGATACACCACACATCTGCTGTATTCCTCTCTCACAAACTGGTAGAGCTGCCGGTAGTACGGTTTTTTGAATTCATCGGCCACCGCCTCTGCCCAGTCATTTGTCAACATACCCATTCTTTTTCTCCTGTAACCCCTGCGCTAACGCCGCACGGATACGCCTCTCCTCGCAAGATAATTCTTAAGCTCCATGATCTCCATCTCTTTATAGTGGAACAGCGATGCCGCCAGTGCCGCATCTGCCTTTCCTTCTGTGAGAGCATCATAAAAATGTTCCATGGTTCCAGCGCCACCCGAAGCGATCACAGGAATGGACACATTTTCCGCAATCTGACGGGTAAGTTCCACGTCATATCCGGCTTTGGTGCCGTCGCAATCCATACTTGTCAGAAGAATCTCTCCCGCTCCCATTCGATTTGCTTTCATTGCCCATTCTACGGCATCCAGCCCCGTATCGATACGGCCGCCATTCTTATACACGTTCCAACCACTTCCGTCTTCCCGCCGTCTTGCGTCAATGGCCACCACCACGCACTGGCTTCCAAACTTGTCCGCGGCATTGCTGATAAGTTCCGGTGTGTTGATTGCAGATGAATTAATGGAAATCTTATCTGCCCCTTCCCTGAGCAGAACCTTAAAATCATCAACTGTTCGGATTCCGCCGCCCACTGTAAAAGGAATGAACACCTTCTCTGCCACCTTGCGCACCATATCCACAACCGTTCCCCGATTATCAGAGGATGCAGTGATATCCAGAAAAACGACCTCATCCGCTCCCGCCTTGTCATAAGCCGCCGCAACCTCCACCGGGTCTCCGGCATCTCTCAAATTCACAAAGTTGATCCCCTTTACCACTCTTCCGTTATTCACATCCAGACAGGGAATAATTCTCTTGGTAAACACGTAAGCACCTCCACACTATTTAAGATCGGCAAAATTCTTTAAGATCGACAGTCCCACCGCGCCGCTTTTTTCCGGATGGAACTGACACGCAAACACATTGCCCTGTTCCACCGATGCATGAATGTGTGTGCTGTATTCCGTAGTCGCCTTGACGATCTGTTCATTCGCAGCCTTCAGATAATAAGAGTGCACAAAATACACGTAAGCCCCATTCTCGATTCCCTGGAAAAGTCGTCCGTCATTGGCAAGCTCCAGTGAATTCCATCCGATATGCGGAATTTTTAACCCCGGCGCATCCGGAATCCGAAGCACCTGTCCATCCAAAATATGAAGACCTTCCACTCCCTGACTTTCATCGCTCCCCTCAAAAAGAAGCTGTAGTCCAAGACAAATTCCAAGAAATGGTTTACCCTGGGCAGTCACCTCACGAATCACCTTGTCCAGCTCATATTTTTTCAGCTGGCCCATGGCATCACCAAAAGCTCCAACTCCCGGCAGAATTACCTTGTCTGCCGCCTCAATCTCCTGAAAGGAGCGGGTGATCACGGTCTCCTCTCCAAGCAAATGCAATGCTTTCTCCACACTTTTTAAGTTTCCTGCATTGTAATCAATAATTGATATCATATTTCTTCATCTCCAGTTTTTGTCGTATTTTTTCCAGTAATTCAGCCATTTTCAGGCTTTGGAGTCATTCCATTTCATTGCTTTTCATTGCATGATATTACTTCTCATTACTGCAAATAATTCGTAAATAATTCGTACGAAAAAAGTTTTACGAATTAAGCAGATATCGCATTTGCCAACGCATTGATCTCAACTAATTGCTGCTCACTCGGCTTGGCATCCACATAATGGTTCATAGTTGTACTTATATTGCCATGACCCAAGATGTATTGTAATGTCTTCGGTGATAACGATTGCATATTTGTAGCAAAGGTATGTCTGCAGATATGTGGCTCAAATTTACGGATCGGCTCATTCGGATTTGCCTCATTAAATCTCTTGATACAATTCCTCAAATACTCTTCCGCATGAGCACGTACGATTGTCTTCCTGCTTCTCGTTGCCAAGAACACAAAACCTTCATACGCGTTTCCGCGTTCATCGTAACACACCGGTTCAATATCGCCTTTCAAATAACGATTCGCTAAAACCCTCTGAAAACTCTCATATACCGTATCGACCATGGGAACATATCGAATGCCATTTGATGTCTTGGGTTTTCGTACAACATGTTTATGGTTCAAACTCATTAGCTGTTTTTCCACCCTTATCAACCGCTTGTCAAGGTCTATGTCGTCAATAGTCAATCCACATAACTCGGAAATTCGAAGTCCGGTCCAAAATAGAATATTGATCATGTCATAACAATGTTTACAGTGACCATCGTTAGAGCAGAACTCTAAAAAGCGATTCATATCAGATATAGATAATGCTTCCATGGGCTTACTGTCACTTCTGTCTGTAGTTATCCGCCTAAATGGGTTTTTCACAATATAGTCATAATCAACTGCATATTCAAATGTTCTTTTAATCAGACTAATTTGTGTCTGAATGGATGAACCACGATATTTCTTTTTCATATCGGCTAACCAAGCTTCACAATGCTCCGGCTTTATCTTTCCGATTTCCATATGTCCCAGCCGGTACTCTTTTAAGCAGTTTACTGTGACCTGATACCCGGTTTTTGTATTTGGACTCAACTCTTTCCTATTATATAGACTTTCCAAATACTGATCTACTACTTCTAATAATGTAAGCTTGGCACCATCAATATCAATGTTGTTATCCAGCTGTGCGTTTAGCTCTGCCTCCTTCTCACGCAAACTCTTTCCGGACCGTTTACCCTTCGGTGTCTGGTCTGTTGGTTCAAGCCTGTAAGAACTGATTACCCGATCCTTCCCTAATGCATCTTTATAACGATATTCATATCGTTTCGTCTTAGGATTGTAGTATTCGTTCAGACGTAATGTTTTTCTTGCAGGTTTGTTTTTATTTGTTGTCTTTTTATTTGCCATATTCTCAGCCCTCCATAAAAAAGTGCCTCGAATGCATATATGTTAATCATATCACACCCGAGGCACCTTGTCGATATTTTATATTTGCTCAACCTGATTAATGAATTCTTCGAATGCATGACGCTTAATCCGTATCACCCGACCGATCATCAGATGATATTGACATGCATAATCATCACGCACGATTTCCCGCAGCCTATGTTCTCCTATTCCAAACAACTCAGACGCCTCTTTGATTGATAGCAATAATTTCTCATTCAAATATATACCTCCTTCTTATAAACGGACAGTTAACACACAGGCTCAGACAAGCCCAAATGTAACTTAACCGCTGCATCCAGCTTGTCCATCACACCGCTATCAGCATCTACACAACCGATCTTTCCCCGGATCCTCATCTTATGCACCGTTTGGATGCTCTCGGCAAGTGCCATTGATGTTTCCTTTAAATGGTATCCGGTTACTTCCAACGGTTTTACCTCTACATGAACCGGAATCTCCTTATGTGTGGTTGTCAGCGGTACTACCGTAATCTGAGGAGTTCGCTCATGATTCCCGGCATTTCTGCTGACCACAATACACGGTCGAAATCCTCTTTCGGCTCCCAGAGAATAATTCCCCAGATCCACATATACGACATCGCCCCTTTTGTAACTTTTATATTCGCGCTTTCTGCTCATAATGCGCCTCCAATTCCGGCATAAACAGATCTTTCTGGTCGACAGAGATCATATCCCCGCCAGCCTCACGGATCAATCCGATCTTTGCATATGCATCCGAAAGACCTGTTGATACCTCTTCCATGTTTGATACAATCACACCGTCTGCCTGCCCTTTTTGAATGACATGCGACATTGCTACAAAATGCTTCCAGACCATAACCATACCAAGTACATCTTTATGCAGAACCTTTACGATCTCGATGTTATGCGCGGCAGCATATTCACGGATGTACCGTTCCTGCTTGTCTTCCTTGCGCTGAATCTGATTCAGCTCTCCGGTCGCACACAGGTACGCGATGCAGAATCGTTTTCTCTCTTTTTTCCTTCTTCCCATTGTACTCCTCCCCTATGCGCCAAGTTTCTGCGCCTGTGCGATCATCACCTCAAAGGTTGTCCGCAAATAGTCCTGCGTGTGCATCGGAAGCAATGACAGCTTTCGGTCAATTCCTTCCGCTACTCCACCGGCACCGCCGGAAAGATCAAGCAGTGTATTCGCGTCTGCCTCATACGCCGTCATAAAAAGGTACAATGTACTCATACTCATCCTTCGGCTCCCCTGCTCGATCTTATTAATCGTGTTTGTACTTAGTCCGGTCATCTCACTTGCCTCAAAAACACTGATCTTCTTTTTCTTTCTCAGGCTCCGGAGCGCCGGTCCTACCCGATATCCCTCGTATGTCATGGTCGCACCTCCTAGTCACAGCCCTTGTTGTCTGCTTCTTCTCTGGTCATATTGGCAGTAGCCATATCCCCCAGATAAGAAATGATCTCCACATCTTTCTCCGCTGCCCATTGCAAAAATGTCTGGATGTCATCCTTACATCTGCTGATATCATAAATGGACTTTACAATAACAGTCTGAACTTCTCCGTTTTCCATTCGCTTCATGATCGGGTCCAGCTGCTCCCTGTCGAAGTCGAAATCTTCTGTCCGATCCGCAAAGACTTCCACGATATGAATGCCCGCTTCCTGTGCCGCTGCTATCATGTCAGCTGCCAGCCATTTGATCTTGCGTTCACTTTTTCTCGACTTCATAAAAATGATGCCGATTTTCATTGCTTTATTTGTTTTCTGATTTTGCATAATGTGTATTCTCCTTTAGAAAATGGTATTATGCAGCGCTGCTTGTTACGATCGTCTGTGCCCTTGACACGATTATATGGTAACGCAAATCCTATATTCTTTGGCATCCTCTGAGGATATATTTTGCTTGGAGATGTATCCTCTGAGGATACATTTGCCAGATTGCGCATATTTTTAGGGTGGAAAAATGATTAAAAAAAGAAGATCGGACATCTTGCTCCGGTCTTCTTTTATGTACTAACTACTAATATCATACTTTCTATTGCTGGCAATATTTTTCTTTTCTGCATCGGAGAAAGGCTATCGAGTAATTTCAGAAATTTATATGACTCGTCTCCATAAAGAATGTAATCGGCGGTCACATCATAATATTTCACCAGCATATCCACTTTATCTGATGGTACAAGGGTTATTCCTTTTTCGTATTTCTGATATTGATTTCTTCCAATATCCAAAACATCTGCTATCTGCTGCTGTGTTATCCCCTTCTGCTTTCTAAGATTCCTTAATCTACTTCCGATTTTTTCGAAATCCATTACCTCTGCTCTTGGATTCTTTTCCATGTGACCACCTCCCTTCTCGTTTGCTTGATCAATCTATCTTCCTTTTTCTATATGGAAATTTTTCTTTTCTTTAAAGTCAGCGCCTTGCGCATCTATAGACATATGCTTTTTTCTGCTATAATATGGGTGCGCAGACAAAACGTTTAGTTCTACTAATGAAGCCTATTTGATATAAGGAGGCTGTATTTTATGGAAAATGAATATCTTATCATGGATGATCGTGAAGTTTTTCTTTCTGAGCCAATGACTCCAGAAATGTCAGCTATTTACGAAAATATTAAAGCTGCTATTGAAGCTGATTTTTCCGATATATTATCCGACTAGCACCCAAGGATCTGTGATCTTCACAGGTCCTTCTTTATTTTGCAGGACGCTTTTTTGTCTGATACCATTCCTTTCCCTAAGTCTCCCTGCCCATCTCCCCAGCGGGGTGACTTACATCTCTATATCCACTATGTAACGATTTCCCGGCACACTACACCTTTTGCCTCTTTTCGACATCTTACTACAAACTACGTAAAAATCTTGTCGTTCTGTTACGATGTAAAAATTTTTATTTAAAAAAAGACGCACAGGAAAGAATTTAGCCGAAGCTAAATCTCTTTCCCATGCGTCCGCGGTGAGTCATGCTTTGGCAGGCATCAGCCCTGCCATATTTCAACAAGCTCCCATATCATGAGGCCTTCATTTAATTGTCCTTGTCAGATGACTACCACAGCTGCCATCTCTGATGAAAACGATTTTTTAGATATAGACCTTTCCGGTCTTACCTGCCATCGAAATTAATGTGCCCTCTGTCACATTCTTAAATATCACTACTCTGCTACACTTATTGGTACGACATTTAATTGTGATCCCGGATAAAATCTTTGCATCCTTATCTCCTGTAAGTTCGTACCGAATCCCCAAACTCTTTTTACACTTCTTACAATAAAAATCTATTACCTTTCTCTCCAATTCAGTCTGCTCCTTATTCATACAAAATTACCACATTTACAATTCTGTACTCGTAAAGGAAAGGGAAATCACCTTTGCAAGTCCTTTTGCCGGGAGTTCCGATGCATGGTTCCATGCCCCGACAGATGCTGATCTTAGAAACGGACTGATCACATATCACCACTTGTGATCAGGCTCCGGCTTTACCCTCTACAAACCATAGGTTGTTATCTTCATAATACAAATGACTCTGTTTCCCGTCTATGATACAGGTATAGCGGATTCCCACTCCCCCGGCTTTCAAACTAGCCGCTCTGCATACATCTGTAATCCGCTGTATCTCATACACATGCCCATCCTTCCATAAAAAACTAATTGGAATTAATCTGCCATCCTTAGAGAAACGGGCTGTGACATCTACATATACTTTATATGACTTCACTCTGCCATCCCTCCTACAACTGTGATTGTCCTTGGCATCGATTCTACCCAAGTGATCATGCCTTTTTCTCTCAACACTTTCAGATGCGATGCTACCGATGATGTGGACTTGTACCCGGTAAGATCGCAGATTTCTCTCACCGTTGGTGGAAATCCATGGATCTGTTTATACCGAATGATCGCATCTAACACTTTGTTCTGTTTTTCACTTAATTTCTGTTCCTGCATTTTTCTACCTCCAATGCAAATCCCGCATACGCCAGTTTTCACCGGTCGTACCGTTCCTATGGTGTAAAGTACCCATGTGGGTGAACCGTATGATCTTCCTTTGCATTGACTGCCGAAAGAACGGTATCACCAAACATTAATCCTCTCCGGATGCTGTAAAACCCAAACCGCCCACGGATGGAATCCACGGCTGCATCCATTTTCTTTTGCTTTTCCCGAAGCATCGGGTCTGAAAAGAGATCCAGCTGCTCCCAGTAGTTGTCATTCACAAGATCCGATCCCCGGATACCGATACTGCGGAGCGGCTTTTGAAAGCGGCTATCATCTGATGCAGCCTTTTCGCTTTGATCTGCAGGCAGCTTATAGTTTGCTTTATAAAGCGCATACCCGGCTTCCGCAATCTCCTTTGTGATGTTCGTGGCGTTATCCACTTTCTTCTGCCTTGTAAATGAAACCAGATTCTTATCCCGCAGCCAGATTTCTACCGTTCTGCACCGGAAACCATTCTCCCGCAGCCTTGCAGCCACACTTTCCGCAAGCACATACAGCACGATCTTCACATCCTCATCCGTCTCTAAGTCTCTTGGCGAAGTTGTACTGTTCCCGACTGATTTGATGGGAGCTGCCGTGTTCTCGATCCGGACCGGCGAATCATCAAACCCGTTTGCAAATGCCCACAGGATAGAACCCATCTTCCCGAATTTTGCCCGGAGGATGCATTCCTCGCACCGTGCCAGTTCTCCGATCGTAGCGATCCCGATACTTCTCAACTTCCTTTCAGTACTCCTGCCGACATAGAGAAGATCCCCCACCGGCAATGACCACGCCTTGCTTTGAAACTCATCCGCATACATGGTAGTGATCGCATCCGGCTTTTTGTAATCTGACCCCAGCTTTGCAAAGATCTTGTTGAACGAGACACCGATGCTAACCGTAATGCCAAGCTCTGCTTTCATCCGGCGGCTGATCTCCGTGGCAATCCGAAGCCCATCACCCTTGATCGTAGCACTGTCCGTCACATCCAGCCAAGACTCATCTATACCATACGGTTCCTGCCTGTCGGTGTACTCGGAATAGATCTCATGCGCCATCTTTGAAAAGCGCAGATACAGATCCATTCTCGGTGGAACAAATGTGATATCCGGACAAACCTGTCTTGCCTGCCAGAGCGCCATACCGGTCTTTACACCACGGCGCTTCGCCACATAATCTGCAGTCAGTACGATTCCATGTCTCGCCTGCGGATCTCCTCCTACAGCCACTGGCCTGCCACGCAGCTCCGGGCGATGCAATAATTCAATACTTGCGTAACATGCATTTATATCCGAATGAAGTATTGTTCGTTCTCCCATTACATCCTCCAAATTTGTTTTCTGGTCTTGTTTCTCCCTGTGCGATGTATTTGTTATCTTGCGATAGCATTACTATACTTCCTTTTTGAGTGGATTTCAACGGAAACATGTTGCCGATTTCCATGAATACCGAACTTTTTACTTGCTTTTACTCTGCACAGGGAGTATAGTAACCTTAAGCAAAATGTTCTTATAGTTAAAAAATGCACATATCTTTAGAAACGAGGATTCGGAAATGAATACATTAGGGCAAATCATTGCAAATCACAGGAAAGCACAAAAGCTCTCACAGGGTCAGGTAATGGAGAAACTTACAGAACTTGGTTTTCCAATTAAAAAAAGTGGCTATAGCAACTGGGAAAACGGTGTTACGCAGCCAAATGCAGCTCAGTTTTTGGCAATATGTAAAATCCTTGGAATTACAAATATCTACAATGAATTTATCGGCGGGCACAATCCCGATGACCCGATGGCAGAGCTGAATGATATTGGAAAAGCTAAAGTTTTAGAATATATTCACCTGCTCATGGTATCCGGTGAATATCAAAGAACTGATCATACTGCAATTCGTACCGTCCGCAGTCTGAAGCTGTTTGACATGCCGGTATCTGCAGGTCCAGGCAATTTCCTGGACAGTGACAATTACCAACTGATTACAGTCGGAAACGAAGTGCCTATCAAGGTCGATTTTGGTGTTCGCATATCCGGAAACAGTATGGAACCACAGTATCTGGACAAGCAGATCATCTGGATCCAGCAAACCAACACACTATCTGACGGTGAAATTGGTATCTTTTTATTAAACGGAAATGCATACTGTAAAAAATATCAGAACAACAGCAAAGGGACTGCTCTGATATCCCTAAATCCTGCTTATGCTCCTATGCCTATACGCGAAACAGATGACTTTATATGTTTTGGAAGAGTTTTGAACTAAGTCCCATATATTGGACAGGTAAGAAATTATACTATAGGCATGAAGAGTCTGATTCTTGGAGGTCACGCCTATGCCTATTGAAAATTATGTTAGAACATATAGAATATCTCACCATGACACACAGCAAGATCTGGCTGCTGCCGTTGGTGTAAATGAAAAGACAATTCGCAATATTGAAGTAACCGGAAAATGTTCGCTCGAAATTGCACTTCGCTTATCCGAGTATTTCAATATTACTGTGAATGATTTGTTCAAAGTATCAGATCTGACCGGAGGTTCCTATGGAAAATAAAACGCAAAACACATTTCAAACAATCGCTGTTGATTTTGACGGAACACTCTGCTATAGCAAGTGGCCGGATCTCGGAGAACCGAACCGACCACTCATTGAATATCTGATCAACTGGAAAGAACAGGGCAACAAACTCATCCTTTGGACTTGCAGAGCCGGTGAGGCACTTGACCATGCCATCAGCTGGTGCCACGACCATAATCTGGAATTTGATGCTGTCAACGACAATCTTCCGGAAATCATTGAGAAATACGGTAATAACAGTCGTAAGATATCTTGTGATTACTATATCGATGATAAAATGTTTCTCCCCACCATGAGTTATTCGCCTTAAAAAAATCAGGGAGCAGGATGCCTCTTCCATCACAAAAGAAAACATCGGCTTGACCAGATGGACAAACCGACAAAATGCCATGCGTATGCAGCAAATTTCCGCAGAGCTAAAAGAAAAATTTGGGATTTCCTATACGGATATCAAAGGACACATTTCCTCTCTTCGTGCCCAAAATAACCGGCTTATATCCGATATTACAAAAGAAAAAAAGATGCAGAAGAACTCAGACAGTTTATCGAATGCTGCGTAACGTATAAGCGTTATAAAATCTATTCCATTAACGAACAAAAAGCCGGGGATCCGGAAGCCTACTATGAGGAACACGACAAACAGCTCGATGCTTTTCATGATGCACAATTTGCCTTAGAGCAGCGAAACATTGATGTAAGCTCAATTACTGCAGAAAGCATAAAAATTATGCAAAAACGGTACTGCTTTTTCAAAGAAAACACCGCCTGTGGTTTTTCTGCCACAAGCGGTGTTTACTACGTTACTGTTTTCATATCGGACAATATATCCTAATATCCTATTACCTTTACCTTAGAAGAAAGTCCTTTCTGCTTAAATAACTTCTTATATGCAGAAAGTTTCTCCTTTGGCACTTTAATGGTGGTAGCCTTTGTAAGTCCCTTAAAGGCGTTCTTTGCTACTGTCTTTGAAGATAGCTTAGTCGAAGTAATCTTGATGGTCTTTAATTTCTTACATCCGTTAAATGCATTTGCCCCAATCTTGGTTGCCTTGCTAGGAAGCGTCACGCTCGTAAGTGAAGAACATCCCTTAAATGCATTTGCTCCAATCTCGGTTACATTCTTTCCGACGGAAACGGTCTTAAGCTTCGTTGCACCGCTGAATGCATTCTTACCGATAGTCTTAATATTGCTTCCCACCGTTACCTTGGTTACGGTCTTATTGCCCTTAAATGCATTATCGTCTATCTTGGTTACTTTGTAAGTAACGCCGTCAACCTTGACAGTTGCCGGAATACTAACGGTCTTTGCTTTCTTATTGGCAGGTTCCTTATATTCCACTTCCTTCTTTGCTACATCGGTTACTTCAACTGTTACGGATGCCTTATCATCCGCTACCACATCACCCTTCTTAGGAGGCTCCGGCGTATCCGGCTGTTGTGGTGTATCAGGCTCCTGTGGTGTATCCGGCTTCTGCGGTGTATCCGGCTTCTGTGGTGTATCAGGCTTCTGTGGCTCTACCGGCCCAGCTGCGCCTCCGCCGGCACTTCCGCCTCCGCCAGCACTTCCGCCTCCGCTTGAACCACCACTTTTCTTTGGAATTGACGTAATATCAGTTCTGGCATCACAACCTGCACGCGTACAATGATGACTCTTTTCGCCTTCTTCTGTCGTTGTAGCCTCTTTATCAATCGTCCACTGGGTGCTAAACTGATGTGCTGCCTTTACGATAATATGCGATTCTATTGTCTTTCCACACTTCGTACATTTGCGGTGTCCGATGCCATCCACTGTACAGGTTGGTTCCTTTTCACCTGCTTCTGTATTCGTGTAGAGAATATCACTTGCCACATGCTCACACGTTGAACGTGTAATTTTAACCACTACACTCTCTTTGACATAGTTTCCTTTGTCTGCACCGTTATATTCTGCGGTTGCTTTTACTTCCGTGTCTACAATAAGCCCTTTGTCTTTATCTGCGTCCTGCCATACCCAGTCAGTTGGTAAGGTTATATCGCTTACCTTCTCACAGCTATTTGCCACGTTCATTATGGATGATGGAATATTTGGTGCACTAGCAGCCTTATTCACAGTCAAAGTAATCTTCGTTTTTACTGTATTGAAGTTCTCTGCATCCGTTGGAGTAAATACCACATCATACTTTGTCTTGTCACTGTCTGCAACAGTTGGCTTTGTAGCCGCTTCTTTCCATGTAAATGTTCCCTCAACCGCTTTATCGTCGGATTCACTATACAAAACGACTGCATCCTTAAGTGTAGAAGCACTCAATGCCTCGCCATAGGTAATGGCTGTTGCAGTTGGAGTCGTCTTGATATAAGGAGTTGCCTTTGTCACATTAGCAGTCTGCTTCTCCGAAATCCAATCCTTATAATTTGCCTTGGTAACCTTTACATAGAAATCCAGCGTACCGGCATCTGTTATGGTCGGCATTGTGGTAGTCCATGTTTCTGGATTATCCGTGCTGTAATAGACAGCATAATTGGTAAATCCATCTGCAGGTGTGATACTAACAACCTCATGATCTGCACCGTCATAGCTGCCACTGTATGGCGTAATCGTGAATCCCGGCATATCTGCAAGAAGTATATTGAAATTCATCGACCTTGAACCAAAAAAGTTTCCGCCATCTTTTGCTGTAATCTTAACTGTAGGTGCTTTGACAGCTTCATAGCCCTCGTCTCCGGAGAGAAGTTCATAAGCATTCGTATTATTTGAATACGATACTGTATAGTCCGTATCTTTATTCAGAGTATATTCACTGCCATCAGCCCGTTTCAATGTAACCACCGGCACAGGCTCCTTTGCAGCATTGTTATAGACGTAACCCGCCTCAGGTATTCCGGACAGGGTCATCTCAATCTTATCAGCGGATAGGTCAACAGTATTTACATTAAATGCTTTGGTAATCTCTCCCACGTTACCGCTGTCTGTCACTGCTTTGATGGTTGCCGTCTTTGCTCCTGCGTTTGTTTTATCACCGTCGCTTACAGACACGGTGTAATCCGCACCCTGCACCAGTGTCTTACTCAGAGCAATTTTATCTACTGTAACCGTCGCAGTAATCACAGCCTCTTCCCCAGTGTAATCTACATTAGGAACTGTAACGGTTATTTCTGTATCCGCAAGATACGTTCCAAGTTTAGAACCCGTAGGCTTTGTAAATTCACTGACATTTGGATCACCATATACTGTTCCTACACCGCCTGTTAGTGTATAGGAGCCGGCATCACCGGATACCGTCACGCCATCATAAACCACGCCTTTAGTGAAGGTATGCTCGCCGTTAATAGAACTAGTGTAGAGTACGGCATCACCATTCATGGTGATACCGGAACCGGAGCCGCCGGCATCGCCGCTGCCGATTCCTCCTCCTCCCCCTGAACTGGTTGCAGTTACTGTTCCGCCGCTTATGGTGATATTGGAACCGGTGCCATAATGGCCGCCGCCGATTCCTGCTCCTCCGTTTGAGCCGCCGGTTGCCGTCACTGTTCCGCCGCTTATCGTAATGTCGGAACCGGTTTCGTCATCGCCGCCGCCGATTCCTGCTCCTCCGCCTGAACCGGTTGCAGTTACTGTTCCGCCTCTTATCTTAATGTTTCTAACATAGCCAGAATTGCCGCCGCCGATTCCTGCTCCTCCGCCTGAACCGGTTGCAGTTACTGTTCCGCCGTATATCTCAATGTTTGAACCCTTGCCATGATCGCCGCCGCCGATTCCTGCTCCTCCATCACCACCGATTGCGGTTACTGTTCCGCCGCTTATATAAATGTTTGAACCAGAGCCATTACCGCCGCCGATTCCTGCTCCATTGTCGCCGCCAGTTGCAATAAGCTCTCCTTCACCCTTATTAATGCGTAAAATATTCCTCTCCTCTGTCATCTGCAAACCTGCACAGTTACTTCCGCTTTTCAACTTGTTTACAGAGCCTTCCGCAAGGGTAATTCCGAGCACGCTATTGTTTTTGAATGCGGCTGTATTCTCTGATTCTGAAACGTCAATATTCACTCCTGCAAGGGTAATATTTTTTAATACGCCGTCTGCAACCTCAATCCGGTCGGTTGTAGATGTGGACGGGTCTGTGTTTGCTATTGTAATCGGTGTACCAGACTTGATGGTAAGCACATGATTTTCGTAGGTGTAGTCTGTGTTGTAAGACAGCTTGCCGCCGTTTGTCGGATATATGATAAGCGGAGCAACACTAAAAGTTTTGCTATCACTGTCGAACACATAGAAACAGGTTTTCTCCCCGACCTTAACCAAATGAGGTTGACCGGTGAGATATGCGTAAAGGTTTGTGTCGTTTTCGTCAACCGACTTGTGGTTAACAGGTGTATAGGAAACGCCGTCGATAAATACCTCTTTACTATCGGGGTTTGCTATGGTAATCGGATAAACGGGTGTTGTGCCGTCGCTTGTGGGGATAACTGCACCGTAGCCAGTGCCGCCGCCGATAGCATTTGAGCCTGCAACCGCCTTTACCGAACCGCCGCTTATGGTGATATTGGAAGCGTTGCCGCCACCGCCGATTCCTGCTCCTCCAGTGGTTCCGGTTGCAGTTACTGTTCCGCCTTCTATGCTTATTTCTGAGCCGGTACCTTCATTGCCGCCGCCGATTCCTGCTCCGCCATCGCCGGTTGCCGTCACTATTCCTCCGCTTATGGTGATGTTGGAACCGATACCGATACCGCCACCGCCGATTCCTGCTCCACCAGTGGTTCCGGTTGCCTTCACTGTTCCGCCGCTTATCTCAATGTTTGAACCGATGCCTTGATAGCCGCCGCCGATTCCTGCGCTGCTACCGCCACCCTCTGCGATAAGCTTGCCTGTACCGTTTGTGCCGCCCTTAATGGTGAGCTTACCTATGTCAGCTTCGCCTCTATTCTTCTGCAAGCCTGCGCATTTATCTCCACTTTTCAACATGTTTACCGAGTCGTCTGCAAGGGTAATGGTAACATTTCCTAAGCTGTTATCCGCAATTTTGAATGCGGCTGTATTCTCTAATGCTGAAACGTCAATATTCACACCTGCAAGGGTAATATTTGCAAAAGCCCATTCTGCAACCTCAATCCGGTCGGTTGTAGATGTTGACGGGTTTGTGTTTTTTATTGTAAGCGGTGTTTCGGATATGATGGTAAGCACATTATCTGCGTATGTATAGTCCGTGCCTAATGTGCCGCCCGTGATCGTAAAAGCACCAACGGTTTCACCAACCCCAGTCTCATACATCTGTGCTCCGCCAAGCTCCACCAAAACGTTAAGTGCCTTAGCTTCCTCGGAAAGCACATAGCCTTCCGGCAAAGCTGCAGCAAAGGTATAGCTTTCACTATAAGCACCTTCTTTTGGATACTCCTCACATGACCAGTCTCCCAGGGTGATGGTCTCCGATGCAGCTTCTGCTTCGATATCCTCTTCATTTACTACCGTTGCCTGAATCTGTGTTGGCAGTAATGCTACAACATCATCAAAGAATGCCGGGGTTTCCTCATTTGCAAAAGGAAGAGCCAGTATTCCGGTTTCAGGATTTATTAATTCTTCTTCATCAATCCACTCCCACGCAGTGATTGTTAATTCTGTTTCGTTTTTTCCCTCTTCACTCTCACCGGTATTCAGCTGATTTACATTATTTTCAGACTGTGCCTTACCTGTGCACTTACTTAAATCAGCTTCTTCTGCCCCACAGACCGGGCAGTCTGAGTTTACTTTATCTTCTGTACAAAGGTTAGCACAGGTACATGTTACCTCACCGTTTGAAGGCATAGAAGTTCCTTCTGTCTCTGCCCTTGCTGTAATCGGAATCATCGTTCCAATCATACATGCACACAAAAAGATAGAAAGCACTCGCTTCCCGCTTCTTTTTAGATATCCTTTCACGCAGAATTTTTCCATTGCAATTACCTCCATTCAATAGGGGAATAATTTATCCCCGCATCATATGATTACGATGATTTTCATCATCCGAAATGTTACAATTTAATTAATTATTATACAATATAATAGCACAAAATACAAGAAATGCATTGCTCATTTTCTGGTATTTTTATCATAGTTACATAATAGTCTTTCTCTATCACAACAGCAGCACATCCTGTATCATCTGCCACCTGTTCAATTATTTCTTTAAATGGTATCTTATATTTTCCTCAGACATTCCCTCAATAACGATATACGTCAGGAAAAATGGTTCTCCTGCTTCTACATATTTTCTGTTTTTTAATTGTTCCAAGTTCAGTCCTAAGGATTACAAATCTTGCATGGATCATAACCGTCTGAAATGATATGATCCCTGGTGTCCTTCACCTCTTTTTTGTTCTTTTCACTCATCTGCTTCACCGACCTGCAACCGGGTTTATGAAACTTCTTCGTATTTGTATTCAGGATATAGGTCTGCTTTGCAGCGATGGAGTCGGTGTCCTTACCGGTGTTGGCATCCTTCTTTGCATCGGAGCCGCTGCCGCTTCCGCTTCCTGCATTTGCGCCGCTGGAAAGCTTGCTGTCACCGTTTTTATAGTTGATCGTAATACCCGGCTGTACGTTATACGCATAGACACAGAATGAAATGCCTTTGCCTTTATCTTCTACCGAGTATGCTTCCATCATAACTCCGCTTGCCAGCAGATTGTTTCCCTCAAAGACCGGGGTCACACGGTAAAGCACGTGATTTCCTGTATCTTCTACATATTGGGCAACCTTGATCTCGTAAGGCAGCATGCCTTCATTATTCAGATATCGTGTTCCCGTGATAAGGTTTTTCTTATTTGCGTTCTCCGCAGTCAGGCAATATGCGATCAAGTGACAACGGTTATAGAGGTAGTTTCCATCCACAATTCCATTGTACTTCACGGTATGCCAGCCGCTCGGCTTGATGGATCCGATCTCACCACGTTCCTCCGTAGGCATCAGTTCCGGACAAACATTTGCATAGGCAACACCACATCTTCCCAGCTTATCCAATTTCTGATAGCTTTCAAAGGCTTTTGTGTTTTTCTTCTCTCTTTCGGTAAAATACGGCTTGTTGCCATTTACTTTTACCGTGGCCTTTCCATCGTATTTCGGAACATCCTTGATGGAAAAGGATTTTGCTGCCGCCTGGGTGACTACCGCTGTGTTCATTCCAACATTTATCGGCATAGACACCGGCGATAAGATCATGGACGCAGCAAGAAATACAGCTATTGCAAGCTGCTTCAGATGTTTTCTCTTATGATTGTTCATTTGCTCTCTCCTCCCACATATGTGGCTCTCCATCATCAGTGTAGCATATTTCAATCTCATTGTTGAGAAAAACTTGCACTTTTTGGTTTCACTTATAGAAACTATTTTTCTTTTTCGTACACAGCCCCATACTCAAACATCTTTTCTCCCACTGCTCGTGTGATTGCAAACATACTGTCAATAATCATTTCCACATCCGGATCTTCATCTACACCCAACCGCTCACACAGTCTACGGTTTGCGGCATAAACCTGTTTGTATGCTTCACTGCAGGGTTTTCCTTCCTCAAACTCATTCTCTATCCTTACATTCTGTATCACATAATCTGCTTCATCCGCATATTCTCCGCAAACTGCCTCATATACATTTTCAACTAATTTCATATTGGCCTCCGCTTGTCTCACTTTTACAACACATTTTACTCTGATTTACGAATAGAATCAATATGACATGTTGAAAAAATGAGACAAAACCATCCAAATGGTAATGAAAAAGGAGAGTCATATGCCGAAACCTCTTTCACTTCACGGCGAGAAAAACCTCATCAGTCAGCGCCTGATCGCTTTGCGCAAAGAACAGGGACTATCTCAGCGAGATCTGGCACAAAAGCTTCAGCTTGCCGGATATGATATGGACCGGAATGTGATCACGCGCATTGAAACCAATCAGCGTTATGTGACCGACATCGAGTTAAAGGCACTGGCAGAGGCACTTGATACCACATACAGCTTTCTGATAGACGGACAGTAAAAAACGTGCAGAGGAAATCATATCCCCTGCACGTTCTTAATTCTATCGGCTCTTGTTCTCTTTTTTTGTTGACGGTTCTTTCACCGCTCTTTCTGGATTCATTTTCTCGGAAAGCCCGGTCATTTCGCTGCTCCGTGCCTCAAATATATCTGCGTTATACTGATACGGCTGATCTTCTGCAACCATTGAAATATGGGCGGGAAGTGAATGGTTCCGATCTGCCGTTCCGTCTTTTTTTACATCTGCCTCACGCTTTTCCTGTTCCAGTTTTACATCCGCCGACAGGTTATCCAGCTTATCTATGGATGCATCGAGAAACAGGTGTGTTGATGTAAGCAGCTTCTTATATGCCTTGAATGGCTTTAGAATCGTGTCTGTGACAGAGTGCTTCTGTGATTTCTGCGAATAATCAATCTCCGGCTGATCTGCAAAGGTACGAATTGTATTTGCAGCCAGGTGACCCGCATCACTGAGTCCCTTTCCAAGCAACGAGATCTTTGCAATGCTTTGATCCGTTGCCCGCAGACTCTCCTTCACCGATTCCCTTCCATTCAGCAGTTTCTCTTTTATTCCGAAAAACTCTGACACCCGGAAAAGTGCTTCTTTCCCTTTTATTTTTGCTTCATCTACAATACTCCGTGCGGTTATTTTCACCTGTTCCTTTGTTTCCTGCACGGAACTCCTGATCGACTGATATCCAGTATTTAGTCTTCCGGTTGCATCACTAAGCATCTGCTTTGCTTTACTTTCAAGGGAATCTTCTTTCATCTCCTTAATCTCGTTTTGCATGTTTGTAATTTCCTGTGTCATGGCATCAATCTTTTTTTCCAGACTATCTACATAACTGCAAAGCTCAAAGACATCATTTGCCTGCTCTCTCATGGCATTTTGCTGAAGCATAGCCAGTAATTCTTTGATTACTTCCTCATTCGTAAGTGTTTTTGTTGTATCCATCTGTGAACCTCCTTTTTTCAAGGGGGCAGCAGCATACTGCCCCTGATGTTAGCAATTAACGAAAGGGCGTTTCCTTCCGATCCCGATCCGGGCTTTCTGCCTGTTTCTTTGCGTCTTCTCTTGCTTTTTCGTTATTCTTTTCCTTTGCCTTCTCATACTCGGAAATGATCTCATTGTACAGCTTTTCGCGGAATTCCTTCGTTACCGGGTAGCAGACATCCTGATAAATTGCCTTGCCTTTTTCGTCTACCTGCTTTGTCTTATAAGAGGGCATGGATACAAAGATCTTCTCCTTGCCCTGCAGGATATTAACATTGTTTACGATGAAACTGTTTTCAAAGTAGATCCTTGCCAGTCCCTTGATATTGCTGCCTTCTCTCTCAAAAGGAGTAACCGTCACGGAAAACTCCGGCATCTCCTGCACCTTCTCATTTCTGGGGGCAGCTTCCCTGTCAGATTCTTTTACATTTTCATACGCTTCAAGGATGTTTGAATAAAGTTCCTCTCTGAATTCCGCCGTGATCGGGTTACAAACATCCTTATAGATGACCCCGTTGCTTTCATCACGCTCATTGGAGCGGTATCTGGGCATTGATACGAAAAGCTCTCCCTTGTCCTTATTCTCAAGGATTGCGATGTTCGTGATCTTGAACGAATCCCCGAATACTACCGTTGCAAATCCCTTGATGTTACTGCCCTCTTTTGCCTTTACTTCATTTACCTTTACTGAATACTTCATACTTGATTCCTCGCTTTCTTTGTTATTTATCTTTCTCTTCTTTTAGTTACGGCAGAACCTGTTTCATAAAAACCTCTGTCCTCTGCCACATATTCTGCCCTTGGTGTCTCCTGCGTTTTCTCATACACACCACCAAGATCCGCATCCACTGCCTTTGCATTCTCCAGATCCAGCTGTGCATTCAGTTCACACTGCCGCGCCAGCTTTTCTTCCAGCTCCCTGCTGTAAGCAAACGGCTTTTCATACTCTGTCTTTGATGCTTTCAGATCATTCTGGTATTGCTCGATCTTCTTTTCCAGAAAATCCACATGTTCGTGCAAGCCATTGAACAGATTTTCCAGCTTAACCATATTTCCCACGGGACTTGTGGAAAGCTCCGCTTTATACTCTGTCTTTCCCCTGAGAACCAGATAGTTGATCCCAAGAAAGTTTTTCTCCACAAGCAACTCAAAGCCGTGAAATACTCCGATCGCCGTGGTCTCTCCGGTCTTGCACTTGCTAATGGCTTCCAGCATCATTTTTCCGCCGTCCACGCGCTCTGTGTAAGTTGCCTTTCCGATAGTGATCGCAAACTCCGGATTTTTGATCAGTTCCTCATCTCTTACCCGTACATCCTCACGGACACAGGCAAGCTTCTCTGTGGCAGTTGCGATCAGTTTGGGATAACGGATCATAAAGTTGTCCTGCAGCCCGTATCGCTGGTTATCATAAGACGCTTTCAAAAGTTTCAGCCTTTGCACTTCGTTATCAATCTCCATTTTCTCTTTGATCAGGGGATTTCCTGTTGCAACAGCCTTGATCTCTGCATAAGAAAGCGTTGCTTCGTCGATATCTTCACAGCTGCGGCTCACTGCCTTGCTTGTCATGACCTGACTGATGAAGCGCTGCTTGTTTTCCACCAGTGACCAGTTATAAGCATCAAAGGTTCCCTTTGTCACATACCGGTAAATGGCTACTTCTTCGTTTTCATTACCCTGTCTGATCCCGCGTCCCTCTCTCTGCTCGATGGAAGATGGTTTCCACGGGCAGTCAACATGATGCATGGCTACCAGATGCGTCTGTACATTTACACCGGTTCCACACTTGTCTGTCGATCCGATCAGTACCTTCTTTTTTCCTGTCCGCATTTCCTTGAACAGCACATCGCGCTGCGCATCTGTTTTTGCATCATGAATGAATGCGATTTCCTCCTCCGGTATGCCGTATCCGATCAGTGTTTCCTTCAGATAGTCATAGATCGTAAAGTCCTTGTCCGGTCCCGGTGTCCCGATATCCGAAAAAATAAGCTGGCAGCCGATATGACCGTCAGCATTTCCTTTTTCGTACTCTCTCCATACATTTTCTGCAACCTTATTCAGTTTGCCATCGGGATTATTCGGCGCATCCTTATCAAGCAGCCTTGCATCCGTACCCAGGAGTCTTGCCTCGTGCGTGATCTTTAAGAAATTATCTTCACTCGGATCAACGCCCCCGTTTCTGATACGCTCTGCCCTTACTACAAAATCATCCATCACATGCCGCACATACCAGTCCGGTTCTGATTCCACAATAATCGGTTTTCCTCCTCTGAGCGCCGGAACATCGAGATTCAGCATATCTGCGGTCTGTACATCTGCCACCTCGCGAAAAATGTTCATCAGTTCCGGCAGATTCGTAAACTTATTAAATCTGCTCTTGAATCGGAATCCGCTTCCTTCGACCGTAAGCTCCAATGCTGTCGTCACCTCTCCAAAGTTCGCTGCCCAGGAATCAAAATGGTGGATTCCCATTTCCTCCAGCGCCTGCTTTTGTAAATAGAGCTGCATAACATACATCTCGCACATGGTATTGCTGATCGGTGTACCGGTTGCAAACACAATGCCTCTGCCATCGTTGATCTCAGAAATATATTGGCATTTCAGTTGCATGTCCGTAGATTTCTTTGCCCCGGAGCTGCTGATACCGGATACATTGTTCATTTTCGAGAAAATCGCAAGGTTCTTGAAATTGTGTGCTTCGTCCACCATGATGGAATCGACACCTAATTCCTCAAAGGTGATCAGATCATCCTTTCTGCTCTCGTCCGTCAGGGATTTCAACTGTTCCTCCAGTTTTTTCTTCTGGCTTTCCATTTGTTTGACGGTCCAACGCTCACCGTTACGCTCTTTCATCTCATCGATCGCATAGCTGATTTCCTCGATCTGCTCGTTTAACATGCGCTCCTTCCGCTCTGCCGAGATCGGGATCTTTTCAAACTGGGAGTGAGACATGATGATGCAGTCATAGTCTCCGGTCGCAATCCTTGAGATAAACTGCTTTCGCCTGCTCTTTTCAAAGTCACGTTCCGTTGCGACAAGAATATTTGCCGACGGGTAGAGGCGGAGAAACTCACTTGCTGTCTGTCCGATCAGGGGTTTGGGCACCACCATGATCGTCTTATTTGCAAGTCCAAGCCGCTTCTGCTCCATACAAGCTGCCATCATCTCAAAGGACTTTCCGGCACCTACACAGTGGGCAAGCAGCGTATTCCCGCCTAAAAGAATTCTTGCCACTGCATTCTTCTGGT
Organism: uncultured Lachnospiraceae bacterium; assembly: GCA_945868435.1. Classification (GTDB taxonomy): domain Bacteria; phylum Bacillota; class Clostridia; order Lachnospirales; family Lachnospiraceae; genus Roseburia. The sequence continues at coordinate 23,388 of CAMBLG010000021.1, forward strand.
GCGGCTTTAGCTCAATCTCCGGGTTCATACCCGGAAACTGCAGGTGGCTTCCGTCGTACTCACGCAGACGAATGTTATTGAATGTCTCGTTGTAATACTCCACATACTTCTGCCTTCTCTCCGGATCCGAAAACACCCATTCCTTGAATTTCTCTTTCATCAGATTCTGCTTCTCTCTGGCCAGCATGGTCTCATTCTTGTTGACCTCATAATGGTATTTTCCGTCACCGTCATCAATCCGGTCCCGGACAGTCACTGTTTTCAGATTCAGTGTTTCCTCCAAAATAGAATAAGCATCCATGCGGCCTGTACCATAAGTCTTTGTGGCAGCCACTGAATGCTTATCCATTGCTTTATTCTCGATGAACCATTCCATGCTCATTTTGTTCAGATGAATCTGAATTCCCGTGTTCATATACTGACTTCGTATTGCTCTTGCCCGTCTGGGCGTATTCAGCAGCTCATAAATGAACTGCTCATAATCTGCCGGCTCGATCCATGTCGTTCCAATCTTGACATCAATATCGGATGCCTCGATCCATTCCGGCTGCACCTGTTCGAGCGCCTGTGCGTTTTGTGCGAAACGTGCTGCCTGCGGATGATCCGTATCGGCAGCCATCGCCTTTGCCAGCCGCAGCTTATCCCTGACATTTCCGGAAAGATATTCGTCTGCAGTCTCCCAGCCTGCATCCGGATTATTCTCGTTGTAACGGTCAGGATTGAGAAAAATGAGTCCCTGAAGTTCATTGATCAGCGTTTCCCTGTCCGTCTCATAGATACTGAGCATATATGGCAGATTCACATAGCCAAACTCATTGACCGAGACATTCAGCGCTTCCACTGCTGTCTCAACTCTGTCTATGACGGTTTTTGCTTTGATCGTCTGCTTGTAAAACATATCCGCTTTTCGCACCTCTCCATCTTCACTTACTTCCTCCAGACTGCAAAGAAGCGGATAATCGCTGTCATCCCGAAACGCGATCTTATTCGCTTTGGAAGTGATCGCGCCGAATTGTGCCACAAACTGATCATATCTGACATTCAATAACTTCTGCCTGTCTGCAAGCTCCTCCTCACTGCAGCCCTCCATCTGAATGGCAATCAGCTCTCTTGTGATCTGTCTGATCTCGTCCAGTCTCCGGATGCGTTCCTCTGCAGTCTGAGAGACCTCCTGCCGGATCATCTCCGAGTTTTCCCGGTAATACAGCTTTCCCTCAAAAAATGTGTAAGTATAGTTTCTCACATCGGGATCAGCCGGTATGATATCAGCAGTCTGTTCCTCCTCATCGGAGATTCTCTCAAAATCCGTCATCTGTGCCCGAATCCCGCTGATTGCCTGGTTGAGTGCTTCATACAGACTGAAGTTTTCATCGTCGTTGACACAGACCGTATATCTGCTGTCCTGTCCGTAGATTCTGGTATCATACTCCATATGACCAAGAATCATCTCCGGATGTTCTGCAAAATAGGAGTTGACCGCGATACCGTCCGGTGTCATAGAAAGATGTACCCAGTCCGGCTCGATGTCGATCTTTCGCTCCCGCTTTTGAAGAAACAGGATATCCGCTGTGACTTCCGTCCCAGCGTTGTCCTTAAATGCTGTATTGGGCAGTCGGATCGCTCCCACAAGCTCTGCCCGTTCTGCCAGATATTTACGGATCGTCGGGTTGCTCTTATCAAGCGTTCCCTTTGTGGTAATGACTGCGACCATTCCCCCCGGCCTTGCCTGATCAAGTGCCTTTGCAAGAAAATAGTCATGGATCAGGAAGTTGTATTTTTGGTACTTGGGGTCAAATACCTTATAATCACCAAACGGCACATTTCCTATCACAACATCAAAGAAATTGTCCGGGTATGCAGTGTTCTCAAACCCGGTAATGCTGATCGTCGCATTCTGATAGAGCTGTTTTGCGATTCTTCCGGAAATGCTGTCCAGTTCCACGCCATACAACCTGCTATTTTGCATCGTTGCAGGCATACTCCCAAAAAAGTTTCCGATTCCCATGGACGGCTCCAAAATATTTCCGCCCTGAAATCCAAACTGTACCAGCGCCTGGTTCATGCACATGGCAATCTCCGGCGAAGTATAAAAGGCATTATTGACCGTGGCTCTTGCTGCTGTGTACTCCTGCTCTGTAAGCAGTTCCTTCAGCTGCGCATATTCGCTGTTCCAGTTCCCATTATGCTCATCAAATACCTGTGGCAGACCGCCCCAGCCGACATACTTCGACAGGATCTGCTGTTCCTCTGGTGTGGCAAGCCTCTCCTCAGCCTCAATCTGTTTTAAGGTGCGGATGGCATCCATATTCCACTGGTATCTGGTCTTGGGTCCTCCTTTTTCCACCTCCCAGATATTATAGCGGAAATCATGCTTCGTGATTTCCGGTTCCGTCTGTGGAATCTGTTGCGGTGGGACGGGTTTTTCTGAGTCCCGGTTCTCTGCATAACTCTCCGGCTCATCGGGAATTGCAAAGTCATCAATTACCGGATCCTCTGCCTCCTCCGTATCAGCTTCACGATACAAAGCATCTATAACCTCATCCTTATGGTCGGACTCCATGGCAAGCTCATCCATCCGGACTGCTTCCGGACGATATTCCCCGGTCAGGATCAGTGCAGCTATCTCTTTTTCAACATTTTTCCACGACACATATCCTTCTACCTCTCCGTCCTCATCTCGCCATTGAAACCGGATTCCACCGGGCTTAAAGGTATCATAGCCGTGCAGTCCCAGACCATCAATCGGCCAGCCGGATCCGCCAAGACCATACTCCTGTCTGATGCGCTTTGCCCTGGTTCCTGCATCAATCTCTGTTTCAAAGATTTTGCACACTCTTCCTCTGCCACCTTCAAATCCGGTTCCTTTCAGAAGTACGGTCTTTACATACTCAGGTGGCACTGTCTCTGCCTTTTTTGGATTCAGGTAATTGTATTTGCCGGCTAACGCAGCCTTTTTTTCCTGATCAAACCGCTGCATATATTCATTGTGAAGCGTATCCTGCGGTGACTGCATACCAAAGCTTGCCTGTCCGTTTTGGTCAAAGAAAAAGGAAGCCTGTGTATATTCGGCTTCCTTCTTTGATCCCAATGATTCTATCTCATTCAGTTCTTGGCGTAATTCCCTGTCTTCATCTGTCTCTAATGAAACTTCAGAACGATCTGCTGCAGCACTACTTCCTCTGCCTGCATCTTCGCCTGCTCTCTCAGCTTCCACATCTCCATCGTTGAGGACGGATCCTTCGGCTTGTGGCTGCTTAAATACTTCTCCGTCAGCTGATCCAGTAGTTGATTCGCTTCTTCCTCGGTCTCTGTCATCTTCTCGTACATCATCCCGAACCGAAGCAGCGTCTTGTATCTTGCCGGCTCGTTCTCCTTCAGATAGCACATCGCCATTCGTCCGTACTTGCCCAGTTTCTTCAGGTCCTCCGTTTCCTCCGGCATCTGCAGATCCGGATACAGTATTCCGTCCACTTCCGTGTAAGTCAGTTCTTCTGTCATATTCCATTCTCCTTTCATTCTCGATTGCCTTTATGTTTCTGCTGAACTCTCTAAGAACACTACAGGAGACATCGCATACAAGAGAACCAAGGCGGTAAACAATTTCTTCATCCCGGATGTTTACGATCTGACTGAAATCCTGTTCTTGCACAGACAAGTCAAATCCGCACCTCGTTCCTACAGCATACATGACGCTTGCATATACCAACTGCTCCATGTCATTTTCCGGCTGTAAGCTCTTGCGTTTTTCGTTAAAGTCCTTTATCACACTACCTGATAGCTGCTTAAGCTCGGTCATTCGATCCCCGAACTCTTCTTGTATTATAGACCAAACATTTGTTCCTGTAAACAATTTTAGTGTATTTTTTAGAGATTCCCTGCTGTCGTCACTGTACTGCTCGATCTGTCCTTCTGACACAAGAAAGTCCACATAGTCTTTCAGATTCTTTCCCTCCAGATCCCATGTCAGCTTTACGTTCTTGCCTCCAGTATCACTGATGTCAAAGATATATCTCATTCGGGGGTTCAAGGCTCTGGACGGAAAGATCGCGCAGCCTATGGAACCGCGCTTTACATATCGTCCCACCTTTTTCCACGTATCATAATCCGCCATCAGGGTACTCTTCTCCGGAGATCTCTGTGCAGTCACCATGACAATGTTGTCAAATTCATAGCGGTACAGTTGTCCTGCGATCTTTAATACATCTTTCCAGCTCTTTGGTGACCGGGTGATCCGCCTGATCTCTGAATCATAGATCGCTTTGACTTTCACATCCACATGCATTCTGTCACACCTCCTTTTCCTACTTGAACAGTTCTGCAAACATGCCCTTAAAGAGCTTTAATTCCTCCTTGTCAAGCTTGATTGAAAATCCGCCTCCCTTTGTATCTGCGGCCTTCTTCTTAATCATCTGTCTTACCACGCGAAGAAGAATGTAGCACTCCTTTGACTTCGCAACGTTCTCTCTGAAGGAAAGTGTATCTTTCTCCACGAGTGTCTGTCTGTCACGGATTTCCTCCCTGATCTTTCCGGCAACCGCTTCTACTGCCTCCGGTGAAAGAAAAACGGAAGCCGTTACAGCTCCCGATCTGTCCCACTCCTTATGAAGTTCCTTGACGAGATACTCCATATTTTTCATTACTGATTCTGTTTTCATTGTTTCTTTTCCTCCTTTTATATTATGGTCTTCCGATCACAACAATCTTTCCTGTACTGGCCACATCACGATAGATCACACCCACCCGTGAGTTGAGCGCTTCCACTACTTTACCGTTTCCTACATAGATTGCGACATGGCTGATATTCCGGTATCTGCCATTGCTCGTAAAACTGTAGAAGATCAGGTCTCCCGGCTGCATATCACTATAGGATACCGTCTTTCCTGCTGTTTCAAGTCCCTTCGCCTCTGCAGCAGCCGTAGTTGAACCTTCGCAGCTGATATTCACGCCTGCATCTCTCCATGAATAGTACGCAAGGGAGCTGCAGTCATAGTAGTTTCCGCTGTCTCTGTAGTCCTGACTGTATGGATAGCCAACTCTGTGGAGCGCATAAGAGCAGACCGTTCTCTGCCTCGTATCCGTAATTCCATTCAGTATGGCATTGATTTCAGCCTCCGTCAGTGAGCATACCCCGGGAGTTCCTCCGCCGGATCCGCTGCTCCAGCCCAGCTGTCCCATAAAATCAGGCGTCATGATCTGCTCAAGCATCTCAACCTGATTTGCGTCAAATCCATACTCAGAAATCATGTCCCGGTAAGATTTCTTTTTCACATCAACATACAGCACCTTTATGATAGAGCCGTTTACACTTTTTCTTCCGATTCGTGTTGTATATGTGCACATGTCATTTACAACTGATTGCAGCCAGCCCTTGGATGTGCTGTTCATGATCGTTGCCGTTTCCCCGACACCATACTTCACCATATAGACGGCCATGATGTCATAATAATTATCTGGAGCGATTCCGGTCCCCTCGTAATCGATATAAACCAGTTCTCCCGTATCACATCTTGGATGTGTCTGTACGAGTTCCTTCACTTTCGCATCAAACTCCGAGACATACGCTGTCGTGACGGTCTGCACCGTGTCTCCTGCCTCAAGCGGCTGCAAAAATAATGCGAACGGGGAATTATAAATAATGGCTGTTACCGAAAGTACCGGAACAGCCACGATCGCTATCAAAAGTGCGATTGCTAAAAGTGCCGTTCCAATGACCGGTGCCACAACCTTTACCCAGGTCATGAACCGCTTTACTACAATATCTTTGGCCAGTTTTAACAGCGTATCTGTCTGATTCTCCTGCGCTTTCATCTTATCGAGAAAGAACTTGATCTTTCTGGCGCGATTCGTCATCTTGGCATCTTTCACTTCCATAGATGCTCCCGCCAGATATCCGGCAGCCATACCCGCTGCGGTTCCTACGCCCGGTGCGACAGCTGTACCGGCTGCTGTAACCGCGGTTGTTGCAGCAGTTTTTGCCGCAGCCTTTGCCGTTTTCTTTGCAGTCTCCTTCGCAGTCTCTTTGACAGCCGCCTTCGTTGTTTTTTGTGCAGCCTTCTTAGCTGATTGCTTTGCGAACTTCTTACCTGCTTCCACTTTTTTAATGCGTTTTTTCGCTTCGGCAATGGATTTTTCCTTAAACAGCTTCGCTCCCTTTGATGCAACTCCCGTAACAGGCCGCGAAAACTCATATGCCAGTAATGAAGCCTGTGCCAGTTCCCGTCCGCCCTCGTTGTGATCCGTTGCTTTCTGTGCCGAAACAGCTGCCGCCTGACGGGCAACATGCAGTTTCGTTTTCTTAGTCTTGATGGATGCATTGGACTGTTTCATTTTTCTGAGAAAGATCATTTCGTCCCGTTCCTTATGCTTCTTTACCTGATGAACGGTACTTGACCGGTATGTCTGCTTTCGCTTCGGACCTTTCTTCACAATGTGCGCTTTCGCACCCTTGGGACTTCTGACTGCCGTATAGACATTTCCTGCTTTCAGTTTTCCTCGCTTTGGCACATGGTAGTGAATCGTTGTCTTTTTCTTCGTGTGGATGACCATTGGTTTGTCATCCACTTTTTTGATCTTCAATGGCTCACCTTCTCTCCGGTCACGTTACTCCTGTAATTCCTTTTTCTTCTGCTCCGCGATCTTCTCATGAATGTTGGTGTTATACAGCCTGTACAGATCCGTATCCTTGCTGATCTGATTATCAAAAGGAATCACAACAGAACCACACTTGATCAGTCCCATTCCGGATGCAGTATTCGTAACAAACCGCAGCTGTGCCTCTGATACACCGATCACCTCCGCCATTTTGGAACTGTCTGTATTCGCCTGCTTGAGAAGTGCCACAAACTCAGAGTTTGCAAGCATGGTGGTCGCCGTGTAGTTCTGTAAGAGATCCACGACATTCTGCGTGATACCGGTACATAACCCGCCCTGCTTTCTCACCTTCTTCCAGAGCTGCTGCAGATATTTTGCGGAATACTCGGAATTTAAGAGCAATCTCGATAGGTCAGACGCTTTCACGCCTTTCGCCCCGAGCCACA
>CAMBLG010000022.1 GCA_945868435.1 uncultured Lachnospiraceae bacterium
GTTTTGCTTTCTAGATATACCATAGCATCCAAGATGAAATATGACAAGAAAAATGGATGAAAGAATTCGTATTGAAATTTTCATTCCAAAGAAATCTCTTTGGGAAGTGTTGTTATTTCCGTCGTTTGTGGTATACTATAACCATATAATAATCATTATTTTTAAGTCTTATCACATGAGGGGATTGCTCCATACCGACGCTTTCCCTTTTGCTATGTAAAGATAGATTAGCAAAAAAGCGAGGAGAAAGAAATGGGTTTGGAGCAATATTCAAAAACAACACAGGAAACTGCACAGAATCTTCGTATTATTGACGATGCATTATTTCGACTAATGGCAGAACGCTCAGGTGTATGTCAAGAAATTCTTAGAACTCTGTTGGATTTGCCAAAACTGATTGTAGCACGAGTCACGACACAATCTATTGTAACGAGCCTGCACAGAGAAATCATTCTGGATGCACTTTGCATTCTTGAAGATGGAAAGTATGTCAATATCGAGATGCAGAAAAGCACATGCAACGATGATATTACACGAACGCGGTTCCATGCAGCGGCACTCACAGCCGCATATACACCAAAAGGTACCGATTTTAGTGCTATTCCACAGGTCACAATTCTGTATATTACGGAATATGATGCATTGAACAACAATCAAGCAGTAACGCATGTAAAACGATGTATGCAGACATCAAACGGTTTTATTCCGGTTGACGACAAAGAAGATATCTTTTTTGCTAACACAGCAATAAAGGACGATTCCGACAAATCAAACTTACTGCAACTATTTCTGCGCAAGGATGTGTTTGAGGATACGAGATACCCTGAATTAAGCAAAGCGATAAAATATTTTAAGCAAACGGAAGGAGGTCGTTCAGAGGTGTGTAAAACAATAGAGGATTACGCAAAAGATTACGCAAAAGATTATGGTCAGCGTTGCCGCGCAGAAGGCCGTGCAGAGATTATAGCCCACATGCTATCCTTGGGCAAAACACCAGAAGAGATTGCCTCATTTACCGGAGCAACAATTGACGAAATCAAGTCTGTAGAAGAATCTATGCTTACAAATGCATAGAAATGTTGTAAAAAGAAAATCCATATGGATTTTCTTTTTTAATATAAATTTATAAATCAACTATATGCCATCGCACATATAATTACCTACGTGTCTACTCTCCTCTTTCCGACAAACACTTGCGCATAAATATCCTGCAAAGAAAAATGCTGACGACAAATGTGAGGACAAACGTAACGGGCTGCGCCTCCTGCACGCCGGCCATGCCACGCCACGCGGCTAACAATAGCAGCATTGGAATGAATAACAGGCCGCTTCGCAAGCTGGAAGAAAAGCTGGCAAGCGCGCTCTGTCCGGTGCTCTGAAATCCCATCTCCACCATCATGGACAATGGCACAAAAAGCTGGCCCACGCACAGCAGGCGCAATGCCCGCACGCCATACAGGATTACCTGCGGGTCATTCCGGAATATCCGGACTAAATTTTCAGCATAGGCGTAAATTGGCCCAGATAAGAAAAGTAATACACATTCGGAAGCGAAAAAGGCGGTCCAAAAGGCCTTTCTGACCCGCTCTTTCTTCCCTGCTCCGTAATTAAAGCTGCTGATGGGCTGAAAGCCCTGTCCAATTCCGATAGCCACCGCCATGGCAAAAAAGCTGACGCGCGACACGATGCTCATGGCTGCAACTGCTTCGTCTCCATAGACACCGGAAGTCCGGTTCAACAACATGGTTGCCACACTGTTTAACCCCTGCCTGAGCAGACTCGGGAAACCGGTGGCAATAATAGTTCCAAGAAAGTGCGGTTCCACATAGGAAATCGCAATTTTAGTCTGAGTCTTTCCCCGTAAAAACATACTAAGAAGAATGAAAAAACTGATCACCTGTGATACGGCCGTGGCAATACCGGCCCCGGCGATTCCGAGCCGCAGTCCAAACATTAACACGATGTCCAGACCGATATTGAGCACCGCACCTGTCATAAGTCCTGCGGTTCCAAGCTTTGCCTTACCCTCATACCGCAGCAGATTGTTCATGGTCAGACTGGCGGTAAAACACGGTGCCGCCAGGAGAATATAGGATATATAGGTTCTGGCATACGGTTCTATCGTGGCAGTACTGCCGAGAAGATACAACAAAGGTGTGAGGAATACAAAACTTCCCACTGCAATCAGAAACCCCAGAAACAGCGAAAGGAAAAAGCCGGTGGATGCATATTCGCAGGCTTCCTCCAGCTTCTTTTCTCCCAGTCTTCTGGACATCACGCTGCCTGCGCCCTGTCCGCACATAAAGGCTACAGCCTGCAGGATTGCCATAAACCCGAACACAATCCCTGTGGCACCGCTCTGACTGGTTCCAAGACTTCCAACAAAGGCCGTGTCTGCCAGGTTATAGATGTTCGTAACCATCATACTGATCACGGTTGGAACCGATAAGACCAGTAAAAGCTTACCCACAGGCTCCGCAGTCATTCTCTGAAATTGTTGTTGTTGCATTTTTTCTTGTTGCTTCATAAGTCTTTTCCCTTTGATTATATAAAACAGTATATCCCTTTTTCAAATCAGATACAAGTTTCTATTTTTTTCACATTTTTGATTACAGTTTACGGAAACTCAAATTTTATCTATTGCCACATGATAAAATGGGAATTATAATATTCGTATATATTTCTTTTGAAGAGGTACGATATATGACTGCTTTGCTTGATAACATTGAGTTATGTTTGATGTTTGTCGTTAAATTCTTTACGATGCTTTTAGAATTATTTGGAATTATTGTTCTGGTATCTACAGCCATAAAATGTTTTATCAAATGGATTCGACATGGTTCCAATCTCCGTCTCGATCTTGCACAAGGGATTGCCCTATCTCTTGAATTCAAGATGGGTAGTGAGGTCCTTCGTACTGTTGTTGTCCGCGAGTGGGCAGAACTTGCCATCTTAGGTGCAGTTATCCTATTGCGTGGACTGCTCACATTTCTGATTCATTGGGAAATCAAGCACGAAAAGGAATCTTTGGGAAAAAACAATCCAGTATAGCTACAATTTACGAGTTTCATCGAATCAGTGTAGCGCATTTCTCCAATATCTTGAAGCCCTCCTGTACATCCTGCCCCAATATTTCCTGCGTCTTTTCAAAGGAATAGGTCTCATGCAGTTTGTCATGGACCTGAAAGAATTTCTCTTTTCCGTATTTTCGGATGAACATTGCCTGTGCCTTGCAGGCATTGGCTCCATCGTTGTCCGGCTGATAAAAGCCCTTGGTGCATGCATCCAGTTCTCCACACTCATAACAGCCATCAATGCCTTTTTCCCTGCAGCACTCGATATTCGGACATTTTCCCGTATGGCAAAATGCGCCATAGGAACAGCAGCTGAACACGGAACGGCAGCCTCCACACCATTCTCCGAGGAAGCAGTGATTGCATGAGAATCCGCAATATGCAACCATATCCACGTCAGTTCTTGCGGCACTTACAATCTCCGCCTTCCATTTGGCGCCATTCTCGTAGCGACGATCCTTGTCCGGACCTTCCACTGCCAGAGCTTTCCGGTACACACGGGAATCCCCGCCCTCGATATCCTTATCCATCCGGTAGAATTCATAGCCGTATTTCTCATACAGACCGGTATGGCCGGTAGAAATATAGACATATTCCCGTCCCATGACCGTGGCAATGCTCTCTGCATAGTCTAGCAGTTGTCCCGCATAATGATGTCCCCTGTACTTCGGGAATGTATATACAAAACCGATCCACGGCGACAAATCCGTAGGCTGAATATCATCCAGTGGAGCAAAGGTGCAAAATGCCACCAGTTCATCCCCGTCCACCAGCATTGGCACAATCGCAGCTTCCCCGACCATGTTCTTCAGATTCTTCTCTTTCAGAAGCTGGTGCAGATACTGCCCTGCTCCCCAATCGCATTTTTCAATCTCACTTAACCAGTGTTCTTTGTTGTTCGATGTAAAAAACTCCACAATTTTCATCAATACGTTCTCCTTCGCATGTTCCGCTATTCTTCTTTTAGAAAATACTACAACTCACTTTGATGTAATTTTAAATTTGATAATGCTCTTATTTCCAGCTTTATCTGTCACGACCAGCTTATAGCTGCCCTTTTTGCTTACCACTTTCCCAGATGATATCTTCTTCCCATTCAGGGTGGCGCTCTTTATTCCATATTTATCGGAAAACTTTATTGTCTTTGCACCCGTGTAGGTTTTTCCGTTTGCAACGCCCTTAACAGTCGGCTTGGTCTGATCCATGACAAAGGAAATGGTTGTTGTCTTTCCGTTAATATCTGTACAGCTTACTTTCTGTTTTCCTTCCTGCGTGATCAGACAACTACCTGCCCCAACTGCATTCCCGTTTACAGAAAATGTATCAATGACTGTATCTGAATCGACTTTTACCGTAATATTCTTTTTATAGTATCCGTTATTCTTTGCTCCAGTGATTTTCGGTGCCGGAATCGATGCATCCGTAGGCACATCCGTAAAAACAGCCCAGCAGTTGGCATTCTCATACATCTGGTCGCAGTCCCAGACTACTGTCTTCTGATCCGGCTGAATGGTTCCGTTAGTCTTCTTCACTTCATACGGAAATGTAATCGTACAATTGTATTGATAGATCTCTTTGAATTCTTCGGATGTCATCCCCGTTGCTGCTTCGCCGGAGACATCAGATTCTTCCGCATTTCTCATGTAAAAAGAGTTCTCGTCAAAAGCGAGCTGATAGCCGTCCATATCCGGAATCGCATTCACACTTGAAAACGTAACACTCTTTGTTCCTTTTTTGTACGCTTTCCCATCCACCGTTACATCTTCATAGGTAAAGGTTTCATCCAGAGTCACTCCGTCACCTTCTGTATACTCTTTTTCGATCAGGACTGTCTGTTTCACACTTCCGGTTCCATCCGCGTTCAGCGTCATGGATAAGTCAGTTGAACATCCGCACAACAATGTCAGAATCAATGCTGCCAGTAAAACTACTGCAATTCCCTTCTTTTTCATATACCTAACCTCCTACACATTAATTAATCAATTTGGCCTTTTCAATTTGGTAGCATTTCTTCTAAAATTAAAAAAAGCAAATAAAAGACTTGCAAATGAAAAAACAAAGAAATTATTGAAACTACTATAGAAATGTAATCTCGTATTATATTATAAATGAATCTCATTCCTGATACAAACTATTTATCTTTCTCGATTTTCTTTGTTCGCAACGAATGAGGGGCGATACATGCATCAAAGCCACCCAAATAAGGGTGTACAGTGCATCATAACTATAACAAAAAGAAAAGACGGGCAGAGACATGCGTCAAAGTCCGTCTTTTCCATATATTTTTTCAATGACTTAATTAAAACTAACACCTAAAGTCAAGCAAATCAGCCTTATTCATTCATCTTCGCTAATTTCGCAGCCTGGTCGGCTGTGATACATGCATCGATGATCTCCTGAATATCTCCATCCATAATCTTATCCAGCTTGTACAGCGTCAGGTTGATGCGGTGGTCCGTCACACGGCCCTGCGGGAAGTTGTAGGTACGGATTTTCTCGGCGCGGTCTCCCGTTCCGATCTGGCTCCGGCGTTCCTCTGCCTCTGCATCCTGCTTCTTCTGCAGTTCCAAGTCATACAGCTTTGCACGAAGGAGTGCAAACGCCTTCTCCTTATTCTGAATCTGTGACTTCTCGGTCTGACTGTAGATTACGATTCCGGTTGGGTAGTGGGTCAGACGAACCGCAGAGTCGGTTGTGTTGACGCACTGTCCACCGTTACCGGATGCACGCATGACATCGATTCGGATGTCCTTATCGTCGATGTGTACATCCACATCCTCTGCCTCCGGCATTACCGCAACGGAACATGTGGATGTCTGGATACGTCCCTGGGATTCGGTCTCAGGCACACGCTGCACACGATGCACACCGGACTCATACTTGAGCACGGAGTATGCTCCGTCGCCCGTAACCATAAAGTTAACCGACTTCATTCCGCCGATTCCGGTCTCGTCCGCCTCCAGCGTCTCCACCTTCCAACGGCGGGACTCTGCATAGTGCACATACATACGGTAGATTTCTGCCGCAAAAAGCGCAGCCTCCTCACCGCCGGCACCTGCACGAATTTCCACGATAACGTTCTTGTCATCATTCGGATCCTTCGGAAGCAGGAGAATCTTAAGCTTTTTCTCCAGTTCCTCCACGCGGGCCTTGGAATCGTTCAACTCCTCCTTGGCAAGGTCACGCATTTCCTCGTCCGTCTCTTCATCAAGAATGGCAAGAGAATCCTCAATATTACTCTTGCACTGCTTGTATTCCTTATATGCCTCTACGATTGGAAGCAGGTCACTCTGCTCCTTCATCAGCTTTCGGAACCGGTTGGCATCGTTTGCCACATCCGGCTCACTCAGTGTATTCATAAGCTCCTCATAATGATGGAGCAAATCATCTAATTTGTCAAACATTCGCCTATCCTCTCTTTCTTATAAGCCTTTCTATCTCCAATATTCTCCTCTACGGAACTCTTCTTCCCACAACAACGCGGTCCAGATGTGCCAGATCCTGAATAACCTCCACATCGGTAAAACCGACCTCTCTAAGCATATGAGACACCGCATCGCCCTGATCACATCCGATCTCGAACAGCACCATGCCATCCTCCTTCAGATAATCTTTGCAGGTTCCGATAATTTCCCGATAGAAATACAGACCATCCTCGTGACCGTCCAAAGCTGAGACTGGCTCATAGTCAGCCACCTCCGGCATCAGACCTGCAATGTCACCGGTGGGAATGTAAGGCGGATTGGACACGATCATGTCAAACTCCTGCTCCGCCACATTCTCAAACAGATTGCTGTGCTCAAAGCTTGCTGACACGTCGTTGAGCTTGGCATTTTCCTTCGCAACTCCCAGTGCCAGCTTGGATACATCATATCCGTACCCCTCCACATCATGGGAATTTTTTAGAATGCTGATCAAAATGCAGCCTGACCCGGTACACATATCCATAATCTTCATGCCGGGATACACCCGTTTCAAGGCCTCTTCCACCAGCGTTTCCGTATCCTGCCTTGGAATCAGCACATTGGTGTTCACATGGAAGGGAAGTCCCATAAATTCCTGCTCTCCCGTGATATACTGAAGTGGAACACGCTCTGCCCGCTTATTGATCACAGACTCATACTCTCTCAGTTCATCCTCCCTCATCTGCTCGTCAATGTGCATATAGTAGAAGGTATGATCAATCTTCGAGATCATTGCAAGAAGCAGCCATGCATCGTTCTTCGCCTCTGCAATGCCGGCCATATTCAATGTTTTCTCCCCCAAAGCCATTGCTTCACGGTATGTCATACATTCACTTCCCCTTGTACTGAATGTGAAAATAATTCTTCTTCCTGCCACTTTTTCCAATCAAACACAGCGTTCACTGCTGCAATGCCAACCTCGATCATATCATCGCTTGGCTCCTTGGTCGTCAACCGCTGCATCCACAATCCCGGCTGACTGAGCAAATTGACAAACCAGTTATCATAGCGGCCTGCAAGCCGGATAAATTCATAGGACACACCTGCAATAACCGGAATCAAAAGCAGGCGAAGCAAAAGTCGAAGCACTCCTGACTCTACCCGGATAAACATGAAAAATACGATACTGATAAGCATCACGATCAGCAGAAAGCTGGTACCGCAACGCTTATGCTGCTTGGAACTGGCCCGCACGTTCTCCACGTTCAGTTCCAGTCCGTGCTCAATGCAATTGATACATTTGTGCTCGGCTCCATGATACATAAAGGTTCGCTTGATGTCCGGTGTCAGGGAGATGATTGCGATATAGGCGACAAAAATCACCAGTCGGATCACGCCCTCCAACAGTGCAATCAACGTCTCCGAATCAATCACCTTGCGAAAAAAACCTGACAGGAAATACGGAAGCGCAAAAAAGATTGCCAGGGCCAGTATGATGGAAAATGCCACAGTTCCACCCATAAGCGCCTTTTCCTGTTTTTTCTCCTTCTCCTCCAGTGCCTTGCGCTCCTCCTTTGTCATGCTCTCACGCTTTTTCTTTGCGGCTTCCTCTTCCTCATCCTCGAAAAAGGAGGCAGAGAACATTAACGTACTCATCCCCAGATACAGAGACTCCACAAAGTTGATGACACCACGGATAATCGGCAGCTTGCGTATTTTTTTATTTTTAATGGTCCCGTTGTATTCGGACACCTTGGTCTCAATGGTTTGATCGGGCTTTCGAACCGCCACGGCATACGCTTCCCGATTCTTCATCATGACGCCCTCCATGACCGCCTGTCCGCCAACTCCACTATATCTCATAAACACATCTCCATTGCTCTATGCGTTATATTCTTCACACTACTTTATAAGAATTTCCCATATCCTTGCGGAGCATTTTTGTCGTATAGGAGACGAAATTTCCCATACGATAACAAAAAGGTTGAGGCATCTATCACAGCCTCAACCTTTTCAGCAACTTGATCAATTCTATTACATACCGTACTTCTTGTTGAACTGTTCAATACGTCCACGAGCCTGGTTAGCTTTCTGCTGTCCAGTATAAAATGGATGGCACTTAGAACAGATTTCCACGTGAATCTCTGGCTTTGTAGAACCTGTAACAAATGTATTGCCACAGTTGCAGGTAACAGTTGCCTGATAATAATCTGGATGGATTCCTTCTCTCATGATTTTCACCTCGTTCTAATCTATTCGCTGACACATTCGTCCGTTTACATCCCGATAAACAGCTTATTCATTATAGCATTGCTCTATATAGAAAGCAAGGGTTATTTTGGAAAAATCCATTTTTTTCTAGATAATCCTGTTTTTGCGTACCATATTGACTAGTTCCGCGTTATTTTTGGTGTGGGCAAACATGTTCAGAATGTTCTCCACAGCCTCATCCGAACGAAGTCCGTTCAACGCCCTGCGC
This sequence comes from uncultured Lachnospiraceae bacterium, assembly GCA_945868435.1. Lineage (GTDB taxonomy): Bacteria > Bacillota > Clostridia > Lachnospirales > Lachnospiraceae > Roseburia. The sequence continues at coordinate 8,958 of CAMBLG010000022.1, forward strand.
ATATTCTCAACCCCCTCACGTTCATCCGGATCCAAGAGCAGATCCTCTCGTCTTGTACCGGACTTCACGATATCCACAGCCGGGAAAATACGCTTCTCTGAAAGCTTGCGATCCAAAACAAGCTCCATATTACCGGTTCCCTTAAATTCCTCGAATACCACATCATCCATCTTGCTTCCGGTATCCACCAGCGCAGTGGCAAGAATCGTCAGACTTCCGCCCTCACGCATATTGCGCGCCGCACCGAAAAAGCGCTTCGGCATATGAAGTGCTGCCGGGTCAAGACCACCGGACAGAGTACGTCCACTGGGCTGTACCGTCAGGTTGTAGGCACGGGCAAGTCTCGTGATGCTGTCCAACAGAATCATGACATCCTGCTTGTGCTCCACCAGACGCTTGGCACGCTCAATTACCATCTCAGACACGCGCTTGTGATGCTCCGCCGTCTCATCGAAGGTGGAGTAGATAACTTCCACGTTATTGCCCACGATGGCTTCTTTTATATCCGTCACTTCCTCCGGACGCTCATCGATCAGCAGAATGATCAGATGCATCTCCGGATTATTCTTGGTAATAGAGTTGGCAATCTGCTTCAACAGGGTTGTCTTTCCTGCCTTCGGCTGAGATACGATCATACCACGCTGTCCCTTACCGATTGGGGAGATCAGATCCATGACACGCATGGCCACCGAACCACCCGGACGCTCCATCCGAAGTCTCTTATTCGGGAAAATCGGTGTCAAATCCTCAAAATTCGGTCTTTTCTGTGCTTCAGACGGATGATAGCCGTTCACAGAAGTCACATATAAAAGTGCCGCATACTTCTCACGCTCCGTCTTGATCTTCGTATTGCCGGTAATAATGTCTCCGGATTTCAGATTGAAGCGGCGGATCTGGGAAGGTGCCACGTACACATCCTTCTCTCCCGGCAGATAGTTCTCACAGCGGATAAAGCCATATCCCTCTGCCAGAATCTCCAGAATACCACTGGCTGTACATCCGCTGTCCAGTCCTGCAATATCCTCCTTGATTGCCGCCGAGTCCACATTCTCCTGTACCGTGTATGTGTCTGCTTCTGACCTTTCTTTCTCCTTCGCAGGTTTGCCTGCAGGTGCATTATTCCGTCTGTTCACAGGATTCCGTCCCTCTGACGTCCGCTCCGTTTTGGATGGAGATGCTGCTTGCGCGGCTGTCTTCTCCTTGTCCCGCTCATCCTCCTCAAGCATACGCTCCACCAGTTCCTGCTTTTTCATGGCAGAAATCCCCTTTATTCCCCTCGCCTTTGCCAGGTCTTTTAACACAGTTAAAGACAGGCTCTCATATTTTTCTCTCATACCTCTATTACTCCTTAATTTATTCTGTTACAAATATAAAATGGGATTCATATTATAGAAACGAATATTGTTTAATACATGTATTATACACTATTTGATTTTCAATAGGAAGTCCTTTTTGGATTTCTTTGTCCGATTCTATTTCTTACCTTGATTTGTCCCTCCAAGAATGGTATGGTTATTAGGCAAACAAACCATATATTACTTTTACTATAGAATAAGGAGATTTCATCATGGATATGAACGAAAAGGCGCTCCAGTGCCACAAAGAATGGAACGGTAAGCTTGAGACCATTGCCAAATCCAAGGTCAATTCCCGCGAGGATCTTGCCATCGCCTACACCCCGGGTGTTGCAGAACCGTGCAAGGTCATTGCCAGGGATAAAAAGGAAGCCTACACCTACACCTGGAAAGCCAATACCGTGGCCGTTGTATCTGACGGAAGTGCCGTCCTTGGCCTGGGCAATATCGGACCATACGCTGCCATGCCTGTAATGGAAGGGAAATGCGTACTCTTCAAGGAATTCGGCAATGTGAACGCTGTCCCGATCTGCCTTGACACACAGGACACCGAGGAGATCATCGCCGCAGTTAAGAATATTGCGCCGGGCTTCGGCGGCATTAACCTGGAGGATATCTCCGCCCCAAGATGCTTTGAGATCGAAGAGCGCTTAAAAGAAATGCTGGACATTCCGGTGTTCCATGATGATCAGCACGGTACCGCCATCGTCGTACTGGCCGGCATCATCAATGGTCTGCGTCTTACCGGGAAGAAGAAGGAAGACTGCCGTGTCGTTGTCAACGGTGCAGGTTCTGCCGGTATCGCCATTACCAAGCTGCTCCTCACCTACGGATTCCGGCATGTCACCATGTGTGACCGCGAGGGCATCATTGGAAAAGATTACCCGAATCTGAACTGGATGCAGAAAAAGATGACCGAGGTTACCAATCTCGAAAATGCGTCCGGTACACTGGCCGATGCACTGCGCGGTGCAGATATCTTTGTAGGAGTTTCTGCACCGAATATCGTTTCTCCTGAGATGGTCGCTTCCATGAATAAGGACTCCATCCTCTTTGCCATGGCCAATCCTGTGCCGGAGATCATGCCGGATGTTGCAAAGGCTTCCGGTGCAAGAGTCGTAGGAACCGGAAGAAGCGATTTCCCGAATCAGGTCAACAATGTCATTGCTTTCCCTGGCATCTTCAAGGGGGCGCTGGAAGGACATGCCACACAGATTACAGAGGAGATGAAGCTGGCGGCTGCAGAAGCATTGGCTGCATTGGTTCCGGACGACAAGCTGAACGACGATTTTATCATGCCGGAAGCCTTTGATCCTCGCGTTGCAGAAGTTGTCAGCCAGGCTGTTAAGTCCCACATCTCCTAATTCAGGAGGAATTTATGGCTGAACCGTTTACCATTTATAAACTCACGATTTTATATATGCTGAACAAAGCGGGATTTCCGCTGTCCAACACGCAGATTTCCAATTTCTTTCTGGACCAGGAGTACACCGACTACTTTCGGGTACAGGAGGTTCTTGGCGATCTTGTGGACACAGAACTGATTCAGGCCCGCTCCACCCACTCCAACACGCAGTATTCCATTACTGCCGCCGGAAAAGAAACGCTGGGATTTTTCAAAGACAAGATCACGGAGGGAATTGAAAAAGATGTGCTGAAATTCTTTGCCGAAAATAAGGTCGCGCTCCGTCAGGAAAACTCCATGGTGGCCAACTACTATAAAACCACCGGCTCCGACTATGCGGTGCGCTGTCAGATTCTCTCAGACGAGAAACCGGTCCTTGATCTTACCCTGTCTGTCCGGACCAGGGAACAGGCAGAAGCCATCTGCGGCAACTGGAAAAAGCAAAATGAAGATGTGTATGCATATTTAATGGACATCCTGCTCCAATAGCGGGATGTCCATTGTATTTTGTGTTCGTTATTCGTTTTATGCTTCTGCGTCCGAAGCCTTCTTTTCCGATTTTTTTACACTGTAACCGAACTTTCCGAGTTTTTCGCCCAAAGCAAAATACTCTCCATGGGAATACACGACAAGTCCCGTCTCATTGATACCAAAACGTCCACTCTCATCCATATAGGCATCCTCCACCACGACACCAACAACTTCTGCCACAAACATGGTGTGGCTGCCCAGAGGCTGAATCTCCGTCACCTTGCACTCGATATTGACCGGGCTTTCCGCAATCCCCGGAGCCTTCACATGCTCCATGGGAAGTGGAGTGAGGTTCATTTTCTGAAATTTATCCACATCCCGTCCGCTTACCACACCACAGTAATCGCATGCCTTCACCAGATCCTTGGTTGTCAGGTTAATGACGAATTCTCCACTCCTGCGGATCAGGTCATAGGAAAATCTGCTGGGGCGCACGGATATGGAAACCATAGGTGGATTGGTACATACCGTTCCCGCCCATGCCACTGTTATAATATTTGCCTTTCCTTTCTCATCCGCCACGCTCACCATGACCACCGGAACCGGATTCAGTATATTTCCGGGTTTCCACAACTGTTTTGCCATATCGGTCTCCTCTTTATCAGCTTTTCTTATTTCTCCATCTTAGTAACTATTCAGAACCCCTTAGATCTTATATATATTACACCTGACATATCTGGCTGCCCCCTCAGTCACCCACTACAGTCAGGCCAGCCTCCCGGAGTACAAGCATAAGCGGAGCCCGATGGGCCTCCTCCAGTTCTGTCAGCGGAAGGCGTAAGCCTCCTGCGTCATAACCAATCATCTGCATGGCCGCCTTGACCGGAATCGGATTTACCTCCGTAAACAGTGCATTGGCAAGCGGTAAGTACTGAAGCTGCAGCTTCTTCGCAGTTACAATATCACCATTCAGATAGGAATCTACGATCTGATGCACCACATCCGGCACCACATTGGACAGTACAGATATCACGCCTTTTCCCCCAAGAGAGAGAATCGGAACAATCTGATCATCATTTCCCGAATAGATTGCCAGACGATTCCCGCATAAAGCCGCAAGCTTTGCCACCTGGGAAATGTTTCCGCTGGCCTCCTTGATGCCCACCACATTCGGACACTCCTCTGCAATGCGAAGAACGGTCTCCGGAAGCAGATTGCATCCGGTCCGCGAAGGCACATTGTACATAATGATCGGAAGATCCACTGCGGATGCGATCATCCGGTAGTGTTCGATCAGACCGTTTTGCGTGGCCTTATTATAGTAAGGTGTCACCACCAACAGTCCATCTACGCCAAGCGCTTTCGCCTTCTTGGAAAACACAGCTGCATGCCCCGTAGAATTGCCTCCGGTTCCTGCAATCACCGGAATCCTTCCGCCGGTGCGCTCTACCGCATATCGAATAACCGAAAGCCGCTCTTCCTCACTCATGGTTGCCGGCTCTCCGGTTGTTCCGCAAACGATAAGCGCATCTGTGCCGCTCTCGATCTGCCGGTCAATCAACCTGCCAAGCATTTCGTAATTCACACTTTTATCCTGATGAAACGGAGTGATCAGCGCCACTCCCGCGCCACTGAACAATGTCATTCTTACACCTCCACAACATAGGCTTCACAAAGCGAATTTATTAAGTTATGATTTGATATTATATATAAAGCAGGAATTCATTGCTTTTTACCTGATAGTTAAAGGGAAAGGGTCGGATTCTCCCGAATGATATCCGCGATCAGTTCCCGTTCATCCATATGATGCTTCACGCCCTTGATTTCCTGATAATCCTCGTGCCCTTTACCGGCGAGGACGATAATGTCACCGTCCTTAGCGTGCTCCATGCAGTAATGGATTGCATCCTTTCGATCTGGAATCGTCACGTACTCTCCATCCGCCTTGTGCACTCCTATCAAAATGTCATTGATGATATCCATCGGTTCCTCATCCCGTGGATTATCGGAGGTCACCACCGTTAGATCCGCAAGTCTCGAAGACACCTCACCCATCTCATACCGTCTGGACTTCGCACGGTTTCCTCCACAGCCAAACAGACACACAAGTCTGCCCGGTTCATACTCTTTCAAGGTTGTCAAAAGACTCTCAAGAGACATTGCATTGTGGGCATAATCAATCATAAGGGTATAGCGTTTCGTGACCGGAACGATTTCAATTCTTCCCTTCACACTCACATGAGAAAGCGCCTCCTTAATCTTATCCTCTGCCACACCGAAATGATGACAGATTGCAATTGCGGTAAGCGAATTGTATACGGAAAAGCTTCCCGGGACATTGACTTCCACATCGAAGTTCTCCAGCCCCTTCACATGATAGCGCACGCCAAGCGCACCATGCTCCTTCTTCAGTTCTACATTCTGTGCCACAAAATCATTGTCTGCTCCGTAGCCAAAGGTCTCCACCTCGCAGGTATGACCTGCAAGGATTCCCTCCAGATGCTCGTCGTCTCCATTAAAGATACCCTTTTTACACTGCTGGAACAATAGACTCTTGCAATGCATATAATCTGCAAAATCCTTGTGCTCATTGGTTCCGATGTGATCCGGCTCAAGATTGGTAAACACGCCGAGATCAAAGACAAAGCCGGACACCCTGTGCAGCATCAACGCCTGGGAAGACACCTCCATGACCACTGCATCCAGCCCCGCATCCACCATTTGGGCAAAAAGCTCCTGTACCCGGTAAGATTCCGGCGTTGTGTTGGCGGAAGGAATCCGCGTGTCCCCCACAATCGCCTCAATGGTACCGATCAGGCCGGTCTTGATTCCGGCAGCCTCGAGGATAGACTTCACCATATACGTTGTGGTGGTCTTTCCCTTCGTTCCGGTAATTCCAATGGTCTTCAGCTTCTTTGCCGGATGCCCGAAATATGCGGCTGCCATGTACGCCAACGCCTTGCGGCTGTTCTCTACCTTGATATAGGTTACCCCGGGAAGAATTGCCACATCACGCTCCACGATAACGGCTGCCGCTCCCTTCTCCACAACCTCCGGAATAAAATCATGGGCATCGCGCACCGTTCCGGAGATACAAACAAATACAGAGCCTTTTTCCACCTTACGGGAATCATACACCAACGTGCTTACCTCTGTATCAACGTTTCCCGCCAACACCTCATACTCCAGTTCCTTCACAAGCAGTCCGATCCTCATACTGTTTTTCTCCTTACATCAATCGTTTTATTAAATATAAATTATATTTTATTCTCCATACACGCCCTGAAACACTTCCGTTGCGGGACCGGTCATATAGATATGATTGTTATCAGGGTTGTACTCGATTACCAGATCTCCGCCTCTTAAGTGTACCAGAACCTTATTATCCGTATATCCATTCAGGATACACGCCATCACCGATGCGCAGGTTCCGGTTCCACAAGCCCAGGTTTCCGCCGATCCACGCTCCCAGACACGCATGGAAGCCTCCGTCCGGGAATGCACCTGCACAAACTCTGTGTTGGTCCGCTTTGGAAAACGCGTATGGTTTTCGAAATCAGGTCCGTACTTCTCCAGTTCCAGATTCGCCACATCGTCCACGAAAACGACTGCATGGGGATTGCCCATGGACACACAGGTCATGCGCCATTCTTTCCCATCTACAAGAATCGGTTCATCCACAACTCTCATCCCCTCTGCGATCACCGGAATCTCTTCGGGCGCAAGAATCGGTTCACCCATGTCCACCGTCACCTGTGTGACCTTGCCATTCTCCACAAGCAGATCCAGCGTCTTGATTCCTGCTCCTGTCTCCACTGTAATGGTGGTCTGGCTGGTCAGTTCATGATCATATACATACTTTGCGACACAGCGGATTCCATTGCCGCACATCTCCGCCTCCGAGCCATCCGCGTTATATATGCGCATCCGAAAATCCGCAACATCCGAAGGGCCAATGGTGATCAGACCATCGGAGCCAATGCCAAAATGCCGGTCACTGACAGCAATGGAAAGCTGTGCCGGATCCGCAATGGTCTCCTCAAACAAATTCACATACACATAATCATTTCCGCATCCATGCATTTTCGTAAACTTCATCGTTTTTTCCTCCTCCCAAGTCTTTCTAATCCTATTATATCCAGCACTTTTTTCATTGAAAACAGCCCCAGTGCTAAAAATATTGCAAATTATGCTGTGTCGTACTATACTGTATGTATTCGATTCATGCAATATATTTCCAGACCAAAATGCACAGGAGGCATTCCATGAGCGACTACCAGCAGACCGGATATCTGAATACCGATTTTCGTATGTTTCATCTAACTGACACCAGACTGAAACCTATTGCATTTCACTACCACGATTTTCACAAAATCCTGATCGTGTTAAAAGGCAGCGTCTCTTACTGCGTCGAAGGGCGCACTTACGAACTGCTTCCCGGCGATATCGTCTTCGTTCCGGCCGGAGACGTTCATCGTCCAATTTTGCGGGATGAATCCACATACGAACGTATCATCATATACATTTCCCGTGACTATCTTGCCAATTACTGCAATGATGCTTATGACCTGGAGCTCTGCCTGAAGGAAGCACACCAGAAACGTTCCCATGTTCTGCGGGTTCCAACTTTCGCCACAAGTCGCCTCGCACAGATCGCGCGGGAGCTGGAGCACGCATTGGAATCCGACGGTTACGCCAATGGACTATATCAAAACCTTCTGTTTTTGGAATTCATGATTCATCTGAACCGTGCACTGCTCCGTGACGGAATCGAATATCTCACCAACAGCGCCTCCAATCAGAAAATGCTCTCTGTGATCGACTACCTCAACACGCACATCACAGAGGATATTTCCATCGACTGCCTTGCCGACACCTTCTACTTAAGCCGTTACCATCTGATGCACACCTTCAAGGAGGAGACCGGCTACACAATTGGAAACTATATTACCGCCAAACGCCTGCTCCTGGCACGACAGTTATTGGATCAGGGACATCCCATTACAACCGTATGCTACGAATGTGGATTTCACAACTACTCCACCTTCTCCCGTGCCTACCACAAACACTATGGCTGTTCGCCCCGGGAACATCTCACCTTTACTGCTCCGTCATCGTATTGATCAGAGCAGGAATCAGCTGTTTTTTGCGTGACACTACGCCCTCCAGCATGGTTCCGTCATGACTCACCTCACAATTGTATGCCCCGGCAACTATCTGCGCCGCAGAATCCCCCGCATAGATCAGGTAAGTCGACTCATTTAAGATATCTGTCAGCATGACAAAGATCATATCAATTCGCTTTTCATCCATCATGGCTGTCAGCTTTGGCTCAATTCTCTTCTGAACCTTATCCAGCTCCGTTCTTCCCATGGCGCTGATCTGCGCAACACCAAAATTGATCGTGCCTGCATGGAATATTTTAAAATCCTGATTTAATATCTCTTCTTCTGTCTTGGAACTGAAGTTACTGCCCGCCTCAAACATCGACTGTGCCAGTTCTTCCGGACTCACCTTTGCAATCGTAGCAAGTTGAAGCGCCGCCTCCTTATCCAACGGAGTACAGGTTGGCGAACGGAACATAAGCGTATCAGATAGAATTGCCGAACACATCAGACCGGCAATCTGGGGAGTAATCTCCACTCCCAGTTCCTGATACATCTGATAGATGATCGTAGAGGTACATCCGAGAGGCTGATTCCGGAAATATACCGGTGCCATGGTCTCCAGACTTCCCAGTCTGTGGTGATCAATAATCTCTAAGATTTCTGCCTCATCAATGTTGCTGACCGCCTGAGACTTCTCATTGTGGTCTACAAGAATCAACTGCTTTTTCTGGGCATTCATCAAATTACGTCTGGAAAACATACCAACGTAATTCTGGTTTTCATCCAGAATCGGGAAATCCCGATGGCGTATTTTCGTCACCGCATCCCGCACCTCATCTACATAGTCATCCATGTCAAAATGCACAAGATCCTTTTTCGTCATAAAATGCTTAATCGGAATGCTCTGATTGATGAGACGTGCGACCGTAAAGGTGTCATACGGCGTACTGATCAGCACCACCTCATGCGCCTCTGCCGCCTCGATTACTTCCTGCTGCACCGAGAATCCGTTGGTCACAATAAGGCAGCTGCAGTTGGAGGCAATGGAGGAAAGCTGTGATTCCTCACGATCTCCAAGGATGACCAGATCATCCTTATCCACAGCCTGCGCAAGCACCTCCGGTGTTCCAACACCGATCACAACTTTTCCCCTGCAGAAATACGCGTGCTGATTTCCCGTCAAAAGCGTTCCCTCCAGCGTCTCAACAATATTCTTATACTGGGTTCTCGCCTCTGCCAAAATATTGTTATCGTAAACATCCATGTAGGACTTGGCGATATCGCCGGTAACGATCAAGCCTTCCAGCTTCTGCTTGCTATTCACGATAGGAAGCGTCACAACCTTAAGTGTCTTCATCATCTCCCACGCCTTTTTCATGGAAATATGGCTGCTGACCCCCACCGTCTTCCGGATATGGATATCCTTGATCTGCGTTCCCACATCGGAGATCAACTCCGGTATCTTTGCCTGAAACCGGTTCAGTACATAGGCCGTCTCTGCATTTATATCTCCCGCCCGCTTAGGAATGTATTCCATTTTTTTCTCTGAATCGATCTGATTTTTTAAATTAGCATATGCGATTGCCGCACAGATGGAATCGGTATCCGGATGCTTATGTCCTACTACCCATACCTTTGTCTTCTCCATCCCAAGCTCCTTTTCTCTCAACTTCAATCATTCCAAACCTGACAAAATCCGTTCTAATCTTCGCTCATTATGACAAACGAGGAATGCGCCTGCATTCCTCGTATTCTTCTCTAACCCTATGTAGTACCAGCTATCAGATTCTTACAATGCCCAGCTGTAACAGCATCATACCAATCACGGCCGCAAAATTGAGGATTGCAAATATCATCGAGACAATCACACAGGTCTTAGTCGTCTTTGACTTTCGCTGTAGCTTGTCAATCTCATCCAGCTTTGCATCCATATTCTTGAAAAGATCCTGAATGTTGCGGTAACATTTTACATTTTCCGTATGTACTTTATCGGACAGATCCGCCTTCAGAGATTCCAGCTGTTCCTCAATCTGCCCCAGAGATTCCTTCAGTTCCTGTGCGCGTTTTGCAGACTCTCTGTTCTCACCGTCCACACTCTCCTGTACAGAGGCATCCAATTCCTCCATCTTCGCGCTGACCTTGGCAATCATATCATCTATGCGACGCTCCACCTCTGCTGTAAGGGCCGCTGTATTTTCATCCTTCTTGTTCAGGAGCTGCTCAATTCTTTGCATCTGTTCCTCAGGAATTCCATCTCGATGCTCTGTCATCGTCATCGGATGCAATCGCCTCATTTCTGCAGCCTCCATCTGTCTTGCACGCTCCATCTGTTCTACCTGACGAGTCTGTTCCATCTGGCGTATTCGCTCCATCTGGCGAACCTCTTCTTCTCTCGTATTCATCAGATTCTGCAACTGCTGTGCGCGCTCACGGAAATCATCAATCTGTTGCAATAAGAAATCATCCTTACTCACGGTATTCGGTGTCCTTTCACATGTATTCGCACGAGAAACCTCCTGCAATCTATCAAAAGAAAAAGAGCCAGCTGACGCTTTGCCTGTTCTGCTCTTCTCCCGCTCCAAAGACTCCTTGCGGTGTTCTGTGCTACTGTATGTATTTTTTCGACGATTTCTTGAAAGCTGTCTGCGCAGCTCAAGCAACAGTCCCGCCATGGTGTCTCCTCCAAACAAACTATTCCTACACTATTGTACCATTCTCATCTGTATTTGTAAACAAAAAGCAACATATTGTGCAGTTTTTTTTCTACATTCTATATATTGTGTTTTTAACTATTCAGGACCTCTCCCATACATTCACAAAAACACCCCAGGCACTGATGTACCTGGGGTAAAATACTTATATTGCGTTTTGATTATTCGCCAGCGTAAAGAGTTACCAACTTCTTCAGATGCTCGTAACGCTCCTTCGCATTCTGCTCAGATACTGCGAACAGCTCAGCAGCTCTCTCAGGATTGAACTTAGCCAGAGAAGCGTAACGGTTCTCGCCCTTAAGGAATGCCTGATAATCTCCGGTCGGCTCCTTAGAGTCTAATGTAAACGCATCCTTGCCTTCTGCAGCAAGCTCTGGGTTGTAGCGGAAGTTGAACCAGTAACCGGACTCAACAGCCAGCTTCTCCTCTGTCTGAGCCTTGCTCATACCCTTCTTGATACCATGGTTGATACATGGAGCGTAAGCAATGATCAGAGATGGTCCCGGATAAGCCTCTGCCTCAGCAAGTGCCTTAACGCACTGGTTCATATCAGCACCCATAGAGATGTGTGCAACGTATACGTAACCGTAGCTCATAGCAATGCCGGCAAGATCCTTCTTCTTGGTCTCCTTACCACCTGCTGCGAACTGTGCGATTGCACCGGTAGGTGTAGACTTAGAAGACTGTCCACCTGTGTTAGAATATACCTCAGTATCGAATACCATGATGTTGATATCCTTACCGGATGCTAATACATGGTCAAGTCCACCGAATCCGATATCGTATGCCCATCCGTCACCACCGAAGATCCACTGTGACTTCTTAGCAAGGTAATCCTTCTCCTTTAAGATATTCTTAGAAGCATCGCATCCGCAAGACTCCAATGCAGCTACTAACTTCTCAGTAGCAGGTCCGTTCTCGATACCGGAAGCGAATGTATCATTCCACTCCTGGATAGCAGCCTTAACATCAGCCTTATCTGTGTTGGCAGCGATGTTATCCAGCTCGCTCTTTAATCTGTCACGGATTGCTCTCTGAGCCAGTAACATACCGTAACCGAACTCTGCTGCATCCTCGAACAGTGAGTTAGACCATGCAGGACCATGTCCCTTCTTGTTTACTGTATAAGGTGTAGACGGTGAAGAGTTTGCCCAGATAGAAGAACATCCGGTTGCGTTCGCAATGTACATTCTGTCACCGAATAACTGTGTGATCAACTTCGCGTATGGAGTCTCACCACATCCACCACATGCGCCTGAGAACTCAAGCAATGGCTGACGGAACTGAGATCCCTTTACAGAAGTAAGCTTGAACTTCTCGATAACATCTTCCTTGTCCTCAAGAGTTACAGCGTAATCGAAGTACTTCTGCTCGTCCTCATTTGCCTCGAAGTTAGCCATCGTAATTGCCTGAACCTTATCCGGACATACATTGACACAAGAGCCACATCCGGTACAGTCAAATGCAGAAACAACGATAGCGAACTTGTATCCAGGCATCTGGTTCAGATCCTTCATCTGCATTCCTTCCGGAGCTGCAGCAGCCTCAGCCTCGGTCATAGCAACCGGACGGATACATGCATGCGGACATACATAAGAACACTGGTTACACTCGATACACTTTGTAGAATCCCATACCGGAACATCTGTTGCAATACCACGCTTCTCGTATGCCGCTGTACCGGATGGAGTCCAGCCTGTCTCGTACTTCTTAACAACGGATACCGGAACGGTGTTACCCTGCTGTCCGTTAACCTTTGTCTGAATATTCTTAACGAAATCAACAACCTCAGCGTTGTCGCCTGTGATCTCCTTAGAGTAATCATCATCGGTGCAATTCTTCCAGCTCTCCGGAACCTCAACCTTAACGTATGCAGTAGCACCTGCATCGATTGCATCGTGGTTCATCTTAACAACGTCATCACCCTTCTTAGCGTATGACTTTGTTGCTGCGTCCTTCATAAGCTTGATTACCTGCTCCTCAGGGATCAGCTTGGTCAGTGAGAAGAATGCAGACTGAAGAACTGTATTGATACGATTTCCAAGTCCGATTTCCTTACCAATCTTCACACCATCGATGATGTAGAAGTTAATGTTGTTCTCAGCGATGTATCTCTTAACCTGTCCAGGAAGCTTCTCATCCAATTCATCTACAGACCACTGTGTGTTGAACAGGAATGTACCGCCCGGAACCAGATCCTGAACCATGTTGTACTTGTAGATATATGCAGTACAGTGGCAGGCAACGAAGTTCGCCTGTGAGATCAGGTATGTGGAGCGGATTGGTGTATGACCGAAACGCAGGTGGGAAATGGTAACACCACCGGACTTCTTAGAGTCATAGTCAAAGTATGCCTGCGCATACATATCTGTATTGTCACCGATGATCTTGATGGAGTTCTTGTTCGCACCTACGGTACCGTCAGCACCAAGACCCCAGAACTTACAGTTGGTTGTTCCTTCCGGAGTAGTAACCGGATTCTCCTTGATGTCAAGAGACAGGTTGGTAACATCATCGATGATACCGATTGTAAATCTTGGCTTCTCTGTATTATTGAATACAGCGATGATCTGTCCAGGAGTTGTATCCTTGGAACCTAAACCATAACGTCCGCTTGTGATTGTAACCTGATCGAACTTAGAGCCCTTCAGAGCTGCAACAACGTCAAGGTACAGAGGCTCACCGAGAGATCCCGGCTCCTTTGTTCTGTCTAATACGGCAATTCTCTTAACAGTATCAGGAATTGCATTGATTAATGCCTCTTTAACAAATGGTCTGTAAAGACGAACCTTTACAACACCGACCTTCTCGCCACGAGCCATTAAGAAATCAACAGTCTCATCAATGGTCTCACATACAGAACCCATTGCAACGATCACGCGGTCTGCATCCGGTGCACCATAGTAGTTGAATAACTTGTAATCTGTTCCAATCTTAGCGTTGATCTTGTCCATGTATTCCTGAACAATTCCCGGAAGCTCATCATATGCAGTATTGCAAGCCTCTCTTGACTGGAAGAACAGATCCGGGTTCTGAGCAGAGCCAAGCTCTACCGGATGATTTGGATTCAATGCATTCTTGCGGAATGCATCAACTGCATCCATATCTACGAGATCCTTCAGATCCTCGTAATCCCACTCTTCAATCTTCTGAATCTCGTGTGAAGTACGGAATCCATCGAAGAAGTTGATGAATGGCAGACGTCCCTTAATTGCTGCACAATGTGCAACAGGAGTAAGGTCCATAACCTCCTGAACAGATGACTCGCAGAGCATAGCCACACCGGTCTGACGGCAAGCATATACGTCGGAGTGATCACCGAAAATATTCAGTGCATGAGAAGCTACACAACGAGCAGATACGTTGAATACGCCAGGAAGTCTCTCACCTGCAACCTTATATAAGTTAGGGATCATAAGAAGCAGACCCTGAGATGCTGTAAACGTAGTTGTCAGAGCACCAGCGGTCAGTGATCCATGTACGGTACCTGCTGCACCAGCCTCAGACTGCATCTCGGTAACCTGTACGGTCTGTCCGAAAATGTTCTTGCGTCCAGCAGTTGCCCACTCATCTGTAGCCTCAGCCATAACAGATGAAGGAGTGATCGGATAGATTGCCGCTACATCTGTAAATGCATATGAAGCATGAGCTGCAGCATGATTTCCATCCATGGTTTTCATTGAACGTTTCATGATAAATCCTCCTATTTAAAATATATGTTCAAACAAATTCGTCGGCTCACAGGGCGAGGCGATCATCCTCATACTACAACGCCTCTGATATGTATATCTGACGCTGTGCCACACAAAGCCACTGTTTATACTATAAAATGTATGCCGCCAAAAATCAAGTTTTCACGACATACATTTTTGTATTTTTTTGTATTTTTTAAGATGCATTACAGGTACAGCTTTTCAAATTCACCCACTGGGATCGGACGATTGCACAGAAATCCCTGCCCGCATTCAAAACCGCCCTCCCGCAAATACTGCTCCTGTTCTTCCGTCTCAACGCCTTCGATGATAATGTCCTTCTCCATGATCTTGACCATCTTTCCGATCTCATACAGGAGCACCAGTCTGCGATCCGTCATGTCCTTATTGATGAAATCCCGGTCAATCTTGACCACATCTGCCGGGACATCCGCAAGTACGGATAAGGATGAGTATCCGGTTCCAAAATCATCAATTGCCACCCGAAATCCCATATCATGCAGCCGGGAAATGGTCTTCTGCAAGGTTTCCAGGTTCTTAACCAGCACGCTCTCCGTAACCTCGATCTCTATGTAGGACGGCGGCACACTGTACTTGGAAATGATGTGGGCAACACGCTTTAAGAATTCTTCTCCGTCTCCGTCAAAATGCCGTCCGGAAAAGTTCGTAGAAACCACAATCAGACGTCGGTGCTGCTTTTTCCAACGCTCCATTGTGCGAAGCAGTTCTTCAAAGATATAGAAATCCAGTTCCGTTATGTATCCGATCCGCTCCAGAGAATCTATGTAGACCCCCGGAGACAGAACCGTGCCATCCGGTCTCTTCCATCTCGACAACGCCTCTGCGCCGTAGATGGTATGCTCCCCGAGAATAAATTTGGGTTGCAGATACAACTGGAAATCATCCCGGTACAGCGCCTCGAAGAACTCACCGACAACCTGCTGTTCCTCTGCTCTCGCCGTCCTCTGGGAATCCTCAAAGAACACTGCATCCCTGCGTCCCTCATTCTTGGCATATTTCCAGGCAAGGTTTGCATTTTCGATTGCCATATCGATATCAACCTTCTGGGAATCTTCCACAACATACACTCCTGCCGTGATTCCCATACCGCTGTTGGGATACTGATGGTTGAGCATATTCAGGAACCGTTTGTTGCGGATTCTGATATTCTCCTCCAACTCCGTCTTATCCTTTCCCTCAAGCAGCAGCATGAAGAAATCCGAATACAACCGGCATCCCAGCACGTAGTAGCTCTGGCTGGACGCATCTGCTGCAAACATTTTCAGGATATTATCTCCAACCTTATATCCGTAGTTCTCGTTCACATAACCGAAATTATCGATATCCAGATACTCAAATGCATAAGAGCGATCGGGTCCCGCCTCTTTTAACACAGTGATTGCCTTCTGCTTGAACGCCTCCTGATTATAGAGGTCCGTCAACTGATCCCTCTTCTGTATATGCCGAATCTGCGCTTTACTCTCATCCATACGGTAGCGCAATGATACAAAAATCGAAATCGTCCTGGTCAACTCCTGCATCATCTCAAGGTCCTTTTTCTGCCATTCCCGATTCTCATCAAGAGACAGAAAAACCACCTGTCCCATCCGTTCTGCCACATGCTCATATTTAATCAGTACCAAAGAAAACGACTGCTGGTAATCCAACTGCTTAATGGATTTGATCCGGGATGCATTCTCCTGAAACTTCTTCAGCTGGGAACTGGTAAGTATGGCATAATTTCCCGGAAGCAATTCATTATCATCGATAATCGTCTCTATCGCCAGCGTGCTCTTATCATAGAAGGAATACCTGCTTCCGTAATAATTGGTCATCACCGCTTCCGTCTTCGCATCATTGTATTCAAACACCATGACAAGATCCAGATCATACCGCTCTGAGATACGCTTAAGAAGCATATTGAGTGAACCATCCAGATTCTTTGCATGAGCCAAAAGGCTTGCCGCAAAAGCCAGAAATTCCTGATCCTCCTGGCTCATCATCTCCCGCCTGTCGATTACTCTTGTTCTTCCGCAGATAGGTCCGACATCTCCCGCATTTGCAAGTTCAAAGGTATTCTTTCCACTCTGCTTTGCGCGGTACATCGCATGGTCGGCTTTTTCGAATAAGGCACTGTAATTTGCACCATCTGCCCCGTACATAGCCATGCCCACACTGATAGAAATGTGATAATTCACTTCCCCACCCGTGTAATCCTTGGACACAACATGACACAGCTGCTCCGCCTTCTCCATCGCCTTTTCCAACGTAGTATCCTTCATCAATACAAGAAACTCATCGCCTCCGACCCGCCCTACAATATCATTGGAGCGAAACTGATCCCGAATCATGCCGGCAACATCCATGATTACAGTATCTCCGAACGTATGACCAAAGGTATCATTGATCCCTTTGAAATTATCCACATCGATCAAAAACATTGCATGTGTCCCAGAGGCTCGTTCTTCCATATACTTCGTTATCTCATTTTGCACTTCAATCTTGTTTAAAAGTTTGGTAAGAGGATCTCTTCGTACTTCCTCCTGCAATTTTTTGTCCGAATCAATATTAAAACTCCTGCCAACGATGCGCGTAACCCGCCCCTCTTCATCCACAACACTCTTGTAAAAAGTACGGAACCACATATAACAGGGGGTATCTTCCTTGATACCCACATTAAAACGCGTATCAATACTGCCGGAGCGCTCCATGCGCGCCGCCTCTTTTAACGCCTTTACAAACGCCTCCTGATCCGCGGGATGAAGGAGTGCCACTTCCTCACTTACAGGGTGATACAAGTCCGGTGTATCGTAGTTGCCCCGCAGCTCCATCAGTTTGCGGGAGCGCAACATGGTCCAGCTCTCCACCTCCAGATCAAAGGGAAATTCGTGTGAGATTGCTTCCATCATCTCATTTTTCCGGTTCAAAAGTTCCATCTGTTTCTGTATGTTCTTATGCTCATGAATATCCCAGAACATCAGTATCAGATAGGGAACTGCATTCACATGTGCCAAAAGATTGCAGCGAACCTCTGTCCAACACACCCTGTGATCCTGGCGGACAATTCGAATCTCCTGTATCACGACCTGATGTGTGCGGACCGCCTGTTCCATCATTTCCTCCAGCACACATGTATCCTTATCCAGTACCAGCGAATCCTCGTCTATCCCTTCTGCAGACTCGCCTTCATAGCCAAACAAACGGGCAAACTCTGTATTTGTCTTCTCAACCTTCCATACATTGCCATACTTTATTACTGCAATAGCAACCGGAATATCCCAATCCATTAATTCCACATAATTCATCAGTAATGCGATCCTTCCCTATAACCCAACAACATACTGTGACCATTATATCATCTTTTCTTATATTTTCCAAATAAAACCTCGTTTTCCCTTGAAAAAACATACATTTCATGTTTAAATAATGTTCGTGACGAAATTTTGATAGAAGAAAAAGAGGTTTTCTATGATTAGTGCAAACAACATTACACTTCGCCTTGGAAAAAAGGCGTTATTTGAAGATGTCAATATCAAATTTACCGAGGGCAATTGTTACGGACTGATCGGCGCCAACGGTGCCGGCAAATCCACCTTCCTCAAGATTCTGTCCGGTCAGCTGGAACCGACCAGCGGTGAGGTGGTGATCACACCGGGACAGCGTCTGTCCTTCCTGCAGCAGGATCACTTTAAGTACGATGAATTTACCGTTCTCGACACCGTCATCATGGGTAACAAACGCCTGTATGACATCATGAAAGAGAAGGATGCCATCTACATGAAAGAGGATTTCTCTGACGAAGACGGAATCCGTGCCAGTGAGCTGGAAGCGGAATTTGCCGATATGGATGGATGGAACGCAGAATCCGATGCCGCAACACTCTTAAACGGACTTGGTATCCCAACGGAGGATCACTACACACAGATGGCCGATCTGCCGGGTGCAGTCAAAGTCAAGGTCCTGCTGGCACAGGCTCTGTTCGGCAATCCTGACATTCTGCTTCTGGATGAGCCGACCAACCACCTGGATCTGGATGCGATCGCATGGCTGGAGGAGTTTTTGATCAATTTCGAGAACACCGTTATTGTGGTCTCCCATGACCGTTACTTTTTGAATAAGGTCTGCACCAACATTGCAGATATGGATTACGGAAAGATTCAGCTCTATGCCGGCAACTACGATTTCTGGTATGAGTCCAGTCAGCTTCTGGTTCGTCAGATGAAGGAAGCAAACAAGAAAAAGGAAGAGAAGATCAAGGAATTGCAGGAATTTATCTCCCGCTTCTCCGCCAACGCTTCCAAGTCCAAGCAGGCGACCTCCCGCAAGCGCGCATTGGAAAAGATTCAGCTGGATGACATTAAGCCAAGCAGCCGCAAGTACCCTTACATTGACTTCCGTCCGAACCGTGAGATTGGAAACGAAGTACTGACTGTCGATGGAATTTCAAAGACCATTGACGGTGTCAAGGTATTGGATCAGGTTTCCTTCATTGTGGGACACGATGACAAGATTGCCTTTGTAGGCGGCAACGAGCTGGCTAAGACAACACTGTTTAAGATTCTTGCCGGAGAGATGGAACCGGATGAGGGAACCTATAAATGGGGCGTGACCACCAGCCAGTCCTACTTTCCGAAGGATAATACCACGATTTTCGATACGGACGAATTGATCGTTGACTGGCTGACCCAGTATTCTGAGATCAAGGATGCAACCTATGTCCGCGGATTCCTTGGCCGTATGCTCTTTGCAGGTGAAGACGGGGTCAAGAAAATGCGCGTGCTCTCCGGTGGAGAAAAGGTTCGTGTACTGCTCTCCCGCATGATGATTATGGGAAGCAACGTGCTCATGTTCGATGAGCCCACCGACCATCTTGACATGGAATCCATCACTGCTTTAAATAACGGCATGATCAAGTTCCCGGGCGTCATTCTTTTCGCCTGCCGTGACCACCAGGTCGTGCAGACAACCGCCAACCGCATTATCGAATTTCTTCCGGACGGCTCTATGATCGATAAGGTTTCCACTTACGATGAATATTTGGAGAGCGATGTCATGGCAAGAAAGCGCCAGGTATACAACACCTCCACCAGCGAGGAAGAAGACGATTAATTTTCCATCATCTATATACAAAAAGGACACCTCAAAACGGTGTCCTTTTTGTTCTTTGTCATATTACTTTCTTCGTAACTATTCAGAACCCCTCCCATAGATTCGCAAAAACAGCCCGTCTACCGGTCTGTCGCTTCTTCGAAGCTTTCTTTTTGCTCATATATGGGGCGGTGACTCTATTCGAGCCACCTTACGAATAAGATAATCAGCCTCTTACATGCAGGCATGACGA
>CAMBLG010000023.1 GCA_945868435.1 uncultured Lachnospiraceae bacterium
AGAGACCCAAGCGGCAATGGAAATGGAAGCGGAAGAATGGTCAGAAAGTCTCCGTAGCCGCGCGCCGTGGGTCTTTGAGAGGAAAATTGCCTTAGAGACCCTAGCGGCAATGGAAATGGAAGCGGAAGAATGGTCAGAAAGTCTCCGTAGCCGCGCGCCGTGGGTCTTTGAGAGAAAAAATGTCAGAGAGACCCGAGCGGCGGTGGAAATGGAGTGAAAAGAGACTTCGGAAGGTCTTCGGAGCAGTCAGGAACTGCGCGCCGTGGGTCTTTGAGGGAAAAACTGTCAGAGAGACCCGAGCGGAGTCGGAAATGGAGTGAAAAGAGCCTCCGGAAAGCCTCCGGAGCAGTCCGGAACCGCGCGCCGTGGGTCTTTGAGAGAAAAAATGTCTGAGAGACCCGAGCGGAGTCGGAAATGGAGTGAAAAGAGCCTCCGGAAAGCCTCCGGAGCAGTCAGGAACCGCGCGCTGTGGGTCTTGGAGGCGAAAACAGTCTGTAAGACCCAAGTGTCGGTAGCATTGGAAAGAGAAGAGCGACAATCTCAAAAAAAGAAAAGAAATGTAGGAAAATCTAATAGCGCTACCGGTTGCGCAGCCAAGAGGCGAATTTGCTTGCATTGGTAAAATATGCACATAAATTTGCACGAAATATATCGAAATTGTATATTGACAACCATAATGGGGGCTGATATACTACCAGTATAGAACAACCGATTGCGCAAAAGCGATTATAGCGCGATCATAACTGGTGATATAGCAACTGTATCGCCGCAAATATAACAAGTGGAGGATTATGTGATGGCTGACAAATTTATTGTGAACATCATTCACCGCCCGGAGATGGTTCCAGAGTATTCCGCAACCGTTACCGGACAGGGCAAGGAGGAGGATATCGGAGATAAGGCGCTGATTACCGAGTCGCTGGATATCTTCAAGACGCAGCAGAGACTGGCACATGAGAATGGACTCAAGTGTACGATCCAGATGACCTACGCAGCTCTTTTCAATGATGAGGCTGTAGAGATTGCAAAGCATGACCATGAGGTATATGGAGATGAGATCGCCCTCTCTCTGTTAGGACTTCCTTGTGAGGAGTTCCGTGAGAAATATAAGACAAAGGACTTCTGCATCTGGATGTTCTCTATGGAAGATAAGAAGGCTATCGTTAATGATGTATTTGAGAAGTTCTATGATCGATTCGGCTTCTATCCGGAGTCAACCGGTTCTTACTATATGGATGCGGATCTGACCAATTATATTAAGGAGAAGTACCCATCTGTTAAATGTGCGGTTGCAACCTGTTGGGAGGAAGGTCCTAAGGCATACCATACCTGTAACAATTCCTGGTATACACTGTTTGACGGCGGCCCATGGGCTCCATGGATTCCATCCAAGCAGAATACCCATGCACCGGCAGCAAATAAAGAAGAGGATAGCGGAATCGTTGCAATCCCGCATCTATCCCGCGACCTGCTTGCTTGTTACGATGGCAATGGTTCGAACTTCGGAACCCATCCGCAGAACGTACTTCGTGGAATGATTTATGACACTAAGACCTGGGAGTATCCATATCTGTATAATCTGATTGATCAGTATCGTGATCTGGAGAAGTATAACAACGGGTATGCATACAACATGATGTTCGTTGGACCGGGCTGGATGAATAAGATGGGACGTTGGGAGCAGCCATATGAGCTCCTGCTGAAGTCATACACAGATGGATGTGCTTACTATGGTAAGCTGAAGAAGGAAGGCAAGCTGGTTGACATGACCATGTCTGAGTTTGCAGATTACTACAGAGAGAAGAAGGGCGTGAATGCCGGTAATTACAATGAGCCGGAATGTGCACCTTGGAGAGATATCCTTTACGGATCAGACAAGCAGGTATTCTGGTATTGCGATCCGTACATGAGAGCATGTGTCAACATGGATCAGGGTGGCGCAATCGTTGACCTTCGTCCTTATGTTGCAAAGCTTGAGTGGCCGGTAGGTATCGGAACAAAGCATGTGCAGGATGCGTCTTATCCGTTCCTGATTCAGGAGAAGTATCGTGCAGGTTACTTTACTCACTATGCAGGAGCTGGTACAGTTCGTTCCGCAAAGCTCAGCTATAACGGCGAGGAAGTTGATTTGTGCCTTTGCCCGACACACTCTCATTTTTCAGAGGAGGTTATCGATGGAAAGAAGAACCGAATCCTTACTCTTGACCCGGTAGAGATTCAGTTTAATGGCGTAACCGTCAAGCTTCAGACAAAGGAATATTTTGAAGAAGGCGCGTCAAACATCAAGATTGAGCGTAACATTCTGGATATCAGTGATCCGAATGCGGAAGTATATCTGGATGAGTACATTACCGCATGCTACGGCACTACCGAGTATCCGGAGGATATGACAGGAATTACCCTTACCTGTGAGGGTGCGAATCCACAGACCATTGATTATGAGTACAAGTGCCGCGATGCGAAGTTACTTGGTGCTACTGCTGTCAGCGCGGTTGTTCCGGCAATCCAGACAAAGGTTTCTCTGACACCGTCCGCAGAGGCAGAAGGATATATTGAAGAGGGTTATGCATTCTCTCCAATGTTCAAGCTTGGATACAAGAAGAAAATTGAATCGAAGGAGGTATTTGCAACATGGCTCAACTTGGAAAAGGCAAATTAAATTACAGATGTCCGAGTTGCTTTATGAGAGATTTGGACATTGATATGTTCTACAATAAGGATACCGGAATTTACAGCTGCATTCGTTGCCAGTTTAGAGGAACAGAAGAACAGGTACTTGCAGGAAATGAGGATGTCCGCAAGAAGTACGGTGCGATGTACAAGAGATTCGACAAGTTCGACTTCGACTAAAGCGCTGATCAGAAACCGAGGATATATATATTTCCTCGGTTTCTCTTACTAAGAAGGTATTGTAGAATCGTTACTATAAGCGGTGGGGAGAAGAGGATGAGTAGAAAAAAGAAAGAGACAGTTGAGCTTCGATTCTATGAGATTCCGCAGGGGGAGCCGCTTCTTGCTCTGCTGGGAGAAGAGTGGATTCGTGTCTATGGGCAGGATGCGTTTTATTCGCATTTTCATAATTTGATGGAGATTGGCTATTGCAGGAGAGGCGCCGGAAGCGTTTTGTTGGAAACGGAGGAGAAACGCTATCAGACCTCCATGCTTACGATTATACCGGCCAACTATCCGCACAGTACATTAAGCGATGGATCCAATCCGAATCATTGGGAATATTTGTTCTTTGATCCGGCAGCAGTTATCAGTGAAATGTATCCGGAAGACCCAGCTTACAGGAAGGAACTGCTGGATTGCATCAATATGCGGGCATCACTGCTTTCGGAGATGGAGTATCCGGCCATTGCCGGTATCATCAAAATGATTATGGAGGAGATGCGGGACAAAAAGCATCACTATCGGGAAATGGTCAAGGGGTTGATGCAGGCCCTTTGTGTGGAAATCATGAGGATCAATGGTGCGGAGCCGGTTGTCCGTAATCAGGAGAAAAAACTCCGTCAGGCCAACCCGATTGCGCCGGCCATTGAGTATATCACCAATAACTACGCGACTCAGGTTAAGGCGCAGGAACTGGCACAGGTATGCGGTATGAGCGAAACGCATTTTCGCAGGAGATTTGAGGAATATGTGAATATGCCGCCAATTGATTACCTGAATCTTGTGCGGATACAGAATGCATGTGAGCTTTTGAAACGCACCAATGATTCCATGGAGCAGGTGGCAGCACATGTGGGATTTACTACGACATCGACCTTCAACCGGAATTTTAAAAAATTCCTGAAGACATCGCCGTACCAGTGGAAAATCAACCCGAACAATTATGAGCAGAAGTTATTGGGCTATCATATATCAGCAAAGAAGGGCTGGTAACGTGAAAGGAACGATAGAGATTATATGAAAACATTTGACTATACGATTGTAAGAAATCCTGAAATCTATGAGGAAAACCGGCTTTTGGCCCGCTCCTCCCATGTGTGCTACGCCTCCCGGCAGGAGCAGCAGATGGGAGAAAGCAGTTATCGGATGAGTCTGGATGGGCTCTGGAAGTTTTCTTATGCGGACAATATGGCGCAGGCGGTCAAGGGCTTTGAAGAGGAAACGTATGACTGCAGGTCCTGGAAAGAGATTCACGTTCCGGCGCATATTCAGATGGAGGGATATGGCGTTCCGCACTATACGAATCTGACGTATCCGTGGGATGGTACGGAAAGCATACGCCCGGGAGAGATTCCGGAGCAGTTTAATCCGGTGGCCAGCTATGTAAAGTATTTTACGCTGCCGGAGAAGTTCCGGGGAAAACGGATTGTGATATCCTTTCAGGGGGTGGAGAGCGGATTTGCGTTGTGGTTGAACGGAAGCTACGTTGGATACAGCGAAAATTCGTTTGATCCGGCAGAATTCGAATTGACCTCATATCTGAAAGAAGGGGAAAACAAGTTGGCTGTGCGCGTGTGGAAATGGACCAGCAGCAGTTGGTGTGAGGATCAGGACTTTTTCCGGTTTTCCGGCATATTCCGAAGTGTGTACCTGATGGCCGTTCCGGCGGCCCATGTGTGGGATGTCAGCCTCGTGCCGACGGTGAATGAGAGCCTTGCGGAAGGAAATCTGGATTTTGCACTCCGGGTGTCCGGAGAAGGCAGCTTTGAGTTAGAACTGTGTGATCATGCCGGCGTGTTGCAGACTGCTACCGGCAGCTTTTCTGTGAAGGACGAACAGGAGCAGCTTCGGGGAAGCCTGTGCGGCATTGCGGCTCCAAGATTGTGGAGCGCAGAACGGCCGAATCTGTATGAAGTGACCATAAAGGTGAAAAATGCCCGGCAGGAGCAAGTCGAATATATTGTACAGAAGATTGGATTCCGGAGATTTGAACTCTTGGACGGACTTATGTGCCTCAACGGAAAACGCATTGTATTCAAGGGTGTGAACCGACACGAATTTTCATCCATCACAGGACGTGTGCCGAACCGCGAGGAGATTATCAAGGATATTGTGGTAATGAAACAGAACAATATCAATGCGATCCGAACAAGCCATTATCCGGATGATACGTTATTGTACGAACTGTGTGACGAATATGGTCTGTACTTGATTGCGGAGAACAATCTGGAATCCCACGGAAGCTGGGAAGCATATGGAAGAGGTACAACGGATGAGGATTTCATTGTGCCGAATAACCATGAGCAGTGGCAGGGCATGATGTTGGATCGCGTGAATTCCTGCTATCAGAGAGACAAGAATCACCCATCAATTTTGATCTGGTCCTGCGGAAATGAGTCCTACGGCGGAAGTGTGATCTATGAGATGTCGCAGGAATTTCGAAGGCTCGATCCTCACAGGCTGGTACATTATGAGGGTGTGTTTAACGACAGACGCTACGATGATACCAGTGATATGGAAAGCCAGATGTATACCAGCGTTGCCGGCATTGAGCAATTTCTGGAGGAGCATCCGGATAAGCCATTTGTATGCTGTGAGTATTCCCATGCTATGGGCAATTCCTGTGGAGGTTTGCACAAATATACGGATCTGTCAGACCGAAATATGCGTTATCAGGGCGGCTTTATCTGGGATTACGTGGACCAGTCTATTTATCGGAAGGATCGATATGGCAAGTGGTTTCTGGCTTACGGCGGAGATTTTGGAGAGCGGCCGACGGATTACAATTTCAGTGGAAACGGCATAGTGTACGGTGGAGAGAGGAATCCTTCTCCGAAGATGCAGGAGGTTAAATTCTGCTATCAGAATATATCGGTGGAATTCGCGGGGGATGACAGCTATCGTGTCATAAATAAGAATCTGTTTGTAAATACTGATGTGTATGCGGCGCATGCGATTCTTTTGGCCGATGGGCAGGAGGTGTTAAGGATTGCTCAAAACCTTTCGGTGGCACCGTTGTCGGAGGAGACGTTCCTGCTTCCACAGGAGTTTGCAGAGAAAAGAAAGCTTATGGAAGAGGGAGCACAGAGCCTGGGAAGGGAACTTCCGGAATTGGCTGTGACTGTTTCCTTCGCTTTGAAGGAGGATACAGCGTGGGCCAAGGCGGGACACGAGGTGGCCTTCGGACAGCATGTTTACAAGAAAGAAGTATTGCCTTATCGTTGCGACGGCGCACCGAAGGTGGTATATGGCATTAACAATATCGGTGTGTCGGGAGAGAATTTCCGGGTGATGTTCTCGGCATTGGCGGGGGGACTGACCTCCTATGTGTATGGCGGGAAAGAATTGTTTGCAACGATTCCAATGCCGAATTTCTGGCGGGCGCCGGTGGACAACGATGCCGGAAGCTGCATGCCGCAGCGCTATGCACAGTGGAAGATCGCAAGCCTGTATATCACGCCGAAGAGTAAGGATCGTTTTCAGGATACCGCGCCGAAGGTAGAGGAGCTGCCGGACAGCGTGAGATTGACCTTTACCTATTATATGCCGACCACGCCGGAGAGCCGGTGTCAGGTCAGCTATCGGGTGTTTGCGGATGGAACGGTGGAGACGACTTTAAGCTACGATCCGGTGAAGGAGCTTTCCGATATGCCGGAATTTGGCATGATGTTCCGAATGGATGCGGACTATGATGAACTGGAGTGGTATGGCCTTGGCGAGGCGGAAACTTATGCAGACCGCAAGCGCGGAGGTAAGCTGGGAGTTTACCGCAACAAAGTAGAGGACAATATGGCAGGCTATCTGGTTCCGCAGGAATGTGGCAACAAGTGCGATGTGCGCTACGCGAAGGTGACCGATAAAAAAGGCAGAGGCATTCTCTTTTCCGGAGATGAACTGTCCGTAAATGTACTTCCTTACACACCGCATGAGGTGGAAAATGCGATGCATGGCTACGAGCTTCCACCGGTTCATTACACGATCGTCCGGATTGCAGAGCAGCAGATGGGCGTGGCCGGTGATGACAGCTGGGGTGCCCGGGTGCATCCGGAATATTTGGTGGATGTCAGCGGCAGGAAAGAATTTACGTTCCGTTTCCGCGGAATATAGAAGAAATAACGTAACTATTCAGAACCCCTTAGAATTAGATAATCAGAATCGTCATGCTTGCATGTATGAGGAGGGTTCTGAAGAGTTGTAAAATAACAAAACCGAGCAAAATGAAGAGGAGAGACGATATGAGTAAATTTGTAAAAGGAATGGATTTGTCAACACTTCTTGAGATGGAGCGTTGCGGTGCAAAATATTTCGATCAGGGCAAAGAGATGGACATTCTGGACATTATGAAGTCCTATGATGTGGATACCATTCGTCTGCGTCTGTGGAATGATCCAAAGTCCGAGACCGGTGAACCGTATGGCGCCGGCAACAACGATCTGGCTGAGACCCTTGCAATCGGAAAACGCGTATCAGACGCAGGCTTCGGTGTGCTTTTAAACTTCCATTACAGTGACTTCTGGGCAGATCCGGGCAAGCAGTTCAAGCCGAAGGCATGGGCGTCTTACGGAGTGGAAGAACTGGAGAAGGCGGTATATGATTTCACAAAGGAGTCCCTTACTGCAGTGCTGGACGCAGGCGTGAACGTGACCATGATCCAGGTGGGAAACGAGCTTTCCAACGGTCTGTTGTGGCCGGAAGGCAAGATGCCGAATTACGACAATATTGCCAAGTTTGTCAGCGCAGGAATCCGTGCCTGCCGTGAGATCAAGGCTGACATTCCTCTTATGATCCACCTGGATAACGGAGGTAAGAACGAGCTGTATCGTGACTGGTTCGACCATTATGTGGAGCGCGGGGAGGACTTTGATTACATTGGACTGTCCTACTATCCATTCTGGCATGGAAGCCTTCAGTCATTGGAGGACAACATGAATGACATTGCGGTGCGTTACGGCAAGGAGCTGATCGTGGCCGAGGTATCCATGGGATACACCATGGAAGATTACAAGAGCTATGAGAAGCTTGAGGATAGTGAGCGAAAAGGCTATGCGACACGGCAGGAACTGGTCGATAAGATTGAATATCCGATGACCGTTCAGGGACAGGTGGATTTCACCAAGGATTTTCTTAATCGTGTGGCGCACGTGGCGGATGATAAGGGCTGCGGCTTTTTCTGGTGGGAGCCTGCCTGGATTCCGGTTTCGGGAAGCGGCTGGGCAACACCGGCATCCTTGAAGTACATGAACGATCCGGGACCATGCGGAAATGAATGGGCAAATCAGGCATTGTTCGATTACAAAGGAAATGCTCTTCCAACTCTTGAGGTGATCCGTGACTTCAAAAAGTAATCGTCAGATATGTACTTTTGTTGCATGATTTCATCGGAATGTTGCAACCTTAAGAAAGCGTATTGCAAACTTTTATACACTTGCTATAATAGGATTAACAAGTGAACAAGCGGTTGAGCAATACGCTTTTTTTACAAAAGAAAGAGTTTCATTTTAAGCAGATGTAAAAATGGCACAGGACCAAAAAGACAGTGGGAAAAGGAGACGAAAAATGATAGCGAATGATGTATTGGAAAAGTTCAAGGAACTGTTTGGGGACGAGGGTGAGATTCATGTATATTTTGCACCGGGGCGTGTGAATCTGATTGGAGAGCACACCGATTACAACGGCGGTCATGTGTTCCCGTGTGCACTGACCATCGGTACATATATGGCAGTGCGCAAGAGAACAGATCGTATGTTGAGATTTTATTCTCAGAATTTTGATGACCTCGGTGTGATTGAAATCTCCCTGGATGGATTCAAGCCGAAGGAAAATGGTGAGTGGACGAATTATCCGGTGGGTGTTATCTGGGCATTTGAAGGACGCGGCATGAAACTGGATTGTGGTCTGGATGTTGTGCTGTATGGAAATATTCCAAATGGTTCCGGACTTTCTTCCTCCGCTTCCCTTGAGGTGGTAACCGGATATATGCTGAAGGATATGTACGGATTTGATGTGACCAATCAGGATCTGGCGCTTATCGGACAGTACTCTGAGAATAACTTTAACGGATGTAACTGCGGTATTATGGATCAGTTTGCATCTGCAATGGGCAAGAAAGACAATGCAATTTTCCTGGACACCGCAGACCTTTCCTTCACCTATGCACCGATCGTTCTGGATGGGGCGAAAATCGTAGTGACCAACAGTATGGTAAAGCACAGCCTTGTCACTTCTGCATACAATGATAGACGCAATGAGAGCGCACAGGCACTTGCGGACCTGCAGACTGTCTGTGGAATCAAGAGCCTTGGCGAACTGACAGAGGAGGAGTTTGAGAAATACAAGTCCTCCATCAAGGATGAGACGAATCGTCGCCGTGCAAAGCATGCGGTCTATGAGAACCAGCGCACCATCAAGGCAGTTGAGGCTCTGAAAAATCAGGATATCGAGACCTTTGGAAAGCTGATGAACGCGTCCCATGTGTCCCTTCGGGATGACTATGAGACCTCCTGCGAGGAGTGCGATATCCTTGCTGAGGAAGCATGGAAGATTCCGGGTGTGATCGGCTCCCGTATCACCGGTGGCGGATTTGGCGGATGTACGGTAAGTCTTGTTAAGGATGAGGCAATTGACACCTTCAAAGAAAAGCTTACGTCGGCTTATCAGGAAAAGGTCGGCAAGACACCGGAATTCTACGTTGTTGAAATCGGTGACGGACCGGCAAAGCTTATATAATGATAGAATTGCAGGAGTTGCGCAGCAACGGAGCAATTCGTGTATCAAATGAGGGGCATTGTAGCGGTTTTCGACAGATGTACGAGAACACTTATAGCATGAACACGTATGATCGGAAGAGGGAAAAAAGACATGATTCAAGATAATATTTTAGATTTGGTAGAATACGGACTGACCACCGGACTCGTGGAGCCGGCAGATAAGATTTACACCATCAACCGTCTGCTGGAACTCATGGAGGTAGACGATATCGAGGATGCTGTGTTTGAGGCACATGCAAAGAAGCCTGCCATGACACAGGAGAGTGCTGAGGCTGCTCTGGAGGGAATCCTTGAGGAAATGATGGCCTATGCATATGAGCAGGGCATTATGAAGGAGAACAGCATCGTCTATAAGGACCTGTTTGACACGAAGATCATGGGATGTCTTGTGGCACGTCCGAGCGAGATTCGCGCCAGATTTAAGGATTTATACGACAATACTTCCGCGCAGGCTGCAACGGATTACTTCTACAAACTGAGCTGTGACAGCAACTATATCAGAAGACAGCGCATCAAAAAGGATCAGAAGTGGACTACCGAGACCGAGTATGGAACTCTGGATGTGACCATCAATCTGTCCAAGCCGGAGAAGGATCCGAAGGCAATCGCCGCAGCGAAAAATGCAAAGCAGAGTGCATATCCGAAGTGCCAGCTCTGCAATACCAATGAGGGATATGCAGGCCGTGTGAATCATCCGGCAAGACAGAATCACCGTATTATTCCGGTGACTATCAACAACAGTGACTGGTTTTTCCAGTATTCACCATATGTATACTACAACGAGCACTGCATCGTGTTCAATGCAGAACATACGCCGATGAAGATTGAGCGTGCGACCTTTGGGAAGCTTTTGGATTTTGTGACACAGTTCCCGCACTATTTTGTGGGCTCCAATGCAGACCTGCCGATTGTTGGAGGTTCGATTCTGAGCCACGATCATTTCCAGGGTGGACACTATACCTTCGCCATGGCAAAGGCCCCGATTGAGAAGGAAATCAGCTTCGAGGGCTTTTCCGATGTCAAGGCCGGTATTGTCAAGTGGCCGATGTCCGTCATCCGCATCAGTGGACCGGACAAGGAGCGTCTGATTGAGCTGGCAGATAAGATTCTCATTGCATGGAGAGGCTACACGGATGAATCAGCCTTCATCTATGCGGAGACGGATGGGGAACCGCACAATACCATTACGCCGATCGCAAGACGCAGGGGTGAGGATTACGAACTGGATCTGGTGTTGCGCAACAACATCACCACAGAGGAGCATCCCCTTGGTGTCTATCATCCGCATGCAAATCTGCACCACATCAAGAAGGAGAACATCGGTCTGATCGAGGTTATGGGACTTGCCGTTCTTCCGGCAAGATTGAAGGATGAGATGGCAGAACTGGCAGATGCGCTGGTAGGTGGCAAGGACTTAAGGGCTACTGAGACATTGGCCAGCCATGCAGAATGGGCAGAGAGCTTCCTGCCGAAGTATGACAAGATTACTGCAGAGAATGTCATGGATATTATCCATGAAGAGATGGGGCTTGTATTTGCTCAGGTATTGGAGGATGCCGGCGTATACAAGTGTACGGAGGAAGGAAGAGAGGCATTTCTCCAGTTCATTGCGGCTGTATAAAGGTACGGGAAACGGAATAATTGGAAATATAATTTGGGCAATTATGAGCAGAAATGTTTGTAATTGCCCGTTTTTTCCATATTATGGACATCCTCAGTTTTGCAGTTTTTTTGCCCATTTTTGCAAAAATATAGAAAATAAAAAGAATTATGGCATAATATAGCTGGAAAACTAGCCGTTTGGGTAGTTCCTATTTGAACGATAATCTGATAAAATAAAAAAGATATCTATTCAGAATCTCTTAGAATAAGATAAGCTGAATCGTCATGCTTGTATGGGAGGGGTTCTGAATAGTTACAAAAGCGGGATACAGTAGACTTTGTGCTGATCATAAGTCCCCAGAAAAAGGAGGAAATTGGGATGGGAAGAAAGACCGTGAATAACGGAATTGGAACAGTGCAGGAAGGGCTCAATAGCAGGATTGGTCGGACATTTGCAACCATTCTGCGCAAAGCTTTGATCATTATATGCCTGGAGTCCATACTGATTGGCGGTGTCCTTGCGATTTTGTATACGCTGAAGGATAACCGCAATGCCGTGAAAGAGTATACGGGAGAGATTGACCGTGCCATGCAGAGCAAGGTGAGCATGCTGGATGCAATCGCTTCGGGAATCAGCAGCGGGACGTTGGAGGAACGTGAGGATATTCAGAGTTACGTGGATTACATGGCGGGAATGGATGATCAGGTTTCCGCGGTATACAGTTGCTACGATGAGAACATTACGATCATGAGCGGAGGATGGCAGCCGCCGGCAGATTTTATTGTGACGGAACGAGAGTGGTACAAGGCGGCACAGGCCAATCCGGATGAGGTGTATATTTCTGATCCCTATGTAGATGAGCAAAGCGGTGGGTTCTGTATTACCTTGTCTAAGGCAACCTATCATAATGGTAAGGTGGCGGGTGTTGTCGGCATGGATATGTATATGGATAATCTCGTCTCATTGATTGAGGAAAGTTTTTCACAGAGCAGCTACGTATTTCTGGCTACTTCGGATGGAACAATTCTCGTACATCCAAACGATGAGTATGCGCTGAGTTTAGATAATACGCCTACAGTGCAGAGTGTCAATGGCGGGCGGTATGCATCACTGGTTCAAACGGATATGAGGACAAAGCTTATGCTGGATTATAAAGGCGGATTCAAACTTGGAATCGGCAACACCTCGGAAGTGACCGGGTGGAAAGTTGTTTCGGTTGAACCAATTTATTCTATTTTTATTTTCTTTGCGCTGATCATAGGGCTGAATTTTGTGATTTATTTCGTGACACTTTCCATCACAAGAAAGGATGTGGACGGCAAGCTGAGTATACTTTTCCAGCCATTGGAATCCATTAGCGGCAAAATGACCAGGGTGGCAGAGGGAGATTTGTCTGTGGTATTCGACGAGGAGAAAAATTCGCTGGAGATCGAGCGCCTGACAGATTCCATAAATGAGACTATCGCTAGTCTCAGGTCTTATATCGACAGTATTTCGAACACTGTTACCGCAATCTCGGACAAGAATCTGACAGTTACGGTTGACGGAGAGTTCAAGGGAAGCTACGTGCAGATCAAGGATGCGTTGGAAAGTATTGTCGGAAACCTCAATGAGTCCTTCCGCCAAATCAGCAGAGAAGCGGAAAGTGTGTTGGATTATGCGGACCGTCTGGCTAAGACAACCGAGACTGTGGCACAGAGTGCTTCGTTGGAAAATGACTCTGTTATTAATGTATCCGATGATATGGTGCGGTTGACGGAACAGACCAGGCAGATTACCGAGAGCGCATTGGACGTTCGGAAAACCATTGAGACGACCAATCAGCATTTGGAGGTCTGCAATCATGAGATGGATGACCTGGTAAGTGCGATGGCAAGCATTGACCAGTGTTATGAAGAGATCGCGGATTTTGTTGGAACGATAAAGGATATTGCGGCGCAGACCAATCTGCTTTCGCTGAATGCTTCCATTGAAGCGGCAAGAGCAGGGGAAGCGGGAAGAGGCTTTGCTGTCGTAGCAGAAGAAATCAGTACGCTTGCGACTTCCAGTGCGCAGGCCAGCGAGAACATCAATAAGCTGATCGAGGCATCTCAGTCAGCGGTGGCTACCGGAAAAAAACTGGTGGAAGCAACCTCCGGAATGATTGCTCAGGGAATGAGTGATTCGGTTCAGTCCAAGCAGCATATTGACCGGATTGTGGAATTTGTGGAGAACCAGCAGCGGGCTATTGAAGATGTCAATCAAGAAATGAAGGAAGTAGCTGAGGTTGTTGAAAATAATGCGGCAAGCGCGGAAGAAAACACGGCTATCAGCCAGCAGCTGAATGAATGTGCGCAGAGTTTGAAACAGACAGCCGATTCGTTTGTACTTGAATAGAATGTGATACATAGATAAAAACTATCCTTTTGGGTAGTTTTTATTTAGGTAGCAGTCTGATAGAATAAAAAAGATTTATTATTTGGAAAAATGCCGGTTGAATAACAAGGGACATGGAGAACAGGGGATGAAGACAGAATATTCTGTAAATAAATACATCAGAGTCATTTTTTATGCGGTTATAGCAGTTATATTTGTGGGATTTGTCTGTGCAGAGAATTGGTATCCATCGGAGAGGGATGAAGGAGCAGATCGTGGAAGCCTGATTTATGAGGGGACTTTGATCTGGGAAAAACCGGATGGAACAAGAGAAGAGATTACGGCCCCCGGCGACTATGAGGTGGAAGCCGGGCAGACGATGGTAGTGACAACCATACTTCCCAGTGACTATGCAGAGACTGCCATTGAAATTCGGGCCTCTCAGCAGAGTGTTCGCATCTATATTGACGGGGAGCTTCGCAACCAGTACGACACAAAGAACTCCAGACCGTTTGGTTCCAATTCTGCCAGTCGGTATGTGTTCTGCAGAACATCAGAAGCGGATGCTGGAAAAGAACTTCGGATTGAGCTTTTATCGAACTCAGAGCGTTATTCAGGTGTCGTAAATGAGATATATTGCGGAGATAAGGCAGATATCTGGGCTTACATTGTCAGAAACAATGGCATAGAGTTTGTGATTGGTCTCTTCATCTTATTCACGGGTATTATTACCATTTTGTTCAGTGTTGCATTGGGGATTGCCTACAAAACCAAAATTAATCTGTATTATTTGGGATGGTGTTTTGTTCTGGGCGCATTATGGCTTTTGGGTGAATCCAAACTCCGGCAATTGCTGGTTCCGAATACCTCTGTGCTTGCATCACTGTGCTTTGTCGTAGTGATGCTATGTCCGATTCCACTTTTGTTTTATGTGGACAGTATTCAGCAGGGGAGGTACAAAAAGCTTTTCTACATAATTGAATGTGTAGCTCTGGTGAATCTGACCGTTTCCACTATTTTACAGTTTGCGGAGCTTGCGGATTATCTGGACACCATGATTGTTTCACATGTAATCTTAGGCACGACAGTGCTTGTAATTCTGGCAACGTTCGTTTTGGATTACAGAAAAGGGAAGATCAAGGACTATTTGCTGAGTGTAATCGGAATTTCGATAGGAGTGACCGGTGTACTTGTAGAAATGGTGTCTACTTATCTGGTGGTCAGTATATCCGGAATTTTTCTTGGAACCGGTCTTGTCTTTCTGTTGTTCTTCACCATTATCAAGACGGTGAAGGATGTACGGGATATGGAGGAACGGCGTCATAAGGAGCAGATAGAGATTCGAAGAAGACAGACGGAAGCCATGTCGTTGCAAATGATTCAGACACTGTCCACGACCATTGAGGCAAAAGATGAATATACCAAAGGACATTCCCTTCGCGTTGCGGAGTATGCTGCATTGATCGCGAAAGAACTTGGATGGAGTGATGGGGAAGCTGCAAATCTCAAGAACGCTGCGTATCTGCATGATGTCGGTAAAATAGGTGTTCCGGATATCATTCTTAACAAGCCGACCAAGCTGCTGGATGCGGAATACGATATTATCAAAACACACACGACAATTGGCGCGGATATTCTCAAAAATATTTCTCTGATCGATCACGTGGAAGAAGTGGCAAGATATCATCATGAGCGATATGATGGCAGTGGTTATCCGGAGGGGCTGGCAGGTGAAGAGATTCCTATCCATGCCCGAATTGTTGCGGTAGCGGACAGTTATGATGCCATGAATTCCAAGCGAATCTATCGGAACCCGCTTTCGGAAGAGGTGATTCGTAAAGAAATCAATCGAAATAAAGGAATTCAATTTGACCCTGTGATTGCAGATGTATTTCTAAAGCTGATGGATGAAAACCGTATACAGAGTGTTGGGAATATGCAACAAGTGCTTGCTGACGAATTATCTGAATTGGAGACCAAGGCGCCTGTGGAGGCCGGAAGATTTATTACAGATGTTATGAACACGATGAACAGTCAGAAGGAAACAGAAAATATTGACTTTTTGACGGGACTTCCCATGAGAAATTTTGGTGAAAATAAGATTGCGCAATCCATGCAGATGCATCCCGGTTGCCTGTTATTTTTGGATATGGATAATCTGAAGAAGATAAATGATATCTATGGTCACAAATCCGGTGATCGTGTTTTGAAACTGCTGGGGGATACCATTAAGAATTGCACAGAGAATTCCATTGCCTGCAGACTTGGCGGGGATGAGTTTTTAATCTTTCTTCCGGATGTTGCAAGAGATGTTGCGGAGGACGTGGTGGGACGGATTTTTAATTCCTTCACGGTCAAGAAGGATGCAGAAATCGAAATTAGAGATGCGTCCTTGTCCGGTGGATTGTGTATGTGCGTAAAAGGAGACACGTTTGAAGATTGCTATGCGAAAGCAGACAAAGCACTATACTATGTAAAACAAAATGGAAAGAACTCTTATTCTTTCTATCATCAGTTAGAGCAGAGTAATACCATTCTCAGGGCAACGGGGAAGGATCTCGAGCAGATTGCCAATGCACTTCGTCAGAGCGGAAGCTACATGGGAGCCTTGGATCTGGAGAACCGTGAATTCTCGAAAATCTATGAATATGTGAGCAATCTTGGAGAGCGATACAGGCACACCTGCCACCTGGTTCTGATTACAATGGATGTTGTCTCAGACAATACCATGTTTATTGAGAAAATTGAGCAGGCATTGGGCTGCATGGAGACCGCCATCTGCGAGAACATCAGAAACGTAGATGTCTGCACGAGGTATAGTTCGATGCAGTACCTGCTCATTCTGATGGAGGCAGGCGAGGGAAATATACCGATGGTCATGGAGCGTATTTTCACACAATACTACAAGCTATACGGCGAGAATGATTTCCGGCCTCGTTACGAATTCCGACTTATGCTGGAGGAGAACGACAAAACTCCTAATGCTGATACTTTCTAAGCCTTTTCCGACAGAAGAAGAAGGCAGGAATCAGGAAGGCGTCTGCGAAAATCCATGCCAACGGGCTTGCAAAGCATGCTGCCACGAAGCCGAAAACCGGAACAAGGAAAAGACCGACGATGGTTCTGGCAACCATCTCGAATACACCGGCAAATACGGCAAAACCGGAAAATCCCATTCCCTGAATCAGGAAACGTACAATGTTGACCAACGCCAGCGGAAAATAGAAGGCTGCGTTGATTACCAGGAATTCCTTTGCCCAGACCAGTACAGTGGCTGCATTTTCTTCGGTTGGTGACAGGAAGATCTGAATCATATTTTCGCCGAAGAAGTATACTACAACGAATATGACGGCAGAATATATGGCACCAAGAATGACGGCGGAGCGAAGTCCTTTGCCCAGACGTTCCAGTTTGCCTGCTCCGACGTTCTGACCGCCGTAAGTAGCCATGGTAGAGCCAAGCGCATCAAAGGGGCATACCACAAACATGGAAATCTTGCTGGCGGCGGTCATGGAGGCCACTGCAATGGAGCCGAGGCTGTTTACCGCAGCCTGCAGGATAACGCTGCCGATTGCTGTGATGGAGTACTGAAAGCCCATGGGAAGACCCATGACAAGCAGATTCCGGACATAAGCAGGGTCAAGCCGCCAATCGTCTCGCTTGAGATGAAGAATATCAAAGCGTATGATAATGAAGACCAGGCAGAGCACGCCGGATACGAGCTGTGACAGAACCGTGGCAAAGGATGCACCAAAA
This sequence comes from uncultured Lachnospiraceae bacterium, assembly GCA_945868435.1. Classification (GTDB taxonomy): domain Bacteria; phylum Bacillota; class Clostridia; order Lachnospirales; family Lachnospiraceae; genus Roseburia. Next base: position 17,374 of record CAMBLG010000023.1, read on the forward strand.
ACGCCCCAGTGGAAGGTCACGATGAATAGCAGATCCAGCCCGATGTTCAGGCAGGCAGACAGTATGAGAAAGGCCACCGATGATTACAGACAGTACGGCAGAATTGCCGACGTATTTGCGGAGTCCGTCGTAGTCCTTGGCACCGAAACGCTGTGCCACCGGAAGGGCAAAGCCGTTGCAGAGCCCAAGGCAGAATCCGATGATCAGAAAGTTGATGCTTCCGGTAGCACCTACCGCGGCCAGAGCATTAACGCCGAGAAAGCGGCCGACAATGATGGTATCAACCAGACTGTATACCTGCTGAAACAGCATACCCATAAGCAGTGGAACCGCAAATCCCAAAATCAACTTCATGGATGACCCTGTGGTCATATCTTTGGTTGTATTCGAAGCCATGTGAACCTCCTGATATATGTAATCGTATCATTACTTGAATTATTATGCGTTTGCCTGGTCTATAGTACCACGTGAAGAGAAAAATGCAAGAGGCAATTTTTATATTTTGGGTATACTTTTTTTGGAAAATGCGGTAGAGTATTTCATATATTGTTTTCTAGACATAATTTGCAAAAAGGGAGAAAATCATGAGTAAGTGGGAAGAAAATGTCCGCAAGGTTGTTCCCTATACACCGGGAGAGCAGCCGAAGCGGGAAAAGATGATCAAGTTGAATACCAATGAGAATCCATATCCGCCTGCACCGGGAGTGTCAGAGGCGTTGAGGGGCGTGGAAGTGGACAAGCTTCGCCTGTATCCGGATCCGGTGGTTTATGATCTGGTTCATGAGATCGCCGCATTTTATGGAGTGGGAGATGATCAGGTATTTACCGGAGTAGGTTCCGATGATGTGCTTGCTATGATTTTTTTGACATTTTTTAATTCTAAGAAGCCTGTTTTATTTCCGGATATTACCTATTCCTTCTATGATGTGTGGGCGAAGATGCTTCGCATCCCTTACGAGCAGATTCCGTTGGATGAGACGTTCTGCATTCATGCGGAGGATTACAAGAGAGAGAATGGCGGCGTAATCTTTCCGAATCCCAATGCGCCGACAGGAGAATTGTTGCCACTTTCTGAAATTGAGGCAATCATTCAGGCGAACCGGGATGTCGTTGTGGTGGTGGATGAAGCCTATATTGATTTTGGAGGGGAGAGCGCCCTGCCGCTCATAGATCAGTATGATAATCTGATCGTTGTGCAGACCTTCTCGAAGTCCCGTTCTCTGGCGGGATCCCGCATCGGCTATGCCATCAGCAATCCAAAGCTGATCCGCTACCTGAACGATGTCAAGTATTCGTTTAATTCCTATACGATGGACCGGATCACCATTGCCCTGGGAGCGGCTTCCATTCGGGACCGGGCATATTTTGAGGAGACGACGGCAAAGATTATCCGAACAAGGGAGTGGACGAAGCAGGAGTTGAGGAAGCTTGGCTTTGTATTCGGAGATTCCAAGAGCAATTTTATTTTTGCAAAGCACCCCGAGATTTCCGGGGAGGCATTGTTTGAAGACTTGAAAAAAGCGGATATCTATGTGCGGCATTTTTCCAATCCGTCCCGTATTAATGAGTATTTGCGCATTTCCATAGGAACAGATGAGGAGATGGAGCAATTTATCACATTTGTCAGGGAATATGTGAATAAGAATCGATAAATAAGAATATGTAATAGATAATTGTTACATAATATAAGGTAAAGGAATTAGATGTATGTTAAAGGACTATTTATTAATATTTTTGGTATCGATGGTTCCAATCATTGAACTGCGTGGTGCAATTCCCATTTCTCAGGGATTGCAGCTTCCGATGCTCCAATCTTACATTGTGTGTATTATCGGCAATATGCTGCCGGTTCCCATCATCTATCTGTTTGCCCGCAAGGTGCTGGAGTGGGGAGCAGATAAGCCGGTTATCGGAGGCTTTTTCTCATGGTGTTTAAGGAAGGGAGAGAGCGGAGGAAGAAAGCTTCAGGCCAAGGCAGGAAGGGGACTGTTTCTTGCACTGCTTCTGTTTGTGGGCATACCGCTTCCGGGAACCGGCGCGTGGACCGGAACTCTTGCGGCCAGCATCCTGGATATGGACTTTAAATCAACGACCGTCGCCGTTATGCTCGGGGTACTTTTAGCAGGAATTATTATGATGGTACTTAGTTTTGCCGGTGTGAATTTGTTCTGATGGATGGTGACAGAAAACATTTTTGCCAAAATATGTAAATTATTTGACAAAATTTTACGAAAATGGTACTATTGTCACATGGATGGTCGATTTTGACCACAGATAAAAATCATAGGGGAGTATGATTTTTATATCAGGGCTACAGCATTTGCTGTAGCTTTTTTGTTCTGTCGTATATGACAAAAATGTTACGGATACTCTGCCGAAGCGCGAAGTACGCTGTGAATGATCATCCGCTGTGTGTGACCGGTGCCGGTGCAGGTAGAAAGCGTAAGGAAGGAATCCTCTGTGGTTGGAATAATTCCGGTATCATATTCTGCGCAGTCCAGCGTATAGTCTATATAGGTCTGTTTTTTCTCATCCGTGTGAATCCCAACATCGTAGCTGATTCCATCGGGATCGCCGCGGAAGGCGGAATAGATTTCGTAGACATAGATCGTGTCCGGGGTGCAGACATATATATAAGGATGATTCTCCCATACTTCTTTGTCCTGATACGTCTTGAGAGCGGAAAACATTGTCTGATTCAGGAGCCGGTGTCCGTAAAGAATGGTATTGAATTCTTCAAATGGCGCTTCAACGCGATAGTCGGCAAAGATAGCACCGGTGAGACTGGGCGTGCGATCACTGGTGTGTTCCAGATAGTACTGATTGTCTTCATGCTGACAGATGGGATAGGAAATATTGGTTCCGGGAATGACAATCCAGCCGATAATCTCCTCGTTAACAGCCAAAAGCGCATCAAAATCACATTCTGAGAAATAGGAAAGGGCATCTTTGATCAGAGGATCCATATCCGAGTCGTCAGAAGCAATCTGAGAGGAAGGTGTAACTTTTAAAGCATCAGAGGCATCGGCAACGCCGAATACCTGCTCAATCTGGTCATTGGAGGATTCGCCGACAGTGTATTCTCTGAGTCGAAGTCCAAGCTGAACCAGACTGACGGCCAAAAGGCAAATGCAGGCAATCATAAATAAGGTTCTGGGTTTGAAAAAATTTTTCATGTTGTTTGCTCCAATCATTGAAAATCAGTTTAAGATAATCTGAATACGGTTTTTCTTTGTACATAATTGTATCATAAACAGGAGAAGAAAAAAAACTACCCAAATGGGTAGTTTACTTTTGTTTGTTTATTAATTATAATGATACAAGTTATAAGTTGGAGTTGTAATACCTAAAACAAATGTAGATTTGTGCATAGGTATACTATGATTATGTAAAGAGTGTTGGGTGCGTATGAAGATTTTTGTGCTGGATGATGAAAAAAAGTCAATTGCTCAGATGAAAGCATGTATACAGGAATATGCAGAGAAAATGGGAGTTGTCATGGAGGCCCATGGATTTACCGATGTGGATGAGTTCCTGCTGGAATATGAACAGAGTGAGGAGAAGCCCTATCTAGTCATTATTCGAGTTGAAATGGAACAAATGTCCGGAATTGAGGTGGCCCGCCTTTTGCGTGAGAAGGGGAGCTCGGTACGCCTTATATTTATGGATATCTCAGACAAGTATGCGATGGATGCCTTTGACGTACATGCAGACGGATATTTGACCAAACCGGTTACATATCAGGATTTTGCGAATACCATGAGACGTTTCCGCGCAAGGTTCGCGGTTGAGTCCCATACGATTCAGGTTCGTGCAGAGCGAAGCAGGGTGAATCTGCATACGGCAGACATCCTTTTTGCGGAGTGCGTAGGGCACAATGTATGGATTTACAGCAAGGAGGGCGATTATAAGACGCCGCTGACCATGGGAAAGCTTACGGAGCTTCTGCAGGAGGAGAAATCCTTCCTGGCTTGTGGACGGAGTTATCTGGTGAATATGGCATATATCAGTCAGGTTGAAAACGAGGTAATTGTCATGAATAACGGTGCAAGGATTCCGATTCCGGTGCGGATTCGAAGGAGTGTCGCAGAGGAATATCGGAATTATTGCAGTGGTTGGAACTAAGGAAGAATAAAGGGTGTCAGTAAAGTTGGCATTACAAAGACAGTTGGATATCACATGGATGATCTGATCTGTCTTTTGTCATATTTCAGCCTATGGATATGGCTTGAGATTCGCGCAATTGGGGTTGAAGCTGTGGTTTTGCATTGCTGTCAAGGAGCTGGTGGAGTGAAAATACATATTACGAATCTATATAATTTTAATCAAAATGATACGCTGGTGAAAAAGCAGCACCGCGTGGCGGAAGCGGGATTCTCGCTGGGCTATCGGGAAATGGGCGTTTTTTCTTTTCCGGTGGAGACGGATAGTGCAGGAGAACTGTCCAAGCGACTGGATGGGATCATTGCTGCATTAGAGGCGGAAGATGTGGTCTTTCTGCAGCTTCCGACCAGAAATGGGATAGGTTATGAGAAATTGCTGGCACAAAAATGTAAAGCATACAGAAATACAAAGCTGATCCTGATCATTCACGACATGCAGCTGCTTTCAGAAGCTAATGACACACAGAAAGAATATCTGTCCCTATGTAACATGGCAGATGCGGTGGTTGTTCCGGGAAAGCAGGATAGGGAAAGACTTGAGGCAGAAGGCGTTTCGGCGGTTGCTTTGATGGATGAGTTACAGATGACAGAGGCAGATTTGTCTTCCGATGATACCGGATACAACGCTTTGCGTCAGAGTGATTTTTATATCAAAAAGGCATTGATGAATGCAATGGCCACTGTCTTTGCATCACAAAATGAGCTTGCCCATGCACAGTACCGGGAAACGCAGGATGAGATCCAGATCGGATTTGGATTGCATGACAAAACCGGTAATTACAGTATGTGGGTGGGTGTGGTGATGCAGTCGGTGATCGAGCATACCGGTGCGCCGATTTGTTTCCATATCCTACATGATGATACTTTAAGTGATTCGAATCGGGATAAATTGATTCAGGTGGCAACACAGAATGGGGATCGGATACAGTTTCATAATTTGGGGGATGCCTTCGGGGATAGCCTGAAGGAAAAGATGGGGCGGTATACTATTGGCTCAATGTTTCGGGTTATGCTGCCGGAACTATTGCCGGATGTGGATAAAATTATCTATCTGGATGCGGATATACTGGTGAATCGGGACATAAGGGAGTTGTGGAGTATAGATATACAGAATTATTGTCTGGCAGCAGTGCCGGATTATTCCACGATTCATGGATTAGGGATACCATATCCTGTGGGAAAGAAAGAGGTATTGGCTAGTCACTATTTTAACACAGGCGTTCTCGTTATGAATCTGAATTGTATCCGTGCAGACGGAAACATGAGAGAAAAAATATTGAATTATTTGGGAGAGAATCCAGGAGCTTTCTTATTCGATCAGGATGCATTGAATGCCGTATATGGGGACAGAACATATCTTTTGGATGAATCGTGGAATACATTCGCGCATTTGATACAGTATACGCCTGAAAAACCGTTGGAGAATCGATTATATCACTTCGCAGCGACCACCTTGATTTTATACACTATGTCAGAAATAGACAGGGCCTACTACGAAACAATATGCCGTACTCCGTGGGGCACCGAAGAGGGCAGAAAGCAACTGTATAGGGCATTGGGGAGAATGAATGGACGTTTGCTTCAACTGGAAGAGGTAATTACGCAGATCTCCGATTTCGATAAGAAGCATATTTTTTATGGGCGAGAAACCAATGCCATGAAACATATCTATGATATGCTTACGATTCGTGAAGGGGACTATCGGATTTTGGAAGAAAGGGACACGGAGCCGAATAGTATCCTGCCCTGCAGACCGTTTGCTGATTTATCGGAGGAAAAGGAAGCATATGTGGTATTTGTATTGCCGGAGGCAGACGGATGGACATCGATTGCGCGACTGGAAGCGATAGGGTTGAAGCGAGAAAGAGATTTTTTTGAAATTCCGTGTTTATTATCACCGGATCGCGGTGGTTACATATAAAGCATGTTCTCACAAGCAGGAGCAAATCATGAAAATACATATTACAAATTTATATAATTTTAACCGGAATGATATGCTTGTAGAAAAGCAGCATCGAATTGCGGAAGCAGGTATCGCACTTGGCTACCGGGAGATGGGTATCTTTTCTTTTCCGGTGGAAACAGATACTCCACAGGAAGTGTCTAAGAGATTAGATGGTATCATTGCGGCATTGGAGGCTGATGATGTGGTTTTCCTGCAGCTTCCGACCAGAAATGGGGCGGAATACGAAAAACTGCTGGCGCAAAAATGCAAAGCATATCAAAATACAAAGCTGATTTTAGTGGTTCATGATATGCGACTGATTGAGGAAGTCAATGAATCACAAGAATCTTATCGGGCACTGTGTAAGCTGGCGGATGCTGTGATGGTTCCAACCGAACGGGATATTGCAGGGATGCGTTCCATTGGTATTTCGACAGTTGTGCCTCTGAACGATTATCAGATGGCGGAAGGTCTTTCGATTTCAGATGATAGTGGTTATGATGCCCTGTGCAAAAGTGGTTTCTATGTTCAAAAAGCTATGATGGATGCAGTAGAGACTGTTTTTGATATGGAAAATCAACTTATCTGTTCCAATAGCTGGAATGATCAGGATGAAATCCACATTGGATTTGGACTCCATGATAAAAAAGGAGATTACAGCGTTTGGGTCGGCGTGGCAATGCAGTCGGTCATCGAGCATACCAATGCACCGCTTTGTTTTCACATTTTACACGATGATACCTTAAACCGGAAAAACAGAAACCGGCTGATACAGACAGCAATGCAGAATGGAAATAGAATTGTATTTCACAAGTCGGAGCCATCGCGTTGGAAGGAAGCGCAGGAACGCATGGGAAGATATACAGTAGGGGCCATGTTCCGTATATTGTTACCGGAGATTCTTTCCGATGTATCCAGAATCATATATCTGGATGCAGATGTTTTGGTTTATAGGGATATAAAAGAACTTTGGGATATGGATCTGCAGGACTATTGTCTGGCAGCAGTGCCGGATTATCCGACCGCAAACGGAATGGGAAAACCATATCCGGTAGCAAATGGGGATGTACTTCCAAGCTGCTATTTTAATTCCGGTGTGTTGTACATGAATCTTGAACGGATTCGAATGCAGGGCAGTATGTATGAGAAGGTGATGACGTACTTACTTGCAAATCCGGAAGCCTCTCTTCCGGATCAGGATGCTTTAAATGTAATCTATGGAACGGAAACATATCTTTTGGACGGAACGTGGAATACCTTTGCGACATCTATCTGGACGCATCCGGAAACACCGATGGAAAACAGAATCTATCATTTTGCAGTAGCACGTTTGATTTTGTACGCGATGTCTGAATTGGATAAGGCATATTATGAGACGTTGTGTCGTACCCCGTGGGGGACGGAAGAGAGCCGAAAACACATTCAAGAGTCTTTTTTGAGGACAAACCAGCGGATTCGCCTGTGGGAAAAAGTCACAACGCTTATTTCAGACTCGGAGAAGAAGCATATATTCTATGGAAGAGAAACAACTGCCATGAGAAATATATATCAGATTCTGACAATCAGAGAAGGCGATTACCGGGTGCTGGGGGAAGGAACGGAAGAAGGACATAGTATCCTGCCGTGCAGACCACTGACAGCTCTGGCTGAGGAAAAGGAAGAGTTTATCGTTTTCGTTTTACCGGATGCAGATGGATGGACATCCATAGCAAAGTTGGAGAAAATGGGGCTGGTCAGAGAAAAAGACTATTTCGAAATCCCATGGTTATTACCTCCGAATCGAGGCGGATATGTGTAGGAAATGGAATGTGACAAATAGGAAGATTTTCCGACAATTGGGAATATTTTATTGCGACCGATAAATTTTTACGATACAATAGGATAAAAGTTTTATGAGAAGTCTAGTGAATGGCATATGCAAAGAGATTTGCAGACTGATTTGGAAACAAACATGGTTTAAGGACAAGATTTAAAGAAAGGAAAAGAAGGCAATATGAAACAGAAAAAAGTAAACAGCTTATTAAAAGGTGTTGCAGGCGTTGGTGCAGCACTTGGTGGAGCGGCTGCGTTTACGGATGCAGATGTGGTTTACGCAGATGAATTGGAAACAGAGGAGAATGAAGATGTCAAAGAGACAATTTTGACACAGGAAGAGGCTTCTGAGTCAGCAGCAGAGGTGCTGTCAACTTCGACTGAAAATGAGAAGGCAGCGTCAAATAGTTATTCTGATGCTATAAAAACGTCAGAAACTAATTCTGAGTCAGCAGGAAACAGCGTTTCAGAACAGCAGAGTGAATCTGTGTCTACGGCAGGATCTGAAGCAGACAGTCAGTCTTCTGTAATCGCTAATTCTGAAGCTAACTCTGGTGTTGAAAGTGAAATTTCAAGTGAAGTGGTTTCCCTGGGCAGTGAGATGGCAAGCTTGTCGAATGAATCAGACAGTATAAGCGCAAAGCAGAGTGAGGATATCACTCTTTCAGAATCGGCAAGTACTTATTCAGAAGAGCAATCTACAAGCCTGGCTAACAGTCATAGTATTGCAATGAGCCAGTATGCTGTTGCGAGTGCAGAATTGTCTACTGCGGTGTCTGAGTATAACAGCCAGTCTACGGTCTTTAAGGATAATAATTATGAAGATGAATATCTTGAAGAATTAATTAAGCAGATCTCGGAAGCTCAGGCGAACGTTGCAGCAGCGAAGCAGACGGCAATTGATGATGGCATAAGCTTAAACGAAGCTGGTTATTATACTGCGGCTGATGAATTAGCGAATTTGCTGGTTCAGTATAGCTTTTATCAGGAAGGTTATGTTGGGGGCATTGACTATAGTGACTGGGTAAGTACAAAGCATGATAATAATTATGTTAAGGTCGGTTATGATGAAGATGGAGAAGCCTATTTTGATTATGTAAATTCAGATGCCGACAATGAAAACGATGGTGCTCCAAATGCGGATGGTAAGCATATCTGGGAAAATGAGGCTGTTGACGCAGAAAATGTAGATTATATCACGGTTGTGATCAAGACACCGGTGTATACCAGCACGAGTGGTAACACATTAACATGTAAAACAGATGAGCAGGGTAATTTAAAGTATACGCTTACTGTGGATGGCAAGAAAACAGATGTTTCTAATAACGTAGAAAAAGATAAAGACGGGAATTACAAAGTAACCTACACAGAAACCTATGACAAATGGCAATTGACTTGGCATGGCTGGCAGAAAGTGACGGTTGAATGTAAAAAAACGGAAGTATTCGAGTTTAATGGACAATTCTTTGACAAGGGCAAGCTTTACTTCACCGAGAAAGATTTTAATGAGGGTAAAGATAAGTATCATGAAAATCGCAGTGAGTTAACGTCTGCTGAAATTAAGCAGAGTGAGGCTGCAAGCACTCTTAAATCTACCAGTGAATCCGCTAGTTTAAATAGTGCTTCAAATTCACAGTCGACGGCAAAGAGTGCATCTGAAAGTGCATCCGATTCAACGGCCAAAAGTACATCGTTATCAGAAAGCCTGAAAGAATTTCAGAGCGATTCGGAAGAGATTGCGAAGAAATCGGAGTCACTAAAATCGACAAGTGAGTCAACCAGTACGAGTGCAAGCAATAGCGCAAGTGAAGCAAAATCGAATAGTGAATCAACAAGCGTTTCTGCTTCCGAAAGCTTGAGCGAAGCGAATTCATTGAGTACGAGTAATTCCATTTCAGCCTCAAATAGTTTCAGTGAAGCGCAGAGTACGAGTGAGAGTACCTCCATCAGCGTGAGTGAGAGCACTTCAACCAGTGCAAGCGAGTCAACCAGTGCAAGTGAGTCAACGAGTGCAAGCGAGAGCACCAG
>CAMBLG010000024.1 GCA_945868435.1 uncultured Lachnospiraceae bacterium
AGACCATGTCTATTTTTTATGAAATTGAATTTGCGAAACTAATTATACGTCATCCTGTAAAATGAGTTTGTTGATGGGAGGGAGTACACCGTGAAAAAGATACTGAATGCTGTAAAAAATGGTATAACACCGGCAATGTTTGCTGTAATCTCCATTATTTTTTTCTTGATCTTTCCTATTCAGCTTCGATTCTATCTTTTGTTGGTGGCCGCGCTGTGGTTGGCTGTTTGCTGTGCTTATCTTAGAGTGGAAAACAAGGCCTTCTTGCAGTATATGATAGCGGGAACTGCTGTCAATATGGTGGTTTATTGCATTATGAAAATGATGGTGGTGGATTGGAAGAAGGCGCATCTGGATTGGGTGGAAAGCCTGCTGGCTTTTGTGATTTTATTGGAATTGTTTGTTGTATTTGTTGGGATTAGAAAGAAAACTGAAACAAATCCGCAGGTGGATGGAGCAACGCTTTTTCGTGAGAGAGAATATGACCTCAAACGTGTGAAAAATTATCTGTTCCGTGTCCCACTTTTGGGGATTGATGCAGCTTGGGGAGATGGTAAATCCTTTTTGGTGAAGCATCTTCTGAATGATTCTGAGGTCAGGGGACGGTATGAAAATATACAAATTGATGTATTGACCTGTCAATTAGATGAAATCGAGGTTCTTCTGTTTGGTGAGCTTGATAAGATTCTTAAGGAGAAACGTTTGTTTTCCAAACACTCGAAACAATTGAAAAGGATGTTGGGAGGTCAGCCTTTGTTGGAGATAACACGGGATTTGTCCATGGATGAAGCGAAGGGGACTTCCGCCGCCTTTGAGGGATTCAAAGAGGATCTGGAAAAACTGGATAAGGATATTTTGATTATTTACGATGATTTGGATCGGGTTTCCGATGGGGCTGTTATTGATAAAATTTTGGCAATTTCTGAAAAACTGGCAGGAAAAAAGATACATATCCTTTATCTATATGATTCTTTGAATCTGGCGAAGGATAAAGACTTTATTGAAAAGTATATTCCGTATCAAGTCAAATTGACCCGTATGCGTTTTGAGGATATTGTGCAGGGGCTGTGGAAAGAACTGGATATGCGGACTTCAGGACTGGATTTGGAGGATGTTACGAAATTGAGAATCCAGTCGCTGACTAACTGGAGCTTAAATAGAAAAATTGGTATGAAGCAGATGGGCGTCACAATGTCTATTCCTTGGGGGAATGTGCGGCGCGTTCGGATTTTTCTTACAGAGCTGAAGATTTTTCTGGAAGATGAGAGAAATGAGAGTGGCGAGCCGTTCACAAAGGAGGAACGACAGCTGTTGTGCAAGTGTTTCTTGGTTAAAAATTTCATGTATGATATCTACGAGACTTTTGAGGTGGGAACGAGTCCTATGGAATCTTTAAAGTTTACATATCAGGATGAGCATTTTTCTTTGGAGGAATTGGCGGCTAAGGTGCTTAATCAGGAAATTTCCAAAGAAGAGTTGTGGCAGATTTTGATGCAGAATGGAAACCGGGAAGCGTTTTCCGTTCTGACAATGTTGGGATATGAAATGATAGAAGATTTAGAAAATATCAAGGATGTGGACAAGAGAAGAGAAGCTATTGCAAACGAGGATGAAAATCGTCTGAAGAGGAAGGATCATAATGAAAAGATTGACCGGACAATATGGAATGTTATGGCCAATGGAGTGTCAGAATTTACTGATATTGAGGCCGTCGTTATGCGCTTATGTAAAGATGTCCTTCCGCTTGACAAGGAGAAGCAGCAGGAAGCTTGGGAACAATTGAATCAACAAGCGTTTGAAGGCAAAATATGGAAGAACAACATTACCATTTTCCGTATGGGAATGGATTCTTATCTTGCAGTGTTCCAAGCGATGAAGGTTGTGGGAAATCGCGTGACAGCACAGCAGTGGTGTCAATGGATTGACTTTTATTTTCGGCAAAAGGAAAATCAAAAGATATATGTAGAAATGGTGGAGGCACTAAATTACGTGAACTTAAATGAAAAGAGTGTTTATATTGAGACGCTCCGCCATTTCGTAAGGTGTAAGGTTGTTGGAAATTTGAATGGACAAATTGGATTTGTGAAATTTATTAAACAATACATTCCTGCGATTTCGTATCTGGGATACGCCGATAGTTATGTGCTGGAAAGCTGGCGCTATGAGAGTTGTAATCTTACGGAAGAAGAGGAAAGAAATCGTATGACGAGCCGGTTGGAACAGGTTAAGAAGGCTCTGGAAAAAGAAAAGAAAGCTTCTTTGCTGGAAGTGTTTTGTGAGGAATTGGACATTATTTATCGGTTTGTAACAAAATGTCAGAGATTGATTGCCTGTGAAAAGAGCATCAAGCCCCGTGAATTGAGGGTGGACACCAAAATAAGGTCCGTGAAGCAGCATCAGGAAGAATTTGATCGTTTGAAGAAGCTGAAGGAGCAATATCCAGACCGTTTGCGCCAAGAATTGGAAGAAAGCTATAAGAGTGGCAAAATCAATCCCTCTGAATTAAGGGAGCTTATGCGATAACAGCCTCTGAAGGAATGTACAGAATTTTTGCAATCCGTCTAAGGGAGGTTTGACTTGTACTGTATGTGGTAAAGCATCAATTTTTGTCAGAAAACGACCAATTTTGCCAAACAAGAGGAAATGATTGACAGCAGGGGAAATGCCAACTTACAATGAGAATATATAAGAAAGATAATTCTGTGGAAAGCGTAATTAAGAAGTTATGAAGCCTTTTAATAAAGGCAGGTTAATAAAGAGTTTTCCTAGGGTGTTTTGTAGTGAGAATATCTCTTTGTTTTGACATGGCGACATGGGTGTATATTTCCGTAACATTGATAGAACTATGTCCCAACATTTCCTGAATGTATCGAATGTCAACGTCTGCTTCCAACAGACTGGTTGCAAAGGTGTGTCGGAACATATGGGGGTAATATGTAATTCTATTGCAGCAAGGGATGCGTATTTATTGATCATCCGACGAACAGACTGATCGGATAATGGACTGCCGGTTTGCGTTGCAAAAAAATGCATACATTGCTGTATTTCGTCTTGGAAATTCTTCTTATATATTTCTAAAATGTTGATAACATCATCATTCCCAATTTGGATGCGACGCTCTTTCGCACCTTTTCCATATATTAGAACGGTTCTGTCATACAAATTAATATCATTCATTCCTAATGAGCAAAGTTCGAAAATTCGCATCCCGGTAGAAAACAGAAGCTCAATGACAGCGGCATCTCTAAGCGCATTCCTTCGCTGGTAAGTCGTTTTCGCATTTTCCCATTGCATATATATGGTGGATAAAAAGGTTTCAACGGTGTGCAAAGGGATTGTTTTGGGCAAAATGACTGGCTCGCGAAATTTTACCTGTATTTTATTAAATGGATTTACATAAATCTTCCAGCCCTCAATAACCGTTTTTTGACAGAAACGGGCTGGTTTTGCCAAGATTCTGATACTGATTGGAAATCAATAGAACATTACTTGAATATTGCGCAAAAACTGTATAATATAGATATATCAAAAGGATTCATTGTGGAATACAAAGGAAGAAATCAATGCTTGTTTATTTGTTTGAACTGGATTCTGTTCGGAATTCAAAAGAAGAGATTGCAATTGGACAAAAGGCAATGTATGAAGAGATTGTGCGGAATGGGAATCAGGTCGTGATGTCATTTAATCAGTTGACAGATTCTGAGGCTTTTTTGAGTTTGATTCGGGACTCGGAAAATGAAACCTATCAGAGGATTCTTGCGCTGTTTCAGTGTGGAGCAATTAAGGTTTCTTTGTATAACGCGGGGAGCAGTAGTATGAGGACTGTTTCAGACAGCTTTGGCCAACAGCGATCTTACGATTATTGAGGAGCAGTGGCAGAGGGAACCCGGGGTATCTGCATTGGAGAATGTGAAAAAGGAGATCTCGGAAGAATTGGGGACGCAGAGAGAGGCTGTTCACAATATTATCCATTTGGGCCAGGTGGTGGCAGACAGCGGGGTATGTGGTGGCTGCGCAGATGTTTTTGCATGTGATGTGGAAGAGTGGGATGTACCTGTAAATTATGAGGGAATTCTAAGTGCTTTACTTCTTTCTGAGAATGAGTTTATGGAATATATAGAAGCCGGAAAAATAAATGACGGATATACATTATCTGCATTTTGCTTATATAAAAACATCCATTGAAATTGGTGTTGGATAAAATTCCATAACATGGTACAATATACCTAGAATTTTCTTGGGGAGGGATATATATGTTTGAATTTACAAATGATTGTTTAATAGGACATGAAGAACTGGATCAGGATCACAAGAAGATGTTCGAACTGTTAAACAAGGGAATATACGTGCTGCAGGATGAATTTATAGAGGATAAGTATGATAACATCAAGGAAATATTTGATGAGCTCTTAGATTATTCCAACACGCATTTTGCAAGGGAAGAAGGCTACATGATGAAAATCCGCGATGCGGAGCTGATCATGCAGCGGGTTCAGCATAACCATTTCCGAAATGAATTATGGAAGCTTGTAGGAAAAAGCATTGATGAATTCGATGAACAGATCGAAGTGTTGAGTGAAACCATGAATTTTCTTACAGAATGGTTGTACCATCATATCATTGGAAGTGACGCATTAATTGGAAAATTAGAGCCGCTTGATGAGTGGATGGTGAAGGAAAATCCTTGTGAGTTTTCCGATGAGTACATGACGAACATCCCGATGATTGATGGCGAGCATAAGACGCTTTTTGAGATTACAGGAAGAGTTTATGAAATTCTAAAGGGTGGAGCGACAGAGGAAGATGCTGATACGATTATCGAAATATTGAAGGAATTGCGGCAGTATACTGCAGAACATTTTTCGGATGAAGAAGAGTATATGAGAAGTGTGAATTACGATGGGCTTGATGCGCAGATCAGAGCACACAGAACATTTATCGCAGAATTGGATGGAATTGATGAGGATGAGATGCGCAAGAACACGCAGGAATATGTAAGAAGTCTATTGGAATTTTTGTTGGGATGGTTGATTAATCATATACTGAAGGTGGATATGCAGATTCCGAAGATGTAATTAATGAATATAAGAAAAGGATTTGCAATGGAAATAAGAGCTGCTTTGGCAGCTCTTATTTTCGTTTTTTTGACAGAAATCGGCTAATTATGCCAAAAGTCTGACAACAATTGAAATCTACAAAAATTGAATTTATAATATATATGTGACAAAGTAGTCGTATCTGAAATTATGCCAACAAGCGAGGAACATATATGGGAAAAAGCAAGAATGAGTATGAGTACTATCTTAGAAACTGGATGGTTGTTTTGTTGCTGGTTTTGTATTCATTTTATATTATTAGTGGAATAAGTATAGTGATATATGTGCTTTGTATTTATGATTTTGAATCAGAGATCATGATGCATACACTTATGGCATCTTTTGCAACATGCTTAATGACGTGTAGTATGCAGTACATAAAAAGATTGTATAAAGCTGGTATCACATCCTATTTTTGGGGTGATGATATGGATGAGCAGGAAAAAGAGAAGGAAGAACGGCAACTAAATTTAAATAAGTTCAACAGCATAACGCAAAAGGTTAAACCGGAGAACCAGAATCAGACACACAATCTCCGAAAAGAGGGCATTGCTCCGATTAATCAGAAGAGATGAAGGGCGGCACAGATAAATTTGTGCCGATTTCTAATTTCCTTGCGTTTTCTTAGTCTCCGTGATACAATCATCTCAAAGCAGAATCATCTCACACACAAAGGCGCAAGCCGTGCATTTTTGGGGCATCTTTTGGGAACAAAAGGTGTATGCATATCTTATGAAGAGCAGGGGTCATGCTTTTAATTTCCAATATTACAATTAAAGCAGGGCGGCTCAATAGGGCAGATGCGTGCTAGGAGTATCGGTTTTGTTAATAGTCCCCCTGCAACTACATAAGGGGGAACTATGGGGGCAAAAGATACGAAGGCCAAAGAGTATCTCTCGGACAACGGGAGATTTGCAGATTTATGCAATGCAGTATTATTTGACGGAGAGCAGATTGTCAGAGCGGAAGAACTACAGGAAAGAGATACAACAGAGGTACTCTCTGTGTTTGGAATCGATGAAAAAGAAATCCAGTTTCAAAAATGGAGAGATATTTTGAAACATGTAGTCATAAAATCGTACGGTGATGTGTATTTTATGCTGGTTGGGATTGAGAATCAATCAGAAATTCATTACGCGATGCCGGTTAAGGTTATGATATATGATGCATTGAATTATGGAGCGCAGGTGAAAGAGGCTGAAAGAAGGCATCGGAATGAAAACGAATCCTGCACAAGGGCAGAATTTCTGTCTGGATTTCATGCGGATGATAAGCTGACACCGATAATTACATTAACGGTTTATCTTGGGGCAGAACAATGGGATGCTCCGCGCTGCCTTTGCGATATGTTCAGAAAAATAGACGATCGTATTACGTCGCTGATTTCGGACTATAAGATGCATCTGGTGATACCGCAGGAGATAGATAACTTCGATAAGTTCCGTACGACCCTTGGAGAAGTGTTGGCAATCATCAAGGTGTCAGAGGATAGAGAAGCAATGAAACAACTGATTGCTACGAATCCTCAATTTGCAGTTATGGATAATGAATCAGTATCAGCAATTAATACTTTTATCGGAGTTGATATTCCGGTAAACAAAGAAGGGAGCGTGACAAATATGTGTAAAGCATGGGAAGATCAAAAAGAAGAGGGCCGACTTTTTGAAGTATATTCTTCTGTTCAGGATGGTGATTATGGGGTAAAAAGAGGTGCGGAGAAACTGGGAATATCAGAGGAAGAGTTTGAAAAACGCATGCTGGAGGCCGGTTTTCGAATCCCGGTTGCCAGCGATTGAGAGTCACCAAAGGAGAACGTCTGCATATCCTAATAGAAACTATTATTGGATGATACTATGAAGTTTGATTCGTTTACAGGGCAGGCGGATTACGGTCCGAATCCGTATGTGGTCCATGTAGGACAGATGGCAATGCGCAATCCGAATTTTCGCACGGCACTCTGGACCGGCGAGTACATGCAGATGACTTTGATGAACATTCCGGTAAGGGGTGAGATTGGATCGGAAATACATGAGGATACGGACCAGATGGTCCGGGTGGAGCAGGGAATTGGGCTTGTCACTATGGGAGCGGACAAGGACAATCCGGATTTTAAACAGAGAGTTATGCAAGGGGATACGATCTTCGTACCGGCGGGAACCTGGCATAACATTGTCAATGCCGGAAGGATTCCGCTTCGATTGACTTCAACTTACGCACCGCCGCATCATCCGAGGGGAACCATTCATCGCACAAAGGAAGAAGCACAGAAAGAAGAATGAGAACCAACATGTTCGCTGTCGGGGATTCGGCAGGGGCACATCTGCTTTCTATGTATGCCTGCACGTTGACGAATGACAGCTATCGTAAATATTTCAACTTTTCCCCAGCACCGGAAGTGAAACTGCGTGCCATTGCCCTGAACTGTGGTAAGTACGTGATGGATGAGCATTTTGAAGAGGACAAGGATCTGGCAAAGTTAGTATATTGTGTATAGTGTTAAGAGGCTGATGGATTTCAGCCTCTTATTTTGTGCTATATTAAGTTGATCGCTTGAACCAGCTCCTGCACATCAAGGTGCGTGTAGACCCGCTCCGTGAGTGTCATGGCACCGGAGTGTCCAACGATTTTTTTGATGATGGTCTGATCTACGTGGGCGTCTGCCAGCATAGAGATACAGGTGTGACGGCAACAGTGAGGAGTGCAGTCGATCCCCAGACGGTTCATGAGCGGGCGGAACGTGTTCAGATAGTAGTTGTGATAGGTAAAATGCTCACTGTCCAGCGTGTGTATCAGGTACTCACTTTGTGAACAGTCATTGTACCAACCATAATAGAAGGAAAGTACCTTGTCTGCAATGGGGACTTTGCGGATACCGTTTTCCGTTTTGCTCTCAACGACATCGAAATATTGCTCTTCCAGATGCACATGTTCTTTTTTCAAGTCTAAAAGCTCTGACACGCGTACTCCGTTGTAGATGAGCATCAGAATTGTCTGGTACATGCGATCTTCCTTGTGCTCCCACAGAAGTTCAATGTCTTCGGGATCGATGCGGTTGCGGTTGGCTTTATTGGGATTGCGGTCTTTGTATTTGATTATGTTGACAAATTCGGAGTAATCCTTTACGACGATTTCATGCTTCATGGCATAGTCGTATAACTGATTGAAAAGGACACGAACTTTTTTTAGCGTGGGATAGTTCTTTCCACAGTGATCCACAACCCGCTGGAGGTCGTCTAACCGCAGATTGCGGAACGGAACATCTGCAATGTCCTCGCAGACGGCATAAGCGGCGCGGTAGCCTTTGATGTTGGAGTTGGAGGTGGTGGGAAATTTTTCCTCCGACCATCGTGCATAGATATCAGAAAAAGTAAGCTTCAAAGAATCAGCGTCCAATGGATATTCGTTGTATTTTGCCAGAATCTGCAATGCCTCGGAGCGGCTTGCCGCGTAGCCCAGAATCTGGTAGTGTTGAATGCGTTTTCCGGTGAGGTCATTTACATGCCAGCCGGTAGTGATGCGGGCGGCGTAAGGGCGTCTCCTGTTGCCGGAGAGCTTTACAACTCCGCCGTAGCCATTTGGTAATCTCATAGTCATAGTATCCTTTCTTTTGTTGTTGGGTAGAGTAGTCATATAAAGATACTATGATAAAAGAATACCGGTCTGCAAATCTCAATCGTTTTCTATTTATTCCAGCGGCAGTACATACATGTCCGTTCGAGCCCGGCACTTAAGGATTTCCTGCGGGCGGAAGGTTCGGATCAGATAATGGTTTTTGCGGTCAAACAGAAGTGTGATCCGCTTGGTAAAAGGCGCAGTTTTCGGCGCATATTCGTGGATATGCAGGGAGGCTGCGTAGTTTTTTTTCAGGGACCAGATGTCCATCAGTCCGATACCGCTGCCGCCGTCGTCCAGATGAGTGGAGTGCTTCTCAATTCCGAAGTCCTGATATACCGACGGGGAAAAAGGCGTGCCGGAATCTCTTACTTCTATGCTTGGCACTCCGTTTGGCATTCCAAGTGAAATAAATATTTCCCGATGTTCGCATGTTTTGGTCGCAATGATTGCATTTTCAATCAGATCAGACAGAAGATGAACCAGGTCAGCTTCCGAAATCTGGTTGCCGATGGCCGTAGAAAAGTCTGCCGCAATCTGCAGCTTGTATTCAATGTTCTGCGCCAGAGCGCGTTCCTGCATATGAGAGAGCATGGCATCCACACCTGCATGCCCGGTATGCGGAAGATCCCGTAGACTATGGTAGGAGGTAAGGTTACCCTGTCGATCTTCTGCAAGCTTCTGGAGCTCCTGCGCCAATGCCTGACCTTTGACCAATTGTGTTTCGGGGGCGGAGGCAGCATCTGTCAGGTAATGTTGTACCGCGGATTCCATTGCTGGGATCAGCTTGTTGTCCTGGTGCACAAGATGCGCCAGATGATCATTGCTATCCTTAAGCTTTTGAATCATGGCATCTTTCTCCGCAAGTTCTTGTCGAAGGGATTCCAGCTCCAGCTTTTTCAGTTTGGCGAGGTAATACTTCTGTACCTCTCGACGGACGATGTGGAGGAGGATGAGTATAAGGGCGACCAGACCAATCGAAAAAGTGTTATTATTTCTGGTTTTCTGAAACTTTGATTGTGCACTTACGACAATCAAAATAATAGAGAAAAATAGGAAGGCATACATATATATGTTACTGTAACTGCATATCAAATGAAGAGATTTTTGTATGCGCTTACCTCTGAGCAACAGACAAATATTAATTGTCGATAGGATACCTGCAATAAGTGCAAAATGAGGAACGTAGTTTAGAATCGAACTATTAATAAATAAAAAGCCTATCGTTGTAGTGAGCAGGGACGACAAGATATATGAAATATATGCAAAACCAATCGATACAAGAGCGTAGAGAATAGAAAAATAGTGTTGTTTACGGGTAAAAAGATAAAGGGTTATTAAATAAGAAAATAAAAGCAACGGAAAATATATGGTTGAAAGCTTAACAAAAACAAATGAGGCAAGGGCAGAGAGAAAAACGGAAACAACTAATGTTTGCATATAGATGCGAAGATTGGTTTTATTAGTGATTAATTTCAGAAAAGAATAGAAAGCCATTGCATATAAGAAAAAATTTTTAATGAATGTATAGCTCATGTAACACCTCTAAAAAGTAATAAAAACCAATAGTATAAAAGGTCTGGTTATAAAAGAAATAAGCAGCATTTTTTCTTACATTATCCATAAAAGGAGGTGTAAGAGAATGCAGGCATTTTGGGATGTTTTATATATGTTGTTTTTTGGTTAAAAGTATTTGCAAATAATTATCTAGATGGATATCTCCGCTCTATCGAACGCAGATATATCCATCAATACTCCAGCCGCAGCACATTTACATAATGGGACACAAATTCCATGAGCGTAGGAACTCCTTTGTCAGAGCGAATACGTGCGGTATAGTGTTCCAGAAGGTCGTCGGGATCACTTGTGCGCCAGGCCCGGTTGATGGCATTCTGCATGGCACGTTCAATGCTGACGTCAGTTTTGTGATACTTTTCACTGAGCTTACGACAGAGATTGGGCTGTGGATCGTGGAATGTCAGAAGGATTGCGTCAGTCAGGTACTGATAGCCAATTGCCTTCGGGCTGATACCTACAAAATCCAATTCCCGATGTATGCGCTGCGTAAGGCTGCGGGTACGTTCTTCTTCGGAGACTACGGGAGCAGAATTCTGTGTTTGCGCCTTTGCTTCCAAGATTACGTCGCTCATCATACGGAGGAATTCAACCACGTACTGGGCGGAATACTGTGATTCGTATTTTGCCATAATGAAGTCAGCGCCCATGCTGCGCGCCTGTTCCAGGGTAATGACGCTGGAGTTGTTTGTCGTGACCAGTATGTACGGGCGATGAGACAGGTTCATCTTTTTCAAGCCATCCAGAAAGAATAATCCATTTCCCCCGCCATAATGAAGCTCCAGATCCAGAATGACCGCATCCGGAAGACCTGAGCGAACGAGCTCTAAGGCTTCGGTTGAATTGTTGGTGATACCCTGCAAGTGGATGTCGGAGGTCTGTTCTATGTAACTGCGAAGTTCTTCGCAGGCTTTTTCATCATCTTCAACAAGTAAAATTATTAGTTCTCGTTCCATAATTTACCAATCCTTTTTGTTTGTATGTTTATTATATATGGCAATTCGGGAAATATCAACATAAACCAACAAAAACTAACGAAAACAAACGAATATGCCGACTGAATCTAACTGTGTTTCTGCGCTTAATTTTATATTCTATTGGGGATTACTGAAGAAAAAATAAGAGGAGCGCAGTGCCATGTGGAATATAGCAATTTGCGATTCAGATAAAAAGTTTGCAAAGCAGTTTGGGGAACAGGTTGTCCGGTTTTACAGGGAGAAAAATCTTGAAGTAGAACTGAAGTATTTTGAGAATGGAAAAGACTTTTCCAAGGTGACAGAGTATCCTGTGAACTTAATCTTCCTGAATACGCGGCTGTCGGATGTGAATGGATATAGCTTGGCAGCACAGCTCCGCAGGAGCCGACCGAATGTGTTTCTGGTTTTCCTGAGTGATTATGATGAGGATGTATATGAGGCATTTTCTTATCGCCCGTTCCAATACATTCGTAAGGCGGAATGGTCGGAGGAACTTGTAAAGGTGCTGAAGGAATTGTGGTATGAGGAGCATCAGAAGAGCGCCATTCGTATTCAGAGAAAACGCGGGGATCTCATGATTCCGGTGGAAAACATTATCTATATGGAGAGCAAGGGCCATTATATTCATATCCACTGCAATACGGAAGATTATCAGGTCCGCGATAAACTGTCCAATTATGAGGATCGCTTAAAAAGTCTTTATTTCGTGCATACGTCCAAAAGTTTTCTGATTAATTGCGCATACATTGAGTCGATTGGGGTTGCGGTTCTTCTGAAGAACGGGAAAGAGATGACCTGCAGCAAATCAAGAAGGCAGGAAGCCGAAAAGATTCTTCAAAAATATCTGGAGGAGATTGTTTATTTCATATAGTATTTCCTCACAGATACACAAAGAAAGGAGCAGGCGAGGAAACCTGCTCCTTCTTAGTTACTTAAAAAAGTAATTGAGTAACTGAGTAGTTAATTAGATAATTGTTTGATAAAATTGAACTACTTACTCATCTCGCACATTAAAATGCTATACGAATAACCCTATTCAATAACTACATTATAATCTTAAATCAAAATTTTGCAATACCTAAAACGAAATTTCTTAAAATTTTTTTAATTTATATTGTATAAATCATGCATTTTCTACCAAATTCAGTGGAAGAAACACCGGTTTACGCTGCCTAAATACTGTATAGTGAGTAAATCCGGCAGCACGTAGCAAGCCTTTTACCTTGTGAAAATCATATGCAACGTGCTCCGGCGCATGGGCGTCAGAGCCGATGGTGATGATTTTGCCGCCCAGTTCACGGTAACGGGCAAGGATGGCTTCCGTAGGGTTTGGGTGTCCCAGACCGTATTTGAATCCGGCAGTGTTGAGTTCAATTCCTTTTCCCAGTTGGATGAGAGTAGTCAGGATTTCGTCGATGATATCCGCATATTTCTCATAGGAATAGAAGGCGTTTTTGTTGGGACCGTAGCGCACAACATAGTCCAGATGGCCGTATACGTCGAAATCCACGTCCGTGTGAAGATTCTCCAAAATGGATTCGAAGTATTCAAGATAGGCGGCGTCTTCGCTTCTCCCTTCATAATATTTTGCGTAATAAGGGTCCATTCCGTGGATGACGTGGGAGGAGCCTATGACAAAATCGAACGGATGAGAGGAGATGAGTGCGTTGTTGGTCTCCACAATGTGCGGCTGCAAGCCAATCTCAATTCCCCAGCAGATGGGAAATTGCTCTGCGTATTTGGCCTGAAGTGCTTCAATCTCTGTGTGGTAATCCGAAACATTTAATAAGAACAGATCCGGATCCTCCCGATAATCGTAGTCGCAATGGTCGGTAAAACAGAGACCGGACAGTCCGTTTGCCATAGCGGCGGCAATCATATCTTCCGGTGCAGCCTGGCTGTCGCCGGAGTGGTGTGTGTGCATATGGGTGTCCCATAGGCCTGTAGGGGATTTGGGAGTGAACGTATTCATATAGGTAGATGCCTCCTTTTGGCACATGGTCGTATGGTGATGCCTGCATGCAGGCGAAGTCTGTCAACTGGTATCATCATAGCACACAACCCGGAAAAAAGGAAAGAGGCTGGAAACGTTTTAGGTCATGTATCGCATTTTCACGAATAGACAAATGAAAAGGCCGCGGATTGAGAAAAAAAGTGAAAACTGACAAAAAATTAACAAGGCCAAGAAAAAGGCTTGAATTTTCGGGAAAAATTGGTTAGAATAAAGAAAGCTTGAGGACGCAAGTCCTAAGAGACTATTTATTTACAATTCTAGGAGGAATTAAGAATGGCAGTAAGAGTAGCAATCAACGGATTCGGCCGTATCGGTCGTCTTGCTTTCAGACAGATGTTCAAAGCAGAGGGATACGAAGTGGTAGCAATCAACGACTTAACAAGTCCTAAGATGTTGGCTCACTTATTAAAGTATGACAGCTCTCAGGGTAAGTATGCTTTAGCAGATACAGTTTCTGCTGGAGAGGATTCTATCACTGTTGACGGACAGACAATCAAGATCTACGCTTTCCCAGATGCAAACAATTGCCCATGGGGTGAGTTAAAGGTAGACGTTGTTTTAGAGTGCTCTGGTTTCTACACCAGCAAGGAGAAGGCTCAGGCACATATCAACGCTGGAGCTCGTAAGGTAGTTATCTCTGCACCGGCAGGTAACGATCTTCCTACTATCGTATACAATGTTAACCACACAACACTTAAGCCAGAGGATACTATCATCTCTGCAGCTTCTTGTACAACAAACTGCTTAGCTCCAATGGCTAAGGCTCTGAATGACCTCGCTGGAATCAAGTCTGGTATCATGAGCACAATTCATGCATACACAGGTGATCAGATGATCCTTGACGGACCACAGCGTAAGGGTGATTTGAGAAGATCTCGTGCAGGTGCTGTTAATATCGTTCCTAACTCTACTGGTGCTGCAAAGGCTATCGGCCTTGTTATCCCAGAGCTGAACGGTAAGCTCATCGGATCTGCACAGCGTGTACCAACCCCTACAGGTTCTACAACAATCTTAGTTGCTACTGTTGAGAAGTCTGTAACTAAGGAAGAGATCAATGCAGCTATGAAGGCAGCTTCTACAGAGTCTTTCGGCTACAATGAGGATGAGATCGTTTCTTCTGATATCGTAGGAAGCACATATGGTTCAATCTTCGATGCTACTCAGACAATGGTAGGCGAGGATAACCTTGTACAGGTTGTTTCTTGGTATGATAACGAGAACAGCTACACATCTCAGATGGTTCGTACAATTAAGTACTTCTCTGAGTTAAACTAAGAAGTTATTTCACAAAATAAGTGGAACAAAAAGGTCCGGCCAGGTGAATAGGGCCGGACCTTTTTTTCCGATGTGATCAGACATCGGGGAGTCCTCAGCTGCGGAGGGGATTTTCCGGAATCTAATATAACCGCCGTAAGGCAGAACGGAGATTAACATGGGATTAAATAAGAAATCAGTTGATGATATCAATGTAAAAGGCAAGAGAGTTCTTGTGAGATGTGATTTCAACGTACCTCTTAAGGATGGCGTGATCACAGATGAGACCCGTATTGTTGCAGCACTTCCTACCATTCAGAAGCTTTTAAATGATGGCGGCAAGGTAATCCTTTGCTCTCATCTTGGCAAAGTTAAGAATGGACCGAACGAGGGAGAGTCACTGGCACCTGTTGCAAAGAGACTGTCTGAGAAGCTTGGCAAGGAAGTAAACTTTGTAGCAGACTACAACGTTACAGGTGAGGCTGCTACTGCAGCTGTCAATGCAATGAACGAGGGAGATGTTGTATTACTTCAGAATACACGTTTCCGTGGCGCTGAGGAGACCAAGAACGGTGAGGAGTTCTCTAAGGAGCTTGCTGATCTGGCTGACGTATACGTATGTGATGCATTCGGTTCTTCTCACAGAGCACATGCTTCTGTTGCAGGTGTAACAAAGTTCATCAGCGCAAAGGGCGGCGAGAATGTTGTTGGATACTTAATGCAGAAGGAGATTAACTTCCTTGGCAATGCAGTTGAGAATCCGGTTCGTCCATTCGTTGCAATCCTTGGCGGTGCTAAGGTTGCAGATAAGCTGAACGTAATCAACAACCTGCTTGAGAAGTGTGATACCCTGATCATCGGTGGTGGTATGGCTTACACATTCATTAAGGCTCAGGGTTACGAGATCGGAAAGTCTCTGTGCGACGATGAGAAGATTGAGTACTGTAAGGAAATGATGGCTAAGGCTGAGAAGATGGGCAAGAAGATTCTTCTTCCGGTTGATGCTGTTACTATTAAGGATTTCCCGAATCCAATCGATGGACCGGTTGAGACTGAGGTTTGCGATATTACTGCTATGCCGGCTGACCGCGAGGGCTGCGATATCGGACCGAAGAGTGCTGAGCTCTTTGCCGATGCAGTTAAGACTGCTAAGACTGTTGTTTGGAATGGACCGATGGGTGTCTTCGAGAACCCGACACTTGCAGCAGGTACACTTGCAGTTGCAAAGGCTCTTGCTGAGACTGATGCTACAACCATTATCGGTGGTGGCGATTCCGCAGCAGCAGTGAACCAGATGGGATATGGCGATAAGATGAGCCACATCTCTACCGGAGGTGGAGCTTCTCTTGAGTTCCTCGAGGGCAAGGAGCTTCCTGGTGTAATGGCTGCAGACGATAAATAAATGTTCAAAAAGATGTAAGAACGGAAGGTATAATTTCATGGCAAGAAGAAAAATTGTAGCCGGTAACTGGAAGATGAACATGACTCCCAGTCAGGCTGTAAAGTTAGTAGAAGAGTTAAAGCCACTTGTGGCTTCTGACAGCGTAGACGTTGTATACTGTGTTCCTGCAATCGACATCGTACCGGTTGTAGAGGCTGTTAAGGGAACCAACGTTGAGGTTGGTGCTGAGAATATGTATTTCGAGGAGAAGGGGGCTTACACCGGTGAGATCTCTGCTGAGATGTTGGTAGATGCAGGCGTTAAGTACGTTGTCCTTGGACATTCTGAGAGACGTGATTACTTCAAGGAGGACGACGAGCTTCTGAACAAGAAGGTTAAGAAGGCCTTCGAGGCAGGTCTTACTCCGATTCTTTGCTGTGGGGAGTCACTGGAGCAGAGAGAGATGGGCGTAACCCTTGACTGGATTCGTCTGCAGATCAAGTCTGATCTGGCAGGTGTTCCGGCTTCTGATGTTGCTAAGATGGTGATCGCTTATGAGCCGATTTGGGCAATCGGAACAGGAAAGACTGCTACTTCTGATCAGGCACAGGAAGTATGTGGCGCAATTCGTGAGTGCATTAAGGAAATCTACGATGCACCGACAGCAGAGGCTGTTCGTATCCAGTACGGCGGATCTGTAAATGCCGGCAATGCAGCAGAGCTGTTTGCTAAGCCGGACATCGATGGCGGTCTGGTTGGCGGAGCCAGCTTAAAGGCTGATTTCGGTTCCATTGTAAACTACTAAGCCGAATGATTTGAAGCGAATAAAAGGCTGTTCGTTTTGCATGTAAATGCAGGGCGGACAGCCTTTTTTACTAGACAGCAAAAGAAAAAGGCGTTAAAATGTAAGACATGAGTAAACGAATGATGAATGTTTTATTGCTTTCGGTCTTTTTTGTGGTGCTCTGGTCTGTGAGCGCCGATCGGTGGCCTGGGGATCTTCCGTGGGATGCGGCTGAGGCGGGAGAACTCACCGACGGGCGAGTGCCGGTGTATATGGTCTCCGATACGGAAGGGATAGAGCCAATTGAGAACACAGAGATAATTGAAGACAAGAATTCGGATACAGCAGATCAAGATGTTTCGATGAAGGATGCGTGCACTGCCATGGAGCAGATTCTGGACTGTGGTTCCAAGACATTTTTCTGCGGATATCCTGTGGATGAATCCTTTTTGAGCTGGGTCGGTGCAAAATACGGCATGGAGACTCTGCCGGCGTTGGCGGAGGAACTTCGGGCTGGCAGCAGGGATACACAGCTGTGGTATGACCTGACCGATAATACCATACATGTGCTTTGGATGGAATACTGCAAAGCTCATGGATATGCTACTTACCTGTGGCGGGATGTGGTGTGGAAGGAGGCAGCAGATCCGTCCTGTATCAAGCTGGATTTTGTGGGAGATACCAATTTTGACGATGATTGGTGCACCATGAAGGCTGCGGAGGAGGGCGGCGTGGAGTCGTGCGTTTCTTTGGATGTGAGGGAGGAACTTAAGAGTGCGGATCTTACGATGGTGAACAACGAGTTTACCTATACGGACTGTGATGCTGCTCTGGAGGGCAAGACCTACACATTTCAGGCAGATCCGGAGAAGGTAAAGCTTTTGGAGCTTTTTGGCACGGATATAGTGTCCCTTGCCAACAATCACTCCTTTGATTACGGGGAAGAGGGAATTTTGGATACCATGGACACGCTGGCTGAGGCAGGCATTGTGTACAGTGGTGCTGGACGGGATGTGGCGGAGGCTTCCGCAATCCGGTATTTTGTTGTGGGCGGCCGCAAGTTTGCCATTGTGTCTGCAACGGAGATTGAGCGGTTTTCGCATTTTACCAGGGCGGCGGGGGAGAGTACGCCAGGAGTGCTGAAAACACAGCAGGAAGAATATGTGCTGGCGGCAATACGCAAGGCGGATGCCAACAGTGATTATGTCATTGCATTTATCCATTGGGGGGCAGAAGGCAAAATAAACTATGACAGTGAACAGGCGCGGATGGCGGAAGCCTATGTGGATGCAGGGGCTGACGCAATTATCGGCGGACATCCACACCGGCTGCAGGGTGTCAGCTTTGTGAAGAATGTGCCGGTTGCGTACAGTCTGGGCAATTTCTGGTTCTCCACGGGAACGTTGTACACAACAATCGCACAGTTGCAGGTGGATGCGGACGGCGAGCTGTCTTTAATCATGCTGCCGTGTGTGCAGAAGAAAATGCAGACAAAGATGCTCACTTCCGAGGAGGATAAGAAAGCCTTTTATCAGTATGTGGCGGATATCTCTACCAATGTGGGAATTGATGAGAACGGATGCTTTTTCTCATACAGGGATGTGACTGAGCCGGGAGTATCCCCTTATGCGTACACATCAGGACGGAAATACGGACTGAGGGATGACCTTACGGATAATGAGGGACGCGTCATTGACATTGTGGGAAACCTGCAATGAGGGCGGTTTTAACAAAAGAAAATCTTGGCGGGCGGGAAAAGGTGTGAAAGTGCCAAAAGTTGGCGCAACCACTTGCAATCCCGCCTAAATCATGTATTATATATATCAGGCGTTCGCTTGTGCTGACGCATCGTTTTTCAAACAAAGTTTTCACTTATACAACAATATGAAATAGACAAGAAGAGAGGACAAAGACATGAGTAAGAAACCTGTAGTATTGATGGTACTGGATGGTTATGGTCTGAATGAAAAGACCGAAGGGAATGCGATTGCCATGGCCAACACCCCTGTTATGGACAAGCTGATGAAGGAATGCCCGTTTGTTCCGGGTAATGCTTCCGGACTTGCTGTAGGACTTCCGGATGGACAGATGGGAAACTCCGAGGTTGGACATATGAATATCGGTGCCGGCCGCATTATTTATCAGGATCTGACCAGAATCACCAAGTCCATAGAGGACGGTGACTTTTTCCAGAATAAGGCACTGTTGGCAGCGATGGAAAACTGTAAGAAGAATGACTCAGACCTTCATCTGTGGGGCCTGTTGTCAGATGGTGGTGTGCATAGCCACATTACACATTTGTACGGTCTTCTTGAGATGGCCCAAAAGCAGGGACTTACCAAGGTGTTTGTACATGCTTTCTTAGACGGTCGTGATACACCGCCTGCATCCGGTAAGGATTTTATCCAGCAGCTGGAAGCTAAGATGGCAGAGATCGGAGTGGGCAAGATTGCTTCTATTTCCGGCCGTTATTATGCAATGGACCGTGATAACAACTGGGATCGTGTGCAGAAGGCATATGATTCTCTGACCAAGGGCGAGGGTGTTCAGGCAGCCAGCGCGGTAGCTGCTATGACAGAATCCTATGCTCAGGACGTAACCGATGAGTTCGTACTTCCGACGGTAATCACCGATGAGAAGGGCGCACCGTTGTCAGTCGTTAAGGAGAACGATTCCGTAATTTTCTTCAATTTCCGTCCGGACCGTGCCCGTGAGATTACACGTGCATTCTGTGATGATGCGTTTACCGGTTTTGACAGACCGTTTATTCCGTTGACTTATGTATGCTTCAAGGATTACGATGAGACAATTCCGAATAAGATCATCGCATTCGAGAAGGAAGAGATTCACAACACCTTCGGTGAGTACCTTGCAAAATGCGGTAAGAAGCAGCTGCGCCTTGCTGAGACAGAGAAGTATGCCCATGTAACCTTCTTCTTCAACGGTGGCGTGGAGGAGCCGAACGTGGATGAGGCCCGTCTTCTTGTCAATTCTCCTAAGGATGTGGCTACCTATGATCTGAAGCCGGAGATGAGTGCTCCGGAGGTAGGTATGGATCTGGTTGAGGCAATCAAGTCCGACAAGTATGATGTCATCGTTATCAACTTTGCAAACCCTGACATGGTAGGTCATACCGGTGTGATTCCGGCAGCAGTTGCAGCCGTTGAGCGTGTGGATGCTCTGGTTGGAGATGCAGTACAGGCAATTAAGGATGTGGATGGCGTGATGTTCATCTGCGCAGACCACGGCAATGCAGAGAAGATGATCGATTACGAGACAGGTAAGCCGCACACGGCTCACACGACCAATCCGGTTCCGTTTATTCTGGTCAATGCAGATCCTTCCATGAAGCTGCGTGAGGGCGGCTGTCTGGCAGATATTGCACCGACTCTCTTAGAGATTATGGGATTAGAGCAGCCGGCAGAAATGACCGGAAAGTCTTTGATCGTGAAATAAGAATACAGAACAACTGATACGAGGAGGATAACATGCAGGAGTTTAAGCCATTTAAGGAAGGTAAGGTCAGAGAGGTATATGACAACGGTGACAGCCTGATCATTGTTGCGACAGACCGCATTTCCGCATTTGATAATATTTTGAAGAACAAGATTACAGACAAGGGTGCGATTCTTACCCAGATGTCCAAGTTCTGGTTTGAATTTACAAAGGATGTCGTTCCAAACCACATGCTTTCTGTGGATGTAAAGGATATGCCGGAGTTTTTCCAGCAGGAGCGTTTTGATGGCAACAGCATGATGTGCAAGAAGCTTGAGATGCTTCCGATTGAGTGTATCGTTCGCGGATATATTACCGGAAGCGGCTGGGCAAGCTACAAGGAGAACGGTACGGTATGTGGAATCCGTCTGCCGGAGGGACTTGTGGAGTCCGATAAGCTGCCGGAGCCAATCTACACACCGAGCACCAAGGCTGAGCTTGGAGATCATGACGAGAACATTTCCTTCGAGCAGTCGGTAGAAGTGCTGGAGAAGATTTATCCGGGCAAGGGTGAGGACTATGCGACCCAGATTAAGGACTGTACCATTGCATTGTACAAGAAGTGTGCAGAGTATGCACTTTCTAAGGGTATCATCATTGCGGATACCAAGTTTGAGTTTGGTCTGGATGAGAATGGCAGGGTTGTTCTCGGTGATGAGATGCTGACGCCGGACAGCTCCAGATTCTGGCCATTGGAGGGATACGAGCCTGGACAGGGTCAGCCGTCTTTTGACAAGCAGTATGTGAGAGACTGGCTGAAAGCCAATCCGGACAGTGATTACCTGCTTCCGGAGGAGGTTGTTACGAAGACCGTTGACAAGTACAAGGAGGCATATGAGCTTCTGACAGGAACGCCTTTTTGCCGCTAGAACCTCTATTCGGAAATAATACAGGAGACTTCACAGATTATGAATCAGGATATGATTTTTGATAACAGCATAGACGAGGATGTATTGCACGAGGAGTGTGGTGTCTTCGGAATGTATGATTTTGATGGGGGAGACGTGGCTTCTTCCATTTACTATGGCCTTTTTGCTCTGCAGCACAGAGGTCAGGAGAGCTGCGGTATTGCGGTGAGCGATACCAGCGGTCCCAAGGGAAAGGTGCTCTCCTACAAGGGGATGGGACTCGTAAATGAAGTGTTTACGCCAGAACATCTGGAATCCATGAAGGGCGACATCGGTGTGGGACATGTGCGGTATTCCACCGCAGGTTCTTCTACCAGAGAGAATGCGCAGCCTCTGGTACTCAACTATGTGAAGGGAACACTGGCGTTGGCCCACAACGGCAATCTGATCAATGCCAATGAGCTGCGTCATGATCTGGAGTATACCGGTGCGATCTTCCAGACGACCATCGATTCTGAGGTAATTGCCTATATTATTGCAAGGGAGAGATTGAATTCCAAGACTGCCGAGGAAGCGGTGCGCAGAGCCTGCATGAAGTTAAAGGGTGCGTATGCGCTGGTGGTATCCAGCCCACGCAAGCTGATTGGTGCCAGAGATCCGTTCGGATTTAAGCCGCTTTGCATTGGAAAACGCGATAATTCGTATATCATTACTTCTGAGACCTGTGCTTTGGATACCATTGGCGCAGAGTTCGTCCGGGATGTTCGTCCGGGAGAGGTTGTGACGATTTCTCCGGAGAACGGCATTGAGTCGGATATGACCATGGCACTTCCGCAGGAACAGGAGGCGCGATGCATTTTCGAGTACATATACTTTGCAAGACCGGACAGCCGGATCGACGGAGAGAGTGTATATGCCAGCCGTATTAAGGCCGGCCGTTTTCTGGCACAGGATTCGCCGGTGGAGGCTGATCTGGTGACGGGTGTGCCGGAATCCGGCAATGCAGCGGCACTGGGTTACTCATTGGAGTCCGGAATTCCGTATGGCACGGCTTTTGTCAAGAACAGTTATGTGGGTCGAACCTTTATCAAGCCGAAGCAGTCCAGCCGTGAGTCCAGTGTACAGGTGAAGCTGAACGTACTCAAGGAGGCAGTGGCAGGCAAGCGTGTCATCATGATTGACGACTCCATTGTAAGAGGTACCACATCGGACCGTATTGTCCGCATGCTTCGTGATGCCGGTGCCACAGAGGTGCATGTGCGGATCAGTTCGCCGCCATTCTTGTGGCCATGTTACTTCGGTACGGATATTCCGGCAAGAGAGCAGTTGATTGCTTACAATCGGACAATCGAAGAGATTCGTCAGATTATCGGAGCGGACTCTCTGGGATATCTGGAAATTGACCGTCTTTCCGAGATGGTGGATGGACTTCCGATCTGTAAGGGATGCTTTACCGGAGTGTATCCGATGGAGCCGCCGAAGGAGGATATCCGCGGAGATTACTTTGACAAGAGCATCGATATGGAGAGAAAGCTGGCGCGTTAGAGAGCCGGCAATACAGCAGACATAGAAGGAGATAGATATGAGCACAGATAGATATAGCAGTCCGCTTTCCGAGAGATATGCCAGCAAGGAAATGCAGTACATTTTCTCACAGGATATGAAGTTTTCCACATGGCACAAGCTGTGGATTGCCCTTGCTGAGACCGAGATGGAGCTGGGACTTTCTGAGAACGGTAAGCCGGTCATCACGCAGGAGCAGATCGATGAGATGAAGGCTCATGTGGATGATATCAACTATGACGTGGCAAAGGAGCGCGAGAAGCTGGTGCGCCACGATGTTATGAGCCATGTGTATGCATACGGGCAGCAGTGTCCAAAGGCAGCCGGAATCATTCATCTGGGAGCAACCTCCTGCTATGTGGGGGATAATACAGATATTATCGTGATGAACGAGGCACTGAAGCTGGTACACAAAAAGTTGGTGAATGTGATTGCAGAGCTGTCTGCATTTGCAGAGAAGTACAAGGAGCTGCCGACACTGGCTTTCACCCATTTTCAGCCGGCACAGCCGACTACCGTCGGAAAACGCGCCACACTCTGGACCCAGGAATTTCTGATGGATCTGGAGGATCTGGAGTATGTGCAGAGCACGTTAAAGCTACTTGGTTCCAAGGGAACCACCGGAACCCAGGCAAGCTTCCTGGAATTGTTTGACGGAGATCAGGAGACCATCGACAAGATTGATCCGATGATCGCAAAGAAGATGGGCTTTGAGGCTTGTTATCCGGTTTCCGGACAGACCTATTCCCGCAAGGTGGACACCCGCGTGATAAACGTTCTGGCAGGCATTGCAGCCAGCGCTCATAAGATGTCTAACGATATCCGCCTTCTGCAGCATTTGAAGGAAGTGGAAGAGCCCTTCGAGAAGAATCAGATCGGTTCCTCTGCTATGGCATACAAGCGCAATCCGATGAGAAGTGAGCGAATCGCATCACTATCCCGCTATGTGATGGTGGATGCTTTAAATCCTGCAATCACTTCCGCAACACAGTGGTTTGAGAGAACGCTGGACGACTCTGCAAACAAGCGTCTGTCCATTCCGGAGGGCTTTTTGGCCATTGATGGAATCCTGGATCTGTGTCTGAACGTGGTAGACGGTCTGGTTGTTTATCCAAAGGTAATCGAGAAGCACTTTATGGCTGAGATTCCATTCATGGCAACGGAGAACATCATGATGGATGCTGTGAAGCAGGGTGGCAATCGCCAGGAACTTCATGAGAAGATCCGTCAGCTCAGCATGGAAGCAGGCAAGACCGTGAAAGAGGAAGGCAAGGACAACAATCTTGTGGATCTCATTGCCGCTGATCCTGCATTTGGACTGACAAAGGAACAGATTACAGAGACCTTGAAGCCGGAGCTGTACGTGGGACGTGCACCGCGTCAGGTAGAGGTTTTCCTTCGCGATGTGGTTCAGCCGGTGTTGGATGCCAACAAGGATGAACTGGGAATGACTGCAGAGATTAATGTATAGAAAAAATAACTGAATTGTATATTTACAGCCTTTCTGGTAAAAACTATGAAAAAACCAGGGAGGCTGTTTTTATGTCTTTAATGATTCAAATCGTAGATGTATACGGAAGAGAAATCTTAGATTCCAGAGGAAACCCGACGGTGGAGGTGGAAGTGACGGCGCAGACGGAGACCACGGGAAAGAAGACCATTGGCATGGCATCGGTGCCTTCCGGTGCCAGTACAGGACAGTTTGAGGCGGTGGAGCTAAGAGACGGCGATCCGCGCTTTTTCGGATTGGGTGTGCAGAAGGTGATCGACCATATCAACACGAGAATTCGAAAAGAACTCATAGGCATGAATGTGTTGGATCAGATTGCGATCGACCGCAGACTCATCGAACTGGATGGAACGGACAATAAGGGAAATCTGGGAGCAAATGCGCTGCTGGGCGTGTCGCTGGCCTGTGCCCGCTGTGGGGCTAAAGCATTGGATCTCCCACTGTATCAGTATCTGGGAGGCTGCAATGCCAAGGTGTGGCCGCGCCCGATGATGAACGTGATCAACGGTGGCGTTCACGCGAAGAACTCGCTGGATTTTCAGGAGTTTATGATCGTGCCGGTAGGCGCCTGCAATTTTCCGGAAGCACTTCGCATGGGAGCTGAGGTGTATCATTTCCTAAAGCAACTGTTAAATGAAAAGAAGCTTTC
Source organism: uncultured Lachnospiraceae bacterium (assembly GCA_945868435.1). Taxonomy (GTDB): domain Bacteria; phylum Bacillota; class Clostridia; order Lachnospirales; family Lachnospiraceae; genus Roseburia. The sequence continues at coordinate 24,759 of CAMBLG010000024.1, forward strand.
CACTGCGGTGGGAGATGAGGGAGGTTTTGCACCGGATCTGGCCAATGCGGGGGAAGTGTTTGCACTTTTGAGTGAGGCGGTGAAGATGGCAGGCTATGAGGTGGGCAAAGATGTGGCGTTTGCCATGGATGCGGCCACCTCGGAATTATATTGCGAGGAAGATGGAATGTATCATTTTCCGGGAGAACGCCGTGTATCACAGAATCAGGAGAATCCGCAGGACGAGGAGACACAGAAAGAGGAATCGCAAAATGAAGTGATCCGAAGCGCGGAGGAGATGATCGCCCTTTTTGAAGAACTGATCAACGAATATCCGCTGATCTCCATTGAGGATCCGTTGGACGAGGAAGATTGGGAAGGCTGGCAAAAACTGACCGCCCGATTGGGTAGTAAGGTGATGCTGGTAGGAGACGATCTGTTTGTCACCAATACAAAGCGTATCCGCTGCGGCATTGACCTGCACGTGGCCAATGCCGTGTTGATCAAAGTAAATCAGATTGGAACTCTGACAGAGGCCATGGATGCCATCGAACTGGCACAGGTAAATGGCTATCAGGCGGTGATTTCCCATCGCTCCGGAGAGACGGAGGATTCTTTTATCGCGGATCTCGCAGTGGGCGTCAACGTCGGCTGGATCAAGACAGGTGCACCGTGCCGAGGTGAGCGGACAGCCAAGTATAATCAGCTTCTTCGCATTACAGGTTCAGCCGTTTCACCATCATGTCCGGTCCAATAATGTAAAGTGTATAACGCGGCTATGAGCCTAGAAGATTCAAAGGCTGTTGGTCCGGGCAAGTCTCGCATCGCTTTCCTCTTCGTAGGCAGTACAGAACTGCTGCATGACGTCATCCATGGAGCCGGTCTTGTATCCGATGGTAATCCAGCTGGCGTATATTTTGGAAAAATGCCGGATAATAACAGGGCGCGGTCAAAGATTTCTGTTCTTAATTATAATGTATTCTTTGATAAATGGAAAAGAAAATCTCATGTAATGACAAATACAATGACAAATTTTAAAAAAAAGTTGAAATGGCTGTTTGGATGTGGTATACTTGTTCAGTCGTGAGTGTGACCGAATACAAATATTAGGAGGTGGAAATCGTGACCGTTTTAAATACGATTTTAACTGTTGTGTTTATTATACTGAGTATTGTTATTACAGTTGTTATCTTAATGCAGGAAGGTAAGTCAGCAGGACTTGGCGCAATCGCCGGTGCAGCAGATACTTACTGGGGCAAGAACAAAGGACGTTCGATGGAAGGTATGCTCGTGAAGATTACAAGAGCTTGCGTTGTTTTGTTTTTGGTCATTGCAATGGTTTTGAACATGGGAATCTGGTAAGATACAAAGGACTGTCGAGATACTCGGCAGTCTTTTTCGTTCGCGCGCCATGGGCGCGCTCTAACGGGTGCAAGTCCCGAACATGCCCAGGTA
>CAMBLG010000025.1 GCA_945868435.1 uncultured Lachnospiraceae bacterium
TTTTTTGGAATCATTTCAAGGTTTTTCACTGTTCAGTTATCAAGGTTCTTTGTTGTTGCCTGTCTTACGCGACAACTTCTTGAGTATATCAGCTTCAGAACTGTTTGTCAACAACTTTTTTACTTTTTTCTGTCCCACAGCTTAGCGCCGCGAGTCAGCTTGTTTATATTAGCATGCGTTTCCGACAAAGTCAACCGGAAAATCGACATTTTTTAAAGTAGTATAATTGTCGCAAAAATCATAAATTGTCGAAATTGTCTGTTTTTTATATTCAACTCAAAATATATGTATTTTCCTCACTGTCACAACCTGCTGCCAACATCATTTATCTGCTTCGGATTGCATCAAGGGCCTCCTTCACATTGGCGACGCCTACAAGCTGAATTCCCTGCACGCGGGATTGTACTGCCGCACCGGTTGACAGAAGGCTATCCTTGCACACCTGCGGAAGAACGCAGGTCTCAAAGCCAAGCTTTTTTGCCTCCATCACACGCTGTTCTGCCATACTCACTCCACGCACTTCCCCGCTCAGTCCAACCTCGCCGAAACAGATTGTGCGCTCATCAATCGTCAGATCCAGCTTGCTGGAGATGATTGCCAGTACGATGCCAAGGTCAATGGCGGGCTCGGTCATGCGTATTCCCCCCGCAATATTCACATAGGCATCGCAATCGGAAAGCTGCATACCAAGGCGCTTTTCCAGAACTGCCATAAGCAGATTCACACGATTATAGTCTGTTCCAGTAGCTGTACGTCTGGGATTGTTAAAAAAGCTATGACAAACCAATGCCTGAATTTCCAAGAGAACCGGACGGGTTCCTTCCATAGAACATGCAACCACCGATCCGGATGCATCCTTGGGTTTTCCGCTGAGCATATACTCCGATGGATTTTCCACCTCTACCAGACCTTCCGAGCGCATCTCAAACACGCCGATCTCATTGGTGGAGCCAAAACGATTCTTCACGCCACGCAAAATGCGATAGCTCTCATGCCGGTCTCCCTCAAAATAGAGCACGGTATCCACCATGTGCTCCAGCACGCGCGGACCTGCCACAACACCTTCCTTCGTTACATGTCCTACTATAAATATAGAAATTCCCATGCCCTTTGCAATCTGCATAAAGACGCCGGTAGCTTCTCGCACCTGTGACACACTGCCCGGTGCAGACCCTACTTCATCACTGTACATGGTCTGGATACTGTCTACGATGACTACCTGTGGTTTTCCGCGCTCAATCACTTCCCTGATTACTTCCAGATTCGTCTCACATAACAGCTCCAACGCATCCGAAAATTCGCCAAGCCGATCCGCCCTTAGCTTAATCTGCTGCAAGGACTCTTCTCCCGATATGTACAAAACATGCCGGCCCTCTTCCGATGATGACTTTGTTCCTTCTCCAGCTCCGTTGCAGAGGTTATGGCACACCTGAAGTAACAGCGTGGATTTTCCGATTCCCGGATCTCCGCCCACCAGAACCAGTGAACCCTTGACGATTCCTCCGCCTAACACCCTGTCCAATTCCGGCATGCCGGTGGTTGTTCGCTCCTCATCGGAGCTCTGAATCTTAGAAAGCGGAAGGGGTGTGGCTTCAGATGTACGCCTTTTCCCCGCACTGCTTATACTCTTTTTGTCAATTGTCTCCTCCACAAAGGTATTCCATTCCTTGCAGCCCGGGCACTGCCCCATCCATTTTGCGGATTCATAGCCACAATTCTGACAGAAAAATACACTTGTCTTGCCTTTCGCCATTCTGTTCTTCTCCTCAAAAATAAGGAGCCCATTCGGGCTTCCCCGTATGGGCTCCTAACATTCTATATTTGCGCTTCTCTATCTCTTCTCTACGCGAACTGCAACAGCATCGTTGCCCTCCAGCTCTACAGATACACTCAGCTTACCGCCGAGATTCGTCTTCATGATTCCTGCGGACTCTCCATCCACCGTCACCTCATACTCACTGCCTTCCGCAAGCTCCAGTGTGATCTGGGCGTCTTCCGGTCCCTCAACCGTAAACTCTACGGCATCTGCCGTCTGCTTAAAGCCTGTCACAGCAGTACCCGGAACAGATTCATATACGAACAGTCCGTTGCGTTCCAGCTTGGTGATCTCCTTAAAGGTTTTAACCTTATATATGTCTCCCCCCACCTCATAATTATCCAGCTTTGCCTTAGCGGCCAGCGTATAGTCGCCAAAACTGATTGTACCATTGTCCTCAGTGCGAATGAGTTCACTAATTGTTGCCATTCTTGTTCTCCTTTTGTGCATGTCTTACTGATGAGATAATTATACAATAACACACACATTTTTTCTATAGTTTTTCCAAATTAAAGTGACAATTTCAGCACCCGCTTCAAACAGCTTTTATCCCTTCGTGACAACGAGCTCTTTGTTTTTGGTGGTCACAATTGCCTTGTCTCCCGCCTGCAGTCTGCCCTGAATAATCTCCTCGGCCAGACGGTCTTCCACTTCCTCCTGCAGCTTTCTGCGAAGCGGGCGTGCTCCATATTTGCGATCATATGCCTTTTCCACGATCCAGGTCTTGGCACTCTCCCTGACCACAAGTTCAATCTGAAGCTGGGCCTTGCATCGGCGGGCAAGTTCATCCGTCATGATCGATATGATCTGCTTCATATCCTGCTTATTCAAAGCACGGAACACGATGGTCTCATCGATTCGATTCAGAAACTCCGGTTTGAAAATGCGCTTGACCTCTTCCATCACGCTGTTCTTCATCAATTCGTGATCCTGCTTTTCATCTTCCTTGGCTCCAAATCCAAGCTTCTTGGGTTCTATGATGGACTGAGCCCCGGCATTACTCGTCATAATGATAATGGTATTCTTGAAATCCACCTTGCGTCCCTGGGAATCAGTAATGTGCCCATCGTCAAGCACCTGCAGCAGAATGTTAAACACATCCGGATGCGCCTTTTCAATCTCGTCAAAGAGAATGACAGAGAATGGATTCCTTCTCACCTTCTCGCTGAGCTGACCGCCATCCTCATGTCCGACATACCCTGGCGGTGATCCGATCATTTTGGACACACTATGCTTTTCCATATATTCGGACATATCCACGCGGACCATTGCATCCTCGTTGCCAAATACAGCCTCTGCAAGGGCTTTGGATACCTCCGTCTTACCGACACCGGTCGGTCCCAAAAACAGGAAAGAACCAATGGGGCGTTTGGGATCTTTCAGACCCACGCGGCCTCTGCGGACTGCTCTGGCTACCGCTGATACCGCCTCCTCCTGTCCGATCACGCGCTTGTGGAGAACATCTTCCAGTTTTCCCAACCGCGCCGCTTCGCTCTCCGTCAGACGCTTCACCGGAATCTTGGTCCAGCCTGCAACCACATCGGCGATCTCATTTTCCCCGACAGTCGGCACATGATTCTTAGGTACGCGCTGAAGCTTGCGAACCTGTTTCTCGAGATCTGCGGTTGTACGCTCTTTCTTCTCCTTTAAGCTGCGAGCCAGGTCCAGATCTCCCTGTCTTAATGCCTCCTCAAGTTCCAGCTCCAGAGTGGCAATCTCCTGCTTCTTTTCACGAACCGCATCCGATCCGTGAATCATTCCCAGGCGGGTCTTGGCAGCCGCCTCATCCATCAGATCAATTGCCTTATCCGGCAAAAAGCGATCGTTTACATAGCGGGCCGACAGACGCACTGCTGCCTCTACTCCATCGTCCGTAATGGTCACATGATGATGAGATTCATAGAGAGGACGCAGCCCCTTTAAGATTGCAACCGATTCTTCCTCCGTCGGTTCACTGACCTGCACCGGCTGGAATCGCCGTTCCAGCGCGGCATCCTTTTCCACATATTTGCGGTATTCTTCTATTGTCGTGGCACCGATGACCTGTACCTCGCCTCTGGCCAGTGCCGGTTTCAGAATGTTGGACGCATCCAATGCGCCCTCTGCTCCACCCGCACCAATAATCGTGTGCAGCTCATCAATAAAAAGCAACACATTTCCGGCCGCCGCCACTTCATTGATCACTTTCTTGATCCGTTCCTCAAATTCTCCACGGTACTTGGACTTTGCGACAAGTCCGGACATATCAAGGGACACAAGTCTCTTATCCGCGACAATCTCCGGCACCGTTCCATTCACGATACTCTGTGCAATCCCCTCGACAATCGCAGTCTTGCCCACGCCCGGCTCTCCGATCAGGCACGGATTGTTCTTGCCTCTGCGGCACAGAATCTGAATCACTCGCTCTGTCTCACTGGTTCTTCCGATTACCGGATCCAAAAGTCCGTCTCTTGCCATAGCGGTCAAATCCTTCGAATACTGGTCCAGCGTAGGCGTTGCGGACTCCGCGTTTCCATCTCCACGTCCATGGGCAATCTCATCCTTGTACTGCATCGGATCCTCTCCCATTGCCGCCAGAATATCCACAAAGAGTTTCTGCGCGTTGACTCCCATCGTATTCAACAAACGTGTAGCCGCGCAGTCCCCCTCTTTTACCATGGCAAGCAACAGATGCTCCGTACCAATCTCATCACTGTGAAAACGCTCTGCTTCCTCAGATGCCCGCTCCAACATGGCCTGTGTCCGCGGTGTATATCCATCCTGTTCTTCCAGCACAACACTCTCTCCAGGAGAGATCAGCTCTTCAATCATTGTGAGCAGCTTGTTCAGCTCTACATTATTGGCAGTCAGTACTTCGGCTGCCACACCTGTTCCCTCTTTCACAAGCCCCGCCAGAACATGCTCCGTTCCGACATAATTGTAGCCCATGGATTTTGAAAGCCGGTTTGCATAGCTTAAGGCTTTCTTTGCCTTATCCGTGTATAACTTCAAAATATTACGCCTCCTCTATGGTCCATGATTCCGGGTTATTATTTCAAATCGTAACTATTCAGAACCCATCCTCATACATTCGCAAAACCGCACGACGATTCTGATTATCGAATTCTAAGGGGTTCTGAATAGTTACTTCAAATCAATAAACTCCAGATCATCGTCGTCCTCGTCTTTATAGGTGGTGACGGTCTGCATCGGATCCGGATCCGCAATCTTGCTGAGCTCAGCCGCAAGTTCCTGCTCCATCATCTTTGTATCCACCTCCGGCTCGTCAGCCTCTTCCTCCCGGGTAGCTTCTTTCGATTCCTGGCTTTCGGTATCGTCTAATGCTTCTTCCTTCGCAATCTCCTCCACCGGCTCAGTATCTACTCCCGGATTTTCTTTCGGTTCCTCTTTCAGTTCTTCCTTCTCATTATCCTTCGGATTGTCTGCTACAGCAGCCTTCGCTTCCTCAGGCTTCGCGCTTTTTCCAAAAAGCTCAACATCTTCTTCGTCGTCATCATCTGCCAGAACATCCGTCAGATAGGAAGCCCCAAATACGGACTTGTCATACCGTTTACCCGCTTTGGCGGACTCCATCATATAATCCAGGTTCGCCTTTGCGGCATCCTGATCTACATCGGCAAGGTCGTCCTCATCCTGCTCATCATTCCCGCCGCGCCGAACCACAGCCATAACAATGATGATGATCAGAAGGATCAGCACAAGGATCACTGCAACTCCAATGATCAACCGATTCTGTTTCTGATGCGTTTCCAGTTCATTTTTATCTACCTGTGGCATCTCATTCTGCTCTGTGGAAGGTTCTTCGACCTGTTCCGTTTCCACCGGCTCCTGATAACGCACGTAAGACAACATCGTCAGATCTACCAGATACCATCCTTTGCTTCCCAACTGGTTGATTCCGTAGACCAGAGCATACTCTCTGTCATCTCCCATAAACCACGCATCGATCACACCATATTCATTAATATTCAATGCCGTCGGCATGGAAGCATACCCCTCCAGAACACTGCCATCCCCGTCCGGAAGTATGATCATACAGCCTCTTTCCGAATGGAGGCACACGTAATCATATGCTTCATAGAGGTTATTGCCGAGAACCAGATACAGACCGCCATTCTCTCCGTTTTCATCAACAAGATACAAGAGGTATAACGGCTCGTTGGAAAAATCACAGGTAAATGCCGGGTATACTTCATTCCAAAGTGTTACTTCCCCCAGAGTAAAGCCTTCCGCCTCTGTCCCCTCCGGGATTAAAGCCGCCGGGTACAGCGTAACACCGTTGACCACATAGCACTTTTCTGCCGGATCCACCGGCTCCTCTACCGGTTCATCCGCCGGTTCCTCTGCATCTCCCTCTGCCTTTCTCGTAACAGTAATTGTGTAAGTAGCGGTAACTCCGTTTTCCGCCTTCACTACAATCTGGATCTTATTTTCACCGACGACCAGATTCTCTCCGCCTTTTACGGATTCGATGGTCGCCTTCGCATTGCTCACCTTCGCACTGACCACAACGGAAGTTACACTGTAATCTACCGTCGCAGTGTAGTTGACGGTACTGTATTTGAACTCCGGTGACAGTTTTCCCGCGGAAAGTGTCAGAGATGCCAGTGAATTATCCGCGGATTTGTTGGAAATGTCATCATCGTCATCATCGTCGTCCCGGCCGCCGGAAGTATTCCCTGAGTCATTGCCACCGGAACTGCTGTTTCCACCACTGGCTTCATTTTTGACGGTAACAGAAGTACTGCCACTGCCAAGGGATACCGGATCTCCCACCTGATTGCCTGCCGTAGGCGCCGATGCGGAAAAAGTCGCAGTTCCCGCTGCCTTCGCCTTCAGTTTCACCGTTCCTGTAGTGGCTGTATCAGTTCCACCATACCCGCCAAGCGTCATGGAAACGGTACCTGCATTGGCATTGGCAGTCTCCGAAGCCGACTGGAACGAAAACAGATTGCTCGGATACGTGAGATTGACCGTTGCGGAAATACCTGCCGGCACGGTAATGGATATGGTAACCGTATCACCGATCTTAACAGAAGATGCACTGGCACCGACGGACAGACTCTCCGCCCTTGCCTCCATGTCCGGTACAATCAGGCATCCGAACAACAGAAATAGCGAAAGTATAAAACAAATTGCCCGCCTTTTCCCTCTAGTATTCCCATATTTTACCTTGTGTATTCTATTCATATCGATTCCTTCCTATGCCCGGTTTGCCCGGTTCTATTCCAAACGTATCTAATCCTGTTTGATGGTCGTAAGGCCAAGGGCATGCCGATTGATAAAGATCATATCAAGGACATTGACCCCTGCATTGTCCCGATTGGCATCCGCCGCTGTCAGATAACACCCTGAGAGCTTACCGAGTCCCAGGATATGCCGGTTGACCTTGATCATATCCAGCACATTGATATCCCCGTCCCCATTGGCATCTCCATAGATGACGATCTCATAGGACTTCACCAGTTCGTTTTTACTGTCATACACCTGAAGCTTATTGCCTGTGGCAAGTTTTCCGGTCTTCTCCTTGCCGGATGCATCCACAACCTTAAGTGTGGCCCCCTCTGCACTGATCTTCCCCAGAAAATCAGACGCCTTAACTCCCGGTTTCAGCCCTGTAATGTACTTGCTTCCAATCTTGTATACCGACGAGGTCACTTCGCCCACCTCAAGTTCCTGACGTACCACCGTCAATGTATACGTTTTCGCGTTGCCGCTCTGCGAGGTGCAGATAATTTCAAAGGTATTGGTTCCGGTCTTGAGCGCCGTCTTACCGGTTCCGGTCACACTCGACGTGGAGGCAACCGCAGACGCTGCAATGGAAATCGAATCCACGCTGCCTTCCACCACAATGGAATACTTCTCTGTGGCTCCGTCAAAGCTCGGCGTCAATGTATAGCCGGTTACTTCCAAAGACTTCAGATAATTATTCGGGTTTCCCGTAGCCGTGAACGTCACAGCCGATTCCGGCATGTTATTGTACACCGGAATACGAAATACAAACGCCTGTTTTTTGTCTGTATAGCCCTCCCCCAGCTTTTTGCCTTCCGTGATAGCTGCTGTCACATTGCTCATATACTGATGCGAGTAAAGTGCCGCATGATTCACAACATTGAATTTCTGAAAATACAGTGTGTCCTGACCGACAGAAATGTAGTTCTTCGCCAGCAGCTTCGCGCCGCCCAGAAGCGCCTTATAGCGCGTATCCCAACCGGCATTCTTGGCATATGCAAGGCCGTTCTGGATTACCAGCGTCGAAGTGACACCGGATGCTCCGACATTGAAATAGTTATAATAGCCCTCATATCCCTTATATGTACCACTGATCAGAGAGCTTGTCCCTTTCAGTCCCTGCTCCTGACGAACACGGGATGCCAGATGATAAGGACTCACCCCGGTCTCCTGACCGATCTGAACAAATGCTTCGGCATAGTTTAATGTCGTCCCGTCTGCATCCTCCACTTCATTTTCCATAAAAGTTCCCGCAAGGATGGCCTGTACCCCCTCGATGGTCTGGGTACTGCTGTAACTGAGCCGCTCAAACTGAAAAAGATTGGTCTCATCCAGAAAATTCCGCGGATCCATGCAATATGCAATATAGTCTGAATTTGCCCCCACCCAGGAGGAACCATCGTAAACGGTCCATGTGTTGGTATACCAGTCATATGCACCGGAAGCCGTGGATTTTCTTGCATCATCACTGCTCTTCGGCACAAGATTCCAGCCATTGCGGCTCTCCTTCTCGATAACGGTACTCCACTCCAATCCTGTGTTCACAGCTTCAAACTGCCATGCAGGATGCTTGGCATGAACGGCTGCAAGACTGTCTATGTAACTGTCCGGAAATCCCGCCGCCTGCATCTGCATGACGAAGTCTGCATCGGTCTGGGCAGCCTTCACATTGACACTGTATTGCCAGGTACCTCCCGCAATCACAATGGCAGCACTCAGGATGATTCCCAGAGCACGTTTTGTTATATTCTTCATATGTTTCTTTCTACTCCAACCCTTCTATACTCTAAAAAAGCCCAATAAGCTATTCTTATTATATAGAACATCCCATGCTCCGTCAATCAAAATATAGTGTTTTCCGGCTAGCGTTCACTAGATTTAGCGCTTTTTGCGAAAAAGCGTGCCCAAAAGCAATGCCCCAAGGATTCCCCCGAAAAGGCCGGTCAGAATACCTGCCACATGAACAGCCCCCAGTTCCCAGATCTCTACTCCTGCAATCCCTCCCCATAATGCCAGCAATCCGATTGCTCCCATCAGGGACGCACCACACATGATCGCAACGTTCTCAATTGTCTCCATTGTTGCTATTTTTGTCTTTCTTCCTGCATTCATCGCTTCCATCTCTTTGTCCTCCTCTGCATTGTCACGCCATTGCCTTCCATGTTTTCTATCCAGTCCGACGTTTTAAGTATATGTCTATTGTATCCATGAAATGTACCATAAAGAGGACACTGAATTTCTCCGCAAAATGCAAAAAATGTACACTCGACGCGTTTCCACGTCTGAATGTACATTTCGTAGTCATTTCTGAGTCATTTTTGCTTTTTCTATCTTTTTTCGTGCTGCATATACTCTGCAGCATTCCGGGTATTACTGGTAAATACCGTTAATGGTGACCTTAAACACCACTTCTTTTCCGCCCAGCTCGTCGCTGTATCCGTCCGGGAATGTAACCGGCATATCAAAGGATTCGCCCACGGCATGTCCGATGAGTCCTTCCTCAAAGCCCGGAATATACTCTCCCGCGCCGACTGTAACATCCTCATCCTCTGCCGTACCGCCCTCAAAGGCCTCTCCGTCCAGATATCCGGCGTAGTCAATATTTACCATATCGCCATCCTCCACAACGGTCCCCGCAGTTGTATCCAACTCATTCTCTTCCTCTTCCTCTTCATCCACCTCGGTCCAGTCTGTGACCTCCATCGCGTTTCCATTTTCATCAATATAGGTAAAACCGATTTCACTGCCTTCTTCCACTTCATCCGCATCCGATCCACCGGAGGTTACGATTGCGACAACCAGTGCAACGGCAACCACAGCAATGATTACAATCGGCCCCCAGTTGGCGAGAATTTCCTTTCTTCTGTTTTTCTTCTGCTGCTTTTCCCGCTCCTGTGCTCTGTGCTCCTGTGCGATCTTTTTGTTTTCCTTGTTCATATTCATTCTCCTTTTCGTTTTATGTTTTGTTTAGGCGTTTGCGAAAGCCACCCTCTGAATATATTTAATTACTTTCTGTTTTGCGGTCTGTTCACAATCCTTCTACTCATACATCCAGAATCACGAAGCTGTTGCAACGCACATTTTACTTTCCCGATGATCCGTGTTCGCCATAGTCTAGAGCAATTTCCGCCAAATGTTCGCCCAAGGGTGAGAACGGCTTAGAGTGATTCGCATTTGCCTTACATGGGCGCATGAGCAAAATGTGCCGCCGCAGGACAACTGTTTGAGCAACGCAGCATAAAGGCGCATCGTTGTTCTCGAAGCGAGTTTTGGACAAGGCGGCTCATATCAACTTTGTGAAGGCGCCCATTTAGGCAAATCCGAGGAACGGGTTAGCCGTCTCACTTGGACGGACATTCGGTGGAAATTGTCTACACGTATTTCGGACACGAAAGTTCAGCAAAATGTGCGCCGCTAACATCTTCAGCAATTCTGTCTGAAATCGTTAGAAGGATTCGTGAGCATCCCTGCAAAAAGATAGTCTTTATTTTGAGAGAAAATTTTGCAAACGCCTAATAGCAACCATAAATAATACTCTAATGATTCAGGTCTGCGTCCACACAGTTCGTCTCCTTCACGATATAGTGAGGCCGCCTCTTAACCTCCATGTAGGTCTTTGAAATATACTGCCCCATTATGCCCATGCAGAACAGCTGGATTCCTCCGATAAATGTGATGATACACACCAGTGACGGCCAGCCCGCAACCGGATCTCCGAACACCAGCGCACGGATCACCTCCACGATGATCGCCACAAAGGACACCGCCGTCAGAAGAAGTCCCAGATAGGAGGACAGCCGGATGGGCGTGTTGGAAAAATTCATGATTCCATCTATGGAGTAATGCAACAGTTTTAAGAAGCTCCACTTGGTCTCCCCTGCGGTCCGCTCCACGTTTTCAAATTCCAGCCATTTGGTCTCATAGCCCACCCAGGCGAAAATTCCCTTGGAAAAGCGGTTATACTCGCTGACCGAGAGAACGGAGTTGACCATGGCACGGCTCATAAGCCGGTAATCCCTGGCTCCGTCCGCTATGTCAATCTCGGACATGCGCCGCATTAATTTGTAGAACATTCTTGCACAGAAGGAGCGGATCAACGGCTCCCCCTTGCGGTTCACACGGCGGGATGCCACATTGTCACAGCCGGTTTCCTCAATCAGTGCCATCATCTGTGGCAGAAGCTCCGGCGGATCCTGCAGATCCGCATCCATCGTCGCGACATAATCACCTTTTGCATTGCTGAGCCCCGCATACAATGCGGCCTCCTTGCCAAAGTTCCGGGAAAAGGACACATAGCGTACCCGCTCATCCTTTGCGGCAAGGTCCCTCATAAGGGAAAGGGTGTTGTCCTTCGATCCGTCATTTACAAATACAAATTCGAAATCATAGCTGTCCATCCCCGCCGCAACCTTCACCAGTTCCTGATACAAAAGCGGCAGCATCTCCTGCTCATTGTACATCGGCACAACTATACTGATCAATGTTTTATCCATGCTTTTTCCTCCAATACCGACAGACGCATAAGATCACAAATATGCACACACAGCCTGCGCTGATCATCATGCCCACGGCCAATCCCGGCGTCTCGTAACGCAGGTAGATTTCATGTTCTCCCGGCGTCAGTGATACTCCAATAAGGGCATTCTGCCACGGCTCTATCTCAGTCCGGATGCCGTCTACATACAGCTTCCAGCCTTCGTCCGCCGGAATCGACAGAATCAGCCTGCCGGTCTCTTTTACATCGATGCGGCCGCGCACGGAAGTATCCGTCATCTCCTGCAGTTTCATGGTCTGGCTCTGCAGCGTCGCATAGGCCGCATCCAGTGCCTTGAAATTCAATCGATAAACCGTGAAGCTGATACGTTCCAATCCTGTATTGCTGATATACACCTGTTCCTCCGCCTCACAGTCTCCCAGCTCGATCAGATAGCGGTGTGTCGTCTTGGAATACTTCTGGCTCCAGCCATCGGTCCGACTGACCGTCAGCGTATCCTGATTACATGTATCATAGGCGGCGTAATAATATCCCTCCTCCGGCATCGTGAGAATCGTGCGGCCATCCTCCTCCTGCGCCTCGCAGTGCACTGTCTCCAGCATCATATCCTCTGCGCCCAACAGCAAGGCAAGATTGTTTAAGGAACTCATTCTCGCGGATAAATCCGGCACCCACTCCTCAATGACCGCCTCATCCACCATATAACCCAGAGGCAGGCAGTACGTGTTCTCGTACAGATAATTATACCCCGTTCCGGCAACCATGCGCCGCAACGCATTTTCCTCCATTGGACTGTCGGAGAGCATGTATTTTACAGAAAGCATTGCCGAGGTCAGCGGTGTGGCTCCGTTATACGAATAAAAGTTCTTGCCGCCCTCCATGTAGAGCCCCTGATACCAGTGGCTCACATCCAGATTCATCAGCGAAGAAAAAATCGTAGCGGATGCATAACCATACAGTGCATCATCATTCTTCGTCTTGCGGCCGGTGTCTTCCACCCGGTAAAAGCCTGACGACGCGTTATCCTCCTCGGCCAGGGCCAGCAACTGTTCGTAATCCTCTCTCTTCTCCGTGTAGGCCACACGGCTCGTGACAGAGAAGCCCGTTACCGCCATATTCACTGCCAGCTCCAACAGGGCAATGCCCATAATCACTTCACCAAAAGTGGCCAGAGACCAGCGCCTTTTTCCGCAAAATGTTCTCTTTCGTCCACCGCCTTTACTTTCGAACAATTTGTGCAAAAGGAGCAGAATTCCGTAGAGCATCACAAACAATGCGGTCAACAGAATCGCATACAGCTCGGTAACGGACTCATCCCCCACGATACTGGTGGCAAGCAGCAGAACAAGCGCAAGCACCGTGGCACACACAATGTGGGAACGGCTTGTTCCCTTCCATTTGCGCACCGTGGCAAAGGCCATGGACAGGATCAGAAAAATATACAGAAACGACTGACGCCCCGGCAGTGACTGTGGAAAATGCATGCCATGCCAGATATAGTCCAACTGATTATTGGCAAAGCTGATGAGGAAAAACAAAAGCATCCCAAAGCGCGGCAGCTTCTCTTTCCATGTAATCCTGCGGTTCCACAGATACAGCCACACCAGAACCAGACAAAAGGCGCCGGCATACAGGTTCGGCCAATGGTCATTTCCGGTGTAAACACTGGTCGCAGTGGCACCTCGCCCCAGCTCCGCCACCAGATTGAAATACCACTCCACCTGCTCGGGAAAGCCTCCCTCAGCAGATCCGGACACCCCCAGAATTGCGATCTCCGGGAGCAGAAGTACCGCAGAGGTTCCTCCTGCCAGAATCGAGTACAGGCTAAAACGGCCCAGCGCTTTCATGCGCCATTGCACGGGCCGGCTCAACCGGGTTCTGTTCCTCTGATAGCGCAGTTCCCCCTGCGGGAACAGGAACAGATACGCGAAATAGAACACAAGAAAGATGCAGATCATGATAGAGATGTAATAATTTGCAAAAATGCTTACCGCAAGGCTTACATAATAAAGCCCCACCCGACCTTCATACACCAGTCGTGATAAACCCACCATGATCAGCGGAAAAAGTGCGATGCAGTCCAGCCACATAATATCCCAGCTGTAGGCCGCCACAAATCCCGACAGCGCATAGGCCGACGAGCACACCAGCGCCGGAAGCAGCGTTCTTCTGTGGAATCGCATGTCTTTTCCAAGGAGTTCATAGTTCTCCTTCAGATAATAGAAAAACGAGAACCCGCAAAATCCGATCTTCACCAGAATGAGAAGTGTCATAAATTCAATGACACAGCTTTTGGGGCATAACATGAGCAGAACATTCAGCGGACTGGCCAGATAGTATGCGTACAGAGACACAAAATCCGAGCCCAGCCCAAGATTCCAGGAATACATAAGACTTCCGCCATTTTGCAGCTTCTCTAAAAATTCCGTAAAGAACGGGCAATACTGATGATACATATCCACATGCAGGATGCAGTAATCCCCAAAGGGATACACACCATTGGCAATGCATATGATGACGCAGATCAGAAACGGAATCAAAAACGCCGCCAGATACGCCCACTTATTCGATTTCTTTTTGCCAAGAGTCATATTGTTCAATTATGGTTCCCCTGCGTCAAATATATTATAGTACTGCAGTTTCTGATACATCAAAAGCCGCTCCTTCTGTTCCTCTTCCTTTACATCTGCACTCTCCATCAGAGATGCAGACAGGATCGGATAACTCTTCTGCAATTCTAATAAGAAGTTCTGGTATGCGCCGGTGGGAACTCCCGCAAGCTTTAACACGTTTGCTCCCAGATAGTTCACGCTCATATCCAGATTTTTTTCTTCCGCGATGCCGAAATTGGCCCAGATCAGATACGGCACCTGATAGCGGGCCGCCTGCTCCGCTTCCGTCAGATTTGAGGGATCGATGCCATTGGCCAGTTGAATCGGCCGCACCACCGTATCACTGGGCTGATGATCTCCAAAGAATACGATGAGGGTTTTCTCATCCACCTCGGAAAAATACTGAATCAGCTCCCGAAGGCTCTCATCCGTCAACCGGATCAGCGATAAATACTGATTCAACGCATCTGTTCCACAGTCTGCCTCCACATCATTCGAAAAATTCCTGTATTCTTCCGTATATCCACCGTGGTTCTGCATGGTCACATTAAAAATGAAAGCCGGACTGCCCTCTTTCTTATTCTCAAAGGTTCGGATGACATGAGAAAAGTCGCTGGCATCGCTGACATATTTGCGCACATAGCTCTTATTCTCATAATCATCGATAAAATCCATGTCTGAGAAACCAAGAAGCGGATACACCTTCTCCCTATCCCATCCGCTGGCATAATAGGGATGCTGCGCATAGGTCTCATAGCCCAGACTGCCTAGATATTCCGCAAGAGATGGGGTCCGCTGCTTGACATACTGCTGATAGGGAATGCTTCCCGCCGGCAGAAACGCCATGGTGTTGCCCGTCAGAAATTCAAATTCCGAATTTGCCGTATTGCCGCCGCACACCGACACCTGAAGCTGGCCGGTCACCGTATTCTCGGCTCCCTGCTGAAGCTCATGGTAAAAAGGCATATAATCTTCGTTTGTCTCAAAATCTCCTAACACCGCCAGATCTGAAAACGCCTCATCCATAATGACGATGATATTCGGATAGTCCTCCGTCTTCCCCTCATCCTTCCCTGCGCCACGCTCAGCTTCACAATAAGAAGAAAGAATCTGCTCAGCCTCCTTTTCATCATATCCATCCGGCTTATCAACCGCAACATACGCCAGATTCATGGCGAAGGTAACAGCCATGCCATTCACCTCGGTCATGTAAGCCGGGGTAAAAAGAAAGGGATACAGATAATGCCGGATCTGAAACTGCTCATCCTGAAGCAAGTTGGTAAATAGGCACAGCACGCCGGTAAAAAGCACCACCATGGGCCACCGGTAATAGGGACGAAACGGCTTTTTTCCCTCATCCTCACTGTTCTTTGGCTTCTGCCATTCATGACTGCGGCGAAAAATTCCCACACAGATCATCAGCAGGACAAAAACGACAGTGACAACAATCACCCGTGTCCCCGGTGTAAAATCATAATTGCCCGCTACACTGGCCGCAGTTCCAATAGAATAGATATCCCACGGAACAAAGGGTGTTGAGCGGAACTGCATCACATAATGGTTCACCAGACCGAACACCATGGCAAGCACCAGCTCAATTCGAAGTGCCCAGTGCATGCGATTCGTCACGAAATACAAAATCCATGCAAGCAGTTCAAACAGCAAAATATTGAAAAGCTGTGCCTCTGCGCGCACCTCCGCGAACGGATTGTGCTCATAGGCTTCCATCAGGTAAAATGTAAGCGCCGGAATCAGGATAAATGCGAGTATCTCGCAAACCCGGATCAGGCGATTGGATGACATCTTTTTCTCACGCATAGACATCTCCTGTTACACGTATTTCCCGCACCTTTTTTCAATAAAAAAAAGCAAGGTGTGGTAGTATTCTACCACACCTCGGCTCATTTTTGAATGCAAAACACAAATATTTCACATGATTTCGCTTACCGTCCGGTTAATAATTGGAAAGCACCAAACGATCTCTGTACACCTGCTCCATCCCGTCTAAGACTCTGCGCGCCTGCCCGTACCTGCGCGGATTAATCGTAATCACCCACAGTTCGCTGGCGCCCTTGTACTCTTCTCTCTTAAAAAACGGGATTTTCTTCTTATTCCGTGTAAACGGGATCCGTTCCTCAACCAGCGCCTGCACCGCCTCGTTGCTGACACGGCTGTTGGTGGTTCTGCAAAGCTCCACATCATTGTCCTTGTACTTTCCAAGCTTCTTCGTCATGTACCCTTCTCCCTCTATGTTCCAATTTGATAGTTAAGACTGCTCTGCTGAAAACAGCGCATCACTTAACTTTAATCTGTATCTGCTTGCCCAAACCATCTGCAACCTTCACCAGAAAGTCCAGACTCGGATTATACCGCCCGCTCTCAAGCCGGGAGATATTCGACTTCTTCGTTCCGACACGTTCAGCAAGCGATTCCTGCGTCATTCCCTGCGCCTTCCTCACGCTTCGAAGCTGATCGGCAACATCCCGACGCGTATCACTGCCCGCTTTCATGCTTATTTCTCCCCATATCAGCTATCTTTAGGCCACTCCGGTCACGCATCTCTATCGCTTCTCCGTTGCCGCCCCACAATCTAAGTTATCATATATGATAACTTTTGTCAATTCAAAAAAATGCTTGCAATCCCTTTCGCCATATGCTAATATATGTGACAGGGTTGTTATCCCTTACATATATGCCGGCGTGTCGGAATTGGCAGACGAGGCAGACTCAAAATCTGTTGATGGCAACATCGTATGGGTTCAAGTCCCATCGCCGGCATTAAAAAAACTCCTCTTTCGAGGAGTTTTTTTATTAGCATTTTATCTTTTCAATTTTGAAATTTTATCTTGTAATTTTCATATCATCGAAGCAATCGAAGGTTGCGAAGTAATCCTCCGGAGTCTCTGCACGACGAATCATCTGTACGCTTCCGTCCTCTTTCAACAAAAGTTCCGCAGAACGTAGCCGTCCATTGTAGTTATATCCCATGGAGAAGCCGTGTGCACCGCTGTCATGAATAACAAGGTAATCTCCCATATCAATCTTCGGCAGCTTTCTGTCTACAGCGAACTTATCGCAGTTCTCACAAAGGCTTCCGGTCACATCATAGGTATGATCGCAAGGCGCGTCCTCTTTTCCCAGAACCGTAATATGGTGGTATGCACCATAGATTGCCGGACGCATCAGATTAGCCGCACACGCATCTACACCAATATACTCTTTGTAGATGTGCTTCTCATGAATGGCCTGTGTCACAACACAGCCATAAGGTCCCAACATAAAGCGTCCCATCTCGGCATAGATGGCAACATCTCCCATTCCCGCCGGGACAAGCACTTCGTCAAACGCTTTGTGGACACCCTCACCGATCACACGGATGTCATTGGGCTCCTTATCCGGTGTATAAGGAATTCCTACACCGCCGGAAAGATTGACAAAACGGATGTCACAGCCGGTCTTCTCCTTCAGCTCCACCACGAGTTCAAACAACTGCTTTGCCAGCTTCGGATAATATTCATTGGTTACTGTATTGCTGGCCAAAAAGGCATGGATACCGAAATACTTTGCCCCCTTGCTCTTAAGGATCTTATAGGCATCAATCAGCTGATCCTTGGTCATACCATACTTGGAATCTCCGGGGTTGTCCATGATTCCGTTGCTGAGTTCGAACACACCTCCCGGATTATAGCGGCAGCTGATGGTCTCCGGAATGTGTCCGATGGTCTCCTCCAGGAAATCAATATGGGTAAAATCATCCAGATTGATAATAGCGCCAAGCTCATTTGCGTATGCAAATTCCTCCGCCGGCGTATCGTTGGAAGAAAACATAATGTGCTCGCCATCAAACCCACAGGACTTGGCAAGCATCAGCTCTGTATAAGATGAGCAGTCACAGCCCATATCATAGTCCTTCAGGATTTTTAAAATGTATGGATTCGGAGTTGCCTTTACCGCAAAATACTCGCGAAATCCCGGATTCCATGCAAAGGCTTCCTTTACGGCTTTTGCATTCTCACGAATGCCTTTTTCATCATATAAATGGAATGGAGTCGGGTAGGTCTTAACAATTTCTTCCACCTGACTTTTTGTTACAAATGGGGTCTTTTTCATGATTCTCTCCTCTTTATGCGTTCTGTATGTTCACTCTGATGCGCTAAAGTCTCACGCTTTGGAAACTATGCTACAACATGTCCGAAACATTTTCAAGCAAAATTCGCGTTTTCCTATAATTTTATTAGGATTTTTGCCGATATACAAAAAGCAGTGTAAGATTTTGTACACATGGGAGAACAAAGGATGAGCGTAAAAGTATATCCGTATCTGACAAAGCCGGATACGATTACCGAAAATACAAAAACAACC
Source organism: uncultured Lachnospiraceae bacterium (assembly GCA_945868435.1). Classification (GTDB taxonomy): domain Bacteria; phylum Bacillota; class Clostridia; order Lachnospirales; family Lachnospiraceae; genus Roseburia. Next base: position 18,518 of record CAMBLG010000025.1, read on the forward strand.
ACAAATACGACGAAAGCCTCCAAGGAGAACAGCGCAAGCTTTTCAACGGTTCTGGCTGACGCCAACCGCAATCTGCAGGCCATCGCGGTAGATGCACTGATTGCCCAAAGTGAGACCAAAAGCGTAGATGTGGAGACCGTGCAGAGGCTTCTGGGTTTTAACCCTGCGCCCAATGCCATTGTTGCCAATTCGAAGCTGCCTTCCAACACCGTAACCGACAGCACGACAACGAATACTTCTTCCACAAAGGCCAGCAGTGCTGCCGCAAAGTCTGCCACGGAAAGCGCAAAGACCGACAGCACCGTCACAAGCGGCACAACTCTCACCTGCTCCGAGGAACTGGAACGCTACTTTGAAGAGGCCGCCGAAACCTATGACGTGGATGTCAATCTTTTAAAAGCCATTGCCAAGGCCGAATCAAACTTTAACCCGGACGCTACCAGCGGTGCCGGAGCCATGGGTATCATGCAGCTGATGCCGACCACGGCGGAAGAGCTTGGAATCGAAGACGCATATGACGCATATGATAACATTATGGGCGGCGCACAGATTATTGCACAGAACCTGGAGCGCTATGACGGGAATCTGTCCCTTGCCCTTGCCGCATACAATGCAGGGCCGGGCAATGTAGACAAATACGGCGGAATTCCTCCTTTCGAGGAAACACAGAATTATGTGACAAGAGTTTTAGAATACTATGAAAATGCGTAGGGCACACACCCTACGCATTTTATTTGACTATAACTTGAACTTGGACAACAGATCTCCGAGACTGGTGGATGCCTGTTCATTGGAGATATACTCTTCTGCCGGAGCGTCCTCTTCCTTATCCACCATCACTTCCTCCAGCGCTTTCATACTGAGGCTTACCTTGCCATCATTGGTATTTAAGATCTTGACCTTGACCTTCTGTCCCTCTTTCAGCACTTCATGCACGGATGCGATCCGCTTCTGACTGATCTGCGAAATGTGCACCAATCCGCTAATCCCATTTCCCAGACTGACAAATGCTCCGTATCCCGTAATGCTCTCCACGGTTCCCTCCATAACTGTTCCCGGAACCATCATGGCAATGCGGTGATTGCGCTCTTCTTCCTGCTTTTTTCTGGCCACCTTGCGCGCAGAGAGAACCAGTTTGTTCTTCTCCTTGTCCACGGTGATGACCTCCACCTCAACATCTTTTCCTACCCATGCATCGGTATTCTCCACATAATCGGTGGACAACTGTGACGCCGGAATAAAGGCTCGGATGCCTTCCAGATATCCCACTACACCGCTTGGCACGCTCTCCTTGATGCGAACGGTTGTAACGGTTTCCTTATCCATCATCTCCTGCAGCTTGTCCCATGCCAGAACATCATTGGCTTCTTTCCTGGACAGTTCGATATTGCCCTGTCCATCGTCGCATTTGATCACAGTTGCCTCGATCACGGAACCGATCTCAAGCTGCTCCTTCGGATTAAAATCCGGATCGTTACTCAAGTTTTCTACTTTGATAATTCCCTGGGTATAATAATTGAGATCCAGAGTCACATCTTCCTCCGACACTGCAATTACCGTTCCGCTCACGATGTCTCCTTCATGAATTTCCCGGAAGGAACGCTCGATTTCTTTCTCATAATCCTTCATTGACTCTTCCATCATCTTTCCTCCTTCTATCTGTTCCTACATAACATCTGCCGCCATTATACCATTCTCTTTCTTTATTTGCAAAGTATTTGATTTGGCCCGCCGCCAGCAATATACTTTGCAAAAAAAATGAAATAGTACTTGAGAAAAAGCGGTGAGGCTCCGATATATGTATTGTAACCGCTTGAAGGCCAAAAGCAGTTGCGCAAATAAACAGATGAACCAAGGACGGTATCCTATGAAGAAATGGAGTTTCTTTCACAGGATGCCGCTTTTTATTTCAATATGAAAGGATGCATGAATGAAATAATCGGTTATGTTTAAATAGAAAGGGTGAACAAATTGATTATTCAATCAGATAATGTGAATATGGGGGCCAGCCGTCGTTACAGCCGCTCGCAGGCAAACTACTCCCGCCTGTCCGCCTGGAACGCGTCCGGTCAGAAAACCTTCTCTCTGGAGGACAGTAACTACAGCCGGATAGAAGCTTACACAGAAAGTCAAAACAGGAAAACTGAAAAAGCGAACCGAGAAGGCACATCCAAAGCCTCGGAACAAACAGATACAGAAAACGAAAAAACCGAAACAGGCCTGTCACAAAATGGTAAAATGAACGATCTCATAGAACAGATGCAGTCCAGTTCAAACATCCGCCGAAGCACGGTACAGGAACGCCTTGATGCCCTGACACAGATAAGGCAGAAAACCTTAAGTTACCTTCTGTATATTCTGTTCGGGCGGGGAATTCCGGGAACGGATGGAGCTTCCACCGGAGAAAGCCTGAGTTTTTCCGATGCGCTTTCCCAGACCGGTTCGGACGGAACAGCTTCCACCAGTCAATATGGTGCCGGCAGCGAGTACTACTCTTATTTTTATTACAGCGAACAGGAAACCACCTGCTTTGATGCCCAGGGTACTGCGATCACCGCCGACGGAAGGGAGATTCCGTTTCAGATCAGCTTGGAAATGTCACGTTCCTTCACGGAAATGGCGGAGCACCAGATTGATTTTGGCAAGCCAAGGCTCTGTGACCCTCTGGTCATCAACCTGAACAACAACGTAGCAAGCGTATCCGACCAGAAATTCCTGTTTGACATTGATGCAGACGGTACCAAGGATTCCATCTCTATGCTGGAATCCGGCAGCGGGTATCTGGCACTGGACAAAAACGGGGATGGCGTCATCAATGACGGAAGCGAACTGTTCGGAACAGAGAGTGGAAATGGTTTTCGGGATCTTGCCGCCTTCGATCAGGATCAGAATGGCTGGATTGATGAGGCCGATGAAATTTTCCGAAAGCTTCGTATCTGGACCAAAGATGAGAACGGAAATGACATGCTGCTCTCACTCTCCGATGCCGGTGTGGGCGCAATCTACTTAGGATATGAAAATACGGATTTTGCATTAAACAGCATGCAGGACAACACAACCAACGCCATGGTGCGCAGAACCGGTGTATTTCTCTATGAAAATGGCGGCTCCGGCTCCGTACAGCAGTTAGATCTTGCGACATAGTGAAGCATATACTTACTTCCATGTTTTACTTCCTACTTTTGTAACTATTCAGAACCCCTCCTCATACATTCGCAAAACCGCACGACAAGTCGTGCTTTCTCGCTGCTACGCAGCTAATTTTGCTCATATATGGGGCGGTGACTCTATTCGAGCCACCTTACGAATTAGATAATCAGCTTCTTACATGCAAGCATGACGATTCTGATTATCTAATTCTAAGGGGTTCTGAATAGTTACCTACTTTTTCAAAAATGGAGCAGCTATCCTAATCGGATAACTGCTCCATATGTTTTTCTTTGATAAAAGAAAGGAATTTTGCTTCCTCAATCGGCTTTGAAAAATAGTATCCCTGTATAAAATCAATTCCAAGATTTGCCATGGTCTTGTACTGATCGTGCTCTTCGATTCCCTCTGAGACAATCTGCAGATCCATTCCCTGAATCATATGCATAGCTGCGTCCATCACGTACTTGGCCGTTCCGTTTGCAAAGTATGCATTCGTCATGGTACTGTCGAACTTTACGACGTCCACCGGCATGTCCACAATGTAATTCAGGTTGGATTGTCCGGTTCCAAAGTCATCCAATGCAAACCGCACACCGACTTCCTTCAGTTTTCTCATATTTTCAAGCAGAGTCTCCTTATCTTTAATGGACTCGGACTCTGTAATCTCCAGCACAATATATTTGGGATCGAGTTCAAAATGCCGCATAATCTCAATGAAATCATCCGCCAGATGCTCATACGCGCACTGGATAACCGACAGATTCACTTCCACATACTGCAGACCATACTCATGTGGCTTTTCTTCTGAAATAAACCGACATACTTTATCAAACACCAGCTCGCCCAGCCGGATGATCAAGCCTTTCTCCTCCGCGACATGAATAAACCGCCCAGGCGGAACAATGTTCCCATTCTCGTCACGAATGCGGGCCAAAGCCTCCGCACTGTGGAACAGGTCATCTTTGACGGAATAGATTGGCTGGTAGAACACCTCTACCCGATCCTCCTGCAGCGCCATGATAATCTCGTTTTCAATCTCCCGCTCCTCGTACAGCTCTTCTATCATGGAAGTATCAACAATCGTACCGTGATCCCGTTCCCTGAGTCCCTTATGCTGCTTGGCATATCTCAATACCGGCATAATATCCTCTGCCTGATTCAAAATAGAAGTAGTCGGAATAAAAACCCAGTCAATCGGAATCATTCTGAGATATTCCTGTCCCCACGGTTCCGAGAAGCGTGCCTCAAGCGTCTTAATGTGTTGCCGCGCCAGTTCCTCATCCTCAATGACTAACAAGTATTCATCCGATGATACCCGAAAAACCATGGTCTCCGGAAAGGTACCGAGGAAATCTGCCACCTGCTGCTTCACATTTTGCTGAGTCTCATAGGACATACTGCTGTCAGATCCAGACGTATAGATTAAATCTATGATCGAAACGTGCGTTTCCTTGCCATGCAGCTGCCGGATATACTGGGAAAATGCGCTCATGTTAAAAAGCCCGGTATCCCGGTCCAGATTCATCTCCGGGTTCTCCAGCCTGAGATAGATAACAAGGATTCCGACAGTATTTGCGAAACCAACCAGAAGCAGCTGACCATTAAAAAATTCCACCACTGCTGCCAGTATCCACAATCCAAGCCAGGCAGCAATCGCATTGCGCCGCCTTGGGGTCATCTCCGTCTTCTGAGCAATCATAATGGTAGCAAGTGCAATGACAATTCCTACCATCATAATGTAGGTAGTCAGCACGCTGGGGCCATAGGTATGTACTGCCTGATTCCCCTCATCAAATACCTGAAGAGGCAGCACGTAAATCAGAAGTGAATCACATATGGCCACAATCTGGCACAGCTTAAGCTTTTTCCGGCTCACCTCGCTCACCTGATAAATATCCACAATCGCATACCGCAGGATGTACATCACTACCCACACGAGACTTGCAACATACAGTTTGCATACGATCTCAACCAAACGTAATGGCAGTTTCTCACAGTGTGCAATCATAACTGCCGCAGCAATATCCAAAATCAGGGATCCCAGTGTCACGTTACATACACTGACAAATGCTTTGGCTGTGTTGAGCCTGATTTTGTCTTGCGTGTGATATGAGTACATTATTATGATTAAAAGTATAATACCACAACATTGCGCAATTATATTCATATACCCTCTCCTAAATGTGTACTGATATTATTTTATCATTTACACAATTTTTACGCAAATACTAAATATAGTGTATGAGGTTTTTCCGATTCACAATTTTGTTCAGAATTTTCAGACATCAGATCAGGTAAACTTGCCAGTTTTGCCTGGTATTTTGCCTATCAAGAAATGTCAACTCACGGGATGAAATGCGAAATTTGGTGGAATCCATCGGCAGATTCTAAAGAATTTCTGAAAACAAAAACCCCGGTATTCAACAGATTCCTACGAACCTGAAAATACCGGGGTAACATATGAGAGCTGATGACGGGAATTGAACCCGTGACTAAAACTCTCTTCTTCCCGTAAATACAAGGTTTTTTAATGGTTAACTTGATACCTTTTGATACCTTGCGGTATCAAACTCACGAATATTGCTAAGTATTCCAGCTTTCGTTTCTAGCGTTTTCCTGTTCCTGTGATAATGATTTTCTGTACAAGAGATATTTGTGTGACCCATTTGACCTATAATAAGCCTTTCGTCCAATTTATTATCTATCAGAATACTTCCGTATGTCTTTCTTGCCTTGTGCGGAGATTTCTGATAAATGTTGAGTTTTTCACATATCCTCTTCATCCTGCGTCTTATCGTATTAGTCGTCATTCTCTTACCATTCCGCATAAAAACGTATTCTCCATCCGGATTTATTCTTTTAAGTTCGTCATATATCCATGAATATTGCATAGGAATAACCGCATTCCTTATGCCGGCATCCGTCTTTGGAGTGTCTTTTATTTCATATACCCATTCTCCATTTTCGTTCTGGTATCTTGTCTCTGTATGGCGGATCTTGATTGAGAAAAAATTTCCATGTTCTTCAAAATCGGAATAGCTCAATGAAACCAACTCTCCAACTCTAATTCCTGTGACAAACATTAAAATGATTCCAATATTCCAGATAGCAATGTGCGTTTCAAGATAATCCATCATTATCGGATAATCCGTTTCAGTAAATACCTCTTGGTAATCTTCCTTTATGGTCTTTCTGAAATCCACCTCTGACATATCCGTTTTATTAAATACGTTTTCTATACAAAATACAATAAGCTTTCTTTTTCTTGCTCTTTTGAACATCCTCTTTGTGAGTCCTTTTAGATTGCTATATGCCTTGGCTGTCAAATTATGTTTTGCAACCTGCTCTTCAAGGAAATCAACAATTTCTTCCTCTCTAATGTCCTTGATTCCTCTATTTTTCCACTCACAATAAAATCTGTCAAAATCTTGCCTTTCTCTAACATGAGTTGCAGCAGAAATCTTTTTCAGATCCAAACGCCTATTATTGTATTCGTCAAATACTTCTTGCAAAGTAGGATTAGATTCCTTTTCTTTCCAATATTCAATTATCACATCTTGTATCTCTTTTTCTGTCTTCCTGTGTCTCGGTACCCTTCCTTTCTCTTCATCCGGTAAATACGTATGCCACTCGTTGTCCTTTCCATGCCAAATCTTGTATGGATGCATTTCTAAGTACTTATTATTCTTCTGCATTTCAATTACTCCCTGCAGAAGTGCTGCGTCAATCATACCATTTTCAATGGCGAATTTCAACAGCTCCGCATCAGACATTGAGATGTCTGTCATAGGCTACGCCGCCCTTTCTCCTTTCCGATATAGTTGTCATATGTATATTTTTGCATAAAAATACCAACCGCTTGATATTGGCGGTTGGTAGCAATATTATATATATTTCCTATATCCACATTTTGCACAATGTACGTTATTTCCATTATCGTATAAAGAAGAATTGCATATTGGACATATTTTTGGAACTTTCTTCTTATATACTCGCTTTCCGCATATCGCGCAATGGTAATTATCTGGATTGTCATACATTTTCGTTCCGCAACACATCATAAATAGCACCTCCGATATATATGATAATACCTCTACAACCGTCAATATTCAATTGTCAATGTACTACAAATTTAATCTTCTGGCTTCTCACAACACTCAAACTCAATTACCCACACCCATGGATTTTCGTCCCAGCCGTAGCGGTCAAGGTCTGATTTCTTGATGGTGGAGTTCCATAGGTTTCCAAAGCATCCTCTGTATGGCTCTGTATTTCCACACAGCCTATACATATTACATTTTCCGCAATATACTTCTGTACCCTCTCTCACTACCTGTTCATGCGAAATCTCCTGCAACCGCTCCACCCGCACATCCGTAACCTTCAGCCAGATACGGGCGG
>CAMBLG010000026.1 GCA_945868435.1 uncultured Lachnospiraceae bacterium
GAAAAATAAAACAAAGTAAAAACATTTTTTGTGTCCACTTTTCTTGACTGCTACACTTGCGCCCGTCTATCGCTCTTGTACTGCTACACATATGAGTTAAGCGAACTAAAAGTCGTGGGTAAAATATGTAAACATATATAAATAGACGTGTGGAAAATATGCGTGAGTGCATTAAAAGTCGTGGAGAAAATATGCATTGCAAATTGACTTTTCTTATATTTTGTGAGAATATGAGAATAATAAGTGGAGGAGGTTTGTAATGAAGCGAAAAATAGAAAAAGATCTGATCGAATGGAAAGAAAACCATGATAAAAAGTGTCTTTTAGTAAAAGGCGCAAGGCAGGTTGGAAAGACTTATATTATAGATAAGTTTGCAAGGGAGAATTATAAGTATTACACATATATCAACTTTGACGAAAACCCGGCATACAAGACAATTTTTGACGGTGATCTGGATGTGGAAACGTTAACGAAACAGATATCATTGCGTGTACCGGGAGCACAGCTTGAACCACAGGAAACAATTCTTTTTTTGGATGAAATACAGAATTGTCCCAGAGCGCGTACCGCGCTGAAGTTTTTGGCAATTGACGGGCGGTTTGATGTAGTTGCATCCGGTTCCATGCTGGGCATTCATTATAAAGACGTGCCGTCGTATCCGGTGGGATATGTGGATTATCTGGACATGTATTCCATGGATTTTGAAGAATTTTTGTGGGCAAACGGAGTAAAGGAATCTTCCGTTGGAGATATCAGAGAATACTTTGAAAAACGCGAACCAGTGCCTGAAGCAATGCACGATAAAATGATGGAATTATTTCGTGAATATATCGTGGTAGGTGGGATGCCTCGTGTGGTATCAGAATTTGTGAATACACATAATTTTGCTAAAGTATTAAACCTGCAAAAAGGAATCTTGAGTGATTATACAGACGATATTGCCAAATATGCGGAAGGTGCGGAAAAAACAAAAGCACGCGCGTGCTTTTTATCGATTCCGAAGCATCTTGCAAAGGACTATAAGAAATTCCGCTATAGTCTGGTAGAGCCGAAGGCAACCTACCGGAAATATGGCGGAAGTCTGATGTGGCTTTATGATGCCGGAATCATCAATTTTTGTTATAACCTATCAGAGCCGGCACTTCCTCTGGAGGGAAATGCCCGAAGTGATATTTTCAAAGTATATATGCGGGATACGGGACTTTTGGTTGCGATGCTTGATGAGGGTAGTGCGGAAGATATTATAGACGGAAATCTTGGAATCTATAAGGGCGCGATCTATGAGAATATTATTGCTGATATTTTTGCAAAAAAAGGTAAGAAGCTCTATTACTATGAGAAGGATTCAAAACTGGAAATAGATTTCTTTATTCGTTATCAGAAAATGGCAACTGCAGTGGAAGTAAAGTCTGCGGAGAAGGCAACCTCCAAATCCATGACATCGATCATACAAAATCATGGCGTGAAGCATGGAATCAAACTATCGGCAAAAAATGTATCGGGAAATGATACGGTGGAAAGCCTGCCGCTTTATATGGCAATGTTTTTGTAGAGCAGAAAGTTGTAAAAGCGGCCTACTCCGGCACCAGCACATAGGCGCAGTACCCCGGCTGTGGCTGATAGCAGTAGATCGTGAGATTCTTGTCGGTCTTATAATATAAATCAATCGAATACCAATAAACACTGCATAAGAAAAGGTTGCATAAGATGAAATAATGTAGTGCAATTGTATTACAAAAAAGGAGGCGATTTCATGGCAAAAGAAGCTACTTTACAAGTGAGAATGGATGCTGATCTCAAAGAGCAGGTAGAGAACCTTTATAAGAACATGGGGACATCATTTGCAGAGGCAGTACGGATCTTTGCAAAGCAGAGTGTGCAGGATAGAGCGATGCCGTTTACAATACATCTGACTGTGCCGGATACAGGTATAAAGATGGGACTTGCAAAAGGCAAATACCAGATTCCGGATGATATTGATGGTGCAAATGAAGAAATTGCAGAAATGTTCGGGGTAAATGAATCATGAAGCTATTATTAGATACGCATATTGCTTTATGGGCATTTACAGATCCGGATAAGTTGCCGGAAGAGATTGTGACAGTACTCAAATCATCTGAAAATACAGTGTCGTAGAATATAGGTGTGATATGTCACATCTTTGGGCTGGTCGAAAGACCCGGGTCCACCAATTGGCGGGTAAGACACCCGCCTTTTTTATGTCAATAACACGAAAAAACATATGCCAATCTTCCTAAAAAAGCGCGCCAACCTTCCGAAAAAATAAAGCTATATTCGGTTATGATAAAAATGTGGATAAAATTTTGATAGGAGGTTCTTATGATACAGATTAGACCCGTCTCAGATTTGAGAAATAAGTTTTCGGATATGGAGAGAGCGGTGGGAGGAGGATAAATGGCTGATGCGAAGTATAAGCTGCGGTATTTACCTCTGTTCTACGAAGATTGTATAATAAGCAGGACAGAGATAATTTGTTATAAAACAGAATTAGGAAAGAACAGTGATAGAGTAGTTATGTTAACCATAAAGGGGTATGGAAAAAATCAAATCCATACACCTTTTTCATTGTAAAAGAGGCTTACTTCGGCACCAGCACACAGGCGCAGTACCCTGGCTGTGGCTGATAGCAGTAGATCGTGAGATTCTTGTCGGTCTCCGGGCTAGAAATACAAGTTTTTAAATATAATCAGCCGCGAAAGCTATTTTTTGCAGTTGACGGCTGATAATATAATCATGGAATGAAGAAAGATGAATGCCCGGATAATTGGCTGGATGCATTTTTGTTGTTGGAGATGTTTTTGGAAAGCAGAAATATTGCAAAAAAGCAAATTGTATTTTTGGATGAGCTTCCATGGATGGATACGCATAAATCAGGGTTTTTTTTAAAAAAATGCAAAACTGAAGAATGAGTTTGAACGATTATTTTTCTCTATATTCAATCGTCCGGAAATAATGATATCCGTTGTTAAATTTTTGAGCACTCGGAATGCCGGATATACAAGAAGTGAGATTGCGTCTGGAGTTGGATGTTCTTTGGGGGGGACTTTTTCCCAAGCACTAAATGCATTGATTGAAAGCGATTTTATTGTAAAATATGTTCCGTTTGGATATAGCAAAAGAATGGAGCACTATAAATTAGTGGATCCCTTTTGCATGTTTTATATCAAATTTGTGGAAAACAAGACTAAGTTGAATGAATCATTCTGGCAGCATAATCAAGTTGCACAAAGTGTGGTGTCTTGGAGAGGATTTGCATTTGAAAGTGTTTGCTTCAACCATATTAACCGGATTAAGCAGGCTCTTGAAATCGGTGGAGTGAGTGCAACTTATTCTGCGTGGTCTAAAAGAGAAGATGATACAGAGGGAACACAAGTTGATTTGATTATTGAGAGAAAAGATAATGTTGTAAATATGTGTGAGATAAAATTTTATGGAAATGACTTTAGTGTAAGTAAAGATTATCATAAGACGCTAATAAATAGACAGGAATTGTTATCAAAAGAGTTGTCTCCAAAAGTGATTATTCACAATACTCTGATTACCACATATGGTCTTAAAGATAATGAGTATAGTAGCGATTTTGACAGTGTTATTACTTTAGACGATTTGTTTGCAGAATAAAATTGTAATCAGCCCTGAATGACGAAAAAAGTTGTTCGGGGCTGATATTGATTTTATTCTTACTCCGGCACCAGCACACAGGCGCAGTACCCCGGCTGTGGCTGATAGCAGTAGATCGTGAGATTCTTGTCGATCTCCGGACTGTAATCGTAAAGTGTGCGCTGTACCCCGTTTAAGGCTACATCTGCGTAAGTGATCAGCCATTTTCTGTCCCCGTTCTTGAACACCTCATAAAAAGAACGGTTAAACATTTCTTCCACGGGGATGCCCTCCACCACTTCCATGTGTTTGTTGCAGTAGCGGAAAACAAAGTCCACGCCATGACCGTCCGCATCAAATACCAGCTCAATCATGCAGTACGCCACGGGCATATCGTCTAAAATACAAAGATTTAATTTGATAATTTTGAATTTTGAACAGAAATATGATATGCTATTGTAAAATATTTTATGGATTTTCAGTTGAAGTATTGTTGAAGAAAAAACATCAAACATAATGTCAGGCTTTACACGAAAAGCCTGTAAGAATGGAGGTTTGCAATGGAGAAATTTTATAAGAAAGGACATCTGGCAAGGCGCGGAAAACGGTGGGTCGCCCTTCTTATGAGCGTCTGCCTGATTGGGACAATGATTCCGATTACAGCAAGGGCGGAAACGGATGGAGTTGTTATTTCAAATATATTATCTGATTATAATACCAGCTTTGAAGGGGCAAATGATCTTGGAAACCTTTACTGGTGGAATGATGCATCATGGGGACAGACCAATATCCCTAGAAGAGCATACGGAGAAGCAGCAAAGCCTGCTGCTGACTGCGGAGATTACTATGTACAGGCAAATCCGGCAAACATAGGCGAGAAGGCGCAGTGCCAGATTGGGGGCGAAGGAATAGCAGCGCTGATAAAAGGCGGAAAGACATATGAGTATTCATATTATGCAAAGCTTGCAGAGGGAGGAATAGCAGGAACTGTAACCCTGAGCGTGATAGGAGATTGGACGTCCAGTGCTGTGGTGACGCCGGATAAGGAAGTGACCCTGAATGCGGATGAATGGCAGAAGGTGACGGGAACCTTTACTCTTGCAAGCGATGCTTCACAGGTGGTGGTAGTCAGATTTGAAGGAACCGCCGGTGTGTCCTTCTGTCTGGATGATCTGAGAGTGGCAGAGAAAACTATACCGGTAACTCTTTCCGGCGTAGCTTGTGGCAACCGTGTATATAACGGGACAGTCTATGCATATACAGGTACACCGGTATGGATGACCGAGGGCGGTACAGTGGTAACCGGTGAAACTACCGTAACTTATCAGAAAGCGGGAGAAGATTTAGAAAAAGCTCCAACAGATGCAGGCAGCTATCAGGCAGTGTTTACCATTACATCCGATGGCTATAGGGGAACAGAAAGCTACAGCTTTGAGATTACCAAAGCAGAGATCACAGTAGCAGCGAAGAATAAGAGTATCTATGTCGGTGATGCGGTTCCGGATCTGACGAACCCGACAGCCGGAACCGATTATACAGTCACGGGCTTATGCGGAACCGATGTTTTAGGTGGTACGGCTACCATGTTATACGGACAGGAGCCGGACAACACGAAAGCCGGAACCTATGAGATATTGATCAGTGGTCTGACTGCTCCGGAGGAACATAACTATACGATCGCATTTACAAAAGGAACATTGACCATTACAACAAAGCCATCCGGTGGTGGCTCTACTGGCGGCAGCTCTGATAGCGGCAGCAGCTCCGGTGGATCATCCGGCGGCGCGGTAGGTGGAGCCACGGATAAGCCTGCTGATTCAGACAATACCTCAACCACCACGAACAAGGATGGTTCCACCACGACCACTACGACCGAGACGGATGCCAACGGCAATACCGTCACCACAACTACCACGGTGGCAACAGACGGCTCCACCACGGAAAAGGTACAGGCGACGGATACAAACGTAGCAGGCAAGGAAGTGGAAGTTACTACCACCACCAAGACTGATGCGGATGGAAACGTCACCGGCGTCACCGAAAAATCCGTCATTGATAATATCGAAAAGAATACCACAGCCACCGTCACCGTGAAGACAGACGGAGACGGAAATGTTACTTCCGCCAATGCGAGCATCACCAAGACGAGCGACAATTCGAAGGTAGCACTGAGTGGTAAGGTGCTTGGACAGATCACCGAGGCCGCCGGAGCAGACACTGAGGTGCGTGTGACAATGACGGTCAAGGATAGTGAGGGAAATACGAAGTACAAGGTACAGGCGGATACGAACGAGATCGTTCCGGGCGAAAAGCTGTACATTTACAAGCTGGATACAAAGACCGGAAAATACACGATGGTGAACGCCAAGGAGTATAAGGTATCACAGGCGGGAACCGTCACGGTCAACATGACGAAAAAGGCGACTTACGAGCTTGTCACGGCACAGGAATCCAAGGCGATCACGAAAGAGATCCTTGCAACGGTGAAGCCAGCCAAGAGCAGCAAGAGTCTTTCCGAAGACAAGAAAACTACCTTCAAGCTTTCCACCAAACTGGACATGGATAATGTAAAGAGCATCACCTACACAACATCCAAGAAATCCATAGCAACGGTCAGCAAGAAGGGTACGATTACGGCAGTGAACGCCGGAACCGCCACAGTCACGGCAGTCGTCACCTTAAAGAATGGCACAAAAAAGACCATAAAGATGACCATTAAAGTAAAATAAGATCGAAAACAGGAAATGCCGGCGGAGCAATCTGCCGGCATTTCCATTTGCAAATTTTTTTGTTTTTCGAAGGACAGCTATTCTTGTAAGGATCAAAGGGGTTTGATATAATCAAAGAGAACATTTGATATTTCAAGGGAGAAGGGAACGAATCACTATGAGAAAAATGAGAATTTCTACCGCTATTGTATCGCTTTTTATGGCAGGAATATTGCTTGCTCAGACACCGGTACAGGCTGCGGAGTATGGGAGTGGGGATGAGAATGGGTACAGTGCATATGACAGTGAAGCGGCAGTGACCCATTCGGACGGGATTGAAATTACAAAAGAGAATTTCAAGGATTTGTATGAGACGGCCCTCAGATACGACTCGGATGATGATGGATGGCTTTCTGACTGGGAGTTAAAGCTTATTAAGGAAGTATGCATTTTTGACAAGGTGACCGGGCTGGATGGGCTGGAGCAGTTTACGGCGGCGGATAAGGTGCTCATTGCCGATTTCGGCGGGAAGGTTCTGACTATTCCGGATGCCTGCACCAATATTACATCTTTGTATGTGGAGCCGACGGTTTCGTCTGTGACAATTGACGCTCCCAACGTAAAGAACGTGATTATTTCCAGTGTGGATGAAGTGGCCGGTACGGATAATAAAAGCCTGTGTTCACAGGAGATTGGGCCGACAAAGGGAAAAGTAACCAAGGTGGATCTGTCAGCGTGTAAAGCCGCCACATATGCTGTTGTTAGAATTGAAAATATCTCCACGCTTGTGCTTCCGGCGAAGGGCAATAATCTTAAGGTGCTGGAGTTATATAATCTTGCTGTCAAGAAACTGAATTTATCCAACTGCAGCAAGGTGGAATATCTGGACTGTACCGGCTGTGAAAAGCTAACAGGATTGGACACAAGTGCCATGAAAAGTCTGTCTGCTGCCTATGTTTATTTCTGTCCGAAAATAACCAAATTTAATTTCTCAAAAAATACGAAGTTAAAAGCAGTATCCACGGATAAGGGAACCACCGCAAGTCTTCCCAAGGGAAAAAAGACAGTATGGTATGTGGATGAGACTGCTTCCAAGGTATTTGAAATGAAAAACGAGATTAAGGATAAGTACCAGTGCTGCGGTGCCAACGTTGCCTTTTCTATATCGAAGTTTGAAATTATGAGCGAAGAGTATCAGACAGGAAAAAAGATAAAGATCGATAAAACTAATTTTCCGTCTTTTTACAAGCTTCTGAAGGACAAAACCTACGATTACAATCAGGACGGCTGGCTGTCGGAACTGGAGATTCGCAACACGAAATCTCTGACGATAAAGGATGAAGTGTCGGATCTCACCGGAATTGACAAGCTGACATCATTAAAGAAACTTATGATTGCGAAGTATAAGTCCAAAAATCTGACCATTACCAATCCTTCCATTGAGTATGTTCTGGTAGAGCCTTATACCAAATCCTTTACGGTAAATGCGCCTGAGGTAAAGCAGCTTTATGTGGGAATGATCTATATATCGGATAGTGGAACTTTTTCGAACTATCATAACGGTAAGACTGTAACGACAGCGGTTGATGTGTCTAAGTGCAAGGGGGCTAATTCCATTTCCATCGGAATGGAAGAAGTGTCTTCCTTGAAATTGCCTTCTTATAAGAAAAATCTTGCAATATTGGAACTGGATCGCTTGAAAATAAAAAGCATTAATTTATCCACATACACTAATTTACGCTATCTGCGGTGCTATTACTGCGAAAATCTGACAAAATTCGATGTGTCTAAGAACACCAAGCTGATGGGACTCTGGTTTTGCGCTACCAAAGGCAGACAGTTGAATCTGTCCAAGAATAAGGCTTTGGAAGAGTTATGCACGAACGGAACGGCCAATCATAAGGCCACCTTTGCCAAAGGCAGCAGTGCGTATTGGAGTACGCGCTATAATTATGGGGCATATAAGATACAGGGCCGCGTGAAGGCCATGTATGCTTTAAGCGCTAGTTATTAATTTACGCATAAAAAGTCAAAAAAGAGAAAAATTTGTACAAATCCGTCATTCTGTATCTTGTGAAAATGCTTTTTTGCTTCTATAATAGGAGTAAGGGGATAGGAAAACGATAACGATGCAGCATTTGGGAGGTGCGCAGGATGAAAAAGGAGAAGGGGTTTGAAGAATTTGAGACATTATATGGGATCAGTGTGGAGGAGGCTCTGTCTGTTTTTGAAGCCATATCACAGGTGTTTCCGATGATTGTGTCGGCTAATCTGACCAAGAATACCTACACGATGATCAAGCAGGGAGGCTTTCTGGCGGATGATCTGCCGATGACTGGAAGATACGACGATCTGATTGATTATGGCGTGGGGAATATTCATCCGAATTATCAGGGACTTTTTCTGGAGAAATTCTCCAGAGAACATCTCTTAAAGACATTCGAGCGTGGCGGTCGCGAGGTATGCGTTAAGCTCTATCAGAAAGGCCGAGGCAAAAATTATCAGTGGGTATCTACCCATGTCATCCGTGTGAAGGATCGGGATGGAGATGTATGCGAGATCTGCATCAATAAGATTCTGGGAGATGGAC
Organism: uncultured Lachnospiraceae bacterium; assembly: GCA_945868435.1. Lineage (GTDB taxonomy): Bacteria > Bacillota > Clostridia > Lachnospirales > Lachnospiraceae > Roseburia. The sequence goes on from CAMBLG010000026.1 coordinate 8,920, forward strand.
TGGAGGATGGCCAGCAGCGTGTCAGCCGGGCACCCTATTAGGGGTGGGAACCTATCGGAAATGAATGATGAAAAGAAAGAGCCGGGGACGTGATCGGAATGGTGGATCGCGGGACCGGCTCTTGTTTTACGTTTGCATGAAAAAAACAAATTGTGTTTTGCGTCGATGGGAGTTCAATCCGTTTCATTGTTTACGGTTATGGAAACGGTAAACGATCAGTCCGATCATGTATAATGCAATCAGAACAGCCAATACGGTAACTGCAATGGTGTAATTTTCGGTGCCCAGCGCACTGCCGCTTAAGACCGACAAAAAGATTGCCGGAAAACGCCCTACCGCACAGATAAAGATCCAGTGGGAGACTTTCATGTCGGTCAATCCCACAAGATAAGAGAGCAAGTCCTTGGGAGTTCCCGGAATGAGGAAAAAGAGAAAGATGATGCTTTCCGATTTCTTGGAACTTTTGAGAAATCGGACCGATTCAATCTTTTCTTTGCTAACAAATAATTCCACAAACTTCATTCCGAATTTGCGTACAAATAGAAACACCAGAAGGCTGGCCAGTGTAGTGGCAAAATCGCAGAGCAGTGTGCCTTTTACGGCGCCGAAGGCATAGCCTGCGCCGACCTCAAAAGGACCGCCGGGGATAATGGCCAGAAATACCTGCAGGATTACCATGCCGATGAAAGCAAGGACTCCCAATATGCCCTTGGATTCCACCCAATCGCGGAAATATTCCGGCTTTGATACAAACTGAACCAGTGGTCGACCGACAAAGTACATCAGTACGCACAGGAACAGAATTGCCCCGAACATGAGTCCCAGTTGGAACATCTGATGGCGTGTGAACTTGGCTGGCTTGGACTGTTTCTTCATAAGTAACCTCGTTTAATCAGGAAATTTGAATTTTCTGTCAGTAAACTATGTAGAAACAATATACTATATTGCTAAGGAATGTCAATTAAGATTCCCTTAAAGTTTTATGAGAAAAGAATAAGAGGAATTGCAAACCAACCATGGACATTTCACGGTCAATTCGTTACAATAGATAGTTAGATATGGATAAATGGCAGGAGGTAGCGTATGAGTTTAGCAGATAAGATTTTTGTGGATATGTGTAATGACATCATAGAGAACGGAACCAGCACAGAGGGAGAACTGGTGCGCCCGCACTGGGAGGATGGCAGCAGCGCATATACCATCAAGAAGTTTGGTGTAGTGAATCGCTATGATCTGTCGAAGGAATTCCCGGCAATTACGCTGCGAAAGACAGCTATCAAGACCTGTACGGAGGAAATGCTTTGGATCTGGCAGAGAAAATCCAACAATGTGCATGATCTGAAGGCAAAGATCTGGGATGAGTGGGCGGATGAGGACGGCTCCATCGGCAAGGCGTATGGCTACCAGATGGGAGTGAAGCATCAGTATAAGGAAGGGATGATGGATCAGGTGGACCGGGTCATTTATGATCTGAAGCACAATCCCTTCAGCCGTCGTATCATGACCAATATCTACGTTCATCAGGATCTGCACGAGATGAATCTTTATCCCTGTGCATACAGTATGACTTTTAACGTGACGCAGAAGAAGGGCGACGATAAGCTGACGCTGAATGCGATTCTGAACCAGCGCTCCCAGGATGTGCTTGCGGCAAATAACTGGAATGTGTGTCAGTACGCAGTGCTCGTTCATATGCTGGCGCAGGTGTGCGACATGCGCCCGGGTGAACTGGTGCATGTGATCGCGGATGCGCATATCTATGACAGGCATATTCCTTTGGTGAAGGAGCTGATCACAAGAGAGCAGCATCCGGCACCGAAGTTTGAACTGAATCCGGACATTAAGGATTTTTACCAGTTCACGACGGATGATATTACGATAACAGATTATGTGACGGGACCGCAGATTAAGGATATCCCGATTGCGATATAGAGTTCTGACGTATAAGGACAGGAGGACTACAATGAATTTAATTGCGGCAGTAGATAACAATTGGGCGATAGGCAAGAACAATCAGTTGTTGGTTCGTATTCCCATGGACCAGAAGTTCTTTCGGGAGACCACCACGGGGAAGGTCGTCGTCATGGGGCGGAAGACGCTGGAGAGCTTTCCCAACGGTCTTCCGCTGAAAAATCGTACCAATATTGTTTTGACCCACAATCCCAACTATAAAGTAAAGGATGCGATTGTTGTGCATTCCATGGATGAGCTTCACGAGGAGTTGCGTAAATATAACAGTGAGGACATCTATGTGATTGGCGGGGAGAAGATCTATCAGCAGCTTCTGGATGAGTGTGATGTTGCACATATTACCAAGATCAATTATGAATATGATGCGGATGCGTATTTCCCGAATCTGGATGAAAAGCCGGAATGGGTGATCACCGGTGACAGTGAGGAGCAGACGTATTTTGACCTGGAATTCTTCTTCTACCGCTATGAGCGCAAGGGGTAATAGGTAAGACCATAGGAGGATGATACCATGGATATCACAGGTAGAAAATTATTTGTAAAAGCCCTGGAGGAAGAGGGCGTTGATACGATATTCGGCTATCCGGGCGGCACGGTAACCGATTTGTTTGATGAACTGTATAAGACGGACTCCATCCGGCTTGTGCTCCCTCGCCATGAGCAGGGACTGATTCATGAGGCGGAAGGCTATGCCAAGTCGTCCGGCAAGGTGGGGGTGTGTCTGGTTACCAGCGGACCGGGTGCCACCAATATCATAACCGGTCTGGCGGATGCGCACTACGATAATATTCCGCTGGTGTGTTTTACCGGACAGGTGCCGCTGAACCTCATCGGAAATGACGCGTTCCAGGAGGTCGACATTGTTGGCATGACTAGAAGTGTCACCAAGTATGGCGTGACGGTGAGAAGGCGCGAGGACCTGGGCAGGATCATAAAGATGGCATTTTACATTGCACGGACAGGAAAGCCGGGACCGGTGCTCATTGATATTCCCAAGGATATTCAGACTATGTCAGGTCCGGCGGATTATCCGGACAAGGTGGAAATTCGCGGATATAAGCCCAACACCAGTGTTCATGTGGGGCAGTTAAAGCGGGCCTATAAGCTTTTGAAATCTGCCAAAAAGCCTTTGATTCTGGCCGGTGGCGGCATTAACATTGCACGGGCCAACGACAAGCTGCTGCAGTTTGTGGAGAAGGAGAATGTGCCGGTTGTAACCACCATCATGGGAAAAGGCGCCATTCCTACCACCCATGCACTGTATATCGGCAACTGCGGTATGCATGGAAAGTATGCCGCCAACATGGCGGTCAGTGAGTGTGACGTGCTTTTTTCCATAGGAACCCGCTTTAATGATCGTATTACAGGGGACCTGAATGAATTTGCCCCGAATGCGAAGATCGTACATATCGATGTGGACACGGCATCCATCTCCCGTAACGTTGTGGTGGATGTGCCGATTGTGGCAGATGCTAATCATGCGTTGGATGGGCTTCTGGAGTGGGCGGAGCCGAAGAAGACGGATCGCTGGCTCAATCAGATCAAGATATGGGAGAATGAGAATCCGCTGGCCATGCGCAGAGACCGCGGTATGACTCCGCAGATGATCATGGAGCATATCAATGCGAATTTCCCGAAGAGTATTTATGTGACGGATGTGGGGCAGCATCAGATGTGGGCGACCCAGTATCTGGAGTTGGATAAGGATAGCCAGCTCATCACCTCCGGCGGTTTGGGAACCATGGGATTCGGCCTTCCGGCTGCCATCGGCGCCAAGCTTGCAAATCCGGAGAAGAACGTTGTATGTGTTACCGGTGACGGCGGTTTCCAGATGAATATCCAGGAGATGGCCACGGCGGTGACCCAGGGTGCGGGAATTACCATTTGCCTGCTGAACAATTATTATCTCGGCATGGTGCGCCAGATGCAGGAACTGTTTTACGGCAAGCGCTACAGTGCCACCTGTCTCCGCAAGCGTCCGACCTGTCCGAATGACTGCAAGGGACCGAACAAGGCGTGTCCGAAGTATACGCCGGACTTTGTGAAGCTGGCGGAAAGCTATGGCGCTTACGGTATCCGTGTGGAACGTGAGGAGGATATCGATGCGGCTTTTGCGGAGGCAAAGAAGCATACGGATGCGCCGACCATCATTGAGTTTATGATTGCGACGGATGAACTGGTTCTTCCGATGGTAAAGAGCGGTAATCCCATGAGTGAAATGATTTTGAAGTAAGGAGGTAAGGACATGTCAGATATGAAAAATCGTTGGATTGCATTATATGTCGAGAACCAGGTGGGTGTCCTTGCCAAGGTGTCTGGGCTTTTTTCCGGGAAATCCTACAATCTGCAGTCGCTTACAGTCGGCACAACAGAGGATGAGACCGTATCCCGCATGACCATCTGTGTTACCAGTGATGACATTACCTTTGAGCAGATTAAGAAGCAGCTGAACCGCATGGTGGAAGTCATCAAGGTGATTGATCTTACGGACGTGCCGCTGCATATGAAGGAGATTCTGTATGTGAAAATCCTGGATATCAATGCAGAACAGAAGGCAGAGGTGTTCCGCATCGCGCAGGTGTTTGAGGTGAAGCCCAAGGATATCGGAAGTGACAGCGTGCTTCTGGAATGTATGTTGACGGAGCACCGCAACAATGAATTGATCGCGCTGTTAAAGAGCACCTTCAAGCGCATTTCTGTTGTGCGCGGCGGTGCGGTGGCTATTGAGTCCATCAATACCGGGTGTCGCTAATTTACATGGAGATACTTATTGGAACAGACATATACAGGCATAAAAAGACCGCTCATTTGAGCGGTCTTTGTGCTATCGCGCCATGGCGTCAATGATCTCACCTACATACATGGTGTGCATGTCATGATCTGCGTACCACTTTTCCATAATTTGAGGGTCGATAAAGGTATCCTCGGTAATCGGAACAGCGGCCATCTTTCTGCATAACAGAACGAGGTTGGCTTCATCCGGGTAAGGAATGCTGTGGCGAAAAGCCGGTGTAAGTGCGGCCTTGTGAAATTTGTCTTCGTTGCGTCCACTGTGAGAGCCACAGTAATTCAAAGATTCCCGATATTCTTCGCCGAGGAAGGACAGGGAGAAAAATTCGTGGCTGTCGATAAACTCTTTGGTATAGCGGGAATCCCGGATGAAAATGTATACGACGTTCTTGCCCCAGAGCACGCCGACCCCGCCCCAGCTGACGGTCATGGTGTTGGCTTTTTCCTTGTCACCGGCGGTAACAAGCGCCCACTCTTTTCCGATCTTGGTAAATGGATTCATCTCTATTAAATCGATTGGATATGGTTGAAATGTATGCATATTGACCTCCTCTGTATTACATTCTTATCTTAAGTGTATAGAATACTATTAAGTAGATGTCAGAACCCTATGTTATACATTCTTCAAACGATTCTGTATCATATATTATAGCAAAGTGTCTTGATGGAGACAAGATGTTATCGAAGCTCGGCAATCCGGGATACCGCCACATAGATGTCGGAAATTTTATACCAGGTTGGATAGTCGACAATACCCGTTGCGGGAAGACCGAAAATAGACTGAAATTTTTGTACTGCCTCCCTCGTGCGGCTTCCGAAGATGCCGTCTGCCGTGATGGTAGGAATTGCCGGGTATGCCTGCGAGATGCGGGCAAGCTCTTCCTGCATCTGGCGAACTTTGTCACCGGTGGAGCCAATCTCAAGGTTGTATCCCGGCCATGAAGCAGGAATGCCAGAGATTCCCTGGGCGCTGTTGATATAGATGCTGCTTCCGTAATAGTTGCGAAGAATCTCGATGGCAGAGTAGCCCTGATCACTCAGGTATTTGCTTCCCCACTGAGACATCCATCCGGGACAGGTGACCCTTTGCCCGTCGCAGTACTGGGTCAGAATGGGCTGCCGCACATTTGGTCGGGACAGGTAATTCTCAAACATCTCATCCACAACGTTTGATATACTCTGGAAGAAATTTCTTCCAGGCATAAACTTATGGTCATATGCGGTGGAGGAGGTGATCGTAAACTCGTAGCCTTTTCCCCTATACCACTCGGTGTACACACGATTCAGTGTAAAGGACATGATCGCCAGTATGTTAGCGCGGAGGGCCGCGTCAGGCCAGGTGGCGTAGATTTCGCTGGAGGCAACATTTTTGATGTAGTCGCGGTAACGGACGTAGTAGTTGGCGGCGGTGGAGTCCCCCGGTGAGCCATCATGCACCACAACGTATTCAGGAATGACCACGCGGCTCAATACAATCTCACCGGTCTCAGACATCGGCTTAATCTCATCCTCCGGAATCTTCGGTGGGTATTCGCCGTACAGCGTGTGGGCCGGAATGACAATAGTGTCGATCGGGTTACCCGGCGCATCCTCTGCTTCCAGTTCTACATCCTGAAGTGATTCTTCCCCAGGGAGGACATCAATCGCCGAAATCGTAATGTCGCGATATCCTGGGGCTTCCACGCGAATCGTGTACTCCGCATATGGCTGGTTTTCATTTGGCTCCATGGAGTATTCGAGCGGCGGAGTGTTAAGCGTAAGAACTTCAGTGTTTCCGGAATCATCCGTACTCACCTCCTCCAAAGTCTGGGATGGATTGCCGGTATAGGACAGTGCAATGCGCGCCCCCTGAATCGGAGTGCCGGTCGACTGGTTGATCAGGTGTATTTTCAGAGTGCCCTTATCGATGTTGTCATTTACATTCTGCTGCTGATCCATACAAGTTCCTTTATGTGGTTTCATGCTATACTATGCAGCTTGCGGCCATTATGTCACAGGAAAATGCAAAAAGAGGCGTATTCTGCATTGGCGGGAAACAATATTTGCGAAAAGTAAGATTGAAAAAGCATAGCGGGATACATATAATAAAAGGTAGTGCGTAGGAGAGAAGTATATGAAGAATTACCGAATAACAGTACAATATGACGGAACCAGATACCGGGGCTGGCAGGTTCAAAAGTCGACAGATGCGACAATTCAGGGAAAGCTGGAGCATGTGCTGTCGACCCTGGCCGGACATCCGGTGGAAGTGATGGGTAGCGGAAGAACGGATGCAGGCGTGCACGCAGTGGGGCAGGTGGCGAATTTTCACATCGATGACGCTTTTGCCGGGGAGGAACTCATGGAGACGCTGAACCGCTATCTGCCGGAGGACATTGCGGTGACAGAGATTGCGGAGGTGGAGGCGCGTTTTCACAGCCGCTATCATGCGACGTCCAAGGCATACTGCTATCGGATTCATACAAGTACGGTGCCAAATGTGTTCGAGAGAAAGTATATGTATACGTATACGGAACCACTGGATGTGGAAAAAATGCAGCAGGCGGCGTCTTTTCTTATGGGAACTCACGATTTTGCCTCCTTTTGCGGAAATCGGCATATGAAGAAATCTACTGTGCGGACGATTTTTGAGATTGAGTTTCGCAGAGGGGAGAATGATCTTACAATTTATTACACCGGAGACGGCTTCCTGCAGAATATGGTGCGAATCCTCACCGGAACCTTGATTGAGGTGGGAAGCGGAAGAAGAGACCCGGAGAGTATGAAGGATATTCTGGCGGCAAAGAACAGAGAGGCGGCGGGATACACAGCACCGCCCCAGGGATTGCGATTGGAAAAGGTAACATATGGCACAGTGGATGGTAGCCTGTAAAAAGGCGGATTTTAAGGAGATAGGGAAAAAGTTTGGAATCGATCAGGTGACCGCGAGGATTCTCGTGAACCGGGGATTGACGGAGGAGGAATCAATCAGGCGCTTTTTATCCGGAGGTCTTGCGGAGTTGGCTGACCCGCATTTGCTGAAGGACGGAACGCTTTTGGCAGAGATACTGGTGCAAAAGCTTCGGGAGGGGAAACATATCCGAATAATCGGTGACTATGACATTGACGGTGTGATGTCGTCCTACATTTTGTACCGTGGGCTCACGCGCTGCGGAGCGCAGGTTTCCGTGGCCATCCCCAATCGGATCGAGGATGGATACGGATTGAATCGCCACCTGATCACCCAGGCCGCGGATGCGCAGGTGGATACAATCATTACCTGTGACAACGGAATTGCCGCCATCGACGAGATTGCGTATGCGAAGGAGCTGGGGATGACTGTGCTTGTCACGGATCATCATGAGATTCCGTTTGAGGAGGCTGATGGGAAAAAACGATATAAGGCCAGTAATGCAGATGCAATTGTAAATCCCCACCAGGAGGAGTGTAGCTATCCGTATAAGCATTTGTGTGGTGCGGCGGTGGCGTGGCTTGTCATTCGCCTGCTGTATGAACAGATGGGCGTCCCTTCTGAAGAGGCAGAGCTGTTTTTGGAAAACGTGGCTTTCGCAACCGTGGGGGATGTGATGCCGCTGACGGGAGAAAACCGGATCCTTGTGAAGGAAGGCTTAAAGCGTCTTCATCACACGACAAATGTTGGCATGCGCGCACTTGCAGCCCAATGTGAAGTGGAGCCGGAACGGGTGGAATGCTATCATATCGGTTTTGTTTTGGGACCATGTATCAATGCGGCGGGGCGTCTGGATACTGCAAAGCGGGCTTTGGAACTGTTTCTAACCGAAGACGAAAATCAGGCAACGCTTTTGGCCAATGAACTGGTGGTATTGAACACGGAGAGAAAGGAAATGACGAACCGTGGCGTGGAAGAGGCAAAAAGGCTGGTGGAATCCGTGGCGCTTCAGAGAGATGCGGTTCTGGTGCTGTATCTGCCGGAGGTACATGAGAGTATTGCAGGGATTATTGCGGGACGCATCCGAGAGTGTTATCACCGCCCGACATTTGTTTTGACCGATGCGGAAGATGGTGTGAAGGGCAGCGGCCGTTCCATTGAGGAATACTCCATGTATGATGAACTGTGCCGCTGTGAGGATCTGTTGCTACGATTCGGCGGGCATCCCATGGCCGCAGGTCTGACACTTCCGAAGGAGAATGTAGATGCGTTCCGTAAGCGATTAAATGACGCATGCACTTTGAGTGCAGAGGACATGGAGGAGAAAATTCATATCGATGTGCCGATGCCGGTAGACTATGTCGGGCTGGAACTGGTGCGGGAACTGTCTCTGCTTGCGCCTTTTGGCAAGGACAATCCAAGGCCATTGTTTGCGGACCGGAATCTTGTGGTAAGCCGGATGTGGATCGTGGGAAAGAATCATAATGTGCTTCGGCTTTCTTTGTTGTCGGAACATCATACGCCGGTTTCCGGCATCTATTTTGGAAATGTGACAGATTTTCTTACATATATGACGGAGCAGTTTGGTGCCGGGGCGGTGGAAGCGGCAATGCATGGAAGGGAAAATGAAATCCGGCTGTCCGTTGTGTATGTTCCGAAGATCAATGAGTATCAGGGGCAGGAGTCGGTTCAGATCGAGATCCAGGCGTACCGGTGATGGATGTTAGGGTTGTGATTTCCCGTGATTTTGTGTATACTTATCTATAGGCTGATGCTGGGTTCTGAATAGTTACTGCTTTTTAAAGGAAGAGATTTGTGATATCGTGCATCATAATGAAGGGCTAGTACAGCAATAAGGTGATTGGATATAGGCATGGAGGTAGCAAGTGTTTGGCAGGAATAAGATAAGCCAAGAAGAGGTGGAGAGCCTGAGACAGAGGGCAGAGCAGGATGAGCGCGTTTTTGCCCAGGTCGAGGAACACAAAGATATGTTTGATGCCGGTGTGACGGAATTGGAAGAATCTTATCGTCAGGTTGAAGCCGGTGTGACCCAGGTGCAGGAAAATATGAAGAGCGCCGCTGCACTTGCGGAGGAAAATGCGCAGCTGGAGGCGACAATCAGTCACAGTCTCAGTGCGTGCAAAGAGCGATTAGAGGAATCCGAGGAACAGCAGAAAGCGGTGCTGGATCGGCTGCGGGGGTTGTCTGAGGAGTCGGCAAAGCTGGTGGAAGAGAACAAACATTTCACGTCTCCGTCCAAATATCTGAGCGAGTATCCTGCGGGAGCCCGTTCCCAGAATCAAGTTTATGTGCAGAGCCTGGATCAGATGGCCGAGTACGGAAAGCAGATGGGAGTGTTGGCACTGAACGCGGCTATTGAAGCCGGAAGGTTGGGAGAATCCGGTAAGCAATTTGTTACCGCAGCAGAGGATATCCGCAGTTATGCCGGGCAGTATGACAAGTCGGTTCAGGAGCTTAAGCTTCAGCTGGTGCAGGCCAATGAACGGACCGCTGAGTTGGAGGAGCAGATCAGGCATCTGGTAGGATTGCTCAAGGACAACAATATGGCTACGGCGAAGCTGATGAAGCACTGTAACGAGGTGCTGCGTTTTGCGGAGCAGAGCCAGGCTGAGGCGTTTTCTCAGGAGATTGCGGATCTGAAGTCGCAGGTGACCATTTTGAAAAATGCGGATGAGGAAATAATCAAGTCCGAGGAGCGCAACCGCATGCAGATGGAGGATCTGGTGGCGGAGTTTGAAGCGCAGCAGGAGAATCAGAAAGAACTGTTCGGCTGGATGGATCCGGTGTTTCGACATGTTGTGGAGCGCAAAGTGGAAGAATAGTAAAAAGGACTGCACACGATTGTGTGACAGTCCTTTAATAATGCGTGAATTAATCTGTTAAATTATTCAGACTCAAAGCGAACCTTGGTGCGGGACTTCTGCGGAGCAGAGGCTTTCGACCAATTACGTCTGTAAACGATATGGTACATGAGGTAGGCGAGCAGGAATGCTGTGACTACATCAAATACCGAATGCTGCTTTAAGAGCATGGTTGCCAGAATGATGCTTACCATGAGTGTGAAGGACAGGAAGCGCGCCGTCTTGTTGTGCTTTAAGTCCTCACTCTGTGTAACCGCCAAATGAACGGCAAGGGAGTTGTATACGTGGATACTCGGGAACAGGTTCGTCGGAGTATCCGTAGCCCAAAGCCACTCGCAAAGTGAGGTAAACACATTGTGGTGTGTAAAATACTGTGGCCGCAGGTAATGTCCATTTGGATAAAGCGTGGACACAATGAGGAAAACGGTCATTCCGGTAAAAAGGAATGCGCACAGCTTGCAGTAATCCGTCTTGTTATGGGTCGCTGTATAAATGATTCCCCAAGCCACATATCCAAACCACAGCAGATACGGGATAATAAAATATTCACAAAATGGAATGTAATCGTCCAGCGCGACATGTACCACATGAAAATGCGTTGTGACGGTTTTTTCTATATAACTAAACCAGATCAGGTAAATGGGAAAATACAGCAGAAGGTAAAGGTGCTTGTATTTCTCATGGAATCCGGTTAACCAGACTTTCATCCGGGAACAATAGCGGTTCAACATGATATCCAGGTCCTTTCTAATAAAATGTAATATCAGATAGTTAATGTTCAAAAACAACGATTCGCATGGCTTTGTGGAACAAAAGGTTCCGTTATATGTAATATATGCGATTTCCTGACGATGATGATTATAGCACTTGCATTTTTACGGAACAATACCCCCAAGGTAATGTTAATAAAATTTTGGAAATTTTTAAGAATTTGCTCATCAAGTGCGCAGTTTTTTGTTAAAATTTGCAGGATTTCCGTCGGTATATTTATTGACAAGTCCTTAGACTATTGTATAATGAAGGAAGAAAAACGGTTGCGCAAATTGTGACGGAGATATATGAGAAGCGGGGGAACAACTTTCAAGGATTATGAATAGTTGTTAACTCGCGCAGATTTGGAACACAAGTTGTGAGGGTAAGGGATGAGTAACGAAAATATAACAATATCGGATGTGGCGGAGGCATTGGGCGTATCAAAGACGACTGTCAGTCGTGCAATATCAGGCAAGGGAAGAATTGGTGAGGCAACCAAACAGAAGGTGCTGGCCTATATTGATGCACACGATTATAAGCCCAATGTCATTGCCCGTGGTCTGGCACAGTCAAAGACATTTAATCTCTGTGTGGTAATGCCGGGAGATTATGCGTTGGTAGATCTTCCGTTCTTTCAGGAGGTCACCGCAGGCATACAGGAGATTGCCGGATTGAACGAGTATGACATTCTTCTTTGCATCAGTCAGGAAAATGATATATCGAATCTGGAGCGCATCATTCGCAATCGCAAGGTAGATGGAGTGATTCTTCTTCGGACATTTTTAAAGGATCTGCAGATCGAAATGCTGCAGGAAAAGCAGATTCCGTTTGTTACAACCGGAAGTTCTACATACAAGAATATCAAACAGGTGGACAATGATCACCAAAGTGCGTGCAAGGAACTGACATCCATACTTTTAATGCGCAAAATGCACCGGATTGCGCTTCTGGGTGGAACAGAGTCCTTTGTGGTTACCCAGAGTCGTCTGCTCGGATATCATGAGGCTTTTGCGGAAGCGCTCATCGACGAGGAGCCGGAGTTGATCTTTTTGAATTTGGAGAACACATCTGCAATTGATCGGGCAGTGGAAAATTCTCTTGAGAAGAAGGCCGACTGTATTTTGTGCATGGACGATGCAATCTGTAGCCAGGTTCTGCGAAAACTCCGACAGGAGCATGTAAAGGTGCCGCAGGATGTGAGGATAGCCTCTTACTATAACAGCTCCGTATTGGAGAGCAATGTTCCATCCATTACTTCTCTATCCTTTGATGCAAAGGAACTGGGCAAGGAAGCCTGCAAGAATCTTCTGGGGCAGATTGAAGGGGAGGAAGTACCGGAGAAGACACTGCTGTCCTATGAAGTAGTAATGAAGGAGTCTACGCAGTAAAGCCGGCATAACTCTATGATGCGTTGATTGTCAGAGGAATTGCGGATGTACATAATGTATTCCCGGTAATTCGTATAAAAGCAAGATAGAAATTTGTACTTTTATCTTGGATTCTCAGAAAAACAATAGTATAATTGCATAAAAATGCATTGATAAAACATATGATAAGGTTCGGAGGCATTTATGACAAAAACAAATGAGAAGAAATTCCTGTATAATGATGTGACAGAACGTTTCAAGCTGATGAATCAGTTCTACATTTTTTCCACAACTGCAATGTGGGCATTGTTCCTGCTCTTTATGTGGATGAAGCTGGCGGTACATTCCATTGCCTCAATTGTTGTGTATGCAAACACTGTTTTAATTGTTATATTTATTATTCAGAATTTTTTCACCTATTTCAAGGACCAGGGAAGCAATAAGCTGCGTCTTTTCGTGCTTGTGCAGACAGGCCTTGAGGTATTCCTAATCGGTGCCCAGAGTGATGCAACCTTTGTCTTTTATTGTATGTTTGCAGTTCTGGCATTACAAGTTCCTTATTATGATACAAAGTCCTTTAAGAAGGCAGTTATCGGGTATGGCGTTGTATATACCATCGTATTTATATCCAGACTGATTAAGTTTCCGGATGCTACAGACGTAGACACTCTGCTTAGTACAATGTGTATTTATTTCTTTGTTATTGTACTTAATAAAATCAGTACCACCAGTAAGCTGTTCAGCGATCATGCCCTTGGTTCCGTGGAGGAACAGAGCGGAAAACAGAAGGAAGTATTTGACGGAATTGTGCTTACCTCCAAGACCGTATCTGACAAAGCGGAAGAGAGTGCTTCCCTGATTGAAAGACTGGTAGCAACAACAGAATCCGTTGCATTCAGTATGCAGGAGATTACGACTGCAACCAATACGACGGCGCAGAGCATTGAAGAACAGAATACAATGACACAGAACATTCAGGGCGCCATTGAGAAAACCGGAGAGCGTTCCCAGAGAATGGTTGCCATTGCAACAGATTCCAATAACAGTATTCAGGAAAATATTCTGGTAATGGAAGAATTAAAGAGCCAGTCCGCACAGATTGCCAGTACCAACCATGAAGTAACCGAGGCAATGGAACGTCTTCAGAATAAGACGAAGGAAGTAGAAGAAATCGCAGGTATGATTTTGAATATCTCCAGTCAGACGAACCTGCTGGCACTGAATGCTTCCATCGAAAGTGCAAGAGCCGGTGAGGCAGGAAGAGGCTTTGCAGTGGTTGCTGACCAGATTCGGCAGTTGGCAGAGCAGACCAGAGAATCAACAGAACAGATTACCAGAATTGTCAATGAGCTGAATGAAAATGCCAGTGAGGTAGTTCAGTCTGTGGAAAGCTCCGTAGAAGCAGCAGAGGAACAGAATATTAAGATTCAAACGGCAGCAGATGCTTTTGAAAATCTCAACCGCAACATGACAGAATTAATTGAGGATATCAATGTGGTAGATGGACAGATTGGTGGACTTCTGGATGCAAACAACAAGATCGTAGAGAACATCACACAGCTTTCTGCCGCAACCCAGGAAGTAACCGCAAGTGCAGAACAGGTACATGAAATGAGTGAAAACAACTTAAACTATGTACAACAGGTTCGTGATGCTATTGATGCCATTGAAGGAACCTCTGAGGAATTGAAACAATATCTGTAGAATTGTGAGGAAGCTATGTATCAGATTGCTATTGTGGAAGACGAGGCAGCGTTTCGTCGGCAGCTAACCGAATATTTGACACAGTATTAAGATGAACATCAAGTGGAATTTAAAGTCACAGAGTTTTCGGATGCTTTTCTGTTTTGCACTATCCGCATATACACTTCCGGTGCAATTCGCAAATAGCCATCGTTATGTAAAAACTTTCGAACCCTTGTATACTCTGTTTTAGTTCCCCATTTTTCAGTTGGGCTAAGTATAACAAGTAATCTCATTCCGTAATCCCCTCCATACTTTCAATCGGCAGAATCATTGGTAACTTCAGTTTTTCTGTTGAGGCATCTAAAATAATCCGCTTCAAACTTTCCATCATAATATCAATCGCTGACATTACATTTACCTTGACTCCATCGACGATACAAGCATTATGTAATACATGTGCCAATTCTCTTCTTTCTGATATGTCAACTGAATGTTTGACGCAATATTGTTATGTGCTACTAAATCAACTATTTTTTGAATTAGTAACTATTGCTGCACAGAAAAAGAATCTAAAGGAATCCTCTACAAAGGCGTATTGTCACGCCCTTAGCCCTTTTCTGAATGCTACCGGTAAACCCAGTCAAGAACTAACTATAGCTGATGTGGATGATTACCTGACCACCAAAAGACTTATGGGCATTTTACCTGAAACTTACAGGTAAAGAGCATCCTGAAGGATGAAAACTACATCGGGAATAGCGTGCACAACCGCCAGTCCACCGTCTCCTTTAAAAACAAGAAGGTGGTACGGAAGCCAGAGTCGGAATGCTTCCGGGTAGAAAATACCCATGAAGCTATCATCACAAAGGAGATGTTTTTACAGGTACAGGAGCAGATAGACAGCCGCCGTAGGGTATGCCAAAACGGACAGGGACTGGGACAATGAGAAGTTGTTACAGCAGTTGTTAAACGCCGGAAACAAGGAACGAAGTGCCGTAAAGAAACAAAGAGCCGTGGAGATGCAGGGAGCGCTATGGAGCAGACGGAAACCGATGCAGAGAAATGGGTGGAACTGATTAAGCAGTACTCGAATCCCACAGAACGGACCACCGAGCTTTTAAACACCCTGATTAAGAAAATCGTGGTACACGAAGCTGTGAAGGGAACAGATGGTGTCTGTGCGGTTTCGTAGAAAAGGGCATGGGATGATCTATGCTTTTTGCAACCGGCATGGGATGTATAGGGTGAAAGTTTAAATGGATGGATCACAGGTGTATATGAGATGGAACGAGGATACATGATGGTATGCAGATGTGACATGCAGCAAAGATATGCCATGCAGAAATGAAATGCAGAAATGAAATGCGGATATGAAATGCGGATATGAAATGCAGAAATTCTATCTTCCTCCTCATATGATCAAGTGTTTTTGAAAATTCAAGGTTTTTCAACCTTTTCTCTCTTTACATTTGAGAGGCAGTGTGGTTAAATATTTGGTATCTGGTTGGCGAATACATAAATAAAGATGAGAAATATTACTTGGAAGTCGATGATGTCTATGAATCCATATCGAGCCTGTGAAGCAGGAACTCTATCCACATAAGCAGTCTTAGCTACGTAAGGAGAGGGAATGGCGCTTCGAAGAGGCGACGAGTACGCATGTGGGGGGCTGTGAACAGTAACTTTTTGAATAAATGATATCTACGAAATTCGGAGAATATCAGGTGTGTTTTTGAATAATGCCATATGTCCGGATATGAAGCAAGAACGGACATTTATATGTATATGCTGGCAGAAAACAAGAATGAGGAGGTACTTTACATACGTTTTATGAGCAAATGAAGGCGGAGTATGAGCGCATCAATGAGCAGCTCCGGCAAATATCAGAGCAACTGGCGACGCTTCCGGATGGCGTGCTGATATGTGCGCAAAACGGACATTGCTACAAGTGGTATCAGAGTCATGGAAATACGAGAGTATACATTCCAAAATCAAATCAAATTCTCGCGGAACAATTAGCCGAGAAAAAATATCTTTCCTGTTTATTCCAGGATTTATCACAGAAAAAGAAGACAATTGAACATTATCTCAGGGATTACAAAAAGAACAAGAATAAGGCAGAACAATTGCTGGACAATCCGGAGTATCGAAATCTTTTGGCAGAGCATTGTTACTCACTACAAAGGGAACTTGAAGAATGGCAAACAGCTTCTTATAAAAGCAATACGAATCATTCGGAGCATTTAAAAATTAAGACAGCCTCAGGATATCAGGTTCGTTCCAAATCAGAGGCATTAATCGACATGATGCTTTGCATGAGAAAAATTCCTTTCCGATACGAATGTGAACTACAATTGGGGGATATAGTTCTGTATCCGGACTTTACAATTCGGCATCCGAGAACGGGAGAAATCTATTACTGGGAGCATTTTGGAATGATGGATAGTCCGGAGTATCGACGTAAAGTGATCAGCAAGCTGGAATTGTATATGGAATATGGTATTTATCCAAATCAGAATCTGATTACCACTTATGAGACCGCAGAGAATCCGCTGGATGCTGCGAAAATTGAGGCTGTTTTGAATCAATACTTTCTGTGATGAAACCTAAGTGGCCCCGAAGCAGGCTGCCACGAGTTGAACCGTGCGCCGCGGGTCTTTGAGAGGAAAATTGCCTGAGAGACCCGAGCGGAGTCGGAAATGGAATGAAAAGAGACTCTGGAAGGTCTTCGGAGCAGCTAGGAACCGCGCGCCGCGGGTCTTTGAGAGGAAAATTGCCTTAGAGACCCAAGCGGCAATGGAAATGGA
>CAMBLG010000027.1 GCA_945868435.1 uncultured Lachnospiraceae bacterium
ATACTAGCTCAGTTGGTAGAGCACTTGACTTTTAATCAAGTTGTCGGGGGTTCGAATCCCCCGTGTCTCACTCGTATTATCGCAACAAAAGCTCCGAGAGTTCTCGGAGCTTTTTGTTTTTTGCAAATGTATGGTAGGGGTGCTGAATTTTTACGAAAAATAATAATGGAGGGATGATATGAGTAAGTTTGGGAAATTCGTATGCGGAGTCTTCGCGTCAATGATACTATCTTTATGTTTCGATTCTGCAACAGTAAAAGCAGAAGTTGGCTTTACAGAAATGGAAGATAACAACACCATTCAAAAGTGATCTGTACCCAAACTATGAGTGGGTATCTGTTAAGTATAAGTTGGTTAATGAGACAAAACCAACCATTACAGGTGTGAAGAATGGGGCACTTTTCTTTGCTATAGGGACTTGATAGAATAAAAATAAAATAGGAAGTGCCTTTTAGATAGGTACTTCCCGCGTTGAAAATAATACGGGCAACAGGACTTGAACCTGCACGGTCTCCCACTAGAACCTAAATCTAGCGCGTCTGCCAATTCCGCCATGCCCGCCGATTCAGTTACTCATTTACTATACCGATTCGCGAAGCAGATGTCAATTCTTTTTTATGTGTTTGGGTCTCAGAGAGAAAAATAGCGCGAGAGACCCAAGCAACAGCGGAATTGGAAGGAAAAGAGATGCGAAAAGCAGTGACAATTTTTACTTGACGAATGGTGGGAAATATTGTAATATATGCAAGGTGTTCGAAATGATACACATGGGCTTATAGCTCAGCCGGTTAGAGCGCACGCCTGATAAGCGTGAGGTCGGTGGTTCGAGTCCACTTAAGCCCATTAACACCCATTGACAAAAGAAACGATCGGATGGAGGAAAGGCCCACTTAAGCCCATTAACAAATGAAACGATCGGATGGAGGACAGGTCGTCCCCCCTTAAGACCATCCATAAAAATCCCTGACGTATAGAAATGTGCGTCAGGGATTTTTTGCCTCCTATTGCAAAATTTTGTGATCATGACTCCATAATTCCTGGTGCTCCTCATACTGGGCGTTGATCCAGTCTACAATTTCCTGCTTTCCTTCGTTGGTGAAAGGAGCAGTTGTGTCCAATTTTTTGGAATCCTCCGTCAGATCAAATATGTATGGACCCGGCCACACCCATGCGTGGAAGATGGCATCTCCTTCCTCCGGGACTTCTCGTCGGATTAAAAAGCGCATGCCATTGATCCAGCCGGTGTAGCTGGTGAGTTTATAATAATTCAGGTTCAAGGCTTCGTCGTAGGTCAGCATGAAATACCCTCCATAACAGGTTCATATATCATATAATAGAATTGATAGGATTCGCTTTATCTATAAATATCATGTGCGTTCCTGATGATATCGCTTCTTTTGCTATTATAGCATAGTCGGCAGGTTTTTTTCCAGTATGAGTGATGCGCGCTGTGTTGGATGATTATACAAGTATATAGCATAAGAGTACCATAGAATAAGTAGATACAAGAATATAGTATAAACACAACACAAGAACATGTTATAAATCCATTGTACAATTGGAACGGGTGAATTCTGCTATTGAAGTATGCTTTGGAATACATCCAAAAAATATATAGCGCATAAAAATGCATGTATGTACCCATAACAGTGAGAAATTATAAAAAAAAGTAGAAAAACACATAAAATTGTGGTAAATTATTAATTATATAAGGTGAGATACGAGCTGCAGACTGGTTGACAAATGGTGAAATCTATGTATAATGATTAGGTGTTCGCAGGACACATACAGTTGTGTTTGTGAGAGATAACGTATGTGTAGAGCATAGGCATAGATTATAGAGTCAGGAAGTGCAACGGACAATGGGGTTCGCTGGACTTCTTTTTCGTTTAATATAAATTATTTTAATTTAGTAAAGCGTTATCACATTACTGAGGGAGAGAATAATTTTGTGATTAAACGGAGAGGGGGATCGGTGAGTGGCTATTTCCAGAAGGTTACAGGTGAAATGACGGAAATCTATGATAAGATGGACAAGAAAATAGGTTAAGGTATATGCGTGTAATACACGTTTATATAAAATTTTCACAATCATGAAAGGAGAAAATTATGAAAAAGAAGATTGTTAGCGTAGTGCTGGCTATGTGCACCTGCTTCAGCCTTGTAGCTTGTGGCGGTTCTAACTCAGGTGCAGATACTCAGGATGTAGATTCTACGCAGCCACAGGAGACTCAGGGCTCCGCAGAGGAAGGACTTGTTATGCCGGATGGTTATGATGAGACTTCTTCCACTATTTACAATGAAGCACTTGGTGAGTTCTATTCCGCTTACCAGACTGCATTAGCAGCAACAAACGTTTCTGAGCGTTACGCTCTGGAGGCAATTGCAGAGGCTAAGCTTATGGAGTCTGCAGTTACTGTTCCAACTGAGACTCAGTATGGTGACTATGGTATGAGAAGAACCGCTCCTCGTACTGCTCCGTTCGTAGCATGGGGAACTGACTATGAGAGATACCACAACGTAGTTGTAACAAAGGAGATCATCACTGCTGAGGATCAGACAGAGATGAAGCAGAAGTGGGCAGAGCTTAAGGGCACCGGCACATATGAGCAGTGGGCAAAGGATTTCCTGACAGGAAAGGGCTATACCTTAAAGGATTCTTATACCTATGCTTACACCGCTGATCCTGTAACATGGGATGACCTTGCAACTTCTCTTTCTGCTGATCATGAGGCAATTATTTTCACTTATGACGGACTGATGGAATATGATTGTGAGGGTACACTTCAGCCGGCACTTGCTGAGAGTTATGAGGTATCTGACGACGGACTTACCTACACCTTCCACATTCGTCCGGGTATCAAGTGGGTAGATTCCCAGGGACGTGAGGTCGCTGATGTTCAGGCTGACGATTTCGTTGCAGGTCTGCAGCATCTGTTAGATGCGAAGGGTGGCTTGGAGTCATTGACATACGGCGTCATTGCAGGTGCACAGGAGTATGGTACCGGTGCAACTTCTGATTTCTCCGAGGTTGGTGTTAAGGCTGTTGACGAGACAACGCTGGTTTATACACTGGTAGAGCCTTGCACATACTTTACAACCATGTTAGGATATGCTACCTTTGCTCCATTGAGCAGAACCTACTATGAGTCTCAGGGCGGTAAGTTTGGTGTTGAGTTTGATTCTTCAGCCGCTGATTACAACTATGGTAAGGATTCCAACTCTATCGCATACTGCGGACCATACCTTGTAACAAGCGCAACAGAGAAGAACTCTATCGTATTCAAGGCGAACGAGGCGTACTGGAACGCTGACAACATCAACAACAAGACAATTACCTGGCTGTTTACAGATAACACTGATCCGACAAAGCTTTACAATGATTTCCTTGACGGAACAATCGACAGCTGCCGACTTACTTCTGAGTCACTTGAGCTGGCTAAGGCGGATGGAAACTTTGATAAGTATGTGATTGTATCTGATACAAACGCTACATCTTATACATCTTTCTATAACCTGAACCGTAATGCGTTCTACAACTTTAACGATAGCACAACCTGTGTTTCTACACAGACGGATGAGGACAAGGCAAGAACCAATGCGGCTCTGAATAATGTACACTTCCGTAGAGCGCTGTCATTCGCATTCGACCGTGGTTCTTATCATGCACAGCAGGTTGGTGAGGAGTTGAAGTACAATGCAATACGTAACTGCTACACACCTGGTAACTTTGTATCTCTGGCAGAGGATGTAACCGTTGATATCAACGGAACAGCTACTACCTTCAAGGCTGGTACTTACTATGGCGAGATCATGCAGGCACAGATCGATGCTGATGGCGTTAAGATCACTGTATGGGATCCGAGCGCAGATGACGGACTTGGTTCATCTGACGGATTCGATGGATGGTACAATGTAGACAACGCTAAAGAAGAGATGGCAACTGCAATCAGCGAGCTGGCTGAGGCTGGTGTTACAATTGATGCTGAGAATCCGATCTACTTAGATCTGCCATATCCATCTGAGGCAACTGTTTACGCAAACAAGGCAAACGTTTACAAGCAGTCTCTTGAGTCTGCATTCGACGGTGCAGTTGTAGTTAACCTTGTTGATTGTATCGATACAACCACATGGCTGTATACCGGATACTACACCTCATATGGTTACGAGAACAACTACGATCTGTATGACCTGTCAGGATGGGGCCCGGACTATGGTGATCCTAAGACATACCTTGACACCTTCTTACCGGATTATGACGGTTTTGTAACTAAGAGCCTTGGTATCTACTAATTGATACGCAGGTAATGGCGAGATAACAAAATAAGTGTAGGAGAGTGGCGTATGCCATTCTCCTGCCAATTTTAGTGAGAACACAATTATGGCAAAATATTTATTCAAACGTATATTACATGGCCTGGTATCAATTGTTATTGTCGTGGGCATCGTTATGATCATGATTTACTCCATTATGGACCGTAACCTGATTTTTGCGAAGGACAATACTTATACTCACCAGAGCAACAATACCAAAATTGTATACAAGTATCAGAAATGGGAGGATTACGGCTATCTGGATTATGTGCCATATGCTGATTATCTTCTTGAACTGGTAGACAATGGCGAGATTGACGAGGAGACCCGTTCGAAAGCCGTTGCAATCGGAAGAACCGAAGATCAGGATTCTGAGATTGTGCAGCAGTATGTAAAACAATTCAAGAGTTATTACAAGTCACAGGGATACAAGATCAAGCGTCTGGATGCGAAGATGATGAATCCGAAAAAGGTAGCAGATGGTGGCAACCAGCAGCTTTTCGCATATAAGGATGTGTCGCTTGCATCACGCCTGTGGAAATATTTTTCAAACATTATCACCATCGATAATATCAACAAGGTAGAAGATGTGGAAGGAAAGCGTGGACTTACCTTTACGTTGTATGATCCGGTATACGGAGGTGAGAAATTCTCTCCGGCAATTATCGGAAACGGAACAACCCACAAGTACCTGTTGTATTTTGATTCGAAATTCCCATATATTCATCAGAATATAGTTACAATAAATTTAGGAACATCCTACTCCGTGAATTTCGGTATGGATGTATTTAACACCATGACCCGTGCCCAGGGATCTTATGTAAAATCGACAATCACATATCCGACGGGCTTGACGGAAGAAAGTGCGGATGATCTGCACAGCGCAACTTACATGAGACATTCCCTTGAGACCAGCCGGGTTTATGAAGCTCGCTACACGGATGATTACACGAATGTAGACACTGTCAAGGCAAATAAATCCAAGATTGGTTTCTCTTTTATCATCGGTATTCTGGCAACAATCATGGCTTACGTTTTAGGAGTGCCGCTGGGTATCGTTATGGCGAGAAAGAAGGACAAACTGGTGGATAAGATCGGTACGTTCTACATCGTATTCATCATGGCGGTTCCGTCTCTGGCTTACATTTTCCTGTTTAAGGCAATCGGTGGTAAACTGGGACTTCCGACAACCTTCAATATGGAGTCAACCAATAAGCTGATGTATGTGCTGCCAATCGTTTCCTTGGCATTACCGCAGATTGGTAACCTGATGAAATGGTTGCGTCGTTACATGATCGATCAGATGAATTCGGATTATGTAAAGTTTGCGCGGGCCGGTGGACTTACCGAGAGTGAGATCTTCCGCAAGCACATATTTAAGAATGCGGTTATCCCGATTGTACAGGGGGTTCCGGGCGCAGTGCTGGGAGCAATGACCGGAGCGATTATTACCGAGCGTGTGTATGTCGTTCCAGGTGCCGGTAACCTGCTCACAGAAGCAATCAGCAAATACGATAATGGTGTAATTGTCGGTGTTACTTTATTCTATGCGTTATTGACGGTAACCTCCGTCATTCTCGGAGATGTATTGATGGCACTGGTTGACCCGAGAATTTCATTCTCAACGAAGGACAGGTAAGAGACTATGAACAACGATTTAAGCGAATTTGGATTATCAGACGAGGAACTGTTCTCCCATGTGGATCACAGTGAGCTCGAGTCTGAGAAGATTACCGCTCCAAGATATTCCTACTGGCAGTCGGTATTCCGTGTGTTTTTCAAAAAGAAGATCAATATATTTATTTTGGTGGTGTTAGCTATTATTATTGGGTTTGCGTATCTGTATCCCCCACTTATTGAGTATGATAAGTTCGCAAATCTGCTGGATGCCAGTGCAAAGCATCTGCACCCGCTTCCGGCCATGCAAAAGATGGGTTATAATATCCACTGGATTCTTGGAGCCGGTGCTGCAGGACAGTCTACCTTTGATGCAATCTGGGTAGGCTCCAGAATTTCAATTTCTCTGGCGTTGATTTGTGCGGCAATCAATATGACTGTCGGCGTAATCGCTGGTGCATTGTGGGGCTTCTCCAGAAAGGTAGAAATTTTCATGATGGAGCTTTTCAACATCGTGTACAATGTTCCTTACCTTCTGGTTTGTGCCGTTCTTGTAATGCTTTTTACCCCAAGCTTCTGGGTAATGGTATTCGCTTTTACGATTACACAGTGGTTATCTATTGCATATTTTATTCGTACGCAGGTAATCATTATCCGAGACAGAGAGTACAATCTGGCGTCTAAGTGCCTGGGGACTTCTACCGTCAAGATCGCAATCAAGAACATATTGCCATTTATGACGTCTGTTATTGTGACCTTGCTGGCAACGGAGATCCCATACTATATCTCCATGGAGGTATTTCTTTCTTACGTTGGACTTGGTCTGTCTGATATGTCACTTGGCCGTTTGATTTACGAGGCGGAGAGCGCCATGGTAACACCGGGATGGGGCTTTGAGTTCTGGAGTCCGGTAGCAGTTGCTTCGATTATCGCTGTGGTACTGTATGTTGCAGGACAGAATCTTGGTGATGCTTCAGACCCAAGAACACATATGTAAGAGGAGTCATCATGGAAGAGAAGAAAGTATTATTACACATAGACAATTTACATGTGAAATTCCGCGTGCGAGGCAGAGTGCTGACCGCAATCCGCGGTATTTCGCTGGATATTTACGAGAATGAGTCCATTGCAATCGTAGGTGAGTCCGGTTCCGGGAAGTCTGTATTCACGAAGACCTTTGCCGGTATGTTGGACAGCAATGGATATGTAAGCGAAGGTAAGCTGATTTTTAATGATGAGGAGCTTGCGGATACAGTAGTAAAATTGAATGACAATGCGAGAAAGCGCATTGCGAAGACGAAAGCATATTTAGATGAACATTCCAAATATGAGTTTGGTGCAAAGACTTATCAGAAGATGTTGGCGTTAGAGTCTGAAAAGCGTCAGAAGAGTTCTCTGAGTGATGAGGAGCGCGCAAAGCTTGACAAGGAGATCAAAGAGGTTCAGACACAGAGAATCGAGCTTTTTAACAAGAAGCAGACCTTTGATCCTTCCAAAGAGAAGGATAAGATTAGGCAGGCAACAGCAGACATCAAGGCGCTGGATGTAAAGATCAAAGAATTGGAAAAGGCAAAGGAAGCCAAGATTAAGGCACATGCTAAGGCCATGGCCGCCGACACCGCATACTTGCATCAGTATGATGCGCAGATGGCAGAACTGAAGAAGACCTATGAGAAAGAAATCTCTGCAGAAATCTCTGAGGAAACCAAAGCCCGCAACGAGATTTTGGCGAAGGAAGTTTACCTGTCTGTCGGAAGATATGATGTGGTTCATCGCATCAAGCTGATCCATGGATTGGAGAAAGCTTTGGCGCGTGCGATGAAGATGGGTGTGGATCTCTCTGATGAGAATGCGAGAAACGCAGTCTTTGATGAAGTTGCGTTCCGGGTTCGTTACATGGATGAGACGGCAGAGCGGCTGCACGGAGTCTGCATTTTGAACCTTGCCAATGTAAAATATCAGAATGACTGGACACAGATTCGCGGCACAAAAATTGCAACGGTATTCCAGGATCCGATGACATCCCTTAATCCGATCATCACGATTGGTAAGCAGATTACTTCCATCATTATGAAGCATCAGGATTGCACGGAAGTTGAGGCGAGAAAGCGCGCAATCGAGCTGATGAAGAAGGTGGGTATTCCCAATGCAGAGGCCCGGTACGATGACTATCCGTTCCAGTATTCCGGTGGTATGAGACAGCGTATTGTCATTGCAATTGCTCTTTCCTGCCAGCCAAAGATTCTGATCTGTGATGAGCCTACAACTGCATTGGATGTTACGATTCAGGCACAGATTTTGAAGCTGATCAAAGATCTGCAGAAGGAATTCAATTATACGATCGTATTTATCACTCATGACCTTGGGGTGGTCGCAAATATAGCTGACCGTGTAGCGGTACTTTATGCTGGACAGGTTATTGAGCTGGGTACAGTGGAAGAGGTCTTCTATGATCCGCGGCATCCATATACATGGGCGCTTTTGTCTTCTTTGCCACAGTTGGCGCAGAAGGATACAAAGCTGTTCTCCATCACTGGTACACCGCCATCACTGTATAACAACATTGTGGGTGATGCCTTTGCACCGAGAAACCCATACTGTCTGAAGGTAGATACGCTGAAGGAGCCACCGATGTTCCAGGTGACAGATACGCACTTTGCCAAGACCTGGCTCTTAGATCCGAGAGCACCGAAGATTGAGAAGCCGGAGGTCATTCAGAATATTCACGAGAAACTTATCAATGCATTTAACATATAGGAGATTTAGAAAGTGTCAAAGCTAAATCGGGAAAAAGAAAAGAGAGCCCGCGTGGCGCATTTGCCGGAGAAGGGGCCAATCGATGAGAATGGCAGAGAGATATTGCTGTCACTGAAAAATATTGATATTACATTCGGCAAGGGAGACGATGCGGTACGTGCTGTTCAGAACGCTTCCTTCGACATTTATAAGGGAGAGACATTCTCGCTGGTAGGTGAATCCGGTTCCGGTAAGACCACGATTGGTCGTGCCGTAATCCGTGTCAACCCGCTGGCAGCCGGAGAGATTCTGTATAAAGGAGTTCCAATCTCCGGTAAGATTTCCAAGAGTCTTGACCGCGAGGTTATCCGTAACATTCAGATGGTGTTTCAGGATCCGGCAGCTTCTTTGAACGAGCGTGCTACGGTTGATTATATCGTTTCTGAGGGTCTGTACAACTTCCATCTGTATAAGGATGAGGCAGATCGTGTGCGGAAGGTCGAGAACATGATCAACGAGGTTGGATTGCTTCCTGAACATCTGACTCGTTACCCACATGAGTTTTCCGGTGGACAGCGTCAACGTATTGGAATCGCAAGAGCCATGGTAATGGAGCCGGAGCTGGTCGTAGCAGACGAGCCAATTTCGGCATTGGATGTGTCCATCCGTGCACAGGTATTGAATCTGCTTAAAAAATTCCAGAAGGAAAAGAATGTAACATACTTGTTTATCGCACATGATCTGTCTGTTGTTCGTTTTATCTCAGATCGTATCGGTGTTATCTATAAGGGTAAGATCGTGGAGGTTGCTTCTTCCGAAGAATTGTTTAACTTCCCGTTGCACCCATATACACGTTCTCTGATTTCGGCAATTCCGATTCCGGATCCGAAGTTGGAGAAAAACAAGGTTCTTTATACCTATGATCCATCTATGCACGATTATACGGAGGATAAGCCGGAGTTCGTATGCATTGGCAATGATCATTGGGTATATGGCAACAAGAAAGAAATTGAGCAGTATAAGGCCATTCGTGAGAAAAACGAGCCAATCAAGTCCATTACGATTATGGATGAGAATACTCCACAGGAAGAAATTAAGGAGAAGCAGGATGAGGCTATTAATGCCATTATTTCTGAGGAGTTTTTGAACGCTCCGATTCATGATACCGGAGCGGTATGGATGGGAATCCTGTCATTCTTCCTTCCAATCATTGGAATTATTGCTGCAGTGATTTTGCGCAAGCACAACTATATTCGCAACTATAAGATGTGTAAAAAAGGTGCCATTATCGGCTTTGCAACAATCGGTATCTTGATTTTGCTGCTTCTTTTGGCAATCGTATTAGCGGTGATTTAATTTGAATAGAACAGCGAAAAAGCGGGATGTGCCACATATGGCTCCCGTAACCAAAATCGACTTAAAAGACGATAAAAACAACAAATTCCGACTGGCTGCCGCCCTGTTATTTCTTGTAATAGGGGCGGGGCTGTTGGCTTATGCATTCACCGCTCTGCTGAATGGCAACAGCGGCTGGACTGAGATAAAGGCCGATTCCGCCTCAGAGCTTAACTGCTCTGAGGATTTTGTGTTTTTATATGAGCTTGGGGCAGGCGACACTTCTGCGACGGCGGAAAACAAGGCCATCCGAATTCTGTACACCGATGCAGTGGAAAAGGCGTATCAGTTATTTAACAATGATCAGTCCTTTGACGGCGTCAACAACGTATACTATATCAATCAGCATCCCAATGAAGTGATTGAGGTAGATCCGGTGTTATACAATGCGTTTTCACTTGTGGAGCAATATGGGGAACGGCGCATTTATCTGGGACCGGTATACGAAGTATACGACAACATATTTTACTGCACAGAGGATTCCCAGACGGCAGATTACGATCCGGAACAGAATGATGATATAAGTGAGTTCTGTGAGCAGGTGGCGGAATATGCCGGAACCGAGGAGTGTATCGGAATTGAACTTCTGGGTGAGAATAAATTAAAGCTTGTCATTTCTCCGGAATACAAACAGTATCTGGATGCGGAGGGTGTAACCGAGTATGTGGATTTCTATTGGATGAAAAATGCGTTTATCGTGGATTATCTTGCAGATGTCATGATAGATGCCGGATATATTCACGGCTCCATTTCCAGTCATGACGGATTTGTACGCAATCTGGATGACAGAGAGATAGGGTATTCCTTTAATCTGTTTGATGGTGTTGATAACACCGTATATGAAGCCGGAAGTATGAATTATACCGGAGCAATCAGTCTGGTGAGTCTTCGCAGTTATCCATTGAATGCCATCGACAGCAAATACTACTATGAGTTTCAGGATGGAGAGATCCGCACGGCTTATCTGGATATGGCGGATGCGCGATGCAAGAGCGCGCGAAACAATTTAGTGACTTACTCCAGAACCGAGGGGTGTGCAGAGGTTTTACTGCAGACGATACCACTCTATGTCACGGATGAATGGAATGCAGATGCTGTGGCAGAATTAGCCGAGCGCGATGTGCACTCGATTTACAGTGAGGATTATACGTTTTACTATAATGATTCCGACATTACAATTACCAATCTGTATGGAAAAGAAAATGTGACTTACAAGGCAATTTTTTTGCGGTAAGGGGGAACAATGTTTGGAAGAGACGATATAAAAGAGATTCGGGAGGCACTGCAGATCTGCGGGTGTGATATGAATGCCTTCAAACGCTGGCAAAGGAAGTATGAGAAGCTGGTAAAGCAGATGCCATCGGTTCGGGAACAGTATGAAAATGCACTTAGGACCACGCAGGAGGTTTATGTCATTGCACAGGAGCTGGAGAGGCTCATTGTGCAGAACCAGATTCGTGAGCGTGAGAACATAAAGGATTTCTCAGCATTGTTGAAGGATTTGAAAAAGGTGCAGAACAGCTTTGATCATGAGTTTATCATAAGCAGGGAAGACAGGGAATTTCATTCTACCTACGAGAGCATACTGAGACTGGGAACGAAGGCTTTGGAGGATGTGCAACAGAAACTGATACTCCAAAGTGAGATTGAGAACCTTCTGGCGCTCTTAAAGGAGAATCTTGAGAAAGAGGAACCGCGGTTGGAGGCACTGTGCTTTTTCTATCAGGAGCATACGGATCGGGAACTGGTGGAATTGCCTCCGGCTGAGCGTATGAATCGGATTATGGGAATCTATCAACAGGAATTTATAGATCCCATTGCCGGGTTGCTTTTGGAGAACATTCCGCAGGCGGATATGCTGCAGGAGCAGCTTATAAAAAGCAGTGACCGAAAGGACCGGAGGGAAGCAGAGCTTCTTAAACCTCTGTGGAATCGACCGGGCGAGCAACTGTCGTCTCAGATGAGGGCACAGCGGTTCATACAGGAATTGTTGGAACAAATGAGTTGATGATCAAAGGGGGAAATGTTATGATAGGGATTCTTATTTGGTTTGTCATCATTGCGATGATTATCTACAGTACGACAAATCGTGCAAAGACCAGACAGCAGCAGGCACAGAGAATTCATCAACAGCAGAGGCAGCAGGCACAGCAGGTGATGAATCATGTAAACGTCCAGCAGAATAATACATACCGGGCACCGGAGCAAGCATACGGACAGAATAGCAGTCGGCGTACCATGACTGATGCAGACAGGGCCAAGCTTGAGGCATATCGGCAGAAAAAGGCAGATTCCGGCACCTATGTACAATCAAAGCCTTCGCAGCCGAATCAGGAGTTGAATCGTAATCAGCAGAGGAATGCGGCTCAGCCCAATATTGTAGAGCGCGCCAAGGCCAATTCCAAGAGATATGCCATGGCAGATGAGACCTTGCAGGAGATGGAGACAGAGCATCATCATTCCGAGCGTGTCAACACTGCAGTGGCCGGATATGTGGAAGAGGAGAGGGCAGCGCATAAGCGGATGCACGAGGAGCCATTGCCACCGGTGGAGGAGGTAAGTCTTCTTGGCTCGGTTGAAGATTTGATCGTAAAAGGGTATGATGGAAACCTGAGTTTTGAGCGTGACTTCATAGGTGAGGCAGAAGATATGTTGTCAACATTTACGTTGGGAACTTTTGGTAACGGAGGTAATTATGGAACGCAGACCAATGCCGGGGGAGATATACCGGCACTTTAAGAACAAGTTGTATCAAATTATTACAGTGGCATCTCATTCGGAGACCGGAGAGGAGCTTGTGATCTATCAGGCGTTATATGGGGATTTTAAGACCTACGCCAGACCACTTGCCATGTTCGTCAGCGAGGTGGATCATGAGAAATATCCGCAGGTGACGCAGAAATACCGGTTTGAGCGGGTAAACGAAGGGCTGGAGACAAACGAAAACTGTGAACGCACAGATCGAAGCGTAAAAGGTTCATTGACGGAAGCTTCTGATGATAAGCCGGAGGACAGCAGTGAGATTGAACCGAGATTGATGGAGTTTCTTGAGACGGACAGCTTTGAGGAGCGCTACAATATTCTTGTCTCTATGCGCGATATCATCACGGACAGCATGATTGACACTATGGCTGTGGTGATGGATACGGTCATTCCGGAGGGAGATTTGTACAAGCGCTACGATGATCTGAAATATGTGATCCGCACGAGGCAGCAGTATGAGTTTGCCAATCGGTTGAGGTAGGATATAAAGCAATTGAATAGTAATAGCAAAAAGGAGGTTTCCATGACGGAAACCTCCTTTTTAGTCCAGTCCATGCTGGCTGAGATAGCTGTTGTGATATTTGCCGGATTCTGTCACATCTTCTCCAAACCATTCCGGTGGGACAAATGCGTTTGCCTCCTCCACGGAATCGAACTCCACTTCCACAAGTGTCAGTGCAGACAGGACGCCCTCAAATACATCCAATTCAGCTGTCAACCGATCTGTAAGCGGAATCAGGTATCGGGTTTTGGCGATTAGCAGTCCGTCAATTTTAGGAAGAAGATGTTCATAGGCTTCTCTGGTAAGAGGCAGATTGTATTCCTCCCGAACCATGAGACCATCTCCCTTGTAAGTCATGTAGTAGTTGTCGTTGGATCTGCGGATACGCACCACAGGATCCGTGCACAGATAACCCTGGGCAATTTTTTTCGCCTCATATTTCGATAAGTCGTCCGGCAGGCGGCGGACGAGGTATTTACGTTCAATTTCCATGATATCAGTCTCCATTCTTTGCTGATTACTTATTGCGATTACGTTAAGTATAGTTGGGAAACGGAAGAAAGGCAAGTGAAAATATCTATTGATATGTGGGGGTGAAATTATTATAATCAAAGCATATGTTAATACGGAACAAAAATGAGAGGTGGATATTATGAGTAAGATAGGCATTTTTATGGCAGACGGCTGCGAGGAGATTGAGGGCCTTACGGTTGTTGATATTGCAAGAAGAGCAGGCATTGAGATTGAGATGATTTCCATTATGGGGGAGCGTGAGGTGACGAGTTCCCACAATGTCAGATTTTGGACAGATACGACGAAGGAAGAAGCGGATTTCGGTAAGTACGATGGAATTGTGCTGCCGGGAGGTATGCCGGGAACAACAAGGCTTGGGGCGGATGAGACAGTAAATTCCGTGATTCGGGAATATGCAGCCGCAGGGAAAATGGTTGCGGCAATCTGCGCTGCGCCAAGTGTTTTGGGACAGGCGGGAATTCTGGAAGGGAAGAATGCAACCTGTCATCCGGGCTTTGAGGATAAGCTTCTCGGAAGCAATTGGAAGGAAGTTCCGGTAGTGGTGGACGGCAATATTATCACCAGCCGTGGCATGGGTACTGCGATACCGTTTGCTCTGGAAATTGTGCGTTACTTTCTGGATGATGAGGCGGTGGAGAAGGTCAAGAAGGGTCTGGTATATCAGGCGTAAGAGACTTTTTCAGTGCAAAAACATTGGAATGACAGAGTAAATCCCCTGACGATTGTCAGGGGATTTACTATTTTCGAAGGCGCGTTTGCCTACTACTAAGACATCTGCTCTTCCTGCTTCATGATCATTTTCTTGACCATCTCACCACCGATGGAACCAGCCTGCTTAGATGTCAGGTCACCGTTGTAACCATCCTTAAGAGGTACGCCAAGCTCACTTGCTACCTCTTCCTTGAAACGCTTCATTGCTTCCTTTGCCTCCGGTACTGCCATACGACCGGAATTGCTGCTGTTTGATGCCATGTTTTTCACCTCCTTCTTATTCGCCGCATATCGAAAAGAATGCGACAATGATCAGCATGTTATATGCTTTCGTGATCGCCGACAAGATTTGTCAGCCCGCACATCAGATTTGCAAATGGCAGACAGTGCGGGCCTTTTTTCGACCGGCGTTGTTGTCAGCTGCTGTTCTCATGTGCTTCAAAAGTATTGTGACCAGAAAAAGAGAAAATATGAAAATTCCTTGTTGACAATTAATGGAAGGTGTGCTTTACTTGATTAGTAACTATAAAACAAAGAGATCGAAAGGAGGTAATGTTATGATGATTTTTAGAAACACAAACAAAGAACGGAATATGTATCGTAGAATTACCTCGGTGTTAGTATCGATTTGAGTATTTATCAGCAGGTTTAACTGAAAATACGCATTTTGTATGAAATTAGGACCATGGTGGTTTTGTGATGGCATAAGCCGTACAGGCATCATGGTCTTTTTGTGTGCAATTATTCAGAACCATAGAATGCCCGGCAGGCCGTTTTTGCGAATGTGTCGGTGTGGTTCTGAATGTTACATAAGTTTACACCGAGGGGATGCGATAGTACACCAGCCTCTTTGAAAAAGCAAACCTTGCTTGGCTGGTGTTTAGGAAAGGAGGAGTTAGAGTGAAGAAAATCAGTTCATACATGTTGAAGTACTGGTATTATTATCTGCTTATACTGGTTTGCATGCTGATGGCAATCGGCCTGGATATGCTGTATCCGCAGATTACCAAGATTATTGTCAACGATGTATTTCAGGGCGGAGATATGGAGCGTCTGCCAAAGCTTTTGATCGCGATCGTGCTGATCGGAATTGGCCGCAGCGTGTTTGGATACTTCAAAGAATTTACAGCAGACAAGACGGGGGCAAAGATTGGAGCCGAGATGCGCAAGGAATTGTTTGCGCATATTCAGGGGCTTTCCATGGACTATTTCGGTAAGACGAATACCGGGGAGCTGATGGCTCGTGTTAAGGACGATATTGATCATATCTGGCTGGTGCTTGGGTTTATCGGTATGCTGGTGGTGGAGGTCATCATCCATGTGGCCAGCGTGCTGTACTGCATGTTCAATCTGAACTGGAAGCTGACCATTGTGCCGATTATTTTCATGATTGCAAGCGGTACTGTGGCGGTTCTTTTGGAGAAGAAGCTGGATAAGGTTTACGATGATATCAGTGAGGAAAACGCAGAGCTTACCACCATCGCGGAGGAAAATCTGGCAGGCGTACGTA
The DNA here is from genome assembly GCA_945868435.1 of uncultured Lachnospiraceae bacterium. Taxonomy (GTDB): domain Bacteria; phylum Bacillota; class Clostridia; order Lachnospirales; family Lachnospiraceae; genus Roseburia. The sequence continues at coordinate 16,083 of CAMBLG010000027.1, forward strand.
CCGTAAAGGCGTTTGCACGGGAAAAATTTGAGATTGAAAAATTCCTGTCACACAATAAGCGCTATTATGATCTGAATATGCGACAGGCGAAGGTAATGGTAAAGTATGATCCGTTTTTCTCTTTTGTTGCGGTGCTTCTGCCGATTACCGTTACGGTGTTGGGCGGGGTATCTGTTGTAAAAGGCGAGATGGATATCGGATCGCTGGTTGCGTATGTGGAATACAGCAGGAACTGTACCTGGCCGATGGAAACGCTTGGCTGGCTGGCTAACAGCGTATCCGCAGCAGTTGCATCCAGAAAAAAGGTCAAGAAGATTTTTGCGGAAACCAGTTCCGTAAAGGAAACGGAGAATCCGAAGAAGCTGGATGCGGTAAAGGGGAATATCGAATTTTCCCATGTGTCCTTTGCCATTGATGACACACAGATCCTTGAGGATGTCAGCTTCAAGCTGGAAGAGGGGAAAACCCTTGGAATCATGGGGGCTACGGGCTCCGGAAAATCTTCCATCGTTAATCTGTTGCAGCGCTTTTATGATGCGAACAGCGGACAGGTGCTGATGGAGGGTGTGGATGTAAAGGAACTTTCCCTGCGGCAGATTCGGGAGAATATTTCTGTCGTAATGCAGGATGTATTTTTGTTTTCGGATACCATCAAGGAAAATATCGAGATGGGACAGCGTGGAAAGCTGAGACTGGAGGATATCCGAAGAGCAGCGCGTTCGGCACAGGCCGATGGCTTCATCGAGGAGATGGAGGAGCAGTATGAAACGGTCATTGGTGAGCGAGGCGTAGGACTGTCCGGTGGACAGAAGCAGCGAATCAGCATTGCCCGTGCTATGTCGAAGAAGAGTCCAATTCTCGTGCTGGATGATTCCACTTCCGCACTGGATATGGAGACGGAGCATGAGATTCAGAAGACGCTGAACGAGCTCACGGGTACGACGAAGATGATTATTGCGCATCGTATTTCGGCAGTCCGCCATGCGGATGAGATTATTTATCTGGAGAATGGCAGGGTGGCAGAGCGCGGAACCCATGAGGAGCTGCTGGCAAAGAAGGGGCTGTACTATCAAACATATCAGGTACAGTGTAATATGTCATAAGGGGACCGCGAAGCGGTGTTATCGGCACAAATGTCAGAAATATACACGCCGCTCTGGGGAAGAATGTACTTTGTTTTAGTCAAACAGACAAGAAAATAGTGATAAAAATAGAAGGGAAGGTGAGAACATGGCTGTTAATTCATATCGTGAAGACGAGCAGATGGAGAATACCGACAAAGGCAAAATTATTCGCCGCTTGTTCTCCTATCTGAAGGATTATAAATTGAGCGTGCTCGGTGTGCTGGTATGCATGGCGATCACTGTGGCAATCAAGCTGGTGAATCCGCTTTTGATCGAGGACGCGATTGATAACTATATTGGGAAAAACAATTTAAAAGGTCTTGCAGTGATCGGAATCGTGGCAGTAGTGATCAACGTGATCTACATCATCATGGTTAAAATCCGTATGTATGTGATGTCGCTGATTTCCAACAAGATTCTTTTGACGATTCGTCAGGAGCTGTATGAACATATTCAGAAGCTGTCATTTTCATTTTTTGACAGCAGACCGACCGGAAAGATTCTGGCGCGAATTATCGGAGATGTCAACTCTCTTAAGGAAGTGCTGAGCAATGCGGTTACAACCCTGATTCCGGATTTCATCACGGTAGTCGGCGTTGTTGTGATCATGGCCATCAAGGATTGGAAGCTGACGCTGGCATCGCTTTGTACGATTCCGGTCATGATCGTTGCAATCTTTGCAATTCAGACATCGGCGCATAAGCTGTGGCAGATTCGAAGGAAGAAATCCTCCAACCTCAACGCATATGTGCATGAGGATATTGCAGGAATGCGGGTTGTACAGAGCTTTTCCGCAGAGGAGGAGACCCGCGAAGTCTTCAAGGACCTGGTAAAGGAGGACAGAGATTCCTTTATCAAAGCCTGTGCAAGGTCCGATCTGTTTGGACCGACCATTGATTTCTGCTGGGGCTTCGGCGCGATGATGCTCTATCTTGTGGGCGTCAAGTACATCGGTGCACCGAAGGTGTCCGTTGGTCTTCTGGTTGCATTCGGAACCTATATCAATATGTTTTGGAATCCAATCATGAATCTGAGCAACTTTTACAATCAGGTAGTGACGAATCTGTCTGCGGCAGAGCGTATCTTTGATATTCTGGATACGGACCCGGATATTTACGATGATAAGGACGTGGAAGAACTTCCGGATGTCGAGGGAAAAGTCGAATTTTCCCACGTGTCCTTTACCTATGACAAGGGAACTCCTGCAGAGACGAAGGTTCTGGAGGACGTGAATTTCACCATTCAGCCTGGGGAGACCATTGCGCTGGTGGGACCGACCGGTGCCGGAAAGACGACCATCGTAAACCTGATCAGCCGCTTCTATGATATTGAAGAGGGTAAAATTCTGATCGATGGCTACGATCTGACAAAGGTCAGCATCGAGAGTCTGCGCAAACAGATGGGCGTCATGACCCAGGATAATTTTATTTTCCATGGGACTATCCGTGACAACATCTTGTATGGTAAAATGGATGCAACGGAGGAAGAGATGATCGCCGCGGCGAAGGCTGTCAATGCCCATGATTTCATTATGAAGATGGAGAAGGGCTATGACACCGAACTCAAGGAGAGAGGCGCGGGACTGTCCATCGGACAGCGGCAGCTGATCGCGTTCGCCCGGACCATGATTTCCATGCCGAAGATCTTGATTCTGGATGAGGCAACCTCCAGTATTGATACACATACGGAGCTTCTTGTGCAGAAGGGAATCGAGGCACTTCTTGCGGGACGGACCAGCTTTGTCATTGCCCACCGTCTGTCGACGATTCAGAATGCGGACCGCATTTTCGTCATTGATCGGGGTGGTATTGCAGAGCAGGGAACTCCGGCGGAGCTGCTGGCCAAGAAAGGTGCTTATTACGATCTGTATATGGCACAGTTTTCGGCACTATAAAATAAATTCAGAAGGTGTGTAAGTAATGAAAGGAAAACAGGTAGACGAGAAGACCAATGTCATGCGGGTTCTCGACAGTAAGAAAATCAAGTACAACAGCTACTGCTATGTGGACAGCGGGGCGGTAAACGGAATGGAGGTGGCCACTGTGCTGGGGCAGAATCCCAAGCAGGTGTTCAAGACGCTGGTGACCATCGGAAAGTCCAATGCAAATTACGTGTTCGTCATTCCGGTGTGCAATGAACTGGACTTAAAAAAAGCGGCGTCAGCCGTTGGAGAGAAAAAGCTTGAAATGTTGAAAGCTAAAGATCTTCTCGGTCTGACCGGTTATGTCCATGGAGGCTGTTCACCCATTGGCATGAAGAAGATGTTTTGCACAGTTGTGGACGAAAGTGCAAAGAACTTTGATACCATTATTTTCAGCGGCGGCCGAATCGGGTATCAGGTGGAGGTGTCTCTTGCGGATTTGCAGAAGGTGATCCGGGTGGAACTTGCGGATATTTCGGTTCCGGCGGAATGAGAGAATGTTCTGAGACAGAAGGAGAATTCCATGCATTTTACGTATTGTCCACATTGTGGAACAAAGGCAATTTTAAAAGAAATCGGTGATGAAGGTTTTATCCCTTATTGCGATGCCTGCAGGACTCCGCTGTGGGATATGTTCACCACTTCCATTATCTGCGCGGTCATAAACGAGGAGAATGAGATTGCTCTTCTCAGGCAGGATTACGTGTCGACCTCAAATCTTGTCTGCGTTGCGGGCATCATGAAGCAGGGAGAGAGTGCGGAAGATGCGGTCATAAGGGAAGTGAAGGAGGAACTGGGACTGGATGTGGAAGAACTCGCATATATTCGAAGCTATCCTTATAATAAGAAGGAAATGTTGATGCTGGGTTTTCGGGCGCAGGTGCGTAAGCAGGATTTTTCCTTGTCGGGGGAAGTGGATGCTGCCCAATGGGTTCCCCTTTCGGAAGCACCGGATAAGCTGCGGGAGGGCGGCGTCGCCTGGCAGCTGGTGCGCAAAATCATAGGAGATCATTGATTTTTGGAAATATTTTAAATCAATATAAAGAGAGAGTTCGAACTGAAGGAGGACGAAGCAATGAGAGAGATTACCCTGGGGTCAACCGGCATCACCACACGCCAGAATGCATTCGGTGCACTGCCGATTCAGAGAGATGACAAGGATACCGCCGTGGCAATCCTGCGGAGAGCATATGAGGGAGGAATGACCTTCTTCGATACGGCCAGAGCATACAGTGACAGCGAGGAGAAAGTTGGAGAGGCGTTTCATGGGATGCGGGAAAAGGTGTATATCGCCACCAAGACTGCGGCGAAGACGCCGGAGCAGTTCTGGGAGCAGCTTGAGACATCGCTTCGGATGTTGCAGACTGACTACATTGATCTTTATCAGTTCCACTGCGTTGGTCAGTGTTATAAGCCGGGGGATGGAACCGGCATGTATGAGTGCATGCTTGAGGCGAAGGCTCAGGGCAAAATTCGTCACATCGGTGTGACTGCCCACAATATCGAGATTGCTATGGAGTGCGTGCAGTCCGGGCTTTATGAGACCATGCAGTTTCCCTTCAGCTATCTGTCTTCCGACAAGGAGATCGCGCTGGTTCAAGCCTGCAAAGAGGCTAATATGGGATATATTGCCATGAAGGGGCTGGCCGGAGGTCTGATCCATGATTCCAAGGCGGCCATGGCCTTCATGACGCAGTTCGATAATGTGTTGCCGATATGGGGCGTACAGCGCATGTCCGAGCTGGAAGAGTGGCTGGCATTTATGGATGAGACGCCGGAATATACGGATGAGATCCGTGCCTTTGTGGAGAAAGAAAAGCTGGAACTGGCCGGAGATTTCTGCCGCGGCTGCGGATACTGTATGCCTTGCCCGGTGGGAATTCAGATCAACAACTGTGCAAGAATGTCTCTGATGCTCCGACGCGCGCCATCCAAGGCATGGCTGACCAAGGAGATGCAGGCGGAGATGATGAAGATCGAGAACTGTCTGCACTGCGGAGCATGTGCGTCCAAATGTCCGTACGAGCTCAACACGCCGGAACTTCTGGCAAAGAATCTTGCGGATTATAAGAAGGTTCTGGCAGGGGAAATTACTGTCTAAAAATAAGAAAAAAGTGAAAAGCAGGTATTTTATGCTGCTCATATGCAGGTTTTCGCAAAAAGTCTTTGCAAATGGCTGTTTCCTATGCTATAATGCTTAAATGACTGTAATAGTCGGATTTTGCGAGTATCCGCGAAGGATTCTGAAGCGTTACGAAGAATTGAAAAGCATAACGCATGATATATTTAAGGAGGAAACAGTTAACATGAGTGTACAGGTTGAAAAGTTGGAAAACAATATGGCAAAGCTTACCATTGAGGTTTCTGCTGAGGAGCTGGAGAAGGCTTTAGATTCTGCTTACCAGAAGCAGAAGAATAAGATCAGCGTTCCAGGTTTCCGTAAGGGAAAGGTTCCGAGAGCAATGATCGAGAAGATGTATGGCGCCGGCATTTTTTATGAGGATGCAGCCAATGCATTGATGCAGCAGACCTATCCATCCGCAATTGATGAGAGTGGCGTTGATATCGTTTCCCGCCCGACTGTAGATGTGGTACAGATTGAGAAGGGCAAGCCATTTATCTACACTGCAGAGGTTGCTGTGAAGCCTGAGGTTACATTGGGCAAATATATGGGGGTTACCGTGACAAAGGTTGACACCACCGTAAAGGATGAGGAAGTGGATGAAGCATTAGAGCGTGAGCGCAACAATAATGCAAGAACCATTTCTGTGACAGACAGACCGGTTGCCATGGGCGACACCGCAGTCATCGATTTCGAGGGATTTGTTGACGGCGTAGCTTTCGAGGGCGGCAAGGGTGAGAATCATTCGTTGGAAATCGGTTCCCACAGCTTTATTGATACCTTCGAGGATCAGCTGGTTGGCAAAAATGTCGGGGATGAGGTTGACGTGAACGTTACCTTCCCGGAGCAGTATCAGGCAGAAGAGCTTGCAGGAAAGCCTGCCCTGTTCAAGGTTAAGATTAACGAGATTAAGGCAAAGGAGCTTCCTGAGCTGGATGACGAGTTCGCACAGGATGTATCTGAGTTTGATACACTTGCCGAGTACAAGGAAAGCCTGAAGAAGAATCTTCAGGAGCAGAAGGAGAACGAGGCAAAGAGAACCAAGGAAGATGAGGCAATCCAGAAGATCATCGACAAGTCGAAGATGGATATTCCGGAGGCCATGATCGAGACACAGTGTGAGACCATGATTGAGGAGTTCGCACAGAGAATCGCACAGAGCGGATTGTCTATGGAGCAGTACTTACAGTTCTCAGGAATGACAATTGACGGATTGAAGGAGCAGGTTCGTCCGGAGGCGGTTACCCGCATTCAGAGCAGTCTTGTTCTTGAGCAGATTGCCAAGGAAGAGAATATCGAAATTACAGATGCTGATGTAGATGCAGAGATCGAGAAGATGGCTGCAAACTATGGCATGGAAGCAGATAAGCTTAAGGAGTATATGGGTGAAGGTGAGAAGAATTCTCTGAAGAGAGAGCTTTCTATTACCAAGGCTGTTGAGCTTGTTATGGACAATGCCAAGGAGAGAGCTAAGGCAAAGACCAAGAAGGACAAGGAAGCAGAAGCTGAAGCAGAGGAGTAATCCATCTTGCTGAGTAATTACATGGACTGGCCCGGGAATCCCGGGCCGGTCTTTGAACTTTAATAGGAAATCATAGAATGGAGGCGTATTGCTATGAGTTTAGTACCTTACGTTGTAGAGCAGACCAGCAGAGGCGAGCGCAATTATGATATCTACTCCCGCCTTTTAAAGGAACGTATTGTTTTTCTCGGGGAGGAAGTCAATGAGACGACCGCAAGTCTTGTAGTCGCACAGCTTTTGTTCCTGGAATCAGAGGATCCGGGTAAGGATATCCAGTTATATATCAATTCTCCGGGAGGAATGGTGACAGCCGGAATGGCAATCTACGATACCATGCAGTATATCAAATGTGATGTGTCTACCATCTGTATCGGCCTGGCTGCCAGCATGGGAGCATTCCTTCTGGCCGGAGGAGCCAAGGGTAAGCGTTATGCGCTTCCAAATGCGGAGATTATGATCCACCAGCCTTCCGGCGGAGCCAAGGGACAGGCAACAGAGATTCAGATTGCAGCTGAGAATATCTTAAAGACAAAGAAGAAATTAAACGAAATTCTTGCTGCCAACACAGGTAAGCCATACGATGTGATTGCCGCAGACACAGAGAGAGATTACTATATGTCTGCTGACGAGGCAAAGGAGTACGGCTTGATTGATGATGTGATTACAAACAGATAGTTTCGCAGAATTAAGAACAAGAGGGTACCATCCATACGAAGGCTCATATATGGGGTGCCCTCAAACCACGTTGTAGGAACCAACTGTTATCAAGAATATGGGAGTAATTTATGAGTACAAAAAATGATGGAAAAATTCGCTGCTCGTTCTGTGGCAAAACCCAGGATCAGGTAGGTCGGCTGATCTCAGGACCAAACGGAGCATTTATCTGTGACGAGTGCGTGGATATATGCGCTGAGATCATTGAGGAGGAGGCCTACGGGGAGGAAAGTAAGTCTTCTGCGAAGGAGGAAATCAACCTTTTAAAGCCGGAGGAACTGAAGCATTTTCTGGATGATTATGTGATTGGCCAGGAGCAGGCCAAAAAGGTTCTGTCGGTAGCTGTATACAATCACTACAAGAGAGTTCTGGCAGGTGATGATCTGGGTGTGGAACTGCAGAAGAGCAATATTCTTATGCTGGGGCCTACCGGTTCCGGTAAGACGCTTTTGGCGCAGACACTGGCCCGCGTGATCAACGTACCGTTTGCCATTGCAGATGCGACCACTTTGACGGAGGCCGGATATGTGGGAGAGGATGTGGAGAACATCCTGTTGAAGCTGATCCAGGCTGCTGACTATGATGTAGAACGCGCACAGCACGGTATCGTATATATTGATGAGATTGATAAGATTACCAAGAAGTCCGAGAATGTATCCATCACAAGGGATGTATCCGGCGAGGGTGTGCAGCAGGCGCTCTTGAAGATATTGGAGGGGACGATTGCGTCCGTTCCACCACAGGGAGGAAGAAAGCATCCGCAGCAGGAGCTGATCCCGATCGATACCACCA
>CAMBLG010000028.1 GCA_945868435.1 uncultured Lachnospiraceae bacterium
ACATAAAGTGATTAATAAAGTGATATTTAATATAAAATATGAATTTGATGAGCTGATACAATCACATGCATTTTCTTTGTGGGGGGAGTATTATGCAGAATTATTTGCTGCTTGTAAAGTACAATCTGTAGATTATGAAGATACAAATTATGAGGAAGAATTGAAAAAGTGCATTGTAAGTCATAATGAAGAAAAAACAGAAGTGCAAATAGTAGGCAGAATCTACAATATATTATATTGGTTTGTACATTGTATCGCGCATAAGCACATCCAAAATGGATCTGGTTTTTATTATGATAGATTTACAGACGAATATATACTAGAGGATTATGTAGTATATTTAGCACGGACGGAAATTGCAATGATTAATCTCATGCGTCAATATCCTAAGTGGAATACTGAAATATGCATGGATGAGATGTCACAGATCATAAAAGATATGTATGAATTTGAAATGAAATAGTGTGATATGAACCCACTTGGATGATAATCGAAGGATTATTTTTTCAAGTGGATTTTTGTTTTACGACTAATCTATGCTATCTAATTCTAAAATATCTAATAAGGCATAGTTATTCAAGTGCATAATATGACTGATTAAAAAAGGCCTTTCCAGTACGCAAAACAGTGTTATTTCGGTCATCCCAGTACGTATGCAAATTTCCAAATGTAATATATCCTATAACCATCTTAAGCGAGTGCTTGAGAAAAACAACTGAATAGCAATTACAAGCAGAGTAAAAATCCGGGGCATCTGCCTGGACATGCAGGCTTACTTTTATCAAATCAGTAGGTACGAGGGATTGAGAGATGAAGACCGAGGTAATCGAAGCAAGCATGGGGAAAAGGATCACAGATGTTGCGGATGGATAATAAACCACACAGGGCATGAGAGATGTCCTTATCCTCAAAATGGCTGAAAGAGGAGATCGTGCAAAACAGCACGTCGTGAACGCATTAGCGGCTCGTTTGTGATTCCCACGTACATGGGGCGATGAGGTGCCAAGAAGGCAGGCATGTACATACATGAGTTTCATGATTTGAAACTCAACTGTTATAGGAGTCTGAAATAATTATTCGTGGGTGGTAGGCCTGTTACGACGAAAATGTTATATACTCCCCTGGAAACTTATTTTTTCATTACTTCAAAGAATTGGAAACTCTACCAATATTGTTTGATTGAAATAATTGATGTAAGAAGAACTAAAACATGGATTCCAGCAAAAAATCCGCTCAATGAACGGATTTTTTAATGAGTGCATTATAGAGAAGCAGTCGATTCTTGGTTTCGTCGGTTGTTTGGACGGATATTTCTGTCATAGTAGGATCGGAGGAATTGTTAGATGCAAGATGAATTCGATCCTTGCATTCAAGATATGAACAAATTGCATCATTAATCTGTGGATCATCAAATGATAACCTGATAGTAGAGGATATAATTGATCCACGCTCGTCTTTGTCGGCAGTTATTTTTAGAGAGGTTTGTTCATCGAGTTTAATAATAAGTGATATTACATCGCTTACAGTATTTATTTCGAAGTCTAAAAATACGGTGATGCTTACACCCAATGCTTCAGAAATTTTTTGTAGCTGATCAGGCTTTGGATTTCTTTCTCCACTTTCATATTTTTTGATGGTAGAGAGGTATATGCCAGAGCGCTTCGAAAGCTCATCCTGTGTCATATTCTGAAGCTTTCTATAACTCTGTATTTTTGCTCCGATTGTATTATCTTTATTCATTTCATACAGTCTCCTATCAATAGTGTTATATGAATATACTATCACAAAGTTCACAAAAGTGGTACTATTTTTTGAGATTGTATTGACAACCACAAATGTGGACTATATAATATAATCACAGAAAGACCACAAAAGAGGACTTATCAAAATAAAATTATACGAATGAAAAGAATAATAGGAAGGAGAAATGTGAGAATGAACAAAAAAATGGAAGTAATCGGCATTGATCATGGATGGTCCATGATGAAAACTGCAAGTCAGGTATTTGTGACGGGCATTAAAGAAATAACAACGACACCGGCACTGTTTGCAGATACACTGGAGTATGAGGGCAGATATTACAAGGTAGGAACAACGAGACAGGAAGTGAAGGACACAAAGGTTGAGGATGACAGTTTCTATCTTTTGACGCTGGCAGCAGTAGCAAAAGAGCTACAGAAAAGGGGCCTGACTGATGCCAAGGTATTCCTTGCAGCAGGACTTCCGCTTACGAGATTTGGAGCAGAAAAGAATGATTTTATTAAGTATCTGACCAAGAATAAGCGTGTGAGTTTCAAATTCGAGAATGAACCTTATCACATCGAAATTGTAGATGTGGCGGTATTCCCCCAGTGCTATGCAGCGGTGGTGGACAAGATTCCGGCAATGGCTAAGAAAACACTGATCGTTGACATTGGAAGCTGGACGATTGACATCATGCCGGTCGTCAACAAGTCACCTGACGAATCCAAATGCGTGACGATTCCGAGAGGACTGATCACCTGTATGCGTTCGATCAATGAGCAGTGTGTGAGACAGCTTAACGGTGAGGTAGATGAATCAGAGATCCAGAACATTATGCGGTATGGCAGATCAGACATTGATGCTGCATACTTCCAGATTATTAAGGCAGAGATCGAGGACTTCGTCGAGAAAGTATATAATTCGATCCGCGAGTTTGGATATAACTTAAAGACAACACCGATCGTCTTTGTTGGCGGCGGTGCGGTAGTGATGAAGAATTTCAGTAACTATGATGCCAAGAACATTACATACAATCTTGATGTCAAAGCAAATGCGAAAGGATATGAACAGCTTGCAACGATAGGACTGAAAGGTGCTAAGCGCATGGCATAGGAGGAGTCATGGTATGGGACGGAGACTGGATTATGAGGTGAAGACTTCAGTACGATTTAATATGAATAATCCTCAGCATGTAAAGATTAACGGTGTCATTCAGAATCTTGATCCGAAGATCTTTAAGTCCAAGAATCAGTTCATCATAGATGCCTGTCAGTTTTACATTGATCACTATGGTGAGGAAAAATTCATGGAGCGTAAGCCTGAGAAACAAAAGGAATATGTTTCTGCAGATGATCTTGAACAGATCAAAGCGGAACTGATCAGGACAGCAATGAATGAGGCAAGAAAAGAGGTCATTCAGCTGTTAGGCGGTGTGATCGCCGGAATGAGTATTAGTCAGCCGGTTATCATGTCGGAGACTGTTGATAAAGACGATGAAACGATGGGTAGTGTCATGGATGATGCAGATGTTGCAGATCTGGCGATGAGCTGGATGTCGAAAGGAGACTGATCGTATGAGAAATATTCTTTGCAACATGGGAACAGTGATCTTAGTTATCCTCAAATGGATACTAATGATAATTCTTGGAGCAGTGAAACTGGTCCTTGAAGCAGCAAAGATCGTGCTTTTGTTATTCGTAGTGGTGGCAAGACTGTTTCTTGCGATCGTGAGAATGGGCACATTTTGAAAGGAGGTGAGGCGGATGGCGTGGACAAATGAATCTCAACTGAGACGATTTATGCATTACTGCTTCCGGATGCGTAAATGAGAACTGAAAACAGAATACCGGTAAATGATAAGAAGCCATATGGAGACATGTGACTTCTTATTTTTTTGCAAAAAATCAAAAGGAGGAAAACGAACAATGAAAAAATGGAAGAGATGGATCGCATTTGTGACGGCATTTCTTGTTGCTTTCACAGGTGTGATCACAATGCCCGGTCAGCAGACTGTGGCAAAAGCAGCAGTGATCCCGGATGATTCAGTGTCGCTGAAATATGTAAGCACAGTCACAGCGGATACGGCGGGATCCGTGCTGAGAGTGTATGGAGATGAAGGATCAACCTACAGCATCCCGATCAATATCAATGCAAACTGCACGGTTTTACTGGATAATGTAAAAACCAGTGCAAATCTGACGGTTGCAAATGGTGTGAATGCTACGGTGGTCCTGCGTGGGACTTGTCGTGTTGGAAACATTGTGGCTGTCGGCGGAGCAAAGACGACCGTGAGTATCTGTGGAGAGGATGGTAACGGAACACTTACAACCACAAATATCGCGTATGGTACTGGAGCAAGCTCAGCCGGAGGTGCCCAGACCGGAGCCAATGTCAATATCAATGGCTGTACGGTTGTGTGTAATACCCTTGGTGTAGGCGGTAACGGATCAGCATGGACAGAGGGAATGTATCCTGCTGCATACGGAGCTGCAGGGGGAAGCTGTTCGCCGGTTGTGAATATTGAAAACGCAACGGTATCCGTGTCGGGCAGCATTGCCTGTGGTGGAGCCGGTAGTGCAACAACCGGGTATTATTCCGTTTCGTCAGGAGTAGGTGGTAACGCAGGTGCGGTTAATATCAGAAACAGTTATGTTTCTGTTGGAGGAAGCGTAGCCTGTGGTGGAGCCGGTTCGGGAACGAATCTGGGATACCTGGGTGGAAGTTATTCAGAGGCCGGTAATTCGGCGCCGGTGACCATTGCAGGCAGTACGGTGACCGTAAAGGGCAGTATGTCGATCGGCGGACGTGGTTCAGATGGGTCCACATGGGGATACAATGGATCTTCTTCCTGCTTTGCAGGAGGAGCAACAAAGCCTGCAAGCAATGTGACAATCACAGATGGAAGTGTGGTTCAGGTGGATGGAAATGTTTCGACTGCCCAGACAAGAGCTGCATATAACAGTCAGGGCGGTCTGAATGGTGCCACAGTTAAGGTGATGGATTCCACACTTACGGCAAATGATATTGCGAGTGGAAGTCCCGGAGGAAATACCAGTTACAGCGCAAGTACCGGAGGCAGTTCTACCAGTGGATCCGCAGGCGGAGCCGGTGGCTCACTGATTGCTTCCAACGCGGTCATCAACTGCAAGACTGCGGTAAACGGCGCGAACGCAAGCAATGGTTCCTACGCATATTCCGGCGGTTCATACGGTACTTACTATTATAACGATGGTAAGGGTGGTTACCTGAATGTATCGAATACGGTGCTGAATGTGACCGGAAATGTCGGACAGAGAGGAACAACAAATGCCGGTAATGAGTATAAGGGTGGATATTCCGACTCTTTCATACTTGGCGGTACGGTCAAAGGCGGCGGAACGATTTATGGTGGTGTGATCACAACTGATCTGACATCCTATATGGTTTCCTCGTTGGCGGCAGCAACCGATATCCGGAATACAGAGGAAGCATCGGTTGCAAAATGTACGTTCCATACAGATGAGCGTATGGCAGGAATGACCGTGAATGTTACGGCGAATAATCTTGCTGCAGAAAATGTTACGTTAGACAATGAAGGTAAATGGATCACCTATCTTGCAGTAGGAAAAGAAGTGGTTAAGCTCAGGGGGGACGGTATATACAGTGGAACCTATATGGTGAAACGAAGTGCATCCTTAAATGAGTTTACGCTGGATCCGTATGGAATCCTTGATATGACCTATGACAGCGCTGATATCTTTAGTGATCATTATGAGTATACAGGCGAGATCTATGAGTATATCGGTGAATACCATGTGAGGGGTGCATCGGAGAGTTCTGATCTTACGGTTCATGAAGGAATGCAGACTTTGACATTTACGGATGTCACAATGGATGTGCTTACCATAAAAGGGAGCTCGGATGTAACGATCGTACTCAATGGAACAAATAAGATCCACACAATCAATGTGGAAGAAAACGCAAAGCTTACGGTAAGAGGTGATGGATCACTTGGAGCAGATAAAGTAGGCAATACGAATGGAAGTGTGGGAACCATTATTTTTGAATCCGGTACTTTTGAGATTGGAGATCTCGGAGCTGCGGATGGATCCGGGGATATCAGCCTTGGACAAGATGCCGTGATCGATATCGGAAATCTGAATGCGGATCTGAAAGATGCAGACGGAACCAGTCTGTATCAGGTGACATTTATCATGGGAAAGGCTGGAACCTATGATGTCACTATCGGAAGTGAGTCAGAGCAGATCACTCTTTCAGAGGGTGAAAGCAGCTTTACAAAGCTTCTGCCGGAGGGAAGCTATGAGGTAGTCATTGTAGAAGGACTACTCAAATACAGAGGCGTAATTTCTGTTCATGCGTCCCAGAGTATGTATCTGGATGACCTGGAGCTGTATGTAGATATTTCAGATGGGGATGTGATTATCCGTGACGGAAGCATTCAGATCGGGGATACGCAGTATGAGACCGATGCAGATATTCACCTGATTCAGACAGGAGATAAACATACCGTGACGATTGAGAAAGAGGATGCATATGTGACGCTGGACGGGGTGGATCCCGATGTTCAGATCTATCTTCCGGAGAACTTTAACGGAATTATCGAGGATGTGGCAGGCGCTCCGGTGCAGCTGGTAACGATTCACACACCATACCCGGATACCCCGGTGAAGCTTCTGTTTGATGAGAAGGAGTATGAGATTACCACAAATGCACAGGGAGATTTTACGATCCTTGCCGGATGTACGACACATACGATCGGCTTGGAAATCAACGGTGTTTCTTACCGGACCGATGGAGAGGTACGTGTGTCAGCATCAAATAACAGCTTTACGCTGGATGATTTCCTCTGTATTCTTGATCTTTCAAAGGGAGATATACAGATTACGGAAAATGGCTTTGAGTCAGAGGGCGTGGAGCATGTTTTTGACGGAAACTATATCATTACCCAGTCACAGGATGAGAAAGGAATGATGATCGTCCTGGGTGGTGACTCCAATATTGCTGTCGATCAGAATGTCGATGCCAACCTGCAGGCTTACGTTTCCGCAGATTATTCCGGAAGTATCACAGTAGGCGGCGTGAGTGTTGGTGTCATCAAGATCGAGACACCCTATATCAGTCAGGACGTAACGGTAACGATCGGTACAGAGACCTATGTATATGGCACAGATGCAAATGGTGATATTTATGCGGTTGTAGTACCGGGTGATTATGTAATCACCTATGAAGGCGCTGACGGGGCCATTTATACCGCAGCTGTGACTGTAGGATATGGGTATGAAAATATTGCAAAACTGCAGGATTTCAATGGTGAAAAAATCGAGATCATTGACGGAATTAAATACAGGTATCCGATTGTGGAAGGTGTTATGGGAGATCCGCAGATGATCGGTCCCGATGTCCGCATCAGTGGAGATATGACGATCTGTGCAGGAGACCGTGTGGAGATTCGCTTGGATGCGGTGCCCAGCATGGAAAATAACAGCCTGTCCTATGAATGGTATCAGGAGGGTACTCTCATTTACCAGTCAGAAAATCTGAAAGAAGAGCTGCCGGATGTGCCTGCAGAAACGCATCCGGATGAGGAAACGGAAGAAACTGAAACGCAGCCTGAGACAGATGATGATATCATGACTGGTGAACCTGTTTCACAGGGCGCAATTTCCGGTTCTGCCATCACAGGTTCGCCTGATATGGAAGCAGTATCACCGGAAACAGTGCAGCCGTCTGATCCGGTAACAGCGGAAACTGTTTCCGGCAGTGCGATTGCAGAAGAACCGGCTGAAGATGCCAGAAAGGTGAATGAAAATGTCATGATCATTGATCCATTTACTGCTGACTACGCAGGGACTTATACTGTCATCGTCAAAGAGTCAAATGGCGCATGGACAGAAGAAACCTTTACACTAAGTATTCAGGAACCCGGAACAGAGGAACCGGAACAGCCATCAACCGATCCGGAGGAAAAACCTTCTGATGGAGATACTACCGGTTCGGGAAGTGAAACAGAAGGAGAAAACGGTCAGCCTTCCGGTGGCGGATCTTCTTCCGGCAGTTCTTCTTCCGGAGGCAATTCGTCATCCGGTGGAAATGCAGGTGGTGGATCTTCATCCGGTGGTAACTGGTCATACGGCGGCAGTTCTGGCGGTGGTTCATCAACAGGTGGATCATCCGCAAATGGTGGTTCTGCCGGATCAGGAGATACAGCCTCAGAAGAAAACGGCACAGAAAAGCAGCCGTCATCAGGTGGAACCACGACTACAACTGTAAAGAAGAAGGTCGTAAAGCCAAGTATTAAGATGACTTCCAACCTGAAAGGTCTGAAACTGAAAAAAACAGGCACGAAAAATACTTATAAGCTTCGCAAGAAAGGGACACTGAAAATGAAGATCACTGTTCCGAAGGGCTGTAAGGTATATTATAAAGTGGTTGTAAAAGGAAAAAAGAGTACGCAGGTCAAATGGAAAAAACTCACGAAGAAAACGCTGAGTATCAAGGCTTCATCAAAGTATAAGCGTGTTTATTTCAAGGTAGTGGGTTCAAATAAGAAAACTATTTACCGTAAGACCGGCGGATTCATCGTGAAAAAGAAATAGAAGCATGAAATTATGCGGGGAACATGAGCCAATGACTTGTGTTTCCCGTTTTTTGATTTTGGAGGAAAAGAATATGATGAACTACGAAATTTTTAAGGAAGTAGTAGCTGAGAAGTTTATGGATTATATGCCGGAGAAATACCGGCAGATGGAAGTCAGGGTCAATCCGGTCAACAAGGTAAATGTGGTGTATGACGGACTTTCCCTTGCGGGAGAGAATACGAGAGTTTCACCAACGCTCTATATCAATGAAATGTATAAGCAATATGAAGAAACCGGCAGTCTGGACAAAACACTCCGGGCAGCTGCAGAGGCAATGTGCCGGGGCTTCGACATGGTTCCAGAACTTCAGGTGAATGTCAATTTCGCTGATGCGAAGGACAAAATTGTATTTCAACTGGTGAATACGGAACAAAACAAGGCATGGCTGGATCAGGCACCGCATCGTGAGTTTCAGGATCTTTCCATCATTTACAGATATTTGGTAAATGCGGAAGCGAATGGAATGCAGAGCGTCAAGGTAACGAATGCGCTTGCAGAAAAGATCGGATTTAGTGAAGAACAGTTATTCAAATTTGCAGCGGAAAACACAAGACGCCTTCTTCCGCCGACCGTAAGAAGTATGAATGAAGTGATGAAAGAGATCTTTGTAAAAAACGGAATGCCGGATGATATGGTTGAGATGATGTTTGAAGAAACGCCTACTGACATGGAACTGTGGGTGATTTCCAATGACCGGGGTATCAATGGAGCGGTTTCCATGCTGTATGAAAATGAGCTTCATACACTGGCAGAAAATCTTGGTTCGGATCTCTACATTCTGCCATCAAGCGTCCATGAAGTCCTTGCGATTTCCGCGGAGGTAGGACATCCCGAAGAACTTGCGCAGTTAGTTCATGATGTGAACATGAATGAAGTATCGCTGGATGAACGGCTCTCCAATCAGGTCTATCATTATGATAAGGATTTAAGAAAGCTCACGCTTGCAACAGACACCCCGAATAAAAGACTGGATGGTCTGGTGGCAGAGCCGAAGCTGATCTATGATGCGAAGGGACCGTCCAGATAGGAGGCATATATGGAGCGTGAACTTACAATCGAAGAACTGGTAGCGCTCATCAATCAGCAGAAAGAAGACTTTCTGATCCGTATTGACTTCGGAGAGGAGGTAGAGGCCAATGAAAACGGAGAATGACTTCAAACTTGATGTGGTATCTGTAAGGCTTGTAAAGGATGCACAGCTCTATTTGAAGCAGCCATTCAATCATCCGTATGAAGTGGCAGCTGCCATGGGCGAATATATGTGCCAGTTTGACCGGGAAGTGATCGGTGTGGTAAATCTCCGCACGGACTTAAAGCCGATCAATGTGCATTTCGCAAGCATGGGAACATTGACGGAGGCGATCGCACATCCGAGGGAACTGCTAAAAGCAAGCATTCTCAGCAACGCAAATTCGATGCTTATGATTCACTGCCATCCTTCCGGCAACCTTCTTCCGAGTAAGGAGGACACGATGCTGACCGACCGGATGAGCAAACTGTGTGAGCTGCTTGGCATTCCACTTTTGGACCATATCATTGTGGGAGGAGATAACCGGGACTTTTTCAGCTTTAAGGAAAAGGGGATGATTGATAATCCCAATATCACCTACAGCAGTGATTACCGGACGCTGGATATACAGTCACCACTGGTGGCAGAGAAAGGAATGGTCAGGTGAGAAACATGGGAGAGCGTTTTACCGATGAGGAGCTTGCTGTCGCAAAAAGCGTGGATCTTTGTGATGTGGCGTCAAGCCTTGGTTATACAGTGAAGCGGGTAGGCAGGTATTACACGATCAAAGAGATGGACTCCATCCGGATTTATAACAGGAGTCACTGGTTCAGATGGTCAAGGCAGTTTGAAAAAGGAAATAACGGCGGATCGCAGATAGATTTTCTGAGAGTATTCTGTGGAATGACTGTGAAGGAAGCCGTATTTTGGCTGCTTGACTTTGCCGGATACCGCAGAATCAAAAGTCCGGGGAAACAGCCGCTCATCCATCAGGTTTATGCAACACAGGAAGAAAAAAGAAAACCATTCAGACTTCCGGAACCATCCGGTGACAATTCCTATCTGATCTCCTATCTCAATGAGGAGCGCGGGATTAGCAGGAGCGTCATAGAGTGGTTTTTACAAGAAGGGCTGATCTATGAGAGCAGGCATTATCACAATGTCGTGTTTAAGGGCAATGATAAGGATGGGATTACAAGATTTGCCAGTATGCGGGGAGTGTTTGACAGACAGGGAAAACCATTTAAGTGTGATGTGGAAGGCAATGATAAAAACTACGGGTTCAATGTGGCGAATGAGAGCAGTACGGAACTTGTGGTGTTTGAGGCAGCTATTGATCTGATGAGTTATGTGGACATTTTCAATGATTATGGAACAAACAAGTTAGCACTGGGTATGCTTGCAGACGCACCACTTGAAACTTTCCTTCGGGAACATTCACAGATTTCTTCGATCAGATTTTGCCTGGACGGAGATCTGCCCGGTCGCAAGGCTGCTGAACAATTGATGGAAAAGTATTACCAGCTCGGTTATGAGGTAGAGGATTGTCCGCCTCCTGCCGGATATAAGGACTATAATGAGTGGCTGGCTGCAGCAAGTTCAGAGCAGATGACAGTGGGGGCAAAAAGCGCCGCCAAAATAGTGAAGTGACGGCAAAAAGCGCCTCCACATGTCGAAAATGGGGGCAAAAAGCGCCGCCACTATTTCGACAGTTGATATAACGATAGAAATCAAATCTACAAGTGGGGGCAAAAAGCGCCCCCAAAATAGTCAAGTGGGGGCAGAAAGCGCCCCCGCAGTTGTAAAATGGGGGCAAAAAGCGCCCCCATTTATGATAAGCAAGGGGTTTTAGGGGGATTTGCCCCCTAACTGGATCGCATCAGGGCAGAGATGTCTCTGATGCGTATCTAGCAGTCGCCGGGGACTGACCGGAGACTGGAGCCATGGTAAAGATCTACAAAACACGGATAAGGAGGTGCAAAGAGACAATGGACAGGGAAGTGGTACTGTTTACAAAACCCGAGGAATTAAGGGCATATGCAGCGGATAAGAGAGGAAGGTGATCCTGTGGCAGACAGCATACACTGTGTACGCAAAACGCTTCGGCTGATGCCAGAGGAAGCAAAGCTTCTTTCTGAAAAAGCCAAGGCTTGCGGCATGAGTGAAGCAGATTATTTGAGACTGCTGATCAGTCAGAAGCCGAATGATTACCCGGAGATCAGAAAGCAGCTAAAAGCATTGATCAACGAAGTGAACCGAATTGGAATCAATATCAACCAGATCGTGTTTCATCACAATGCGGGGCAGTATTCCAAGGAGGATAAGACACAGCTGGTTGCCTATATGCGTAAACTTAATCAGACAGTACAAGAGGCGGTGGTGCAGATTGGCAATCAGTAAGATCCTGAATATGAAGGACTGCGGCGGTCATTTTCACGGAAAGCATCTGAAAAGATCACTGGATTATGTTATGAATCCGGAGAAAACACAGAATGGGAGACTGGTCGGTGCGATCAACTGTCAGGTGGACGCGGCATTTGAACAGATGAAGGAAACCAAGCGTAAGTTTGGGAAGGTTGACAAGCGGCAGGGTTATCACCTGATTCTTTCTTTCAAAGAAAATGAAGTCGATCCGGATACAGCCTGTCAGATTACACAGAGGTTTGTGGAAGAATATCTGGGTGAATCCTATGAAGCGGTATATGTGGTACATGATAATACGGATCATGTTCATTCCCATATCGTATTTAACAGCGTAAGCTTTGTGGATGGGAAGAAGTTCCGCTATGAGAAAGGCGACTGGGCGAAACATATTCAGCCGATCACTAACCGTCTGTGTGAGGAATATGGTCTTTCCATTATTGATGTAGATGATGGAAGCCGGGAAAGACAGCATGAAAACTATAGAGACTGGAGTGAGAACCGGGGAGATCATTCTGTGTGGAACGATATGATCAAGCGTGATCTGGATGCCTGCATTCTGCAGGCAAAGGATTATGAGGAATTTATAAGTCTGCTTTCAGAAAAAGGATATACGATCAAACAGGGCAAGTATCTTGCGGTGAAACCGCCGGGAATGACGCGGTTCAGACGATGCAGGACTTTGGGCGAAAGATATACGGAAGAAGCGATCCGGGAGAGGATCCCTGTTGAGGATCTTTCGTTTTACCGGAACATGAAATCGGAGTCGCAGCCAAGGATCGTAGGCTTCAGGATCAGGAGGTACAAAAAAGCGAAGCTGTCCGGACTGCAAAAGAAATATTTTGCAAAGCTGTACCGGACCGGAAAACTGAAAAAACGTCCATACAGTCAGGTGTGGATGTATAAGGATGATATCCGAAAGATGCACAGACTACAGGAACAGTATCTGTTTCTTGCAAGGCATGACATTCATACCGTAGAGGAACTGGTGAGTGTCATTGATTCCCTGACGGAAAAGAAGAAAGAGGTATCAGCAGAAAAAAGCCGTGTCTATAAGGCAAGGGAGCGAAGCCGGGAACTGATGAAAACCGCTGACGAGATGGATGCACTCCGCCCAGCGGAACAGGCATACAGGCAGGGGGATCACTTCTTTGCAGAGGAGCATGGCAGATGGCAGGAGCATGAGCAGCTGCTGTGCAGTCAGGGATACACGCTAGAAGAAGCAGAAGCTCTTAAAACATATTATAAAGAGGAATATGCAAAAGCCTGTGCAAAGGAGCGGGCAGTAGCGGCTGATCTAAAGACCGGAAAAGAGATCTGGAACAGCATAACTGCGGAAGCTCATTCAAATGAAAAAGAGATCAGATATAACGATGAAACAAGAAGTGACAAGAGGGAGCAGCCAAGACGATAGGCTGTTTTTTTATTGTAGCTAAGGAGGCATATATGGAAGAAAACAGACAGCCATTAACGAAAATGGCAATCGAAAAACACATCCAACTTCTGCGTTCCAAGAACGTGGGTGAGGATGTCCTTGCACTGGTAAGAAGTGATCTGGAGGACGGACTGACGGAGGAGGAGACTGCACTGTATGTGAATAAAAACTACAACATCGGACAGATGAGAGTCCTGTCGGAATGTATTCACAAAGGAATCTCAGAAGAAATGATCACACTGCTTCGTGACAGCAGACTTTCCGGACATCAGATGCAGGTATCTTTGGAGTTTTATGAAAAGGGAGTTCCGTTCGAAACCATTAAAGAAGTGGTGACACGGGGAGATTTACCGGTTGTCATGCGAAGAGCGTATGATGCAGTCCTCGAAAAGATGTCGCAGACAAAAGAGACGGCTGCAGCCGAACCGGAGTATATCAAGGATCTGATCGCGCAGATAGAGGAGGTTGTATCGAAAATCCATCATCAGGACGAGCGTTACGATGCACTCAACAGGAAATTAGCTGTTTTTGAAACATCGAAAGAGGATGAAGAGATCAAAAGCAGGCTTATAAAAGAGAACGAGGAAAAGGATGCGACGATCTGTCATCAGCAGGACGAGCTGAACAGGGCAAGCAGCACGATTGCAAGGCTCAGAGATGAAATCACAAAAAAGGATAAGGAGATGGAGCGTATGAGAGACAGGATTGAATCACTGGAAGATAAGATTATGGGCAGCGGTTCTGAGCATGGGAAAGAACCGGAGAATCAGATGCAGACGGATGTTACGGAAGCAGAAAGCATGGTGACAGCAGATCGGATGGAAGAGCCGCGTGTTTCAGCACCGGGCAATGCCATGGGGCAGACGGTAATTCCGATGTATTATCAGGTCCCGATTGTAGACGGATCAGGGAATGTGCTGCAGAGACTGCCGATGGAGCGGACTGTACGAAAGAACAATGCCGGCGGAATGGCAGCATTGTTAGCCAAGCTCTGCATCAGGAAAAAATCAAGAGCCGATATTGTAAAGCTTGTTGCCAGCGGAAACCTTGTTCCGGCACAGCTTGTGCAGATCAGAAGTGCCATTGAAAAAGGGCTGACAGAGGGACAGCTGGTGGAGCTGATCAACAACAATGTTTCTGCGGAAAAGATGAAAGAGATCATTGAGATTGCCGTGCTTGAAAACAGCATGGCAGATTAGGAGGCGTGTATGGGGTTAGTTGAAAATAAGACGGAGGAAGCAATGAACGAAAGAGGAACAACGAACGAATTAAGACCTTCGTGGGTGGATCAGGTAGAAAATCTGCTCACTGCACTGGAGATGTATCGTGTCGAGGAAGAAAAGGCGATCCATCATCTTGCAGAAATCTTATGTGCGTATGGCATTGATGTTTCGGCAGAGGAGATCCGCACGGCAGAGACAGAAGTGATCAAAACAACAGTCAGAGAGAAAGTGGAGGTGCGCTAATGGCAGAAGAGATTCAGGAAGCGGTACAGATCATCCGTGTCGCGTATGACGGTATTGAAATTGCAATGAAGGTCGGCAGCGGTGGTATTGCTGCCATGCAAAAGGCACTGGAGGTTTTGACGGGATTGCTTGATTATGAGAAATCACTTGGCAGGACATCGATGAGAAAACTGCTGTTAAAGGGTGGTGATCTTCAGGTCTTTCAGTTTCAGACAGAGGATATGAAACAAGTCCAGAAGATGGCAAAGAAGTACGGAATCCTTTATTCGGTACTTCCGAATTGCAACCGGGCAGATGGAATGAGTGAGATCATCTTTCATACAGAAGCGGTTCCCCGTGTGAACATGATGATACAGAAGCTGAAGTTCGGGAAAATAGCCACATTTGATGATTATCTGAAAAACGGGGATGAGAAGCAGCTGGGGAAGCTGATGGATTTTTTAAGGAAACAGCAGGGAAACGAGAAAAGCCACACGGTAGAAGACAGTAGAGTAAATGCGGCAATAGACGGTCTGATTGAAAAGGTCGGCATGTTTGCCATGGAAAAGAAAGCTATCAGTGTGGACCAGATCAAGGAGAACTTCAGTATCAATGGAGAACAGGCGGAAACGGTCATCAAGCAGCTGGAGACGATCGGTGTGCTTGGAAGCAAGAGCGAAGATGGTATGCATAAGGTTGTCATGGATAAAGAAGCATTCATGAACCGAGTGAGAGGATATCAGGATCTTGCTGAACGGATGAGGGCGATTGCGGCATCAAAGAATACGAATCTTTCAGATGTCACGATCAGTAAGAAGCTTATTGCAGCAGAAAATGATCATGCGGTTAAGACAAGGATTCCGGGAACCTGGGGAGAAAATGCGAATTATGTATGGCTTCGCAAGGAGAACATCATGGATATCCATAACGGAAAGACTATGCTGACTTTTCTTGATAACGAAAAGGATTACAAGATCTATGATGAGGAGAACCGCGTTGTGAAAACGCAAAAAGGATCGGAGCTTTACAGTCATTATGACAAGGTTGAGGCATCTGTCCGTGAGCGTTATGAACAGATCCAAAAAATGGACAAGGTGCAGAAAAAACCAATTATCCAGACACAGCCTTCAACAAAGAAAGCGAGGTAGCAGCAGGTGCAGACAACGAAGAAAAAACCGTCCATCCTGTTACTTGTTTGCGGAGCGATACTGGCCGGGTATCTTGGTTATCTGATGAACGGTGCGTGGCATGAGGGAATTGCTTTTAATGAATTTATGAAGAGATTCAATGAAATATGTGCAGTTCCCTTTGCAAACTATATCAATGAGAATACAGGCAAAGCAGTAGCCATTGCATTAGGTGTTTATGCAGTGGCTATTCTTATGTATTACACCAGTCAGAGAAACTTCATGCCGGGAAAGGAATTTGGTACAGCCAGATTTGAGAATCCGAAACGGGTCAACAAAATACTGATGGACAAAGACGAGAACTTCAACCGGATCCTGAGTCAGAATGTGAAAATGTCACTGGATTTCCGGAGACTGAAGCTAAACGGAAATATTCTGATATGTGGAGGCTCCGGCGCAGGTAAAACTTTTTATGAGGTGAAGCCAAATCTGATGCAGATGCCGCATAACTGCTCTTTTATCTGTACGGATCCCAAGGGAGAGATCCTCAGAAGCTGTGGTCAGATGTTAAAAAACAACGGTTACAACGTGAAGGTGATCAACCTTCTGGAGATGGATAAGTCCGACTGCTATAACCCGTTTTTTTATATCAGAGAGGAAACGGATGTTGTAAAGCTGATTACAAACCTGATCAGCAACACGACACCAAAGGGCGCAACGCCCACGGATCCGTTCTGGGAGAAGGCAGAGGGCTTGTTTTTGCAGGCAATCTTCTATTATGTGTGGCTTGAAGTAAAACCGGCACAGAGAAATTTTGAGACTGTGTTAAAGCTTCTCGGTGAAGCAGAGGTTCAGGAACAGGGCAAACCGTCCAAACTGGATGTGCGGATGAAATTTCTGGAATCAAGTTCACCGCTAGGTTCCAGCCATCCGGCTGTCAAACAGTATAACAAGTGCATGAGAGGAGCCGGTGATACCGTCCGTTCGATCATTATCAGTGCAAACTCACGATTAGCCTTTCTTGAAAACAAGCAGGTACTGCGACTTTTGTCGAAAGATGAACTGAGGCTGTCGGAGATCGGTATCGGAGTAAATGGAGACGGGGAAACAAAGACGGCATTGTTTTGTGTGATTCCGGACAGTGATAAATCCTACAACTTCATTATCGGTATGCTCTACACGCAGATCTTTCAGGAACTGTATTATCAGGCAGATTTCAACTGCGGCGGCAGGCTTCCGATCCATGTGACTTTTATGCTGGACGAATTTGCGAATGTTGCATTGCCGGATGACTACTGCTCGCTGCTTTCTACCATGCGAAGCAGAGAGATTTCAAGTATTATCATCATCCAGAATTTTGCCCAGCTAAAGGCACTGTTCAAGGATACCTGGGAGACTATTCCGGGCAACTGTGATACGTTCATATACCTTGGAGGTAATGAACAGAGTACCCATAAGTATGTTTCCGAACTGCTTGGTAAAGGAACGATTGACAAGAAGTCAAGCGGAGAGACAAAGGGCAGACAGGGAAGCGCATCAAGAAATTATGATGTGCTTGGCCGCGAACTGTTCACACCGGATGAGGTCCGGAAGCTGGATAATAAGAAATGCATCATCTTTATCCGTGGGTTTGACCCGATCATGGATCAGAAGTATGTTCCATTCAAACATCCGATGTTCAATCAGACAGCCGATGGTAAGGGCGAACCCTATATTCACAGGATCAGGGATTCCGGTCATCTGATCGGACCACCCTTTGAGCTTCTCTCGGAAAAAGCAGTGTCACATTTCGAGAAGATGAAGGACAAGGGTGAGAAGGTATATATTGATTCGCTCACTTATGAGCAGTTTATGCTGCTTGGTGATACAGACCTGAATCGTCGGTTTACCATGAGGGATGAGGCGGAGCAGAAAGCGAAGCTTGATCAGGAGCAGGCAAACGAGCTGGAGTATGTGGATGAGTCACAGAAAGCAGACGATGCCGAAAGCAGCGGGACAGGCATGAAACTGGAGAGAAATCCGGAAAGGGAAAAGACGAAGTGGGAGGACACGATCACAAACCGAATGGTGCACTGGTCTTATACCCCGGAGCAGAAGGCGGAATTAAAGAAGGCTTTGGCAGAAGGCATTCCAAAAGCTACCATTCTGACCTATTTCTATCCGGAAGTATCCGTTGAAAAGATGCAGGCATACAGAACAAGACAGTAGTATCGGTTCTTATGCAAAATCAAAACAACAGGCAATGCCTGATCATATAGAGTAACTGTTAATGGCCGGTATGAGGAAACTTGTACCGGCTTTTCTATTTTAAGAAAAGGAGATTTTCAAAATGAAGAGAGAACAGATCATTACAACAAACAAGAAAATGGAGGGAAAGAACATGAAGAAAAAGTTTATGCGTATGAAGCAGCGTGTGATCGCAGCAGTAAATGGCGCGATTATGGGAGTGATGCTTATGAGCACGACCTGCCTGGCATCAGCCACCGGTAGCTCCAGCGGTTCCGGAGGCTCTGGCGCTTCAGGAACCGCGGCAGTCACACAGCCGCTTGAAAACTTAAAGACACTGGTCATCGCAGTCATCGGTGCGGTAGGCGTCATCATTCTTGCAAAGAATGTCATGGAGTTTGCGCAGGCATATCAGCAGCAGGATTCATCAACCATGAACTCAGCACTGAAAGGAATTGTAGCAGGTCTTATGATGGCGGGTATTTCTGCCGTACTTACATTCTTAGGTTTCTGATATTGATGGAACGAAGAATGAGAAAAGAGGTGAAATACAAGCATGGATATTTTTAAGCTGGGAGACAAAATACTGGCACTTTTAGAAGTAGTGTTTGGATTTTGGAATAATCAGATTTCCTTGGTTTTTGCATTGCTTGGACAGTCACCAGTCAGTTTTAAGAACGGAGGACCGTGGGCAGTCATCGAGAGCATAGAGCCAACCTTTGTCGGGGTTGGTTCTTCTCTCGTTGTACTGTTCTTCGTGATCGGTTTCTGCTCGGAAAGCATAGACGTCAAGGATGAAATGCGGTTTGAGTCCATTTTGCGGATGCTCATCCGGCTTGGACTGGCTGAGTGGTTTGTGGCAAACAATGTCACGATCATGAAAGCATTTTTTACTTCCATCGGAAGGCTGGTATCGCTCATATCACAAGGTTCGACAACACAACTGAAGATTGACAGCGCACAGGCGACCGTCATTCAAAACTTAGGCTTTGGTGAGAGTCTGGTCATGCTGATACTTACCGCATTTCTTGCAATTATCATCATTATCTGTGGCTTTTTCATCATATATACGGCGTATTTCAGGTTCTTAAAGATCCTGATCATCGTACCACTTGGAGCGATTGCATGTTCAACAATGGCTGGAAATCGAATGGTGAGCCATACGATGTCAACGTATTG
Organism: uncultured Lachnospiraceae bacterium; assembly: GCA_945868435.1. Lineage (GTDB taxonomy): Bacteria > Bacillota > Clostridia > Lachnospirales > Lachnospiraceae > Roseburia. The sequence goes on from CAMBLG010000028.1 coordinate 19,224, forward strand.
GAAGTATTTCCTTTCATGCGTACTTGAAGCCGTAACTATGGCACTCGCGATTGCGGTATGTAATGCCTTTATCAATGCGGGACTGCCGTCTTTCACCGGCAGCTATGCTGACTGGGCACAGACACTGATCTATCTGTGTGAAATGACATTTACCATCGCAATGACTGTCGGAAGCGTGAAAGGTGCACAGACACTTACAAGTAAAGCATTTGGATTATAGAGAGAGGATGGTGAAGAAATGGTCATTGAGATAAATAAGGACATCGACCGCTATCAGGAATCAGTAGCGTTGGGACTTACAGCCAGACAGCTGATCTTTTCCGTAGCGAGTGTGGTAGTTGGAGGCGGTATGGTACTTCTTCTGTACAAATATATTGGTCTTACCGGTTCGGCATATGTGGCAATTCCCTGTGTGGCACCGATCGCACTTGGAGGCTTTTATTCTTTTAACGAGATGAACTTCTATGAGTACATGGCAAAGAAGCTATATTTCCTGTTTGGAAATAAAGCGCTTACCTATGTTTCAACGGAGGGAGAACCGGCAATAAAGGAATATGCATCCGACTCCGCAGGACAGGTAAAAAGAAAGCAAAAGAAAACAAGAAAGCGAGGTTAGAAGCAATGGGTTTATTTACAGATGGATTTAAGCTGTTAAAAAAAGCAAGTGAACCATTATATAAAACGCCAAAGTCGATTCAGCAGACGATCGAGATTATGGCAGTTGCTGAGAACGGTATCTTTGAAGTGAGTAAAAACAAGTTTTCCAAGTGCTACCGTTTTCAGGATATCAACTATACAACGGCGACTGAGGATGAACAGATCGGTATTTTTGAACGGTACTGCAAGTTCTTAAATTCGCTGGACTGCAATTACAAGATCACTGTAAACAATAAGAACAAAAACATGGATGACCTTCGGGGAAAAGTTCTTATTTCAGAAAAAGAAGATGGTTTCAATAATTATCGTCGGATCTATAACGATATTATCGAGGAAAAAATCATTGAGGGCCGACAGGGAATTGAGCAGGAACGATACCTGACGCTCACGATCGAGCGAAAGAATTTCGAGGAGGCAAAAGCGCAGTTCGCAACACTGGAAGCAACCATTCACAAGGCATTCATCGAGTTGGGTGCGGAAATTGTTCCTCTCAGCGGAAATGAACGCCTGAAAGTGTTATATGACTTCTATCATTTGGGAGATGAGGGGAGTTTTGACTTTGATATCCGTCAGGCAAAGAAAGTCGGAGCTGATTTCAGAAACGATCTGTGCAATGGCATGGTGAAATATTTCCCGGATCATTTTGAGGATGAGAGCAAATACTGCAAGGCACTTTTCATAAAAAAGTACCCGAGCAGCCTTTCAGACCGGTTCATCAATGAGATCACATCACTGCCGGTGCACTCGATCACAAGTATTGATGTCGTACCGGTTCCGAAAGATCTGACAACGAAGGTGCTGCAGAAAAAGTATCTCGGTATCGAATCAGATATCATCAAGCAGCAGCGTGTCCGCAATAAGAACAATGATTTCTCCACAGAAATCTCTTATGCAAAGAGGACGGAGAAAAAAGAAATCGAAGCGATCATGGATGATGTCCGGGAGAATGACCAGTGCCTGTTTTATGTCGCAGTGACGATCATTCTTATGGCGGAAAGCAAAAAAGAACTGGACAGTGTATGTGAGACTGTGGAGACGATTGGGAAGCGCCATAGCTGCACAATTGATACGCATTATCTGAAGCAGCGGGAGGCACTCAATACGGCACTGCCGATTGGTGTGCGACAGGTGGAGACCATGCGCACACTTCTCACCCAGTCACTTGCGGTTTTAATGCCGTTCAATGTGCAGGAGCTGAATGACAGTACCGGAAATTATTACGGGATCAACCAGATTTCCAAGAATGTGAATATCGGGAACCGAAAGAAGCTGATCAATGGCAACGGATTCGTATTCGGAGTACCCGGTTCCGGAAAATCATTCTTCTGCAAAATGGAAATGGGAAGTGTATTTCTGTCTGGTGATGATGAGATCATTGTCATTGATCCCATGAACGAATATTTTGACATCGCACAGACTTATGGCGGAACTGTCGTAAATATGTCCACATACACGGACAATTACGTGAATCCGCTTGAAATGGATGTGTGGAGTCTTGATCCGAACGATTCAAAGGGAATGGTCAGGGAAAAAGGCGAGTTCATGCTTGGTCTTTGTGAGCAGTGTATCGGAGACAGCCTCAATTCCAGACAGAAATCGATCATCGACCGCTGCGTGAGAAAACTGTACATTGATATCGCAAGGAGCAGGGAAAAATATGTGCCGGTGATGAGTGATTTCTATCAGCTGCTCTTAGAACAGCCGGAGGACGAGGCAAGAGATATTGCATTGTCGCTGGAGCTGTTCGTTAATGGTTCGCTAAATATCTTTAATCATCAAACAAATGTGGATGTAGACAACCGATTTACTGTTTACGGAATCCGGGATCTTGGTACGGAACTGAGTCCGATCACCATGCTGGTTATGATGGAATCCATCCAGAACCGCATTGTTGAGAACGGACAGAGAGGCAAGGCAACATGGCTTTATATTGATGAGTTTCATGGGGCGAGACGTTCCGTTGATTAATAGGCAACGGGGTCAGCAGTGCCCGTTGTAAG
>CAMBLG010000029.1 GCA_945868435.1 uncultured Lachnospiraceae bacterium
CATACCAACCTTTTTATTTTTAAAAAGTTGGTGTCACATCATTGACTAATGTACACGATTTGAAAAAAATCAAAAATCAGTTTTGTAGAAAGCAATCCTAAAGCTCCAACATATACTTCTCGTAGGCATTGACCACATGGGTCTCCCCCACCATATCTTCCCGCACAAACTGACGCCCATAGTTCAAATGCACATGTCCATGGACAAAATACTTTGGGCGGTACTGCTCGATCAGCGCATTAAACACCTCAAAGCCCATGTGGCACATGTCCTCATCATCATGTAAGCCACGGGCCGGAGAATGCGTAACGAGAATGTCAAAGCCCTTCTTAAACTTCAGCTTCCAGAAGAGCTTGCGCACCCGCTTTGCCATCTCCCTCTCCGTGAACTGGTACGGTCCCGGCTTGTAACGGTGCGAACCTCCCAGCCCCAATATGCGTACCCCATTGAATTCATAGATGCAGTCGTCAATGCAGATACAGCCCTCCGGCGGCTTCATGTCATACTTTGCATCATGATTGCCATGTACATACAATACCGGCACCGGCACCATAGTCGCAAGAAAAGACAGGTACTCTGCCTTCAGATCCCCACAGGACACAATCAGATCCACACCCTCAAAATCCTCTTTTTTGAAAAAATCCCAATATACCTTGGCCTCCTCATCGGCCAGAAAAAGTATCTTCATCCTACTTCGTTTCCTCTACACCCTTTAATTGTACTACAGACTTTGCCGCATCCACGAGCGTCTCCATCAGCGGTATACTTCCAATCACATTATCTACCAGATAGTCCATCTCCATAATTGCTTCCGGCTTCATGGTCTCGTGCTCCTCATTCTTCCGTTCGCCATCCTGCGCGTAAATCTCCCCGTAAAACGGAGACAAATAGGACTTCTTGATATCCCCCTTAAAATGATCCACCAGACGCTTCACTCCCGTCGGCACATTTTTGGAACAGATCATGTCAATAACACCCGCAGACATTCCCCACCAGTAATTCAGAGCACGTCCCTCATCGTTCTCCTCCTGCTGGTAAGCTCCCGCCAGAACACTCTGAATCAGCTTTTCGTAGAAAATGCCCCAGTTCCAGAGCGGCATTACCAAATTCGTCGTCTCCCCATTCTCGTAGCGATACAGGCCAAACTGCCGGCTGGCATCCTCCGGCGTAATCATATCCTGATCCGATACCAGATAGATATTATTCTCCCTCAGGAACTGGTCTCTGTCATAGTCCTTCTTTGTGGACCACTCCAGATAGATTTTGGCCCTTGGATTCGTATAGGAAGCTCCCAGCGCAAACGCATTGATATTTGCGATCATTCCATAGATTGGATAATCGGCAATATAGGCAATACGGTCATTCTCCGCCATCGCTCCCGCTACCATTCCTGCCAAAAACTTCGCCTCATACATGCGCGAATAATAGGTCCTGATATATTTATGCGGCGTATTCAGGCTGCAGTTCAATATTTTGACATCCGGATGATCCACCGCAAATTTCAAGCTTGCCGGCATCATCTGCGGTCCGATCTCGAACACCATATTGACACCGTCATGGATTACATCATCCAACACCGCTTCAATATTGTCCTCATTCACATTGTCTACGCAGATGGTCTGAATCTGATCCGGGAAAGTCTCCTCCAAATAATTACGCCCCAGCTCATGGGCGTAGATCCAATCCGAAGCATCCGGCGCTTTCGGATAGAGAAACGCTGCCTTGAGCACCTTTGCCGACGTAGGCAGAAAATAGCTCAGAAGGCTCTTCTTCTCCTGCACCTTCTGCGGATCCATCACCAGTCCAACCGTCTGCTTCTCCGTCAACATCACAAACTCATTCCAACATTTGATAATGTTGTTGTTCAGCTCCGCGTCAGACATCTGTATCGTTGCCTCGTAACCGAACACATTGATAAACGCCGTCAACGCATCTCCGATCTTGATTGGAAGCTTACGCCCACCTCGAAACTCAAATGCTTTTGTAAAATGCAGTGCAAGACTGGAAAAATTCTGTCTGGTCTCATCATCCCAGATATCCGTATTACCGATCAGCTCCAGAAGCTTCTCTGCCATCCCCAGCTTCGTGAATTCGATATTGTTGATTCCTGTCAGCCTGTTGAATTCCATAAACTCGTAGTAGAGGCGGATATCCTCATCCTCCGAATATTTCGGAATCTTTCTCGTGACAATTGCGGATATGGAATCGGCGTGAAAATATTTGAGAACGCTGACACGCTTATTCCCCTCTACCACATAATAGCGGTTGCGGTATTCATAAGCGATGATCGGATCCCGGATTCCCTCGTTAATCTGCGCATCGGACAAATTGGCCCACTTGATGGCAAACTCCGACTTTTCACTCATAATCGGCATAAAATTCGCTGCAAAGGAGCGGGTCCGTCCCACGGTGGATGTTCCCACGACAAAGTCAAGCGGCACCTGGATCAGTCCCATATTCTGCTCTGTCTGAATCTCTTCCCTGGTAAGAATCGCATCCAGAACCGGCAAGTATGGAAAGCGTCCGCTGGAAACACATGCCTTATATTCTTTTCTTCCTAGCTTTAACGCCTCTTCGTATTCTAGTTCTCCCATTTATTCTCCCTTTTCTATTTTTTCTTTGTATTATTTTGTGATTCTTCATATATTATTCGATTAATTATTCCAATTTTACCACAGATATGTTATGATACCAATGGAAAATAAAAAAAATAAAATATTTTCTTTCATTCCAAGTAGTTATTTGGTATAATAGCCCTAGGAAATAGGTACTATGGAGGACAGATTATGCAAAATATTACTCAGGAACAGGCTGATGTGATTGGAGAAGTTGCCAATATCTGTACAGGCACAGCTGCCACAGCGCTCAGTCTGATCATCAATCGTCCGACGAATATCACAACTCCTAAGGTTGACGTTCTTGCAGAGGAAAGTTCTCTGGCAAGTGACGATCGCATTCTTGTCAAAGTTCCTTTCACCAAGGGACTGGACGGAACCAACCTGATGGTGTTGCATGTGGATGACGCGCTGATCATTGCCAACCTTATGATGGGAGGCGATGGCAAAGATATCTCCAACATGGAGCTCGATGAGATGGCGCTCTCTGCTATTTCGGAGGCTATGAATCAAATGTGCGGTTCGATTGCTACCACGATGGCTTCTCTGCTCAATCGTACGACTGATATCGGTTATCCGCTCATCAATTCCAAATACAAAAAGTCTTTCGAGATTCCGGAAGAATTATGTAATGGAACAGATATTGTAAAGGTTACGCTCCGGCTTATTGTCGATGACTTAATTGACAGTGCGCTGATTCAGTTGTATCCTATTAGTGTTGTGAAACAGATTTTAAAACAGGAGGATGTATAAATGGCAAGGATTTTGATTGTAGATGACGCAGCATTTATGCGAATGATGCTTAAGGACATCTTGACCAAAGGGGGATTTGAAATTGCCGGTGAGGCAGGTGATGGAAACGAAGCAGTTGCAAAGTACAACGAGCTTAAGCCGGATCTTGTAACACTGGACATTACCATGCCAAACAAAGATGGAATTCAGGCTTTAAAGGAGATTAAGGCTGCCGATCCAAACGCTACCTGCGTTATGTGTTCTGCCATGGGACAGCAGTCCATGGTTATTGAGGCAATCCAGTCCGGCGCAAAGGATTTTATCGTTAAGCCATTTCAGGCAGATCGTGTATTAGAATCCATTCGTAAAGTATTGGGTTAATCGATTCAGGGGTACATATTACATTGGTTCTTTATGTGTTTCAAATGCCTTAGCAGATGAAGCTAGAAATGAATGAAAGACTCTCGCGGATATAGCCGCATCCGATTTGGATGCCTTGTATCCGGGGGAGTATTTGTTGTATACAGGCAACGAGAAAATGCTATTCTCCTTTCGCTGGTGGAACAGGACGCTCTGACATAAAAGGCCCCCTCTTTTGAGGGAGCCCTTTTGAATCCTACAGCTGTCGCAGCTGTTCCAATGCATGTTTGTTCAAGATCAATTCTCCGTGTTCCTCAATATGCGCCTTGCGCTCTAACCCGACCAGGATATCACTTGCATACTCATCGGTAAGTGAGGACAGGCGTCTTACATCCGGTTCTGACGTATTGGAGAAATCAACAATCAGCATATATTCTGTCTTATATTTGTACAACTTGTTTGGCGGTATCTCTTCCATGGCCACCTGCTTTGCAAAACGAATCAGCGTATCCATGTCAGCAAACACAAGGGTAACCACCACACGTACTTCATCTGTTGGCACACCATTCTGCTGTTTCTCTTTTGCGCTTCTTATCTCCTCCCATTTCTGTTGAGGAATGGAATTTAAGAGACCATTCACGATATCCTTTAAGTGTTCCATCATTCCCTCTGCTCCGGGATGCTCGGAAAAGGTAAGTGACAAGGTGTGATCCGACATGAAATCAGCGCGCACGGTCTTAATTCCCAGATCAAACTTTGTCTCAAACCGTTGCTCGGCAAGATCAAAGATCTGGTTCATGAACTCCTGCGTGCGCTCTCCATTGCTCATAATCTCTTCCAAGGTAAATCCCAGATCCGATATCTCATCCTCCGAGATGACACACCGGATTGTATGTTTCCCAATTCGTGAAAACTCCATACACTCACCCTCTTTCTCGGTATTTGCAGTAACTTGCTCCGTTTATCTTGCGACTTCCATTTTCAGGACTTTCTGCCGAATTCTCTGCAGTGCGTTGTCAATGGACTTGGGACTCTTGCCCATGATTTCTGCTATCTTGATATAATTATGCCCGTCTAAGTACAATATCAGCACCTGATTCTCCATCTTACTCAAATTACCAGTCAGATTTTTTTTAAAATCTTCCCATATTTCTCTCTCAATCACCTGCTGTTCCGGGCTTTCCGTCACCGCGAACAGGAAATCCTCTTGTATCGGTCCATCCTCGTTTTCCTGCATCGACAATGAAATATAGGAATTCAGAGGAATATGCTTTTTGCGATTGGATGCCTCAAGTGCGGAATACAGCTGACGACTGATACACAGCTCAGCAAAATGGAAAAAACCGGATTCTTTATCAACCCTGTAATCACGTATTGCCTTAAACAAACCGATCATACCTTCCTGAATCAAATCCTCCGGTTCTCCGCCAATCAGGTACATCGCATTGGTTTTCTTCCGGACTAATGGCTTATATTTTTCCAGAAGATAGTCTGTAAGCGTCTTATTTCCTTCCTGGATTTTCAAAACCAGTTCTTCATCCGTATAATTTTCCGGCTGCAGCTTACTCTTCTCCATGCTTATGCCATCCTCTGTCGAACAATCTCATACGCCAGCACACCGGCCGCCACCGATGCATTCAAAGAGTCAATATCTCCCTTCATCGGAATGGACGCAACCATATCGCAATTCTTTTTGACAAGGGCACTCACGCCATCCCCCTCACTGCCAATGACCAACCCGATTGGTCCGGTCAGATTCAGGTCGTACATAACGGTTCCATCCATATCCGCACAGACAAACCACATACCCTGGTCTTTCAGTTCCTTCATCGTATTGGTGATGTTGGTCACCTTTGCCACCGGCGTATAGTTGATTGCTCCTGCGGAAGTTCTTGCTACCGTCGGTGTCAGCCCAACAGCTCTGCGTTTCGGAATGATCACCCCATGGGCCCCGGCCTGGTTTGCAGTTCGAATGATTGCCCCAAGATTATGGGGATCCTCGATTCCATCCAAAATGAATACGAATGGTGCCTCTCCCCTGGCTTTTGCCGCTTCCATAATGTCCTCGACCTCAGCGTATTCGTAAGCAGCACAGATTGCAATCACACCCTGATGCTTGCCTCCGGTCTCGGAGAGCTGATCCAGCCGTTCCTTTGCCACATATTGAATAATTGTGTCATGCTTTTTGGCCTCTCTCGTAATGGACCTTACCGGTCCATCCTGGCAGCCGTCCAGCACAAATAATTTATCGATTGTCTTGCCGGAACGAAATGCTTCCAATACGGCATTGCGCCCCTCAATTTTACTTTCCTCGTATCCCATGTAACATCCTTTCTCTACAGTTCCAGCCCAAGCCCGTCTGTAGCGCTTTTTACAAGTGCTACAAGCCGCTCAAACTGATCTGTCAGATACAGATAGCCCACCAATGCTTCCAGCCCGGTAGCTTTCCGGTAATCCAGCATGGTTGCATTTTTCGCCATGGTAGGCGACTTGGCATTCCGGCCTCTTCGGTATATATCGGCTTCCTCCTCCGTCAACTGTGGAATCAGGTACTCGATAATTTCTGCCTGTGTGTGCGCCTTCACGATCTGGCTGGTTCTCTGATGCAGCCGGTTGGCTCTTGTGTTGCCTTTTCCAACCACAACGGAGCGTATTACCAGATCAAAGACGCCGTCTCCAATATATGCCAGGGTCAGTGGAGAATAGGTATGAATATCCACATCCGGCAACCCAAACTGTTCTTTGATATAGGAATCAATACTGTACTTCATAAACTGTTCCCTCACGGGTATCCTTGATGACAATGCCTTTTGCCAGAAGCTCATCTCTTATGGCATCTGCTTTGGCAAAATCCTTCGCTTTTTTCGCGTCTGCACGTTCTTTGATCTTCTCCTGAATAAAAGTCTCCAGCTCCGGATCAATGCTGTTTCCCGCCTCAAGAAGCGCAGCTCCGGCCGTCGTGAGATTCAGGGATAACACCTCATCAAAATCACGAAGCAATGCCAGCTTTGTCTTATCATTCATATCGGCTTTTACCACGTCGTAAACAACCGTAATTGCCATAGAAGTATTCAAATCATTGCACAGTGCATCTGCAAACTGCTCTTTGTACTCTGCAAAAGCCTTCTCGTCCACTTCGCCTTCATCTTTGAAGCCCGCGATCTTCTTCACAAGCTTCTCGTAAGCTCCGGCCACATTATCCAGATTCTCGTAAGAGAACACCAGCGGCTTGCGATAATGGGACTGCAGGCAGAACATACGGTATGCAATCGGATCATACCCTTTCTCCTCCAGAAGTGAAACCGTCAGAAAATCTCCCTTGGACTTGCTCATCTTGCCGGACTGATCATTCAAGTGATTCACATGGAACCAGTAATTGCACCACTTGTGCCCCAGGTAGGATTCGGACTGTGCGATCTCATTGGTGTGATGCGGGAAAATATTATCCACTCCGCCACAATGAATATCCATATATTCTCCAAGATGCTTCATGCTGATGCAGGAGCACTCGATATGCCATCCCGGGTATCCAACGCCCCACGGACTATCCCACTTTAGAGCCTGATCCTCGAACTTGGACTTGGTGAACCACAGTACAAAGTCGTTCTTATTTCTCTTGTTGGTGTCCTCCTCTACATCATCCCGGACACCGACCTGAAGCTGTTCCTTCTCCACCGCGGAAGAGAACACAAAGTAATCGTCCAGTTTGCTTGTATCAAAATATACATTGCCCCCTGCCACATACGCGTAGTCTTTCTCCAGAAGCGTCTCCACCATATGGATAAACTCCGGTATACAGTTGGTCGCAGGTTCTACCACATCCGGACGCTTGATATTTAATTTCCTGCAATCATCGAAAAATGCATCTGTATAAAACTGTGCTACCTCCATCACAGTCTTATGCTCTCTCTTGGCACCTTTAAGCATCTTATCCTCTCCGGTATCCGCATCCGATGACAGATGTCCCACGTCTGTAATGTTCATGACCCGCTTCACGTCATAGCCTACGTAACGCAGAGATTTCTCGAGAACATCTTCCATGATATAACTGCGGAGATTGCCGATATGGGCAAAATGATAAACAGTAGGACCACAAGTGTACATGGCTATTTTGCCGTCCTCGTTTGGGATGATGGTCTCGATAGTTCTTGTTAAAGTATTATAAAAACGAAATTTATTCTCCATGGTATTCCTTTCTTGGTGCGTGTGCTTCCGCCGCTCGAAACTCGCATTCCGGTGCTCAATATACAAAATAATACACGAATTGCTCCGTTGCTACGCAACTCCCGCAATTCATTTTTTAATACACATAAATAATACGCGCTTGCACGCACTCCGTGCTTCCGCAATCGCTACCCGTCACTCGCATTCCGGTGCTCAATATACAAAATAATACACGAATTGCTCTGTTGCTGCGCAACTCCCGCAATTCTACACACATTCGCAATCCGTTGATTTTCCTATGGAAAATCACTACTTGCTCATGTGTGGGCGGGTCACTAAGTCAGCAATCTTATCCTGCAAGCAGGAACGATTTCTGACTTTTGACCCTAGTATTATCATATCACATAATACCATGCTTCATCAAGTTCACTTCGCTCGATTGTCTCATCGTCGACATGATAGATCAGTTCCTGGCTCTTGACGCTGACCTTCGTTCCCTTGCGGATGGAGCTGGTGATGAAGGCGTTACCGCCGACGACTACACCTTCTTCAATTACCGTATCGCCGCCAAGAATGGACGCGCCGGAGTATATGGTTACATTATCCTTAATGGTTGGATGGCGCTTCTTGTTGCGGAGATTCTGTCCGCCTCTCGTGGAGAGCGCTCCAAGTGTAACGCCCTGATACAGTTTTACGTGTTCACCGATTTCTGTGGTCTCTCCCACTACAATACCAGTTCCATGATCGATAAAGAAGTATTTGCCGATAGTGGCGCCCGGATGAATATCTATTCCGGTCAGGTTATGGGCATACTCCGTCATCATGCGGGGAATGAGCGGCACGCCAAGCAAAAACAGCTCATGGGCCAGGCGGAAGATGGTGATTGCGTAAATGCCCGGGTATGAAAAAATAATTTCATCCTTACTCTTTGCTGCAGGATCACCGTCATATGCGGCCTGCAGATCCGTGTCCAGATATTCACGTACCTTCGGGATCGTCCGCATAAAAGCAACTGCAATATGCTGTGCATGCTCCGAAAGCCGTTGCTCATCATCCTCATCAACTCCCGAATACCGCAGAGCCAGCAAAATCTGCTTGTTCAGGTGGAAAATGACATCCTCGATCAGGGTCGATACCGTGTGGTCCAAATGATAGATCTTGTAAGTTTTATCCCGATAAAAGCCCGGATAAACAATGCAGAGAAGATTTTTCAAAATAGAAATAACCTCTTTCTTATCCGGTTGATTATAGATGTCTGTTTTGTCAATTGCACGCCCCTTCTTATAATCGTCCATGATGTCATTCAAAATACTGCCAATGTTCTGTTCTATAATATTCTGCATTACATTCTCCTATCTTACCAATATATCGTAACATTTGCCTGTTACAATTTATAGTATGCATGTATTCTATGATCCGTTCGCCCTGCTACAGCCCTGACAGCCCGAACATCGGTCATTTCCCTGGGGCACTCCCACAGCAAAGCTTCCCTCATAAAATCCCGTCAGTGAACAGATGGCCTGTGAGGCAATTCCCTGCTCCGTCCCCGTAAATCCAAGTCCTTCCTCCGTCGTTGCCTTGATGTTGACCTGCTCCTTCGCTATCCGAAGCGTATCTGCGACATTCTGTTCCATCGCCTCAATAAAAGGGCGCAGCTTCGGTTTCTGTGCGATCACTGTCGCATCAATATTCTCAATCACATACCCTGCAGCTTCAATCAGATCTCTCACATGCGCCAAAAGTTTCATGCTGGATATACCTTTGTACTGAGGATCCGTATCCGGAAAATGCTTTCCGATGTCTCCTAATGCAGCCGCCCCCAGCAGAGCATCCATAATCGCATGCACCAGCACATCTGCATCCGAATGTCCCAAAAGCCCCAGCGTATGCGGAATTTCCACACCGCCCAATATCAGTTTCCGATCTTCCACCAATCGGTGAACGTCATATCCCATTCCAACTCTCATATATTACATCCTATCTTCTATTCTAATATAAAATCTGCCACACTGTTTGCAAAAATGAAAGTCCAAACAGCCTGTCCTGTAAAAACCTTACCTCTCAAATCCATGCAGCCAATCCGCCTTGAGCAGATAAATCAGCAGAATAATCGAACTGATGCTCCAGGTAAGTGGATACGCCCAAAACACAACCTGAATGTGCGGAATCAAATGCGTTGCAACCGTTATGTAACCGATACGGAAAATACACCACACCGCCAGCATTACATACATTGGCACCGTGGATTTTCCCGCACCTCGCAGAACACCGGCCGTAACATGCGAAAATGCCAGCACAAAATAAAAAAATGCTTCTGTGTGCGCCTGAAGCACACCATACTGAACCACATTCGGATCCGAGTTAAACAGAACCACCAGCTGTGGCATAAAGAAATACACGAAAACTCCAATCAATTCTGCTGCAAGCACCGCACATCCGATGCCGAACACCGCGCCTTTTTTCGTGCGATCGTATAACCTTGCCCCGAGATTCTGCCCGATAAAGGTGGTCATTGCCATGGAAAAACACGTGATGGGCAAAAAGGCGAAGCCCTCTATCTTAAAGTATGCGCCACAACCGGCCATGGCATCCGAGCCAAACGCATTGATGTTGGACTGCACCACTACGTTTGCGATGGAAATGACCGAATTCTGAAGACCAGAAGGCAGTCCAATGCGCACAATCTGCGACAGCAATGCTTTGTCAAACCGAATCTCCCGCAGCTTTACGCGGTACACATCCCGTGTCCGCATCAACCGCCGCATACACAGAACAACAGAAAGCAGCTGGGAGAGAATTGTAGCCAACGCTGCATAGGCCACTCCCAACCGGAACACGCCATTGAACAATAAATCCAGCAGAATATTGACAACCGATGAAAAAATCAGATAGTACAGCGGATGCCTGCTGTCACCCACCGCCTGCAAAATTCCCATGCACACATTGTAGAGAACGATCGTCAGAGAGCCGGCAAAATAAATGCGAATATACCACACTGCCTGCTCGAACACATCTGCCGGCGTTCCCATCAGGCTCAATATCTGTGGTGCAAACACAACTCCCACCACTGTCATAAGCAGACCGCACACGATTCCAAATGCCAGATCCGTGTGAATTGCCCGACGCACTTTCTCATAGTCCTTCGCGCCAAAATACCGCGCGATTACCACACCGGCCCCCAGGGCAGTGCCATTGAAAAAGCCTACAATCAGAAAGATCAGGCTTCCCGTAGACGTCACCGCTGCCAGCGCCGTTTTGCCTAGGTAATTCCCCACCACCAGCGAATCTGCCATATTATAAAGCTGCTGAAACAGATTTCCCAAAAACATTGGGATTGCAAACAATATTATTTTTTTCGGTATAGATCCCTGAGTCAGCGCATTACTCGATTCCATGAAAAAAGCCTCTTTTCGATGACAATAGGACACAGCTTGGCTGTGTCCTACCTATTATACCCTTATTCAACTAAAATGACAACTATGCCAATGCGGCTGTAATGATTGCCATAGAGTAAACCTCAGATGCGTTGCATCCGCGGGATAAATCATTGATCGGCGCATTCAGACCGAGAAGAATCGGACCATATGCCTCAAAGTTTCCAAGGCGCTGTGCAATCTTATACCCGATATTGCCGGCATTGATATCCGGGAAGATAAAGGTATTGGCATGACCGGCTACTGTGGACTCCGGACACTTTGTGCGGGCAACTCTCGGAGCTACCGCTGCATCAAACTGAATCTCTCCCTCAATTGGAAGTTCCGGATACTTAGCCTTCGCCTTGGCTGCCGCATTGCGCATCTTGTCAACGTCCTCGCCCTTGCCGGAACCAAGCGTAGAATAGCTTAAGAATGCAACCTTCGGATCCACACCGAAGATCTTCGCACACTCTGCTGATTCACCAGCGATCTCTACCAGTTCATCCTCAGTCGGATGAATGTTGATCGCGCAATCGGACATTGCCAGCACCTCATTCTCACCCGTCGCAGATGGACGCACCAGAATAAAGCAGGAAGATACAATGGTGTTGCCTGGCTTGGTCTTAATCAACTGTAATGCCGGACGAACGGTATCTGCAGTAGAATACGTAGCACCGCCGAGAAGCGCATCCGCAATGCCCATCTTCACCAGCATTGTTCCAAAATAATTGTTCTGAGAAAGAATTCCGCGCGCCTGCTCCGGTGTAACACCTTTGCTCTTTCTGAGTTCACAGAATAACGCAACCATCTCCTCCATGCGGTCAAAATTCTTAGGGCTTACGATCTCAGCTCCGCGAATGTTAAAACCGCTCTCCTCCGCAACCGCATAAATCTCCTCCTCTTCTCCGACCAGGATCGGATGAAGGAAGTTGCTTGCCAAAAGGCGGGAAGCTGCCTCCAGAATACGAGGATCATTTCCCTCTGTAAACACGATCTTCTTTGGGTTCTTCTTTAAAATGTCAATCAACTGACCAAAGCCAAACATACTATCTATCTCCTTTTACTCATTTTATGTCATTTGTCGTAACTATTCGAGCCACCTTACGAATAGTCACCTTTTGCCAAAGGATATTCTATACTCATTTTCGAGCAAATTCAATGTGTCTGGCTGTATTTTTATTGATACATTTTGTCAATTTTTTGACAATGCCTTGAATGCCTCATCCAGGTCTTCAATAATGTCGTCAATGTTCTCTGTACCGATGGACAGACGAATCGTGTTCGGCTTAATGCCCTGATCCAGAAGCTCTGCCTCGTTGCACTCGGAATGTGTAGTAGAAGCCGGATGAATGGCAAGAGACTTCACATCCGCCACGTTTGCCAGCAGAGAAAACAGTTCCAGATTATCGATAAATTCCTGTGCGGTCTTGGCATCTCCCTTGATCTCGAAGGTAAAGATGGAACCGCCGCCGTTCGGGAAATATTTCTGATACAGTGCTTTCTGCTCCGGATCATCGGAAATCGATGGATGATTTACCTTTTCTACCAATGGCTGATCCTTCAGATACTGTACCACCTTCAACGCATTTTCCACATGGCGCTCCACTCTTAAGGACAGTGTCTCCAGTCCCTGCAGGAAAACGAATGCATGCACCGGAGAAAGCGTTGCACCGGTGTCGCGAAGAAGAATCGCACGGATGTATGTAGCAAATGCAGCCGGAGCAGCGTCCCTTGCAAAGCTTACACCGTGATAAGATACGTTTGGCTCAACCAGCCATGGGAACTTACCACTTGCCTCCCAGTCGAACTTGCCGCTGTCTACAACGACACCGCCGATGGCTGTTCCGTGTCCACCGATAAACTTTGTGGCAGAATGAACAACAATGTCTGCGCCATACTCAATCGGACGTACCAGATACGGAGTTGCAAAGGTATTATCTACAATAAGAGGAATCTTATGTGCGTGTGCAATTCCTGCAATGCGCTCGATATCCACAACTTCTGAATTCGGGTTGCCCAGAGTCTCAATCTCGATGGCCTTGGTGTTCTCCTTGATTGCAGCCTCGATTCCGTCATAGTCGAACGGATCTACAAAGGTTGCCACGATTCCGTAATCCGGAAGTGTGTGAGCCAAAAGATTATAGGTTCCGCCGTAAATATTCTTTGCTGCAACAACGTGGTCTCCCGCATGTGCAACGGTCTGGAATGCATAGGTAAGTGCTGCTGCACCGGAACCGACCGCGATGGCTGCCACACCGCCTTCCAAAGCGGCAATACGTGCCTCAAATGTTCCCTGTGTCGGGTTTGTCAATCTTCCGTAGATATTGCCCGCATCGCGAAGGCCAAAGCGGTCAGCTGCGTGCTCACTGTTGTGGAACACATAGGAGGAAGTGAGATAAATCGGAACCGCACGTGCATCCGTTACCGGATCCGGGCTCTCCTGTCCAACGTGCAACTGAAGTGTCTCAAATTTTAAATTTCTATCTGCGTATTTTTTCTTTCCCATATTTCCAATCTCCTTGTCTTTGTTTTTATATCATACTATACCGCTAGGAAATGTGGTAATGTTTTTTAATTATATCTATCATAACCTACAGTTATGTAAAAAAGACCCGCGATACATTCTCATGCACCGCAGGTCCGCGTCCTTATTCTTCCATCAGCTTCAGCAGCTGCTCCGCACCGTCATGCTTTGTGTTGTCAATAATATAATCGCATATTTCCCGATTGCGCTTTTCCGCGTCGATGGCCAGAATGCGAAGGGTTTTCTCCTCTACGGAGTAATCCTCCTCGATAATATCACGGATCAGATTCTCCTTATCCCGCGCAACATAGATGATTGCCGTAGGAAAATGCCGCTTCATCGCAATCGCCCCACACATATCCAACGGCATCACTGCGCACTGCCCCGCATCCAGAACCGCCTGAATATCCTCTTTCTTGGTACCGTACTTTACCCCCGCATACATGGTCTTCTCGAAAAACCTCTGGGCGTCAAACTCCGCCTCCGTCACATATCTGTGCTTGTTACTGGGCTTGGTACAGTAGGTTAACGGACTGACAAAACGCGCATCCTCGCACAGGCGCGAGGCAATATCAGTCTTCCCGGAACCCGATGGCCCCACCAGAGCCAACACCGACGGAACCTTGATGGCTCCCGTCTTGGACTGAGAAGCGTGGATAATCTGCTTTACCAAGGAGACAAACTCCGTCATGTTATTGACCGACAAAAGCCCTGTCATCTTCCAGTTCCACGGCTTTCGCATCAGCACCGGATAGGTAGCCGGTGTCTCCAGCACATTGTGGATTGCATCGTCCAATATAATGTCAAACTGCACCAGATTCTTGGCATTGCCCAGAATGATATTCTCCGACGGAAACTCCGGAAACGCTTCCAGGATCTGCTTTGCGCGCACCCCCATAAACTGCGGATACACAGCTGTAATGAAATACACATCCGCAATCTCGAAGAGTTTTCGCACTGCCTTCTTATTCTTCTCCGGAACGACCTGGCGGCGGTACAACTCCTCCTCCTGATAAAATTCCTTAATGACAGAGGTCCGTCCGGTATTCGCCCATGAATCAATTTCTTCCAATGCGAGCGGCGGATCAAACCTGTACTTTTCATTTGCCATGGCAATGGCCAGGCTGTTAAAAGGCGCAGTTACATCATCCCAATCCAGCCCGATCTTCGGTCTTAACACAATCGTATCCCCCTGTCGTACTTCTTTTGCGATAAAAAAACCTCTGAATAAAATTCAGAGGTAATAGCGAGAGCGAGACTTGAACTCGCAACCTCCCGGGTATGAACCGGACGCTCTAGCCAGTTGAGCCATCTCGCCATATATATTGTTAAATGGGACCTACAGGGCTCGAACCTGTGACCCTCTGCTTGTAAGGCAGATGCTCTCCCAGCTGAGCTAAGATCCCA
>CAMBLG010000030.1 GCA_945868435.1 uncultured Lachnospiraceae bacterium
AGCCTTTGTCTGCTTTACTGACTGAAGAAGTACGTTCTTTACAGTTACATCAGTAGTAACTTCCTTGGTTAAGTAATCAGAAGTAGCTGTGATTGTAACCTTACCAGCCTTAACAGCTGTTACCTTACCATCAGCATCTACTGTAGCGATTGTGTCGTCAGAAGACTTGTAAGTTACAACAGCTGCCTTAGGAGACTGCTTAGCTGCAAGGCTTACAGACTCACCAACTACAACCTCAGTTGCAGGATTAACAAATTTTAATCCAGCGTTGATAACTTTTACCTTAGCGGTAAGTGTCTTCTTAACTGTCTTTCCGCTCTTCTTAGCAGAAACCTTTACAGTAACCTTTGCGGATCCCTTCTTAACAGCAGTAACCTTAACTGTCTTTCCGGAAACCTTTACAGTAGCGATCTTCTTATCAGAAGAAGATGCTTTAACCTTTACGCTCTTCCATGTGGAAGGTGTTGTGACCTTTACGCTCTTAGTCTGCTTCTTAGCAGTACCAGCAGCAACGGACACTGTGCTTGCGCTAAGCTTTGCGGTCGAAGCTGCCTGAGCAGATGTTACAGGAACTGCTGTAACAACCATTGCTAAAGCGAGACCCAAAGCTAATGCCTTTTTCATTGCTTTCATGTCTTTTCCTCTCTTTCTTTTTGCGGTTAGCTCCATTCAACACCACTCGTTCAACCTGCCACGTTCTAGCTCCATCATTCTCCGTTCTGACTTGCTGCGGACAACTCATAACTTCAAACTCCGTCGCTAACTGCCTCCACCGGATTCCTCTGGATTGCTCCAACCGGTTTCGTCTGCAGACACATAAATCAAGATTGATTCGAAGCTTCGACCATCCTTCGTCGCGTAGAGTTGTGAAATCGACGTCGAATGCTCAGCATCAAAATCAGCAAGCTTAGACTCAAAATGGATCTCAGCTTCTGCTGCATCTGCAATTGTCAGATCCTCTGAAGCCTATCTTTTCAGCCTCAGTATCCGTAGTATCTCTTGTAGCTTTCCCTCTCGTACTTTTCTTTTAGCAGTACTAGTTTAACTACTCTACGCATCAATATTACACCAAGTATTGTGTCTTTGCAATAGCAAAATCATATTTTCTTGCAAAAAGTTTTTAATATTTTCTTAACTTCTTAAGACAATATACACAATTTTTATACTTCTAAAGTAGTAACTCTGCTTTCCATTCTCTGCTTATACATGCAGAAAAGAGTTAAAAGCCACGATGCAAATTTATTTGCAGTCGGGGCTTTTTCTCTTTTCGGTTAACAGACTGTGCAACAGGCTGTTCATGGATAAGCAGTCGTTACCCTAACCCCAAGCGAGAGCGGCAGCGGCTCTGCCGCTGGCACAAACGAAGCCTTTGCTGAGTTTGTCCGGTCGAGCTTTATCCTTAATTACTTAAAGTAAGCCACACCAGACTCGAACAGCTTCATGTCCTGCTCTCCGTAGATGTTCATTGCTACCGCATCACCCCGGCGCTCGCTGTGTGCCATCTTACCAAGTACCCTTCCATCCGGACTTGTGATTCCCTCAATCGCCATGTAAGAACCGTTGACATTCCACTCATCATCCATGGTCGGCTGTCCGTTCTCATTCACATACTGGGTTGCGACCTGACCATTTGCAAACAGCTGATCCAGCCACTCCTTGGATGCTACAAAACGTCCCTCGCCGTGGGATGCCGGATTGCAGTACACTGCGCCCAGCTCTGCTTTCTGCAGCCATGGGGATTTGTTGGTTACTACCTTTGTATATACCATCTTGCTGATGTGGCGGTTGATGGTATTGTAGGTTAAAGTCGGAGAATCTTCGGTCTGCATCCGAATCTCGCCGTATGGAACCAGTCCCAGCTTGATCAGCGCCTGGAAGCCGTTACAGATTCCCAATGCAAGTCCGTCTCTCTCTGCGAGAAGCCGGTTGACAGCCTCGGTCATCTTCGCATTGCGGAATGCCGTGGCAAAGAACTTCGCGGAACCTTCCGGCTCATCACCTGCGGAGAAGCCACCAGGGAACATGATGATCTGTGCCTGGTCGATTGCCTTAGAGAACTCCTCAACGGAATCGCGGATATCCTCTGCAGTTAAGTTTCTAAATACTTTTACAATTGTATTGGCTCCTGCCCGCTCGAATGCTCTCGCGCTGTCGTACTCACAGTTGGTTCCCGGGAATACCGGAATGAATACAGTCGGCTTTGCCACCTTGTTCTTGCATACGTAAATATTCTTGGTATCGTATACATCAGTCTGAACTTCTGACTTGTCCTCACTTACGGTTGTCGGGAATACTCTCTCCAAAGTTCCGGTCCATGCTGCGATTGCCTCCTCCATGGAGATACGCACGCTGTTATCACCACTATTATATAGGAAGAAACTCTGATCATTTACTTCTCCCACCTCTGCGACATATGCTGCAAGACCTGCTGCATTCATCACGTCTTTTATAATAGGAAGAAACTCGTTCGGAACCTCTGCCACTACGTTACCAAAGCCCGGTGCAAAAAGCGCTTCTGTGCTTACCTTTGCCCCATCAATGGTTACGCCCAGCTTGTTACCGAAGCCCATCTTGCTGACTGCTGCAGCCAGTCCCTTGCCATCCAGTGCATATGCGGAAAGGATTGCTTTCTTTCCGATCAGCTCATGGATTGCATCATATAACTTCATTACCTGCTCATATACCGGCAGATCATACTCGTTCTTCTGAATGGTGAAGAGTACCAGCTTATTTCCGGATTTCTTCAATTCCGGTGTGATCACATCACCTTCTCTTGCCACGTCTACCGCAAAGGATACCAGTGTCGGTGGCACATCGATCTCGTTGAAGGTTCCGGACATGGAATCCTTACCGCCGATGGACGGCAGACCGAAACCGATCTGTGCATCGTAAGCACCGAGAAGTGCCGCAAATGGCTGGCTCCAACGCTTTGGATCCTCGTTCATTCTGCGGAAGTACTCCTGGAAGGTGAAGCGTACCTTCTTATAGTCTCCGCCTGCAGTTACGATTCGGGACAGAGATTCCAGTACCGCATATACAGAGCCGTGGTACGGGCTCCAGGATGACAGGTACGGATCAAATCCGTAGGACATCATGGTTACGGTGTCGCATTTTCCGGTGAGTACCGGAAGCTTTGCCACCATGCTCTGGGTCTCGGTGAGCTGATAACGTCCACCGAATGGCATATATACGCTGCCTGCACCGATGGAGCCGTCGAACATCTCCACCAGTCCCTTCTGGGAGCAGACATTTAAGTCAGACAAAGTTGCAAGCCATGCCTTCTGCACATCGTTCTCCTTCAGCGCAGACGCTACAGCCGGAATCTCGATCTTCTTGAAGAAGTTGTCCGCTTCCTTCGGCATCTCCACTGCCACATCCGCCTCCTGATGTGCGCCGTTGGTGTCAAGAAATGCGCGGGAAATGTTCACGATCTCCTTGCCTCTCCATACCAGAACCAGTCGTGGGCTTTCCGTAACCACAGCTACCTCCACTGCCTCAAGGTTCTCTTCCTTGGCGTATTGCATGAACTGCTCTACATCCTGCGGAGCCACAACCACTGCCATACGCTCCTGAGACTCGGAGATTGCAAGCTCTGTTCCGTCCAGACCTGCGTATTTCTTCGGAACCTTGTCCAGTTCTACCCGAAGACCGTCTGCCAGCTCTCCGATTGCTACAGATACACCGCCGGCACCAAAGTCGTTACATTTCTTAATAATATGGCTGACTTCCTCTCTGCGGAACAGTCTCTGCAGCTTACGCTCGGTCGGAGCGTTACCCTTCTGCACCTCTGCGCCACATACGGAAGTGGATTCGGTATTGTGAGCCTTGGAAGATCCGGTTGCTCCGCCGATTCCGTCGCGTCCGGTGCGTCCTCCAAGAAGAATGATCTTATCTCCCGGGTCAGAGGTCAGTCTCTGTACCGCACGTCTTGGCGCAGCACCCATGACCGCACCGATTTCCATGCGTTTTGCAACGTAATCCGGATGGTAAACCTCTTTTACATATCCGGTTGACAGTCCGATCTGATTGCCGTAAGAGCTGTATCCGTGGGCAGCTTCCCGCACAAGCTTCTTCTGAGGAAGCTTTCCCGGTAACGTATCCTTCACAGATACCGTCGGATCTGCAGCTCCGGTCACACGCATTGCCTGGTATACATAAGTACGACCGGAAAGTGGATCACGGATGGCTCCACCCAGACAGGTGGCAGCGCCACCGAAAGGCTCGATCTCCGTCGGATGGTTGTGGGTCTCATTCTTAAAGTTAACCAGCCATTCCTCCGTCTTACCGTCTACTTCAACAGGTACAACGATGGAGCAGGCGTTGATCTCATCGGACTCTTCCTGATCATCCAGCTTGCCCTCAGCCTTCAGACGCTTCATGGCAAGCAGCGCCAGATCCATCAGGCAGACAAACTTGTCATCTCTTCCGGCATACATGCTGTTGTGGGTTTCCAGATAATCCTCATAAGTTTTCTTGATCGGAGCCTGATAGAAGCCCTCGTCAAAGCTGACGTTCTTCAACTCTGTGGAGAACGTGGTGTGACGGCAGTGGTCACTCCAGTAGGTATCCAGCACACGGATCTCCGTCATGGATGGATCCCGCTTCTCCTCACCTCTGAAATAATTCTGAATATGGAGGAAATCCTTGAAGGTCATTGCAAGGTTCAGTGAATCGTATAACGTCTTAAGCTCCTGCTCCGGCATCGCACAGAAACCGTCCATGATTGCCACATCTGCCGGCTCCTCGAATTCCTGCACTAGCGTGTCAGGCTTGTCCATTCCGGTCTCTCTGGAATCCACCGGATTGATGCAGTGATTCTTGATGGCGGTAAACTCGTCCTCTGTGATGTCACCGTATACCACATAGGTTGTCGCGCTGCGGATGATCGGCTCCTCGTTTTCGTTCAGAAGCTTCACACACTGCTCTGCGGAATCTGCTCTCTGGTCGAACTGGCCCGGCAGAAATTCTACGGAAAATGTGTGGGATGCGAATTTTGGCTCGCCCTCACCCAGATCATAAGGAACCTTCTTCTCTCCGTTGTCCTCGTAGATGTTGTCTACCGGCGGCTCGGAAAATACGGTCTGAAGCGCTTTCTTGTATGTATCCTCAGACACATTCTCCACATCGTAGCGGATCAGAACGCGCACCTGCTGCACCCCGATTCCAAGGTAATGCTTGATCTCATGGCGAAGCTCGTTTGCCTTTACCGCAAAATCCGGCTTCTTTTCTACATATACACGACGTACATTGCCCACTTTTGTATCCTCCTTTATATGGTTACTAGTTTCTTATGTTTATAGTAGCATACGACTTTAATTAAGTAAAATTAATATATCTTACCCGTTTATGTGTTCTTTCTAATAAATATAGTTATTTATCATTCACACCGCATCTGATGCCCAAGATATCGGCCGCGGTCTATCATCCTTATTCCGGACTATCTGTCGAGTTCTCTGAATTGTCGATAGAAGCTTCCGGATTGTCCGTCGTGGATTCCGGATTGGCCGGGTTCTCTGGGTTCTCTGGGTTCTCCGGGTTTTCCGGATTCTCCGGATTCTCCGGATTTTCCGGCTCTGCCGGTGCATTCTCGTCGATATACTGAACAGTGATCGTCTTGGCCTTGGACTTATTTCCTGCTGCATCCTTGGCGTACACCTTTACCTCGTAGGTTCCGTAGGTGCTGTTCTCCCATGCATTCCACAGCTCTGTCACGTCCACAACAATGTACTTGCTGCTGAGCTTCTTTCCGCTGTCCGTCGCTTTCGCTAACGATTTGAAGTACGCCTTCATCTCACTTAAACTCATAACCTCGGAAGTGGAATCTGTAATCGTGATCTCCGATTCCTTCAGGGTAAGCTTCGGTTTCTTGGTATCCTTCACCGTGATGGTGACCGGAACCGTTCTGATATTGCCCCGGCTGTCTGTCGCCTTGTATGTAATGCTGTATTTACCTGTCTTGTTCAGATTGTATTTGCCGCTGATCTTCAGCTTAAGCTTTTTGCCTTTAAAATCCGTTGCCGTAACACCGGAGGTCAGGGCAGACTTTGCTGAACCGCGTTCAACTGTCTTATTCTTGGCGCCCTTGATGGTAGGGAGCTCCTTGAGCCACGGATTTTTCGGGTTTGGATCGGTCGGATCCCATCCACGGTTCTTACTGCCGGTGTCGATCCGAATCGGAGTTGGCTTGCCCAGCGGTCCCGGATCCTTGCTGTCATAGATCTCCACCGTAGTTCCCGATGCGCAGTTATCGTAGATCCACTTTGCATCTGCAACACACAAGCGCACACAGCCATGGGATGCCGTTTCCCCCAGCTTATTGTATGCATTGTAGCTCAGCCTGCTGGGATCCGTAGCACTGTAATACACCGAATGGAACAGCACATGATCCGTGATTCTGCTGCAGTACTGCCCGTACACCTTTCCGTACAGTTCATGCCAGCGGTATTTGCTGCCCAGCTTGAATTTGCCCTTCGGTGTAGCATTGTTTACGCCGGTGGAACAGGCCATGGCTTTCACCGGAACGGTGTACTTGCCCTTCTCATCCTGCTCATAGATGGTCACGCAGTTCTGCTGCCGGTTTATTTTGATGTAATAATTTTTCTTCGTTGCCGCCTCACACGTCTCCGTGTGCAAAAATGTTCCCAGCACCATGGCCAGAACCAGCATTCCGGCAGCAATTTTTCTTCCTAATGTTGTCCTCATTTTCAAAAACTCCTAACTTTCATATTGTGGGACGGTTTCTCATAAATCTGTTACTATTCACAGCCCTCCACCGGCTCGATATGGATAGTAACATAAATCTTCCATTTTCCCGCGAAATAAATTGACACCATATATAAGTTGCTCTTATAATCATGATTAAGAGTTGCAATGCAACGGAGCAAATTCGTGTATCATATATATGCAACACATAGGCACATTATACACAGGAGAAAATACTATGGATATCAATTATGAATTATACAAGGTTTTTTACTATGTTGCAACCTCTCTGTCCTTTTCTGAGGCCAGCAAAAAGCTGTACATTTCCCAGTCGGCAGTCAGCCAGTCCATCAAGACCCTGGAGAAAAAGCTTGGCCAGACACTGTTCATCCGCAGTACCAAGCGGGTGCAGCTCACCCCCGCCGGCAGTCTTCTGTTAAAACACGTGGAACCGGCCATGAATCTGATTTCCCGCGGGGAGAGTCAGCTTCTGGATTCCGGCACACTGGGACTTGGACAGCTGCACATCGGAGCCAGCGACACCATCTGCCGCTATTTCCTTGTGCCCTACCTCAAGCAGTTCCACAAGATGTTTCCGAATGTGCCAATCAAGGTGACCAACGCCACCTCCATTCAGTGTGTGGAGCTTCTGGATCAGAGAAAGGTTGATCTGATTGTGACGAATTTTCCCAACACACACTTAAATCACGCTTACATACAGAAGACCGTCTGCAACTTTTCCGACGTCTTCATTGCCAATCCGGCGTACTTTGACCTGAAGGACCGCGAGATTTCCCTGGCGGAGCTCAATCAATACCCGATCATGATGCTGGACCGAAAGAGTACCACCAGCGAATTTCTGCACAACCTGTTTTTACAGCACCAGCTGGAACTGATCCCGGAAATCGAGCTCAGCAGTAACGACCTCTTGATTGATCTGGCCCGCATCGGCCTTGGCATCGCCTTCATCCCGGACTACTGTCTGACAAAGGAGTCCAGGGATCTGTTCGTCCTTAAGACCAGGGAGAAGCTTCCCATGCGCCAGATGGCGGCATCGGTGAACACGACTCTTCCGGTCTCCGCCTCCACCGAGGAATTCTTAAAGCTTCTGCCCACAGTCAGCGACTAGACATCCCCGGAATCCCAGAATTCCTGCACCACGCCGCCCACTTCCCGGAGGCTTACGCGTTTTCGCCCGCTCCACTCCCGTGGAAAAAGCGGTTCATAATCGGCTCCCAGAAACCGGTCATCCAACAGCAGAATGACACCTCTGTCTTCTCCTGTTCGGATGACGCGCCCGGCGGCCTGGAGCACCTTGTTCATCCCCGGATAGCGGAACGCATAATCAAATCCGGATAACCCTTTCCCATCGTAATAGTTCTTAAGGATCTCCCGCTCATTGCTGACCTGCGGAAGTCCCGTTCCCACGATGATGGCTCCGATGAGCCGGTCATTCTTCAGATCGATGCCCTCCGCAAAGATTCCTCCCATCACGCAGAACGCCACCAGCGTTTCCGACCGTTCTTCGTCGAAGGCCGCCAGAAAGGCTTCCCGCTCTTCTTCCTTCATGTTGCTGTGCTGCACGAGAATCTCGCATTCTCCACCGGCCCCGCTCTCGCCAAACAGCTCCGCCACATCCTGCATCAGCCTGTAGGAAGGGAAGAATACCATGTAATTGCCGCGCTTTTTCTCTATGACTGCCTGAATGTACGCCGCCATCTTCTCGTACTCACTTCTGTTCCGCCTGGTGTACTTCGTGCTCACATCCCTTCCAAACAGAAGCAGTCGCTGGGATTCCTCGAAGGTACTTGTGGCGTATATCGCATAATTGTCCTCCCTCGTGGACAAAAGCTTTTTGTAATAGTTCACCGGAAGCAGCGTCGCCGAGAAAAAGATGGTGGCTCTTGCCTTGTCGATGCATTTCTGCAGATTCGCCGACGGGTCCACACAGAACAGCTTCAGCATAAAGCGCCCCTCTTCGTCCATCTGACTGTAGATCACATAGTGTTCATCCACCAGGTCATAGATATTCATAAAATTCCGCAGGGCAAAATAAAAGTCCAGAACCGTCTTCTTGTCCGGAAAGTCCTGCGGCTTTTCCAGAAATTCCTCCAGCAGGGAAGCCGCCCGCATCAGATGAAACATGAGCACGCCGATATTGTCATACACCCGATAAGTCTCACATTCCCGCTTATACTGCAGCAATTCCTTGTTGCATTTGTCCAATGCCCGCTCGATTCCCTTGTGATACTTCTTCATGATCCGCTTGACCGCCAGCACATCCTCTTTTACCAGCACAGCGCTGTACATCTCGCGGCTGCGGTCCACCAGATTGTGGGCCTCGTCCACCAGAAAGATGTAGTCTCCGCTTGTCCCCTCCTGGAAAAAGCGTTTGAGATACACATTGGGATCAAACACATAATTGTAATCGCACAGAATATTGTCCACCCAGGTGGACACGTCCAGACTGAGTTCAAAGGGGCACACCGTATACGCCTCTGCCTGAGCCAGAATCTCCTCCCTTGTGAACATATCCGAGGTCTGCAGCAGATCATATACTGCATCATTCACCCGGTCATAATGCCCTTTGGCATAGGGGCAGTGCACCGGATTACAGTCCATCTCGTCACACATGCACAGCTTTTCCTTTGCCGTCAGCTGAATGGTTTTCGCCACATACCCATGCTCCCGCAAAAGGCCGAAGGTCTCCTTCGCCACCGCAGCTGTAATCGTCTTGGCCGTGAGGTAGAAAATGCGGTCGCCCTTCCCCTCCCCCACAGCTTTCACCGCCGGAAAAATCGTGGAGATCGTCTTTCCCACACCGGTGGGCGCCTGCAAAAACAAGGTCTTCTGCCGGATGATCGTGCGGTAGACATCGCTGATAAGCGCCTTTTGCCCTTCCCGATAAGGATACGGAAACATAAGCTCTGCGATGCTTGCCTGACGCTTTTTCTTCCATTGTATTTGAAAATCCGCCCACTTCCGATACTGGACAATCAGCTCCGAAAACCACTGATTCAGGGCTTCCCATGTGTACTCTTCCCGGAAATACCGGATTTCTTCATTGTCCAGATTGCAGTAGGTCATCTGCACGCCGATGTGTTCCAGCCCGTGCTGCAGCGCATAAATATAGGCATAGCACATGGCCTGCGCCTTATGGACATAGACCGGATTCTCCATGGCCCGCACATTGCGGTAAATTCCCTTGATCTCATCGATATAATACATGTTGCCGGTCTGCTCCGTCGTGCCGATGGATGCAAAGTGTTCTTCCGGTTCCTCAAACCCCAGTGTGAGCTGATCATACCGATTCTCCTCCACCCGGATTTCCGCAAGCATCTCCTCTGTCATGTAGAAGATCCCATCTGCCCGGCCTTCCACTTCCAGAATGTAATCCTCCGCCTCGATGCATACCTTTAGCGGCACTTCCGCCTCGTAACCCTCGCCCATGCTCTTCTGGATCTTGCGGTGGATGCGGCTGCCCTCCATCATGGCTTCCGCCTGAGCCAGCTTCCCCACGCGGTTGTCGATATCTCCCTCACGGAAGATGAATTCCACCAGATTGCGGACAGATATATGAAGTTCTGCTAAGGGTAATTCATGATCCATGCGATATGTTTTGGGGTTTCCTTTCAAAGATTTCGTCTGTTCGTGACTGTTTTATCCCTTCACAGTTACATCTGTTCTTATTATACAGAATATCCCGCCCTATTGCTAGGACGGGATATGTGTTTCTTTATTCTTTTTGTCTCGTTTCTCCATGAGCAATAACGACTCGCTTATACAGCGACCCGGTATTTGTCTACCACACGCTCAAATTTCTCATTCCGGCCTCCGTAGCACACCTGAATATCCTTCATCAAGCCCAAACCAATCATTCCGATCAATGACTTTGCATCTATCAGAGTCCGGTTATATTTTACGTCAATATCAAAGTCGCAGTCGCCGGCAGCCCGAACAAAGTCCTCCACATCCTTCAGATCGGATAATCGAATTACTTTCACTGTCTCATACATAATGCAACACCTCTTTCTATTTTCACAACATAACAAGTGTCCCCTGTAATCCAGTAATATCAACTTTTTCTCGATTATGCCACGTTTTTTTGTTCTTGTCAAAATTTTCTTGTCATAACTTGTCGACAAGTTTCCGACATTTTGACGAGAATTGCGGACATCCTACATAAGAAATCTTATCGATTTGATTACTGTTTCCGGAGATCACCTATTATTCTATGCATTTTTTCCAAAAAGATGCTTGTATTATGTTCTATTTCAGTAATTTCATTAGAATTTTTGTCACATTATATACGGTTTCAGCGCGTCCTCCTTTGTCCCCATGACGAAATAGTAGTCGATCTGGTCTGTGTCTCCACTGTAAATATATGGCCCATACATCGGGATATCGCAACATAACACCTTACCCTCGCAAGCCACAAATATCTCATATCCGTTTCCCGATACCAGAAGCGGCATGCGGGGTTCGGCGCATCCCAGCGAAATGTAAGAGGCCTTTCCGGTGACAATCTTATAGTCGTCCTTGAGCAGACCTTTGCTTTTTAGCTTCTCCTTTTTGTCCCAATCGAAGTAAACCCAATTCTCGTTCTGTTCCATCTGCCTTGGTTCCGACAATTTTTCCGACAGGACAAGGGTCTTGTCTGTTTTTAAAAATCGCACAGCTCCGTTTCTTCGCTCGACCCGAACGATCAAACTGTCCGTCACCAAATCCACCATGTCTCTCATCTCTTTTAGCGTCCATTTGAGTCCGGACTTCGGCTGCACCTTCCAGTAATTATCATGAATTTCGTTCATCTGTCCACTTTGGAATGTCACGCGAACGATATCCGCTGCAATGGGTGTCAATCGAAGAACACCCACACTGCTCACCAACTCTACAAACTTCTTGTCCTTTTTCACCCAGCGCACGGAAAAATCGCTTTTTTTGTGACCTTTTGGCATCAATTCGCTACTGGTTCCCGGCATAGAACCATACGCATACTCGGGCTGTATCGCAACTCTCACGTTGACACGCTTTTCTCCCTTGGGCTTCTGGGATTCTGAAATTCCAGTGCTCTGTTGCACGCCTCCGCTGCAATTGTCTCCATTATCTGGCTTCTGTGATTCCGGAATCACAATACGCCTCGGTCCGATGTAATTGCGCTCCTTCATATCTTTGGCGCCTTCCAGTTTTTGCTGCTCCTGCAATTCCTTCTCCGTGTACGTGACACGTTCATATTCTTTCGCCTTGGTCAATGTCGGAGCTGAAAGCTCGTTCTGATGCTTTCCTTCCGGTGCCTTTGTGCGGATCAGTTCGGACAGGTTTCCCCTGTGAAGAACCGCGCACTCGTGAAGGGCTCTTGTCGCCGCAACATAGAGCAGCTTGACATATTTGTCTTCGTTGGGATAGTTCTCCTCTGTCGGGTTAAACAGCAAGACCGCATCAAACTCCAAGCCTTTGGTGTAGGCCACAGGAAGAACCATGACGCCATTTCCGAATTCCGCGTCTTCTCTCGTTCCGTCCGCCACCTCAAGGCTTTCATGAATCCGGCTCCATACCTGCTTGGATTCCTCCTCATCCCTGCAGACAATTGCAATCGTATCGTAGCCGTTTTCCTGCCAGTTCTTTACCATGGACACGGTTGTGGCATACAGCTTCTCCTCACACTTACAATCCACAATGCTCACATCGTCACCATGCCGCACAATTGGTTCCACCGGATAGATAGGAAAGTCTCCATGCCGCAATATCTCTGTTGCAAAATGAGAGATCTCCACGGTATTTCGATAGCTTTTCTTCAATACACCAAAGGAGTCGTAGGTTCCGGTCAATATTAGTTTACGCAGTTCCTCCCAATCATTCAGACCATATCCGAAATGAATATTCTGAGAAGTATCCCCCATGATCGTATAGGTGCAATTACGCAGACAATAGTGAAGGCACTGATATGCCATCATTCCAAAATCCTGCGCTTCATCAATGACCACATGGCTGGCTTCCCGGATTGGATCCATCTCCTTGATCCGCTTGTATAAATATGCCAAAGCCGCCAGATCATACACATCAAATGCCTTTTGAGGCTGAGCCGCCGCTTCTATCATTCTCTTCTTTGCCTGCTCCGCAAGGAAATCCTGATACAGATCAAAAATGCTGCCCTTCCAATCGTCTTTTCCAAAATAGAAGGAATACTTTTTCTCCAGGGATTTTCTCTCCGCCGCCGTAAATGACACATGCTTTCCCTGCACTTCATTCTCGTATTTGGACAGAAGGATCTCGTTGAGCATCATGCATTTTCCCTGCATGGACATGGACTGATTTTCTTTACAGTATGTGTCGATCAGGTTCGTTCCCACCAGAAGCGTTCCGGTCTTTTCCATGTAAATATTGGTTCTTGGAATCACACTTTGCTCATAGCGTTCGCAGAAATCACGCAGGTCCAGAAACCATTCGTTAGTTCCTTTACAACAGCTGATCTCATCATTTTTGTCCAGCTTGCGTATGGAATATTTCGTTGGATCCCAATCCTCATAGAGCAGACGGACAAACAATTCCTCCATGGTCATCTGACAGATTCCGTATACGTCCAAATCCGGCAGCACGCTGGTAATGTAATTCAGCAGAATCTTATTACTGCCAATGATGTAAAAATCCTCTGGCCGAAAATCGTCCTCATAATTATACAGAATATAGGAGATCCGGTGCATGGCCACTGTGGTTTTGCCTGATCCCGCGCATCCCTGTACAATCATGTTGGTCTTGGGAGATCTGCGGATAATCAGGTTTTGTTCCTTCTGGATCGTCGCAATAATCTCTCCCAGAACCGCCTTCTTGTTTTTAGCGAGATAGCTGGTCAGCAGATCATCGTTGGCCACCACGTCGGAGTCAAAAAATTCCTTGAGCTTGTCCCCTTCGATGGTATAGGTTCGCTTCTTTTTCAGGTCGATCTCGAAGGTTCCCTCCGAGCTTACCGTGTACTGACAGCGCCCCAGATTATTCTCATAATACACCGAAGCAATGGGTGCGCGCCAGTCAATGACCACCGGTTCCGCAGGAGTTTTGGCGATTCCCACCCGGCCGATATAGTAGGATTCCGGATGTTTCATGCTTGGATCCACAAAATCAATGCGCCCAAAATACGGCTTTTTCCTGGCCTTCTCAAACCGATCAAACTCCCGCTTCATCTGTCTGGCGCGAATGCTGGCATCATTCCAGAGAATCAGGCCTTCTTTGTCATCCATGTCCAGTGTGGAATACAACTCCACAATATCCTCATCCATCTGCTTGATGCTTTCTCGTGCTTTGTCCAGATTATTCTGTGCAATTGCGATAATTTCTTCCAGCTTCTGCTCTTCCAGTTCCCGTTCTGTCACGGTATTCTGCGTCATGTTTACCCCCTTGTCTCTTCAACCTGTAAATCAATTATCTGTTCTGTCGTGAGTGTCAAGTGGTTCAAATACTATACGATTGCAGAGGCAAAATCAATAGTATTTTTTTCCTATATTTCCCTTTGCATAATCAATCACTGCAACTTCCTGCATCATCTTTTTCGCATAATCAACCATCACTTCCAGCTTAGCAACAACCTCATCTGTATAAAATTTCTCTCCGCATTGTTCACATTCCATACATGGAACATTTTTAATAACAATCACACAACCTTTATAATTTACCACATGGGTTGTTTTGCTCTCTTTTAAAGAATCACATTTACAAAACATACACATAATTAATGCTCCCTTCTCGTTCTCAAATCATCTTCAAATTTGTCTGTATTAGGAATATATACTGTAATAATCCATATTCGTAAGTTTCGTAAAACAAAAAAATGCTGAAATGCTTGATTTACCAAGCTTTTCAGCACTTGCTAGAGCAGGGGATGAGAGAATCGAACTCCCGCCAAAGGTTTTGGAGACCCCTATCATACCATTTGACCAATCCCCTATATTTTATAAAAATGACGTATTGGATACGTCATTATTTATCATACACAATTTCATTGTAAAATGCAATAGTTTTTTGTACCTTCAAAACTTCATACAGATGATCAGACTTTCTCAGTTCTTTCATAACAACATACTCGCTTTGCTCGTATGTCCATTGT
>CAMBLG010000031.1 GCA_945868435.1 uncultured Lachnospiraceae bacterium
CTTGGCCTCCAGAGCCACAATCTGGCGCGCTAACCAACTGCGCTATACCCACCATATGGAATATTTCCATCGGAAATACTACGTTGTACACATTTCTCGCATAAAGAGAACCGTGTAATACCGCTATACCTACTTTGTAAAGCAGATAATGTGCCCGAAGGGATTCGAACCCCCGACCCACGGCTTAGAAGGCCGTTGCTCTATCCAGCTGAGCTACGGACACACAAACTAGAAATACCTTTGTCAGAACTGATTCAGACAAAAAGCGGGTGATGGGAATCGAACCCACGTATCCAGCTTGGAAGGCTGGTGTTCTACCATTGAACTACACCCGCATAAAGTCGGGGTGACAGGATTCGAACCTGCGACCCCCTGGTCCCAAACCAGGTACTCTAGCCAAACTGAGCCACACCCCGAGACTATTCAATTACGTCTCGCTTCATCCGTGACGCAGGTATTATTATATTATAGGCGCACCCAGTTGTCAACACTTTTTTATTTTTTATTTTGCAACTTTTCCAAGTCAGCTTTTATTTTAAGAATTACTATTCACAGCCGATATGGATTCACCACTGGGAAAGAAGCATATCTCTCATGGCCCGCAAAGCCTTACCTCTATGGCTGATGGCGTTCTTCTGCTCTCTGGACAGCGCTGCGGAAGAACAGCCGTACTCCTCCAGGAAAAAGATCGGATCGTAGCCAAATCCATTCTCGCCCTCCGGCTCGTAACCGATATATCCCTCCATGGTCTGTCTTGTCACAAGTTCTTTCCCGCCCGGGAGCACAGCTGCGATAGCACAGACAAACCGCGCTGTACGCTGTTCCTTCGGCACTCCTTCCAGCCGTTCGATCAAATTTCGGTTTTTGACCGTATAGGAAGTATCTTCCCCCATATAACGCGCGGAATAGATTCCCGGCTCCTTGTTCAGCGCATCAATTTCCAGACCGGAATCATCCGCCAGCACAATGGCATCTGTATGCTCCGCGATAGCCTTTGCCTTGATCAGTGCATTTTCTTCGAATGTAGTTCCGTTTTCCACGATATCTACGTCAATACCGGCTTCCTTCATGGAAAAAATCTCTACCTCACAATCCGCCATAATTTCGCGGATCTCACGCATTTTATCCTTATTTCCTGTTGCAAATACAATCTTCTTCATCAGTAGCCCTCCTCAAATGCTTCCATAATTGCCTGATAGATTCCCTCTGCGGCCTTGGCCTGATACTCCGGGTCCTTCAGCTTATCCAATTCCTCATAATTTGTCATAAAGCCCACCTCAATGAGTGCCACCGGCACTTCACTGGTGCGGATAATATAGATACTGTCTCCTTCAAGAAGCCCGATACTCCGGCTCCCAAATTTCTCCACCACATTGTCCAGACAGATCTTAGCAAAA
The DNA here is from genome assembly GCA_945868435.1 of uncultured Lachnospiraceae bacterium. Lineage (GTDB taxonomy): Bacteria > Bacillota > Clostridia > Lachnospirales > Lachnospiraceae > Roseburia. Next base: position 1,398 of record CAMBLG010000031.1, read on the forward strand.
CGCTTGCTGGACAACTCAGACTTGTCCGACTCGCTGTACATAACCTGTGTTCCGCTGGTTTTTGTAAAATTACCGCTGGCAGAAGAATTATTATGTACGCTGATAAACAGATCCGCATGGGACTTGTTTGCCAACTGCACACGCTGATCAAATGTCGGATTCGTATCCGAAGTCCGCGTGTAATATACACCGATATTGTCATCGGACTCATCAAATAACTTCTTTAATTCCAGCACAATTGCCAGATCAATGCTCTTCTCAGACACACCATTCTTCACCGCGCCGGGCGCACGACTTCCGTGACCGGCATCAATCACGACCACCTTATCGTAGATGTCATGCGGATCAATGAAATCCAGATACAGATTGCCCGTCTCATACTTCGACTGCAATTCGTACACCTGATCCAGGGACAGCGCAATCACACCCTCTTCCCCATCCTTATAATAGGAAAGTGCCGCAATATGATCACTGCTGCCGCGGATCCGATAATCTTCAAAATAATCTGCCACACCATGGGCAAAACGGATATACACCGTCTGGGTCACGTAATCATTTTCAATCTGGATCTGTTCTTCTGAAAGGCTCTGCGGCAGGCCAATTTCAAGCTGCGCATCCAGGCCCTTGTCCTGTTCCACAACATCCGACGCACTCACACTGACCAATGCCGCATTGTCTCCCGTGTACTCTTCTTTCATCTGTTGCTCTGCCGCCAGCACGGCCTTTGCATGCACATCTGGGAAAAAGTACAGGCATACACATACCACAATGGTCATTGCCCCCATCAGAACCGTTATCCAATGTAAAACTTTTTCATCCATACCTTTTATTTATCTCTCGTAAATGCCTTAATACAGAGGTTACAATCCTGCTTTTCCTTCACATTGACAAACGTTCTGCCGTTGTAACTGATATACCCCTCGCCGTCCTCCAAATTAACGGTATCTAAAGAGGCCTCTCCCGAATCATACTCGATTGCCATGGGGTGCGCAGCTCCCGGAGTCTTGATATACAGCACGATTGCATAGCGTTCGCCTGCCTTCACCTGCATTGGCGTTTTGAAATCCACGGTGTAGTAACCGGCCTGTTTGCAGCTTCCTTCCGCCACTTTGATCCGATCATCCAGCGATTTTTCATCTTCAAAATCATGTACGAGATATAACTCATAACTGGTATCTGCTCCTGTGGCATAGAACGACGCAGCGGCCACGTCCTCGTCTCCCTCTGCGGTAAACACATTTGCCCCGTAGATTTCCTCGTTGTCATAGCCCATCTTACCGACCCATCCGCACAGATCGCTCTGGTAAATATGGTCGTAATTATCGGTCTCATCCACACGGGTGTACACAACGTTATGGGTTCCGATATTGGTATCATAATAGGACACATAGAAAATGCCCCCTTCTCCGAAATCCTCACCCCAGCTGTTCTGACAGATGAAAGCCCCATCTCCCTCCAGCGGTGTGTTGAAGTTTGATGCCGGATAATTATCATCCCAGCCAATGATCACCACATCATGGTTTGGCTTCTCCGTTCCAATGTAGCAGTAAGCACTGGTGTCTTTATTATAAAATTCGGAACTCCCCTGAGAACTGCGAATGGTACTGTACAGCGATGACTGCACTCCGCCATACTGGAATACAGCCTCCTTGATTCCCTCATAATTCTTACCGTCAATAATCTGCATCTCCTGCACATGCTTTACTGCTGTCAGACTTCCGTTCGTCTTGCCGTCCCCATAAGGGTCATCCTTCTCATAGACCGGCCCCTGCCATGCGGCCAGGTATGCCATACCTATGGTGTACTCTCCGCCATCATACTGATTCACATTGTAAGAATTGCTCATACTCATGTGATCCACAGAGAAGAGATTCTCCTCCTCCGGATACAGGGAAGACTCCAGCGCACTGGTCGCCGCAAACGCCCAGCAGGTTCCATAACTGCCCTGATTGCGCACCTTGGACACTCTGCCTTTTTCCCTCATATCGAACCTGGTTGGAATGACAGCACTGTCGTCCGTGTCCGCCGCTGTGACCACATTTTCCGCAATATCAAAGGTGTAGCTGTAATCCAAAAGTCCCGCAAGGTCATTTAAGCTGACATACAGTTCCTCGCCAATCCGTGTAAGTCCTGAGACGATTGCCACCTGCTCGTCGCCTGTGTCTGCCGTCTCCTCCCCGAGCTTGATGGATACGGACTTGGAGTGCTTCTCCACCAGAAGCGTATCATCGTCATATACATGGGCACTGCAATTCAAAGCATCCCGCAGCATGGAAACCGGAATCATAATGTTGCGATCCTCATTCATAAAAAAATGCATGCTGTCACTGGTATATTCCTTATTATCAATTACAACCGTGAGCAGCCTTCCGTTCACGTCCTCCGCCACAATCGGATTCCAGACTCCCGCATCCAGATTGGCTCCGCGGAATTCCCCGATCGTAGTCTTGTCCAGACCCAGTATTTGAAATTTGAACAGGAAGATTACTGCCAAAATCACAGTAAACGCGACATATCTCTTTGAGTATTTCATCGATTGTCTTTAACCTCTCATCTATTCTGTTCGTGCTCTCGTTTCGGAGGCTTCGGCCCCATAAACTGGTAAAAGTAGGTTTTGATCATACCATTGTATATCTTACGATTCTTATCGGCCTTGCGCCCGATATAACGTTCTGTATCCTCGTAGCTGGTAATCATATAGAGAGACCAGGAATCCAGTCCCGCGAAGGCTGTACCAATCTGCTCGTACAGCTTCGGCAGATCCTCCTTCTCTTCCAGGCGCTCCCCATAAGGAGGGTTCGTAATCACAAATCCGTACTTCTTCGGATGGCGCAGATTCGCCACCTCCCTCTGTTGAAAATGGATCATGTGATCGACTCCGGCGCGTTTGGCATTCTCTCTTGCCGCCTTCACCACCTCCGGGTCAATATCATAGCCCTGAATATCCACCTGAACATCCTTATCAATCATCTCTTCTGCTTCCTGCACTGTTTCTTTCCACAGTTCTGCCGGAATCAGATTCGTCCATTTCTGCGCCGTAAAAGACCGGGTCATTCCCGGTGCAATATTCGCCGCCATCATTGCAGCCTCAATCGGGAACGTTCCACTTCCACAGAACGGGTCCACCAAAATGCGGTCCCTTTTCCATGGGGTCAGCATAATAAGCGCCGCCGCCAGTGTCTCCGTAAGCGGAGCTTTACTGGTCATCAATCGATAGCCTCTCTTGTGCAGGGATTCCCCCGAAGTATCGATGGTGACCATCACCTCATCCTTCAGCAGGAAAATGCGTACCGGATACGAAGCCCCGTCCTCAGGAAACCAATCCAGATGATAGGACTGCTTCAACCTCTCTACCATGGCTTTCTTGGCAATGGACTGAATATCCGAGGGGCTGAACAATTTGCTCTTAATGGAAGAGGCCTTCGTAACCCAGAACCTTCCATCCTTTGGAATATAGTCCTCCCACGGCAAAGCCTTAATTCCCTCAAACAATTCATCAAACGTGGTCGCGTGAAAACGCCCCACCTGCAAAAGCACACGCTCCGCGCTGCGCAAAAACACGTTGGCACGGCACACGGCCTCTTCGTCACCCTCAAAGGTCACACGGCCATCCTCAACGCGGGTAATCTCATAGCCCAGATCATATATTTCTCGTTTTGTAACTGCCTCCAGACCAAAGTGGCATGGAACAACCAATTCAAATGTCTTCATTCTCTCCTCCATAACGTTTCCATGAGCGCCGCATATCGGAAACGGTTATGTACATTGTGACACATTTTAACGATTTTTGAAATAGTTTTCCCGAACTTTTTTCATTGCTTCATATCCACCTACAACCGTAGACACCTGATAGCCTTCCTGCCCCAATTCTCTTGCTAACTGCATGCTGCTGCCACCATGATCGCAGTATAAAATCAGCCGGCGCCTTTTGGGTAATCGCACCATCCCGGCTGCAATATCCTCGTAACAATAATTGACTGCCCCCGGCCAGTGTCCTCTGTAATAGTCCTCTCGCATGCGAATATCGATCAAGAGTCCCCGGCTCTCCTTAAGTACCTGCTCCAGTTCAGAGGCATACACCAGATCAAATGCCATAATTTGCTCTCCCTTCCAAAATAGAAAACAGATTATAGAAGAATCCTCTATAATCTGCTTTCTATTATTGTATGCAGTTACGAAAAAAACGTACTAGCGGCTATTCGTAGCATTGCTTGCGTTTGTTGCATTGGATGCATTGGATGCGTTTGATGCGTTGGACGCGTTGGACGCATTGCTTGCCTTATTTGAAGTCTTGTTGGTTGTGTTTGTTGCATTTGTGCTGTTTGAGCCACCATTCTTGTTTGTGGAATTGTTAGCCATACTTTTTGTACCTCCTAGTTTTTGAACATCTGCCCATGCGAAATTTGCCTGCGGCAAATGGGCTGATGCTACATGTCATGTTTTCTTTGAAAACTTGACACAATCTCCGTTTCCTTGGACATATCCAATTTAACGGATTTGTTTTTATTAGTTACAAAAGTAGTGTTTCATAATTTTAAAAAAATATACATAAAATATAATTGCAATTTAGTTTTGTTTCGTATATAATCAGTTACTGAAAAGATTTATTTCTTTTCAATGTTATACCTCTTATTAATTATTTATACTCCCCTCAAAAGAGCTGACCGCAAGGCCGGCTCTTTTACTTTTTTATGAATCCGCACCGCGATAGCACCGAAATGCATATCTCGACAACGGGAATTTGTATACTGCCAACGAAATCAGATATCCGATTCCTGCCGCAACAAAAATCAATACATAGCTGAGAATAATATCTGCTGCTGTTCCCAGTCCAAGCCCGCCATAGCCGCCTACCAACTGTCCAGATCCGGTCATATATCCGATATATCCACCGAAACCTGCCAATATTGCATATAGCACGATTATGGACATGATAAAAAATTTGTACACGATTCCTGAATACAGGATAATCAGTGCTGAAAAAATTCCCACCGGAAGAATATGCATCATTTCCAAAGTTGCTCCCGGTGTCACAGCCACGCCAATCATACGAATAATCAAAATCAACGTAAACATCACAAGATTTCCGATCAAAATCATAAGTGTAGACAGAGAAGTCTGAAGCTTTTTCTTATAAGCGGATGCCTGCGCCATAAGGCTCACATCCAGTGATACCAACATCTGTGACGGAAACATTGCCGTGCAGATCATGAATCCTGCTCCAAACGGTATTACGCCTTCGCTTACCGTATCGGTCACCCAAAATGCCTGGTATAATTCCATGGCAAGCCCCAGCAGGAAAAACAGAACTGCCATCGTTATATTCATTTTCATGCTCAGGCTGTATTTGATCAATTTGAAACTTTTTATTAAATCATTTTTCATAATAACTTCCCTTCATCCGATGCATCATATGCCATAGGGTAACTACGCTGGCTACCACGGCCAGCACCGCGCCCACTCCCATTTCCACGAACAGAACCGTATGTCCTATACGATTCTGCGCCACAAGCCAGCACAGGAAAAACGCAACCTCATACAATACTGCTGCTCCCATTGCCAATAGCATCTGGATCTGCCAGATCATCATATAGCGTGTGAGATTGAATGACAAAACCGCAATCGTATATGCCACCAGCATCGAAACAATATTCTGCAGATTTCCGCTCCAGACTGCACAGATGCAGCCATATCCCAGCATATAGATAAATCTTCGGATCAGATCACCCACCATGCCTTTTTGCAGGATGGAGAGGCCTCGCTTGGAGGTCTTCATATATTCCAATCCCTTATTTTCTTTATTACAAATGCCTCCAAACACCCTGAAATCTGACACGATCTCAAACATGATGACATACGCGCCAAAATAGTTCTCAGGATAGATTCCATTTCCCTGTCCATGCCTCGGGAACAAAATCAGCGACAAAACAAGAAACAACGCCGGTAATATCACCAGACTGACAATCTGATATGCCCGGGAGGTAAATACCAGATAACTCTGTACCATTTTCTTCATATTGTCCTCCTACCTGCGTCCCGGCTGATTGACCATCCTCGAATGATTGCGCATGATTGCCACGCTGATCTGTGACAATGTAGGCATCTCAACACTGATGTTACAGCCTGCCAGTTTATCCAGATTCTCAGACAGACAGATTCCCTCAAATCCGTACTTATTGGAACTCATGGAAAACATCGTCTTACGAGCCTGATCAATATACTCTGCATCGCCCTTGACCATCACATATTTTTCCTTAAGATCCTCCACAAATCCCGCTTCCACAACGGTTCCGCCTGCCATGATGATTGCATAATCCGTGACATTCTCCATATCTGCCACGTTGTGGGTGGAGAAGAATACACTTCGATTCCCCTCATCCTCCAACAGGTAATCCCGGATAATCTCGCAGAGACGATCTCTCATCAGCGGATCCAACGGCGATGCCGGCTCATCCATGACAAGCAGCTCTGTATCTCTTGCGAGCACCCCCGCAATCATCAACTTCATGCGGTTACCATCTGACAACGCGCTAATCTTACGGTTTTCTTCCCCGCCTTCCGGCCCAATGGAAAGCTCCGCACATTTCTGCTCAAATCGGTCTCTGTGAAAATTATCGAACAAAAGCTCACTGACGTCGGCAACCTGGCGCATTTTCCACTGTGGAAGAAAATAATTTCCCGGTCCGGTGTATCCGATTTTCTCCTTTACTACGGGATTATCCTCCCTGTCCTTATCACTGAATTGTCCCAGATAGCGAAGTTCTCCTTTGTAATCCAGACGAATTCCTGTCAGAATATTGAGAAGCGTTGTCTTACCTGCTCCATTTTCACCAATCAGGGCTGTTGCAAATCCCTTCGGAACCAAAAGCTCCGGGATATCAAGTTGAAAGCCCTTGAATTTCTTATATAAATTTCTTCCCTCAATTGCATACTCTAACTTCATGCTTGTGTCTCCTCAGTCTATTCATTCCCATCATTACATATTCTACACACATTACTTATCGGTGCGGTGTCCCAGTGTTCCGATGATTCCACCAAGAACCAGACACACAATCACAGGTATGGTTGCGTATTCTTCATACCCCAAGCGTGTACACACAACCATTCCCACAGCTCCGATTGCCAGCCCGATACACATACCGATTGCTGCATTGACCTGCCTTTTGTCTCTGTTTCTGCGTGGCATCTGACTTCCGTTCATAATATATCTCCTTTTCACTGCCCATCTGTTATTCGTGCAATCTACATGCGGGATTAGTCATCCTGCATCATAAGTAAAGCACGCAACGTATCCATCAGTTCTGCATCTGTCAGCTTGGCAATCCTCGCAGCTGCAATTGCCTCCGAGAGTGCCGACTCCACTTTTCGCATATGCTGTTCCCGCAGCATCTCGCTATCCTGTGCATTCACATAAAAGCCCTTACCCTGTACTGCGGTGACCAGTCCTTCCTCTTCCAACTGTTCATAGGCCTTCATGGTTGTAATCACACTGATCTTCAAATCCCTGGCCAATCCTCGGATCGAGGGAAGATATTCTCCCTGTTTAAACTTGCCTGCCAGAATATCCGTTCTGAACTGGTCTGCAATCTGTTGATAGATCGGTTCCCCGGAGTTCTGTAAAATTTTCATCCATTCACCCTGCTTTCTATCCTATAGCGATTCATAATATATTATGATACAGTTTATACTGTTTATGTGTTATATATACACCACAGACAGTTAAATGTCAACTATTTTTTTGAAAAAGCACAAAAAAGACCCCTATCCCATTTCTGGTATAGAGATCTTGATTGATTATCTCAACTTCATGACATTGAGGTATCTCTTTTCTCTCTCAATTCTGACGATTTCTACGCACACGCCGCAAATGCTGTTCAAAATAACCTTTATTAATAAATTCCGCCAAAGCGTATTGCTCCAGCACCGGAACCGTACAGGAGAACCCACCGGAGGTCTCCTCATAGCGTTTCATCAGCCTCTTTGGCAAAATCATGTATCCCATACGAATGGATGGCGATAAGCTTTTCGAAAACGTATTAATATAGATCACCGAATTGCTGTCATCCTGCATAAATAGCGTTTCCACCGGTTTTCCGGGCATAAAAAACTCACTGTCAAAATCATCCTCAACAATATAATGATGGTTCTGTTTCGCCCACTGCAAATATTCATAACGCTTGCCGATCGTAGCTGTCACACCGGATGGATAACTGTGAAACGGCGTCACATGCAACACATCTGCCTTCGTCTGCTTCAGAATTTCACTTCGTATTCCATCCTCTCCCATGGCAAGAAGTTCACACATTGCTCCGGTCCCTTCGTACACCTTGCGAATCTGTGGGTATGAAGGATCCTCAATCCCATAGATTTTATCCTTCCCCAGCAAACGCACAACCGTTCCATACAAATGCTCTGCTCCGGAGCCAATAATGATCTGCTCCGGCTGTGCAAACACACCTCGGTATCGAAGCAGGTACGAAGCAATACTGTTGCGCAGAATTGCACATCCCTCATTCGGTGATCGCCGCATCAGTTCTTCCCCATAATCAGTAATCACGCCACGTATGGTTTTAAAATACACGGAATACGGAAAATTGGCAGCCGCCGTGTCATCCAACCGGCCATCCCTTACATACTCTGCTTTTTGCGGCAGCATGTGAAGCTTTTGTTCCTCCACACGCTCCCTGGAAAATGCATGAATCTCGCAGACAAAGTAACCGCTTCTCTCTCTGGGTTCAATATAACCTTCCTCCTTCAGCATCTGGTAGGCATTCTCCACGGTAATCAGACTGACTCCAAGATGCTCCGCCAACGCTCTCTTGGAAGGTAGCTTCTCTCCCTTACGGAGCGTTCCATCCTGAATATCCTTTTTGATCATTTTATAGATATAATAGTATCGCGATTCGTTATCGCGGTGTTCCATATTGTATGTCAGCATTGCTACTCTCCTGTATACCAATTTTCTCCGGTACTGTAATCAAATTCAATTTCCGGCTGAACGTTGTAGAAGTACAGGTTGAAACAGATTTCTCTCCCGTTGTCTTCAACCGAATACCCTTCCAAAAGCAGCCCCCGACACATCAACTCATCATCAACGAATACCGGCGTTGCCCTGTACATAACATGATTTCCGGTCTCTTCCATATATCTGCCTACCATCTCCTCAAACTGAAGCATTTCGAGATTCATATACCGTGTTCCCGTAATCAGATTTCTCTCATCTGCGTTTAATCCGGAAAGCAGCCATCCAATCATATGGCATCGGTTGACCACATATTTGCCGGGTACGCAATCGTACTTATTGTTATGCCATCCACTTGGTTTAACGTTTCCAATCTCGCCCCGCTCTTCCCCCTTTTCCGGCATGGTATCCTGTCCCAGACACGCCATCGCAGGAGTGCATCTTCCCAGTTCATCCAGTTCCCCCAGATGTATGTACGACTCGGTTGTAATTTCATCCTCCGTAAAATACGGACTGCCGTCATTGACGATTGCATAAGCTTCACCTGCATATTCCGGGATAGAATCAAAATCAAATGCATTTTCTTTCTGCTCTGTTTCTATTGTTTGAGGCGACTGCCAATGCCGGATTACTTGAATCGAAGCATCGAATATAGACAGAACCAGAATTACTACTATTATTTTTCTTATCTTCTTTTTACTCTTATTATTCAAATTACTATTTCCCTTGATCAGTTCTGACTCCGCGTTTTATAATCTGGCTTCTGTTTGTTACTATTCACAGCCCTCCACACGCATGCGCACTCGTCGCCTCTTCGAGGCTCCAGTCCCGCTCCTTACGGAGCTAAGACTGCTTATGTGTGTGGAGTTCCTGCTTCGCAGGCTCGATAAGGATTCATAGACAGACTCTTACATGCGAGCATGGCGAGTCTGTCTATGAATCCTTATCGGCTGTGAATAGTAACCTCTGTTTCTCTCATACAGCAAAAGACTCAGTAAACCGATGGGCTTACTGAGTCTCCTCATACGTGCGCGAGAGGATTCGAACTCTACTTATTGCCATCCCAACATGTAATAGCCAATACCAACAATTCCCTTTTTATCATGTTTTCATGACTTTTCGTTTCCCTCTAAAACCATATATTTTATACTTTCACAATGAGTTTGTGTGTTTTCTGCCTTACACATTAAGCTTCTACAAGCATTCCTTGTTTAGCCTCCTCGTATTCTTGCTTTGAATACTTAGTCAAAATCTTTTCTTCTGAAAGACCCAGATCAATCATATTCTGGATTGCCTCAATTCTTTCCTTCTTTGCGGCAATCTGTTCGTATTTCTGCATTACTTCACACATGATATTGAGACCTCCTTCTTCATTCTTTAACCTATTCATTCTGCTGGTAAAAACAGGAAACTTAGGATTATTTACCTGCTTCTCTGTAAAGCAAGACATCAAATCCGCAATATCCGTTCCATCATCACAAGCCGTATTTACAAAAAATCTGTGTAATCCGTCATCAACCACATCTCCGGTTTCTTGGATCACATTCTTCACATGATAAATAGTTTTTCCCTTTCCAAAGATATCAAACTCAGAAATATACACCATATATACTTCTCTGACGTCCTGAAAGTTTTCATTTACCTGCGATTCCTTCATCGTAATACTTGCTGCATTGAATCTTACACGTTTTAAATGATTATCATTATCTGACCGCTGAACCTCTATATTACACTTTTCTCCATTTCCAAGAGTGCACAAAGCATCAAGGCGAACAGAACGACCATATAAGTTCCTCTCACTACTCTGTACAATAACATCATTAACGATAAGCTTCTCATCTTCTAAAATAATTCTTAGTATTTCCTGGCAGAATAACTCATCATCCGCTAGAACTTCAAAGAATACATCGTCGATCGGTCGAAAATCTTGTACCTTTTGTTTTTTCTGCTCTAATGTGAGCTGTTTCTCCATATCGCAACTCTCCGTTTGCATAATCTCATACCATACACATTATAACAATATGCGCCCTTTATTACAACTTCGTAGTTTATAATTTTAATAGAATTACATCTTGAACACTTTCTCCTTACATTAAAACGGCAAGCTCCGTCCCTCTTAATATTAAGCTTTCCCATGTAGTTTGTGTGTTTTAAAGGAAAATATAAAAGAAAACCCCTTGAAAACTCAATGTTTTCAAGGGATTCCCATACGTGCGCGAGAGGATTCGAACCCCCGACACCTTGGTCCGTAGCCAAGTGCTCTATCCAGCTGAGCTACGCACACATATTTAATTACTGCATCGCTGATTATAACACTCTCAAGAATGATAGTCAAGATGCAAATGCCGGCGACCGGAATCGAACCGGTACTGTGTCACCACAACAGGATTTTAAGTCCTGCGCGTCTGCCAGTTCCGCCACGCCGGCACAAATGGGGCCTACAGGGCTCGAACCTGTGACCCTCTGCTTGTAAGGCAGATGCTCT
>CAMBLG010000032.1 GCA_945868435.1 uncultured Lachnospiraceae bacterium
TTGATTCACTTGCGCTGGTGCTCTCGCTTGCACTCGTTGACTCACTTGCACTGGTACTCTCGCTTGAACTCTGACCTTCACTTGGCTTTCCACAATAATGCTGTTCACCACCTGGGTTTTGAAACTCCTTTACAATAACCTGTCCCGAAGAAGACGCATGTACTGTGTAAGATGCCTTAGGAGCAATGACTGTAGCAGCAATGCTTTCATGAACTTGAATAACTCCACTGTAATCACCAAAATTAAACACTATTTTACTTGCATATTCCGCAGCTTTTTTGAAGTCATCGCAACGTATTTCTGTAACGTTCTCCTTTGTCTCGTCTCCATTTTGAACCGTCTCTTTCACAACGATTACATATCCACTCAACTCAAAGCTATTACCATTACCCTTGCCGTTTTCATTTCCATTTCCGTTTCCATTTTTACTATTATCCGGTGTAATATTAACAACAAGTGTCTGATCTTTATTCAGCACAATTTGATTATGTGCATTATCATTTTTTTCAAATAGTTTACCGCCAGATACCTCTACGAATACCGTGTCACTTTCTACCGTAGTCGCATCCATCTTGGTATATTGATTCTGTTTATCATACACGTCAACTTTAATTGAATTATCCTTATTTCCCTGTTCCATCAACTCTTCTGATAATTCAGTCACGGTACCTAATTCCGAGGCAACAGTCTGTTTTGTCGCCTCACACCTTACATCTCCCCCATTATTATTGATCTTAATTGACTTTTCTTTACCATTTTTGTCTGTAACAGTAACAATTTTTTGGCCATCCGCTTCGACCGTAATCGTGTACGTATCGCCTTCCTTAAGGCCAATCACCACATCTGTCGGCACTCCATCGGCACGATTAGCCTGAACATACTCGTTGGGTTTAAAGTCTCCTATATAAATAACTTCTGACTCACTATCGGAATATTTTTTTGAACTACCAACAGTTTGATTGCCGTCAAATTCTACCCAATCACCTTTTACGTTACTTTCAAAATCAGCTTTTATTTGGGCATTCTCTGCTATAACGCCATAATTGCCAACCGTATCCTCAATTGTCTGCAGAATCTTGGCACCTTCATCTACGTTCTCGTCTAGAACCTGATTCAAAGAAGACGATACTGCAATCTGGTCACTTTCACTTGCAGAGTTTAATGTACCACTACCCATATCTGTACCAGACTCTTCTGCCAAACTATCAGAAGTTGCCTCTGTCATACTCTGTTGTTTATATAGTTCCGAATCAGTGCTTTCGCTTCCCAATTCTTCTGCATACACAACATCAGCATCTACAATTGCACTTGCCCCCAAAGCGACACCTGCCATCGTCGCAGCTTTTAAAATACTGTCTACTTTCTTTTTATTCATTCTGATACTCCTTCCCCTTATTCTTTACTCAGTTTTTACTAAGTTTATCATCCAAGCCTACTATGTGCAATAAAATATTCCTAAACGTCAGGAAATATTCCTGATTGTAAAACCTGTGCGCCCCTTTTGCATTTGTTTAGGTAAATCAGCTGCTCTCATCAACCGATGAACGCCTGATAAGTTTCCTTAGACTCCGTAAGTGCTGCATCGTGCTGCATATTCAGATGTAAAACCGCCAGTTCCTTGCTCTCCAGAATAGCCTTGATATCAGAGATCATCCTGTTCACTTCATTTGATTTGTAAATATGCGCCTCCGCCACACAATCACGATTGTGAATCGTTTCCTCAAAGGCAAAGATAATCTGATTATGCAAAAACGCCTGATAAACCGCCGATACAATTTCTGCCTCATGATTAACATCCAGATAAAAATCACACTGGTCAAACAATTCATCCAACACTTTCATCTTCACACCCGGATAGAGGCTCACATTGCTGTAAGCACCCATACTCATGAGTTTCGATGACATCTCTGTCAGCGCTGCTATATGAAAATGAATCTGCGGAAGCTCCAATGCCAGTTTCCGGCACTGCTCGATATTATCAGAATTCGTACAGATCAGTGCCTCCGGCTTTCCGTTATACTCTTTGCTGAACGGATACAGAAATCCCATCCTGTTCACCATATCCGCACGCGCCCCCAGCTGTATCAGCTTGTCATAAGCATGCCGTTTTTGCACCATAATCTTTTCCGTACGTGTTGCCTGTTCATTTAAAATAACCATCATATTGCCCGGGATATCATCTCTGGCAGGCTCCTGCCAGAACAGCACATCTTCTTTTTTCTCTCCCGCACTCAGACGCTGCGATACGAAAAACGGTGTTGAGAGGGAGTTGAAGAAAATTCTGGACTGTGAAAATCCCGCGGCTTTCAAAAAATGAACCACGAAATCCGTCTTCGTCCGGAACATTCGCACCACATCTTTGTCATTCAGGATAATATCACCTGTCACAAAGTTCTCCACGATTGTTTCTTTCCCGTCAGCAGAAAAATATGATTTATTTACCTTCTGCCCCTTCTCATTGAAAATAGTCCTCGCATACAGGGCTCCATAACGATTATAGTGATCACTGGAACGAACCACGCCTCTCTCATCATACCAGTCCACAACTTTCACAAGACGTTTATGGGTAGGCTCTGCATAAAAAATGCGCCCCCTCTCCCTGCTCTTGTCATGTACGGAACCACTTCGATTGTTCCCGCTGATTTCCCAGTATTCCGGTACTGTGATTTGATTAAAATACCTCGGTACACCCGGGAGACTTTTCACCGTTTTAAAATCACCGAGGAAAAAGCCATATACCGACATCACATTTTCGGGAAGAAAACCGTCATCCTCGATGACTGCAGCCGGATACCCGTACCCGGCAAGTTGAAAGGACTGATGCAGTTTTTGGCTGTCGGAAGAATAGTTATCCAACAATAACACTATCTGATCTGATTTAATACGTTCATCCATCCTTTTTCCACCTCAATCGTTAAATACTTCTTCGCCTTTTCATAGGAGTGACAATGAAATTCCTCCATATCATCTTCCGTAAACATTCTGACCACGCACTCTGCCAGTTTTTCGATGCGCTCCTTACTGTCCATTTTGTCGTGGACGGGAATCTTATAACCGTTTTGTCCTTCGTCAATAAAATTCTGGTTGCCATATCGTACATCAAATCCGATGATTGGAAGCCCGGATCCGATTGCCTCCATCAGGGTAAGTCCGAATCCCTCACTGGTGGAACCGGACAGATATGCATCATAGTTTTTATAGACTTCATCCAGATTCTGTTGACCGCAAAGGCGCACATAGTCCCCGCATTTCTGCCGGCTGATCAGTCCCTTTAGTTTGTCTTCCTCAACACCTTTTCCATATATATCCAGGGTAAGATCCGGCACCTTCTTACGGGCAGCCACCACCGCATCAATGATCCAATCCACATGCTTCTCGCTTGCCAGTCTGGACGCTGTGATTAACGAATGCTTTGTGCGTTCTCCCTCCGGATATTTCAATTCCGGAAGACTTCCCACCGGAATAGTGACCACCTTCGGCATCACATGAAGATACGTCTCAAACTGCTCCCGCAACAGACGGTTCTGGTCATCGGTCGCTGTAATGTAGAACGCGACATGTTTGTGCTGGGAAAAAGCGTATTCATAATAATTATTCCACAGAATATTCCGCTCATCGGTACCACCCTCGCTAAAGTGATCTGCATGAATCACGATTCCAATCTTGGCAGGCCCCGCGTTTTCCATAATTGCCTGTCCGATCCCCGTTGTCCGGTCTATGATCACAACATCCTCTCCGGTCAGATTCAGCCGCTGTACCATATAGCCCACCAGTTCCTCTTTGGAACAGATCAGGCGGTCCGGAAACTGATACATCACCACATCATTATCCGTGATTTCCTCATAGGCCACTGTGCCATCCTCGTTGAAAAATCTGCGCTGATACAGATGTGCCTGATTGTCCAGCGGTGCGTAGTATTCCGAATAGATTCTGCAATAGGTATAGTAATCCTTTCGGATCAGGCATCCATTTGAAACCATCTCCACACGGTGAACCAGATCACTTGTCTCATCTACCATGTATACCGTATAAAAATTATTCGTCCCGGAGAAGACATATTTTGCAATCTTACCATCTCTGGAAAATGTATAGTTCTGATTGCTAAAGGTACTCTCCAGCTTTCCCAGCGTATAGGAAACCGGTGCGATTTTGCAATCGGAAAAGAACATGTATAACCAGATGATTTCCGAATCCAGAAAACCGATATTTTTTGTCATATGTTCGATATTATCTCTCGGAAACATATCGGTAAAAACGAATTTTGCATCTGCACCGATACTGCGCAGGATTTTCGCTCTGTATGCCTGTGCATACTCTACACCGCTGCTGGCCCAGCCGATTCCCAGATTAAAATTATAGATCATTGTTACCTCCTATGGAAACAGAATGCGAAGTTCTCCTTCTTCATCCACGTACACATTGCTCAGCAATATGTTCCGTACTATATTTTTTAAAATGGTATCCTTCATTTTGTTGAAGGATTCCAGTGCCTCTTTCCGGTACTCAAAAAGCGGATTGCGCTGTGCAAAGGATCTGCCGGATACTGCAGACTGCAGCTGCTGCAGAAAATCCACCTGCTCTACCCACGCATCATCGATTGCCCTAAGCGTTGCCACCCGCATGAAATCGTTCATAACTTCCTCACTGCCGAGTTTCCGTTCCTGCTCCTCCAGAGCCTCACGGACACGCTTCATCAAATACGCTAAGGCTGCTTCTTTCGGCTTCTTCGAAAGATCCACCGGTTCATGATCCAGACGATACGAAATATTGTCCAAAATATATCGACTGACGGTATGGATGTCAAGCAGCTTTTGAGATGCAAGAAAATGCCTGATATTGGTTTCCGCGATCTCGATGATTTTTTCCTTTTCTAAGGTCTCACCATCAAGGAGTGCATCTCTTGTCGCATAGATCAATGTACGCTGTCTCTGCAGCACCTCGTCATAGTCCATCGCCTGCCTGCGCGACATGACAGCAAATTCCTCACCAACTGTCTGAGAACCATCGATGAGTTTCTTAACCTTATGCTTTCCGACATGTCGTTTTCCCTCAATGTATTTCTCAATCTTTTTGGAGCCGTTTCGGTTCACTACCTCGTCTTCAAGCGATACGAAAAACCGGCTTGATCCCGGATCTCCCTGTCTTCCGGCTCGTCCTCTTGCCTGGCGCTCCTGTCTGGTGTTCGCCATTCTTCCAATTCCTATGACTGCCAGACCGCCCAGCTCTCTGACTCCTTCTCCCAGCTTGATATCCGTTCCTCTTCCTGCCATGGCAGTCGCCACCGTCACCGCATTCATCTGACCGGCCACCTTGATCATATCCGCCTCCCAGAAAGCATTATTCGCATTGAGCACACTGTGCGGAATTTTTCGTTCCATCAGAAGCGCAGAGATCAATTCGGTCTCCCCAATCGTGGTCACTACGATCAAAACCGGTTGTCCGGTACGATGCACCGCAACCGCCCGCTCGATTGCCTGTTCAAACTGCTCCTCTGCATTTTTAAAGTAAAAATCCGGCAGATCCTTTCGTTGTACCGGGCGATTCGGAGGAATCACAATCACCTTTTCACCATAGACATCCAAAAGCTCCTCTCTGGCATCCGAAATCGTTCCACTCATTCCCGCCATTTTCGGGAATAGCAGGAATAAATTCTGATACGTGATGGAAGCTACCGAACGGTTTTCCTGAGAAACCTTCAGCTTTTCTTTCATCTCAATTGCCTGATGCTGACCACCACGAAGCTTAACCCCCTGCATCATGCGCCCTGAGCCTCCATCCAGCAATTGGAGTTCTTGATCCTTTGAAATCATATAATCTTTTTCAATCTCAAACAACACGTGCGCCCGAAGTGCTAGAATCACATGCCGATTGATCTCAAAATATTTTTCTCCGTAGAAATTATCGATCTGGAAAAAGCGCTCCGCATATGCAATGCCTTCTTCCGTGAGCCAGACCTTCTTTTCTTCTTTTTCATAATCCCGCCCTTCAATCAGCGTCGCCACAAAAAAATCTGCCAGTTCATACAGATTGGATTGCACACGCGGCGATCCTGAAATCACAAGCGGAGTCTGAGCACTGTCCAGCAGCACAGAGTCTGCCTCATCGATGATCACATAATAGAGTTCCCTTAAAAAGCGATCCTCCGCGGAAGTCACCAGATTGTTTAACAGATAATCAAAGCCCAGCGCGCCGTGGGTCGTATAAACAATATCTGCGGCATAGATCTTCTTTTTCTCCTCGTTTGTAAAGCGTTCCTCTGCCTTTTCCTGTACACCGGCCGCCACACTAAGTCCCATAAAACGGTAAACCTGCCCCATCTCTTCCGCATCACGCAGAGCAAGGTACTCATTGGTCGTGACAAGAATCGTGCTCTTTTCCGTGAGTGCATTTAGGTACAAAGGCATTGTCGCAACCAGTGTTTTTCCTTCTCCGGTATTCATCTCTGCGAGATACCCCTGATGCAGGGCAATGCCGCCCAATACCTGCACATCAAACGGGAACATCCCCAAAATCCGGCGGTCCGCTTCACAAATTGCCGCAAACGCCTCCGGCAGAATATCATCCAGACTTTCTCCATCCCTCAGTCTCTCCTTAAACTCAACTGTCAGATGGGACAGTTCTTCGTCAGAGCGCTCACGCATGACAGATTTGAAGCTTTTTACCTGACGCAGAATCTTATTTAGTTTTCTTAGGTCCTTCGTCCGTTTCATCATCAATTTCCTGAATCATAATAGAATGAAAATGGAATTGGGTAATTCCACCGTTAATGAGTTGCATGCGATAGCTGTAAGTCTTCAGCGGGCATCGAAAATCCGTAACCGTGTCTCTGATGGTCAGACTTCCTGCTTCTATCTCATATCTATCGTAAAACACCAGACGTACCAGGCAGCTCTCATGCTCCGGCACATCCATATTGATATGTATCCGGTAGGCACTTTCCCCATCGATCATAGGCAATGCCGGTTCAATTTTCTGCATCTGAAAATTGGTTTTTGAATACCACTCTTTGATCACGGTTCCCGGAGGCATCAGAAGATTCCGAAACTCCACGTCATCTTTTTTGTGAAATGAGATCTCTGATCCATACAAATATGTATCCGAGGAATATTCATTCCAGTAAATCGTCCATCTTGCTCCTGACATCTAATTTTTCACCTTTCTGGAAAAATCTTCGTGCAGCACCTTGCGATACTGGCTGAAAAACCAGCTTACAATGGCACCCGTATCGTCGTTATGTCTGCCATGAATTCCTTTGCCGTACAACTGTACACCACCTGACCACAGATGCGAAATCAGTGTCTCATACGCCGTTGCATCGTAGTCGTCCTCAATCATATAGGCAACAATAAATTTTGACCTGCTCCAGTCTGCTCCGTCAAACTTATCCCAAAATCTGTCATTCAATGCCTTTACCGCAACATGGTCCGTATCCCCGTACAACATGTGGAGCACATCCAGCGAGGTTGGAAATACTCCCGGCCGGAAGAGTTTTTCGTTCGCTGCCACATCCCCGATGCTTGCCAACGGTTTTCCGAGAATCATCGCATGCGGCATAATATCGCATCCATAATACAAGGCACCGTAGGTTCCCATGGATAGGCCGGACAGGATAACCTGATCACCGGAAAATCCCAATTCGTCCATATACTTTCGCAGCACATCCTTGATCAGCTTCTCATACTCCTCGCTTCCCATGTAAAAACCACCGCCCTCCAGCCTCGCCTCCGATATCAAAAGGAACGGGCAGCCCAGATTGCGCATGGCACGGTAGCCCTCAAAGCCCTCTCTCGTCTTATAACCGGAAAAGTAGACATTGAGCGGCGGCTTTCTGTCTCCCGGCTCAAAGTAGGCAAAGACTTCCTCTCTGTTTTGGGTCACATACCGCTCCCCGCCCGGCAGAAAACAGCCGTGTCCCCGTCTGGAGTATCTGTCGTGCAGGGCAATAATCTCCAGTGTCCCTTCTCCCTTTGCCTGCAGCGACACAAAAATCACGCCTTGCGCCATCTGATTGTCTAACAGAACGATATCATCCAATTCCTTTTCGGAAAAATCCCATGTCTGCTGAATCTCAGACAGGCTTCCGCTGACAAACTGCGTCACGGAAAGAGCGATCTCAACTCCCGGATCCTTTTTATACTCCAGCCAAAGCTCTATCGCCTGCCCCTGAAATACTGGAATATTGTTTCGCCAGAAGGCAATCTGCGTCAATTCTTCTCCGAATTCTCCCTGCAGCACAACACTGTAATTTCCGTCCCAGCGAATACTGCCGGAAAAATCCTGCGCAATGGCCAGATTCGAAAACTGGAATTTCTCGCCGTAAGGCTCCGGGAAATAATTTCTGACCTCATAGAGCAGAAACTCCTGAATCTCCGACTCCGCAATCCTCTGTCCCTTTTTCAGATCAAATAACTGCTTCGTTTCCCCGTTGACATTCACGTGATCTGTTACAAACAGCGTATATGCCTTTGTAGCCTTCTGTAGGTATGACAATTCTTTCTTTGAGATACGTTTGTCCAAAAAGACCAGATCATACGGTTTTTTCAATTCTTTATTTAATTGCTCATCATTCAATTTCTCTTCAAAAGAAAAATCTACATTGTCCGGAAGCTGATATTTCAGACGCCAGTCTTCACTTCCCAGTTGCAGGATTCGGATCTTTGCGAACAACTTCTATTACCTCTTTCCATTCTCTCAACAACACATCTGTCGTATATTTCTTTCCAACTTCATAGGAATACACCATAGCCTCATTCCAGTTTGTCAGGCTGCCCAGATAAAATTCCAGAAGTTTTGGAATCTGCTTCGTATCCTGAACAACATAACCGTTTTTTCCATGCTCTACAAACTGCGTCTTTTTGCGCACGATCTGCGGAATGCCGACACTGATCGCATTGATTCTCAAATACACCTCCGTCATGCTTCTCATGTCGACAACCAGTCTCTGTTCCCGCATACACTTGCTCACGGAAAGCTCATCCACACATTGCTCCACATAAAAGCGGACTGTCACCTGATCTTCATCCTCCAGGTTATTTTCGGCAATATTCCCACTCCTTTGTTCCGCTGCCCACGCTTCTTCCATTCCCGCGCGTTTTAAGCATTCTCTTGTCTTACTTAACAGACGTGATTTCCTGTCATATTCCGCCTGCCGGGTAAGCAGATGAATCTGCGCATTCTTATTTTCAGGCAAATATGTCCCCAGCGCCCGGATCAGTTCTGCAAAGACCTCATCCTCCAGATTATCTACCGGAACAAGGATTTTTTGTACATTTAACTGCTGACTGATTCCAAAATCCACTCTGGAATCAAAGGGTGTGATATCCTTTATACGAAGCAGATTATTTGCCTGTCCCTTGATCAGCCGCCGATTTTCCTGTGAATCCGCAATGACATAATCCGCCTGTTCCACCATCGGAAGCATTTCCGGATGTCTTCCCAGATCATATCTGTCTTCAAAGAAAGAGAGAATCGTTTTTCTTCCTTTCAGCGCTTCCTGAATCAACGCCGCATGCCGTTCATGCATTGCCACGCAAAATATGTCCTCCTCATCCACAAGCTTCAAATAGGATGTCAGCACCTCTTCAATGATCCGGTCAAGGCTCTCATAAGACATCTGAAGAAATGGGAGAGTTTGCTCACACTCCTGATATACCAGGAGATAATTAGGCGCATTGGGATTGATTTCCACATGTCCGTCCTGTAAATAATGCCGGAGTTTCCACACACCATTCTCCATCAGATAATCCTGGCGAAACCGCTTCTCGTTCTCGTACAGAATCGTACTCGAAATAAATCCCCTGTCATCATAGATATTTGTCCGACGCAGCTTTCCTTCCTCATACATATCAATCTGTATCAGGTTTCCATCTTCACCAAACTCAAGCTGCGCATACCGGACTCCGTGAAGCATGGCAATCACCACAAACGGAGTATAGATAAATTCCGTATGGGGCGGCCAATTCAGGTTGTGAAAAGACAAAACCATTGCCTTCTTGCGTCGAATCTCCTGTATTGCATCAAAACAGGACCAGTACGGTGCGTGATACACGCTCTGGCGATGAAGAAAATGTCTGAAATTGGGCGCACAGCTGAGCAGCATGATTCGGTAAGGATACACTTCGTTGCGATGAAACAACTGGATCTGCTTTACCGTATCGTCAAACTCCGTATGCATACGCCGCATATACCATTTTTGTTCATTTTCACACCATTGATCCTGCTGATACCATGCCGGTATAAAGTATAGCATGTTTCCTCCTGTCAAATAAAAGGTTCATATGCATCCATATCTCTGATCGACAGAACTTCCCGGTAAAGATTGCTCCAGATACCGGTCAGCATCATAATAGAGGTCGGAAGCGCAGAAAGCGAATTGTCCATGTATCCATTCAACTGCATAACCATCGGAACACTCAGACACAAACTGAGCGCAGTCGCACTAAACAAACTGATTCTTGTAATGTTTCTCGACAAGTATCTCTTAGTATCACGTCCTGCATGAATCCCAACCAGACTGTCACCACTTTTTAGGAATTGTTCCGTGGTCTCTGTCGGATTAAGGAACACTCTTGAAAAGCCAATCGTCAATGCATAAAGAATAGCGATATACACAATTACTCCGAGTGGTTTTGTTAGTACCAGATTCTCCTGCCACCAGATAATCGTTTCCTGTCCCGGAAACAGCCATGCAAGTCCGGTAACCAAGAGCTGTGGCAGCATAAAGAAAGCTGTGGAAAACATGACCGGCATAACTCCGATCGGATTCAGTTTGATGGCCAGATAGTTCTTATCCGCATAAATATTGTGAATTGAAATACGCTGGACCGGGATTCTTTTTTCCGCATTCTCCAATATGACCATAATCATGATCACGATCAGAGAAATCAGTAGCGGTATCACAAGACTTTCCATAGATCCCTTCGTCAATATTGCCACGATTCCTTCCAGAATATTGACAAAAATCAAGGCCGTCTGCCCGCCAACACCATATTTCTTGTTCTGTTCCGACAGCCACAAAATGATCATTGCGCCTGCTATCATCTCGACCACAGACACCACCTGCGCAAGCATCAACCGCTGCCCTGTAACTGCAAAAGAAAGATTTCTGACTTGAAGCACTGCCTGGAACAACGCAAAGATAAGGGTCAGTTCCAGCATTATGTAATTCTTCTTTTTCGGTGATATCCGAGCCTTGGCATCCGCACTTCGAAAGGCAACCACCATCTGCACCAGAATTGATGCCATCATATAAGGCGAAATTCCCAATGCAAACACAGAACGACGATAAACATCTCCGCTAATTGCCTGTATCAGCAGTGCTGCCGTGTCCAGCGTCTGATTTGCATAGGCAGAAAGATCTATCCCATACAGAGGCAGGTTCTTTCCAAGCAGGTATATAAACAGGACCAATGCGGTATAAAGTAATTTATATTTAAGTATACTATCTTTTCTGCCAAATTGCATTCTGTTTTACTCCCGGTAATTTGCTATAAAATGAATTAGTGACCACTCCGATCTGCAGCGGTCACTAATTCCGACTTATTTATTTTTTCTTATAAATGATTATTTCTGATCGTCGTCCTTTTTCTTTTTACTCCGACCTGCTCCAAACAAACCTGCAACTGCTGTAGCTGCTGTTCCAATCCATGTAGCTGTCATTGCATCACCGGTCTTAGGATTGTCTGAAAGCGGAACATCCTCATCTGCGATATCCGCCAGTTCATCCTCATCAACCACTGCAAGAGGAACATCCTCATCTAAGATATCTGTTGTATCGCTAGTATCAGCATCATCTGTATCATCGATCAGATCTGTACCGTCAGTCAACGGAACATCCTCGTCTACGATATTCGTTGTATCCTCAGACTCTGAAGGTGCAACCGGGTTATTTTCTGTAGCAGAACCATTGCCGCCGTTTCCACCTGCAGGCTGATTATTACTTGTGGAAGCGCTCTGGCTGGCTGAGATGCTTGCACTTTCGCTCTCACTGGTGCTGGTTGAGGTGCTTGCACTCGTTGATTCGCTCGCACTGATGGACTCGCTTGCACTCGTTGATTCGCTTGCGCTGGTACTCTCGCTTGCGCTGGTGGACTCACTTGCACTTGTGGACTCACTTGCGCTGGTGCTCTCACTTGCACTTGTGGACTCACTTGCACTTGTAGACTCACTTGCGCTGGTGCTCTCGCTTGCACTCGTTGATTCACTTGCGCTGGTACTCTCGCTTGCACTCG
>CAMBLG010000033.1 GCA_945868435.1 uncultured Lachnospiraceae bacterium
CATTTCCTTCCACCCATTTATTGTGCAGAACGGCATTTATGATAGCCTCACGAAAAGCCTTATTATCAAATAAAGGAACCTTGATGCGTCATATAGACCCATACAAGGTTCTTCAGTCCCTCTATAGGATTTAGAAGGTTACTTGGGGATATTGTTGCCTAATTCCTCTTTTCCGCGATAGCAGCCTGTGTGGCGGTGGTACACCCGTGAGTCATTAAAACTAATTTTTCAAATTACCTTTCAATCACATACATAACTGTATTATGGCAAAATAAGATTAAAGAAATATAACAATATTATCAATCTAATAAATCATTAGTGCTTTACAACAACTAAGAACAAATTATTTTGCTAAGACCCTTACTAACTCTTCATAACGCTTCGTATGCTCATCGATATCTTTTTGCGTAACCCCGTAATATATATAAACTTTTCTAAAAAGTT
Organism: uncultured Lachnospiraceae bacterium; assembly: GCA_945868435.1. Lineage (GTDB taxonomy): Bacteria > Bacillota > Clostridia > Lachnospirales > Lachnospiraceae > Roseburia. Next base: position 445 of record CAMBLG010000033.1, read on the forward strand.
TTTCAAATTTCTTCATTTCACTTTTCGAGCCTGATGAAGAACTACTTATTAATTCATAATTCTTCTCAATCGAAAAGCTTGACTCCAAATTATTAGTCGTCTGAGCAAAAATGTGCAGGTCAATATCAAATAAATCAGTCGAAATGCTCTCTGCTGCTTTCTGCCTCATTTCTAATTGTTCAAAAAAATATTTCAAACTTTCTTTATCATGATTTTCAAGCTTAGGAATTTCAGCCAACTCTCCTAATAATTCTGGCCTATACTGCATAAGAAATGATGCTCTCATTTCCCTATACTCTTCCTTATATCTGAATTCTGTTTTATCCACTTCCGTATATCCAAGCTCATTTACAATGTATTCACACACCTCGTCCATCGTATGAGCATCTGCCTTAACAGAATTCACTGCCCTCTTTTTTCTAATCTTATAACATGCACGTTCAAATTTTTGTCTTAAAGAAAGCTTTCCCCCTTTATTTCCTACTAAAAATATGGATGTAGGTCCATCAGAACCTCCAATTATGGTTGTCGCACTTACTCTTTTTCTGCTCATGCTTCAGCCCCTTTTCTATCTTTCTGACGTAAATAAACTTAATACACAAACAAGCCTATTTATAACAGCTTTTCTACTTCAACTTACTTATCAATAATCTCCATCATTTCAGCTGGCGTTACAATAAAGTCCTTTATCGGATAATGCTTCTGATTACCTGTTACCAAATAGGCATCATCGTCTCTCTTCTCCATAGCAACCTCGTAAAATACCAAATCATCCATGTCAACCAGTATCTCACCTGTCGGTTGTGGGAACACTTCCATACCGTATTGTTTCACTGCATTTATAACCAGCTGGATTGTCTCTTCTTTAAAATGAAACTTGCTTCTATGAAGCACTTCATCATATTCCGCTAAAATATCCCCATGATACAACGGTACAATTTTACCACCAAACATTGCATCTAATACTCGTACTGTTGCTGCATCTGCTCGTTTTGAAAGCAAAGCTGAAATGAAAACGTTTGTATCTATAACTGCATAATACACCATAAGCACTTACCTTTTTCTTTCCGCTCTAACAGCTGATATTTCAGCATTAATCTCATCAAGAGACATCTCTGGTACATCAGCCGCCTGCTCTCTCAGCTCGTAGAATGCATTCCTAGCCTCTGCCCTTGTAATTGTTGTTTCGGGTAATGTTGCCTCAAACGGAAGTCCTTTGACCATCTTACTTCTGGTCATAAACATACGGAAAGCTGTTGGTAAATCCATACCAAGAGTCTCGTAAATCTCTGCAACCTCCTGTTTTAATGCTTTGTCTGCACGAAATTGAATCAATACCTGTTCTGCCATAATGATTCCTCCTTCACCATACTTTGTGTAGTTATTTTGCATGTGTTTGTAATATTATTATATGTCAAAATTAGAAATTAATCAATATAATTTGCAAAACAAAAAATCCCACTACCTACATTTCTGTAAATAGTGGGACGATTTTGCTTTCTCAAAGTCCAGCTTTACACTAAATAAATAGCACTCACTTACTTCTGGGCGATAGCTGCCTGCGCTGCTGCAAGTCTTGCGATCGGCACACGGAATGGAGAACATGAAACGTAATCCAGACCAATCTTGTGGCAGAACTCTACGGAAGAAGGATCTCCACCGTGCTCACCACAGATACCGATGTGAAGATTTGGATTAACCGGCTTACCAAGCTTGATAGCCATATCCATAAGCTTACCAACACCAGTCTGGTCAAGCTTTGCAAATGGATCGTTCTCGAAAATCTTGTTGTCGTAGTAAGCGCCTAAGAACTTACCTGCGTCATCACGAGAGAATCCGAAGGTCATCTGTGTCAGGTCGTTTGTACCGAAGCAGAAGAAATCAGCTTCCTTAGCGATCTCGTCAGCAGTAAGAGCTGCACGAGGAATCTCGATCATGGTACCAACCTCATACTCAAGCTTAACGCCAGCAGCTGCGATCTCAGCATCAGCAGTCTCTACAACTACCTGCTTAACGAACTTAAGCTCCTTAACCTCTCCTACTAACGGGATCATGATCTCTGGCTTAATGTTCCAGTCAGCATGCTCCTTCTGAACCTCGATTGCTGCACGGATAACAGCCTTTGTCTGCATCTTGGCAATCTCAGGATATGTTACAGCAAGACGGCATCCTCTGTGACCCATCATTGGGTTGAACTCATGAAGTCCATCGATGATTGTCTTGATCTGCTCCACAGTCTTGCCCTGAGCCTTTGCAAGCTTCTCAATATCAGCTTCCTCAGTAGGAACGAACTCGTGAAGTGGCGGATCCAGAAAACGGATTGTAACCGGGCATCCCTCAAGAGCCTCGTAAAGTGCCTTGAAATCTCCCTGCTGATATGGAAGGATCTTATCAAGTGCTGCCTCTCTCTCCTCAACAGTATCTGCACAGATCATCTCACGGAATGCAGCAATTCTGTCTTCCTCGAAGAACATATGCTCTGTACGGCAAAGTCCGATACCCTCTGCACCAAGCTCACGAGCCTTCTTTGCATCTGCAGGTGTATCTGCATTGGTACGAACCTTAAGAGTTCTGAACTTGTCAGCCCATGCCATAACACGACCGAACTCACCGGCGATCTGAGCATCAACAGTTGGGATGATGCCAGCGTAAATGTTACCGGTTGTACCATCGATAGAGATCTCAGATCCCTCTGTAAAGGTCTGTCCAGCCAATGTAAACTTCTTGTTCTCCTCATCCATAGCGATATCGCCACAACCGGATACACAGCAGGTACCCATACCACGGGCAACTACGGCTGCGTGGCTTGTCATACCACCACGAACGGTCAAGATACCCTGAGATACCTTCATACCGGTAATATCTTCCGGAGAAGTCTCAAGACGAACTAATACAACCTTCTCTCCTCTTGCTGCCCAGGTCTCTGCATCTTCAGCAGTAAATACAACCTTACCGCAAGCAGCTCCCGGAGAAGCACCAAGTCCCTTTCCGATTGGTGTTGCAGCCTTAAGAGCAGCAGCATCAAACTGTGGGTGAAGCAATGTATCAAGGTTACGAGGATCGATCATAGCTACAGCTTCTTCCTCGGTCTTATGTCCCTCATCAACAAGATCACAAGCGATCTTCAGAGCAGCCGGAGCTGTTCTCTTACCATTACGGCACTGTAACATGTACAGCTTCTTGTTCTCAACGGTGAACTCCATATCCTGCATGTCATGGTAGTGGTTCTCGAGGATCTCACATACCTTGATGAACTCAGCATATGCCTCTGGGAACTCCTGCTCCATCTGTGCGATTGGCATTGGAGTACGAACACCGGCAACTACGTCCTCGCCCTGTGCGTTCTTTAAGAACTCACCCATGAGCTTCTTCTCTCCAGTTGCAGGATCACGGGTAAATGCAACACCTGTACCGGACTCGTCATTTAAGTTACCGAATACCATTGGCATTACGTTAACTGCAGTTCCCCATGAATATGGGATATCATTATCACGACGGTAAACGTTTGCACGTGGGTTGTCCCATGAACGGAATACAGCCTCGATAGCCAACTTCAGCTGCTCTACCGGATCAGAAGGGAAGTCTGTTCCCAACTGGTTCTTGTACTCTGCCTTGAACTGCTCAGCCAGTTCCTTAAGATCTGCAGCGGTCAACTCAACGTCGTACTGAACACCTCTGTCAGCCTTCATCTTGTCGATGAGCTGCTCGAAGTACTTCTTACCAACTTCCATAACAACGTCAGAGAACATCTGGATAAAACGTCTATATGAATCATATACGAAACGCTCGAACTTTGGATCCGGGTTACCTGCGATCATAGCAGCAACAACTTCGTCATTTAATCCAAGGTTCAGGATTGTATCCATCATACCAGGCATAGATGCTCTTGCACCGGAACGAACGGAAACTAACAATGGATTCTTGAGATCTCCGAATTTCTTACCATTCTCCTTCTCCATCCAAGCTACGCCTTCCATAGCCTGTGCCATGATCTCATCGTTGATCACGCGGCCGTCCTCATAGTACTGTGTACAAGCCTCTGTTGTAATTGTGAAGCCCTGTGGTACTGGAAGACCAATCTCAGTCATCTCAGCAAGGTTTGCGCCCTTACCACCAAGTAAGTTACGCATGGACATATTACCTTCTTTGAAGGTATAAACCCACTTGTTCGCCATTTTGTAATTCCTCCTAATTTTATTGTATTTGTTTAGAACGAGGAACAAAAAGTCCTCGAATCTGGCATGCATACGCACATAATTATTCTACCACAAAATTCCCAATTATCAAGGAAAAAATGTGGTCAAACCCTTTTTTCGTCAAATCAGCAAGAAAAGCACGGTCCATGGGTCCGTGCTTTCCTACATTTCATTACCATTCAAATTTTTCTGCAAAATATGCTTCAAGATCCTCAATCTTGATACGCTCCTGCTCCATCGTGTCGCGATCGCGCACGGTAACTGCATGATCCTCCTCGGAATCAAAGTCGTAGGTCACGCAGAACGGAGTTCCGATCTCATCCTGACGGCGGTAACGCTTACCGATGGTTCCTCTGTCGTCAAACTCACAGTTATACTTCTTGGACAACTGGGTAAACACAGCCTCCGCACCCTCATTCAGCTTCTTGGAAAGCGGAAGCACACCAATCTTCACCGGTGCAAGAGCCGGATGGAAATGGAATACGGTACGGACATCCGGCTTCTCCGGTGTTCCGATATCCTCCTCATCGTATGCTGCGCACAGGAATGCAAGTACCACACGGTCTGCGCCCAGTGACGGCTCAATTACATATGGGACATACTTTTCACCCTTGGTGTCATCAAAGTATGACATATCCTCTCCGGATGTATTCTGATGCTGGGTCAGATCGTAATCGGTACGGTCTGCAATCCCCCATAACTCACCCCATCCGAATGGGAATAAGAACTCGATATCCGTTGTTCCCTTGGAATAGAAACATAATTCCTCCGGGGAATGATCGCGAAGCCGGATCTCGTCTTCCTTAATGCCAAGTGAGAGCAGCCAGTCGCGACAGAACGCTCTCCAGTACTGGAACCACTCCAAATCTGTTCCCGGCTCACAGAAGAACTCCAGCTCCATCTGCTCGAACTCTCTGGTACGGAAGGTAAAGTTACCCGGTGTAATCTCGTTTCGGAAGGACTTACCGATCTGTCCGATACCAAACGGAATCTTCTTGCGGGAGGTTCTCTGTACGTTCTTGAAATTGACAAAGATACCCTGTGCCGTCTCCGGTCTCAAATATACCGTGTTCTTCGCATCCTCAGTCACGCCCTGGAAGGTCTTGAACATCAAGTTAAACTGCCGAATATCTGTGAAATTGTGCTTACCGCAGGATGGACAGCAGATATGGTTGTCCTCGATGAATTGAACCATCTGCTCATTGCTCCAGCCATCTACGGAGCCGCCGAGATCGATATCATTATCCTGTGCATAATCCTCGATCAGCTTATCCGCACGGAAACGCTCGTGACATTCCTTACAGTCCATCAGAGGATCCGAAAATCCGCCGAGATGTCCGGAAGCCACCCAGGTCTGCGGATTCATCAAAATCGCACAATCCACACCGACATTGTACGGATTCTCCTGAATAAATTTCTGCCACCATGCGCGCTTGACATTATTCTTAAGTTCTACGCCCAGATTACCGTAGTCCCAGGTGTTTGCAAGGCCACCGTAGATCTCGGAGCCCGGATATACAAAACCTCTCGCCTTTGCAACCTGCACGATCTTGTCCATTGTCTTTTCCATTATGTATGTCCCCTTTTCTAATTAATTTAATAATTGTTCCAATCCATAACGCTGCATTTGTATTGCGTTCTGCGATTACTGATAGATGATATAGGTGTATACCTGACTGAACTCGCTCATCTGGGTATTATCCACCGGTTCCTCGTCAAATTCAAACTGTACCACGTCGCTCTCCTCTGTATCCAAGAGCAGTTCATCATCCGATACAGCAGCATCCAAAGATTCTTCCCCTTCTGTGCTCTGGGTATCCCCGATCACCTCTTCCGCAGACTCCGTAGCCTGTTCAGACACCGCCTGCCCCAGAAGATTGGTTCCCTCCTGAATGGCGATCGTACTGTCATCTACATAGGTCGTATTCATGGTAGATGCATACGCGATGGTTCCGTTCACATGTACATTCGTATTGCCCTTGATGATCACCACCTTGTAATCACCGTTTCCGACAATATCATCCACCTTGCAGATAGAAGCATTGCCGTCTGTCAGCTTTGCGAACTCCACATCAAAGGAATATCCGGCAGCCAACGCCTCCGCCACACTTCCGGTGTATAGTTCAATTCCGTTAAACCCGGCATAATCCGCTGCGGACGCATATTCCAGAATCAGCGTTGCCGTTCCTTCCTTCACATCCAGGCTCTTTACCTTGACCGAATCCTTACCGTTCTCACCGTTATAGGCTTCCACAGCCTCCTCCACATAGGATGTAAGCCCTTCCTTGTCGTATGTATTCTCATCAAACGCTTCTACATCCGTAGAGATAATCTTGCCATCCTTCAAAACAAAAAGCGTACTTGCCTCTGCCTCATAGGACTGTCCACAGCCACCTGCAATCATTGCGAATAACAGAATGGCAAACGCAACACCTGCGAATTTCTTCATAGCCTAATCGTTCCTCCTATCATTACAATCCATGATATTATACACTTTTCATATACTGATTTCAACACAAATTCTCGAAGGTTTGCGAGCAATGAGCGTAAGCCACTGCTCACAGCAAATCCGTAAACTGTAATGATTTGAACTCATGATGTACATAATATCCCAGATATTCTTTTACGATAAAAGTCAGTTCCGCAAGTACCTCCGGTGAAACCGCAAATGTATACAGCTTCTCAATCGGAGTGGAAATAATATACTGCATGGTATATCTGGTGGAGTCCAGAATCGGCCGGCCACAGACGGACTTTCCGCAGTCCCCGCAGAATATCCCACCTTTGGGAACGGAGAAAATACTTAAATTCTCCTTGCTCCTGCATTTCATGCAGGAAAACACATTGGGTCCCTCACCATTGATGGCAATCGCCCGCAATTCATACACCGCGCGCACAAGCCTTTTGTCCAGCTTCGAATTCTCCAATGCGCGCATGGACTGGTACAAAAGCTTCAGCATTTCTCGCTCGTCGTTGTTCTCCTGACAAAAATACTCTGCAAATTCCACAAAGTAAAAGCCCAGAGATGCCGCATCCAGCTCTGTGACCAGTTCCCGAAAATAATTGCGGATGCTGGCCTTGGTCAGCGTGTAGGAGCTTCTGCCCTCAAACAGTTCAAACTCGCCGAAAGCAAAGGGATTGGTCGCTGCCAAAAGCTGGCTTCCCGGCCTTCTGGCTCCCCTTGCAAAAGCAGAAAGTTTGCCCTGCTCCCTGGTCAATATCGTTATTCTCTTGTCATATTCACTAATGGGCATGGCAGTCAAAACCATGCCCATCACGGTCACCGACTGTCCCATCTTTCCTGTTCTTCTCTCTGCAGTAACCCTGCTCATCATCTGCCAGCACATGTTTGCAGGCGAGATAATCCGTAACTTTTCCCGATGTCCAAAAATCGTCCCAGGTTTTCTCCATTGCGCCATCCTCCGTCTACGTCAGTTGAAAGCCTTCGGCTTCCTCCTTCATAGAATCTGCGAAGGGCGACTATTCTATGCCCGAGAAAAACTGGAAATCCATTCTCACTTAATCCTCGTCCCGGTATCCGAAGTTCTTGATCAAAAAATCGCTGTCTCTCCAATCCTTCTTCACCTTCACCCAGAGTTTTAAGTTCACCTTCGTATCCAAAAGCAGTTCCATCTCATAGCGGGCATTGGATCCAATCTTCTTCAGCATACTTCCCTGCTTTCCGATGATAATTCCCTTATGGGAATCCCTCTCGCAGACGATTGTGGCATCAATATCTATCATGCCGCCGCCCTTGCGCTCCTTCATCTGATCGATGGATACAGCGATTCCGTGAGGTACTTCATCGTTCAATGCATGTAACGCCTTTTCCCTTATTATTTCGGCACAGATTGCGCGCTCCGGCTGATCCGTGATGGTGTCCTCATCATAGAACTGCGGACCATAAGGCAGATATTTGAAAATAGAGTCAATGACATCATCCACATTCTGCCCGCGAAGAGCTGAGGTGGGAATGATTTCCGCAAAATCGTAAATTTTACGATAGGTGTCGATATATTCCAGTGCCTTGTCCTTCTCCACCGTATCCATCTTGTTTATGATGAGGATTACCGGTGTCTGTACTTTCTTCAACTGTTCTACGATATGCTGCTCACCTGCTCCGATAAAGTTGCTGGGTTCCACCAGCCACAGCACCACATCCACTTCCTTTAAGGTGCGCTCTGCCACATTTACCATATACTCGCCAAGTTTATTCTTCGCCTTGTGAATACCCGGTGTGTCCAGAAACACGATCTGTCCCCGGTTCATATCGGTATACACCGTCTGAATACGATTGCGGGTCGTCTGGGGCTTATTCGAAGTGATGGCAATCTTCTGCCCGATCATCCGGTTCATAAGCGTTGATTTTCCCACATTGGGTCTTCCTATAATTGTCACAAATCCAGATTTGAAATTATCCATATCTTCCTCCTGATCACAAATGCCATCTACGAAGCATCCTCAGCACTGCCGGACAGCAGCGGCTGTATGTTCATAAACAGCGTTTCCTCACCGCGGATCGCATTCTCGTTGCCAATGACGCACAGACACTGATCCTCCAGAATCGACTGGATCAGATCTGCCTGGGCACGAATGTCCGCCGGTGTCGCTGCAAGGATCTCATTCCGCTCTCTCTGGACCTCCTCATAGGTAAGATGCTCCAGATACGCAGCCATGGAACGGCTTCCCTTGGCCTCCGGATTCATCGGTGTGTCCAGGGCGCCGAAGGTTCCGATGATATATTTGGTCATATCCCTCTCATCCACATCAAAGCTTCTCACATATTCCGGGATATTCTCATACACTTCGTTGGTCTTGGCCAGGTTCGGATCACGGTAGGACACAAAATAGCTCTCCCCGGTGCGCAGGAAATTGTTCATACATCCATACGCGCCGCCGATCACGCGGATATTAGTCCACAGGTATTCATACCCCATGATGATCTTCATGATCTTCAGTGCGCCGTTGTAATCATATCCGTGGGTCTTGAAATTCCCCACCCTCGCAACATACTGAATCTGGGACGCATCCGTAAAGCCCTCATTCTTTTTCTCAAGGGCAATCTGCGCCGGTGCACCGCAGGCCTGTCCTTTCGGCAGATGCCCCAGATATTGGGTTAGTACCTGCTTGGCACTGCAGTATGCCTTTTCCTCGGCGGTAAAGCTCACAAGAAGTCTCTCCTTCACGAAGATCCGGTCGATCAGCTGCTTAAGCTTTTCTGCAACCGCCAACGGATCATTCTTAATCTTCCGGTCAAGTTCCTGTATCAACTGATAGAAAGCAATCCCGGTGGTTGCATCCTGATAAAATGCGTAGCGTGACTGGTAAGCCAGCGCTCTCATGGAAGCAACCGAATGTCCGTTACTGCTTAAGCTTACCTGAAGACGTGACTTGACCTGCGCGATAATCTCGGCGAGCCGCCCTGTGTCTGTAAGCTTTGAGGTGGTGAGAAGCTCGTCCACCAGCTCCATGGCGTGCTCCAACTGACTGTGCAGCACCTTGATCCGCACCTCATATCGGATCTCCATGGCATCCTCCTTCGTCACATCCGGATAGCAGCTGATTCCGCTGGTGATTCCTCCTGTGTAGATGTTGATGACATTGGCCAGCTCCGCATAACTGTGGTCCGCCGTATCCACATAGCCGAGGACACTGCGCAAAAGGCCAAGGTACGAAACATCCTCCTGTGCGACATCTGCCACGTCAAACATGAGGGTAATATAATCGATTCCGTTGGAGGCAATCTCATGCCGCACAACCGGAATGTCCTCCAACCGGTCTTCCACATTGGTAAAAGGCATTGCCTCTTTCTTCATATCCTCTCTCCGGAGCATCGGAATCTTCTTTAAATCCTCCTCCGAAGACGGCTCCTCCTGATACTGATGCAGTTTCTTTGTCTGCTCAATGAGAGTCTGCCTCTCCTCAAGAGTAAGGCTCTCCTTGTAAGCGTTCAGCTTCTCCTCCAGTTCTTTTTCCTTTCGGCTTCCCATGCCCCGCTCCGGCTCCACCGTCACCACGGCTCCATGGGTATTGTCGAGGAGATATTCCTGTACCAGCTGCTCAAAATATCCGGTTCCCACCTGTTCCCGCAAAAACTGCAGTGTGTCCAGACATTCCAGATGGATAAACGGCTTTCTATCATCAAACAGCCAGCTTTCCATGCACTGCAGGCCATACAGAAGTCCCTTCGGGAACTGTCCGAAATCCGCCTCCCGGAACCGGAATTCCGCGCTGTTGATACCGGCCAGAAGCGCCTTTTCGTCCAGGCCCTCCTTCACCAGCTTTTGCAATGTATCCTCGATGATGGACACGAACCGCTCCCTGTCACCGCTATTGGCATTCTTTGCCACAAAGGAAAAGGTCGGCTGGAGCATTCCATCCATATAATCTCCGTATACATCTTCTCCGATGCCCGCGTCGATGAGCGCCTTTTTCACCGGAGCCCCCGGTGCACTCACCAGCACATAGTCCAGCACGTTAAAGGCCTGATACAGCTTCGGATCCATCACGGTTCCGATCACCTTGTTGTAGGACAGGTAGGTGTTATTCTCCAACGGTTCATCCTCTGTGACAGAGTAATGCCTGTTGACATACACCATCTGAGAAAACGGCTCCTGCTGCGGAATCTCAGAATCCACCTGCTGGTATTCATAATGACTCAGATATTCCTCATCCATCCACGTCAAACGCTCTTCAACATCCATATCTCCATAGAGATAGATATAAGAGTTGGCTGGATGGTAATACTTATGATAAAAAGCAAGATAAGCCTCATAGGTCAGCTCCGGAATATGATCCGGATTACCGCCGGAATCCTTGCTGTATGTGTTATCCGGAAAAAGCGCCTGCTGAATGGCAGTCTGCAGCACCTCATCCGGAGAAGAGTACGCTCCCTTCATCTCGTTGTAGACAACACCGTTGATGGTCAGAGGGGCATCCTCGGATTCCAGCTCATAATGCCAGCCCTCCTGCATAAAAATCTCTTTGTAGCGGACAATATTCGGATGAAAAACCGCATCCATGTACACATCCATCAGATTCTTAAAATCCTGATCATTGTAGCTGGCAACCGGATACAACGTCTTCTCCGGATATGTCATGGCATTCAAAAATGTGTTGAGCGATCCCTTCACCAGTTCGATAAACGGATCCTTGACCGGAAACTTCAAAGAACCACAGAGCGTCGTGTGCTCAATGATATGTGGTACACCGGTCTCATCCTCCGGCGGCGTGCGAAACCCGATGGAAAACACCTTATTGTCATCGGAATTTGAGATGACGCACACCCGGGCGCCGCTCTTCCTGTGTTTTAAAATATATCCCTGGGATTCGATATCCTTTAATGTGCGCTCCTCAAGGACTTCATAGGCGGATACATGTAATTTACTCATTCTAACCCTCTCTGATATTTCTGTTTATGAAGATCGAGTAGGAGGAATTTCTCCTGTGAGAAATCCCGACCTCTCACACCACCGTGC
>CAMBLG010000034.1 GCA_945868435.1 uncultured Lachnospiraceae bacterium
TTTATCATTTTGGGATTCATATTGGTCTCTGGTTCATCCCAAAACAAAATAGCATTCTTGGATAAACTTCCCGAAAGAATCAAATACATAATTGTAGACAACTTACGGTATCCTTCAGAAACAAGTCCCATTTCGAATTCTCCGGATCCCTTCACTTTCAGATAGAAGTTCTTGTCTTTTTGGATAATACTGCCATCCACTATCTTTTCCAAGCTTTTCATAACAGTATTTTGCTCTGTCGTATTCGGCCCCTTTCGCAAAGGCTTTTCCAATAGCCGAGCCAAATCATAGTACGTTTCCTCAAAGGCTATATGATATTCATCATATAATGCACCAAAATTTTCTGTCGAAGAAATAATTTCTTTCGGTGGAATATAAACAGGACATACCTTTTTGATTTCAGCTTCATCACTCACTGTTGCATCTACATCAATATGTCTCTCTTGACGATTTCCAAACCCTAAAGATAACTTCTCCGAGCCAAACTCCATAACAACTTCCGCTCGGTTGCTTCCCTGTCTACGATTTACCAGTCGTCCAATAGAATCTTTATCTGGTCGGAATACTCCCTGCATTTTATTTACAAGACAGCTTTCCAGTTTATCCTTAGTAACCTCTCCTTTGGAAACATATGCATTGACATATCCCTTCATTCCTGCATACATAATCTTAAGCAAAGCCGTCTTTCCTGTGCTGTTCTCGCCGCTAATAACATTGATATTAGGTGACATTTTCAAATCTAACTCATTAAATATCATGAAATTATCCAATTTCAACTCTTTTATTTTCATGAAAACAGTCCTCCGCTTCACTTTATCAATTCGGATTATTATACCATATATTTACCGATATGCAAAGAATTATAACATAGTTTCGCCCACAGTTTCTGTCATGTTATTTATCCGCCGCCAGGCGCACCAAAAAAGGTGCAGCCTTGCGGACTGCACCTTGTGTTTGAATATTCTTGACTGCTATACATTTGGAACAAAGTGGGCAATCCCACATCAACTACTCCACCCACTCATTCTTCACATCATTTACCTCGTCTCCATCCGCTAGCGCCTTCCACGCCAATACGCCCGGACCACCGGGAGCCACATTCCCGTGGTACAGCTGATAAGCGAGGGCTGCGCATGCCTTTCGTACACTCAGGATATCCTTTACCCGCATGTCGCATGACTCGTTGTCCGGGCGGATTACATCCGCCAAGTCCAAAAGGCAGGTGTCGATGGCAGCTAAGTTTTGCCCGTTCAGAATCGGGCATTCCTCATACACCAGGTTTTGAAAAATCCACACTGCAGATACAAGACCGGGCATTTTGCGGTAGCGAAGGATTTGAAGAACGTCATCGAGCATCTCCTGCGATTCCGCTTCCTTCGGGTTCTTCCGTATGTTCTGATAGGCAGCCAACAGAGCCCCCACCGCAAGGGACGGCTCCCCTGAACGAAGTTCTTCCCGGATGCCAGCCAGAGTGTCGGCATCTGCCCCCAGCATCAACTCCAGTTCTTTTGTGCTGACCCCGTGTCCGATCTGACGCATTTCCTCTGTCATCTGCATCAGCTTCCCCGTGACTTCCGATCCGATAGCAGTTGTAAGATTTCCACACACAGCTGCCGCGCCACGCACCATCTTCTGTGCCCGCCTCCGGTATTCGCTCCATGATCTACTATGTTCAGTTGTGCTATTCACCTTCACCTGCAAAATATCCCAATAGTCCAGGATATTTTCCAATATCTTCTCTGCCTCTTCCGGCTTCCAATAGCCCTCCTCCACATTTTGGCATAGACTGATAAGCTCATCCAGATACGGGATTTCCCCCATGGAGATCTTCCAGCCTTGCTCGTCCGCAAACTCATCCCGCAGTCTCCGGTTCAGAAAATACCCTTTGACGGACGGAGCCGGAATTGCAGCATCGACGCAGGGCAGCTTCCCATATGCCCATAACCGCAGGTTCGTAAGCATCGGAAGTCCGGTCTCCTCCGACACGTGGCTCCAGAGCAATCTTGCGTATGCCTGCCGCTGTTCATCGCTCAACAGCCCCAGGTCATCCAGCACTTCCAGCCGCATAATCTTCGTTCTCCACGTATAATCCCCTTCTTCCGAAGGTTCCGTAAGCCACTCGATTGTGGACTGCTCCACCTTACAAAGCGAACGATGCGCCCCGATATCTATCTTGCAGAAATAGTAATCAAACAGATCTAACCCGTCTCCATGTTCATGCAGCGTCCTGTGCTCGCAAATGGCGGTTTCCATCATGGTGCCGAGCATCCGGGCTTTCTGCTTTTCTGACACCTGTTTCATAACGCCGACTATCAGGCGTGCCAGAGGATAATCCACCGGAAGTTCTTCATCCTCCATCAGCTTTTTTATCAGCAAAAGTGCCTTTTTCTGCAAGTTTTCCGGACAGCGGCTCATCAGCCGAAGCAAAAGTTCCGGCGCATTCTCCTTCATATGACCGGCTATGCTTCCCGCCATGTCCGGCTCCAATGCATGCAGTTCATCCACGTTGGCATCCATTGCATCCAACAGGTATCCAAGCAGCTTCTCTGCCTCGCCTGCTCCCAGACCTGTCACATAAGCACGATCCACCAGCGTTTTCAGCGTGTCACTTCGGTTGCTTCGCATTACAAGGAAAAGGCCCAGTGTGCTGTCAAACTCCAGAATTGCCTCCATCCACGGCTGCTCCAAATCTCCCAGAAGTGTCACATAACTGCACCGCAGCGGAAGCGCCAGCCGCTCCAGCACCCGGTAGAAGCTGTAAACCTCTTCGCAGTAATTCTCCCCTCCAAAGAGCGTCACGGTCTCCCGATTCAGTTCAAAGGGTTCTGACTTCCCATGCTTTTTCGTCTTCCACCGAAGCAGTTCATGCTCGGTGTCAGCCTTCCACTCATCCCAGTCAAACAACGCCTTTTTCCCCTCTATTTCATCGAGAAGCCCATTGATTTCCTCCTGATGTTCCTCGTATTCCTCCTCATAGTCGTGTACCCCCTGCACACAGAGGGATAAAAGCTGCAGCGCACAGGCCCGAAGCGTCAGGCAGCTCACCCGATAATCCTTGGCCTCTGCCTCAAAAACAATTTCCTTCAGTTCCTGAATCAGTTGCTGCAGATCCGGTATCACGGACTTGGCTTCGCCGCACTCGACCCGAATGCCCAGGACCTGAAGGCGCTGTTCATACTGCGTCTTGTTCGGCTGGCACCGGCTCAACTCCCGCCGCAGTCCCGGAAGGTTCAGATGATGAAATTCCCGCTTGGCCTTTTCCAATTGCAGGTCGGTCTTGCCGTTGGTTCCGTAGGTCTCGTAGTGTCTGAGCTGATCGTACACCCGCTTCCACTCTGCATCCACTCCATATTCGCGGAACACGCGAAGCAGCGCCTGACCGATGTAAAACCATTTGCGGATATGTTCTACTTCTTTCTCGTCCAAATCCGCGGTGCACTGCCCCTTCAGCCATTCTGCGTAGCTATTCCAGATGGCACACACATGCGTGCAGTCGTAAATGGAATACAGATGAAAACTCTTCTCCCAGCGCCACACCAACTCATAAGCAAAGTCCAGCATGGTCTGCAAGTCCAACCATGTGTGGCTTTGGAGCAGACCATGTTCACCACTCTTACGCTCCAAATCCCGGCAAACACCGCTGGGTGGAATGTACCAGCCGGGATACTGATTCCGCTCCTTCTCCCATTTCTCAATGAGCATGCGTATCTCTTTCTCCCGATTTTCTTTTGGCTTCCACACGCCTTCCACATGGATGTACTTGATATGCCACTCCGGTATGGAATCATGTTCCTCCGCACTACGTGATTTGTCGGCCCCTGTGCTCTCGCTGTGTTCCTGACGCACATTCTGTCGCCCTTCCTCCAGTTCCCGAAGCTTCTCACCCAGCCATTCATCCCACTGCAAAATGCGCTGCGTTCTGTCATCCAAGGTCTTCATCTGCTGCCCCATGTACTCCATGTCATCCCCAATTTCCTGTAACAGACTGCGCCCATAGGTTTGCGGAAGAATATTTTTGACTCTGTGCTCGATGATTTCACAGAAATGCCGCTCACACGTCTGTTTGTTGCTGTCGGAGATGTCAGCCTCTTCCAAAAGGCTATGAGCGCACGCCCGCAGTTCCTTCCACCAACTGAAGTCGTCAATTTTCCTCATGTGTTCTGCCATGCTCCGCATGTTGCTCTCGCAAAAAAGCGTTGCTCGCGATCCCGCCTCCTCGGTTCCTGTTCGCTCGTATTCTGCAACATGTGCCCCCGCGTCGACGAACATGTCCACAAACTGCTTATAATCCATATATTTTATCAGAAGAGCACCTGGCACTGCTTTTAGGTCCCCCTTAGCCAGCGCTTTTATAATTTCTGATTTTGTCTCGTCCATTTTTGCTTTTCCTCCCAAAGGATCAGTCTTTCGCTTGTTCTCATTATATCACATTATTATAAGTAGAAACTCGACTTTTTGCCCGATGTTACTTATGCGTTACTTAAAAGTTATTTTTAAAGTTATTTTGAGTAGCGCATTGACAACGGCTTTTTCCATGGATAGGTAGACTTTTGACTTTTTTTGAAGTATACTTGTTTTGCGTGTCAAAACTCATTTTGATACATATTGTTAATACCAATTGCACTGTTTTACAGATTCCGCAATTCGAAAACTTTCACGAAAAGGAGAAACGAACTTGAAGAAACTTACAAATTCTAATAGGAAAATTCCCAATGCGTTACTTCTTCCTATTATATTGATGATTGGATTCGTGCCGCTGATTGTGCACACCTTTACCTACAACACCGGGCTGTCGCAATTCGACTGGTATCCCGATTCCGCAGGAACTACCGTAGATGTCTTCTTCGCCTGGAAGATGGTTGCCGCGATTGTTCTCGGCGTTGTGATGCTTGGCATTATTCTGTTCCGATTCTATTCTAAGAAGGAAGAGCTTCAATTTGAAAACGCCTTTTACCTCTTGTTTTTCTATGCTCTGTTCGTTGCGATGTCGGCGCTTTTTTCCCCATACAAATACTGGGTAATCCGCGGCACCTACGAGCTGTTCGAGTCGGTGTGGGTTGTCTTCGCATACATCATTGTCTGCTACTACACCTACAACTACGTGCAGGAAGAAAAACAGGTAAAACTCGTGCTTGGCTGGGCAGGAGCCGGAATGCTTCTGGTGACCATCATAGGCGTGTTCCAGTATTTTGCATTGGATTTCTTCAAGACCTCTCTCGGCAAGCACTTGATCACAGCCCCATCGTTCTGGGATAATCTGGATGCCATCAGCTTCACCATGGCACCCAATACCTCCTACACAACGCTGTATAATCCGAATTATCTGTCCTTCTTCTTCGGCATGATGATTCCTCTGGTTGCCTGCCTCATTGTGGCATCGCGCAAGCTCATTCAGCGGATTCTTCTGATTGTTGTGGAGCTTCTGGCATTAATCTGCCTGAAGGGAAGCGGAAGTGATTCCGGCTGGCTTGCCATCATCATTGGTGTAGCCATTGTCGTATTCATTCTCCTTAGCCGAACGAAAAAGACATTGTTCGCCGGTATCGGCCTTGCTGTAGCCGGTGCTGTCGCAATCGTTGTGGTGGGAACCGCGACTCCGCTGGGCACCCGCCTTGCTACCACTTTCGCCGGAACCTACCACATGAATGAGCGCTTCGCCCTATGGGATGTGGAGACCAATGACGACAATGTAATTTTAGACATTCAGGGAAATAAGCTGGTACTCTCCTACACCACTTCCGATGTAGATGGAACCGCCTCCATCCTGTGTACCGATGAAAATGGCACAGCACTTGCTAAAACCCTGGTGGATGAAACAAACCAGATTGAACAGCTGGATGATCCAATCTACACAGGATGTCAGGTTCAGCCGCTTGTCATGGATGACATGCTCTGCATCCGCGCCATGATTGGTGGCGGCACCTGGGATTTTGTCTATGTTCCAAATGATGGGTACTACTATGCAAACTCTGCCGGAAAACTCGTAAAATACGAATCAGTCAATACGGTTGGACTTTTCCGCGAAGATGCCTTGAGTGGGCGTGGACATATATGGAATAACACCATTCCACTGCTCGGAAAACATATCCTGCTGGGTGTGGGTGCCAATGCGTATATGCTCGCCTATCCGCAGGATGACTATCTATATCGGACCTATGTGTTCTATGGAAGCAACAACTACGATGTCAAGGCACACTGCTGGTACTTGCAGCAATGGGTGGAAAATGGTCTGATCGGACTGTTACTGCTTCTCGGCTTCCTCGGTTGGTATGCCGTGCGCTCCGCCCGCATCTACCGCAGAGCCAACCTGAAAGAAAGCCTTACCTGGGTGGGACTTGGCCTGTTTTCCGCAATTGTTGTATATATGGTAGCTGCAATCGCCAACGACTCCAATGTCTGCACTGCCCCGGTCTTCTGGGGACTGCTGGGTCTTGGCATGGCGGTGAACCGCATAGTTGCGGAAAAACAGGAATTGTTTGTAGCGGCTGATGAAGATACGGATATCAATTCAAAGGCGGAAATGCAATCTGCTACTGGAGTGGCTGCTTCGCAGACTTCCACTGCTGCCGGAACGACGAATGGAGCCTCTACTTCTTCTGCTAATGGCAAGAAGAAATCCGGCAAGAAAAAATCCAAGCGTGAACGAATGAAGGAAAATGCGAAGAAATAAAAAAGAAACCTATTACTATACGATAATGATTTCGAACCGGGATTTCTCTCCCGGTTCTTTTCATTTATATGATGCGGATGTTTCTTGGCTGATGCTTGCTTGCGTATTATTGGTTACTTTCTATAGTAATTTTTCTTGTTTACTTGGATTGAATCAAAGCAAAATTAAGGCTTGCTGCGATATAAATCATGTTCTATATCTTACTGATGTAACTGTAAAGAACGTACTTCTTCAGTC
>CAMBLG010000035.1 GCA_945868435.1 uncultured Lachnospiraceae bacterium
AGTTGAAGGGTTAATCCCAATACGAATAGAAAAATTGGAAATAATTCGAGACGGTGAGATTGTTGAGACGATAGTACATAAATAAAAGCCAGATACCATTTCTGATACCTGGCTATGAAGAGAAGTGCTCGGGTGTAGTGAGATGCTGTGGGTTTGTAGCGAGTATGCAGCACACATATCCGCAAAGCCTTATTTTACGGGCTTCCACAGTTTCCAAAACGTTAATTTGGAGATAATCAATGCTGTTGCAAACTTTTCTGTCTGTTGGACGAGAAAGTTTACTTTCAGCTTTCCAAAGAGACACTCTGTTTCTTTGGATTAATCTTTAAAATGATTTATCCCGGAAACTCTTGGTTTCCGGGATTTATTCAATTATGTTCTTCCGTTTTTCACGGATTATTTCCCAGACATTTTACAAGTTACTTGAATACACTAATTCCGAATATTTTATCTGTCATTGTGACTTCATTACTCAGAAGTTGATACGAGAAAAGTGGCATATATGTGGGAGAACGTCTAATTGTCACGTTTGAGACATCGGAGTCGGTTTTGAGCACAAGAGTGATTGAAACTCAGGTGCGAAGATACCTAAAAAATGCAGATTACTAGAGGAGACTCATAAAACAGCCAGTAACTAAGATTAGGACAATTAGGACTAATTACATCGATACAGTTGAAGTATCCGTTCAATTCGTGGTATACTCTTTTGGGCAATGTATAGGAAAAAGCAGGAGGAGTAACGTGAGCGAAGTACAACAGGAAAACAAGATGGGCGTTATGCCCGAAGGAAAACTTTTGATGAATATGTCTCTGCCGATGATGATCTCCATGTTGGTGCAGGCATTGTATAATATTGTGGACAGTATCTTCGTGTCGATGGTAAGTGAGGATGCATTGACTGCAGTGTCTATGGCGTTTCCGATGCAGACGCTTTTGATTGCAGTGGGAGCGGGAACCGGAGTTGGTGTGAATTCTCTGCTGTCAAAGTCGCTGGGAGAAAAAAATTATGAGCGCGCCAACCAGACGGCCATGAACGGATTTTTTCTCTATATGATAAGTTACCTGGTATCCGCAGTTGTTGGACTTGTGGCGGTTCGTCCGTTTTATGCGTCTCAGGTGAAAAATGCGTCTATGGAGATCATGGATATGGGAGTACAGTATCTGACCATTGTTATGGTGTTCTCCTTCGGTCTGTATGCGCAGTTCATTTTTGAGCGTCTGCTGCAGGCTACGGGAAGGACCTTTTTCTCCATGGTTTCCCAGCTCACGGGTGCCATTATCAACATTATACTTGACCCGATATTTATCTTCGGCTTTAAGATGGGCATCGCAGGCGCCGCTGTGGCAACTGTTATCGGACAGATTGTGGGCGGTGTAATCGGACTGGTGTATAATCTGAAAAAGAATCCGGACATACAGCTTGGCTTCAGGAACTTTCGACCGGATGGTGCCATTATCGGAAGCATATACAGAGTCGGCGTGCCATCCATCATCATGCAGTCCATTGGCTCTGTCATGACCTACGGCTTTAACCTGATCCTGAAAGAATTTTCGTCCACGGCAGTTGCCGTATTTGGCGCATATTTTAAGCTTCAGAGCTTTTTCTTTATGCCGGTTTTTGGCTTGAATAACGGTTTGATTCCGATTGTGGCATACAATTACGGAGCCCGTAACAAAAAGCGCATGATTACGACCATCAAGTGGGGTTATCTGGTGGCCTTCTGTTTCATGCTGTTGGGATTTGCGGTGTTCATGTTGATTCCGGACAAGCTGCTTTTTATGTTTAACGCCAACGAGCACATGCTGACAATCGGTGTTCCGGCTCTTCGCATCATATCGGTTCATTTCCTGATTGCATGGTTTGGCATCATTTCCAGTGCCAGCTTTCAGGCGTTGGGAAATGGTGTGTACAGTCTCTATGTATCGGCCGCGCGTCAGCTTGTAGTATTGCTTCCAGCTGCCTATATTCTTGCAAAAGTCGGAGGCTTGTCCGCCATCTGGTGGAGTTTTCCGGTTGCGGAAATCATGAGTGCGGTCATCTCTGCAATCTGTATGATGCTTACCTACCGGAAAGTCATCCGTCCATTGAAATAAAGAGAAATTCATGGTATGGAGACTCTTTCGCTTGCCAATTCTATAACTTTATTCAAGTAAAGTGAAAAAGCTGGACAGCAGGTAACAGATTGTATATAATAAGAACGATAATTTGCCCTGCCCGGAAAGGAATCGGCGGGGATTGGATAGAAAGCGAGGATAAAAATGGAAATTGTATGTTTGGATTTAGAGGGAGTACTGGTTCCTGAGATTTGGATTGCATTTGCGGAGGAGACCGGAATCCCGGAGCTTAAGAGAACAACAAGAGACGAGCCGGATTACGATAAGCTTATGAATTATCGGATCGCGATTTTAAAGGAGCATGGTTTGGGATTAAAGGAGATTCAGGAGACCATCGCCAAGATTGACCCGATTCCGGGTGCCAAGGAGTTCTTGGACGAGCTTCGCGCTATGACACAGGTAATTATCATCAGCGATACGTTTTCCCAGTTTGCAGGACCTCTGATGAAGAAACTCGGGTATCCGACAATCTTCTGCAATTCGTTGGAAGTAGCAGACAACGGTGAGATCACAGGTTTTAAGATGCGCTGCGAGAAGTCCAAGTACACAACCGTAAAGGCACTGCAGTCCATTGGCTATGACACCATCGCCAGCGGTGACAGCCACAATGACCTGGGAATGATCCAGGCTTCCAAGGCAGGTTTCCTGTTTAAGAGCACAGACCAGATTAAGGCAGAGTATCCGGACATTCCGGCATACGAGACGTATGATGAATTACTTGCCGCAATCAAGAAGGCAATCGGATAATACATATGGAAAAATATATCAATCCGGATTCGGACGGGAGATTTTATGCACTGCAGGATGCGGTGGCAGCCAATTGTCATGATTGTGTTGGCTGTTCCCGATGCTGTGAAGGGATGGGAGATTCCATTGTTCTCGATCCATACGACCTGTATCAGTTTCAGAAGAGTAGAAACCTTACGTTTGATCATCTGATGCAGAGGGACTATCTTGGGTTGACGATGCGGGACGGCATCATTCTCCCACATCTGAAGATGACAGACAACGGAGATCATTGCCCCTTTCTAACCGGGCAGGGACGATGCAGTATACATAACTGTCGTCCGGGAATGTGCCGCCTTTTTCCACTGGGACGGGATTTTCAGGGGGAAGATATGGAGTACATTCTGTTGGAAAATGCGTGCTCCAACACAAACCGCACTGATGTGACGGTAGGGACGTGGATTGGTGTGGAACCGGAGGAACGGTATCACGCGTTCGTCAAGGACTGGCACGATTTTCGCAGACAGATGGCCAAGGTGCTCCGTAGCGCAGGGGAGGAGCAGGCACATGAGCTGTCACTTCGGTTGCTGCATAATTTCTTTGTATCCGGGTATGACCTCTCCCAGGATTTTTATCCGCAGTACGAAGCGCTGGCAGCAAGATACCGCAGTGCATTTGCGGACATGTTTTCGGAAGTATAGTGTGTTCGCGTGAAATATGCAGAGAAGTAATACGTGTATGATGGAAAAGACCATGAGCAACTGCCCATGGTCTTTTTAGTTCGCGCGCCATGGGCGCGCTCTAACGGGTGCAAGTCCCGAACAT
>CAMBLG010000036.1 GCA_945868435.1 uncultured Lachnospiraceae bacterium
CCCAGATCTACAGTTGCGCCAAGGATTGCCACTAATGAATATGCGATCATAAATGGGCGGATAACTTTTGCAGAGAATAAGAATTCAATGCAGCGTGCTCCGTAAAGTCCCCATCCGATAATCGTTGAGAATGCAAAACAGCACATGGCAACTGCCGTAAAGATGGAAACCCAGCCTCCGTATGTAGCAGTAAATCCGGAAATTGTAAGTTCTGCACCTGCCGCTGCACCGTAATTTACCGGCACGCCGCTTACAAGGATCACAAGTGCTGTCAGAGTACAGATCACGATC
The DNA here is from genome assembly GCA_945868435.1 of uncultured Lachnospiraceae bacterium. Classification (GTDB taxonomy): domain Bacteria; phylum Bacillota; class Clostridia; order Lachnospirales; family Lachnospiraceae; genus Roseburia. The sequence continues at coordinate 292 of CAMBLG010000036.1, forward strand.
GTATCTGCAAATACCTCAAAGATACCAAACATACCCTGTTTTACAGGTTTGCTTGTATCTGCACAGGCATGAGCAATAGACCCTGTACCAAGTCCGGCTTCATTGGAGAAAATACCTCTGGAAACCCCCTTTTTCATACTGAGGAAAAAGCTTCCGATCACACCGCCTGTCACTGCTGACGGATTAAAGGCTCCATAAACAATATCATGGAAAACTGCCGGAACTCTTCCGATATTTAAGATCACAACACCCAATGCAAGTACAATATAAAACAATGCCATAAACGGCACCAGCTTCTCGGAAACACTTCCGATTCGCTTGATACCACCCAGCAGTACCATACCAACCAGCAGCGTGATCACAATTCCAAGGATCAGATTCAGTCTGCCTGTGGAAGACTCTGAGATCACATTAAAGTTAATAAGAGCTGTGTCAATTGCTGTTGTAATGGTATTTACCTGCGTAGCATTACCTGTTCCAAATACAGTCAGTACACCGAATGCAGAATAAAGAACTGCAAGAAATCTCCAGTTCTTTCCCAATCCGTTCTTAATATAATACATAGGTCCGCCTACATAATCCCCATGTCTGTTTCTCTCACGGAAATGTACTGCAAGGGTAACCTCTGTAAATTTCGTGCACATTCCAAGGAGCGCGGAAACCCACATCCAGAATACAGCTCCCGGTCCGCCGATGGCGATAGCTCCGGCAACACCGGCGATATTTCCAGTACCTACTGTACCTGCCAACGCAGTACAGACTGCCTGGAAAGGTGTCATGGAACCGTCAGAGGCCTCTTTTTTCTTAAAAATTCTTCCCAGTGTGGTTTTAAGCGCATACGGGAATTTGCGGATCTGGACAAAACCGGTCCGCAGGCTCAGGTAAAGCCCTACGCCGATAATACAGATCATAGCCGGGACACCCCAGATAAAATTATTTACGACGTTATTAATGGATTCAATTGTCTGAAGCATGTTAAATAAACCTTTCTTTCGTGTAATAATAACAGTTTAGCACTTTTTTCACCGTATGTACAGAAAAATTCTATTAAGATAAAGCATTAAAGCACAACAAGTTGCCAGAGCAAGCAGCTAAAATTATCCACTCCACTGCTCATTGCTTTTCGTAATTGAAGCAGGGGACTTACTTGATTCGGTTAAAAAGTCAAAATAACGTATAAATTTGTCATAATTTCAGTAGCATTTCCTCACTCAACCCTCTATTATTGTAAATATGAAATCAAGGAAAACACCTATGTATTTTCTAACAGTACTTAAGCGTTTCAGTTATTCGGTGTAGCGCCACGTAGCAAAGCGGATGATTTTATCCGCTTGACCATTTTCAACCTAAGGAGGACATGACAAAATGATTCAGAAATATACTTACGGAACCCCATTTGAAACCGATGCCATCGTAACTTCTATCCCGACTTCTGAGGGAACTCCTGCATACGGAACTATCTCCACAGAGAACGGCTTCTCTTTTACTTATGACATGGATGACAACGATGTTGTCTATGGTCTGGGCGAATCAAACCGCGGAATCAACAAACGTGGATACGTTTATGAAAGCAACTGTTCCGACCAGCCAAACCATACAGAAGATAAAATCTCCCTCTACGGAGCACACAACTTCATCGTAATCTCCGGAAAACAGACTTTCGGTCTCTTCGTTGATTATCCCGGAAAACTGAAGTTTGATATCGGTTACACACTCTCTTCCCAGTTAAAGATCACCTGTGAGGATGCAGATCTTTATCTGTATGTGATCGAGGGTGAAACCCCTTACGATATCGTAAAACAGTTCCGCAAAATCATCGGAAGAAGCTATATCCCGCCTAAATTCGCATTTGGTTTCGGTCAGAGCCGCTGGGGATATACAACTGCTGACGACTTCAGAAAAGCTGCTGACGGATATCGTAAAAACAATATTCCAATCGATATGGTATACATGGATATCGATTACATGGAAGACTACAAAGATTTCACAGTCAATCAGGAAAACTTCCCTGACTTTGAGGCCTATGTCAATGAAATGAAAGAAAAAGGCATCCATCTTGTCCCGATCATCGATGCAGGTGTCAAGGTAGAGGCTGGCTATGATGTTTATGAAGAAGGCGTTGAGAAGAACTACTTCTGCAAACGTGAAGACGGCAGTGATTTCGTTTCCGCTGTATGGCCGGGCTGGACTCATTTCCCGGATGTCCTGAACGCAGATGCCAGAGCATGGTTCGGACAGAAATATGAACGTCTCATTTCCAAAGGAATCGACGGTTTCTGGAATGACATGAACGAGCCTGCAATGTTCTGCACACCGGAAGGCGTTGCTGAATTAAAAGAATACATCAAAGATAACTTCATGGACAAGGAAGAAGCACCTGGATTCGTTCTCAGTGCAAAGGTAGAAGGACTTGCAAATAATCCGGAAGATTACAAACGCTTCTATCACAATGTAAACGGTCAGAAAATCCGCCACGACAAAGTACATAACCTGTTTGGCTATAACATGACCCGTGCAGCAGGTGAAGCCTTTGAAAAAATCGCACCTGGCAAACGTTTCCTGATGTTCTCACGTTCCTCCTATGTAGGAATGCACAGATACGGCGGAATCTGGATGGGAGACAATAAATCCTGGTGGTCACACATCCTTCTGAACTTAAAGATGCTTCCATCCCTGAATATGTGCGGTTTCCTTTACACAGGTGCAGATCTGGGCGGATTCGGTGCAGATACCACACGTGATCTGGTACTGCGCTGGCTGGCACTTGGTGTATTCACACCTCTTATGAGAAACCACTCCGCTCTGGGAACCAGAGAACAGGAAGCTTACCAGTTTGAAAATATCGAAGACTTCCGCCATGTGATCGGTGTCAGATATCGCCTTGTTCCATATCTGTACAGTGAATACATGAAAGCAGCATTAAACGACGACATGATGTTCCGTCCGCTGGCATTTGACTACACAGACGATGCATTCGCAACTCAGGTAGAGGACCAGCTTCTCCTTGGAAACGAAATCATGATCGCACCAGTTTACACACAGAATGCAAAAGGCCGCTATGTATATCTGCCGGAAGAAATGATGTTCGTAAAATTCCTGCCGGATGGAACAATCTCTCATGAAATCCTTGAAAAAGGACATCACTATGTAGAAGTTGCCCTGAATGAAGTTCCACTGTTTATTCGCAAGGGAAAAGCAATCCCGGTTGCTGATGTTGCGCAGACAGTAAAGGATATCGATCCTTCTACTATCCGCATGATCGGATATGAGGGAGCTGAATATGACCGTTATGATGATGACGGTGTAAG
>CAMBLG010000037.1 GCA_945868435.1 uncultured Lachnospiraceae bacterium
AGTTTCCTGTGGCTCTTTCGTCATATCATAACTCCTTTCAAAACATAAAAAATAGTATTATTATCCACTTTATAACAAACTCATTTTCACTTTCCCATGCAAAATAAAAGAAGTCTCAGCATAAGAGAATCTGACGTATTTTCCATCAGATTGTTTTATCCTGAGACTTCTTATGTTATTATCCTTGATTGGAACCTATAAATAAAAGAAGCAGATGTCCCACCGACCAAAGTTTGACTTCTGCTTCAACCATACACATAGCTCTCACTATGTCCTTTCTTATGATAACAATCAAAACAGAAAACTACAACCATATTTCTCAAGATTTTTATAATACAATAATAGATTCTCTCGACCTGACCATGATCCCCTGTACTTGTGGGCATTCCGGATGTCTGATCCGTTATGATTCCTACAAACGGAACATCCAGCTTAAGGACGGCATAGTCACTTTATCCATCGTCCGGGTTTACTGTAAACAGTGTGGTCACACACATGCCCTTCTTCTTTCTTCTTTTGTCCCTTATTCCCAGATTCCACTGGTAGTACATATGTCCGCTATCCTTTCCTATGAGCGGAAAACCTCTCCTGATTCTGTTCTTGCTGACCAGTGCTGTATTGATGAAAATAACCTCAAATCCCTCATACGTTCCTATCGGCTCCACTGGAGGGAACGTCTGCGTTCTTCAGGACTGACGCTTTCCGATCGAAGTTCCCTTGTATCGGGATGTTTTTCCTTTTTTTCAAGGCAGTTCATGCAGATTAAAACAACCTGCAATCAACTTTTTCTTTTACCAACATAACCTTACACGACAGGAGCTTTCTGTTTCGTTATCCTTTAGAAAAAGGAGGCAAAATAGAATGAAATCAGAAAAACAACAGGAAATCGCACTAATGCGCTATGGTGCGATCGCTCCACTTATTGCCGGTCTGGATGAAAACTATCCCAGTAAGACCGCTTTTTACACAGAAATCTCCGCCAAAGGACTCGTTGGACCGGACGGACGTGTTCATCACTATGCTCCGGCAACCATTGAAAAATGGTATCTGGATTATCAGAACCATGGGTTTGATGCTCTTGTCCCCAAAGGACGGTCCGATGCTGGTATGAGTCGCAAACTTGATGATGAATTACAGGAACGCATCCGCTATTTCAAGATGAACTATCCCCGCATGTCAGCAGCGGCCATTTACAGACAGCTCAGAGCTGACGGTTCCATCATAAATGGGCAGGTTTCAGAATCCACGGTCTGCCGTTTCGTCAACCAGATTCAGAACGAACTCCGGCAGACTCCCAACAGGGACATGCGCCGTTATGAACGCCCACACATCAATGAAGTATGGTGTGGTGACAGCAGTGTCGGACCACGGTTTACCGATGCAGATGGTAAGAAACATCGGATTTACATCATCGCCCTAATCGATGATGCCAGCCGGTTCATTACCGGTATCGATATCTTCTACAATGATACCTTTGTAAATCTGATGTCTGTCATGAAATCAGCAGTATCAAAGTACGGTCGTCCAAAGGTACTGAATTTCGATAATGGAAAGTCGTATAAAAACAAGCAGATGGAACTTCTTGCTGCCAGGATCGGCACTACACTCAGCTACTGTCAGCCATACACTCCAACCGGGAAGGCCAAGATTGAGCGCTGGTTCCGCACCATGAAAGACCAGTGGATGGCAGGTCTCGATATGCGGGATTTCCATTCCTTCGATGAACTCCGCGGCAGCCTGCATGCTTATGTTCAGAAATACAACCAGTCACCCCATTCTTCCCTGCACGGCATATCACCACAGGACCGTTTCTTTTCAGAACCGGAGCAGATCCGCAGGCTGTCTTCCGATGAGATTGAGAAAGACTTCCTTCTGGAAATCGAGCGTCGCGTTTCTGCTGACTGCGTCATTGTCATTGACCAGATTGAATACGAAGTGGATTGCCGATTTGCGCGCCAGCGTATCCGGCTCCGGTATTCTCCCGATATGAAAGAAATCTTTATTGTAGAATCCGATGGAGCCCTGACTCCTATCCGGATTCTCAACAAAACAGAAAACGCATTGATTAAAAGAGAAAAAGTACGTCTTTGCAAAGGAGATGAATAATCATGGATTATACTGCAAGATATGGGTTGGAATTCAACCCTTTCTTAAAAAACTCAAAGGAAGTCCTTGTAGAAACCCAGGAATACAAGGAAGTTCTGTTCCGCCTGAATTATCTATTGGTCACAAAAGGATTCGGTCTGCTGACCGGCAGTGCCGGCAGAGGAAAGACCACCGCTATCCGTAACTGGTCCGCCGGGCTGAATCCCTCTTTATACAAAGTAGTTTATTCCAGCCTGTCGACTCTTACCGTAAACGATTTTTACCGAAATCTTGCTTCAGAGCTTGGTGCACAGCCTGCATTTCGTAAAACCGACAACTTTAAGATCATACAGAATGAGATTAACCGCCTTGTACTTGAAAAGCGCCAAACACCTGTCATTATCATTGATGAAGCGAATTATATTGGAAACGCTGTCCTAAATGATCTGAAAATGCTGTTCAATTTCGAGATGGATTCCAGAGACAGGGCAGTCGTCCTGCTTGCCGGATTGCCTCAATTAAACAGTACTCTGCGTCTTAGCATACACGAACCTTTCCGGCAGAGAATTGTAATGAATTACAATCTGGAAGGTATGACAAAAACAGAAGGACTTTCTTATGTAACAGCAAAACTGAAAGGTGCCGGATGCACACAG